>CAURNW010000042.1:0-3312 GCA_963526305.1 uncultured Chryseobacterium sp. | reverse complement strand
AGGGTATAACCAATCAATATGTCATCATTGAATCCAGAAACAGTACTGGTTTTTCGAGAAACGGAATGCAGATTTATTACACTAATGGTTTGTACAGCCAGATAGAAACGATCCTTTCTGTCAATTATTACGACGAGTATCCAGCAGGAAGCCCCGCAATTCCTACTCAAGTTTTGGGACAGAATGTTTTACCACAAGATGCTCAAAACTCAAATATAAGTACCAAGAGTTTACCTACCGCTTCTTATGTAAAAAATATTGAAGACGACAACTGGACAAAAAATTATACGTGGTACGATACTAAAGGAAGAGTAATAGGAAGCCATTCTGTTAATCATCTTGGAGGATACACCAAAACAGAATCAGAGCTTGATTTCTCGGGAACCCCGAAACAGGTGGTCACCCGTCACAAAAGATTAGCTGTTGATACGGAAAGAGTTATTACCGAAAACTTTACCTATGACCATCAGAACAGGTTGTTGGTGCATACGCATCAGGTGGATAATCAGCCTGTCGAATATCTGGTACAGAATAAATACAACGAACTCTCACAACTTGAGACTAAAAAAGTTGGTGGGGTGAATTTGGGAAGCGGTCTGCAGGCGGTTGATTATAAATACAACATTCGTGGATGGATGACACATATCAATGATCCCTTAAATTTAGGAAGTGACCTGTTTGGTTATAAAATCAATTATAATATAAGGGAAGGATCTGAAAACCCTAATTCCGATTTTGCAGACTTGAAAGTAAAGCCAAAATACAATGGAAATATAGCTGAAGTATTCTGGAAAACCTTAACAGAATACAATGAACCCTTAAAAAGATATGCTTATACCTATGATCCTTTAAACAGGTTGTCCGCAGGGTTTTATGAGAGAAGCGGTTTTGAAGGAGCAAAGGAATATTTTGAAATTAATGAGTATGATCTTAATGGAAACATTAAAAGACTGCAAAGATCAGCGGAACTTGTTTCCGGAACCACTGCGCTGAAAATAGATGATCTGAAATACGATTACGCAGGAAACAGGCTTATCAAAGTAACGGAAGAGCAGATAGGAAACAGCAACGGTTATCCTTACTTAACAAATCATAATACCATTGAATATGATAACGGTGTTTTAAACGGTAACGGAAACATGACTAAACATCTGGATAAGGGTATTTCTTCAATTCAATATAATTATCTAAATTTACCTGTAAAGATTAATCAGAATACCCAGGTAACGGATTACACTTACCGTGCTGACGGAGTAAAAGTAAAGAAGCTCTTTGGAGATATAGAAACGAATTATCTTGATGGATTTCAGTATAAGTCAACCAAACCTTCAGAAGGTTCAAGTGGAGGATTGGTTGTGATCGATCCTGACGAGATTGCGGTAATGAAACTGAGAATTATTCCTACATCTGAAGGATATTATGATGTAATTCAAAATCAGTATATATATAATTACACAGATCATCTGGGTAATGTGAGATTAAGTTATAGTGATACGAGTAAGGATGGAGTTATTCAGCCGAGAACATATTATTACCAGCAGTGTGATGGACCGTGGTCACCATGGAACCCGCCGAACTGTATTGATTACTGGAAGCCTGGAGAAATAGTTGAAGTCAATAATTATTACCCTTTCGGTTTGCTGCATAATTATACAGCGACAACGCAGAATGCTTATCAGTATAAGTACAATGGAAAGGAATTGCAAGAGACGGGAATGTATGATTACGGTGCAAGATTTTATATGCCCGATATCGGTAGATGGGGTGTGATTGACCCATTAGCGGAAGTTTCTAGAAGATGGTCACCTTATACATATGTATTAAACAATCCTATAAAATATATTGATCCAGATGGTAGAGAAGTAGTTGAAACTGCTTCAGGGACTACATACACAGGAGCAGATGCACAATCAGCCTTTTTAGCACTAAAAAATCAGTTGGGAAATGGTCCTGGTCCTAAAGGTTCTTGGGGAGGAGTCAGCTGGCAAAAGTATATTAATAATTGGAATTACGAAGATAGCGTTGAACTTTATAGAGAGAATATAAAAGCTAGAGTTGGGACATTAAAATCAATAAATGGAAATGCTACCCTAAATGTTAAGCAAACAATAGGACAATGGGACAAGGAGTATGGATTTTTGCCTGTAAACAGGACTAATTTTGCCAATGAGAATGCAATGCAGGTGACTAATTGTTATGGATATGTATTAACAAATGGTTACTTCTTTGTAGATGATAATATAGAAAACATAAGAGGTTTTCTATTAGATTCTGGCTATAAATCCTCTCAGGCTTTTAATAAGACAAATTTCAAAACTGGTGATATCCTATTATGGGAAGGCCACATGATGGAAGCGGTAGGCTCAAAAAATGGAAAAGTACAATGGGAAAGTTATTTTGGGTTTGATAGTTCTCCTGTAAAAGGATCATTACAACAAGTAATGAATTATAACAAAGAAGTTAGCGGAGGAGGCTATGGAAGTTTACAAGGAGCCTCCTTGTATAGACAACAAGATCAATCAAAAATACAATTTGGACAAAAAAAATATGAATCAGTCGATGTCAAAACAATACAACAACAAAAAAATCAAAGGAGCTATTAGTTTTTTTTCTCTTTTCTTTTTAGTGTTTTGCAGCAAAAAAGAATCTAATAAAGTAAATAGCGAGATCTCCTCTATTCATTCTGTAAAGTATATTGGAGGTAAGGAAGGGGTAAAGTTATCTGAAGAAAAACAAAAAAAAGCATTTGGCAAATGGAAACTTACAAATGCTGTTTTTTTTAATGATAGTAAGAAATTAGAAAAAAAAATTAGAATTGATAAAAATGTCACTGTTGACAAACAAAGCATTTTCGATAGTGCAAATAATACAATTGCTAAGAAGTATAACACAATAGGAACATATCAATTTAAAAATTTGGATACTCTTAATACTGTTTATTATATCTTTAGTATTGATGATGATAGAATGATGATGCAAACGTCAAACTTATTTAGAATTGTTGATGGTAAGATGACAAAAGAAAGAGCAAGGGTACACTTGTTCTTTATAAAGGAATAAAGCCCCGTTGGTGCAAGCTTCTCGCTCGTTCCTTTATAACACAAAAAACCTCGCAAAATGCGAGGTTTTTTGTGTTTTATAGTGTGTCTAGTCCTGAAATAGCGATACACAAAAAATTATTGTTATGGAGGAACCTTTAGAAACGCTTTATGTAAAGCGCACGCAGAAAGATTACTGTAATCTCCCCCCTCTTAGGTACACTCAAAAGTAGAGTTTTTGGTTAATAATTCCTTGTTATCGTTGTTAAAATTT
>CAURNW010000041.1:0-3484 GCA_963526305.1 uncultured Chryseobacterium sp. | reverse complement strand
CAGATCCGTAGATCTCAGGCTGCGTGGCATTGGCAAGGGGATTGGGAACGATGGCACCGTTCATTGTTCCGCTCTGCGGTACGGGAAGAAAGTCTTTTACCTGTCTTCCGAATCCGTCGTATTCGATGTGGGTCACCACATCTTTCTGGGTAGGAGAGGCTTTTACATTGACAACTTGTTTGGGTCTTCCAAGACCGTCGATATATTGAACGGTTTCCACACTTTTTGGATTGGGAAGGGCAGGATCAGAGAGATAGGTCTTGGAATAGACGTAATTTTCGTTCGTGCTTAGATTTGTGCTCTGTGCATGGGACAGGCCCACTACAAACAGGGCACTGATCGGGATGATTATTTTTTTCATGAGATGTGTTTTAGTGTTTGTAATTGTATTTGAATTCTTTCAGGATCTTGCCTGTTGCATTGTTCTCCCTTATTTCTTTAAGCCTGTTGGCAGTATCGTAGAGATAAACTTCCCTGATTCCCGAAGGAGGCGTAATCCCTGTTACCCCGATCAGAGGATCATAGGTATAGGTAGTGATCTGGTAATCAGATAAAGCTGTTCTGAAATTATCTAATGCAATATCTAAATCCAGTTCCGTCTGATCTGACGTGATTCCTGGTGGCGGAATATTATCCTTGTCAGAAGCTGTGATGATAGATGCAGTATATTGCAGGAGTTGATCATACGTAGCACCGACAATCTTTGCAATAGGTTTTGTTCTATTATATCCCCATATAATAGTGGTAGGAATATTGTCTTTTGTTGTAAACTGAAGTATGTTGCCCTTATCATCATATTTATTATACACTATTTCTGTTGTGGGGCTGATATTGAGGGGACTGTAATAAATCTCAGAAGTAGGCATCGGTAAATTGCCCGTCTGAAGAGTTGGTATAGACATGGGGTAAACAGTCTCTGTTTTTGAAAGGAATATATTATTTTTTCTGTATTCGTTAATTATGGGAATTCCTACCATATACGCATTCAGCATTGTTTGATTACCTATGTCAAATGCATATTGATAGTCTGTATTGTAGCTGTTTCCCTCTGCATCTGTTTTCCATATTGAACTTGGAACATTATACGTGTAATTATAAAAAATTTGCTCTGTAGTTGCTACGTTTTGAGAGGTCGTTTTTTTCTGGCTTAAATAAGATGTGTTAAAGTTTACATTGTATGCTTCTAATAATGCTCCGTAAGAAATTCCGTTTAGGCTTGTGAATTGACCTGCCGGCTGTGCTTGTCCAAACTGTTTGGAATTAAATGTGTAGGCTCTTAAATAATCGGTTTGCTGAGTATATAGATAGGTAGTTTCCTGAATTTTATTATTAGTATTGGAATAAACAGTTTCCTTTAACGGCTTTCCTCTCATTAAAGAAAATGAGAGATATGGTAATTGCTTAAACAATATTGAATTTGACCAGCCGTAATATCTATTTCCAGATTTATCCCTGTAACCGTCCTGTTCGAGATTGGTGTAATAAGTCTCTGTTTTTCCTCCGTTATCATCAGTCTCAGTGACTTTACTGTATCCGACTGAATTGTCCTCTCCTTTTAAACTTTGATAGGAATTGAAGTTAAATTCCCAGAAACTCAGGTTATTTACACTTTCATTCCCCTGTAATAAATATACAGGCTTATAGGGTAAAACGCCACTTGAACTTACCCCATCATCATTTAGGTAAGAATATGTTTTATTTATACAATTATTTGATTCATTACAGGATTGTATTTTCTTTATTCTCAGCCCACCTGCGGTCTCATTGTTAGCAGTAGGAATTATTTTAAGATAGGTCTCATCCAGATCTTTATCTCCAAATTTTGAATAATCATTTAATTCATATTCAAAAGATGTACTTCCTCCCGTAGGATGGATAATCTTTTCCAAAGTTTGTGCTTTGCTTAAGTTTAGATTTGGAGTTTTATAGGTCGGGTATATATTTTGAAATATGTTTTTCTGCTGATCCTGTGAAACATCTAAATTGATAGCTGAATCATAAAAACTTGTGCCATTGTAATAACCCCAGTGATCAGTGGCATCTGAAATATATTTTGGAAGTTTTTGTGGATTGTATTGAAAACTGTATTTTTCAATATCGTTAATCACTACGTTATTCAGCATTAATCGGTCATTTGCATCGTTGTTATAATTAAAAACTATATTTTTAATCGTCCTTCCTGCCTTATCTGTAACATTTATATTGTCTAATTTATGCCAATGTTGATGTCGGTAGTAACTGGATATATGATGCGTGTAAGGTGGAACCCACTGGCTTGTCGGAACATCAAATTGTTCATATTCTTTTTGATTGGCTAATGATCTGGAAAGATTAACAATAAAGTCTTCACCTTCCACTTTCTTTAAAAATACATTGTTGATTCTGTTAGAATAAAGCGCATACAGATTGCCTGAAGTTCCGGAATTGCCGATATTTCCGGAGTTGTTTCCCTGCTTGTAATAAGATCTGTTTCCCCCTCTGTTTACCAAAAAAACACTTCTTTCGTCTCTCTCATAAGTGAACTTTATCATTTTGCCATTAGCATAAATAATTTCTTTGATATTCCATGCAGAAGGAACAATATGAGGATTATAATTCAGGTCTACAGTTTCAGGTATAGAACTAAATTCAATTGCTTTATCATCTAATCCGAAAACGTATTTTGTACCGTCATCTGTAATAATATTAAATCCATATAAAATCCGTTTAAGGTTATGCGTTTTAGTTCCGCCATAATTTGCTCCCAGTAGAGTTCTTTCCTGTAATATATAATCAAATTTATATTGATGTTCAATCTTAAGGGTTCGTCCTTTACGTGTCCTGCCGATCCATTTTCCTTTTTCATTCATATAAAAGCTTCCTGTAAGCCCGCCTATATTAATAATAAATTCATCGGGATCAGGGACTGCATTTGGCAGGGACTGCATGATTAACTGTAAATTTGAATTATAGAAATTTTGTAAAGCAGGCATACTGTCCCAGTTTGGATTGTCCAAAGCAGAATAATTGTCTAGATAAGAATATCTGTTGTTTGGAGTTGTTCCGCTCACATAAACTTCATCGACACCACTATTTACAATTCTTGTAACAGAACCTCCAATTTCCAGATTCCATCCCAATCCTACCCATGTCGGGATGGTTGAAGGTTTTACTGATTTAATATTATAGCTGAGAGAAGCATTTAAATCATGAAAATTAAATAATGGAATATCAACTATCGGAACTCCTTTGTACATATTTACAGGATATTTGCCGGCATAAGCAAACGGTGTCGCATTTGGGCTTTGCGGGAAAAAATTCCCACCGAAATTCTGATAGTTTTGTACTCCCTGAGCATAAAATAATAAGTTGGATAAAACTAAAACCAATAATGTATTCTTCTTCATCATATTTTTATTTTTTAATAATTTTCGCATTCGCCGTTTCATCCGTATCCGTTTTCACCGTCACCAGATACGCTCCCTGAATCAGATTCTGCGTATTG
>CAURNW010000040.1:0-3666 GCA_963526305.1 uncultured Chryseobacterium sp. | reverse complement strand
GGTTACCCTCATATTGATAGTCCAGGTCATCTACCTTTAATGCTATTGTACTGCCAAAACTCGTTTTTAATAATTTTGTAGAACAAATTATTTGCTTTTTACAATAATAAACCCATCGCTAGTGCGATGGGTTTATTTACTTTCTCAAAGTTGCAAACTTTGCGCAGCGGGGTTATTTACTATTCTCAGCTGAATTTATCTCATAAGAAGAATCTCCTTTTATTTGATAGAATTTTTTTGAATGTAAACTACCATCGATATTATGAAACTCAAAATATCCAGTTTTTAATTTACTTTGATAACACTCTAGTGGATCAGAAGATTTTTTAAATCTATATATTCCTTTAGAAAAAATTTTGTGAGTGTTTTTTTCCTCTACTATTTCAGTACCATAAAAATAATTGTTTTTTGAACTATCTATTATTATAAATGTATCAAAATGATCATTGTAATTATCATTATCTTTCTCTTTATAAATGTAGATTGTATCTATAAACTGATCTCGTTTAAACTTTCCATCTGCTTTAATAAAACCGTTTTTATCATAAATATTATAAGATATATCGTTTTCTTTTGCGCATGATTTCATTAGAAAAATAGAAAATATTAGTAATAAAAAACGTACTTGATAATTCATTCTAAAGTGCAATTTTTGTGTTATATACAGTGTCATTTACAATAATGTATTCAGTCTTTTCGATAATATTCCCACTCATATCAAAGCTATTATGAATCCCAAATGGTTGAGCGCTTTGTAATGACTTTCTAAAATCTGAGTTTCTTTTGTATCTATATAATCCCATAGGTTTAGCTCCTTTTTCAAAAAGAATATATTCTGTGCCATAAAAATATGCTCCTTTTATACTATCAATAACAATAGAGTCTTTGAATGGTAAATTGGAATTTTTACCATAAGAAATATTTCCAATAAAATGATCTTTGTAAAAAGTCAAATTCATCGCAGGTTTTTCACTTTTATCAAAAAATGTGATTTTAGTAGTATCTGACTTTTTACTTAAAACGTAATTGAACTTTCCGTTTGGATAATATATTTTTTGAGATACCTCTTTTTTGCATCCAAAGAATAGAAACAAACTGCATAAAATAATATATTTCATAATCATTTTCTTAATTTTTTATTCCAATAGTTTGTAGAGTCATTACTAACTTTCATCATGGAATCATGAGTTTGTTTCGATAAGCCAAAACCTCTAACATTTTTTCTTTCTAAACCATATGGCGTGCCATCTTTCATACGTGAGAGTCCTGTTGCCTGTGTAGTCCAAATATTAAATGTATCTGATTTTACTGGAGATCCTGATAAAGAAGACTTATTCATATCTATTAAAGACATTCCGTCCACCATGAAATTCAATAAAGATGGATCTCCTTTATCTCCTCTGCTCAAACCGTTATAAATTCCTCCAAAATAACCTTGTGTATCTACAATTTTATCTATTTCAGGTCTAAAAAACGGGCTGCTTTGACCAACTCCTGCACCTCCTAAGTTTGAGTAATAATCTCCTCCTTCATTTCCTAAATGAGAAATATCTTTTTCCAATTGAAGACCACTGGTTACTGTTCCGCCAAGTGTCTCATGTGAAAAATTCACCATCGCTGTTGACAGATTATCCGGCATGTAATCTGCTGTACCACCATCATTTAATCTTACATAACCAACTTCTCCATCAGCTCCAATTCTAGTGTTTGACACTACTGAACCATTTTTTGCAAATGCATCTGCTCCTGCAGCTTGAGCTTGAGCGGCTGTTGTAATATTTGCATCATAAGTCCATTTGTCATCTTTCTTAATCCAGTCACTTTCCGATCTACCATCCGGATCAATAAACCTTATCGGATTATTTATAGCATAGTTATACGGACTAAACCTCCTTGATTTCTCCGCCAAGGGATCTACAACACCCCATCTTCCAATATCCGGCATATAGAATCTCGCTCCATAATCATACATCCCTGTTTCCTGAATTTCCTTGCCATTGTACTTATAATCTCTATAACCACTCAAAGATGCTTTTAATCCTCCAATATGATTTAAACCAAACGGATAATAATTATTAACATCCGTTATTCCAAGAGTTCCTTCGGTATTTTTTGTATAGCTAACTCTTGCATTACCTAAATGGTCTCTATACTGGTAAATATAACGATTTTCCGTGAAACTATAAAACCCTTCTGACGTTGGAACAAAATCTAATTTCCATACTGATGGCAACGTTGGAAGATTAGGATCTACTGGAATAATAATTCCCCCTTTTTGAAAAGCCTGCTGTTCATAAGCCACCTCCGTTCTACACCATGGACATGGTGCTATCGTCTCAATTTTGTTATAATGAAATCCATCTAGATAATCTGTTATATTATTTGTTGTCGCTTGGCCTCTTCCCCCTCCGGTTGAGTAGATTTTTCTTAATTTTGTGCCATCTGCCCGGTATAGGTAATTCAGATTAAAAAAAGTTTGCATTCCTAACCCATTAATTTGTGGTATATAAAAAGAATTTGGCAAATTAAGATAATTATATCCAATACTTTGAATCTGTTTATCAAGCATATTCTTCATATTACCGTTGGAATCGTAATCAATTAAATTATTACCTCCTTCATATCCGGTATCATTCATAGCATTTTCAACAATTCTATTTAGACGATTTCCTGTATATTGATAGTCAAGATTATCCACTAATGTAGATGTAAGTCCCGAAAGAGGAACAGCTTTTCGCTGAAGATTGCTTATGTTTCCATTTAAATCATAGGTCAGATATTCATCGAAATTCCCGTTATGAGGATTGGTAGAACCCGGCTCAGCATAAAATCCATTCTTTAGTCTGTTTAAATTATCGTAAGTGTAATTATATCTCTTTAAAACATCCTCTACAGAGTTCTTCCAGTCTATCTCCGCAATATTGCCATTAAATTTTCCGGAAGAGACACTTGAATAGACGGGGTTATTATACTTAATTTCATATCCAAAGAATTTTCCGTTTAGATTCGCAGGATCATTGATATGCGTCATCCATCCACGAATGTTATATTTATAATCAACCGCCTGCAGACCACTTCCCAAATTCACCCCGCCGACCTTTTTAGTCTCAAGTTGTGAGAGTTCGTTGTATTTATTCTGTGCCAGATATTCGACAGGTTGATTATCCACCTGATGCGAATGAACAAGCAACCTGTTCTGATGGTCATAGGTAAAGTTCTCAGTAATCACCCTTTCCGTGTCAGTATTCAACCTCTTGTGACGGGTGACCACCTGTTTCGGGGTTCCCGAGAAATCAAGCTCTGATTCTGTTTTGGTATAACCACCCAGATGATTGATGGAGTGGCCTCCTACAGGTCTTCCTTTGATGTCATACCAAGTGTAGTTTTTTGTCCAGTTGTCATCTTCAATGTTTTTTACGTAAGAAGCAACGGGTAAACTTTTAGTGCTGATACTAGAGTTTTGAGCATCTTGTGTCAGAACATTTTGTCCCAATACCTGAGTAGGTACTGCCGGACTGCCTGTAGGATAAGTATCATAATAATTAACTGACAAGACAGTATGTATATCAAGGAAATATCCGTTGCTGTAATAAATCTGCATTCCGTTTCTAGAAAAACCAGTACTGTTTCTGGATTCAATGATGACATATTGATTGGTTATACCCT
>CAURNW010000039.1:0-4234 GCA_963526305.1 uncultured Chryseobacterium sp. | reverse complement strand
CAGGAACCAGTGCTGAGGAACTGGGCAGAGAAAACTGGAAGATCGTGAAACTGGGAGATAAGCAATTGGATCAGTTGATCGAAAAGCAGGACATCAAGATCTATCCTAACCCTGTGTCTGATTATGCGTATGTAGAAATAGGTTTTGACTCTTCGACAGGCTCAGGGCAGGGTTTCAAAGAAGCGGATATCACCATTTATGATATGGGCGGAAGACAGCTGCAGAGTTTAAAGACCAATAATAAAGTCACGAAGATCAATACGCAGAATCTGATTCAGGGAGCGTATCTGGTGACGGTGAAAACGGATACGAATAAAACGGCGAATGCTAAACTGATAAAAAAATAAAAACAGATGAGAAAGATATATTCAATCGTATTATTATATACGTTTAATTTTTTATTTTCCCAAGGTAATCCTGAGATCTTAACAGGCCAACCGTCGGTTATCCCTCCATCACCTTCAGTAGCAGGATTGATGAAATTTGAAGAAATTCCAGTGAGTAATTACACAGGAATTCCAGATGTCAGTGTCCCTTTAATGTCATTACCAACATTATCAAAACAGGTTAACGTAAATTTAAGTTTAAAATATCATCCCTCCAGCATTGCAGCTGATGAAGTGTCGAGTGATGTAGGTTTGGGCTGGAACCTTTCTTTTGGCGGAACTGTAACAAGGACCGTTCAGGGTTATGCGGATGAAATGTTAAAAGATATATATGCTGGTGACTACAGTAAAAGGAAGGTGGGTATTTATCATACAGACCACAATTCCTTTTATGCATTTAGTGAAAACATACTCAATTCACATAAAACATATTACAACCCCAATTTGAATTCAGCGAATTACAATTTAGGCAACGAATTTATCTGGACTGCAAGTAAAACTAGTATGTATGACAGTGAGCATGACCTTTGGCAATTTAATTTTATGGGAAATGCCGGAAGATTTTATATCAAAAAGAATCTCACTCTGAATAAATTAGAAGTTGTCCCTCTGGACAATTACATTGTGAAAATTGTCAACAATTATGATCCAAGTACGTATGTACCAACAGGGTTTATTATTTATGATGATAAAGGTTATAAATACGTTTTTGATGTAATTGAAACATCCGTTCATTTTGGAAATAGCAGGACAACTACTTATAAGAATGATGGAAATGGAAGTCCAGTTCTTGTAAGTAATGATAGTTTTTATAATAATGAAGTGTTTAATAGTTCTTTTCACCTATCAAAAGTAATTGATACCAACAACCAAGAGATTGTAAATATTTTATATCAGGACAAAATATCGCCAACTGCTTCTACCACATTTATTGAGTCATTCACGAGATCAAATGTAATTACACACGATTTCACATCCGGCAGTATGGCTGACTATTATAGAGATTTTAATTATTGTGATGATATACCTCCGGTACAGGTAATGAGTAACTCATTTACGAATGTAAATGTCAAGAAGGTTAAGACAATTAATGTAATTAATCAGGGAAAGATTGAATTTCAATTTCTTCAGGGAAGAGAAGATAATAATATAAATTTGAATGACAGAGCCCCATATCTTAAATCAGTAACGGTAAAAGATTGGTATGGCCATCAATTAAAAAAATTCAATTTTACACAAAATTATCTGGAAGTGATGAATAATCGAATGTTTCTGAAAAAAATTGAAGAAACGGACTCTGAGAATAATTTTGTGGGAGATTATCAGTTTTATTACAAAGATTTATTAAATACGAGCGGATATACTGTAGGGAAAGACCGGTGGGGGTTTTTCAATCTGCAGGGATGTGACACCCAAGCGGATAGAAGAATAACTATGCCTGATTTTTGTGACACAAACGTTTTACAAAAAATAAAATACCCAACAGGTGGCTCAGCTTTTTTTAATTACGAATCCAACCAGTTTTCGTTTATTGGGAATCAGCCTATTCCAAACACTGCAGAGAATATGAGTTACAATTTTAAAAATTCTAAATCTTTAAATTTTACGCCAACCAATAACTCATATAATTTTCCTGTAAGTAATAGTAATCGAAAAGTTACGTTTTATCCGACAATTGTAGATTCACAGGCTCAAAATGTTGCACTAAATCTCGCTAAATATAATGGCAGTATGTGGATTCCGGTAGGGAATATATCATGTGATTCTGTTAACCCAACTTGCTGTATCAGCATAATATTAGAAAAAAATACTACGTATAAATTGCTTTGGAATGATTTTAATTACCCAAATCATAATAGCACAGGGGCCATAAATTTTGATATTTTTGAAGAGGCCGGTACTGCGAAAGTGATGCTTGGTGGTGGTATAAGAATAAAAAAAATAAGCTATTTTGATAGAAATATACCCATATCGGATTATTTAAGCAATCCTGGTCTTTACATTTCAGCAAAAGAAAAGGAATTTTCATATCAGTTGTCAGACTCTTTAGATTACAGCAGTGGTTCTTTAGTTGGACCAATACCTGAGTTTAATTATGAAATTCCTTTTATGACCAAATTGAAGTGGGCTGCTTATAATGGATCTGCAGCATGTAACGGGGTTTTGAATGAAGCTTCACATTACGCTACATTATCTTCTTCCAATAGTAATTTTGCTATTTTAAAGACTAACGGTGGAAACATTGGTTATCAAAATGTAATTGTGAGCGAAAAGGATAAAGGGAAAATTTCATATATATACACCTCTCCAAGAGATCATTATGCTGAGTTTTTTAATTTTGGAGGACCTCCATTTGTAAAACCAAAGGATTATGATTACAAAAGAGGATTGCTTAAAAAAGAAGAAGCATTTAATAATTTGGGAAATAAACTATACGAAACTGTAAATTCCTATACATTTGTTGAAAATGAAGAATACTTAGGAATTAAATTTTCTAAACCTAGCAGTATTTATAATGGTTCCAGTCCAAACTATCCTAAAGATTATCAGACTTACATAAATTTGGTTCAGTCGAATTCATATTTCTGCATGCAATGCGGTTCTGGCTACACTACACCTAAAGAATTTTTCGGAGGATTGCCTCTTGATATCAATACCCCCAACTATATTCCTTTTCCTATATTTGAAACATATGGTTGGGCAATGTTATCCTCTAAAAACACAAAGAATTATTTTTATGAAAACGGTAATCAAAAGATTACAGAAAAAAATGAGTCTTTCAGCTACAATCCGGTAAATAAACAAATTTCTGAACATATCGCGGATACAGAAGACGGGACACAATTAAAGACAAAATATTTTTATCATTCGGGAAATTCTACTTACTCACAAAACAGGATTTCTGAAATAGAAAAAATAGAAAGTTATAGCAATGGGAAATTACTGGATACAAAAAAAGTTAATTATGCCAATAACTGGACTTCCAATGTATCCTATCTTCCGCAAAGCATTCAGTCTTCTTTTGGGACGGGTAATCCCGACACAGAGCTTATTTACGACCAGTACGACAGCAAAGGCAATCTCCTGCAGTACACCACCAAAGACGGCATCACGACCTCCATCATCTGGGGATATAATACAACCCAGCCCATTACGAAGATCACAGGAGCCACCTACGCTCAGGTGAGCAGCCTGGCTTCAGCCATTATCGCAGCTTCCGATGCAGATGCCTTAGACCCGGCTAATGAACCGGCACTGATCAATGCCCTGGATGCGTTCAGGAAAAACCCTGACCTGGCAGCTTACCAGATCACGACCTATACCTATGATCCTATGATCGGGGTAACAGGGATCACGCCTCCTTCAGGAATCAGGGAAGTCTATCTCTATGATACTGCCAACAGGCTCAAAGAAATAAGGGAAAACAATGCAACAGGCAAGATCCTAAAAGAATTCAAATACAATTACAAACACTAAAACACATCTCATGAAAAAAATAATCATCCCGATCAGTGCCCTGTTTGTAGTGGGCCTGTCCCATGCACAGAGCACAAATCTAAGCACGAACGAAAATTACGTCTATTCCAAGACCTATCTCTCTGATCCTGCCCTTCCCAATCCAAAAAGTGTGGAAACTGTTCAGTATATCGACGGCCTGGGAAGACCCAAACAGGTTGTTAACGTAAAAGCCTCACCTACAGGAAAAGATGTTGTGACCCACATCGAATACGACGGATTCGGAAGACAGGTGAAGGATTACCTTCCCGTACCGCAGAGCGGAACAATGAATGGAGCCATCGTTCCCAATCCCCTTGCCAATGCCACGCAGCCTGAGATCTACGGATCTG
>CAURNW010000038.1:0-7067 GCA_963526305.1 uncultured Chryseobacterium sp. | reverse complement strand
GAAGGTTCAAATGATTATAACGCATATTAAAAAGACCTTTGTCAGGCATAGCGGTGTAAATAACAACTCCCTCGCAAAAGCGAGGGAGTTGTTATTTACTCATTTATTTGACATTTCTTCTGTTCCTTAGTAAAGGACTTCTGAAGTCTTCGCATTGCTCCACCTGGATAATCATACTCATAGGTATAGCTTTTGCCAGGTAAAGGATTATAAATCTTTTTATACTTGCTGTTATCCGTGTTATAAACATAAAGTACAATATAGGGCTGGTCTAACCAAGTCAATTTAAAATCCTCTATTTCGTAAGTTTTTGACTCCGATTCCCCTTTACAATTTTTAGAGTATGTAAATTGAAAAGATTTGATTTGATTATCTTCTAATATTTTATAGTCAGATTCTTTAAGTTGAAGTTTTCCAGGCTGTATAGTACCATTTATTATTTTACCATTTTCTAAACCGATTTTAGCATATGTATATTTTACAACTTCTCCATCAACCAATATTATAATATTAGCATCTCTTTTTTGAGCGTAAGTATAAAAGCTTATACACAGCAAAAATATATAAATCAATTTCTTCATATTATTATTCTAAAATTCGTTTAACAGCTTTGGTTTCAAGCTTTAATGGTTCAGGATATGAATTATTATAAATAACAATACCATTCGGGCTAGCATTGGTCGTTGTTTCCATCCTGCCTGTAGAAGTATTGACACCAGTTTGTCCCGTAGAATAACCTAAAGGTCCAACAATAACATTTGTGTCATATTGAGCAAAGGTTGTTGCATCTGTGGCTGAAGGCTCCTGAGCATTACCACTATAAACTTTTTCTCCTACAACTTCTGTTTTTGTAGGGTGTGAATGTATTGATGCTTCCACATCTGCAGGAGTACAATACATCGGTAAATCAGGTAATGTAGCACTTGCAAAAGCGTCTTTACCGTATTGTACTTCCGGACCTTGTTTTCCTTGTAAAGCAATTCCATCTGTCATTACGATCGAGCTTTCTTCTTTTTTACCTCCATTATTCAAAGTTCTATCTAAAACGTTTAAACTTTCTTTTAGAACTGCTGTACTTGGAAGTGTAACGCCTGATATTACACTACTTGCATTAACATTCCCTTTTCTTTTCGAGATTGATTTTGCTTCTTTATCATTTTTAACCACAACCTTTACCCCATTATTACTCCGTCAGTTCCAATCTTTTTTCCACTTAAATTATAATAATCTGTAAGTGGACTTCTCCCATCCGGATCAATAAATCTAATCGGATTGTCAAATGCGTAATTATATAGTGGCCAACGACGCATTTTCTCCGCCAACGGATCTACCACACCCCTTCTTCCAATATCCGGCATATAGAACCTCGCAAAATGGCGACGTTTTTTTATTATCTCCCACACGATAAAATCGTGCGGGAGCAAGAAAATTAATTTGGTTGTGCTAATGCAATAAATTCTTTTGCAGAGCCTTGTTCCTTAAAATAAATTTTATCAGGATATTCAAAGCCCTTCTTCCAATAGATTTTTGAAACGTAGAGTTTATGACTGGGTATCAATCCTTTTTGAATTACTTCAAATTCTTCTCCCCCCTTAAACATTAAACAAATATCATCTCCAAACTTCCCAAAGTATTCTATATTACATTGATTTATATTTTTACGATATTCTATTTTTTTGAATGTCTTCTTATTTTCTGAAAAAATAATTTTGTCCTTTCTAATATTTAAAAAACCACTAACTTTTGTACTATCATTAGAAAAAGTAAATTGATAAAGTTTATTTTTTCTAATAAAAATAAATTTTTCTTTATTAATTAAAAAATAATAAACAATAGTTTCTTTTTTTAATGGCTCCTGATTAGAATCTTTAATTATTGTATAATTGATCTTTTTCTGTTGAGAAAAAGAAAAAACAAATAAAAAAAAGAAAAATAGTATTAATAACTTATTTAATGTCAGTTGATTTATTTTTTTCATGTAATTCTTTTAACTGGGTTTGTATTATTTCAGCTGGAGATCCTTTTTTGGGATTAAAATCTTCTCTTAGTACTCCTGTATGATCTGAACCATAATCACCATGCTGATCTTTACTTTTATTTAAGTCAACATGAGATTTTATTTCATGGTAAATTGATTCAGCATTATCATATACAACTTTATCTTCTCCTCCCGATCTAGATGCTTTGGTTGCAGCAGCTTTCTCTGTTGTACCAAACGATCCATTATCTGGATTAGAATTTAATAGAATTAAAGCGACATCCTTTCCTTTACTTTTCGAAATATCTACTCCATTAAAAGCTTTAAATTCAGAACTTTCAGATCTCTCATTAGCTTTAATTTTTCCTGCCGTAACCATAGTAGTATTTTGAATACCATATAAAGTTTCTGCAGCAGCTCCATCTTTTGTAGGTATTGAACCTACAGCTATATAGATATCAACAGTTTTAGATTTACTATACTTGTCCCAAATAGCTTTTCCCGCGGCAGTTTGCTTTAATGTTTTAATAGCTTCTTTGGATTTACCATTTGAGCCTACTATGATAATATCATTAACAGCTCTGCCATCAGGATCAATATATCTAATTGGATTGTCTACTGCATAAGTATACGGTGAAAACCTTCTATATTTCTCCGCCAACGCATCTACCACTCCCCATCTTCCTAAATCAGGCATATAAAATCTCGCTCCATAATCATACATTCCGGTCTCCTGAATTTCTTTGCCATTGTACTTATAATTGTAATAGCTTCCCAGATAACCTTTATTAACACCACCTATGTGATTAAGTCCAAAAGCATAATAATCATTCGTATCTGTAATTTCTACAGTGCCGTCTGTTTTTTTAGCATAACTGACCCTTGCATTTCCAAGATGGTCTCTGTATTGGTAAATGTAACGATTTTCTTTAAAACTGAAAAATCCTTCTGAAGTACCCACAAAATCAAGTACGAAAGCAGATTCCAATCCTATAGGCTGTGGAGCCACCTTCCGGTAGGCACGCTCTTCGTAAGCAAATTCAACCGGACAAAACATGCATGGAGTTGTAACCTGAGTCTGGTTATAATGAAACCCATCAAGATAATCAGTAATTTTGGTAGTGACATTTCCTGAACGCTCGGGAACTGATGTAAATTTTTTTCTGAGCTTTACACCGTCTGCCCTGTAGAGATAATTCATATCATAACTTCCAAAAGCTGGATTGTAGGGCTGAAAAATAGACATTTTTGAGGGAAGGTTCAAATGATTATAACGCATATTAAAAAGACCTTTGTCAGGCATAGCGGTCATATTTCCATTATTGTCATAATCCATTATCCCGTTACCCCCTTCATATCCGATATTTAAAGATGTCTCGATAACCTGAGTGAGACGGTTACCCTCATATTGATAGTCCAGGTCATCTACCTTTAATGCTATTGTACTGCCCACTTCCGGATAGGCAAATCTTTTGAGCGTTTTTATATTGCCATTTTTATCATAGGTCAGATTCTCATTATAATAAAAGGTATTTGGATCTGTCTGATCCGGTTCTGTATAGACCGCATCTGATAATCTGTTTAAACCGTCGTATGAGTAGGTATATCTTTTCCGGCTGTTGACGGTAGACATATTCCAGTCAATTTCTGCAATATTCCCATTATATCTTCCAGATCCTACCGCGTTGTATTCAGGATCTGTGTATTTCATTTTGTAGCCGAAAAAATCTGTTCCAAGATTCACAGGATCATTGATCTTCGTCATCCATCCCCGGATATTATGGTAATCCACGGTCTGAAAAGGGTTTGTTTTTTATCCGCTCAAAGTAGGTAGACTTTGTGCAGCGGGGGAAAACGCAAATTGAAAGATGCACTTTCTAGTGTATTGCATGATATAAAATAACACTTCTTTAATAAAAATGTAGCTGCTTGAAAACAAAAAAACCTCGCTTTTTGCGAGGTTTTTTTGTTTTCAAAGGGAGACTATGGCAACATAAGTCTATATTTATTTTGATCCTTTAATCGATAAATATATATTTTGTTTGCAGCCTTCGTTGAATCAAGTTCAACTTTTATAGGAGTTTTTTTTACGTAATCAATTCCATCATCATATTCTACAACTTTTTTTATTGGATGATTGATAACGAAAATATATTCATCTATTTTGTTAAGTTTATTATTTGACAAAATACTAATACCAATACTTTTTAAATCGTAATCAGATATTACATATCCAAAACTCTCATGAAAATATGAATTTTTAAAAAGAGAATCGTTAAAAATTTTATAATTATACTCACCTACAAATTCAGTTTCAACTTTCCTTTCTTTATTAACAAAATAAAAGATTAAAAGTGTTAGTAGCAGAAATGATATTCCTAAGATTATTTTTTTATTCATGAGTAAGATTTTTAAGGATAAACTCTAAAGTTTCCAGACGGAAGACTCATTGTTTGTGATGGTGATTGGCCGTTCTTAAAATATTGCCAAACTCCACCATAATACCATTGAGTAGTTGCTTGACCAGAACCATTAAAATTAACTTTTTTATTTGTTCCTCTAACTTGTCCAACTCCGGTATCTCTACTAAATCCCTTTGCCAATGTTGTCCCTGCAGACATTGGTGAAGCATCCGGATTGTTTGAATTGCATGTATTTAAAAGTAATGTAGCTTTTGAAATATCAGCTTTCGGATCTGGTAAGTCTGAAATTTTCTTTCCTGGTGTTTGCGAACTATTAGTTTTGCCATTATTGGTAGAAACTATATATTCTCCATCTAAAGTTTTTAGATTATCATCAGGATTGATATTCAAATGTAACTGTTGATTACTTCCATGATGATTCATAACAATTTCAGAAGGTTTTCCTTCCATATCTCCCCAATCTTGAGCAAAATCTTGTTCAGTCATTGCGTCACTAAGAGCAACACTTCCTTTTCCAAATTTTTTTTCATAGTCAGCGTATTGCTTCATTGTTTGGTCACCAAAACCGCCAAGTGTGTCTGGATTATAAAAAATATAAACTTTTACATTTTTTAATTGATCTGAAGATAATTCTTTGCCATTTTTATCTCTCCAATCCTCATTTTGCATTCCATCCGGATCAATAAATCTAATAGGATTATTAAACGCATAATTATAAGGGCTATGACGACGCATTTTCTCCGCCAACGGATCTGTAACACCCCATCTCCCAATATCAGGCATATAAAATCTCGCTCCATAATCATACATGCCCGTCTCAGTCTGTAATTCTTTATTGTTATACTTGTATTGATAGGCTGGGCTTCCACTTAGATAATTATATCCTTCATGCTTCAATCCAAAAGGATAATAATTATTTTCATCAACAGGATTTGCATTTCCTGATTCATCTTTCTGATAACTCAGCCTTACATTGCCTAAGTGATCAGTATAGCTGTAAATATAACTATTATTTTTGAAATCATAATATCCTTCCGGAGTGGGAAGAAAATCCAAGGACATCATTCCCTGGCTTCCGGAATACTGAAAACCGTCGAGATAGTCTGTACTGTTGTATCGCTCTGCTTTACCCTTATTAAAAAAATAAGTGTATTTCTTTCTCAGCTTTGTGCCGTCTGCACGGTACAGGTAATCTAACCTTACATTCCGAATTTCATTTTCTCCATCTTTGTTTCTGACGATGTATTCTATGTCAAATTTATAATAATCCGGAAGATTCAGGATGTTGTAATTTATTTTTAAGATCCCCTTATCTTTCTGATCTTCCATGTTTCCATTCAGATCATACGAAATGGGATTTCCCGAAGCTTCGGGATATCCTGAATACTGACCTGAAATATCCGTAACGCTGTTTAATCTGTTTCCGGTGTAACTGTAATTAAGGTCATCAATCCTCATAGCCGTCGCGCTTCCCTGTAATACCCCTTCTGATCTTTTCAGGTTGGTGATATTCCCGTTGAGATCATATGCTGTTTTTTCAAAATATTCTTTAGCTGAAGGATTGACATCTTTCTGATAAAAACCTGCCAGGAGTCTGTTAAGGCTGTCGTAAACATATCCATACCTTCTGAGGTTGTCACCTGCTGCCGTGTTGGTTTTCCAGTCCACTTCAGCGATGTTTCCGTTAAATCTGGGTTTGACTTTAAGATCCATAAAATCAGTGTTGGGATTTTCTTCTCCTTCCACCTGGTTGTATTTGATTTTATAGCCAAACAGATCACTTCCCAAATTCGCAGGATCATTGATCTTCGTCATCCATCCCCTGATATTATACTGATAATCCACGGTCTGAAGAGGAGTAGATGAACTTGCTCCACCAACTTTCTTTGTTTTCAACTGCGAAAGGGGATTGTATTCATTCTGAGCCAGATATTCTGCAGGATTATTGTCTACCTGATGGGTGTGCACCAACAACCTGTTCTGATGGTCATAGGTAAAGTTCTCGGTAATGACTCTTTCCGTATCGCTATTCAACCTCTTGTGACGGGTAACGACCTGTTTCGGGGTTCCCGAGAAATCAAGTTCGGATTCCGTTTTGGTATAACCTCCCAGGTGATTGATGGAGTGATCTCCAACAGCTCTTCCTCTCGTATCATACCAGGTGTAATTCTTTGTCCAGTTGTCATCCTCAATGTTTTTCACAAAACTCATCACAGGCAGACTCTTGGTGCTGATATTATTTCCGGTACTGTTGTCAGTGATGATGGAAATCCCAAATACGGTCGCAGGGAAAGCAGGATTAAAACTATAAGGAGCATAGGTGTCATAATAACTGATACTCAGAAGCTTTAGGTATTTATTATCTGCGGGGTAGGCTCTTCCGGTATAATAGACATCCATTCCTTCATGGCTGAATCCCACACTTTCACTCCGCAGCATATTATTGCTGCCATTGAGTTCCACCTCTGCCTGTTCTGCAGTTCTTGCTCCCCCGGTACTGATTCCTGTAAATGCGATCCGACCAAACTGATCATATTTGGTAAACAGCCACTGTCCTTTCGCTTCAAGGTTGGCATCCCTGGTGGCCACCAGCCTGTCCTGTTTATCATACACCATATATTCCCATCCTTTCCCGGGAATCTTCTTTTCGACCGGACGGTTCCTGG
>CAURNW010000037.1:0-7267 GCA_963526305.1 uncultured Chryseobacterium sp. | reverse complement strand
GACGGAAACTGCCCATGCCTGGTTCTGAAATATTCATATGCGTAGATTGTGTGGTAGGTTAAATATACAAAAATTATTCAAAAATGTATGATATATATAACATAAATTAATATGCTTAAGCTAATACCGTAAGTAATCTTTACAGAAAAATAGCTTTTTATGATGTTGTTCTGTAAAAAAAAGACTGTCTTAAGACAGTCTTACTTTATCTGATGATACTTATAAGTGGATTGTATCATCTAGCTTGTAGGCCATACTCCTTCGTAAGCGGAATTTCCGTAGTTGATCTTTTCGGCACTTACCACAAAGCTGATCAGCATTGAGTTTTCGTCTACTGCATCGAAATCAACTTCATGCTGAATCACGTATCCGTTTTCCCAGTTTAAAGTGATCAGTGTTCCTTCTTCATGAGATTTGTTAAACGTGATCTCTCCGGAAGTAGGTTTGTATTTTCCATTCAGTAAAGATTCAAGGATGTCGGATTTTTCCGTTGCCTCGATCGTTAATTTGATCAGTGCGTTGGACGGGTCTGAGGCTACCCTGCCTGAAACATCTGTAGATCTTGCTACACTGTAGTTCAGCTTTAATAATTTCTGTCCTTCACTGCCGTTGAATTTTAAGATTCCTCTTGAATTTGCTGCCATGATAAATAAATTTTAATCGTGAATATTTTAATGATCTGATTTTGTTACTCAAAGATAACAACCATAAAACGGTTCAGCGGCTTTTTATTATTTATTTGAAATTTTGTAGTAGTTCTACGATTTCATGTCGTAATTCTACGATCGATGAAAAATCATTCTGACGGAATATTCTTCCCTTCCTTTACAGAGCGGGAAAGAATCTTATTTTTTTTCAATAAAAAATCAGGCATTAAATCTGTCGGAAGATGAAGGATGCTTTCTCCGGTATTCTGAAGCTCTTCTTCAATTTCAGGATTCCAAATGAAGATATCCTGTAAAGGGATATGTAATTCTTCTGCAATAATTTTCAGACTGAATCCTGCATTGATTTCGGTTTCAGAAAGAGATGACTCCTCCCTGGTTCCGGATCTTGCATCAAATGCTTTTTTCATCCTTGAAGTATTATAATTGGTCAGAACACTGTTTAATTCTCCGGTTGCATAGCATGCATTCAGATATTTTTTAACATGGTTAATGGTTTCAGCAGGTAGATACCTGGAAAAAACATGATACTGAGTTGAGTTGGCAGACTGCATGGCTTTAGCAATATTTCCTTCTCCACAATTATAAGCTGCAACCACCGTGACCCAGTTGTTATATTTTTTATACAAATTTCCTAAAGAAACTACCGCAACTTTAGTGCTTCTATATAAATCATTACGCCGGTCTTCAGTCAGTCCATACTGATTGGCATGAGCCGTCATGAACTGCCAGACGCCCACTGCTCCTGCATGAGAAGTGATATTTCTGTCAAAATGAGATTCAATCAACGCTAAATTCCTCAAATGTTTTGGAAGCCCTCTCTTAGCAAGTGAATTTTCAATAAACTGAACAATTTCTTTATTTGAACTGATGATCCTTCTGTATTTTTTCACACTGCTTTCTGAGGTATCTGTTGCAGAGAGATATTGAGCAGAAGTTATTTCAAAGGATATTAAAAACAGCGCTGCCAATATTATTTTACTGAAATATATTTTCATTCTTACAATCATAATTTTAAAATCAGAATGCATGATGGTTCTGGCATTCTGATTTTTTATTTGAATCGAATATATTTAACTGACTTTCCAATCAATTTTTTCTTCCGCTGCACTCCAGTCTACGGTCAGGGTCTGACCGGATTTCACTTCTTCTCTTACAATCATCTTTGAGATAGGTCTCGCCAATTGAGATCTGATCACCCCGGAAATCTGTCTTGCTCCATATTTACTGCTGAAACCTCCTAACGCCAGGTTTTTAACAGCTTCATCCGTAATTGAAAGCGCCATTCCCAATCGGTGCAGTGATTTGTGAAGTGACCTTAACTGAATATTGAAAATTCTTTCAGCTATTGATTCCGTGATCGGTGCAAAAGGGATGATTTCTGTAATTCTTGCTAAAAATTCGGGTCTGAATCTTCCTGAATTGGACATAATCTGCATCAGAGAAGAAGATTCGGGAACCTTTCCTTCCTCAAACTGTTTTACTATTTCTTCGCTTCCGATGTTTGAAGTAAATAAAATCAGGGCATTGCTGAAATCCCCTTCTTTTCCTAATTTATCATGTACTTTACCTTCATCCATGATCTGCAGAAATACGTCGAAGACAGAATGATGGGCTTTCTCTATCTCATCAAACAAAACTACCGTATAAGGCTGCTGACGGATTTTGTTAACCAGCATCCCTCCTTCTTCGTATCCGACATATCCCGGAGGAGCACCATATAATAATGCAGCGGAATGCTCTTCTTTAAATTCAGACATATCAAAACGAACCATTGCTTTTTCATCATTAAAAAGCAATTCAGCCATTGATTTTGCCAGTTCCGTTTTTCCGGTTCCTGTAGGTCCCAAAAGGAAAAATGAGCCAATAGGCTGTCCCGGTTTATTTAATCCGCTTCTGTTTTCGACAATGGCATCAGAAAGTACTTTCAGGGCATGATCCTGACCAACGACCCTGTTGAGTAAAAGAGATTCCATATTCAAAAGCTTCTCTTTTTCCTGTGCCTGAATTTTACCGATCGGAATATTGGTTTTTGCTGCCATAACAGCAGCAAGTTCCAGCTTACCTACCTTTTCTCTCTTTGTCGAGGCATGCTGTATCAACTCTGTAAAAGTGTCTTCAATTACTTTTTGCAGATGCTCAACGGGCATCGAATTATCAATCTGTGGCTGTTCGTTCAGGGATCCCCATAAAATAGGACTGATTTTATCTCTCAGTAAATTATAATTCCAGATCAGTTCATCAGCCTTATCTTTGTCGTCTGAAAATTCTTCTTTAAGAATGTTTTCATAATTGTCTTTCCAGCCTTCCAGTTCTTTTTCCGAAAGTTCATCAAGCATTTTAATGGCAGCCATTGTCCTGTCCAATAAATCGATCGCAGCATCCGGTAATTTTTTGCCTTTTGCATATCTTTTTGCGAGACGCACACATTCCGGTAAAGCAGCCTTATCAACCTCAATACCGTGATGTTTTTTATAGCCTTCCAAAAGAACATCAATCATTTTTACACAGGCCTGTTCATCCGGTTCATTAACGGTAAGAACTTCAAACCTACGGTTGAATGCCTGTTCAGGCTCGATTATTTTTCTGTATTCTTCCTGAGTTGTAGCTCCGATAACGGTAATTTCACCTCTTGCGAGTTCAGGTTTGAGAATATTACCGATGTTTCCTATGCTTCCTTTAGGATCTAGCAGGGTATGTATTTCATCAATAAAAAGAATAGCCTTCTCTATCTTTTTACATTCATTAATGACTTTTTTCAGGCGGTCTTCAATTTCCCCTTTATAGGAAGTTCCGGCCAGCAACGCTCCGGTATCCAATTCCAGCAGTGTTGCATTTTTGAGCATTTCGGGAACGTTTCCACGGATTATTTCAGTCGCAAAGCCTTCCACCAAAGCGGTTTTTCCAACTCCCGGTTCACCAATAATGATGACATTGGGTTTTGTTCTCCTGCAGAGAATTTCTACCAGCATCCTCAATTCTTTGTCGCGACCGATGATATTTTCTAAAGCACCCTGTCTCGCCTGCAAAGTTCTGTCTATGCAGTAACTTTTAATGGAAGGATAAGAATTGTCTGAATACTCTGACCCGTTAGAAAAAAGAGAAGAAATGTCACTGTTTTCGGAAGAGGCATAAGGGGTATCTTTTCTGTATAAATTGAAGATTTCGTGTTCCCTCAAAGGAAGAGATTTGAGTTGCTGTAATGTAAAAGCGACCTGTGGTTTTACGATTGCTGTTAAAATACAGAGGGGTGTAATTTCGTCCAGGCCTAATTTTAATCTAATATCATCAGCTTCTTCGAGAATCTGATCAACGAATTCTCCTTCACCCACTTCACTGGGAAGATGAGTCGTTTTGGGATAATCTTCGATCCGGACATCAGCCCACTCATAAAAATATCCGGGATCTTTATCAATGCTTTTTAAAAAATCATTAAGGCCTATGTCTTTATGCATTAAGGCCTGAAGAATATGCGGACCGCTGTAGGTTGCATTATAATTTTCCCTGGCAATCGACTGCGCTATGTGAAAAAGCTGTTTTACTGTTTCGTTGGTAACTAGTACTCCCATGTATTTTCAATATTAATATTCGTGGTGACAATTTTTTTGGTGTAACTAAAATAAGTTTTTTTTGTCAATGATTAAAATTAATAATGATTTATTTATGAAGTATCAATATAAATGCGAATGTATTTTAATTATATTGGTATTATCTCCGGAACGAATCTCTTTTCACATATTTATGCTTTCATACTACGGATTTAAAATCTCCTCAGCCTTACATTAATCCATTTTGCTGTTTCTCTGATCTGTGTTTACTATTTAACCTTAAAATTAATTTACTTATTTATAAGTTGACATTAAAATAATCAGCAATTACCAACAGACCTGTTCATCTTAATCCTCTAAAAAGTCAGAGCTTCTTTCTTCAGACTTTACTATTTTGAGTGTGCCATCCTCAAGAGTGAAAATTTTGACTGTTTTCTTTTCCGGGATTAAAAACTCAACATACCAGGTATTTCCATTTTCGTTTTTCTGTCGATCGATAATCGTAAGCTCATTTTCAATGTTTCCGCCATGAGTTTTTATAAACTCAATAATTTTTTCCGGTGTTGATTTGAATCCCTCGTCATAATCTTCATTTTTAACTGCATTTCCATTTTCATCGTATTCCGTATGGTTTCCTATCACAATATTCGGACTTATCAACAATGTCTTAAATGAATAAAGAATCGTTCCGTTTGCCCGGTAAAATTTAATATTATTATAGATATTAGGTTTTGGCAAAGTCTCTTTTAACGAATAGCCTTCTTTATCATTTCCTGAAAACTCAGTGACTTTATTTCCCTGAGTTTCTTTCAAAAAATAATATGGTGTATCTAATACAATATTTTCTCCGCTTTCACTCAGGCTTTTCATATAATTTGTTGCTTTTTCTTTCCACAGATTAATATCAATGTTTTGCATTTTGGCAGTTTTTGTCGTTTTAGGTATAATGCTGTTCTTATCGTTTCCCTGTCCGTTACAAGAAAACAATATCGTTATTAAGAAGATAAAAATTAGTTTTCTCATTAGATGTCAGGGTTTATATTGATGATGGGTACAGTTACTTTGCAGCTTTTTCCACTGCCATTTCCAAAGTGAATATCGGTTTTTAGAATAATCCATCACATTGTCTGTTTTAAATTTTTCAAATATAAATCCATTAATATCCGTATTTTTATTTCCCTTCTCCCATGAGTGTGGCAAACCCACTGCATGCAGAAGTTCATGAACGGTCGTAGCCGGGTTCCTCGGGGTAAATACGATGGTTAATTTCGTATTCAGCAATGCCACTCCGGCCGTTCCCGGAGAAACGTCTGCAAGAAAAAACACTTTATAGTAACTTGTATATTCCGGATGTGCAGCATTAAATAAGGCTTCCAGTCTATGATGCAAAAATTTTTTTGCTGTACCTACCTGTTTTTGATAAGCAATGCCTCCCGGAACTTTAAAAGACTGTATTTCAGCATCACCCGAAACATCGAATCTCTGTATATATTTCAGATCAGGTTTTACCAATGCCTGTCGGTACAGCGTAAACAGATTTTTATATTCTCCGAGATAACTTCCGGTTTTAGCATTACCTTTTACGCCGGACAGGTTGGTCGTTACCCCAACAAATATTACGGGTAATGTATGCACCGTCTTATTTGGCAGAACTTTAAGCTTCCCTACCAAATGTTCCAACCCTTTTTTGTCAACAGCAAATGCTTCTATATAAGTTACTTTAGAACTTGCTTCTTTCGAATAAACGGTAAGATACTCTTTGTGTGGCTGACCTTTAGGAGTTACAGATATATTTCTGATTTCCTCTTTCCCTCTCAGATCCAGAATATGCCGGTCATATTTTAAAATAATCTTTTCCGGTTTTTCTTCAATTTCGATGTACAGCAGCAATTGCGCTTCAAATCCCGGATATAAATTTAACTCAGGAATAATATAGATTACATTTTTTGACCTGACTGATATTTTATCGAATCTATTCTTAAGCAGACTGAATTCATTTGCGTCAGGATGAACACCATTTTTATTAGAAATAATATCTTTGTACGGGTTATCTCCAACTAAGTTTGTATCAGCAACCCTTATCCAGTCAAATCCGTATTGTCCGATATATTTTTCGCCGGGTCTAAACTTGACCATGCATTTGACATTAATATTTTCACCTGTCGGTTTGGAAGGACTTCCTGCATGTAAAATATTTTTGGCACTTTTTTCTGAATAAACGTCTGCCGAACTCTCAACAATGTCTGCCGAAGAATAATATTGCAAATCACCACCTACAACTTCTGTTATTTTGCCTTTTACAATTCTTGTTCTACTCATAAGTGATTATTTAATATGCTTTTCCTAATTCTCCGCTTCTGTTATGAATATTTCCGTCAGCATCTTTTTTTATTTTGCCGACAGCACTTGTTTCAATTCCTCCTTCACTGTTGACAACTGTTTTCCCCTGCTTAGTTTCACTGTGAAAATCGCCCTCAATCATTTCGGTCAGCTTCCCGGTAATAAACATACTCGTATCTCCCATCACTGAAGTCATTTTCATAGCTCCTACACTTTCAGTATTGTTCATTCCGATTGTGTCAGATTTATTAACCCCGACCGAAGTGGTCATATTCTGTCCTACGTTAATATTCATATTCTTGCAGTTGAACGTCATGGTTTCGGGAGCAGTAATCGTGATATTGCTTCCCGTCGTGTCCAGATGGATCTCATTTCCTGATTTATCCGTGATGATGATGCTTTCATCTTCCGTGAAGACCACCCGGTGGCCGCTTCTCGTCTGAATTGATTTCACACGGTTGTCCATGCCTCCTCCCAATCCTATGCCTCCATGGAACATTCCTCCCATTACAAATGGTCGGTCGGGATGATTGTGAACGAAGTTCACCATCACCTGGTCTCCAACCTCCGGAATCGCTACGTAACCTCGGTTCTGCGTGATCTGATCTGTTCCTCCTGCATCAGGACTCATCATTCTGATAAAGTGAGTCGTATCATTCGTCTGCCAGTCAAATCTCACCTGAACCCTGCCCTGACCCTCGGGATCCGTATTCG
>CAURNW010000036.1:0-15359 GCA_963526305.1 uncultured Chryseobacterium sp. | reverse complement strand
CCGGGTATGATCGCTATTTTATGATGGGTATTGGTTTATTAACGCAAGGATAAACTAAGGTTTGGTGAAATTATGCTGCATAGTAAAGTAAACAAAGCCGTTTCACTCAGTAAAGTAATACAAAGATCCTCAGACAAAGCTGGTTCTTATTATATATAGTATGGCAGATCATTTTTTAGGTAAGACTTATATAAGGTATGTTGTTGTGCGGTCAAAGAGCTTTGAAATAAAGTAAAGAAGTTTTGAGGATCACCAAACATCATTTCTTAACTACTCCCCTAGCCGGGATTGTAGCGGCATCCTTTTTCTAAAACGGATCGAAGATAGCCAGGAGAAAAAGATACAGCGGAAAGCACGAATAAGCTCCCCAAAATATATGCCCCTGAAATCAGAAGCAAAATATTCTATCAGAAATTAATCTGTTTTGTTTATTTAAAGTTCTTCAGTCATTACAACTTTACCTGTCTTAAACCAGCATCCTATTCTTTATAACCATAAAATCTGGCTCCTTTCAAAACAGGATTTTCCAATTCAACAGATTGTAATCCGAATCCGCTATAGTCAGGATCCACTGAATGCTCCAACTGCTTTCTGTGAATTTTTTCATAGGTATCGAAGTCGATGGCTAAACGATCATTCAGATCCTGAAACAAATTCCATTCTGAAACGACTGATTTCCAGTTTTCAGATATTTTACCGGCAAAAACTTTTGACTTCGAACCGCTTCCATAACTCAAAAATCCAATTTCCTGACCGGCCAATTCTTCTTCTTCATTGAATGACACCTGTAATGCTGAAAGCAATGCCATAAAAATAGACGCTGTGTACATATTTCCGATCTCAGATGAAGCTCTCTGTGTTTTTTCGATTTTATCATCAATGAATTTCAGATAATCTTCAGATTTCGCAACTGCTTTTTTTTCTTCAGCTGTTGAATAGTTAAGCCCGTTTTCCATACTGTAAATTTCCGTAAAAACCCGTTTTCCATGAAATGCATACGGAAGATGAAAGATCAGGTACCTCCAGTTTTCGTAAGCTTTGTGTTTTCCGGAAATATCTTTATAATGTTCGTAGGCTTCTTTTATCCTGTCCTGATAACACTGGTTGGAATACTGACCATCGAAAACCGGCTCATCAGTAAAAACCTCAATTTTATCAGGAAAATTCTCCGGAGCACCGGTTAAATCTTTTTTCATAAAATGTCGCCTCGGTTTGAAAAAATCAAAAACACTCTCAGTGGCAACTCCCCAATAGTTTTCAATTTCAAGAAGATCGGGTTTTGCTGAAACCAGTAATGCAACCGAACCGCCTCCCTGCGTATATTCTCCTGAAGATGCCAACTCATATTTTGCGTAATCACTTGCAATGACCACAGCTTTTTTATCCTGATTTACCCGTACAAAATCTAATGAATTGTGAAGAGCATCTACTGCACCAATACACGCAAAAGTCATATCTACGATATCACAATTTCTAAAACACCTCTCGCCATACGCTTCTTCTAAAACCTTCTCTACCATCTGCACTGCGTAAGATACAGTAGGTTTTGCAGCATCGACCGCACTTTCTGTCCCCAAATAAATCCGTGATATCTCTCCTGGATTGATCCGGTAATCTTTTATCAATTTCAGCAAAGCCTCTGCTGCAAAGGTTGCTGCATCTTCATGCACATCGGGAACTGCCATTTTGTACAGGCCTAAACCTTTCTGTAATTTGGCAGGTTCAATTCCTCTTTTTTCTCCTAAATCATTAATTTCCAAATACAAAGAAGGTACATAATAGCTTGCTGCCTCAATTCCAAATCCCATAATCTCTTAAATTTTAATCGAATTTATAAAAGATTCAACAAAAAAGACCCATAAATACTATTTTTTTTAACGATATGATAAATTACTAACCTGACTTTGACAAAGCAACAGATTATATTTACTAAACAAGCAGATACTTTGACAGTCCAAAAAAAAACACCTCTAAAAAGAGGTGCCTTAGATCTGTATAGGATTCTGGTCTATTTAAAATTTTCAATCGCTTTATTAATCGCATCAATCTGTGGATTAATACTCGCCGCTTTCTGAGGATTTTGTTTTAACATTTCCATTTTTTTATCAAGACCCGACTTCAACATTTGGGTAATCATCATTTTCACCTGAGGATTATCTCCCATCTGCCCTTTTGCCTGTCCCAATATTTTGGTAATACTTTCTGTTGCTTTAAGGTTATCTGAACTCATGATCCAGTTATATCCTTCTTCCGCCACTTTCCCCAATTCAGGATTCTGGAATTTCACAAACGGATAAAATGCAACAACCGAAGCAATATTTGCCATCTGTGAAGTCACTTTATTTTTAACAACAACTGGTAACAATTGGGTAAGCATGTCTTCAGAAGCTCCTTCCAGATCAATTTTATCACCCAGAGCATTCACTTTTGAAGGATCAATCGCCAGCACAGCTGCCAAAGAATTCCCTTTAACGGAATTTGAAACGGCACTCACTCCTTTTTCGAAAACAGGAAGATATTTCTTATCTTTCGTTTTTGCCAAAGCTGCAATCGCTGCCCCCTGAACCAATGTTTTCGGATCATTCTGTGCTAATTTTTCGACATCAGCTCCCAAAGTTTTAAGCTGTTCTGCGTTTGAGAGGTCCATCAGTTCCAAAGCTTTCATCCGTACTCTGAAATAAGGATCTTTTAAAGCTGCAGATAATAATTTTGTTGCGGCAGGACTTTTTCCTACCTGATCTTTGATAGAAGTAAGTGCATTATACCTGCTCTTAAATTCTTTGGATCCCATGAACTGCACAAGATTCTGTTCAGGTGTTTTGTTATCGGTAATATCTGCGACCAATATTCCGTCTGCATTGATGTTGATCAGATCAGGATTTTTAGAGACATCAAAACTGAATGTATTTTTTGCCGTTGCATTTACCCAGACCTGTTGTCTTTTCGGTTTTCCATTATCATATACATCGATCGCCAGAGGAAACTCAAACGGAAGTTCCTGAGACTGACTGACTACCACCGTCACCTGTTTTTTTACAGGTTCAAAAGTGTAGGTATATGTCAATTTCGGATGTCCGCTGCCAAAATACCACTGGTTGAAGAACCAGTTTAAATCTTTTCCTGAAACTTTTTCGAATGATAACCTCAGCTGGTGCGCTTCAGCATTTTTGTATTCATAGGTTTTGAGGTAATCATTCATTCCTGCAAAAAATGCTTCGTCTCCCAGATAATTTCTCAGCATGTGAAGAATTCCACCTCCTTTCTGGTAAGTCACCAGATCAAAAACATCTTCCCGTGAAGCATAATCAAATCTTACCAGATCTTTTTTGAAATCTGAAGGATTGTGAATATAATGGTTGACATCTTCCATCTGATGGTAGTCTGCCTGATCTTTACCGTATTTATATTCATTCCACAAGTATTCTGAATAGTTGGCAAATGATTCATTGACCGTCAGGTTACTCCAGCTTTCTGCTGTAACCAGATCACCAAACCAATGATGAAAAAGCTCATGAGCAATGGTGTCTTCCCATTTGTTCTCGTCTATCAGCTGTCCCGGTTTCTGCAAAATATCACTTCCATGAAGGGTTGCCGTCGTATTTTCCATTGCTCCACTCACATAATCTCTTCCTGAAATCTGTGCATATTTTGACCACGGATAATCATACCCCAATTTTTTTGAGAAAAACTCAATCATTTCAGGCGTATTTCCATAGATCTGCTTTGCATACGGTTCGTATTCTTTTTCAATATAATAATCGACCGCAATATTTTTCCATTTATCTTTTACCACAGCATATTCTCCTACACCCATGAAAAAAAGATACGTGGAATGCCTTTTATCCATCACCCAATGATCCGTCCTTAAGCCGTTCGCTTCTTTCTGGAAATCTTTTAAGAGTCCGTTTGAAAGCGTGACATATTTATCAGGAACAGTCATATAGATTTCCTGAGTTGTTTTCTGAATAGATTTGTCAATGGTTGGAAACCATGCTGATGATGATTCTGTTTCTCCCTGGGTCCAGATCTGTGTCGGTTTATCAGGATCTTTTCCCTGAGCATTAATAAAGTACAGTCCTTTTGCATCGCTAATTGCCATACTTCCTTCCTGTTTTACTTCATTCGGACGGGCGGTATATTTTATGTAGACGGTATAGTCCTGGTTTTTCTGGTATGTTTTGTCCAAAGAAATTTTTAAAACATCATTTTTGTAATCATATTTTAGAGGAGATTTTTTTCCATTATTATCTAAAGCCACTTCATGAATCAACATTCCCTTTGCATCAAGAATCAATTCGTTGGAAGCATAAAAATAGGGTGAAGCTGTTAACCATTCTTCTCCATTCATCTGCTCTTTCTGATAATCGAAACTGACTTTAAGTTTTGTATGTTTGAGTTCTGTTATTTTAGCAGGTGTCGCTCTGTACACTTTTTCTCTGCCTGAAGTTTCTGTCTGTGCAGATACATTTCCGGAAAACAAAGCTCCCAATACTGCAATAGATAAAATGATTTTCTTCATTTCTTTCCTTTTATTTTTTTGAATTATTTTTTGTGATTATTTCGAAAATATCATTTACCAAAGTTTCGTAATCGCCTTTTTTCAGTTGCTCTTTTGTTTTGGCAAAAGCTTTTTTCAGTTCACTTTCAGGATTATCTTCGTCTATGATCTCAATCGAAGCGACTCCTTTTATCTGCAGCAGAATTTGCTTTAAATTCTCAGCATCAACATTTTGTTCTAAAGTAATTTTAATTGATTTCATGTGAAATAAGTAGTATTATATGAGGAATAGTTACAAAAAAAGTGAAGTTTTATCACCCCACTTTTCTATCTCTAATTTAAATTTAGATCGCTACCGGTGCTTTAATTCCCGGATGTGGCTCGTAATTCTCTAAGGTAAAATCTTCAAAATTAAAATCAAAAATATTTTTAACATCAGGATTTAATTTCATGGCAGGAAGTTCCTTTGGCTCTCTTGAAAGCTGTCTGTCGACCTGTTCAAAGTGATTGTTGTAAATATGAACATCTCCAAAACTGTGAATATAATCTCCCACTTCAAGATCACAAACCTGAGCAACCATCATCAATAAAAGCGCATAACTCGCTATATTAAACGGGACACCCAAAAATACGTCTGCACTTCTCTGGTACAGTTGTAAAGATAATTTACCATCAGCTACATAAAACTGAAATAATGCGTGACAGGGCGCCAAAGCCATATTGGGAATTTCAGCAACATTCCATGCAGAAACAATCAATCTTCGTGAGTCCGGATTTTTTTTTATCTGGTCAATTACTTCTGAAATCTGATCTACCACTTTATGATCTGCTCCGTTCCAGCTTCTCCACTGTGCTCCATACACGGGACCTAAATCTCCGTTTTCATCTGCCCATTCATCCCAGATGCTGACTCCGTTGTCATTTAAATATTTTATATTGGTATCCCCTCTCAAAAACCAGAGTAATTCGTAAATAATAGATTTCAAATGCACTTTTTTGGTGGTCACCATCGGAAAACCTTTCGATAAATCATATCTCAGCTGATACCCGAAAACACTTCTCGTACCTGTCCCGGTGCGGTCAGTTTTATCAGTTCCGTTTTCTTTGATATGTTTTAAAAGATCTAAATAATTTTGCATTTTTCAGGGAATTTTCAAATGTCAAATTTAAAGAATCTAAATCAGAAAAAGATTAAAAAAAGCATTCATTTTCATGAATGCCTGAATCATATATTTCGTTAAAATGTATTAAACAGCAGTGTAGCCGCCATCAACAAGATAGTAACCTCCGGTCATGAATGATGATTTCTCTGAACTTAAAAACAATACCAGTTCTGCAACTTCTTCAGATCTCCCTAATCTTCCCATCGGATGTTTGGCAATTAACGCTTCTTTCATATCCCCACTCGCACTGTCCAACAACGGAGTTTCAATATATGCCGGACCTACAGAATTACAACGGATGTTTTTCTGTCCGTATTCTGCACCGATATTTTTTGTCAAGCCCACAACCGCATGCTTTGCCGCTGTATAAGCCGAGGAAAGAGGCGCTGCCACTGTTCCGTGGATCGAGGCTATGTTAACAATGACCCCACCACCGTTCTTCTCCATTTGCTCCAATTGATATTTACATCCGTAAAAAACTCCGTCAAGATTTACACTCAAAACTTTTCTCCAGCTGTCCAGACCATAGTCACCCGTCAGTTTCTGCTCACCTCCAATTCCTGCGTTGTTGCAGGCAATATCCAATTTCCCGTATATTTCTACGGTTGACTTAACCAAAGCTTCAACCTGCTCTGCATCGGAGGTATCTGCTTTCACAAAAGAAGCTTCTCCACCTTCTGATTTTATTTTTTCCACAGCCTGATTCCCGTGCTCTTCATTGATGTCTGAAACAATTACTTTAGCACCCTCTTTAGCATAAGACTGAGCGATGGCCAATCCTATTCCTGAACCTGCTCCGGTAACAAGAGCTACTTTATTGTCTAAAATTCCCATATTAATAAATTTTTGTTAGTATTTATTTATATTCTAAATTTACGACAATCAATTTCAGATTCAATTTGAAGCAATGATAAATTTTTCTTAAATTTTTCACCAGACTATGCTGACAGAAACATCTTTTGTATTTCCTTTGATCAATCTCAGCTTTCCATATTTATCTTTATCGAATATTGTATCATTCCAATACTCTAAATAGACAGATCCGAATCTGGTCAGTTTTCTATAATTCGCTGACCCTACTATTTCTTTTAATCCAAAATCAATTAAGACAGAACCTACAGATTTTAATTTACCCAACCTACTGTCATCAACAATGCTGCTTTCCCAATAATCAATCTGAAGATCTCCTATCTTTTTTACTTTACCATATTTTTCTTTATCAAAAGAATCATAATATTCTATTGTAACGGTTCCGATATTCTTAATCTTCCCATATCTCAGATCACTTTTATCCAGAACATCCCAATAGTCAATTTTCAGATTTGCGATCGTTTTTAACTTTGCAAACCGGTAAGCTTCAAAATTTGAGTCATAATAGTCAACTGCTCCATCTGAATCAACCGGCTGAAATCCTGAAATTCTCCCATTATTACTAAGCTGAATAATAATTTTGCCAATATTGATATCAACAGATTGTAGATCATAGTTATCAGATGAAATATTAGCTTTAATCTGCCCCTGAACCAAAGAATGAACAATTAAAAACAGGGCTGGCAGAAAATTTCTCAAATTCCTCATATTCAGATTATTTCTTTTATTTTCTGACTAATATTATTAATGGTAAAAACCTCTCTGGCTTTTTTACCAAACATGGCTTTTGCCAAAGGAGATTCGCTGGAGATGGTCATTATTTTTTTATCCTCAAAAACAATTTCACCCACCGAAACTGAAATGTAAAAAAATCCTTTATCAGTCTGCACCAGAGCTCCGTTCTGAACTTTTGTGCAGATATCTGTATTGAGTTTCTGCAGAAAATTCTGTTGGTTCAGAGATTCATTCAGTTGTCTCTGAATATTGTTGATCTCCTGCTGCAGCATTTCACGTCCTGTCTCATATTTGTCGCCCATTGAGCTTTTAGTATCATTACTTGAAGCACGGGTTTCAGCAATAAGATTTTCGAAAGTCTGAATTTTTGCTGCAATCTTATTTTTTACTATTGATATTATCTGAATTTTATCCATTCATAATTTTTTTTATTCTTAACCCTGCCAGCGTTTTTAGTTACTAATCTTTTAAAATTCTAAATATATGTAATTATACTTTTTATGATAATACATCTGAAATTTATTCATTTCATTTTTCTTACGCTACTCATAACCCTGCCAGCGTTTGAAACGCTGGCAGGGTTTTTAAGATGGAGATACTTACTTTATTTTTCAAAAACAGCAAAATCAGAAACTTTAAAATTAAAGTCTTTTCCTACGCTGAAATCTCTGTTCTTTCCATCAAAAACATTTTTGAAAGTTCCATTAAAGTTATCATCCGTAACAGTAAAATTCACAGGTTCTTTAGAAAAATTCAATACGACCAACACTTCGTTTTTACCATTTTTTCTTATATAAGCCAGGATCTTATCATTAGCCGTTGTATTGAGAAGATATGTTGCAACAGCAGGATCTCCACCGCGTAAAGCAGGATTTGAGGATTTTAAATTCAAGAGGGTTTTATAAAAATCTGCCATTTCATATTTTCCGTTCCAATCGATGACATCTTTTTCAAAGAATTCAAGTCTTTTTAAATTCGGAAGCTCCTGACCGGAATACAGAAGCGGAATTCCGTTCCAGGTAGCAGAAAATACAGCCATTGGTTTTGTAATGTCTCCATACTTTTCAAATTCGGTTCCGTTCCATGAATTTTCGTCGTGGTTGGTTGTAAACCATGATCTCATCGAAGAATCTCCGATAGCAGAATATTTTTTAAGCAGGTCTGTCAATTCACTGATAGGCTCGTTTTTACTGTAGTAATCAGCAGATTTATGCATCCACTTCCAGGAATAGCTGGCATCGAAAACCTTACCATAGTGAGGATTTTCAAGTTCATCATATTCTCCTATGAAGAATAGGGGTTTGAGTTTTTCGACTTCAGGTCTTGCCTCTTCCCAGAAATCAACTTCTACCCAGGATGCTAGGTCACATCTGAAACCATCGATATTGGTCTCCTTCACCCAAAATTTCATGGCATCGATCATTGCTGTTCTCATCTCTTTATTCTTGTAATCAAGTTCAATGATATCGTCCATTCCTGAAGCTTTATGAAAACTTCCGTCGGGATCCTTCAAATAAAAATCAGGATGTGTTTTTGTCCATATATGATCCCATCCCGTGTGGTTGGCTACCCAGTCAATAATTACTTTAAAACCTAATCGGTGAGCCTCATTGACCAGGTGTTTAAAATCATTCATCGTTCCGAATTCCGGATTGATTGATGTATAATCTGCAGCAGCATACTGGCTTCCTAAACTTCCTTTTTTATTAAGCTGGGCAATCGGTGTGACCGGCATAAACCAAAGGGTTTTCACTCCCATATTTTTGAGACGGGGCATTTCTTTTTCAAAGGCCTTAAAAGTACCTTCCTGACTATATTGTCTTAGATTGACTTCGTAGATATTGGTGGTGTGCTTCCATTCCGTAGGTAAATCCATATTTTTTCTGATATTTTGAGTAGTGCAGGACAACAGTCCCAGACCAATCGTTGTGAGTAAAACTGCTTTCCTCATAGGGTTAATTTTAACAAAAGTAACGATTTGCAGATTTAATCTGAAACATTTAAAGTGAATAATATTTCAATTTGTGGATTAGTGGGATGAGAATAGAGATGAAATACGTTGATTGAATTAAATAATTTATGTAACTAAAAATCCCTCAGCCGAAGCTTAGGGATTCCGTTATATTACTGTTTAACTGATTATTCTGAGTGTAAAATTTCCACTACCCGGCTAAAGTATTTTAAGGATTCTGATCATATCCCGCCACCTGAATTTGAGATAATGGTATTTGATATAAATAATCATTGGTTGTAATGGTAAAATTATAGTTAAGGTTTGCTGCAGCCTGGTTGATAACCGCCACACCGGTATTCCAACGTACCAAATCATGCCAGTAAACCCCTTCACCTGCAAATTCCACTCTTCTTTCTTTTCTGAGTGATGTGGTAAAGTCAGCTGTTGAAAGTGATGTGGAAACCGGAGTGAGACCTGCTCTCTGACGGATCCTGTTTAAGTAAGGAACTGCAGCAACTGTATTCCCATCGTTGTTCAAAATTTCCGCATACATTAAGAGTACATCCGCATACCGTATAACCGGAAAGTTGACCGGCCAGTCATAACGGTTGGTAATCACCAATCCTTTTTCACGAAACTTTACGAAAAAATTGGCATTATCCGGCTGTCCGTTTTGCGCTATGAAACTTGTTTTAACGGTTAAAGGCAATCTCAGGTCTCCTGGTTCGTAGGTATTAATCAGCGATTGAGAAACTCCTAATTCAGAAGAACTGTATAAGCTTCCCTGCGGATTGTAAAAAGGATCACTGACTCCAAAATTAGGTGAAACGTAACTCGGTAAATAAGACCCTTGGGAAAGTCCGCCACTGATATGCTGAATTTCAAAAACATGGTATTTATTGTCGTTGACACTTTTAAACAAATCTGCATAATTAGGGGCGAACGTAACGAACTGCCCTTCTCCCTGAATGACTGTAAATAAATGGTCTTTTGCTTTCGCTACATAAGAGCTGTTATTTAACGGATATCCTGATCCTGTAAGATAAATCCTTCCCAATAATGCATGGGCCGCAGATTTTGTAACTCTTCCTTTATTTGCTGCATCATATACATTCTTTAATCCTGCTACCGATGCTTCAATTTCCGAAGTTATAAAAGTATAAAGTAATGCCAGATCTGTACGCGGTATTTTAGCCGCTTCTTCGGGACTTACAGGTTTAACGATTAAAGGAACTTTTCCAAAACTGCGCATCAGCTCAAAATAGGCATATGCTCTTAAAAACTTTGCTTCAGAACGGTACTGTTCCCTTATCGCAGGATCTGCAAATGGGACTGCATCGATTCTTGAAAGAAGGGTATTGGCATAAGAGATCTGTTGATACGCATCTTCCCAAAGAATTCCCATCTCATCAGTGGAAGAGGTGTCCTGAAAACGGTTAATGGCATAATAATCCCTGTTACCGTTCTGTGAAATTGCATTGAAGTTATTGGAACGCACTTCTGATGCCAACAAATAAAAATTAACATCATAACCTCCTCTGGATGAAGCGTTCACCATAGCGGAGTATACTCCGGACAATGCCTGGCTGATTTGCAGTTCAGTCGTATAAAAGGAGTTTTGTGTTATATTATTTTCAGGTTCAAGCATCAAATCATCTTCGCAGCTGAGTATTCCCAGCATCACGGTTCCACAGATCAATGCTTTTGTAACAGATTTTATGTTTAATGATAAACGGAACATATTTATTGTAGTAATTTTCATTTTTCTTAAAATTTAAAAGTTAAAGTTTAAACCCATCATATATACCTTGGCATTAGGATAGGCTCCGTAATCGGTACCGTCTGACTGCACGGATTCAGGATTATAACCACCATAATAATGGTCTTTTCTCCAGACATTTTCTAAACTGACGTATACCCTCAGATTAGAAATTTTCAGTTTGCTCACTAAATCCTGCTCAAAGTTGTATCCCAGCGTCACATTTTTTAACTGAATATAGGTAGCATCATAAAGCCATCTTGTGTCTAAAAGACTTCCTGTGGTGCCGTCGAGTCTCGGTGTTTTTCCATCTCCGGGATCTGCATCAGAACGCCATCTGTTTGCCCAGTTCCCCATCACATTGGTTGTTGTCCCCATGCTTGTACGGTCAATTGCACGACCCAGCAGTGCATAACTGTACCCACCTTTCTGTCCCTGGAAAAACACAGAAAGGTCAAAGCCTCTGTATGAAAATGTATTGGTAAAACCCCAGTAGTAATCAGGGGTAGGACTTCCAATGATATGACGGTCATTTTCGTTGATCACCCCATCCCCATTAACATCTTTATATTTAACATCTCCCGCAATGGCACCTTTTGTTTTGGCAACTCCTGTATTGGTAAGATCCGCTGTAGAAAGCACTCCAATCGCTTCATATAAATAGAATGAATTAAGCTCTTCTCCTACTTTAATAATGTTGGTGCTGCTGCTGAAACCTGTATAGATCGGTGCATTATCGCTACCCAACTGTAATACTTTATTATTATTGAAGGCAATATTCGCTGAGGTATTCCATTTAAAAGCTCCCGTTAAATTTTTTGTGCTTAAGTCAAATTCAAGACCTTTATTCTGAACAGATCCTACATTCTTCCACATAACATTAAATCCTGTAACATAAGGTATAGGCTGCTGCAGAAGAAGATCATTGGTTTTTTTAATATAGTAATCTGCTGTGAAATCAATTCTGTTGAAGAGTCCCAATTCAAATCCAAAATCTGAAGACCTGGTTTTTTCCCATGTTAAATCAGGATTGGGAATTGTGTTTGGGATTAAACCGTTCGATAAATTTCCGCCAAATGAATAATTACCACCTGAAAGTGTTCCAAATGCTCTATAATCCCCAATTGAATTGTTCCCGTTTTCTCCCCAGCTGTATCTTAATTTTAAATTGCTTAACCAGCTTTTGTCTTTTAAAAATTCTTCTTCATCAATTTTCCACGCCCCTCCGAATGCAGCAAAAGTTCCCCAGAGATTATTCCAGCCAAATCTTGAAGAACCATCTCTACGGATACTTGCAGATAACATGTATTTCTTTTTGTAATCATAATTTACACGTCCGAAATAAGAAAGCAACATCCACTCTGAAGCAGTGTATTCTGAATTCAGAACTGAAGCAGACTGTGTGAAGTTAAATGTTTTCAGATCATCATTGGGAAATCCTTTATTCCTGTTATATTGACTGGTGGTTCTGTAATTTTCTGCGCTGTATCCGGCAATTGCATTAATATTGTGATCTCCAAAAGATTTCTTATAAGATAATAATGCTTCTCCCAGATACCGGTTATAATTTACCGTTCTCCGACTGGCAATACTTACCTGCCCGGGAATATTGGTAATCAGATTGAAAGTAGGAGTGTAACCGTTGTTAAGATTAAAGTTATTGGTGGCACCCCCGGAAATTTTCAAATTCAGACTTGGCAGAATGTCATATGACATATACAAACTGGACAATAATCTAAACTCATTGGTATTATTTGTTGTATTCTCCAAAACACCGATCGGACTTTGGGAAGAACTTGCCCACCTATACCGGTCATTTTTCCAAAAATTGGTATAGACACCTGCTGACAATTCAGCAACAGGAACCATGGAAAGCATTTTGTGGGCTTCATTGTCTTTTCCGTCAACAGCAGCTCCGTAACTTTGGGAATAGCTGGGTCTCAGGGTAATTCCTGCTTTCCATTTATCTGATATATTTACATCAATCGCTGCACTTAAATTAAACCTGTTGAACCCTGTGTTAAGAGCTAAGCCTTCCTGATCAAAATAAGCAGCTGAAATTGCATACTTCACATTTTTGCTTCCACCACGTACTGCCAATTGATAATTCTGGATCGATGCCGGGCGGTAAAATGCATCCTGCCAGTCAATATTGGCCACCTGATCGGTTCCCCATCGCGGATCAACCATAGAGTTGACATTGGCCAGATTGTAATTGGTTGTATTGGCTAAATTAAAATAATTAGCTCTCACGGCGTAGCTGTCTGAGGCTGAATGACCAGGCGCCAGAGCTACCCAGTTTTTATTGATCGATTCGGTAGCGTAGTCAATCCACTCTGAACTTGTCATGATATCCAGTTTTTTTTCAATTGTCTGGACACCGTAATATTGCGAGAAGGTGAATGACGGTTTTCCAGACATTCCTTTTTTTGTGGTAACGATCACGACACCGTTAGAACCTCTGGATCCGTACATTGCAGTAGACGCTGCATCTTTGAGCACTTCAATCGATTGCACATCATCTGGAGAAACATTTGCCATATCGTCTACAACCATTCCATCTACTACATAAAGCGGCGAGTTACTTGCAGAAATAGAAGCTGTACCACGAACTCTTACTTCTAATGGCTCTCCTGGTTTTCCGGATGCGGCACGTGTTTTGACCCCGGCGATCTGCCCTGTCAGTGCCTGATCAACTCTCGAAATAGGACGGTCTTTGAAACTTTCAGCACTGACTCTTCCAACGGAACCGGTAACTTCACCTCTTTTCTGTGTACCGTAAGCAATGATGACGACTTCTTCAATATCTTTAGTTTTACTGTTGGGATCAGCCCGCAAACTATCCTGATCTTTTGGTGTGCCGGCAGTTTGCTTTTCCTGTGCGAAGATAAGGCCGGTGGTACTCAATAAAATACCCAGGGTTATTATTGATTTCTTCATTCTGTGATTGGTGATTGTGATTTATGATTACTTTATACTTTCATTTAAATTAGAAGACAAGAAGAGATGGTCTTTAAGACATGATTTTTCTCATATTTTAATTTTTATAAAAGTATACTTATTGCGAATTTCTGCTATCCTGCGGTTACCTGCTCATTTCTCTCGGAATAGAATTATGGTAATTCATCTGTTACTGCAATATTTTTAAGGTGATCATTTTTCAGAATGCAGAGAAAATTCTAAGAAAATTCGATTCATTAAAAAAAGTATCCTTATAACAAATTGTTTACTGCTGACATAGTTCTGTGACTGCTTTCATTCTTTTTTTATTTTTAAACATAAAAAAACCTGCAGCTTTACAGCTGCAGGTTAATCTTATTAGAATTTTAGTAATTACTTAAAAACTACCCATTTTTATTTTTTGATAAATTTAAATGTTTTTACATAATCTTTAGTAAATACCTGAATTACGTAAACTCCCTGAACAAAAGAGCTGACATTAATTCCTCTATCTCCATTTGTCATTACCTTTTCTGTAACTTTTCTACCATCTGCAGAGAATATAATTAATTTAATAATTTTTTCTTCTCCACTTACTTTAAGAATATCCATTACAGGATTAGGGTAAATCTGCATATCAGAATCAGCATTTGCTACATTGACAACACCTAAACTTGCGTTGTATGCAAGAACAGCTAATGAAGCAGTAGACTCACAACCACCTAAGGTCTGTGTAGCATAATACGTTGTATTATTCACTATCGGAGTTGTTATTGCCAGACTGCCTGTATGATTTGCAGCATTTGCAGCAGAAGCATACCATTTGATGTTTTGTCCGTTAACCACCAAGACACTTAGTGTATTTCCGGCATTAAAACTCTGAACTGCAGCGCCTGTAGGGGCTCCGATTACAGCAGACTGAGTAATCGTAACTGTTCTTGTCAGTGTACATCCGTTAGCATCAGTAACAGTTACTGTATAAGTACCCGCAGCTAATCCTGTTGCCGTAGCAGCAGTTCCTCCGGATGGAGACCATGAATAAGTGTATGGTGCAGTTCCTCCTGTTACCGTTACCGTAGCACTTCCGGTTGATCCTCCGTTGCAGGCAACATTGGTTTGGGTTACACTTCCGCTTAGTGCAGTTGGCTGCGTCACGGTAGCATTCACTGTAGCAGTACATCCGTTCGCATCGGTAATGATTACCGTGTACGTTCCGGCAGCCAATCCTGTTCTGTCCTCAGTTGTGATTCCACCACCCCAGTTATAAGTGTATGGTGCAGTTCCTCCAGCCGGAGTTAAGTTAATAGATCCGTTAGAAGCTCCGTTACATGCTACATTCGTCACTACGGTCGTTCCTGAAACTGCTGTTGCAGGTTGAGATACTATAGCATTTACTGTAGCAGTACATCCGTTCGCATCGGTAATGATTACCGTGTACGT
>CAURNW010000035.1:0-16830 GCA_963526305.1 uncultured Chryseobacterium sp. | reverse complement strand
CTTCCAAATTTAAAAACTATATTTTTAAATGCTCCGGTTTTCAGGGAAGATTACACTAGGATTATCTTTGTAAATAAGCATTCCTCTTATATCCATTGCAACACCAATTCCGAAACTTGCTTTTCCGGCAATATTTCCTATTTTATTAATACCCAATGTTTTTACATATTGATTACCATAAAAAACTCTGCCTGTTTGTGTGGCTTGGTAGATTTTCCAATTTGAGCCTATTCTTGAAGTACCAGATAATGTTCCGCACTTGCAGCAGCAGATGCAAAGCCCCAATTTGCACGTCCACCGGTACCATACCAATTGGTATCTTCTGATAACTTCATTCTATGACCATCCAGCCCCTGTATATTACTTCCACTGCCTGGGGTACCATTCGTGCAATACGTATGATGGAGAACACCGTCTGTAACATGACCATACTGAGAGTTGAAATTACCTGCAAAGTCTACAGTAGACCCTATTCCATATCCTGCTACCAAGCCTGCAGTTCCTCCTGTGCAAACAAAAGATCCCCCCACCTCCAGCGGATTAGACACTGTGGCAAAAAAAGGTTATCTTCAATCATTTAGATATGTTTTTATCACAAAAAAACAAAAATAAAAAATATCTACTCTTATTTAATTGTTAAATAATAGTTTTAAAATCAATGATTTAGGTACTAAAACTGGAATCATTATTTTTAATGTATTACCAACAGACTAGATTTCTAAATATTTTTTGTTTTCTAAATAAATATTCTTCGCCCAATCACAATTCAATTTTAGTAGTAACTCTTCTTGCTTTTTAAATAATAAAATTCTAAAATCTTGGTTTTCTATTCTGTTTCGTAATTCAAAATCAGCTGCCATTACAAATGTAATATCTTTAAAAACTCTGTACAGTAATTCTTGCACATCTCCATAAAAATCTCTTTTATGTTCAACACCTCGTTCTCTAATTACATAGTAGAAAAATTTTTCTTCTCTATCTGTATCAATAAATGGTTTTGCAAAATCGTTAGATACATTTATTTCAGGAATTAAGTTTTTAGGAACGTTTATTTCATTTGCCAATAACATTATAATAGATTTTATTTCGCTCATTTTCATAAATTTTTATGGTATCAATCTTATAAATCCTCCCGACATTAGTTCATTAGCATTTAAAAATGGTGAATAGGTATTTTACTGCTGTTCTATATATTTCAAAATCTATATAATTTAGGTTATAGGGGAAAGGAACTATTAATTTAAATGTTATATCCGCTCAAAGTCGGGAGGCTTAGCGTAGCGGTATGCGATTAAACATTTATTTGATGATTATTTGAATCTTTTCCAATTTAAAATTATTGATTCAGTAATTTCAGTGGTAGAACTTAATAAAGCTTTAGTGTTTATTACAAAAGGTGTCCCATATCTCTTAACTCTTGATATAAAAATTTTTTTTTCAATTCCTTTTTCTTTGACTTTATAGTATTCAATATTATTGACATAAATCATTATATGTCCAATATTATTTATTTTTATAACTTCAATTTTTGTGATATCTTCCCATTTAATTAATTTGTTAGAGTATTGAATAATTCCTAAAAACAATCCTTTTTCATTAATTCTGAGAAAAAATTCTTTATTAAAAATGCTTTTTAGCATTATGTATAATAAGATTAATGCACTTAATATACTTACAATACTAAATAAAATTATAATAACTTTATTTGGCATTAACGAAAAAATATATTTATTAGGATTAGATATCCATAAAACCCCAAAGTATAATAAAAAAACTATTAATATTAAAAGTAATAGCAAAAAAAATAAATATTTTGGTTTGTTTTTTTTAAAAATAATATCTGACATAATCTTTAATTTATTTATACGAATTTTCAACAATTTCATCAACATATTCACTTGAGTAATATGCTACAATACCTCCCTACAATAAAGCCAATTATGGTACTAATATCAAGTGCCAAAGAGCCGCCTTCGGCGCCAGCTATTGCACCGGCAAGCCATGGTGCAATAGCTCCAGCAGCATAACCTACAGCAAGGCCAGTACCAACTTTTGCTGTAGCAACTACAGTATTCTTACTCGGCTTCCAACCATCGTTAGCCAATCCTTCGCCTATGTCGTAAGTATTAATTGCATAACCAACATATCCAATTCTTTTGGCATATTTTCCAAACTATGCAGTAGTTGCAGTAGTACTTAAATAATTAGCGCTTGAACCTCTTAGAGGGTAATAATTTATATACTTTTTTATAAAGATTAAATATTGTATAATGTAAATGATTCCAGATTCTTTCCATAAATTTTATTCAGTATCTCTAATCAGAATTTTCATTTCTAAATTATATTCTAAATATTATCAATTTTATACTTGCTGTAATATTGCAATATAGTTTTTTCAAGTTTTTGAAAATTATAATTTAAAGTATTGGAAGAAATTGAGATTGGTGTACCATATGTTTTAATGTTTCTTTTTAAAATACTTCTTTTTATGCCACTCTGACTATTTACATAATTATTTGGATTTTTAACATGAATAAGTAAAAATTTTGTTGACATCACATCAATAGTTTTTATAGAAGTAACATCGTCCCACGTAATCATTCCCACACTTAAATAACTAGAATTATCAATGATTCCCTTTTCATTTATAATGAGGTTAAATTTCTTTGTTATAAAGCTTTTTATTAATAATATTAAACAAAAAGCAGAAAATAACAATGCAGCAAATCCTGCAATCTGTATAAATATTATATTTCTAAATATTGCAGAAACAAATTTATCAGGATTAATTATCAAAAGAAGTCCAAAAAAAATAAACAAAAGAGAAAATAATATTAATAATATTAATTTAGTCTTACTGCTTTTTATCTCAATAGTATTCATTATACTTAATTTTTATATTAATAATCAGATTTACTCAATTACACTATTCGCCCAACTTTCTGCAATATCACCATCCCAAACACCTCCTACAATACCGCATTTGGAGAATTTGGATCATTTATATAAATTCCAACTCCTGCTAAATCAAATACAACACCTAAACCAAAAGAAAAATGACCTGCTATTTTTCCAACCTTTGCTATTTTAGAGATTGGTATTGTTGCATTAGCCATCGGCATTTTTCCAAACTGACTTAGATTTCTACCTATTAATTGATAGTTTCCAGATAATCCTTTTTTATATCCTTGTGTATACAACGATCGAGATTGGATCAATCCTGCAAAGCCGTTTAGAACCGCACCTGTTCCATAGAACCAGTTACCTTGTCCTTCTAATCCGTACCAATTGATTGATTGATTTACTGTTAGAGGTTAGAAGAATTCAAATTCAACTTCGAAGAATAACCGTCAAGGACACCCTTCGTAACATGGCAATACTGAGAGTTAAAATTATTAATCAAATCATAAGAATTTTCATAATATGTAATCTGATTGCAATTTTTTTTATTTTACTTATCATATTTAGTGTATGAATCTAAAATTGAGTTTTTAAAATCATTAAATGAGCATGACAAGTAAGTGCAATTTAGTATTATTGGGGATTGATATGTATTATAGTTATAATTTAAAACCCACTTTGTGAATCCACTTTTTTTATTTATATATGTATGAGGATCTTTAAGTAAAATTTTGACATGTTGAACATTTTTTATACAACACTCTTCAATTCCTACAATATCGTTCCATTTTATAAAAGGATAATTTAAAATGCTGACACCGTCATAAATACCTTCATCAGTAATTAAAAACTTTGCACTTTGGTCAAATAATTTAATTCCAAATTTAAAAATTAGATATATTGAAATGATAATACTCATTACTCCAACAATAAATATTATCATTTCATTACGATAAATAAAACTAGTATATTTAGTCGGGTTTAATACCGCTATTATCCCAATAATAAGTAAAATGGTCATTATAGCAACTATAAGAAAAAGTTTTTTTTTATTTTTTTTGATATCTTTCATATTTGATCAATTTTTTTGAATATTTTCAACGACCTGACCAGCAATTTCACCATATAAATAACCAACTGCAAAGCCTAAACCCGCTCCTAAAAGAGTTCCTGCTCCAGGTAATGGTATGAATGTTCCAATGTAGGCACCTAACAATGCACCTTCAGAGGCTCCTATTAACCCACCAATTGCTTTTGCTGTAGCTATTTGAGTATTTTTTCCAAATGACCAACCATCTTCATACGATGCATAAGTAACTTCTCCAACAGAAATTACATTTCCAACCCAACCAACTCTTTTAGCATATTTTCCATACATCGCAGTAGTCCTCAAATAATTACCTCTTAAACCTATTTGTGAATCTGCATCTCTTCCTGCATATCGAATACTTCTTATATTTCCTAAATTATCAACCCAAGAACCACTATTGTAAAATGCTGTTCTTTGAGCTGCAATATATTCATATGTTCCTTCCATTGCGGTAGATCCCCATTCTGCCCAATTTTTATAGGCTTCCCAAGAGGTATCATTCTTATAATAAGAATTCAAATTCAGTTTCGCAGAATGACCATCCAGCCCCTGTTAAACCATAAGCTCCCATAGCTGTATTTAATCCTGCTTTAGCAGGACCACATTGCCCATCCATTATTGAAAGAAAGTCCATTGATATTTCCTCCGTTCACAAAATATTCGAACATCGAGACGTTATTATTTATATTGACTCCAATCTATTTGACTCATTAGATAAATTGAATATATAAAAAATGTAATTATAAATATTATTATTAAGAAAACTATCCAACTCCCAATCTTATTTTTTTGTTTAGGAAGCTTGTCAAATTTTCTATTATAGTATTTCCAAACATCATTGTAATCAATAGTAATGTAGGATAAAAACGAGAAAAACAAAGCAATTCCTACATAATAACTTTTAGGAAAATGAACATGTCTATCAATAAAAATGTTATAATAATTTAAAATAGCAATGGTAAGCCAAAATTCCAACGCAATCAGAACAATACTTGCTTTAAAAGCAGAAAAGAATTTACCACCCGATAAATCTGATGTATATTCAATAGATTTATAAACTTTATAGAAAAAATAATAATAGCTTTTTTTAATGAATTCCATAATGTTAAATTTATTGTTTCATCGCTCCTGGGAACATTTGCCAATTAGGGTTAATTGCTTTATTCTCCTGATACAAGCGGTCTTGATCATTTATTGCACCTGCCCACCCTCCGGGATAGAAAGCGTCTATTCCAAAATAAAATCCTGAAGCGATTGCTCCTGGGGGTCCACCCCATACTCCTATAGCTCCCATTGTAGTATTCAATCCAGCTTTTGCTGGATGAACAGCATTTGGAGAGTTTCTATTTTTTGACCATTCAACAATTCCATAAGTATCCATCGCCATTCCAACTCCGAAACTTGCTTTTCCGGCAATATTTCCTATTTTACTAATACCCAGTGTTTTTACATATTGATTACCATAAAAAATTCTGCCTGTTTGTGTTGCTTGGTAGATTTTCCAATTTGAGCCTATTCTTGAAATACCAGATAAATGTTCCGCACTTGCAGCAGCAGATGCAAAGCCCCAATTTGCACGTCCACCGGTACCATACCAATTGGTATCTTGTGATAGCTTCATTCTATGACCATCCAGCCCCTGTATATTATTTCCACTGCCTGGAGTGCCATTTGTCCAATACGTATAATGGAGAACACCGTTCGTAACATGACCATACTGAGAGTTGAAATTACCTGCAAAGTCTAAAGTAGACCCTATTCCATATCCTGCTGCCAAACCTGCAGTTCCTCCTGTATAAACAAAGTGTCCTTCACTTCGGCACCTCCGGCTTTTCCTCCACCGTCGAAATCACTATTAAGCCAATAAGAACGCGTATTATCCGGTGTTGCATTCCACATTACTTCAGTAATCGCCGCCATGGTCACCCTTCCGTCAGGATCAAACATATTGACCGGGTTTTTACCGTTGCCATAACTTAATTCCCAAGTTAAAGCTGCTTACACTTCTTCAGGAATTAAGGCAATATCTATTACCATTGCTTTTACAGTATTCCCAGTAGCAGCACTTTTCTTTCCTCCAAAAAGATTGCTGAAGAAATTTTTGAAAGATTGCCATATTGAAGAACCCGGATCTTCGCCATTTCCTCCACCAACACTTACACCCAGAGCAGAATTTTTTTTATGATCTGCGAAGCTACAAACTTCGTAGAGCGGGGGCGGGAGATTATTTCTTTAAATATTCTTCCAATAAACCAATAATATCTTCATCTTCTAATTCGTAATAATTATCATCCAATTCATTTAATTTATCAAATAATACATCATCAAAGTCTACAATTTTTGATAATTCTTTATTAAAAATCAAATGTCTAATGGTGTCTTCAATTAAATAATCCTCATTAACAAGTTGAGTTGCGGCATCTAATAAATCAGCTTTATTGACAGCTCCTATAAGTTTTAAATTTTCAATAGTTATATATGCAAATTGGCCATAAGAGTTTAAAAAATATTGATGAAAACCGCCATTTTCCACTTGCCAATTAAGCACAGAAACAGTATAAACTACTTTTTGAGCATGGGGTAGATCTAATACGTAATTATACCAAGTATCACAATTAATGAGTATTTGTTTATCTAATCCTTTTACAGCATCAGAATAAGTTTTATCAATCATATTTTCCATATTAATTATTTTATAAAAGCTCCTGGATACATTGTTTTACTCATTTAAATTAATTCTTGTAATGCACTATTAGGAATTCCTTGTGGACCATAAACACGTCTTAACTCAAAAATATCCAATTTAAAAATAATATCTTTGATTAAATATTGTTTAAAAAATGGTTACATATATTTATGAAGGTGATATTTTTAGTCTAAAAGATGTTTCTAATTTTGCACATGGTTGTAACTGTGCAGGTGCTATGGGAAAAGGAATAGCATTACAATTCAAAATGCAATACCCTAAAATGTATAAAGAATATAAATTATTATGTCAAGAAGGATTGTTTTTGTTAGGTGATGTTTTCATCTATAAATACGAAAATGGGACTATTTTTAATTTAGGTACTCAAGCAACTTGGAAAACTAAAGCTGATCTTAATTCTATTGAGATTGCTTTGGAAAAAATGTTATCCTATTCAAATTTAAATAAAATTAATAAAATAGCATTACCCAAAATTGGAGCAGGATTAGGTGGATTAGATTGGAAAGATGTAAAAAGAATAATTGAAAATTTATCTGAAAATTATCCACAAATAGATTTATTGATCGTTGAAAATTATAAGAGCAAATAAAGCCCCAAATGGGGCTTTATTTTTATTGGTCATTCCAAATATTTTCAAAATCTTCCTTTGTAATAAAATCAGAATCTAGTAGATCAAGTTCTTCTATAGATTGGTCATAAAGCATAGATTCTCCTTGTTGAGGGTTTTCTAATGTTAAAAAGACTTTTCTTTTAGAACTGATTTCAATTTGTCTAATTGCGGTTCCATTTTGAAAATGGATATAAAAACATATACTTTCTTCTTCCCAAAATTTTTTCACAAATGATTCTTGCATTATTTTTTATTTATTTTATTATCTAAAAATTGCGGGACCATGATTTACAATAATTCCTTGTAAAGGAAGACTACCATTACCCGGAATTAAAAAATTATAAGGTCCATTCTTAGTTACATTTAAACCACTAACATCTAATTCGATAAAATGACTCATTTTTTTACTGTTCCAAGGAACTCCAAATAATCTCCTAGATGCTTGTCCTTTTGTAAATTCTTGAGACATTAGATCCGTCAAATATTGTCCGGATCCATGTCTAGCATTCTTTATACCAATTGAAGGAAGTAGCTCTCCTGATTCCATTATTGCTTTATAGCCCGCTTCTGTAGTATAATGTCTTAATATATTTGCTTCTACTTGTACTTCTCTTACAGCTAATCCCGGCTTCTTTAAAGCAATTCCTCCAATAACTCCTGCGCCCATCGCAAGATATCTGTTTTCAGGCTCCCAATTGCTTATAATCTGTCCTGCAATATCAAAAAGACCTAAAGGATCTCCCGTTCCACCGATGAATTGAATAGGTCCATCTGCTTTTACCGCTCCCAAAGGATCGAAAGGACGGTTTGCATAATTCCAGGCAGACTGCATTCCTGCGATACCATTGTAAAGGATATTGTGGTTGTTATTATAATTATTTACGGTGACTCCCCAATTCTTAGAACTGCCATATCCGTTTAATACTAATGGAGGCAAAGTGTATATTCCGTCTCCCATCGTAAATATACTGCCGTAACTCACTGTAGATCCGTAGGCTAAGCTTCCTCCACCAGCCTTACCGCCCTTATCTCCTCCGTCATAGCTGGTAAATCCAGAACCATTATTAAACCAATACGAATTACTATTTTCAGGTGTATTAGCCCACATTGCTTCAGTAATCGCCGCCATGGTCACCCTTCCGTCAGGATCAAACATATTGACCGGGTTATTCAGTACATACGCATACGGACTTGCAGAAAAATACCTTTCTGCCAGCTGGTCAATACCGTTCCATTTCCCAATATCCGGCATATACTCTCTCCAGCCGTAGCTGTATATTCCGGTTTCCTGTAACTCTTTACCGTTATACTTGGTACTCTTGTAGCTTCCCTGGGCAAAGTAGGCATTTCCCGTTTTTAAATGATTCATCCCAAAAGGATAATAATCATTGCTGTCTGTGATCTCAAGAACTCCTGCGCTGTTTCTTCCGTAAGAAACCCTCACATTACCCAACTGATCTGCGTACTGGTAAATATACTGATCTTTTGCATAATCATAAAATCCTTCTGCAGTCGGAAAAAACTGCAGATCCGGAGTTTTGGAGGCCGCCTGTGGCTGGATCTTTCTCTCATCGACTGAAAAAGCCTGCGGCTGCATGGCCCTTTTCGAAAACATTTCAGTGCTGATCTCAACCGGGGTTAGCGTTCCTGAAGACAGATACTGAAAGCCGTCCAGATAGTCTGTTATACTGATTTTCGTGGTATTTCCGTTAACCCCTGTGACCGTGGCCGAACTTTCTTTTCTCAGCTTGGTGCCGTCTGCATTGAACTGTGTTTTAACAGAAACATACTCGTTCCCGTTTTTATGGACCTCCATCGAAGCGGGAAGATCCAGGTAATTATAGGTAATCGAGCTGATGCCTTTATCCGGCATATCCAGCATATTCCCGTTCTGATCATACGTTACCGTATTTCCGCCGCCTTCATATCCCGAAGAGTTCTGGGAGGCATCTGTGATGCGGGTCATCTGATTCCCCGCATAATCGTAGGTGAGATTATCAATTACCGCAGCGGTATTACTTCCCGATTCCACTACGGAGGTTCTGTATAAATGGCTGATATTTCCGTTCAGGTCATAATCCAGGGATTCTGTATTCTCCTTACTGTAAGGATTATTGGGATTTTGATAATATCCTGCAAGAATCCTGCTGGTACTGTCATAGGAATACCCATACCTTTTTGGCGTTAAAGAAGGATTTACCCCTATTGTTTCTACCGCTCTCCAGTCTATTTCAGCAATACTTCCATCATATCTCGGGCTTACATTTTTTCCTGTAAACTGAGCAGGATCAGGATTTTCAAGACCTTCTCTTTGAGCATACCTGATTTTATAAGCAAATAATTTCCCTCCGAGATCGGGAATACCCATCTGGTTTCTGTTGACATCTGTGATCCAGCCCCTTATGTTATACGCATAATCAATACTCTGAAGGTTGTTCCCTACTTTTTTGTTGATAATCTGGGAAAGTTCATTGTACGTATTTTCAGTGAGAAGTTCTTCGGGCCTGCTGTTTACCTGATGGTAGTGCTGTTTCAACCTCTTCTGAGCATCATAGACATAGCGCTGTTTCACAGTTACGCCCTGCTCACCTGATTTCCTGGCGTGATAAACAAAGGATTTCTGCTGCAGTCCGGTAAAATCCAGTTCGGTTTCCGTTTTTGTATAGCCTCCCAAATGATTGATGGAGTGGGTTCCGATCACCCTTCCCACCATATCATACCACATGAATGACGAGGTCCAGCTGTCATTGTCGGTATTTTTGGTATATGATGCCGTAAGAAGTGTTTTTGTACTTCTCACGGAACTAAACCCGTTGGAAACAACAGTCTGAGGAAGGGATCCTAGTGTATTCTGGTTTAGGATCTGTCCCGGCTGTTCCGGAGCTCCTGCCGGGTATTCATCATAATAATTAACTCCCAGGACGGTCATGCTTCCGGTAGGAAAAGCATTTTTTGTATAATATACAGCCAGACCGTTGAGGGTAAACGGCGTTGTACTCGGAGTTTCGTTATTGTTGGCATTGGCTGCCATAAGGTTCAGTGCAGCCTGCATATTCTTCCGTTCTGCGGTATTCGCAAAGAAGCCTGTATATGCAACCCTCCCAAACCTGTCATATTTACTGAACATCCAGCCTCTCTTTGCAAAACTGTTGCCGGTTGTCCTCAGGTTCGCATCCTGAGAAAGAACGGCTCGGCCCTGCTGGTCATACACTGTATATTCCCAGCCTTTTCCCGGGATCTTCTTTTCGACAACCCTGTTGTACTTATCATATTTATACTGGTAGCACAGACTGTTTAAAACAGCGGGCGTCAGAGTGGTAACGGCAGCTCTGGGCGGAATGACAAAGGCAAGATTGTCGAATTCATCGTAGATATAGTATGTGTCGAGGTTTTCGATACTTCCGTCAGATTTTTTATTGATCTTACGGACCAGCAGGGTCTGTTTTTTTGAATTGATGAATGTCCGGGTTTCATTGCCGTTCTCATCTTTAGTGATCATTTTATACAGGGTATTGGCATTGTAGTAACCATTTGCAGTATAGGCACCGTCAGGAGCTGTGGTAATGGTGACATCGTTGATCTGCTCAGAAGAATTCCAGCTGGTGGTGGCTGAGTATTTTTTTACCTCATTCTGGTCATTCGAAAGATATTCCATTTTTTGGGTATGAGTTCCACTGATCTGCCAGTCTGAACCGGGAGCTGCAGATTTCTCAACCCTGGCTAAAGGCGATTTTTCATACTGTACCTCCGAATAGGCATTGGCAACCCCGTAATAAGCATTGACTGAATTCTCACCTATCCCTGGGATATAGGCCCCGTTCTGGGTATCTACAGGCTGAGGTAAAAAACTTTTTGCAGGTCTTCCCCACTGATCGTAAACAGATGGCACAACGAGATCTTTTCCGTTGGGCGATGCTTTAATGGCGATGCTCTGCACCGCTCTTCCCAGTCCGTCCAGGTACTGAACTTCCTGAATCTGTGCAGCCGCCGGCTGTTCTGAAGTGACTGCTTCCAGGTAGGTTCTGCTGTAGATGTAATTTTCTGAACCCGTTAAACTCTGTGCATGAAACAAAGCCGCAACCAGAAAAGAGATGATGGATATAATTTTTTTCATAACTGTCTCACTTTAAGGGAAATTATTGGAGTTGTGGTTTTGTATTGTACTTATAATCTTTAATGATGTTTCCGTTGACATCCTTTGTTGAAATCAATCTTCCGTTCCGGTCATACTTATAGATTTCTCTGAGCCCGGTGGGAGGGGTTACTGTTGTCGCGCCCACCAACGGATCGTAGGTATACGTTGTTATTACGAAATTTTTTAATGCAGGATGGGTTCTGAAGCTGTCTAATGCCTGTATGAGTGCCGTTTCAGATACATCGTCCACTTCTGCATCAGATTTCGAAACAATCTCATCAGCAAGATTTCCGATGTCAGACAGTTTTGCCCCTTCTATTTTCGCAATAGGAACGCTCTGATGATATCCCCAGATCAATACCGCTGAATTGCCGGCACCTATTGCTGCATTATAGTTGGAGGTAAACTGCCGGATGTTTCCTGCAGCATCATAAGCGTCGTACTGTATAACTGTTTTACTGCTGCCGTCATTCGGGTTTAGCGACATGACAGAGGAAGGATACAGGCTCCCCGGTTTTTCATATTTTACCTGTGTTGCGGATACCGTCTTCCCATTGTTTTTAATCTCTGTTTTTACAGGAATTCCGTTCATATACACATCTTCTAAATTCTGATACCCGGGAGTTCCTCCCGAATAGGTAACCAGTTTTTCAGAAATGTTTCCGTCTGATCCCGTTTCCTTAACAGAAGCGGTTTTGAAATTTACCGGATTAAACACTGTTTCTACCTTACTTTCAACAAACCTGTTGTTTCCTGTATAATCTCTTGTTGTCACCTTTGTGTTTTTGACATATGCTTTTTTAGTAAATCCTCCTTCCACAGCAACTTCCGGCATGTTGTCCAGGGTTTCAAACGTGAAATCATACAGAACGGTCGATACCAGTTGATTTTGACTGTTATAGACCTCCTTTTTATCCATAACCCCTGATTTTGTCATATTATAATACGGCCACAAGAGAGTAGGATTCCCCAGATAGGTATGAAGTATTTTGGGATAGTCGTCAGGATTTTTAAAATAATAATTGACATATCCCTGGTCACTGTCATTGGTCACTTTCACATTCTTATAAAGGACAACCGGAGCATAAGCAGAGGATGCACTTTCCATTTCGGGATAAAAACGGTAGCCACTTGAACTGTTAGGGTCATTAAAAGCACGGTAATCATACATAACTGTTTTTTTAGCCTCATAATCCAGCTCAGAATTGTAGTATCTGATATCTTTGATACGGATCCCTAATTTTTTATCGTTACTGACGGCATTTTCGTAGGGCAGGGGCCTGCTGTTTATTTCAGACACACTGAGCATTCCGTGTCCGCCCGTTCCTGCTATTTTGACCGTATGCGTTCCGGGGGTCAGAAATGCAGTTTTAAATGACCATGCCCTTCCTTCAGGTTCCTCATCATTATAGCTGTAACAGGTATAGGCAAGATTAGGATCATGATCAATACTGTAGTCAATGAATGACGGAAGATCAGCAGTTCCAAATGACGGATAGTATTTGACAGCATCAAGATCAAGATAGATTTTTTTTACTTTTCCCGGCTCTCCGGTTACCTGGAAAGTATAGGTCCCTGTGGTACCGCTGGGAACATTGAAATTAATCCCTGCAAACAGCTCAATGACCTGGACTTCAGGATCTGAAAAACTTTCCGGTGTTACATAGTTCGGTATGTTTTTATTCAGATAATACTGGTTGGCTTCAAAATTATATTCCGCCATTCCTCCTGCAGGCAGGATAACCCTGTAAAGGGTTCCCACAGTGTTGCTGATAAAATCCTGAGGATCTGACGAGCAGATTCTTTCTCCTGAGGTATTGCTGAAATGATAATCCCTGTATAAAAGTTTTGTTGTTTCAAGAGGAGCTCCTGCAGGATTGGATAAATTTATTTTATTGATCCTCGTAAGAGTCCGTTTGTTTTCAACCTGAATGGCATATTCAAAACCATACTGTGAAATGAGCCCGTCATTATTATTCTTAAGCGAAATTTTTGTAATACTGTAGGGATCATTCATGCTTCCTTCCAGAGAGGGGTCGTAGTGATAATCCATCCCTATGGATCCCGATCCGGGAGATACGATGTTTTTCAGTTTACACGACTGGTAGAGCAGCTCACCGGTACCCGGTTTATTTTTATAATCTTTCTGATAAGAATAGCTTAAAAGCTCTGCGTTTTCTGCATTCTTAATCTGCGTCAGGTAAAAAGCGGATTTAAAAAGGCTGCCGGAGGTCAGCGGCCTGTTGTAGCTTCTGCTCTGGCTGTATTCATTAAAAATGTATTTGTACCCGCTGTCATCTGTTATTGTGAATGAATTGATTACCAGCGTTGCTGTATTGGCGGTTCTGGTATATTCAATTTTAATATTATTGGGAGTCAGATTAATGAGCCTGAAAGTATTGGTATCGGTATTTCTTTCAATCTTGAACTTTCCGGAGATCCCCGGAAGATTATAATAATAGATATCATTAAAAACATTTTTTTTATAGTTAGCGGAACCTGAATCGTCAAACCGCTCATCCAGATCATCAACGACCTCTCTTGATATAACCCCTCCCGCAAACATAGACCAACCAATCCCGACTTCACTTCCCGCTTCTGATGCATCGGTATTCAGCGGGTGGTACTGCAGGGATAAATTGGCGGCTATATTCTTATCCCTTGAGGATAACTTCAATAAGGGAAAACTGATATCCGGAACTCCTGTTGACAGGGACACCGGCGCATCTGTATAAGTTACCAGAGAAGAAGCCGATGGTACGGGTCTTTGTAAATCTCCAAAGTTAATGCCTGAAATGGGTTGTTGCTGTGCAAAATTATAGATAGGCACAATTCCTGTCATAAGACTCAGTAGGGTGATAATTTTTTTCATTACTGTATTTTATTATATGATCTTTTCAACATTTGCTGTTTTACGGGTCTTCTTATTAACCGTCATCAGATATGCTCCTGAATCAGGTTATGATTAATAATCACTGTTATTTATTATTTCTGAAGCTCCTTTCATAGAGGATTAAAACCTTAAGGGGTATTCAGATTCAAATTTCCTTCGGGGATATTGCGCATCAGTGGGGATGTGATTTGGAGAATAAATCCTGACTGACAGATTTCTAGTGCAGAGAGTATTCATGTAAAGTTTTTTTCATAATTTGAGTTTTTAATATTTTTTCGGCGAATTTAACTTTTTTTTAACGGATATGACAGTAGTTGTGGGGATATTTCATCCAAATTTAATATTGACTGCAAAAATAAATTGGAGAGGCGACAGAATCTGACGTGTTTAAAAAAAGTTTTTGTCTGAATCAATTGGTAGTTAGTCTTGATGATCTGCGAAACTTATTAAACTGTCTTTTAAACGCAAAGTTTATCATACAACCTGCTAAATTAAAGGAGCAAAGAGTGGCGGCGTAGCCGCTTATGAAGCTCGCTTTATAAGAATCAATTTCATTGATTCCTTTCTTTGCTCCTTTAATTATACTTTATTTAAATAAAACTTTGCGTTTGAAAATAGCGAATCAATTAAAATAGTAAACAGACTCAACTCTCAGCGCACAGTTTGTCTTTGATTTCATCGAATCTTCGATTTCCGGAGGAATCTAAACCCGGAAAATCCTGGCTTGTAATGAAATTGCAGAATTAAATTTTCTTAACGCAAAGTTTTATTATGCAAGCTGCTTAGTTTTAAGGAGCAAAGAGTGGCGGCGCAGCCGCTGATGAAGCTAGCTTTATAAGAATCAATTTTATTGATTCCTTTCTTTGCTCCTTTAATGATGCAGTATTTAAATAAACTTTGCGTTGGAAAATAACAGAATTAATTAAAATAGTAAACAGACTCAACTCTCAGCGCTCAGTTTGTCATTCCGGAGGAATCTAAACCCAGAAAATCCTGGCTTGTAATGAAATGCACAATTAAATTTTCTAAACGCAAAGTTTTATCATTCAAGCTGCTTAGTTTTAAGGAGCAAAGAGTGGCGGCGTAGCCGCTGATGAAGCTAGCTTTATAAGAATCAATTTCATTGATTCCTTTCTTGGCTTCTTTAATTATTCAAGATTAACGCAAAGCTAGACCAAGTTTTTTTCAACAACTTTACGCTTTTAAGATAAACAAAGGCGTAAACTTATCAATGAAATATAAGGATTCTAACCGTTCATTCGGGTAGGTTTTGAAAAAACCGTATCGAGAAGTTTTGTTTTAAAGACAAATTTTGTTTTAAGTTCACTGGTTCTCGATACAAATTCTTTCAGAATTCTACTCGAACTGACGGATTTTTAAAAGTAGCTTAACTTTCAGTTATATGAAAGACAGAGAGGCTGTTGAAATTATTGAATCAATATTTGTAATTTACTTTCAAGTATTCACTAAAACAGACTCAACTTTCAGCTCTCAGTTTGTCATTGATTTCATCGAATCTTTGATTTCTGGAGGAATCTAAACCCAGAAAATCCAGGTTTATAATAAAATTACAGAATTAAATTTTCTTAACGCAAAGTTTTATTATGCAAGTTGCTTAGTTTTAAGGAGCAAAGAGTGGCGGCGTAGCCGCTGATGAAGCTCGCTTTATAAGAATCAATTTTATTGATTCCTTTCTTTGCTCCTTTAATTATTCAAGATTTAACGCAAGGCAAGACCAAGTTTTTTTCAACAGCTTTACGCTTTTAAGATAAACAAAGGCATAAACTTATCAATTAAATACAAGGATTCTAACCGTCCATTCGAGTAGGTTTTTGCAGAAAACCGTATCGAGAATTTTTGTTTTAAAGACAAATCTTGTCCCTGGTTCAAAGGTTCTCGATACATTTTTTCTCCGCTTTGCTGTGAAAAACACTCGAACTGACGGAACAACTTTGGTTTTTACAGACAGATCGTCCATTCGAGTAGGTTTTGAAAAAACCGTATCGAGAATTTTTGAACAATGGACAAATTTTGTTTTAAGTTCACTGGTTCTCGATACAAATTCTTTCAGAATTTTACTCGACCTGACGGATTTTTAAAAGTCGCTTAACCTTCAGTCATATTAAAATAACAGAATCAATTTAAATAGTAAACAGACTCAACTCTCAGCGCACAGTTTGTCTTTGATTTCATCGAATCTTCGATTTCCGGAGGAATCTAAACCCGGAAAATCCTGGCTTGTAATGAAATTGCAGAATTAAATTTTCTTAACGCAAAGTTTTATTATGCAAGCTGCTTAGTTTTAAGGAGCAAAGAGTGGCGGCGCAGCCGCTGATGAAGCTAGCTTTATAAGAATCAATTTTATTGATTCCTTTCTTTGCTCCTTTAATTATACTTTATTTAAATAAAACTTTGCGTTTGAAAATAGCGAATCAATTAAAATAGTAAACAGACTCAACTCTCAGCGCACAGTTTGTCTTTGATTTCATCGAAT
>CAURNW010000034.1:0-17481 GCA_963526305.1 uncultured Chryseobacterium sp. | reverse complement strand
TATTGCTTATTGCTTATTGCTTATTGCTTATTGCTTATTGCTTATTGCTTATTGCAAAATTATAAAATCTCCCGTTACGAATCCACTAGTAAATGACCAATCACTAATCATTCATAAATCAATCCTTCAGAATCCATCTGTTGTAGTTCTTCCTCTGTAAGAGTTTTTCTTAAAACTTTTATTGTGAATGCTCCTTTCACAATATTTCTATCATAATACATCCAATCTGAAATATTATCGCTATTCACCACTGCTTTATCACCAAGCTTAACATTAATGGGTTCTACTGGATCATTCTGTATAATTCCATGGTATTTTCCGTCACGAAAAATAATATCTCCAATCCAAATATGTTCACCACCACCATTCGGAGTGTCAAATCGCTGTTTAACTGTAAAGTTTGAAAAATTTGGATTTTCGCTTAAAAGCGCCTGATGAAAATCTGATTTAAAGGTCTTCCTTGCCTTCTCAATAGCGGCATTCATTTCACCATCCTTTGATTCAACAAGAACGACTTCCTGTTTCCCATCTCTTTCTACCCTTTCCCTTTTATTCTCACAGCTCACTACAAGTAAATAAATACCTGCCATCATTAAAATTCTTCGCATCATAAATTTCATACTTTACAGAATCCCTCTTGCTTTGATCTCAAGATACTTATTAATCACCTCAACATTTAGATTTTCCGGAAGTGTGTAAACCGAATAAATACCGTATTTCCTAAGTTCCTGAATGATCAGTTTCTTTTCAAATTCAAATTTTTCTGCAATGACTTCATCATAAATCTCCTGCATGCTTTCAGGATTTTTCTGAAGTAAAGTCTGTAATTCAGAATTTTTAAAGAAAACAACAACCAATAAATGGTTTTTGGCAATCCCCCGGAGATATTTCATCTGACGGTTCAAGGCGTCTAAAGTTTCAAAATTAGTAAAAAGCAAAACCAGGCTTCTTTGGTTCACAGAATATTTTACATCCTGATAAAGCCTGTTGAAATCACTTTCGAAAAAATCTGTTTTGATATTGTATAGTGATTCTGAAATCTTCCTGAGCTGTCCTGATTTATTATCTGCTGCAACTTTATTCTCGGTTTTTCTGGAAAAAGTCATCATTCCGGCACGGTCGCCTTTTTTAAGAATAATGTGGGATAATGCCATACTTGCATTAATTGAATAATCAAGAAGACTTAATCCTCTGAAAGGCATTTTCATCGTACGACCTTTATCAATCAGCATAAAAATACGCTGTGATTTTTCATCCTGAAACTGATTCACCATGAGACGATTTGTCTTGGAAGTTGCTTTCCAGTTGATGGTTCTAATGTCGTCACCCGGAACATATTCTTTAATTTGCTCAAACTCCATTGTATGTCCCAGCTTTCTGACTCTTTTGATACCGCCAAGCAAAAATTCATTTTGCAAAGCCATTAATTCATACTTACGGAGATGAACAAATGAGGGATACGCCGGCAGCATAGCATCTTTCTGAAAAGTGAATCTTTTAGATACCAAACCCAAAGGCGATGAAGCAAAGATATTCAAAGCTCCAAAACTGTATTCTCCCCTTTCTTTCGGCTCCAGAATGTATTGAAATAAAGTATTTTTCCCTGGCTCAATACATTTTTCGATTAGAAAATCTCTCTTCTGAAACTGAAATGGTATTTCATCAATAATTTTCGTACAGATTTTAAAACTGTAATTATTTTTCATATCAACTTTCACCGGATTTTCATCGCCGTTAGATAATTTTTCAGGCAAAATCCTTTGAGCTAGAACACTATCTTTTTCTCTGAACAGAAGCAGATAATCAACCATTCCTGCTAAAAAAACCAACAATAAAACAATATGACCAACCATCAGTAAAAACGGAAAGAAAAATGCAAAAACATACAGAATCCCCACTCCGATGAGCATGAAAAAAAAGCGGTTATTGATGTATAAATTTTTCATTTTTTATTTTTTATACTTTACCTGTTCAATTATTTAGAAAGTATAAAGTACACATTTTTTTCATTTTTATTTTTCAAAATATAAAATCTCCGATTTTTGATTATCTCAAGATTTGATTTGTAAAGTTTTTTTTTAATCTAAAAACCAATCTGGTTTTCTTTTGATATCTTCTCTTATTTTATAATCTTGAGTTATTATAATCAAATCTTCCAAAAGCACTACCGGAATCTAAATATGAAATCTTTTTTAATTCAGTTGCATCAGAATAAATAATTGCAGGAAACTATCCTTTATTTCTTTCATTTTTCTCATTAAACTCACCAAACGTCTCATAGTTTTGTTCATAACCATCGCCACAACTAAAAATGAAAGTCATTAGAATAAATATAGTTAAAATTTTAACTTTATCTATTGAATTTCCTATCTCGGAATTTCAATTCCTTCTAAAATCTGACGGATGATCTCATCTGCGGTCAATCCCTCCATTTCTCTTTCAGGCGACACAATTACTCGGTGTCTCAGTACTGCATAACTCGCTTCTTTAATATCTTCCGGAGTAACAAAATCTCTTCCTCTGAGAGCAGCAAAAGCTTTTGAAGCCGTCAGCAAAGCCAAACTCGCTCTCGGTGAAGCTCCTAAATATAAAAACTGATTTTCTCTTGTGTTGATGATGATCTTGGCAATGTATTCTATTAGTTGAGATTCAACGATGATTTCTTTTACCAAGGACTGATAGCGACTTAATTGCTGAGCACTGATAACGGGCTTAACAACATCAGTTTTTTCCTCCTGACGACTCTCATGCTGGTTTTTGATAATGGCAATTTCCTGTTCAAGATTCGGATATCCAACATTTATTTTAAATAAAAACCGATCAAGTTGTGCTTCCGGAAGTCTGTAAGTTCCTTCATGCTCGATTGGATTTTGTGTTGCAACTACCAAAAATGGTGCTTCCATTTCGTATCGTGTTCCGTCCATTGTAATTTGTCTTTCTTCCATCACTTCGAATAAGGCAGATTGAGTTTTAGCAGGCGAACGGTTGATCTCATCAATCAAAACAAAGTGTGAAAATATCGGACCCTTTTTAAATTCAAATTCAGAATTCTTCATGCTGAAAACGGATGTTCCCAAAATATCAGAAGGCATCAAATCCGGGGTAAATTGTATTCTGCTGAAGTCAACATCAATGGTTTTTGCCAAAAGTTTTGCCGTAATGGTTTTTGCAACCCCCGGCACACCTTCAATTAAGACGTGTCCGTTTGACAGCAACGCCGCAAGAAGATGCTCGATCATATCATACTGCCCAACGATTACTTTTGAAATTTCAGCTTTTACTTTTTCTATACTTTCGCGAAGTTCAATCATATCAATCCTCGACTCAAATCCAGCATCTTTTTTTTCTAAATTAATAGATACTTGTTCTGTATTATGATGTTCCTGGTTTTCCATAGTGTTTATTTTTACAATTTAATGTAGCAGTTTATTTAATGTAGCAATTTATTTAATGTAACTATATATTTAATGTAACAATGTAGAAATCTATTCAATGTAACAGTTTATTCTGTGGGCAATTTAAAAATTTAAAATTCAGGGATGGTATATTTTATACTCTGATCTTTATGTTTTAATAATATCATCCAACAGCTTATTCATTCTGACCAGATCTTCTTTCATTACATCTGCGTAAGGGTTTTGAGCTTTGATGAGTAAATCAACTGCTTCGTTGATGATCTCAATATTTTCACCCGTTTTGAGCTGAAGTTTTTTAGCAAATTCTGCATCTAAATTTTGGGTATCAATTAAAAGATCAAGTCTTACCTTATTCAAAAAGTACTGTGCTTTTTTCGCCATCATATCATGAAAATCACCTTCCTGCAAATAAAGGTTCCCGATACTTTTTACAAAATCTACCGACGTATTTTTCAATGGTTCAACAATCGGAACAATCCTCTGTTTTCGTTTGGCATTGAAAAAAATAAATAAGATCAAACCTCCAAGGAAAATCCACCATGCATATTTTAATGCCGGATTCCCCAATATAAATCTCATAAAAAAACGGGATTCTTTAGTATTTGCTTCTACAAACCACAGTGTTTCTTTATTATCCAGATAAGAAAAAACATCCTGTGCATATTTTGTGTTTCCTGATTGTAAAAGATAATAATTTGTTAAAAAAAGAGGTTCACAATGTACATAAACAGTTCCTTTTCCAAATTTTGTTTTTATAAAATTGGCTTGATCAGTATTTTCATTCTCAACTGTTTTTCCTAAAACCTGAACTCCCGGTTTGATATACGAAAATCCACGTCCTGACGGAAATTTATCCAATTTGATAAAATCGTTCTGATATTTTTTGTCAGTCAGTTTCAGAACATTCTGATCTTCAAAAGAAATCTGCGAATCATAAAACCCTATGCTGTCTGAAATTTCTTTCGGCATTTTGCTCATAATCAACATGGCATCAGAACCTTTTGAAACTTCCTCAAGAATTTTATTCCATGACTGGATATCTATTTCATTTTCGATGACTAAAATATTATGAGCCTTCTTTCTATTCTGACTATAGTAATTATATGCAGTGACATCAACTTTTGTAAGATTGCTTTTAAACAGCTCTTTAACCTCCTGATTAAAAACAAACAATCCGAAAGGAGACTTTTCGTTGACATCAAAATTTTTCCGCCAGTCGACAACCTCTTTTTTGTTAACTTCAAACAATGCCAGAATCACCATGATGATGATGAAAATTAAAGCATATATTTTGAAAGTTTTATTCATTGTGAAAATTTAAATTAGGGTTTGAATGACTGATACTGTTCTTTAAACTTCAAATAACTATCCTCATCTATGTTGAACTCTCCATACCATACATAATCGAAAATATAGGAAAGACCGGAAAATTCATTCTTTATATTCAGAGCTTTTAATTCTGCAGTGTAATCCCTGTTTGTTTTTTCAGGATTCCAGATAATGAGCTTTTTATCACTGAGCTTTTTCAGGAGAAATAAAAAGTGATATCGTATGGCTGACCGGTAATTTTTTGATCTTTCAAAAGCGGAAATACTTTCAGGAAAATTAATTTCATGAATATTTTCATGTAATTCTTCATCATTAATAATCACTTTTTTATTTCTTTTTCCAAAAATAAAGTTTCCGTTTCTTCCAATTATAAATTTAACGATGAAGTACAAAAGGAATCCAACCAGAATAATGGCAAACAGCCGTATAACAACAACTGTAACCTGCGCTGAACTTTCTAAACTCGTATCACCGAAAATACTTTGAATCAGTTTTAAAACTTTTCTCATCAGCTTATTCCAAAATGATTCCCTAGGTTTTGAAGTGGAATAGTCAAATTCATTTCCTTTGTATCTAGATCTGATATTTTCTTTGAAACTTTTCGGATGAGCAGTGTTTTCAGAAACAGGATTTTTCAGCAAAACAGAATCAGCACGATACATATTTTTATAATGAGACGTATTCAGAGAATCTTCATATGCTTCTTCGTAGTAATCATCATAAACACTTGTACTGTCAACGTACTGAGCATTAGAAAACCCGGAAAAAAGCAGGAGTGCTGTGATAAAAAATATTTTACTCATTGATTCCTATCGTGTCAATTTCTTCTAATTCCACTTTCTGGTGAAGGTCTCTCCTGCTGTCATAATACATAAGTCCTGAATTGATATACATTATATTTGACAGGAAAAATGACACCAATAACGAAATTCCATACATCACAAAAAACAAAATACCCATCGTTCCCACGAACGGATTCTGCTCAAAGTTACCATCCGGTTCTGTGGTCATCATCGTTCCGAAAAATATAATCATCGGAACCATGGTAAAGATAGTGGTAATCACATAAAGAATAATTGAAAGGACCGTAGTAGATCCCCAATATTTCCAGTAGGGAGATGATTCCCTCCCGTTGGGGTAAGAAAATTGTGAACGTATAGCATAGCTTAAACTTTCAAAAAAACCTTTGCTACTGTTAAAGTAATCATACATCAGGAATGTAATTACATTAAATACAGTTGGAAATACAAATAAGAGAATGGGTATCCCGATAATAATAAATATAAGAGCATAAGAAATCCCTATAAGTATAAACGATATGGGAGTTACTATAAAAATCATTCCTATACAGAGAATTCCAATCCGTCCAGCATTATTTTTAAAATCGTTTAATATATTCTCTGTGCCGGTTTTTTGTTCGCCTTCAGCCAGTCTTTTAAGATAAAAAACAGGATAGAGATAGTTAACGATCGTCAGAACGGCGAAAAGCATAAAGGTTATCAGTCCGACAGCGATAAGCATCCCTGAATTATCTTCAAAATAACTTTCCATGTAAGAACTGTTTCCGCTTAAATTAGACCCGAAAACCTGCATTAAAATTTCCCTGTAGCCAAATATCACCACTACTACAAGCAAGATAAGCAGAAGCCCGTTCAGGAGAATATAATTTTTAAAGTAATTTTTACCGTATAATCTGAAAAATCCGAAACTGTCACTGATGAACGTTCCGAAATCTCTTTTTTTATAAAACTGCATCATGGGTGATTGAAGGTGTATTATTAATTTTCCTGTTAACAATAAATGGATATATAAAGTAGTAAAATCCTATAATGAACAGACATCCGAAGATGATGATTAAATTTAAAAATTCCGGCATTTTCAAAGCGTGTCTTGTGACATAGCCTTCAATAATTCCTGCACAAACTGTGAATGGAACGGTACTTAAAAATATTTTAAACGAATCTTTTAATCCTATTTTTAAAGATTCAAATCTTGAAAGTGTTTTCGGAAAAAGCAGTGATGTCCCAAGAATCAGACCGCACATCGCTTCCACCACCATAGCAAATATTTCGAATACTCCGTGAAGCCAAATTCCTCTTGCACTATCTTTCAATGCTCCATAATCATAGAAAAAGTACTGAAATGAGCCTAACATAACAGAATTGGATAAAAGTACATATAATGATCCTACGCCGCCAAAAATCCCATAGATGTATAATTTTGCACCAACACCGATGTTATTTAAAGTGATTCCTATGGTGCTTCCCCAATTTGATCCACTCTGATATACTCCGACAGCATTTCCTGCTTTGATATTTTCTATCGTCGTGTTTACATAGCTTTCACCTAAAATAATTTTGGCAAAATCTTTATCGTAAATTGCAGATAGAACCCCCATGGAGGTAAAAAGAAGAAAAAAGATAAAGGCATACAGCAGGTATCTTCTGTATTGATAAACCAGAAGCGGAACTTCAGTCCTGAAAAAATACAAAAACCTGTTTTCTTCAACCCTTTTGGTTTTGTAAATTTTCTGAAATATCTGAGATGACAGATGATTAAGATAAACGGTTGTATTACTTTTAGGATAATAAGTTTGGGCAAAAGACAGATCGTTGATCAGGTTAATGTACAATGAAGACAGGTCATCAGGATTTTTTTTGATTTTCCCTTGAATAACCTGTTCGATTCCCAACCATTTTTCTTTATTTTGTTTAATAAAATAAACCTCTCTCATAATTGTAAGGCTAAAATAATAAAAATTATGTCTCAAATTGCGATTAATACCTCACAAAATGTAAATATTAATTTTAACATTTCAAGTGTGGGTGAAAGATTTCTTGCCTTCATCATTGATTCCGTAATTAAGATTGCATATGGAATCGTGATTTTTTATCTTTTTTTTGGTTTTTTTGATCTGGGATATATCTTAAACGGTCTTGACGAGTGGTCAATTGGTGCAGTCTACAGTATTCTTCTGTTTCCCACCATTATTTATCCTTTAGTACTGGAAAGCCTGATGGAAGGGCAGACCTTTGGAAAGAAAGTAATGAAAATCCGTGTCGTAAAAATTGATGGCTACCAGGCAGGTTTTGGAGATTATCTGATTCGATGGGTCTTTCGGGTTATTGATGTATCTTTTTTGATGATTGGTTTCATTACAATGATTGTAACAAAAAACAATCAGCGTTTTGGAGATATTGCTGCAGGAACAGCTGTTATCTCTCTTAAAAACAATATCAATATTTCGCATACTATTTTAGAAAACTTAAAAAGTGATTACATCCCTACTTTTCCACAGGTAATTGGTTTAACCGATAATGACATGAGGATTATTAAAGATAATTATATAAAAGCTTTAAAAATTGATGACCGTCAGATCATCAGCAAACTTTCAGATAAAATAAAAGGCATTTTAAAACTGGATGTTGACCCTACAAAATTCACTGAAAGACAGTTTATCGGAGTTGTGATTAAAGATTATAATTATTACACAGGAAAAGAATGATTGAGGACAATCCTCAATTTTATTTTAAATATAACGTGAGATAATTATTAAACTTAGAACATAACAGATTCACAATTTACTTCTGATAATCATATTCGGTGCAGATTTTGTATCTTACTTTAACAGCACACAGGTCTTACTTTAATTATTTTTGATACAAAAATGTCAAATACAGGCCGTATCACATAAACTTTTACCTATGAAATTCGAAAATAACAGATCCGACAACGGTGGGGTTATTACCCTTAATAACGAAATCAAAGAAATCGGAAGACTGACATATACTATATTTCCTGAAGATAATAAACTTATTATCTCATTTGTTCTTGTTCAGCCTGAATTTGAAGGTCGTGGAATGGGGAAATATTTGGTTGAAGAAGCAATCAAATTCTCAAGAGAAAACAAATGGAATGTATATCCTCACTGTTCGTATGCCAGAGCTGTGATGCGAAGAATGACCGATGTGGAAGACATCTTTTTAGAACGTTAAAACCTCATTTAAAATAATGTCTTCAATATTGTCTGGATAATTTACTTTGAAATGAAGATCCTGATGAACCCAATCTCTAATTTCTTCTATATGCAGGGATTTTGAACTTTGAATCCCCATTTTATCTAATGCACATGCGTTACATTCCTGTTCATATTGATTATGAATAGGAATAACAAACAGTTTTTTATCCATAAACAGAGCTTCTGCCGGACCTTCGAAACCTGCATTGCATAATATACCGTCACAACTTTCAAAACATTCCAGAAAATGAGTTTCATCGATCGGATAAATTTCTACATTCTTTATTTGGTTATGAATCTTGGTATATTTTGAAAACACTTTCCATTCAACAGGAATCTGATTAAGAACTTTAGTGATATTTTCATCTGAAAAGCTTGGTAAATAAACTACATAAAATCCTTTTTTAACAGGATTTAAATTTCTGATTTTCTTTCTGATCACAGGCTTTTTAATCTGTGGATGATAATTATTGAAATGGAAACCTATTTTATCTGTACTTGGACAATAATGTTCAAGAACCAATTCACCTAAAAAATCTTTTTTATCCGGTTTTGGAGTTTCTTTGAAACTCATTGAAGCCTGATGACTAAGTTCGAGCATTCTCAGGTTTCTCAGTTTACAGGCCCAGGCAGTTAATGGTTCGTAATCATTAATAATCAGATCATAATGATCTAATTCAATATGCCGTATTGTATGAGCCGCTTTGAGAAAGTTATTTTCAAAAATAATTTTTTTATATGAAATCCCGCCTGATCTGTTGTAAAGAAGGGATACACCGCGATGTTTAAAATCTATATTAAAATCAGTTTTCAACTGGGATTGATGACCACTAATAAGAGTATCTACGGAAGCATATTTTTTTAAAATGGGAATGATTTCCTGAGCTCTCGCAACATGACCGTTTCCTGTTCCCTGAAATGCATACAATACTTTCATTAGTAAATATTTATCATTATAGATATATGTGTGAATCCCTTCCACAGTTTTTCCACACCATAAATGAGATGAGAGCTTTCATCCTAAGAAAATTGAGTTACTATTTTCAGGAGATCAGAATTATTCATATCCTGAATTTCTTCAGATTCGTCATCTAAAAGTAGGTGCTGATGATCTTCATAATGAAAGATTTTCCATTCTCCATCATTATATTCCAAAGCAGAAAGATTTTCAATCCAGTCTCCGGAATTCAGATAAGTGCAGGAACCTTTTTTAGTCGTCACCTCACGTATCTGTGGTTGATGAATATGTCCGCATATTACAAAATCATATCCATTGTCAATAGCAAGTTCAGAGGCTGTTAATTCAAAATCTCCAATATATTTGACTGCTTTTTTAACGTTATTTTTGATTTTCTTTGAAAATGAATATTTCTCTTTACCCATTTTATCTAAAAACCAGTTGACCATATTATTAATAACAATCAAAAGATCATATCCTTTTCCACCTAATTTAGCGATCCATTTTGAGTGTTGTACAGATGCATCAAAGACATCCCCATGAAAAATCCATGTCTTTTTTCCATGCAGAGTCAAGCATAATTTATTAATGACTTTTAGCTTACCTAATTCAAAATCGGTAAATTTTCTGAACATTTCATCATGATTGCCTGTAATGTAATAAACGTCTGTCGTTTTTGTGGCAAATGAAATGATCTTTTTAATCACTTTCAGATGAGGCTTAGGAAAATAAGACTTTTTAAATTGCCAGATATCAATAATGTCACCATTTAAAACTAATGTTTTGGGTTGAATAGAATTCAAATATCTAAGCAGTTCTTTAGCTTTACATCCGTAAGTTCCCAAATGTATATCCGAAATGACAACCAATTCTACGTTTCTTTTCATTTACAGATCTTTTTCTTTCCAAAAAATTACACAACCTTTCGCATATTAAACTGTATGCTGAAAAGATTGAATATATGATTTATGCAAAGAAACTACATGAAAATGAATTATATATGAATGTAGTATTATTTTTTGCCTCCCAGCTACTAATAATATAAAATAGCCACGAATACAAAAATACATTTCTTGATTTCCTGTTAATAGAATTTCAGGTGGCTCAAGATTTGACATTATGTGTATTCGTGGCAAAAAAGTGATCAGCACTAACTGACATTAACACTATTTTACAATGACTCTAACAGATCATCAGTAATTTCCATATTATGATAAACATTCTGCACGTCATCATCTTCTTCAAAACGGTCAAGCATTTTCATATTGGCTTTAAACTGTTCTTCTGTTACTTCTTTAGTATTATTTGGGATTCTTTGAAGTTCTGCACTTTTTACTTCAATTCCAAGTTCATCTAACTTATGCGATAAGGAACCGAAATCCTCAAAAGCTGTCGTAATCATCACTTCTTCGTCGTCTTTATCAATATCCTCGGCTCCTCCGTCAATCATCTCCATTTCAAAATCATCCCAATCCATTTTGATTAGTGCCCGATCAATACTGAAAATACCTTTTCTGTCGAAAATGAATGCCAGTTCACCATTTTTCCCTAAGTTACCGTCAAACTTATTAAAAACAGCTCTTACATTTGCTACAGTTCTGGTCGTATTGTTTGTAGTACACTCGACAAAAAAAGCTACACCACCCTGCCCGTATCCTTCATAATTGATTTCTTCATAATTTTCCGCATCTGCTCCACTTGCCTTTTTAATTGCTCTTTCAACATTATCTTTTGGCATGTTGGCCCCTTTTGCATTCTGAATGCATCGACGCAGTGCTGGATTGGCTTCCGGATCAGGACCACCTGCCTTAACAGCCAATGCTATATCTTTACCTATTTTAGAAAAAGTCTTGGCCATTTTGTCCCAACGTGCCATTTTCGAAGCTTTTCTATATTCAAATGCTCTTCCCATTTTATATTTTAATTTTCACAAAATTACTCAAAATCAACAATAAAAAAAATACCCCCGGAAAATCCGGAGGTATTTATTATTTAGAAAAATTAATTATTTTCTTTTTTTAGCTGGAGCTTTTTTCTTAGCTGGAGCTTTTTTCTTAACTTTTACTGGAGCTGGATCTTCATAATCTCTCTTTTTAAGAGCATTCCACTGAGCAGCATCTTCAATAGCAGTTACAACTACTTTTCTGTCAACTTGTCTTTCAGTATCTGAAGCAGTAGCAGGAACAGTAGCTTTCGCTTTACCTACACCGATAGATTTAAGAGCGTTTGCATCTACACCTCTTGCATCTAAAGCAGCAACTACAGCAGCAGCTCTTTCTCTAGATAATTTCAAGTTGTAAGCTTCAGCACCTTTAGCATCAGTTCTACCTTCTAATAGATAGTTACCTCCGTCATTCTTAATCAATTCAGCAGCAGCATCTAATGCACCTTTTGAATCAGCTTTGATTGTAGCTTTGTTGAAATCAAAGAATACACTTCCAAAGTTTTTCTCTAATTCAATTGCAGTTTGCTTTTTAGGTTTTGGACATCCATTGTATTCTGGAAGACCTGGAACAGTAGGACAAGCATCATCTTTATCTAAGATACCGTCACCGTCTGTATCTGGCCAAGGACAACCATTGTTTTCTGCAGGACCTGCAACAGTAGGACAAGCATCATCTTTGTCGATTACACCGTCACCGTCTGTATCTGGCCAAGGACAACCATTGTTTTCAACCGGACCAGCAACATCTGGACACTGATCATCTTTATCTGGAACACCATCTCCGTCAGTATCAGGACATCCCTGGAATTCAGGTAAACCTGGAGTATCAGGACATAAATCGTCTTTGTCTAGGATACCATCCTTATCTCTATCTCTGTTCCCGAATCTGAAGTTCAAAGAAGCAGAAGCCTGCCAAAAGTTTGCAACTGTAGATTTATCACCTGGAGTTGAAACATAATCTCCCTGCACACCAAGACCGAAGTTCTTAGTTAACCAGAAGTTTACACCAGCACCTGTAGCAACTGCAAAGTGATTAGCTTTACCGTTTTCGTTACCATTTTCACCGTTAGAAACTGTTTCACCTCTGAAATCTGTTCTAGGGAAAGTCAAAGCAGTGTAATCATGTCTAAGGTAGTTAGCACCTACTCTTAAATACGGATCAAACCAAGACTCTTCGTCCCATAGTAAACCTGCAGCTTTCGCCTGGAAACCAAGACCAGTCATTAACATGAATTCTTTACCCATGTTGAATCTCTGGTTTTCAACGTTTCCGACAGTAGTCTGCCAGTCCAATACCAAACCTTTACCGATGTTTCTTGCAACAGTAAGTTTAGACAATGGTGGAGTGATAGAGAAGTTGTTCATATTGAACATAGTCTTCGTCAAATTGTTAGCAGAAAACGTATTACTGAAATTACCTGCCTGTGCTTTATGGTTCTCTGCGTGAGCACCAACCCCGATCATCCACGGATTGTTGGTAGTCTGAGCGAACACAGTAGAGGCAACAGTAAGCGCCAATGCTGAAATTCCTAATTTTAGATTTTTCATAGAATTAAATGATTAAATAATTGATATTGCAAAATAAATATAATTTTTCTTTATAAACAAAGTTTTCAGGATGATTTTTAACTTTTCTTTAATATTCTATCGAGGCTTCGTTTACTTTCTCTGTCTTTAATTGCTTCTCTTTTATCGAAAAGCTTTTTACCTCTTCCCAACGCAATCAGTACTTTAGCTTTTCCTTTGTCGTTGATATATAATTTTAAAGGTATAATCGTGTTACCTGCATCTTTGAGTTTTTTTTCGAGTTTTAACAATTCTCTTTTGTGCAACAGCAACTTTCGTTCCCTTTTTGTTTTGTGATTATAAAAAGTTCCTAATTTATACTCATCAATCATCATATTTATGATGTATAATTCCCCGTCAATAAACTGACAGAAGGCTTCTGTTATGGATGCTTTAGAAGAGCGCAAAGATTTTATTTCTGTCCCTGTAAGTACCATTCCGGCTTCCAGTTCTTCAATAAATTCATACTCAAAACGTGCTCTTCTATTTAATATATTAACTGTTTTTTCGATCTTCATATCTAAAATTTCCTTACTGTAATATACAAAATTACCTTACATTAAAACTTGAGTATTACAATATTATAAATACCCGATTTCTTTTCGTAATTTTGCGCCAAATTTACAAACTAATATGTTAACAGTATCTAACTTATCTTTACAATTTGGGAAAAGAGTCCTTTTTGACGAGGTGAACATTATGTTTACGAAAGGAAACTGCTACGGTATCATCGGAGCAAATGGCGCAGGAAAGTCCACATTCCTTAAAATACTAACAGGAAAGCAGGATCCAACTACAGGACACATATCTCTGGAACCGGGGAAAAGAATGTCAGTTTTGGAACAGGATCACTTTGCATATGATCAATTTACAGTTCTTGATGCTGTTTTAAGAGGAAATAAGAAATTATTTGAGATAAAAGAAGAGATGGATGCTTTATATGCTAAAGAAGACTTCTCTGACGCAGATGGAATAAAAGCGGGTGAACTTGGAGTTGTCTATGAAGAAATGGGTGGATGGAATTCAGAATCTGATGCACAGACCATGCTTTCCAACGTAGGTATTAAAGATGATATGCACTGGCAGATGATGAGCGAACTGGAGAACAAGGATAAAGTAAAGGTTCTTTTGGCTCAGGCACTGTTCGGAAATCCTGACGTACTGATCCTGGATGAGCCTACCAACGATCTTGATATTGATACCATCGCATGGCTGGAAGATTTCCTTGCTGATTACGAAAATACAGTAATTGTAGTATCTCACGACCGTCACTTCCTGGATACCGTGTGTACACATATCGGTGACTTAGACTATGCTAAGTTAAATCTTTATACAGGTAACTATTCATTCTGGTACCAAGCCTCACAATTAGCAACGAGACAGAGAGCACAGGCAAATAAAAAAGCTGAAGAAAAGAAAAAAGAACTTCAGGATTTCATCGCCAGATTTAGTTCAAACGTTGCAAAAGCAAAACAGGCAACGGCAAGAAAGAAAATGATCGACAAATTAAATATCGACGATATTAAACCTTCGTCAAGAAGATATCCTGCAATCATTTTCGAAATGGAAAGAGAAGTAGGCGATCAGATTTTAGATGTTAAAGGTCTTGAGAAAACAAAAGATGGAGAATTGTTATTTTCTAATATTGACTTGAATCTCAAAAAAGGAGATAAAGTTGCCATCATCTCTAAAAACTCTCTTGCGATCACAGAATTTTTCGAAATTTTAGCTGGGAATAATGTACAGGACAAAGGATCAGTAGCCTGGGGCGTTACTACAAATCAGTCTCACATGCCATTAGATAACACTACTTTCTTCCAGGAAGACATCAACTTAGTAGATTGGTTAAGACAGTTTACTAAAAATGATGAGGAACGTCACGAAGAATTTATGAGAGGATTTTTAGGAAGAATGTTATTTTCAGGAGATGAAGCTTTAAAGTCCTGTAAGGTGCTTTCCGGAGGTGAAAAAATGAGATGTATGTTCAGCAGAATGATGCTCCAGAAAGCCAACGTATTGCTATTGGATGAGCCTACAAACCATTTAGATCTTGAGAGTATTACCACATTAAACAATTCATTGTCTAATTTCAAAGGAAACCTTTTACTGTCATCTCATGACCATGAAATGCTTCAGACGGTTTGTAACAGAATTGTTGAACTTACACCGAAAGGGATCATAGACAGAGAAACTACGTATGATGAATATCTTGCTGACAAGAAGATTAAAGAGTTAAGAGAGAAAATGTATTCGTAAAATACATTCTCATCAATTTTATTTAAGCGTTTCATCTTGAAACGCTTTTTTTATTTAACTTAGGATGAAATAATAAGACTTATGAGATCAAAAATATTTTCTATATTTCTGTTACTTTATTTCATCAATCTATATTCCCAAAACAAAGATCCAAGATATCAGCCAAAAGAGTACGTGGAAATCAACCATCCGGAATGGTCAAAAAATGCGACCATTTATGAAGTTAACATCCGTCAATATACTCCCGAGGGAACTTTCAGGGCTTTCGAAAAACACCTTCCAAGATTAAAGAAAATGGGGATTGATATTCTATGGCTTATGCCTGTACATCCTATTGGTGAGCTCAACAGAAAAGGCAAATTGGGAAGTTACTATTCAGTGAAAGATTTTAAAGGGATCAATCCTGACTTTGGTACGATGAGAGATTTTAAAAACCTGGTTGACAAAATCCACTCGATGGGAATGTATGTCATCATCGATTGGGTGGGTAACCATTCTGCATGGGACAATCCTTTGGCAAAAGAGCATCCCAAATGGTATACAAAAACCAAAGAAGGAAAATTTCAGCCCACGCCATGGTACGATTGGGATGACGTTATTGATTTTGATTATAACAATCCTTATTTCAGAAAATACATGACCGATGCATTGAAATATTGGATCAGAGAGGCTGATATTGATGGCTATCGCTGTGATGTAGCCGGATTTATTCCTGTTGATTTCTGGGAAAATGCTCGAACTGAGCTTGATCTTATAAAACCAGTATTTATGCTGGCAGAATGGGAATCAAGAGATCTTTTCAGAAAATCATTTGATAGACCTATTCCTGGTCACTGTGGGACAAAATGAAATCGGCAACGGTAGAAGAGAAAGGTGCTCCGGCACTTTTTGAATATATGGCTCATGATGTGAACAGCTTTCCCTACAATTCCTATAGAATGACTTTTACGGATAATCACGATAAAAACTCCTGGGAAGGAAATCAATATTCAAACTTTGGAAAAGGTCTTGAAGCTGCCATGGTTTTTTGCAGTACTGTTAATGGAATGCCATTGGTATACAGCGGACAGGAAGCCGGACTTAACAGAAGCCTGTCTTTCTTTGAAAAAGATTTAATCGAATGGAAAGAACACCGGTTTTCGAAAATATATGAAACCCTTTTTAATTTTAAGCATAAAAACCAGGCTTTATGGAATGGCAAATGGGGAGGAGAAATGATCAGAGTACCGAATGATAACATGAAAAATATTTTATCTTTTTACAGAGAAAAAAATAATGATGCGGTTTTGCCTGTAATTAATTTTTCAGATCAAGAGTCATCCGTAAATCTGGAAACAAAATATTATAAAGGGAAATATAAAGAGTTGTTCTCAGGTAAAGAAATCAATATTACTCAGGATAAAACTCATTTTGATATCCAACCGTGGCAATATCTTGTTTTGGTAAAATCGAATTAGAAAGTGAATTTATCCATTGCAAGAATTCAACATCAAATAAAATTACTTCTGAACCAATTACAAATTAAAGCATAATGAGTTTTCAGGAGCTTATTCCAGCTCTCCGCTATATCTTTTTTGTGCCAAGGCTTGCCAATGATGCCACTCCGATCCGGGCTGAGAAAGTCTAACAATGTGATCAATCATATTAATGTAACAATCAATGGGTGGGTGAAACAACTCATCAGAATACAATAGTGTAACAATGGATCAATTATATTAATGTAACAATCAATGGGAGAGTGAAACGATTTATGAGAATACAGATCCAACTTTGTCATATCACTACATCGATTATTACTACACTGACACAATTAATGCATTGATACATTGAAGCCATTGCTCCATTGTTACATTGACAAAACTGATTCATTGTTACACTGACAAGATTGCTATATTGTTACATTGAAGACACTGTCCCTGATAGCTTATGTTTAAAGCAAAAAAAAAGTCTCACACAAATAAATGTATGAGACTTTTAAAAAAAACTGGCGGCG
>CAURNW010000033.1:0-18189 GCA_963526305.1 uncultured Chryseobacterium sp. | reverse complement strand
AGTTGGAAAATCATAATTTTTAAAACTTATATGCTCTAAAATATTCTCAAAGCATGAAACTTAAATCTAATGTGACTGATGTGTCAAAATCTTTCGTGCCTTGTGACTACGTCGCATCTTTGATTTGTAGTTGGAAAATCATAATTTTTAAAACTTATATGCTCTAAAATATTCTCAAAGCATTAAACTTAAATCTAATGTGACTTATGTGTCAAAATCTTTCGTGCCTTGTGACTACGTCGAATCTTTGATTTGTAGTTGGAAAATCATAATTTTTAAACCTTATGTGCTCTAATTATTCCCAACGCATTAAACTAAAATCTAATGTGACTCATGTGTTAGAATTCTCTATGGTTTAAAAATCATAGTCTGTAAAATTTCACAGCATTTCCAGAAAAAAATTGTTCCTGTTCCTCTGTTGAAAATTGTTCCAAATATTTAGAAATCAGTTCCATCCACAAAGCATAATTTCCTCCCAAAAGCATCACTGGCCAGTCGCTTCCAAAAACCAACCGTTTAATTCCGAATTTTGCAAAAACAAAATCTAAGGCTTCAAAAATAGCTTTTTCATCAATTAAATTCCAGTTTCCTTGTGTCAAAAGTCCTGAAATTTTACAAAAAACATTTGGGTTTTGAGCCAATGCTGTAATGTTCTGTTTCCAGTCTTTTAAGTTATTTGTTCTTAAATCCGGTTTTCCGCAATGATCTAAAATGAAAGGTTGATTGGGTAATTTTTCGGAAAGTTTTACTGCATCAGAAAGTTGATTTTGTCTTAGCAAAATGTCAAAAGTATAATCAAACTGATGAAGCTTCGAGATTCCATTAAGAACATTTTCTTTTAATAAAAAACCAAGATCTTCTCCTTCAGCGACGTGCCTGAAACCTTTGATGGTTTTTTCAGACTGATAATTTCCGAGCGAATCTTCAAGCCTTTCAGAAGTCAAATCAATCCAGCCCACAACGCCTTTGATAAAAAGATTTTCTTTCGCCAAATTCACCAGAAAAGCCGTTTCCTCAACACTTTGACTCGCTTGAACCGCAATGCAGCCATCAACCTGATTTTCATTTAAATAAATTGAAAAATCTTCCGGCAGAAAATCTTTTTGAATAGCATTCATTTCATCCGTAATCCATGCATCCCGATTCGGATCAAACTTCCAAAAATGTACGTGAGAATCAATAATCATTTTTAATTATTTTTTACTAAAATGTAATTTACAGTGAAAATATTTTATCCATCAGCCGCCACTTTTCTCCAGGCTTCGAATTGGGCAGCTGCTGTTGAAATTTCCACATCAGTTCCTCCCATTCCTGAACTTTTGAATTGTTTTTATCAGTCTCATTTTTAGCGGCGAAAGAAAAGTTTTCATCAGCCTCTATCATCATCAGTAATCTGTTCTGTACGCGGTATATTTCCATATGTATAATTCCCGAATCCAAAATACTCTGTTTCACTTCAGGCCATACATTTTGGTGATACGTGTCGTATTCTGCAATCAATTCAGGATCATCAATCAGATCGAGGGCAAGACAAAATTTATTCATTCACCGTAAGCTTTTACGTTTTGTTTACTGCTTCCCAAACCGTCAATTCCCAATTCTACCACATCTCCCGGTTTCAGGTACCAGGGCTCGGGTTTTTGTCCCAAACCGACACCCGCAGGTGTTCCTGTGCTGATAATGTCTCCCGGTAGCAGGGTCATAAACTGACTGATGTAACTCACTATAAAAGGCACATCAAAAATAAGGTTGGAAGTATTTCCTTCCTGTAAGATCTGTCCATTTACTTTAAGCCACAGACGCAGATTATGAACATCTTCAATTTCATCAGGCGTTGTAATGAAGGGGCCTATCGGCGCAAAAGTATCACAGCTTTTTCCCTTTACCCACTGTCCGTTTCGTTCCAGCTGAAAGGCTCTTTCACTGTAATCATTATGCAAAACGTAACCTGCAATGTGTTCAAGCGCATTTTCTTCGGAAACATAGCTTGCCTTTTTTCCGATGACGATGCCCAATTCAACTTCCCAGTCGGTTTTTGTACTGTTTTTAGGAATAATCAAATCATCGTCGGGACCAACAATTGCAGTTGTAGCCTTAAAAAATAAAATAGGTTCCTGTGGAATCGGAGCATTGGTCTCAGCGGCGTGATCTTTATAATTAAGTCCGACACAGATGATTTTGGAAGGTCTTGCCAAAGGCGGTCCTAATCTTTCATCAGGAGAAATTTCGGGTAAATTCTGAGTGTTTATTTCAGATTTCAAATTTTCCAGGGCATCTCCCGAAAAAAAGTTTTCATCATAATCTTTGATGAGGTGGGAAACGTCATATCTTTTTTCACCAATGATTACTCCGGGTTTTTCGTATCCCGGTTTTCCGAATTTTATCAATTTCATTTTAATCTTTTGTTTTTATATGAATATTTTAATGTTTTAAAGCACAGTTCACGGAGACATTTGACTGACGTCGAAATAATATTCATCAGCTAAAGGAAGATGATCTTCGATTTCATTCAGCTGAGATCACAGAGTTTATAAGACTAAGTTGTTTATGATTAAAAAAGATCGTTAATCTTTTAATTGTTAAGAGTTGTAAAGCCCCCGTCGATAGGATAATCTACACCGGTAATGAATGAAGCTTCGTCACTGCATAGGTAAAGAGCTAAAGAAGCAATTTCCTCAGGTTGGGCCATTCGTCCGATAGGTTGGGTTTTTGACAGTTTTTCAAACATTTCTTCGACATTGTCCGGATAATTATTTTTTAAAAATCCGTCAACGAAAGGGGTGTGTACCCGTGCCGGAGAAATTGAATTACAACGGATATTTTCATTAATATAATCTTTGGCAACACTCATTGTCATTGCTTTCACTGCACCTTTGGCCGTGCTGTACGCAAAACGGTCAGGAATTCCAACCAGTGCGGCAATGGAAGCCATATTGATAATCACACCGCCTCCCGATTTTCTAATTTGAGGAAGGGCGGCGAAGAGACAGTTATAAACGCCTTTAATATTGACATTATAAATTCTGTCGAAATCTTCTTCTGAAGTGGTATCTGCTTTTCCGATGTGGGCAATTCCGGCATTGTTGACCAGGATATGGATTGCTCCGACCTTTTCGAAAACGGCTAAAACATCTTTCTGTTTTGAAACATCGCAGGCATACACAGCAGCATTTCCCCCGGAAGATTGTATTTTTTCCAGCGTTCCCTGTCCGTTTTCCTCTGTAATTTCGAGAATATGAACTTCTGCTCCGTTCGCTGCAAGCTGAACCGCAATAGCCTGTCCAATCCCGCTTCCACCGCCTGTTACAACAGCTTTTTTATTTTTTAGTGAAAACATGTATATCTTTTATTTACTATTTTATTACTCATCTTAGTTTTGGTGATTTTGTTTTTAAGCCACCCCTCCAAAAGTGGAATTAATGGGCGTTTTACTTTTAACCTGATTCTTTTTACTTTCAACTCGGCTTCCCTTACAGACTCACCCCTCTCTTCCAGGGAATGAAATCGTCCTGATTCAAGGCAACCGCCTTAGGAATTTTGTTTCCGCTGGCAACTTCAATACAGAAATCCAAAATATCTTCTCCCATTTCCTGAATGGTTTTTTCTCCACGCACCACCGCCCCGGTATCAATATCTATGATATCCGGCATTTTCGTCGCCAGTACCGTATTGGTTGCCACTTTGATGACCGGGCAAACCGCATTTCCTGTAGGAGTACCCAGACCGGTAGTAAATAAAATTAACGTGGCACCTGATGCCGCCTGTCCTGTGGTGGCCTCAACATCATTTCCCGGTGTGCAGACCAGGCTTAATCCTGGTTTTACTGCGGGTTCAGTATAATCCAAAACATCTGCAACAGGGGATGAACCTCCTTTTTTTGCGGCGCCTGCAGACTTAATGGCATCCGTGATCAATCCGTCTTTAATGTTTCCCGGTGAGGGATTCATGTAAAATCCTGAACCTACTGCGTGGGCGAGCTCATCATATTCTGTCATCAGCCTGATGAATTTTTCTGCGGTGGGCTGATCTACAGCTCTGTCAATCAAATCCTGTTCTGCACCACACAATTCCGGAAACTCTGCCAGCAATACTTTAGCTCCCAAAACAGCAAGGATATCTGCAAGATGGCCTACAGCCGGATTGGCCGAAATACCGCTGAAACCGTCGCTTCCGCCACACTTCACACCAACACAAAGTTTGCTGATCGGTGCATCTTCACGCTCGATTGTATTAATTTCCTGAAGTCCTTTCAGTGTTTCAAAAATCGCATTTTTGATCATGGTTTCTTCACTGACCGCTTTCTGCTGTTCAAAAACGAGTAAAGGTTTATCAAAATCAGGATTGCGGTTATACAAATCCCGTTTGAAATTATCGATTTGAAGATGCTGACAGCCGAGACTTAACAAAGTTACTCCTGCCACATTGGGATGGTCTGCGTAAGCTGCCAAAAGTTTGCTCAGGGAATCCGAATCCTGCCTTGTTCCGCCGCAACCGCCGGTGTGATTCAGAAATTTAATGCCGTCCACATTTTTAAAAACTCTCTCTTTTGCCGGAATATTCGAAGGCGAAAAATCAAGTTCATCCAAATTATCTCCTTTGGAAATCGCTTCTACAAGTTGATGCGTGTAATCTTTGTATTTTGCATCGACAGCGTATCCCAAACTGTCATAAAGTGATTCTTTGATAATATCAAGATTACGGTTTTCGCAGAAAACAGTCGGAATAAACAGCCAGTAATTGGCCGTTCCCACATCACCATTTGAACGGTGGTATCCTTTAAAAGTTTTATGCAAAAATCTGGAAACGTCAGGTTTTGTCCACTGATAATCCACATCACGGTAGTAAAACGGATCAGCAGCATGTTTTGTATTATCCGTCGTCATTCTCGTTCCTGATGCCAAATCATATTGAACTTTTCCCACCAAAACACCGTACATGAAAATTTCATCGCCCTGTTTCATGTCATTCATAAAAAATTTATGTTTGGCAGGGATGGCTTCCAAAATGGTGTATGAATTTCCTTCAAAGAGAATTTCAGTTTCCGCAGGAATATCCTGAAGCGCAACCAAAACGTTGTCTTTTGGATTTATTTTTAAAATTAAATTGCTCATTTTTAGTTAAAATTGAATGTCTGTTGTGTTGTTTTTTGAACACAAAGTTCTCTAAGTTTTTTTTCTACTTACTGTCTTTTAGTTTCACAAAGGCGTTTCACTTAACCAAGATTATAGATATTTTTTTACATTAATTATATTGCAGACTTTTTATTTCTGAATCGTAATGAAAACAGAAATACAATGATAAAACAGAGTAGAGGAACTGCATAAGAAAAATGAATATTCCCCGAAATATCTGTAATCTTGCTCGCAATCGGTGGAATGATCGCGCCTCCAACAATCGACATAATCAGTAAACTTGAAGCAGGTTTTGTATCTGATCCAGCACCTTCAATTCCCAAAGCGAAAATCGTTGGGAACATGATGGACATGAAGAACGTCAAGCCAACCAACGCGTACAAAGTCGAAATTCCTGATCCAAAGATGACCCAAACCGTAAGAGCAGTGCTGATCACGCTGTAAATTCTTAATAGCTTTTGTGGCGAAATATATTTCATCAGAAAAGTTCCTGCAAAACGGCCGACCATAAATAAAAATCCTGCTACACCCGCATAATATTTAGCTTCCTGACCTTTCATATCAATAGCATCTTCGGCAAAAACCAAAAGGAAACTGAAGATGTAAATCTGCGCACCGATGTAAAAAAACTGTGCTAAAACTCCCCATCCTACATTTTTCACGCTTAAGACCTGAAAGTAGTTCTTTGTAGATTTCTCATCGCTTTCTGTCACCTCAGGCAGTTTGATAAAGAGAAACAGAAAGATGACCAACAAAAGAATTAAGCCTAAAATAATATAAGGTCCTTTTACCAGTGAAGTTTCAGCCTGAATGTAAGCTAATTTTGCTGCCTGACCGAATGTCGCAAGTTCTTCCTGCGATTTCGGTTCTTCACTCAAGATGAAAATTCCGCCAACTATTGGAGCAATCGAAGCTGCCAAACCGTTGAAAGACTGTGCAAAGTTTAATCTCTGTGTGGCTTTTTCAGGTGGTCCTAAAACAGTGATGTACGGATTGGCTGCCGTCTCTAAAATGGCCAGACCACAGGATAAAACGAATAAAGCCCCAAGAAAAAATGGGTAACTGACTGTATTGGCCGCTGGAACAAACAGAAAACATCCTGCTGCGAAGAAGAATAACCCGACCAGAATTCCTGTTTTGTAACCGTATTTCTGAATAATAATTCCTGCCGGAATTGCCAGTAAAAAGTATGCAGCAAAAACTGCAGAATCTACTAACGAAGCCTGGAAATGATTTAACTGAAATGCACTTCGCAAATGTTTGATCAGAATAGGATCGAGGTTATGAATAAATCCCCAAAAGAAAAACAAACTCGTAATAAGAATGAGAGGGAGACTGTAGTTTCTCTTTTTTGATGAAGGAGAAGATGAGTTCCCGAAATCTGTTTTATTCATTGATTCTGTTAATTTTTTATGATTGCTTTACAGCTTAGAATGAAATTCTTAATCGGACAGATACTGTTATTTTGAATGCTATATCTGACGGATTCTTCTTTTAAACTTCAACTTCTTCTGAAATTTAAATGTATAATAATTTTTCGAATAAAAAATTGACAGAGCAGGATAGTACAAGATAGTGGCATTATTCCTGTAATTTATTGATGATTTGTTATTGATTTCGGATATTTAATGAAATTATTTCATTGTAAATTTGAGAAAGTAATAAGTAATTAAGGTTAGAATCTGAAATAGAATAAAAACGAAAAAAAAATCTTCCGCTTTTTTGACAGATGCTTCGGTGGATTTTGTGAAGCGTAAAAAATTACAGTTATTCTTATGTATTCAGCTCTGCTAACACTCCAAATTTCAAAAAAATATTTAGCAAAATCTTCAATAAACAAATTGATTTTGACCCTTAATTGACTTTATAGAAAGGCTCATTAAAATGCTTACTTGCTTTAATGTACACCTTACTTCTTTCTGCATCAAAAATCCAGTTGAACCTTTTCAACAGATCTGCACCAAAATAATTTCGTTTTTGTAATTTAAGATCTCCGGTAAAAAACCCTGCACTGACGTCTTTTAACAGAAGACTTCCTACCTTCATGAAAGGTAAAATTCCCTGTTTGGTAACAACACTTTGTCCTGCTGAGTTTTTCATTGTTTTTTCACCCGTTACTTTCAGTTTTTTATCCAGATCCTTTCCGTCTGTAAATGCATTGCTGTACATCAATCCACCGGAATATCCCGACTGCAGGAGAAAATAAACTTCGTGCTGTTCATTTTCAATCACATTATCTGCCACGATATAGAACTGTCCGTTTTCTGAGAATAAAGGAATGGCCTCGTAACCTGCGACATCCGGCATTTTATCATAAATAATAAATTGGTTATGATCATAATCGATTTTAAACGTTTTTCCTTTAAAAATTCCGGTTCCGATTTTTCCGTCAGCTTCATGACCGGTCAGTTCGCTGTTAAAAAATCTGATGTTTTTATATTTTTTATTCCCGATTTTTACCGTATTATGATCACTGATATCATCTTTAAAGAGAATATGATCTGCTTTTCTGATTCTTTCAGGCGAAATTGAAGCATCTTCCATCGCAATCTGAAACATCAGATGAAGAGAATCGGTATCATTTACTAAAGCTTTAACAATAATGTTATTATGTTTTGTGATTCGGAACGGGATGGTTTCCTGAGACTTAGCAAAAATATGAGCAGATAGAAAAAGGATCAGATTAATTTTTTTAAACATTCTGTAATAGGTTAGGAGAGAGGTTTAAATATAAAAAATTATCAGATATTTTAGTTAATTTTAAAATTTATTATCAGGATTATGATTCAGAAATTATTGGACAGTGGTATTTTTTCTCAAAAAAGAAAGTTAGCAAGAAATGAATACTTAAAAATTGCAGGAAGTATCGATACCAATATTTATTTTGTTGAAGATGGAAGCCTTCGTATTTTCATCATGGATGAAAATGAAGAACGGGTGATCAGATTTGGATATACTGGAAATATTCTTGTTTCACTTGATTCATTTTTATCAGAAAAACCTTCCGAATTTTATATTCAGGCGATTAAAAAAACAGAAATGAGAATTGCCTCTAAAAACGATTTGTATAATTTTATTCATTCTACCGGAGAAAATCTGAAATTCTGGAATGCCATTTTGGAAGATGTGGTGCTTCAGCAAATTGAAAGAGAAAAAGATCTGTTATTCTATTCTCCGAGAGAACGTTTTGAAAGAGTACTGAAAAGGAGTCCGAAATTATTTCAGGAGGTACCGAATAAATATATTGCCAATTATCTCCGGATGTCTCCGGAAACTTTATCAAGGTTAAAAAAATCTTGAGTTCAGTCAATATTTAAAAACAATCCAATAAAGAAATTTGCAGAAAAAAGAATTATGAAAATTCCTACTTCTCAACTGATTTCTGAACTGCAGAATATCACTTCTGATAATATTAAATTCGCAGAAGATATTCTGCAGATAACTGAAAATAAATTAAATGTACGACTGACTGAAAGCAGCTGGAGTATTTTGGAGTGTATCGAACATCTGAACAGATACGGCAATTTTTACCTGCCTGAGATTGAAAATAGAATTTCTGTTTCTGACAAATTTTCAACAACATTTTTTACTGCAGGAATTTTGGGTAATTATTTTACAAAGAGTATGCTTCCCGATAAGAAGTTTAAAAAAATGAAAACTTTTAAAAAAATGAATCCTGTTGATTGTCCTCTTAATAAAGATGTTCTGAAAGAATTTATCAGTCAGCAGAACTTATTGTTAGAATTATTGGAAAAATCAAAACATGTCAATTTGAATACGGTGAAAACAAGTGTCAGTATTTCAACATTAATAAAATTAAGATTGGGTGATACATTTCGTTTTGTAGTTTATCATAACCTTAGACATATAGAACAGGCAAAAAGAGTTTTGGCGGGAAGCTTTTAAGAGAAATTCTGATGGTAACAGCATAATAGTCATGATTTTCGAAATCCAAAAAATCAATACTGTTGGAGATGATCACATGACAACCGGCTTCTTGAAACATTTATTTTCAACCTTTCTTCATGATTTTATAAAGCCGTATAGCGAATTTTTCAGTCATACAGAAGCACTACGGAGAAAACAAAAATTATTGAACATGGGGAAGGCTATTTTGTTTTGATTTTGTATTTTTATCAAAATTTAAAAAAGTGAAAAAATTACTATTTGCAGTTTGCATTTCAGCTTCAGCTTTCAGTTTTGCACAGGATTATTCTGTACCGGCTGCAAGTCCGCGTCAACAGGTAGAACAGCAGTTTTCTATGTCTAAAATTACTATTGATTACGGTAGACCCGGCGTAAAAGGACGTAAGATATTCGGAGAACTGGTTCCTTATGGTCAGGTGTGGAGAGCAGGGGCTAATTCTTCTACAAAAATTACTTTCGGACAGTCTATCAATTTCGGAGGAAAAATTGTTGCGGCAGGCACGTACGGTCTGTTTATTATTCCTACAGAAAAAGAATGGAAAGTTATCTTAAATAAGGATTTCCAACAGTGGGGTGCGTATACCTACGATCCAAAACAGGATGTGGTAGATGTTACCGTACCTGTCAATAAACTGGCAGACAAACAGGAGTGGTTTGAAATTACTTTGAATCCGACCGATGAGAACTCCGGAAATTTAGTAATCAAATGGGATATGAATCAGGCTGAAGTTGCTTTGAAACCGGCGAAACCTGAAGCGGTAACCAAGATCGCCGAAAAATTAAAAGAAATCAAGAAAATAGAATCTGACGCAGCGAAAGCAAAAAGCTAAGAAATAATTTTATCAAAATGAATTTCTCTATTCAACCTGTTTTAGAAAACAAAGAATATCAACTGATCCCCTTACAGCAAGGGGATTTTGAATTGTTGTATGAAGTTGCTTCCGATCCAAAGGTCTGGGAACAGCATCCGAATAAAGACCGCTATAAAAAGGAAGTATTTGAAACCTTTTTTAAGGGGGCCATGGAAAGCGAAGGTGCTTTTAAAATTGTTGAAAAATCAACCGGAAATATATTGGGAAGTACCCGTTTCTACGATTTCGATGAATCCAAAAGCAGTATTTTTATCGGTTACACCTTTTACGGAACCGATTCCTGGGGAAAAGGCATCAATCCGCAGATTAAAAAGCTGATGCTGGACTATATCTTTCAGTTTGTCGATCATGTCTACTTCCATATCGGAAAGGAAAACTTCAGGTCGCAGACTTCTCTGGAAAGAATAGGCGGACAAAAAATCGGCGAAGAAGAGGTTGCTTATTTTGGAGAGGCTTCGAGGACTAATTTTGTGTATGAGGTGAGGAAGGGGGAGTAGTGTATCAATGGGATCAATGTAACAATGTAATAATGTGGTTAATGTAACAGTGTAATAATGGGGGGTTAATATAGCAACGCATCAATGTAATAATTTGATTAGTGTAATAGTTTGACAATTTGGTAATGTGATTAATTTATCAATATAATAATGTGGTTGATATAATAATTTAACAATGGTATTGATATACAGTTGCAAGCAATCTACTGAATGATCATTTACTGGTAAATTATAATATTGGTAAATTTTTACATTATTGAATTATCAGATCGCTGAATTGTTACATTAAAAACATTACTACATTGATACATTATCTAAATTGATACACTATTAAATTGTTAGATTAAAAACATTACTACATTGATACATTATCAAAATTGATACATTAAAAACATTATTACATTGGTACATTAAAATCCATTTATCCGGGATATTTTTGTAAGTTCGCCGCTTAAATTAATCTATGAAAAAAAGTTTATCAGCGGCGGTGTTGTTAAGTGTTACCCTTTCACTTACTTCATGTGCAACGATTTTTACAGGGACGAAAGATTCTCTATCTTTTAATTCAACCCCTCAAGGTGCAAAAGTAATCCACAAAGGAATTGCAAAGTGTACGACTCCATGTACTGTGGACATTCCAAGATCATTGAGCAAACAGATGGTTTCTTTTGAAAAGGAAGGTTTTGATAAGAAAGAAGTTAAGCTGGTGAAGAATTTCAATGCAGTATCTCTTTTAAATATTCTCTTTGGAGGGGTGATCGGTGTTGGAATCGATGCCGCTACAGGGTCACTGACGAAATATTCTCCGAAAGAGTATCAGGTCGAACTGGAAAGCAAATAATCATGCTGTAAAAGTTAAAAAAACGCTTCGGTTCAATGAGAGACCGAAGCGTTTTTATTATTTTAAAATTTCCTGTAAAAACATCAGCGTATGATTCCATGCTCTTTTTGCCATTACCGGATTGTAATCCGCAGATTTGGGATCGGTAAACGTATGCTTTGAGTTGGCATAGGTAATGATCTGCCAGTCTGCCTTTCCGTCTTTCATCTCCTTAACCAGATTGTTGTAATCTTCAGGCGTTACCCCCGTATCTTCGGCAGGATTCTCTACCAGGATTTTAGTGGAGATCGCGTCATTGGGTCTTGACTGATCCTTTCCGATACTTCCGTGAATGGAAACAACCCCGGCAACCGGAAGTTTTCCTCTTGCAGATTCTAAAGCTCCTGTTCCGCCGAAGCAATATCCGATCACGGCAATCTTTTCAGGAATAGCTCCGTTTTTTTTCAGCTGCTCTAACGCCAGAGAAATTCTTTTCTGGTAGGCCTGGTAATCTTTTTTATAGAAACCGGCCGTTTTTGCTGCAGATGCATTGTCCGTTGGAACATTTCCTTCACCGTAAATGTCGGCGATAAAGGCAACATAGCCCTGCTTTTCCAAATCAGCCGCTGCAGTTTTTGCTTCGTCATCAATTCCTTTCCATGCGGGAAGGATTAAAACTCCGGGAAGTTTTTTTCCTGCATTGGAGGTAACTAATCCGTTTAACTTCTGTGAACCGTCCTGATAAGACACTTTTTTAAGGTTCTGGCCGAAAGCTGATGCAGAGGCAAGAAGAGCCGTGGTAATGAAGATTGATTTGATCATATTTTTGTAATTGTTTAGCACAGGTAATACGCATCATTTTACATGCCACTGTTGATGATGGATATTTAAAGGGGTAAAGAATGTGCTGTTGGCTGTGAAAACTTCATCGCTTATGCAGCGAAAACAGATTTAGGGAATGTAAGAAATCAGTATATTTCAATCATATTACGGTCTGTAAAACTGGTATTCCCCCTTCTCGTAAAAGGCATTGATATGCTGCAGACCATTCGTTAAAACAATTTCTGAGGCACCGATAATGGAGTTGTAGCGGGCGGTCTGTTCGAACGTTTTTTCAGTCAGTTTAATTTGCGGAGCTTTGCATTCGATCAGGATTTTTGGCTGTGCTTTTTCCGTTACCAGAAGGTCAATTCTTTTGGTTAAACCATTCAGGACTATCTTTTTTTCGGTAACAAGAGCTGATACGGAATACGATTTTACAGTAAGGTAATAATGGACCCAATGCTGCCGCACCCATTCTTCAGGCGTGAGCAAAAGATACGTTTTGCGTATGAGGTCATAGATAAAAAACTTATCTTTGTCTTTCTTGAATTTAAAATCAAAAGTTTCCTGAAAATTCAGTTTGGGAAGTTCCATTAATTAAGATGAAAGAATTAGATTTAATCCTCAAAAATATTAAAAATAAAGAAGTTTTACCGATTTATTTTTTCCACGGAGAAGAACCTTACTTTATTGACGTTGCTGTAAAAGCCCTTGAACACGACTTTTTGGAAGAAGACGAAAAGGCCTTCAATCAAACCGTAACCTACGGTAAAGATACGACCTATCAGGAAGTGCTTTCGCTGGCAAGGCAGTTTCCGATGATGGGTGACAAACAGGTGATCATTGTCAAGGAAGCACAGGATTTAAAATTCAATGATGAGGAAAGCAGGGCTCTGGAAGCGTATGTTGAAAATCCGGTTCCATCCACGGTTTTGGTTTTTGCGCACAAACATAAAAAGTTAGACAGCAGGAAAAAAGTGACCAAAACGTTGGCAAAGATCAATGCGCTTTTTCTGAGTGAGTCTTTTAAGGATCACAATCTTCCGAAATGGATTGCTGATGAATGTATCAGGCTTCAGATCAAAACAGCCCCGAATATTTCCCATCTGTTGGCAGAATATCTGGGAAATGACCTTTCCAGAATTTCGAATGAACTGGGGAAGCTGAAGATTATCCTGAAAGACGGGCAGGTTTTGGACGGAACGATTGTCGAAAATCATATCGGGATCAGCAAGGAATTCAATGTGTTTGAGCTTCAGAAAGCCTTAGGGACAAAAAATGCAAACACTGCCTTTAAGATTGCTCATTTTATGGGCAAGAACCCCAAAAATAATCCGTTTGTGATGTTGCTGTCGAGCCTTTATAATTATTTCTCAAATGTAATTATTTACAGTACAATGATCGGTCAGTCCCCGCAGCTGATTGCCTCTCAAATGGGAGTAAATCCTTATTTTCTGAAAGATTATGCTGAAGCAGCAAGACTGTATCCGTTAAAACATTCTACAAGAGTAATTTCGATTCTCAGGGAATTTGACATGAAAGGGAAAGGCCTGGGAGCGGTCAACATGAGTGAGGCTGAGCTGATCAAAGAGTTAGTCTACAAAATTATCAATGTTGATAAAATTAAAATGAAAGTGTAGAGGGTAAATGGTAAGTAGTCAATTTTGCGGAGCAGGTGAATTTTTTTATGAAATTTACAGCATCACTGAATCAGGAATATTTACGATTGACAGTTGACATATTTAATATTGAAAACTATCATTAATTTAACTTTAATAAAACATTAAAAATTACGAACTTTGTCGTCTTAAAATTAAAATCTTTTTGAAAAGAGAATTATGGAAGAAAATATTTTAGATTGTGTGATCGTAGGATCCGGGCCTTCTGGTTTTACCGCTGCAATTTATGCCGCAAGAGCAGACCTGAAACCACAGTTATATACTGGTTTAGAGCCGGGTGGACAATTGACGACGACTACTGAAGTTGATAATTTCCCTGGTTATCCTGCAGGAATCACAGGTCCTGAAATGATGATGGATCTGCAGAAACAGGCAGAAAGATTTGACACCAAAGTGCATTACGAAATGATCACCAAAGCTGAGTTTTCTAAGGAAGTGGGAGGGATTCATAAGTTGTATGCCGGAAATAAAGAGATCTTTGCCAAGTCCGTTATTATATCGACCGGTGCAACGGCAAAATATTTAGGTTTAGATGACGAAAAAAAATATAACGGAGGCGGAGTTTCTGCATGCGCTACCTGCGACGGGTTTTTCTACAGAGGAAAAGATGTTGTCGTGGTAGGAGCAGGAGATACGGCTGCTGAAGAAGCAACATATCTTGCAAAGCTCGTGAATAAGGTAACGATGCTGGTAAGAAAAGATGAGTTCAGAGCTTCAAAGGCAATGATTCACCGGGTGTCCAACACCCCGAATATCGAAGTGAAATTTCACCACGAACTGATCGGGATTGAAGGAGAAAATAATCTGGTTGAAAGAGCGGTGGTGATCAACAACCAGACTCAGGAAAAATCTACCATTGACGTACACGGAATTTTCATCGCCATCGGTCACAAACCGAATACGGATATTTTCGCAGGTCAGATCAATCTTGACGAGAACGGATATATCCAGACTGAGAAAGGTACTGCAAAAACAAATCTGCCGGGTGTTTTCGCTGCGGGGGATGTTCAGGATCATATCTACAGACAGGCGATTACAGCAGCAGGAAGCGGATGTATGGCTGCTATGGATGCAGAAAAGTATCTGGCAGAACTGCCTTAATCTAACTTAAACATAATGAAGCGCACCCCATTCGGTGCGCTTTTCAGTTACCATGAGAAATATATTGTACATTTTTCTGGGTGGGGGAGCCGGGAGTATTGCCCGGTACCTGATTTCACACTACACACAAAAACTGTGGACGGTCAGTTCTTTTCCGCTCGGGACTTTCCTGGTGAATATATCGGGATGCCTGATGATCGGATTTCTGACCTCTTATTTCATGAAGACGGACACTTATCTGAAATATCTACTGATCACAGGATTTTGCGGTGGTTTTACAACGTTCTCAACGTTTTCTGTAGAAAGTTATTCTTTATGGCAACAGCAGGATTATATGACCTTATTTCTTTATCTGATACTCAGTGTTGGGTTGGGTTTTGGAGCTGTAATCTTCGGAATGAAGCTCGAAGCATTGTCCTGAATGAAATCCTGTAAATTAATTCACCTGATTTTTAACGGATTAATCGCTGACTGAAAATTTTTTGAAATAATATTTTGTCAGAATTGAAAAACAGTCTATATTTGCACCACTGAAAACGCAGATGATATCTGAGTTAAGGAGAGATGGCAGAGTGGTCGATTGCGATAGTCTTGAAAACTATTGACTGTAACAGGTCCGGGGGTTCGAATCCCTCTCTCTCCGCCAAATGGGGAACCAAAATAAGCTAAAACGCTGTAAACATTTATGTTTACAGCGTTTTTTTTGTTTTGCGCTAGAGTCAAAAAAAATCAAAATAGGTCACGATTTATATGACCTATTCCGTGACCTATCTCGAAAATTTGAAAATGGGTCACGAAAAATTCAGGAAAACCTGACTAATAGGCAGTCTAACGATTGTACATCTTGCAAAAAGTGGTAACAAAAACTAAATTATTACACAATTAAAGTTACCACACAATGAACAAAACATTCAACCTGTTATTCTTTATAAAAAAGAATAAAATCCGGACAAACGGAACAGCACCCATCTACTTACGAATCACGATAGACGGCAAGGCAGCGGACATTGCCGCCAAAAGGTACATCGACCCACAGAAATGGGATGTTAAAGCACATAAAGCAGTTGGCAACTCTCAGGAGGCGAAAACGCTTAATGTCTATCTTAAAACTTTGGAACAGCAAGTTTACGATTCTCATTACCAGATGCTGAAAGAAGAAGACTTTGTAACATCTGAAGGTTTAAAATCTAAACTGCTTGGAACCGATGTTTCCACACGAATGCTCATTCCTATTTTTCAGGATCATAACGATAAAGTGGAAGCACTGGTAGGTCAGGATTTTGCGCCCGGAACATTGGAGCGTTATAAAACATCGTTAAAGCATACGCAGGAATTTATAATCTGGAAATATAAAACATCTGATATTGACATTACAAAAATCGATCACGCTTTTATAATGGATTATGACTTCTGGCTTCGGAGTGTACGCAAATGCGCTAATAATACTGCAGTAAAGTACATCAAGAATTTTAAAAAGATCATTCGTTTATGTATCGCAAATGGATGGCTCACCAAAGATCCCTTTTTAGGCTACAAAGCAAAGCTTAAGGTAGTGGAACGTCCATATCTTACCAAGGAGGAAATTCAGACGATTTATGAAAAGGAATTTGCATCAGACAGATTGATTCAGGTGCGTGATATTTTTCTTTTTAGTTGCTATACAGGTTTAGCGTATATTGATGTAAAGAAATCGTCCAAATCTCACGTTAATCTCGGAATAGATGGCGACAAATGGATATTCACACATCGTCAGAAAACGGATACCTCAACCAGAGTTCCGTTACTGCCTTTGGCTCAGGAACTGATCTTGAAGTATGAAGACCATCCGGAATGTGTAAATTCAAATGTCTTGTTTCCCGTCCTAAGTAATCAAAAAATGAATTCCTATCTCAAAGAGATTGGGAATGTCTGTGGCATCAATAAGGATTTAACGTTTCATATTGCAAGACACACATTTGCCACTACTGTTACTTTGTCCAATGGTGTTCCTATTGAAAGTGTGAGTAAAATGCTGGGGCATACAAATATAAAAACGACTCAGCATTATGCGAAGATCCTGGATAAGAAAGTGAGTGATGATATGGCGGTTCTGAAAAATAAACTAAAAGATGTAAGTGAACTCAAAAGGTACTAATAATACTCTGAGAATCTCATAAACGGCAAAATTAATCAGATAGGATTCCGAGAAATGGGTCACTTTTGAGACAACCTCATGTTTTTATCCTATTTTTAAACAGTAAACAACTTTCTAATCATCTAATAGATAAATATAGATAATATTTAAAATGTCTTAAAAAAAGACTAGACAAACGTAGATTATTTTAATTGGAATCTTATGTTTGCTTTATATAGCAAGGAGCATTTGGTTATATATACTACCTAATAATCCCTGAATGATAATCAGTGAAAAGTAATAATAGATGTAAGTAAAAGCGAATAAGTAGCATTTATATTAAACTTAGAATATATTATAAAACGAAGGAGATATTACGTTATCATACTTTTGAGTCTTCTGCCAAATTATGCAATTGACCGAGCATTAGATTTTTTCAGGAACTTAAAAGAGAAGAAATTTACTTTAAGGATAAACCTTACCATTAGATTTAGATTTGAAATTTCCACTTGAACTAAATTCTAATACAATAATATTTGGAGAAAATAATTTCTCAAAGTAAAAATTTAATTAATCAAGCTCTAGATATTTTCGATGGTATGTTGAAACATAGACATCTTAGAAATAATGCTAATCAAGCAATTGAAGCATTAAAATAATTAAAAATATGAGTTACTACAAAGAAGATGAATTAAAAAAAGTTTTGATCCATGAACTTGGTCATTTTGTTGCACACCAAATTTTATTTGAAAATTTTGAATATTCAGAGCCTGTTAATATTGGCATTTGGTATAAAAATGATAAATATGCTGGGTTAGTAAATGCAAAACATAGGAAGAACCACCCAAAAAAATTTGCTTATAATGGACAATCAAATATGCAGGAATTTGAGGATATAGTTAGTACATTATATGGGTGTATCTTTCAAAGTATATATTCTCACATAGATGTCTGTCGCTGCTATAATAGTATTGATGGTTCCCATGATTTTAGCCAAATAGAGTTGGCTTTTAAAGAATTTGGAGAAGATATAGAACAGTATAAAGAGATTTTCTTTTCTCATATTCATATTTTAGCCCAATCTGAAATACCTGATATAATGTCTCAAATTAATTTAAATGACTTTTTTGAACCAAGACCAGATAACCATTATCAAATTTTATCTAGAGATTGTAATCTCCCCCCTCTTAGGCACACTCAAAAGTAGAGTTTTTGGTTAATAATTC
>CAURNW010000032.1:0-20631 GCA_963526305.1 uncultured Chryseobacterium sp. | reverse complement strand
CTAGCTTTATAAGAATCAATTTTATTGATTCCTTTCTTTGCTCCTTTAATGATGCGTTATTTAAATAAAACTTTGCGTTTGAAAATAGCGAATCAATTAAAATAGTAAACAGACTCAACTCTCAGCGCTCAGTTTGTCATTGATTTCATCGAATCTTCGATTTCCGGAGGAATCTAAACCCAGAAAATCCTGGCTTATCATGAAATTGCATAATTGAATTTTCTAAACGCAAAGTTTTATCACAGAACCTGAAATGAAAAGAGTAAAGAATTCTCAAATTTCAGATTTCTATTTTTTTAGCATATTATAGATTCAAATATATTTACTTATTACTAACAAAATCAAAAGCATAAACAAAAACCACTTTAAAATAAATCAGGAATAAAAATTATCGTTTATTTATCATTTTAACAGAATTTAGTACGTAGAAGGCAATTACTTTAATAGAACTTGTAGAAACAACATATTTACAGGGAAATAATATTAAAATTCTGTTAAATATGAATGGGAAATTAAAAGTTCTATCTGCTGCAGTGGCTTTTTTTACAGGGCAGGCTGTCAAGGCGCAGATCGATTCAACAAAAACAAAAGACATTGATGAAGTCGTCATTGTTGCATATGGTACCCAGAAAAAAGGTACGGTAACCGGATCGAATATCCAGGTAGATTCCAAAAAGATTGAGAACCGTCCCATTTCAAATGTGCTGCAGGCACTGGATGGTGCCGGAGCAGGTATCCAGATTGCTGCAGGTACAGGACAGCCGGGCGATGGTGCATCTATCAGGATCAGGGGAACGGGTTCTTTTCTTGTTTCCAATGAGCCGCTGTTAATCGTTGATGGAGTGCCTTTTCCCGGTAATCTCAATGCTTTAAATCCAAATGATATTGAGAGCCTGAATGTTTTGAAAGATGCCTCATCAACGGCACTCTATGGTTCAAGTGCTGCCAATGGGGTTATCATGGTTACCACAAAAAGAGGGAAAAAAAATTCGTCCCGGTTTACGCTTAATTCTAATACGGGTATTGTTTCCAGGTTTATCAAAGAATATGATCGGGTAGATGCTGCAGATTATTATGTCCTTGCCTGGGAAGCAATGCGTAACGGGAGAAGAACGAGTTTTCCGAATCAGACTGCTGCCGCTGCCAATCTTTGGGCGACCAATAATCTGATTTCGGGAAATGTAAGAACAAATGTTTTTAATGTTCCCGATAATCAACTCGTTGTTGACGGTATTCTTAATCCTGATGCGCAGCTACGTTACAACGATTTCGACTGGGCAAAGCCTTTAATCGGTGTTGGCTTGAGACAGGACCACAGCATCAGTTTTTCAGGAGGAAATGAAAGAAATACTTTATTCAGTTCACTGGGGTATACGAAAGAAGACGGGTACATCACAAAGTCGGATTTTGAGCGTATTAATTTAAGAATCAATGCAGATTCACAGATCAGAGACTGGTTTAAAGCAGGAACAAGCCTGAATGGAAGCGTAACAGCCACGGGGCTCGCTGTCAACGGAGCAAACAATAATGCTTCTTATTCAAATCCTTACTCATGGACAAGGCGTATGGGGCCGATTTACAGTCCTTATCAGCATGATCCTGTAACCGGTGCAAGATTATATGATCCCAACGGAAATGTTTTATACGATGACGGCGCACTCAGAGGTCCTGATGGTGCTGTAGGACGCAACATTGTCTGGGAAACCCTTCTGAATAATAACAGAACGAATGCATATACCATGCAGTCAAATGTTTATGCAGAATTTAAGCTTATGCCGGAACTGAGATTCCGTACCAATGCAGCTTATAATTTCAGAGGGACATTAAACAAAACGTATGGAAACAGACTGATCGGTGATGCTTTAGGCATAGGTTCTGCGGGAAGAACAGTGTTTTTAACCAGAGATTTTACCTGGAACCAGATTCTGACCTACAGTAAAAAGTTTGGTAAACATGCAGTAACAGCTTTGGCAGGACATGAGAATTTTGAATTTAAAAGAGATTATCTCTACGGGTATAAACGCAATCAGGTTCTGGATGATTTTTTTGAACTGGGAAATTTTATAGAGAATACCAGTGTCAGTTCATATCTGAGAGAAAGAACCAAAGAGAGCTGGTTTTCGAGAATTAATTATGATTATGATGAAAAATATCTTTTGGAGGGCTCTGTACGCTGGGATGCGTCTTCCCGGTTTGCTGCAGATGTAAGATGGCAGTCTTTCTGGTCGGCAGGTGCAGGATGGGTGATCTCCAAAGAAAATTTCTTAAAGGATAATAAATGGATAAACTTTCTGAAAATAAGAGGATCCTACGGTGAAGTAGGGAATGACGCTCTGGACAGTAATTATGCTTATCAGACCCAGTTTTCTTTCGGGTATAATAATGGTGCTGAGCCCGGAGTTTTATTAACATCGGTAGGAGACCCTGCAGTGACATGGGAAACGAAGGCGCAGTCCGATGTCGCTGTTGAATTTGAAATATTAAATAGAAGAATAAGGGGAAGTTTTGAATATTACAGATCCGAAACCAAAGGATTGCTTTTTCCTTATCAGACTCCCATCAATGCAGGGATACCCGGAAACAGTATTGACAGGAATGTAGGGAATCTTGTGAACAGAGGATATGAGATCACTCTAAGTGCAGATATCATCAGGAAGAAAAATCTAAAATGGACTTTATCAGCATACGGGACCTCTTACAAAAATGAGATCACAAGACTTTTCCAGGCAGAATTGATCAACGGGAGTAAAAAGCTGACGGCAGGCAGGGATCTTTATGCCTTCTGGCTGAGAACCTGGTATGGAGTAGACCCGGCTGACGGATCGCCCCTCTTTGTTCTGGACCAGACTTTATTTCCCGATACTGCTGCATCAGATGTAAGAACGGTCAACGGAGTTTTGGTGACGACCAGTCAGAACAAAGCACAGTATGCTTATCACGGCTCTGCGATACCTGATTTTTTCGGTAATTTTTCAACCACTCTTACGGTTAAAAACTGGGAACTTTCGGCCTCATTCAATTATCAGTTCGGAGGAAAGATCTACGATACCAACTATGCCAATTTGATGGATGCCTACCCTCAGGGTGGTGCTGCACATGTTGATCTTAATAACCGGTGGACCACTCCCGGGCAGATTACAGATGTGCCGGCTCTGAATTCTGTAACAGCTGTGGCTTCCGGTGCGGGTTCTTCAAGATGGTTGGTTGATGCCGGTTATCTGATGTTAAGGAATGCTTCGTTAGGCTATAATTTTGACCGTGATATCATCAGGAGCGTCGGTGTCAGTTCATTAAAATTATTTATCAGCGGAGAAAATCTTTGGGTAGCCAGCAAAAGACAGGGTCTTGAGCCTTATTCTACTTTTAACGGTACGGTGAGCAACAGGTATTCACCTGCCAGAATAATTACTTTCGGTCTAAGTACAACTTTTTAAATGCAACAAAATGAATCTTATCAACAATAAAACACTTTTAATTTCAGGATTTGTCTTATTAGCCATGCTTTCATCCTGTGAGCGTGACTACCTGGAAAAAGATCCTACTGAGTCTGCCAGTGAACTTTTAGTAACTTCAAATCTCGAAAACCTGACAGTGGCACTCAACGGAATGCACAGAAATATGTATTACAGGCAGAATTCCAATCAGGGGCAGAATGGGAATACGGGAATCATGATTTATATGGACGTCATGGGAGAAGACCTTGTATTTCCAAGCACAGGTAATAATTGGTTTGTTTCTGCCCTGAGATGGCTGGACAGTTCTAATGCTGTTTCGGGTGGACTGTTTTATCCCTACAATTTTTATTACCGGCAGATAAGAATAGCCAATATTATTCTGAAAGCGGCTCCGGATGTTTCTGGCGAGCAGACAGATAAAGACAGGGTGATGGGAGAGGCATATGCATTCAGAGCTTATTCTTATTTTATGCTCACTCAGATCTATGGGAAAAGATATGTAGCAAGCACCGATAATACGCAGCCGGCAGTGCCTTTGAGACTTGATGATTCTTTTACTCCGGTTCCACGGTCTTCGGTAGAAGAACTGTATGCTCAGATCAACTCTGACCTTGAACAGGCTCATGCGCTGCTTACCGGTAAAGCACGGGCTAATAAATCACATTTCAATGCTGCCGTGGTACGGGGACTGATGGCAAGGGTGGCACTGGTACAGGGACGATATGCAGATGCCGCAACGTTTGCAGGGGAGGCAAAACAGGGATTCAGCCTGATGACCCATACACAATATAAATCAGGCTTTAACAACTATTCCAATCCGGAATGGATCTGGGGCTACAAACCGATTGTAGCAACTTCAGATTACTTTGGGAATTTCATGGCTTTTATGTCCAGAAATTACAATTCTACCCAGATCAGGCAGGCTCCCAAAGTAGTCAGCAGTTTGCTGTATGCTCAGTTTCCTGCTACTGATGTCAGAATACAGGTGATAGATCCCACGGGTGCCCACGCTGCACTGGGATTACCTTCAACGTTCAACAGATTTCCCTACACCTCGCAGAAATTTATTTCTGTCAATGCCGAAGGAGCGGCAGATAATAATACCAGTTTGGGAGATATACCCTTTATGCGATCTGCTGAGATGTACCTGATAGAGGCTGAAGCGCTGGCAAGAGATAACAGGGAGGCAGAGTCGAAGGCTGTTTTTAATGAACTGACACTGAACAGAAACCCCTCCTATTCTGGAGCTGCAACGACAGGTCAGCATTATATTGATGAGATCCTCACAAGCAGAAGGCTTGAACTGTGGGGAGAAGGTTTCAGGTTTCTGGATTTAAAAAGACTGAACCTGCCACTTGACAGGACAGGAGCGAATCATGTATCTGCGGTAATCAACAATCTAAATTTTGTCCCCGCAGGCGATAAGCGCTGGACCTGGCTGATCCCCCAGTCAGAAATCAATGCTTCCCAGGGGTTGGTAGAACAGAATGAGCTGTAAGCAAAGCAGTATATTATTAAACAAAATGCCGGCAAAAATATCTTACTTTCTTTTATTTCTTATCCTATGTTAATGATTCAGGTCATAAATTTTTACGAGGTTTGCAGTGTTGAAAAAATAAAATTGTAAATTTATCATCTTATAAACACAACACTCAATTAATAATAATATTAAATTTAAAAAAATGAAGAAAATTAGTGTAATCGCTTTGGCAGGAATGGGTTTACTTCTTGCATCTTGTGGAGATAAAAAAACGGAAGCTACCGCTGCGGGTCAGGAGCAGGCTGTTGCTGCAAAGCAGGGAGATGTTTTTGCTGTTGACGCTGCTGCTTCAAAAGTAAACTGGAAAGCTTTTCACAAAGGAGGTTTTGCTCCGCGTTGGGGAACTCTGGCTGTAAGTTCAGGAGAATTATCAGTAGCTGAAAACCAGTTGACTTCAGGAGAATTTATCATTGATATGAAATCGATCAAAGTAGATCCGGCTTCAGTTACTGAAAAAGATAAAAAATATACAGACCTTGAAGGTCACCTGAAAAATGAGGATTTCTTTAATGTAGAAAAATTTCCAACGGCTGATTTTAAGATCACTAAAGTGGAAGATCTTGCTGCCGGTGCTCAGAATGCAGTGGAAGGTGCCAACAAGACCGTAAGCGGAAACCTGACTTTGTTAGGAAAAACAATGAACGTTTCTTTCCCGGCTAAAGTAGATGTTGCTGATAAATCTGCAACTGTAAAAGCTCAGTTTACTGTTAACCGTACAGACTGGGGAATCAAATTCGGAACTTCTGAGGCTGATCCTTCTGAATGGATGATCAGTAAAGATATCGAGATCGGAATTGATGTGAAAGCTGCTCAGAAATAATCTGTACCGCATAAAACAAAAAAACATCTGCCCCGGCAGATGTTTTTTGTTTTAAAGGAATAACTGTTATTTTAAAAAAAGACTTTAATGGGCACTGAAAAATTCCAGCATTGTGTTCAGAGCCTTCGGTGAATGCATTTTCTCACCATTTTCCAGTGATTCCTTTGCCGCGGCTGAAGCGCGTGGCAACATATTTCTCTCGTAATGTGAAATGGCTGCCTGTACTGACAGATGATCAATTGAAGTCAGACTTTCACTCAGTTCAAGAGCGTCAAGCATCGCCATGTTTGCCCCTTCGCCGGCAAATGGGGGCATCACGTGAGCAGCATCACCGATCAGGGTAAGGTTGGATGAGGTTTCCCAGGTCTGATCCAAAGGCATACAGTAAATAGGACGCGGAATCAGTGGAGTTGCTGCTTTCTCCAACAGCACATCCCAGATAGGGCTCCATTCTGAATATTCTTTTTTAAACCAGCTTAAGACCTGTTTCCGGTCAGAAAAATTGATTCTGCTTTCTTCTGCCCAGTTTTCGTTTACTCTGAAACTTGCATAAAATCCGAGATCACCTCCGCCTTTCTGTCCCAGCAGTATATTTTTTTCATTTCCGAAAGCCATGATTTTTCCTCCGTTGATCAACTGGCTGATGACCGGAACAGATTCTTCTGAGTTATGGACATTACCCTCCAGCATGGTGACACCCGAGTAAAAAGGTTTAAGATCCGTTACATATGGACGGATTCCGGAATTCGCACCATCCGAACCGATAACGATATCTGCGTACACCGAAATACCGTTTTTAAAATGAATAAGCCAGCCTCCGTTTTCAGGTTCCATAGAAATAAAATGGCTGTCCCAGACGACGGTTTCGGGATGTAAGGAGTCGAGCAGTATCTTTCTTAATCTGCCGCGGTCGATCTCAGGACGGAAATGACTGTTCCCAAAGTCTTCCTCAATATTTGTGTCGTGATCGCTGAAAAAGATTTCTGCATTTTCATTGACGATCAGTGTTTTATCTGCACCGGGAAGGAAATTTTTTTTAAATTCTTCGGATAAACCTGCTTTTCTCAGTGCGGACATTCCTGATTCTTCATGCATGTCGAGCGGTGAACCCTGAACCCTTGCCTCCTGATCAAAATCTCTTTCATACACTTTTACATCGGCTCCCTTGATCTGTAAAAGCCTGGCTAAGGTAAGGCCACCGGGACCTCCGCCGATGATTGCTGTTTTTTTATGACTGATCTGCATCTTCTTTTTATAGTTTTGAATGATGCAAAATTAGTATACCCTTAATGATGATAATAGGATAAATCGGTCGTTTTCATTTTTAAATAGTTCTTTGGGAACGACACCGGAGAACTTTTTTATTTCCCTGATAAAGTGGGTCTGATCTGCAAAATCAAGCTCCGGGAAAAGTTTTCCGTTTGCAATATGATCCAGTGAAGCCCGGAAGCGGAGGATACTGCAAAATGATTTTAATGATAGGCCAAACTGCTGATTAAAATACCGGTTCATCTGGCGGCTGCTCCAGCCCGCTTTTTCGGAAAGCTCTTTGATGGTTACAGAGCCGTGCATAGCGTAAATCAGATCAAATAATTTCTTTTTACGCGGATCAATCTCTTTGATACACAGAGATTTTATTTTTTGGGTTGCCTTATCACAAAAGCTTTCAAAATCATTGAGATCGTCAGGATTAAAATCCCAGAAATCATCCGGTAACACTTTTCCTTTATCAACAAGATCCGAAATATGGTCATGAAAGATATATTCTACTGCAAGAGGTTTGAAGCTCACTGCAAATCTCAGGCTTTTTGCCGGTATGATACCTTCCTGATGATAGTGGGTACCCAAACCCAGAAGCACGATTCTGAAAGATTCAGTATCTGACCGTATGAGAAATAAATCGATGCGTCCGTCCGGCAGCCCGATGGTATGCTTATCATTTTCCGATTGATTATGGAGCATCCAGAAGCTTTCCACAAAATCTGAAACAGATTCATCAGGTTTTGCTTTTCGGTAATGAAGGTCATCGGTCATCTTTTTTTAAAATCAATATTCAGACCTGAAATATAATTTTTATTTCTGAATAATCATCAGATGAAATAGTATTGCGGGTTATTAAAAAACGAAAATTTCTTTTCGGTAATCAGTCTATTTCAGTAAATGTTTCGGTAAGATAGGCTTTCAAAGAAGTCGGTTTCCTTCCTAATAATTTTTCTAAATCTGAAACCTCAATATTGTACTCATCATTTTTGATGATTGCTGCAAGCAGAGTTGAAAATCCAATATCTCCCTCAGCCACTCCATATTCTCTGAGCCTGATCTCATATTTTTTTGGATCTATGTCGTAGTATCCCACTTCCTTTCCTGAAATTTCTGTCAGAATATCCGCAATCTCAGTAAACGAAAAAGAAGGAACTGCACCCAGAATGTAGGTTAAATTGCCGTGATTTTCTGAGGCTAAAACGCGGGCAATAGCTTCACCCATCTCCTCTCTTGATCCAAACAGGACTTTGCCTTTTCCTGCAGGGAAGCAGATTCCGGTTTTTACTGCTTCGTATCCAATAAAATAAGGGATCGTTTCCGTATAAAGTGCATTCCGGAAAATAGTGTACGTCAACCCGCTTTGGATAATGTAATTTTCCGTAGTGATGTAGGAATCTGTGAGAGGACCCAATTGTGATTTTTTTACATTTTTATTGAGTGCACCACTGGTATAATAAATATGTTTTATCCCTGCTTTTCTGGCCGCATCAATAACGTTGATATGTTCCTGAAGAGCATTTGGCCCGTTGCTGGTGATCAGCAGTAATTTGTCAATGTTCTGTAATGCCTGATCCAGTGAATCTTTGTCTGCGTAATCTCCGATGCAGGTCTGTACTCCTTTAAAATTCAGTGCTTTTACTGATTTTTCGTTTCTGACGAATGCGGTAATTTCGTTGGATGGTAAAATTTTTAAAAGATGGGTGATGACTGCAGTTCCTAAATTTCCTGCTGCTCCTGTAATTAGTATCATAATTCTGTATTATGATGCAAAGAAAAAGGTAATCTTCCTGTCTTTTTTTGACAAAAGTCAAAACTATTTTACTTTTTTCGTATCCTGCTGAGGGTCTCCTGAGTGATTCCCAGGTAAGAGGCAATATGTTCCAAAGTGACTCTCATGACCGCATCGGGCTGATTTTCAATTAATGTATGATAGCGTTTTTCTGCAGTTTCGGTCTGCAGGGATTTTATGCGGTCTTCTAAGATTTTACAGTATTCTTCAGCCATCTTTCTTCCAATAGTATTCATTTCGTTGTACTTTCGATACAGATAATTGAGATCAGGAGCTGAAATGTAGTAATAGACTGACGGTTCAAGAAACTGAATATTTTCTGATGACGGCTGATCATAAAAAAGAGGCAGTATAGCTCCCAGAATAATATTCTCAAATCCAAACCAGGAATTGACTTCACGGTCATCAATATAATAGTAGGAACGTACAAGCCCTTTTTCAATAATAAATAAACTCGAGACAATCTGTCCCTGCTTCAGAAAATAATCTCCTTTTGAACTGGTCTTGCTTTTGATCAGTCTGTTGAGTTCATATTCAATTTCGGAAGTAATATTCCCATACTCCTTTAGTTTTTGGATAAGCGGATTCATGGTATTATAGAAATTTCTACCGAAAATAAAACATCAATTTCAAAAATTTGTTCAAAGATATAAAGACAGGTGAAGAGAGAAACCGGAAGATTCCTCTTAATTTTATAATCCACTGTTCTGAATTTCGGATTGATAGATAACTTAATAATTCCCGAATCTTCCAGTGCTGATAAATTTCTATTTATCCTTAATAATCTTTTCCAGCTTATCAGTCATTTCTTTCTGCTGTGTAAGCATACGCTCATACAATTCAACTATTTTATCAATTGGGTTAAATGTACATTTTATATTTTCAGCAGTATTTCCTACTATTGATTCATCACCTATTACTGAGTCTTCTGCAATTATTGAATCATCACCTATTATAGAATCTTCATTGAAGGTGTTTGAAATAATATTCATAGCATGTTCTTCATTAAAATTCTGAATAGCTTCCACAGGTATTTTCAGGACTTCAGAGATTTTCTGAAGCAGGGAATCGTTAATGATTTCTTCATGTTCGAGCAGCGAGACTTTCTTCTGGTTCCAGTCATCACCCAGGTCAAACGCTAAAGCTTCTTGTTTAATCCCCAGCATTTCCCTGAATCTCTTAATATTGCGCCCCTGATGTACTTTGTGTTCCACGTGTGTTATTTTTCTAAGTTGTAGAAATCTCTATTTATCCTTAATAATATTATCCAGCCTCTCAATCATGTCTTTCTGCTGTGCAATGATACGCTCATACAATTCAACAACTTTATCAATGGGGTTAAATGAACATTTAATATTTTCAGCAGTATTTCCTACTATTGATTCATCTCCAACTATTGAATCATAATCGTCTGCAATTACTGAATCATCTCCAATGATCGAATCTTCGTTGAAGGTATTTGAAATAATATTCATGGCATGTTCTTCATTAAAATTCTGAATAGCTTCCACAGGGATTTTCAGGACTTCAGAGATTTTCTGAAGCAGGGAATCGTTAATGATTTCTTTATGTTCGAGCAGGGATACTTTCTTTTGGTTCCAGTCATCACCCAGGTCAAACGCTAAAGCTTCCTGTTTGATCCCCAGCATTTCCCTGAATCTCTTGATATTGCGCCCCTGATGTACTTTTTGTTCCATGTGTTTTATTTTTCTGAGTGGTAAAGATACAGTCTAATTGCTGTACGAAGGGTAAAGTTAAAAATTATCAGGTAAAAATCCTAATGCAGCCGGAATTTGATAAAAATTATCATTACCAACGCTAAACGTACATTTTTGCAGAGCAGGGTCTAAAGAAAAAGGCACAGGTTTTTCATCTTAAATAAAGATTTAAATGGTGTTTAGATCAATTTTTTTTTAATATTATATCACGTTTAGAGGCACAAAAAAAAATATTTATTTACCTTACGAAAACCAGTAATCTCACATCTTTTTTTTGGAGTAACTATGTAAAAGCAAGATGTTAAAAGCCTGATCAACTTATAATATCTTTTTATAACTACAAACTTAAATATTTTAAAACAATGAAAAAATTATTGGTTTTAGCGGCATTTACTGTAACAGTTTTGGCAAGTGCGAAAAACGCTGAAGAAAAAAAAGAGACAGTACCTGCAGAAAAAGATGCGGCAGCAAAAGGGCATTGCCAGGCAGTAGGCATGTATGTGTGGTGTACTGACGAAATGGTTTCTGATACTATGTGTTGGGGATCAGGAACAGGAACAGATTCTTACGAACAGGCGGTCGCGGATCAAATCCGTAATGCTCAGCTGTTAACTGAGTTTACCTGTGGCGCAGGAGTCGGAACAGGTCGTGGAGCTGGTAATTAAATAAATCAAAAAAAATGAGGATTTACATGATGTTTTTTATATCTGTAAGTAATTTTCTGTTTTCTCAATCAGATATCTTCAATTCTGAATATGAAGTTATTTATTCAATTAGAATGTTATCAGATACTTTACAACCGGAAAATGTAATGCAGGAAAATAGCTCTCTGTTGATCAGCAACAACAGATCTTTATTTAAAAGCACCAAAAAAGCAATACGTGATTCGGTTGCTATGGCAATAGGGAAAAAAAGTTTTGGAAATCCGGTTGATGGAAAAGTTATATTAGACATGAGAAATGTTCCTGCTGTGAATTTCAAATCAGAAGTTTTTTTAGATGGAGGAAAACAGACTGTTTATAAAGAATTATTAAAAAACAGCTTTGCTTATCCACTGGAAGATACTGTCATCTGGAAAATAGAAGATGAGACAAAAACGGTTGCAGCTTATTTATGCAGGAAAGCAACCGGAAGGTATAAAAACAGAAATTATACAGCCTGGTTCGCCGAAAAGATTGCAATTCCTGACGGACCTTATGTTTTTAAAGGTTTGCCGGGGTTAGTTCTGGAAGTTTATGATACAAATAATTATGTGAATTTTTCTATGGTCAGTTTTAAAAAAGTAAGTAAACCGATAATTTTGATTAAAGATTCAATTAAAACAGATTTTTTAACTTTTACTAAGGCCAGAAGAAATTATTTGGATAATCCTTCCGGAACTTTCACCAATCAGACAGGTATTTCCCTTAATCCAGCCGTTGTCTCAAGGGTTAATGCAAATTCAAATCGTTTTAATAATTATATTGATTAATACTAAATTCAAAAATTTGATGCACCTGTAATCAGGTGCATCTCTTTTGCGGATATATTTTATAGGCTTTAACCTGAAATTGAGAATTATTTCTTACAGTTAAGTATCAGTATATAAATTTTTATTTTGAAATTTTGAAAATCTATGCATAAAAAAAGGCTGTCCTTTATCGGACAGCCTTTCTTCATATATTAATCATTCACAGGATGTCCCTGCAATCTGAATAAGATTAGTTGATTTTAATAATATTAAGACCTGCTTTGCCTGTAGCAACATAGGCTAAATTATTGTTTACATAAATGTAATTTGCAGACCCGTTAAGCTTAAAGTATCCCACTACATTGAATGTGTTTTTATTAAGAACAATCACACCATCAGTACCGTTGGCAAGGTACAGGTAACAGTTGTTGATTGCCACGGCATTCGTAAGACCGGTCTGGCTGAATACATTCTGGCTGCTGATCTGGAATGATCTCGGTACAAAAGTACTGGTCAGCTGACCGTTGCTCAGTTTAATTTTTGCAACCCCTTTGTCACTTAATGCAAGGTATGCATATTCATCATCTAAAGTAATTGCATTTTTACCGTCTGTAACCGTCTGTGTAAGGGTAGGGTAGTTATACGTCTGGGCACTCAGGCCATCCGCATTGGCTATTCTCAGAGAAGCACCGGTACTTCCTGTCGTAAAGTATACCTGGTAACTGGCATTATGCGCCACGAATTTAGATTTTTCTCCGGTAGAAGATAAAGTGCTGCTCACCGTAAAATTAGTACTTGGGTCAAGTTTGAAAAGTCCACCGCCTGTAGCACCTGTAACGGCATACAGAGCATTATTGTAAAAATAAGAATTCTTCGCTGTAGAACTTGGCAGTTTATAAGTCATGAACTGTGACAGATCCTGGGTATTAAATACGTTGTTGATAAGAGGGCTCACCACCAATTTGGCACCGTTCTTATCACCTCCTGTAGCATAAAGCTTATTATTGGCAACATCTACATGATTAAATTCAATATTATTAAATAAAGCCTGGCTGACCATTGAAGGAGTATTATAGTCGGCTACATTAATAATTCTCAGAGCACCCTGAGTGGTTGCAGAAGAAGTTGCATCGTTGCTGTGGTAAGACACATAAGCAAAACCATTGTTTACACTTACTCCTGTAGCACTGAGTGTACTGTTATTAAGAACAGGGCTTACGACATTGGCTACCAGAGAAAACTGCAGCTGGCTGTCTGTACATGGAGAGGTTCCTTTTTGTGGTGTACATTCCCCTGCAGCAATATATGTATTACCGTTTAGAGTTACCTGATTGTTGATTCTGTTATTGCTCTGTAAGATAGAATATGCAGTATTGGTAAAGTTCATATCAATCAGACCTGTTACGGCAGGAGAAGCGTTGATATTGCTGAAAGAAGAGTTTACAAAATCAATTCTTGCAAAGCTGCTCCCAGAGTTACTTATTTTTCCGTCGATTGATACACTTCCGCCGGTAATCTCTGTATATGACTGTGGCTGAAGGTTAAGGATTCCCGAACCGTTAATATGAAATCCTTTTGCAAAAGTAAGGTATGCTGAATTGTTAAGCTGCGAGTTGATGTAGTTGTATTGCTGCTCAAAAACCATTTTACAGTAGTTATTCACCGTAGAACCTCCATTCAGGCTGATGTCTTTTGTGAATTTTATGTTATTGTAGTTATTGATCAGACCGTCTACAGAAGACGTTGTATAATCTACGATACCGTAGTTCTCCAATCTTCCGCCTGAGTTAAGATGGAAATTCGCAGAAGAAACTATTTTTCCGTTGTTTCCTACTTCAACACGTCCGCCGTTCGGTACATTGGTCCAGTTTGAACCGCCCAGGGTACCTAAGATGATAATTTTTCCGGCAGAGTTAAAATTAAATCCTCCTGTAAAAGTAGTACCTTCGGGAATGTAATAGGTTTCCCCGTTGTTGATATTGTACCAGTTGCCTCCCGTGGCAGCGATTGCTCCGGATAGATTGGGAGTGTAGACAACCGTCTTCTGGGTAGAAGCAGATAATTTCTGACCAGCCCCTCCGAACTGTACAAACTGGATCGGATTGTTTTTGAGCTCGATCTCTTTACTCAGGGCAGTTCCGCCGTACTGCAGCGTGATGTCACTGTTGGAGATCGACTGTAGGTTTTCTGTTTCTTCAGAAGTTAATGGATTTTCAGATGAACATCCTGTAGAAGCAACAAGCAGAATTAATCCTGCGATAGCTGATAATTTTTTAATCATGGAGATTAGTATTGTTGGTATTGTTTATTGTATTGACGTATTGGGAAATGGTGTAGGAATCAAGCATCAAATTCATCTGCTTTCCTGGAGGTCTTTTGAGGATTCCAGGGGTCTTTATAAGAGTCATAAAAAAAGATTTCGTCAAAATAGGCAATTGTTCGCACGGTCCGCATAAAGTAACCCATGTATAACGGGTAGAGTGGAACGTAGATGATTTTTGACATAAACTTTTTCTTGTCTTTAACGATTATTAAACATGTTAAAAACTGCATCAGATAAAGGCACAAATATAGTAAATATTTTACTGGTAACCAAAATATTAGGAACTCAGGATATTCAATTATTATTCGCAGCATATAAAACATCCAGGTGATGTCTAAAACGAGTCCGAAGAATACATTTTCAAAGAATGAAAAAAAATTTGAAAGCCTGAAATTTTTGTTGGGAATCCAGATATCACGGTGTTTACGGAGTCTGAACCGCACCAGTGACCGGGACCATCGCAGTCTCTGTTTCGCCAACTTCCCCCATTCTGTCGGGACATGCGTATTGCAGACTGCACGGGCTTCAAATTTTATTTTGTAGCCGATCTTCCTGATCTTCACCGTCAGATCTCCGTCGAGACCCGGACCGACATCCCATCCACCGACCCGCTCCAGGATTTTTCTCGGAAATACGCCAAATGCCCCGGAGATGATTTTATAAATTCCGATTTCTGACAGGACGATTCTGGAGATACTGATCGACTGCTGATATTCAAGGTACTGCATGGTAGAAGTCAGTGAATCCCGGTCATTCCTTACCATCAGGTTTCCACCTACACCGCCCACATCTTTATACTTATAAAACGGAAGAAGTGCTTTCTCTATCGCATCAGGAGCTAAGGAAGAATCTGCATCAATATGTACAACATATTTTCCTTTTGAATAGCTGAGCCCAAGGTTGGCTGCGGATGCCTTCCCTCCACGGATGTCATTTCTCAGGAACCTTGTGATAAGTCCCCGTTTTTCAAAAGAACTGCCAATAATAAAGGTGTGATCTGTAGATCCGTCATCTACAACTACAATTTCAATGTTGCGGTAGGTCTGTTTCTGCATAGAAACCACCATTTTATACAGATGTTTTCCCTCATTATGTCCGGGTACAAGAACCGTGATCAGAGGCTGCTCCTCCCATAATTTTCTTTTGGCTTCCTTCCACTGATCCTGATTGAAATACCGGTTCCTGAAATGCGCAAACAAAACGGCAATTTCAAGAATCAGAAATCGGGGAATGTCTATTAAGAAAATATACCATCCCCAGTTAAGCATTGTTTCCCAATCGGTGTGATGCAGAGCATAGTAGAGCTCGTTCCAGAAACTATCCAATGGAATGAGGCATTATGAGGTCATCGATGGCCTTAGAAGTGATTTCATAATTGTAGATTTTCTCTACTTTAAGCTCAGATGGTGACTGCTCAGTTTTACAGTTGATACACCGTACGCCGATAAGGGGTTTTTGAAATTCATGCCTGCAATCCTGCTTTCCGCAGTAGAATATTTTGCTTGGTTTGTCATAGTCTACCCCAAGATTTTTTAATTCTGTATTACATTTTGGGCAGATCATTCTTTCTCCTTTCTGAAAATGATCTTCTGAAGCTACATAAGCGCAGCGAAAGTGGTGGATCAGGCTTCTGACCTGCAGATTATGTCCTCCGCATTTCGGGCATTCCTCCCTGTAATTTAAAAATCCCGAACTGCATTTGTGGCAAAGGTGTGAAGTGTCTGCATAATTTCGGGTAAGAAACCCGCTTTTATAAGCATCAGTCAGCATTTCTTTTGCATAAAGATATGATTCTTTACGGCTTGAATACTGAGATTCGATCCTTGGATAGGTATAGCCGTTGAGTGAGTCTGAACTTTCGTGAAAATCAATGTCTTTATTCCTGGAATAATAATACAGTATTGTTTTTTGTAATATCCCATCGGGATACATGCTCTCAGGATTGGGTATATTTTTGATGAAATGAAGAATAAATTCTACAGAAGCAACCCGGTTATCGATGCGGAGATGATCAATATACCCGTCACACAGATGCTTGAGGTTGTAGTTTTTCTTTTCACGGTAGGCTTTTTTTAAGTCTTTCTGTAAAAATACAGGCTTCAGATAAACACGCGGGTCCGGATGTCTGATGATACTCTGCAGAAACTGTTTGACAACCCATGGTTTTTCATGGTTGATAATCCATACGTCAGCAGTACTGTGCTCCGGAATTTCATTTTTTGAAACACTATCATGCAGTAAAACAGCGGTTATTCCATTTTCAAGAGAGAGCGTGTTCTGAGATGTATGAATCATTTTATCTGAATTTTAGTTTCCTTACTTTTACAGGGATGTTGCTTATTTTCACATTTTCCCAGGTTTTTCCGGTAATAGGTACAATATCCATCACCACTCCGTACTTTTCGTCTTTGAGTGAATTATCGATTGTGGATTTATCCCTGATTTCTGAGATAGAATACATTTTTCTGATTTTACCCGTAAGGGTTGAATTAAATCCGTAAGGAAGTTTGATAGATACTTGATCCCCTTCATGAAAATCATCCAGATCTTCAATATTGATATATGCTTTTACAAATTGTCCTTTATGCGTTATCGATGTGATGATATCAGATTTGTACGCTGCCTGCCCGGATCCGATCCGGAAGCGGTCAAGATTTCCTGCAATAGGAGAAGTGTAGAAGTTCTGGAAATTAGAAGATTTATTTTGATGATAGACCAATGCATTTTTTTTCATGTTGTGAGCCAGAAGTGCAGATTTCTGGTATCGCAGGGCTGAAATTTCAGCATTAATGGTCTGGTATTGATATTTCAGATCATCGATTTGCCGGTCGGTCGTTGAAAGTTCGATCGGAGTGATCTGGTTGAGGTAGACCAAACTTTCTTTTCTTTTCCTTTCGGATTTCCAGTGGGTAATTCTGCCTTGGATATCTTTCAGCAGGATACTTTTTTTGGCTATATCCGCTTCAAATGATGAGATATCGTTTTGAAAATTCACATCACTCACAAGGTTTTTGACAGAGTCCTGTTTTAAGTTTTTAAACATGGCAAGATCTGAAAAAAATTCATAACTGAATAGGGTGTCACCCTTTTTGATGGCGCTTCCTTCTTTAGGATAGTAGGTCAGGATCCGGATATCATTTGTAAATTTTACATCAAATTGCTGTTGCATCAGAAATCCGTCCGCATAGTTGAAAATCCATGAACTTATCATCCATCTCAATAACGAAAACAGAATCATCAGTAAAATGCCAAGATAAATCCATCGGTCCCATTTTCTTTTTTTTACGGGTTGTTCGTACTGGTTATCATGAATGTTGTCTTTTGTAAAATCAATATTCATTAGGGTTTAAAATTATTCATTTGGGATAGATCGTAGTATCCGATCTGGTTAATATTATTATTCTGAACGGTAGCTTCAGCATCGAGCAGATCAGAAAAATTCTGAAAATCATTAATACGGAATACCCATACTGAAAGATCATTTCCTAATATATTTCTTATAACCGAGGTTTTTGCAATTTTTTTATCAAGCTTCAGTACATCGTAAGCCATAATATAAGTCATGACATTATTTTCTTTTAAAGAGTAGGCAACATTCGTAGGGAGGTGCATCGGGACGCTCACCCCCATGGCCATACTGTTCTGGTCACACCATATCTTTGAGAGGGTAAACAGGTTGATCAGCCTTTGAGAATAAAGCTCTACATTATCTTTATAATCTGCAAAGGTATGAGGTTCTATATCAAGGTGAACGCCTGCAAAACCTGCATTTTTTGCATTGATCAATGCTGTCTGTAAGTTAACGAATCCGTTATCTGTTGCAGCATAAGAGTTTTCTCCGATCAGTCGGTAAACGAGAATATTGTTGGCCGCAGCCATAGTTTTAAAATTTTCAACTTTGATCATATCTGTTACACTCCCTATGGACAGAAAAACCCTGTTGATATGCCAGTGATTTAAAAGAGTGATAATGTAATCGTTAGAATAATTGTTAAACAAACTGCTCCATATATAGGTTTCAAGACCTGCATTATCCGTATTGACGGCTGATGAGAGGGGTTCTTTCTGAGATTCTGTTTCGGACATCATTCTGTACTCGCTGTATTTTTTGTAAAGTTCATATTTCTGGTCGCAGAGCTGAATCTGGTTGTTGAAAAATTTCTCAGCGGTCTCAAGATAAGCTGCAGGACTGAAGGTTTTGCTGTTTTCATTTTCAGACTTTACCTTAAGTTCAGATTCAAGATACTTACTCTCACTCTCCAGAATCTGAATGGAAGCATGCAGTTCATAGTACGCTCTGTAGATTGCAGAAAGCTGGTCACGGTACACATTCAGCAGGTTTCCAAGCTCGCTTTCTTTATATTGTAAAGCAGCCTCGTCATACATATCAGATTTGCTTCTGGTGACCGGCAGATTGATACTGGCTCCCACACTTGCAAAATTCCTGTCATTGAGAGGTGTTGAATAATAATTGTAACGCAGTTTGACGCGGAGGTCAAGCTGTCTGTCTTTCCTCTGGTTAAACTGAAGCATCTCTTTCTGAAGCTGCAGAGCCATTTTCTTATCTTTTACGACATGCGTCAGATCCAGTTTTTCCACAGGAATGAGTTCAGGCAGTGAAGACCGCATGAAGTCACTGTTAAAAATACCTTCACTTGCATTGGTGCCCAGAAGATTTTGAAGTGATTTTCTTTCTATAGAAACGGCAGTGAGCTGATGTTGTTTATAGGCAAGTTCTGCGTCATTTTTTAATGCCAGTTTATTTTGTTTCTCATACAATTGCTGGGTGAGTTTGAGTACCGTTTCGTAGTCAGACAATATTTTTATCTTTTTGAGATCAAAAGCAACTCTCAGATTGTTCAGTGTTTCAGTGTACGAATGTTGTTTCAGATATTGGCTCTTTTCAAGTAAGCTGTATTCAGCGGAGCGTGCTGTTATTGAATTCTGCAGTTTTTGGTTTTTCTCGCTGCCCTGTCCCAAAGCAAGCCAGTCAAGTCCGGAAGATATTCTGGCGCGGTAAAAAATATTATCTTCTTCTGCAAAACCCGGACTGAAATTATAATTAACCTCTGAAGTCCAGTTGATCGTGGGAGCACTTTTAAACGTAGGATTTGTTTTCAGAGATTTTTTTTCTTCAGCATATGAGAAAAGTCGGTCTGCTGGTATGATTTCTTTTTTTTGTTCATCAGCAGATTTTTTATTTTCTGCTAAAAGATTGGAGATGATATCTTTTGTCGTTATATAAATTTTCTTGTAATCGATAACAAGATTTGACAAAGATTGGGTATTGATATGTAAAGGTGTTGCTGTCTGAGCGTCAGAGAAAATAAAAAACAGGGTGACGAATAAAAGAGGTAGTGTTTTTCGCATTATTAATATATTAGAAATAGTTGGCAAATTTACTATTTTTTCACCTAATAAAGATGAAACGAGTGGCGTCCATTTCATTGTTTTTTTAAATGATAAATATCAGTTTGTCTGAAAGTTAATATTATTTATTGCGATAAACAATTATGATATAAAAATATGCAAAAAGTATTCTGCAAATTTCAGGAAAAGTTCGTTGAACCGCTTGTTAAAATGATACTATTTATTGTGTTTTCAGTTCGATGGTTCCCGAGATTAATTCTTTCGTAATTTTATATAAACCGGACGTAATTGTTATAGCAATATTACTTTCAGTCATATTAGAATTACCACAGCGTCTGTCATTCTGAAAGAATCTCAACATGGATTTCTATTCGGCACTTCAAGTAGGTTTGAAAAAACCGTATCGAGAAGTTTTTGTTTTAAAGACAAATTTTGTCCGTGGTTCACGGGTTCTCGATACATTTTTCTACGCTTTGCTGCGAAAAACACTCGAACTGACGGAGCTTGAACTGACAGGCGACTTCGGTTCGTGTGGACAGGGCGTCACTTCGAGTAGGTTTTGTAAAAAACCGTATCGAGAAGTTTTGTTTTAAAGACAAATTTTGTGCGTGGTTCACAGGTTCTCGATACATTTTTCTCCGCTTTGCTGCGAAAAACACTCGAACTGACGGGCGACTTCGGTTCGTGTGGACAGGGCGTCACTTCGAGTAGGTTTTGGAAAAGACCGTATCGAAAGTTTTGTTTTAAAGACAAATTTTATGCGTGGTTCACAGGTTCTCGATACATTTTTCTACGCTTTGCTGCGAAAAACACTCGAACTGACAGAGCTCGAATTGACGGGCGACTTTGGTTCGTGTGGACAGGGCGTCACTTCGAGTAGGTTTTGTAAAAAACCGTATCGAG
>CAURNW010000031.1:0-23766 GCA_963526305.1 uncultured Chryseobacterium sp. | reverse complement strand
AATTATTAACCAAAAACTCTACTTTTGAGTGTGCCTAAGAGGGGGGAGATTACACTAGCTCCCCAAATGCTGTTCACCCTGCAAAAGCTGGATTGAATACAACAATGGGAGCCATTGGCGTTTGGGGCGGTCCTCCTGGAGCAATCGTTTCGGGATTTTATTTTGGAGTAGATGCTTTCTATCCCGGAGGATGGGCAGGTGCAATAAATGATCAAGATAGATTATATCAGGAAAACAAAGCTATAAATCCTAATTATCAAATGTTCCCTGGAGCAATGAAATTATAAAAAGAAACAATATGGAATTTATCAAGAAAAGCTATTACTACTTTTTCTATAAAGTTTATAAATCTATAGAATACACATCCGATTTATCGGGTGGTAAATTCTTTTCTGCTTTCAAAACTAGCTTAGTTATGATAGTACTTGAATTGTTTTTATTAGCATCTATATTAATCTATTATAAGCTTTTTATAAATTTTAATGCAAATATCATAGGTACCGAAAAGCAATGGATAATTATGGTAATTTTATTGGTTTTGATTGATTATATAATGTTTTACAAAAAAAATCAATGGAAAAATATTGTTTCAGAATTTGATAATTTACCTACCAAAAAAAATAAATTAGGAAGTTGGATTGTATTTTTAATAATAATTTCAATAATAACTAATTTTATTTTATCATTTATTCTATATTACAGAATGTAAAGCAAATGTTTCTGGAGCAATGTAACAATAAATAACAATATGAAATTTATTAAAAAAGGATGTTATTATTTTTCTAAAGTTTATAAATCTATTGAATATACATCCGATTTATCTAGAGAAAAATTTCTTTTAGCGTATAAAATTGGCATTATTATGATTGCTTAAGAAATATGGTTTTTAAAGTCATTAGGAGCATATAACTTTGTTTTAACTTAAACAAGCATAGAATTGTCTCCTTCAATACCAATTATATATATTCCTTTAATCATAGTTATTGGTTTTAATTATTATACTTTAAATATAAAGATACTTGGAAATCTTATAACAAAGAGTTTGATAAATTACCTAAGAATAAAAATAGAAAATGAATTTGTAAATTTTATTGATTATTTAATTAACCCTGAAAAACTTGATAATTTATTAACAAAATTAAATGTCAAAAGAGAATCTGAAGTACTTATTCTTTGTTTAAAAACCAACAAGCTTAGCAGTCAAATGGAAATAAAGATTTTATTAGAAGAAAAAACATTATTGTCAACAAAATATATAAAATTAATTGGCAAACAAGACTTTGACAGGATAGTAATTAAAAACAGTGATATAAAATTTCTTGATTTACAGTGTGGTATAATTTTAAGTAAAGATTTAATTATCAAAATATCCTTTAAAAATTATGAAAGAGATTATCTTTTTAATGTTTCAGATATTTTAATCAAAACACGAGAAATTGTTTTAACAGGGATTCTTGATGATCCTTTATACCAATACGATCAGGGAAATATAGATAATTTTAAGTTGCTTACTTATAAAAGAGAAAAAATAAGATGGTATGAATTGAATGACAGACAAAAGTATTATTATTTAAGAGGTTGTTGCTTATTAAATGGTGTTAAGGAAACCATTGATAACATGAATCCCGTTATAATAATTGATCTATCAAAAGCCAAAACAGATTTGGATGTTTACTATGAAATTGGAAAAGCTTTTTTTAAATCATATGGTTATTTTGGAACTGAATTGGATTCATTTGTTGATTGTTTAATTAGTATTAACATATCAATTAAAGACAGAGAAAAAACACCCATTTTAAGAATTAAAGGATATAAGAATTTTGAAGAGAATTTTTCAGGAAATATCCTATTAGATATTTTTTATGAAAAATTCACCAATATAGGATTCAAAATTGAAAATAGATCTTTTTAAATGGAAATAAATTTTTTATTAGAAGAAAGAAAATTATTGTCAACAAAATATATAAAATTAATTGGCAAGAAAGACTTTGACAGGATAGTAATTAAAAACAGTGATATTAAATTTCTTGATTTACAGTGTGGTGTAATTTTAAGTAAAGATTTAATTATCACAATATCCTTTAAAAATTATGAAAAAGATTATCTTTTTAATGTTTCAGATATTTTAATCAAAACACGAGAAATTATTTTAACAGGGATTCTTGATGATCCTTTATATCAATACGATCAGGGAAATATAGATAATTTTAAGTTGCTTACTTATAAAAGAGAAAAAATAAGATGGTATGAATTGAATGACAGACAAAAGTATTATTATTTAAGAGGTTGTTGCTTATTAAATGGTGTTAAGGAAACCATTGATAACATGAATCCCGTTATAATAATTGATCTATCAAAAGCCACAACAGATTTGGATGTTTACTATGAAATAGGAAAAGCTTTTTTTAAATCATATGGTTATTTTGGAACTGAATTTCATTCTTTTAGAGATTGCTTAATTACCATTAATGAATCAATGAAAAAAAGAGAAAAGATGCTTGTTTTAAAAATAAAAGGATATAAAAATTTTGAAAAGAATTTTTTAGGTAACATTTTATATGAAGATTTTTATAAAGAATTAACGATAAGTGGTTTTAAAATAGAAAATTTAAAATAAATACTTAACTATATAAATTCTTTGATTTTAAGGTACTAATAAATTTAACTGATTTAGTTTTCAGTTAAGGAATCCTAAGTCTATACAATATAAGAAAAAAGACTTTGTCGATTTAAATTCAAAAATATTGCTTGGTCACCTTTAAAATAATTAAATATATGGAAGTAAGAGATATTATTATAAGAAAAATTATATATTGAATGTAATCCAGAAAATCTTTCTAAGTTAAGTTTAGATCAATGTAAAGATTTCCCTCCCGCTCTACGAAGTTTGTAACTTAGTAGCAGATCATAAAAAAATTCTGCTCTGGGTATAAGTTTTGGTAGAGGAAATGGCGAAGATCCGGGTCCTTCAATGTGGCAATCTGTCAAAAACTTCTTCTTTTTAGGTCCTGCGGGAACAGTCGTTTCATTATTATATTTTGGTGGAAAGGCATTATATGAATATCAGTCAGAAAATAAATAATTTAATATGAAATTGAAATTTAGAAAAATTAATCTTGTGCCATTTATAATTATTTTAGGAATATGCTCATTTTTTTTACCTTATCTAATCATAATCGGAACAAAAATATTGGAAAAAAAACAATATATATGGTTAATGTATTTTGAACTGATTGCCTGTTTGACAATCTTCTTGATATGGTACAAAATCTATAATGAAGTCATTTTTGCCAAAGTGAAGAATAATATCTTATTTTACAGAAGATTTTTTTTCATAAAAAAATCAATTAAAATAGAAGATATTAAAGGATATAAAGAAGTTAGTGAGGAGTCTGATTTCTTAGTATTATATGATAAACAAGATAAAAAAATATTTGTAATCAGATTAGATTTTTATGAGAATTTTTATGATTTCATTGAAGCTTTGCATGTTAAAAAGATAGGTAATTATACAACCTTGTTTCAAAAAATAATATTAAAAATTTTTAGAAGGAAAAATTTTTAATATCCTTAAGTTATTATATCTATCAATATAGGACATGGAAAATGAGTTAGTCTGAAATTCCTATTATAAAAATTAAAAATATATTTTAACTCGCTTTTTATGTGAAAAGTGACTACAATAGCGCCGTCTTAGGAAGCGGAATTAGAGGCTCGCAAGCGGATTGGAATACTCAGCAAGCAAGAAGCGAGTGGCAAACCGCCATCAATGAAACAGAAATCGGGAAATCCATAGGAAACATCGAGCGTTTCTTATTTTTGGATATGGCCAATGCAGTTTGCAGGTGGCGCTTTGTTCTCAGTAGGTTGGAAAGCAGCAGGAGTAAGGAGAATGATTGGGAATGGGTTGAGCAAATTAACAACTGCAGAAGGATTTTTGGGTGGATCTATTGGATTTAATTTACAATTTAATCTTAAAGTAGGATTATATGCATCTGAAAATACTTTAAAATATGGCACTTTCAAGTGGAGTACAATCGCACCTAAATTCTTAACTAGAAATGAATGGTTTGGAAGAAATATGTTACAAATTACTCCTGAATTTCAGCCAACATTAGGTAATTGGTCTTCTCAAATAATTCCTAAAGGCACACGTATCCAAGTTGGATTAGTGGGCAGCAACCATGAAATGGTTTAGGAACATGGCTTCAATTCTATACACGAGGAAGAGTGTCGTTTAATCCTTAAAATTTTAGTTATGAAAAAAGAAAATATACAGTTCGGAAATCCAGACCAGATTATAAATATGGGCGGTCCATGGGTTGGAGATTTAATTATAAGTAATAAAAATGTTAGCGATAACATACTAATTGATAATTATTTAGAGAAAGAATTATTTTACTATTTTATCAAATATTTTAAAATTTCCAAAAAGCAGAAAGATAATTTTTTTTCTGTTCTGAGAATAGATAAAAATAATATGAAAATAGCAATATCAATAGAAAAGTTTGAAAAAATTCATATTAAAGATATAGAAGAAAATATACTTTATTATTATTATGATGGTTTTTATGAAAATCTTCCTATTAAGAATAGTCCAATAAATTTTAATTAAGAATAATGGGTGGTAATGTATCAGAAGTGTTGGTTTCCTTTATTGATGGATGTTTAAGAAAATTCCCCCGCTCTACGAAGTTTGTAACTTCGTAGCAGATCATATAAAAAATTCTGCCAACTGGCAGAGAGGTATTTTCTGCAAGTCGATATGCGTATGTACTGAATAACCCAGTCAATATTTTTGATCCGGACGGAAGGATGACCATGGCAGCGATTACTGCAGCAATGTGGGCTAATACACCTGAAGATAGTAATTCGTATTGGTTTAATAATGGTTCTGGATTTACCAGCTATGACGGAGGAGATAAGGGCGGTAAGGCTGGTGGAGGAAGCTTAGCCTACGGATCTACAGTGAGTTACGGCAGTATATTTACGATGGGAGACGGAATATACACTTTGCCACCATTAGTATTAAACGGATATGGCAGTTCTAAGAACTGGGGAGTTACCGTAAATAACTATAACAACAACCACAATATCCTTTACAATGGTATCGCAGGAATGCAGTCTGCCTGGAATAATGCTAATCGCCCTTTTGACCCGGTAGATTGGGTAAAAGGTGATAAGGGAGGATTGGAAACTGTGAGTATACTTTCTGTACCGTATATGATTTTAGGAGCAGTTTTTACAGAAGGTCTCATGCAGGCAGGAATGGATGGAAATACAGCGAATACGGTTGCCGAAACAGGAATGCTTCTTTACGCTATGAAAGCTCCTCAAGGTATAGCTAATAGATTAGGAGCTGTAAATAATACTAACAACATAGCAAACAGTGGTAAAAATATATGGACTGCGACAAAAAAATTAAGCTCTGTAAAAAATGCTTTTGGTCATTGGAGTAAACATAAATCTGAATTTCCAGAACTGTTAAATGCAAAACAATATGTTGATGCTACAAGGAATTTTTTGCATAACACCCCTATGGGAACCTTGATAAAGGTTAGACCTAATGGTGAAGTATTAAAATATGATGCCGTTACTAATACATTTGGTGTTATGACTGCTGCAGGAGTTCCTAAAACAATGTTTAGACCTGCTGATGGAATGCAATGGTTAAGACAATAAAACAAAATTAAATAATGAAAGAACATAATTGTAGAGTTTGTGGATTGTACATCGATGATGCTCCATGGGGAGAAAATGGAGATTGTCCCACTTATGAAATTTGTCCTTGTTGTGGAGTAGAATTTGGTTACGAAGATTATACTATTGAATCAACAAAAATGTATAGAGAAAAATGGCTTGAAAAAGGAGCAAAATGGTTTGATAAATCAGAAAAACCTGAAGTTTGGGATAGAATAAAACAATTTGAAAATATTCCACTAAACTTTATATAAAAACTTAAAAATAAAGATTTAGGGGTAATATTTCAGATCCTTACCGAGCGAGATTTGCTCCAAAATGGGTAAAAGATATGAATAATTTAAATTGGAAATAAAAATGTTTGTATTATTTAAAAAAACTAAAAAATATATGTGTTTACACATAAAGATGACCTTTTCCTAAAAAACAGGAACATTTAAAAATATAGTTCTTAAATTTGCCATACACTATAAAAAAGCAAATTCATAACAAGCATTATACAGGAAATAAGATTATACAATATATTTTTTTAATTTTCACTGTATTTTTTTATCTTTACTTTCTATATAAAGTTGACGAACCTATCGTAAGGCTTTTAAAAACAGACCACAAATGGAACAGAAAATACATCAGGGACGGAATATCAAGAGGTTCAGGGAAATGCTGGGAATCAAGCAGGAAGCTTTGGCTTTTGATCTAGGGGATGACTGGAATCAGAAGAAAGTATCATTATTGGAACAGAAAGAGATCATAGATCAACCGCTGCTTCAGAGAATATCGGAAGTTTTAAACATTCCCGTTGAAGCCTTTCAGAATTTTAATGACGATCAGGCGGTCAACATTATTTCAAGTACTTTTTCTCTGGATAACGGCTCTATATTCAGTGCTCATGATACCAATCCAGTTTACAACCGTGTAGATACCATTTTAAAAATACACGAAGAAAAAATTGCGCTGTACGAAAGAATGCTGAAAGAAAAAGATGATGTGATGACCAGACTTGAAACATTCCTGAAAGACAAGTAAAGTTAACGGTTATTGTATCTCATACGGATATAAACCTACTCTGTTATAATTTCGTCAGCAACATAATTCTGAAGTATTATGAAGTATTAACTTACTGAAATTCAAAACAGATTTATAAAAACAAAAAAAAGAGAAACTTGAAGTTTCTCTTTTTTTATAGCTATCCGAATTTCTTCTTTCTCAGCCAGAAGAATAAACCTCCCAAAAGACCGATAATTACTAAAGGAAGCAGTAAATTAAACCACTGCCAGTTTGCTTTTTCATCGCTGATCCTGTGACGGTCGAGAAGCCGTTCTTCGATATTCCTGTTTCTCAGTTCGATCAGATTACTGTCATCCAAAAGATAATCCAATGCATTTCTCAGGAATTGCTCATTGCCAAACTGTTCGTCGGTCAGGCGGTCAACTCCCAAAGGCAGAGGCTCTCCTTTATGGGTTTTGTTTCTGCCGACGTCACCGTCAGCAATAACAATCATTTTGTTTTCAGGACTTGTTGCCCTGAAGCCGGGATAAGACTGCCTTTCTATTCTCGATGCATAGGCAGAAGAGAATTTTCCTTCCAGAGCAACGGCGAAAATCCTTGGGGTGCTTGGTTTTTCCATCTGTCCAAGGCTGTCAACACTCGCAATTTCATTAAGTTCCACATAATTCGGAACCTGCTTTAATAAGGTTCTTTCACTCGATTCAAAAAGAACATTGGTCTTAAACTTTTTCCCGCCCAGTGTATCGATTGAAGTCGGAAACTCAAATTTTACAGGATTGATATTTTTCGTAATCGGGTTGTTGTTTTCAGCAATTCCAAGAGGAAAATACGGCCACGGAAGGCTTGTATACTGCGGGTTACCTCCTACTTCTCCTGTAACCAGTTTCAGCAGAGCAAATTTCTTCACATCTTTTACCAGGGCAGGATTGATTCTCAGTCCGTAATTAAAAAAGAAATCGGTCATGTTGATATCAACAGGAAACGGCATAACTTTTTTGGATCTTGTCAGCGTATCCATCTCGGCATTGACGGCATCAATCATCCAGAGGGTTTTTCCACCATTCATGATGTACTGGTCCAGAATTACTTTTTCACCGTCTGTAAATGCTTTTCTCGGTTTTGCAATGACCAGAGCACTCATCTGTTTTAGAAGAGGAAGGTCTGCCAGGGTAAGTTCTACATTATTTTTGGGGATCACAGGACCTGCATCGTAACTTTCTAGAGCAAGGTTCATGAATCCCTGAAATTCCTCAGGTCTCAATTCGTCCTGATTTACCAAAACACCTACTTTTTTTCTTTGGCTGGTGGAGACTGCTTTAATATTTGAAACTAAATTATATTCTAAATTTTCAATGGATTTTGTAAGCTGCTCATCTGCATTAATGTTCGCCTGCTGTACAACCAGAGGTATTGAAGCCCCACTCCTCCCCTGTTTTACTACTGCATAAGGGAAAAGATAAATCTGGGAAACCTTCCCGTCTTTGATATCAGGAAGAACGGAAGGCTGCATTCCCATCGCCATCAAAGTATCCTGGGACATTTTGGTTTTGATGGGATCAATAAATTTAAAATCTATTTTGGGATTGATCTTCCTGAATTCTTCGAGCATAAATCTTGTCTCGTTCTGCAGCTGCTTAAAGCTGGCCGGAAAGTCACCTTCCAGATAGACGTCGACCGTTACCGGCTTTTTGATTGATTCTAAAACTTTGACCGTACTTTCTGAAAGTGTATATCTCTTTTCTTTGGTTAAATCCAGCCGAATGCCTGAAAATACCAGAATGACGGTTAAAGGTAAAACGACAAACAGTAAAATTCCGAATGGAGATTTAAGTGATATCTTGTTCATGCTTCTACTTCTTTTTAGTGATAAAATGATTGGACAGTGCTAAGGTGAGGCCGATGACAAAAACAAAATAGGCAACGTCTTTAAAATCGATCAGTCCTCTTGTAAAACCTAAGAAATGCTGGTAAAAACCAACATTCTGAAGAATAAAATCTGCACCTCCCAACAGTTTATAACTTGCCAGCTGCTCGATCCCGAAATACATGATGAAACACATAAACACTCCAAGCAGATAGGCCATGATCTGATTCTGGGAAACCGATGATGCCAAAATTCCCACTCCTGCAAAGGCCGCAATCAGGATGATCAGCCCGAAATAGCTCCCAAAGGTCATTCCCAAATCAATATTTCCTTCAGGAACACCTAAAACATCCACTGTATATAAGTAGATCAGCGATGGGATCAGACATAAAATACCGACGATCCATACTGAAAGAAATTTACCCGAAACCAGTTCAGAAACTTTCAGGGGTTGGGAAAAGAGCCAGTTGAGTGTTCCCGTCTGCTGTTCTTCAGCAAAAGTTTTCATCGACAGTGCCGGGATGATAAACATCAAAAGCCACGGTACCAGAACAAAATAACTCTGTAATGAAGCGAGCCCGATGTCGAAAATATTAGATTCATTCTCGAAAAAAAACAGGAACAAAGTCGTTATCAGACTGAAAGCTGCAATGATCACCCATGCGCTCCAGTTTCCGAAATAACTCCAAAGTTCTTTTTTTAAAATTGCAATCATATTATTAGTTGGAAGTTTTATATTAACAATCTGGTTTTCAGATATAATAATTTAATTAAATTTCAATATCAGACCTCTGATTTTATAAAATTATTTCTCCGGTTTTAGCCAAAGCTTTTTTTCAGGTCTCTTCATGACAACCATAAGAGCAGTGAAAATTTCTGTTCTACCGATCTTCTTTTTACTTTTTATTTTTCTTATTTCTGTTCACCAGTTTTACGGTCATCATAATTAAAAATACAAGAACGAAAAATCCTGTAATTAATTGCCACCAGTATTCAATCACTGAAGATTTTAAAATAACGGTAAATACCACCAGAAACAAAATGAAGGTTGCGATCTCGTTTGCCTGTCTCAGTTTTAGATTGGCCGTTTCTAAAGTATCTCCATCAAGCTTTACCAGAAGGTTCACTTTTTTCCAGCACCAGTAGTGGTACATTGCCAGTCCGATGAGAAAAGTCAGTTTTAAGTGAAACCAGGGTGTCCTCATTAATCCGGTATTCAGAAAAATCAAGATTAAACCGCAGACCGCCATAATTACTCCTGCCGGAACGGTAATGATATTCCATAACCTGCGTGCCATAAAGGTATACTGCTCCCGAAGGATCTTCTTTTTGTCTTCAGTAAAACCATCCGTATCCTTATAGTACACAAAAATTCTGACGAGATAAAAAATTCCCGCAAAATAACTGACCATAAAAATGATATGCAACGCCTTAATGATGGTATAGAGCATCCTAAAAATTTGTGTGCAAAGATAATGATTTTGTTGATGTCTTTCGGGTAAAATAGAAAGTCAATCTCCTCTATTCATACTTTTAATCAATTTTAATTATGAAATATCCACAATAGTATTCAATAAATTAAATTTAGAAAAATACCCTTCTTAATTTTAGCACACGAATAGACTAACGCTTATTTTTATTGAAGGAAATACTGTCAACCTTTTTACCCTCCCTATATCTCTTACTGTATTTTAACTGCCCGTTCTCATCATAGTATTTCCAGTCACCGAAATAATACCAGTGTCTCTGTGCGTCAGAAATATCTAATTTTGACTGGCCCCTTTCCATGATTTTTCCGTTGGGATAATAAAGCTCTGTCTTCGTTACGTTTTTTCTGATTTTATCTTTCTGGTAAGGCCTATCTTGAAATGTTGTTCTCCAGACTCCCACCTTTTCGCCCATTTTATATTTTCCGACAGCTGTTAAAATCCCCTGGTCAGAAGAATATTCCTCCTTCCATTTTCCGTGTCTTTTTTGCCATTTGTTTTCAACTTTTACATACTGATTGATGGGCTTGGTTGTACATGAAATAAGTACCGTCAGTACAAGAGCTGAAAGAATGGAATTTTTAACCATAAAAAAACAGAATTTCAGTAAATATAGAAATTCTGTTTATTCTACAAGGGTAGAATTTTTTATGATAACCGGAGGTTATTCAACACCTGACTTAATAATATTAAGTTCTCTGTCCTTCGTGTAAAAGTACCGGATAATGAGATTGGAGATTTCAAAATTAAAATCACACTTATGCACATTACACTGAAACACTTTTATGAATAAAACCTAAATAAGCTTTAAGAAATTACGCCCACGTCTTTTCCAACTTTTTCAAAAGCGGCAATGGCTTTGTCTAAATGCGCTCTGGTATGAGCTGCTGAAAGCTGCACTCTGATTCTTGCCTTTTCTTTCGGAACTACGGGATAAAAGAATCCTATTACATAAATTCCTTCGTCCATCAACTTTTCAGCCATTTTCTGGGCTAATTTAGCATCATAGAGCATAACAGGAACGATGGCTGCATCTCCTTCCGGAATATCAAAACCTCTCGCTTTCATTTCTGTTCTGAAATATTCAGCATTTTCCATTACCTGATCACGGAGTGAGGTGTCTTCAGAGATCATCTCTAAAACTTTCAAAGCGGCACCCACAATTCCGGGAGCCAGTGAATTTGAGAACAGATAAGGTCTTGAACGCTGTCTCAGCATATCAATGATTTCTTTTTTACCCGAAGTAAATCCGCCTAAGGCACCCCCTAAAGCTTTTCCTAAAGTAGAAGTAATGATATCCACTCTACCCATTACCTCGTTCGCTTCATGAGTTCCACGCCCTGTTTTACCGATAAAACCTGTTGCATGGGAATCGTCCACCATCACCAAAGCATTGTATTTATCTGCAAGATCACAGACCCCTTTCAGGTCAGCAACGATCCCGTCCATTGAAAATACACCGTCCGTCACAATGATTTTGAACCTGTGATTCTTTTCTGAAGCAGCAATCAGCTGCTCTTCCAGGTCGGCCATATTGTTATTCTTGTAACGGTACCTTGCCGCTTTACAGAGACGCACACCGTCAATGATGGAAGCGTGATTCAGCTCATCAGAGATGATGGCATCTTCATCGGTAAAAAGGGGCTCGAAAACTCCACCGTTTGCATCAAAACATGCAGCATATAAAATAGTGTCTTCAAGACCTAAAAACTGAGCAATTTTCTCTTCCAGCTGCTTGTGAATATCCTGGGTTCCACAGATAAAACGTACTGATGACATCCCGTAGCCATGAGATTCTATCATATCCTGGGAAGCTTTCATAACTTCCGGATGATTGGAAAGTCCCAGATAATTATTGGCACAGAAATTCAGCAATTTTTTTCCGTTGGCTTCGATTTCAGCACTCTGCTGTGACGTGATGATTCTTTCCTTTTTAAAAAGACCGTCATTTTCGATATTTTTCAGTTCGTTCTGTAGATTTTCAAGATATTTTTCAGAGATCATTATAATAATTTTTTAGGTTCGCTAATTTAATAAAAAACGCTTTAACAGTTAAATTTTATCACTGATTATTGTAAATTATTGGCTTAACCAGGAATTTTAAACAAATAGTCTACTTATTTTATAGGATAATATTTTATATTTGTTCACTCAAAATACATTATATGAAATTATCTCAGATTATACGAGCGAAAAATATAGATGCAGATGACTTTTTGAAACAGTATATGAAAGCCGGTAAACCTATTATTTTAAAGGATTTCATAGAAGCAGACAGCCCGGCTTTTCAAAAATGGAATTATGAATATTTCAAGGAAATTGCCGGAGATACCAAAGTCAATGTGTACGGAAGCGAAATAGAATCAATTGACCGTGTTGCCAGCAAACCTGTCGGTGAAACTACTTTTTCAGAATATCTGGATTTAATTACTACAAAAATCACAGAGCACCGTTTGTTCCTATTTAATCTCCTGAGTCTGAAACCGGAACTTAAAAATGACATCCATTACAAAGATATTACCAGGGGAAAAGTTCTGAAATGGTTGCCATTCATGTTTTTTGGCGGACAGGGCTCAATTACAAGAAATCATATCGATATCGATATGTCCCATGTTTTTTTATCTCAATTCCAAGGAGTAAAACGGATCTGGCTGTTTCCGTGGGAACAGTCTGACCTGATGTACAAACTGCCTTACAATTTTCACAGTCTTGTGAATCTACAGGATCCCGACTACGAAAAATATCCGGCATTAAAACGTCTGAAAGGTTATGAAGCAGTGATCCATCCGGGCGAAACCCTCTATATCCCATCCGGCTGGTGGCATTATATACAGTATGAAACGGAAGGTTATTCAGTCTCCGTGAGAGCGCTCCCATCGAGTGCACTTGAAAAATGGAGAGGTTTTAAAAACCTTGTGATCATCAGGCATTTTGACAATCTGATGCGTAAGATCTTTAAAGAAAAATGGTTTAATTACAAAGTGAAAATTGCCAATAAACGTGCGCAGAGGGCAATGGGTAATTTTGACGACCTTGATTTTCAGGTTGAAATGTAAGCATTGAATAATCGATAACAAAAAAGATTTCCTGTGGAAATCTTTTTTGTTATCGATCGAATACATTATTCTTTTATAAATTTAATATTCAGTTCCTGAATCTTGATAAAGTAAATTCCTTTACCTAAAGAAGAGATTTCAATTTTGCGGTCTGTATTTCCTTTTCTGACCAGTCTCCCGTCAGCGGTATAGATAGTAAAATCAGTCTGCTTCTTAAGACCGGAAACAAAAAGCTCATCTTTCGCAGGATTAGGATAAACCGCTAACTGATTTGTTGCAGCTTCTGAAGTACTTAATGTGTTGTCCTGAGTAACGGTTGAGTTTTTCTCCAGAATCTGATATTCGTAATTGAATTCTACGTTCGCTACCGGAAATCCGACGGTTTCTGTAAAATATTGATTGTTCACGGTATTATTTAAAGCAAAATAAGCAACCTGCCCACCTGTCCCGTTTACTTTTACTGGAAGCGGCATATCAAAAAAGCTTACTGATGCGTGGCTTTGCGTCTGTCCTGCTCTGAATGTTACCTGATTTCCGGTCTGCTTCCATCTGATATCGTAAGTGGGATATCCCTGACCATAGATCCAGTCATTGAAAAAACCTGTAAAATCTTTACCTGTCGACTGAAGCAGTGAAGCGTTCAAATCTGATGTTTTTACGTAATTGTAGGCTAAATTGGGTCTCGCATGATAATCTTTCAGTGCCTGATAAAAAACAGTGTCACCCAAAATCCATTTGATCATTCTTACCACATATCCGCCTTTTGAATACGTAAGTCTTCCGTTAAAAATAGTTCCTACACTTCCTAAACTGGCATCTGCAACATATACACTTCCCCCCGTTGCGCTCGTTATATAATTTTTCTCACCTAAAAGATAATTTAAAAATTCAGCATTGGTCATCAGCAGTTTTTCGTAAGCAACATGCTCCCCGAACGTAGCAAAGCCTTCATTAAGCCAGATATCATTCCAGAGTCCACACGTTACCTTATCGCCAAACCACTGATGGGCAAGTTCGTGGGCAATGAGCTGTTTGCTCCATCCGCCCATTGAAGACATGGTCTGATGTTCCATTCCTCCTCCTGCAGTAAATTCCATATGCCCGTATTTTTCATTTCTGAAAGGGTAAGGTCCGAAATACGTTTCAAAGGTATTCATCACGGTTTTTGTCCATTCAATATTGGCCATACTCGTTGCATTCGAAGATGTTCCCGGATAAATATAATTTACAAAAGGAAATGGTGGGTTTCCCATGGTATCATTGAGCTTGACAAAATTTGTAATCGAAAGAGCCACCAGATATGCAGCAACAGGATACTGTGTTCTCCAGAAAGTCAGTTTCTGACCGTTCCCTAAAATAGTTTCGCTCATCAGTTTACCGTTGGACGCTACACTGTACTGTGACGGCGTAGTCACTTTGATATCAAATTTCTCTATCTTATCATTTAAACTTTGCTTCGTCGGAAACCAATCCTGCGCACCGTAAGGTTCATTTAGAGTAGAAAGTACAGGTGTTCCGGCCTGTGTATTGGTAAAGAATGAATTATTACCGGTAGGAGGAGTTCCGCTGTACTGTATAGTCAGTGAATCAAGGACATTTACAGGAAGTGATGAAGTAAAATTAATCTTCAGTTCTTTGGTTGCCAATTGCTGGAATGCCAAAGGCTGACCGTGAAAAGTCACCTGAGAAACCGTCAGCTGATTGGTCAGATCAAAATATATGCTGCTTAATGCCTGAGTGGGTTTGAAATGTGAAGTTACGGATCCTGAAATCTGAGCAACAGAAGGATTCAGGGATACATCCATTCTCTGATACTGCAAATCGTAATTTAAGGTATTCGGATTGGTATTTCCTGCATTCATTTTAGCGGTAAAAGATTTCATTTCTTTTGCCATTAACCCTTTCATTTCAAGGTTTTCCTGTGCAAAAAAAGATTGAGCCGCAAATAAACTTAAGCATAAAAGATAAAATTTTCTCATTTTTACTGAATGTATTGAATGTTTATGATAATTACTGTATATGGCCTCAATTTGATGATTTCAAAAAAGAAAAATTCATTTCCAGATAATTAATTGATAAAGATAAAAAAAACCTTTCAATCTGAGACTAAAAGGTTTGTATATCGATAAAATTCATAAATACTATAAATCAAGAGCCGGCTGAAGAATTTTTTCAATTCTGTTTTTTACCATATCCACTGATCCTGAATAGTTATTGACAAGAATTGAAAACACCAGCGTTCTTCCGGTATTCGTCTTCATGTAACCCGTCAGGGCTTTTACTTTATTGAGAGTTCCTGTTTTAGCAAAAATCTGTCCGTTTCCTGTACCCAGAAACATTCTCTTAAGCGTTCCTGACTGTCCTCCAATCGGAAGAGAGTCAAAGTAAGTCTTGTAATATTTCTGAGTCATTAGCGAGGTCAAAAACTTCACCTGAGAAATCGGGGTAACATGATTGCTTCTGGAAAGTCCGCTTCCATCCATATAATTCAGTCCTTCCACATCGAAAGCCACATCCTTTAAGTGCTCATTTACCACAATCCTTCCTGACTCTGAAGTCTGATCACCCATTTTTTGAAATCCTACCGTTTTCAGTAAAGCTTCAGCCAAACCATTGTCACTACGCTGATTGGTGTAATAAATGATATCTGACAAAGTTGGAGATTTATATGCTGAGATCATTTTTCTGATTTCCGGTGACCCGTCTGTCGTCTTCGGAGTTACTTTTCCTGTAACACCTACTCCGCTTTTTACCAGAGTTGCTCTGAAAGTATTCGCCAGGTAAGCAGGCGCATCAGGAAGCTTAGTGGTTAAAATTCCGTCTCCTTCATATTTTTCAGCATATACCATCTGATTGGCATAAGGGGAAACATAAAAGTATTTTTTTTCTGCAGCCTGACTATTTCCTTTTTTAACGATCAGTTTTTCATTAGCAGGATTGATTTCCCGGGTCGTACCAACCGGCAGATAGTAATTATTGTTTTCTAACCACACAACATTTTCCGGAAGTCTCGAAATGTTACCTTTGAAAAGCGCTGTCTGAATAATAATATCACCATTTACCTTTTTGATTCCCTCCCTGGACATTCCACTGACAAAATCTGAAACGATTTCCTTATAAGACCAGGCACCGGCTTTATTGGTTCCCATCGATGGATCACCGCTTCCGATAATATAAAGATTCCCGTTTAAAACACCATTTTCATCAATTTCTCCCGAATACTCCAGCTGTGTCATCCAACGGTAATTTTCACCCAACAGATGCAAAGCGGTTTCTGTGGTCAGTAATTTAGTGGTTGAAGCAGGTACAAGCGGTGTATTTTCATTATAGGAAGAAATCACTTTCTTCGTCTTAGGATCATAAACAACAAATCCCCAGGTGGCATTTTTCAGCACAGGATCTGCCATCATTGTGTTTAGATTTACATCTACAAGTTCTTTTGGAGACAAAAAAGCCTTTTCAATTGCTATTGCAGGAGACGGTAAATTTAAACCACTTTTCTGACCTTCTGAAGATGGAGAATAAAGAACGGTTGCTACAGTTGATTGGGCAAGGAAAAAACCAGTGGCCAAAACTGTAAGACCTGAAATATACTTTCTGTAATTTATCATCAATTTTTTCTTTTGTTATATTTTGGATGGCATAAAAAATGATTAGTTAAATCTTCTCTGAAATCCAAACACATAATAAACGTTCAAATGTAGATATTATTGTCATACAGTAGTGTATGAAGGGCTACTAAAAGCGCTTAAAGTTTGTTAAAAATTGTTAAAAATCCACAAAAACATCTTTTTTAATGCTTTGATAAGCAGTGATTTCATCAAATTCTTTCAAACTTAGCAATACCAGGCTCTTAAATTTTTCATAATTCCTACCTCTTGGAAGCTTTAACATGATCTGGAACTGATATAGATTGTTAAGTCTTGCGATCTGAGCTCTTTCCGGACCTAAGATACAGTCTTCCGGCAGATATTTCCTTAAAATTGAACCTAAAAACTGAGAGGCACGGTTGACCTTGTCATCTCTTCGGTGTTTAAGCTCAATCATGATCAGTTTGGTAAACGGCGGATAATGAAATTTCTGTCTCTCCGTAAGAAAATATTTATAAATCTTTGCTACATTATTCATTTTGATCAGCTGGAAAACAGAATGATCGGGATTATAGGTCTGAATCAAAATTTTTCCGTTTCCTGACACTCTTCCTGCTCTTCCGGAAACCTGCGTAATCAACTGGTAAGCACGCTCCTCTGCCCTGAAATCCTGAACATACAGCATGGAGTCAGCCTTTGGGATTGCAACCAGCTCAATATGTTCAAAATCAAGACCTTTTGAAATCATCTGAGTTCCCACGATGATATCCGTTTCACGGTCTTCAATTCTCTCATATAACTTTTCGTAGGCAAATTTCTTCCGCATAGAATCTACGTCCATCCGGTCAACTTCGTTTTCAGGAAAAATCTTTGAGACCTCTTCATGGATCTGCTCAACCCCCACTCCTCTTTCGTTCAGATTTTCAGAATGACATTTCGGACAGGCTTTAGGTTTGGAAGCACGCTGACCGCAATAATGGCATTTCATCTCGTTGGCTGCCTTATGATAGGTCATTACAACATCACAGTTTGAACAGTAATTTACATATCCGCAGGTTTCGCATTCGATCACATTGGCATAACCACGACGGTTATGAAGAATCATAGCCTGATTCTTTTCGTCTAAAGTCTTTTTGATTTCATCAATTAAATGCAGGGAAAAATTGCCTGACACCTTTTTTGAATCCTGTGCTTCCTTAAAATTGATCAGTTCAAATTCGGGAAGCCTGACATTTCCAAACCTTTCGTTGATGAAAATATAATGTAGTTTTTCTTTTCGTGCCAGATAATAACTTTCCACAGAAGGCGTTGCCGAACCCAAAATAACTCTTGCATCATAGAAACCGGCTAAAACCAGCGCTGCATCCCGTGCATTGAAAAAAGGCGATACCTCCCTGGATTTATAAGCAGAATCGTGCTCTTCATCCACGATAATCAGTCCTATATTATCAAACGGCAGAAAAAGAGCATTTCTTGTGGCAATAAGTATTTTAACATCGTCATTCCTGATTCTCCTCCAAACCTCAACTTTTTCAAAATCAGTCAGTTTCTGATGGTAAAAACCAAGCTGACGTCCATATTTTTTTTCTAATCGCTGTGTGATCTGTTTGGTCAGTGAAATTTCAGGAAGCAAAAACAAAACATTCTTTCCCTCATTCACACATTCTTCTATTTTCTCAAGATACAGGTGTGTTTTTCCTGATGATGTCACTCCGTGAATCAAAACATTTCTTTTTTCATCAAAAGCTTCATCAATCTCTGTTTTTGCCTCTTTCTGTGCTTCTGAAAGTTCTTCTATCTCTTCTATTTCGCCTTCATAACTTTCAATCCTGTCTTTCTGAATATAATATTCTTCTATCAGATTTTTATCTGTCAACGCTTTAATGTGCGAGCTCCCAAAATATCCGTCTTCAAACAGTTCAGATTTCTTAATTGGCAAATCAGGATTTTCCGTCTGTTTTTCAATAATATTCAGGAAAAGTTCTTTTTGTTTTTTGGCTCTGTTTAACTGTAACAGGATTTCGGTAAGGTTATGATTTTTTAAAACCTCATCTTTCACTTTAACGTAAGCAACCTCTTTCGCCTTGTATTTCTCAGCTACTTTTTCATCAATCTCAATGTATTGCAGATCAATCAGCGAATTGATGGTCTTAATGATTTCCTTTTTCGGGATAAAGGCTTCGATATCCGTTAAGTTGATCAACTGACGAACTTCCAGTGCCTGAATGAGATACATCTCATTGACATCAAGATTTTCAAATTCAACCGTAGCATTGGGTTTAAGCTTTAGATAAGTTTCACTTTCCAGTTTCAGAGAGGAAGGAAAAGCAAAACGGTATACCTCACCCAAATTGCAGAGATAATACTCTGAAAGCCAGTTCCAGAATTTGATCTGCTGAGACGGCACAATCGGATAATCATCTAAAATACTGATGACTTCTTTTGCCACGAAATTTTCAGGCGCCTCGTCATGCAGTTCAAAAACAATCCCGGTATATATTTTTTTTCCGCCAAACGGTACGAGCACGCGCATTCCGTTTTCAATTTTGGATTCGATTTCTTCAGGAACCTTATAGGTAAAAGATCCTTTTAGATTTAGCGGTAAAATAATCTGGGCGTACTGCAAGGGGAAAATTAAAATGTAAAATTAAATTTTTCTGAAGAGAACTGCAATTTTTTATGCCGATGAAATCAATTTAGATAAGGCAGCTCAACTTCAGATGACAGGACAGACCCTGCCAGCTTTTGGAACATTGAAGGGATTGGATTTTATCGTTAAAAATCAATTCTATATCTAATATCAAATCGCTGTAATGATCAACCCTGCCAGCGTTTAGAACGCTGGCAGGGTTGAGTTTCCTCCAAAACAGGTTTAAAACGGCAATTCAATCATCTGATAAAAAATCGCTGTAATGGTCAACCCTGCCAGCGTTTGGAACGCTGGCAGGGTTGAGTTTCCTCCAAAACAGGTTTAAAAGAAAAATTCTATAATCTGATACCAGATTGCTGTAGTAAAAAATCCTGTGATAATACTGAAACCTATGGTAAGATTGGTCAGTTTTGTATTGAGCCTGAACTGTTCAGCGATAATACTGGAAGTCACTACCGTCGGCATCGCTGATTCGAAGATCGTAATTTTTGCTACATCACCTGTGATTCCAAATAGAAACACCAATCCAAGACTGATCGCCGGAGCTAAGATCAATTTATAGAACATGGACATTGACATCTGGGGAATGAGTTTCTTCCAGCCGTTGAATTTCAGCTGTAATCCCACAGAAAATAACGCAAGCGGGCTTAAAGTAGCCGCTAATTTGTCAAAAAGAGGTTCTGCGAAAGTAAAATCAATGAATGGCGACAAAGTCAAAGCTGCGATACACCCCAAAAGAGGCGGAAAAGTAACCAATCTCTTAAAAATAAACCGGGCACTCACTGTTCCTGACTTATTTCCACCCCTTATTGCGGTGATAATTCCCAATGTTGAGAGTGAGAAAAACATAGTCTGATCGCAGATAATGGCGACACTTAACAGACTTTCGCCGTAGAATGCACTGATCAAAGGAAAACCGATGAACGATGTATTGCTGTAACCGCTTACCAGCTCTAAGGTACTTCTTGATCTTCCGGAATATCCTTTAAAGGCACTATACCACTTCATAAAAAAGAAGGCGCAGACTGCGGTCAGAAAAGTTGCCAAAACAGGAAACATCATTTCCGGAGACCATTGTACTTTAGGTAAATATTTAAATGAAACTGCAGGTAATGCAAGATAAAGAATCCATGTATTGATGCCTTTGTGAGCATCAGGATGGATGGATTTTGTTCCTTTGAGGATCATTCCCGCAAGAATGCAAACACCGATCAAAACAAAATTTACCATGATTCTGAAAAATATTCTGCAAATTTAAGGTTTATTGTGTTCATTCATCGTGTCCCACAAGGTCATTACTTCTATTTTTTTCAGAGGCTTTGAAAGTGTAATTCTTTTAGCCGTTTCCGGAAGCAGATCAAAAAAGTTATCGCTAAAGTGGGCTTCCCCCATTAAATAAACATTTTTAGCCAAAACATCGGTAGAGATTTCGATTTCTGTTGCTGAAATTTTCCTGACTTTAACGTTGGGTTTTGTGAGTTTTAAATCCTTAGGTTTTGAGAAGAAATAATTGCTTTCTGCAATGACTTTTTCATCTCGTCCTCTTAAAATTAAATTTAAAAATAATCCGTCCTTATCTAAATCACCAACTAATTCGGCGATTGATGATGAATCAAATTTTACAGTTTCATCAAATGTTTGCTTTTGAATGGAAACTGCTGTAAGAATGTTACTCCCCTTGAAATCATTCAATTCCATTTCCAATTTTACATCTGCAAACTTCTCCAGACCATCATTAATTCCATAAAAATTCAAAACCCCGTCTTTTTCTTCCGCTACAATCAGCTGTTGCTCAAAACTTCTCCTGACCTGATAATGCAGGGCTTTCCAGTTCCCCAAATAATCAATCGATGACCAGGAAATCACGGGCCAGCAATCGTTGAGCTGCCAATATAATGTTCCCATGTTATATGGTTTTGCACGCCGGTGTGCTTCAATGGCAATCTGCATTCCGCGCGCCTGAAGCAACTGGGAAACGTAATTATATTTCACAAAATCTGTTGGAACGACATAATCCCTCATCATGTATTCATTAATAATATGAAAACCTCTCGCATTTTTTTCATGCGCTTTGATGGTTGGATTATCTAAATTAAAATCAGCTTGTTCTGAAAACATTGATTTAATCGCCTCTAAACCTGGCATTCCCTGAAAGCCATATTCGGAAGCAAATCTCGGAACTTTTTCATTGTAAATTTCAAACGGAAATTCACCCCACCAAACGCCCCAGTAATGAGAATCGCCTTCCGTTAAACTTTCTTTATGACCCCAGCCAATAGACGGTGATGTCGGCCAGTAAATGTTCTTTTCTGATGTTAAATTTTCCTTCAAAGCATTTGGAATGACCTCATGAAAAACCTTTTTGTAATCTTTCCACACCTGGAGAGAATCATCTTTAGAATATTTGAACTGCTTCTGATATCCCCAGTTGACGATGGCTTCATCTATCTCATTGTTTCCGCACCACAAGGCGATAGACGGATGATTTTGTAAACGGTTAGCCTGATCTTTGACCTCTTCTTTTATATTATTTACAAAACCCTCATCTGATGGATAGAAACTTCCGGCAAACATAAAATCCTGCCATACAAGAATCCCGTTTTCATCACAGGCTTTGTAAAACTCATCATCTTCATAGATTCCGCCGCCCCAGATACGGATCATATTCATGTGGGCATTTTTACAGTCTTTAATAAGCTTCCTATATTTTTCTCCTTTTATTCTCGGGGTAAAACTGTCAGAGGGAATCCAGTTGGTTCCTTTGACGTACATCGGTTTTCCATTGACCTTAAAATAGAATGATTTTCCCTTTTCATCTTTATCCTGGATCAATTCTATGGTTCTGAGACCAATTCTTTGAGATGCATCATTTAAAATTTTCGATTCTTTTTTCAGCGAAATTTTTAAATCATATAATTTGGGCTCACCCCATCCGTTCGGCTGCCAAAGTTTTGGATTTAAGATTTGATAAGGAATTAAAATCTTATTTAAACCCTGTTTTAAAGAAATAGCATGCGTTTCATTATTGATTAAAAAACTGTATTTTCCAGCTTGTTCGGTAAAAATTTCTGCATGAATAATAAGTTCTGCTTTTTGTCTGGTCAAACTTTTCTGCTCTGTTTTTACATTTTCAATCTTTGCCTGATTCCAGAAATTCAGTTTTACATCTTTCCAGATTCCTGCAGTGACCAATCTTGGTCCCCAATCCCAACCAAACTGATATTGCGCTTTTCTCACAAAACTTCTTGGTGATTCCGGCATGGTAAACGGAACTTTTTTTGCTAAATCTTTTCCTACATTGACAGAAGATTTAAATTTTATCTGCAGCAGATTTTTTCCTGTCTTCAAATAATTTTTTACCGGAATTTTCCATGTTCTGAACATATTGTCAGTCTTCTTCAGCAGTTCTCCATTTAAATAAATCTCAGAAAACGTATCCAATCCATGAAAAACCAAATCTGCATTTTGATTTTGCAATTCTTTGGTAGAAATTATAAAAACCGTCTGATAGTCCCAATCTTCATTTTCTACCCACTGTACTTTTTTCTCATTTTCATCTTTATAAGGATCAGGAATGAGCTGATGATCCATCAAATCCAAATGAACCGTCCCCGGCACTGAGGCGGTCAGCCATTTTTGTTCTTTTGAATTTTTGAACTGCCATTTTTCTGAAGATAATTTCCGCTCAGAAAATTGTGCGCAGATGAATGTCTGAATGAAAAATAAGGCAAAAAGTATCGTTTTTTTCATTTAAAGTTTATTTACAATTCTGTGAATCCCGTCTTTTATTAAAGGTGTATTAAAGTTAATGAGAAGCCCAAGTTTGATGCTGGTTAATTTTAAATAAGTTAAAACCTGCGAATAAAAAATGGGATGAATTTCTAAAACAGATTTTACTTCAATAATTATTTTATCTTCTACAATTAAATCAATTCTGTAAGCATTTTCGATGAGTTCATCTTTATATTTTAAAGGGAGCAATAACTGTCTTTTAACCTTAAAACCAAGTTTTCTCAACTCATAAGCTAAAGCAATTTCGTAAGCGTTTTCTAGTAATCCAACTCCTAATGTTTTGCGAACTTCTAAAGCAGCACCTATTATTTTATAAGATAATTCGTTTTCTGTCATTTGTGTTTGTGTTTTTATTTTGTGTTTGTTATTAAAAGGAAAGATTATCTTTCTTTATGCAGCATAAAATTAAACTTCTTGTGTTTTATTGTGTTCTTTTCTTTAACGCAAAGATTATTATTCATCATCCATAGTTAAAGGGGCAAAGTGTAGCAAACAAGTTGCTTAAGCTTGAAAATACATGCGCTTTATAAAATTGTTTATTGATTTATTCTTTGCTTCCTAAACTTAATATTATTTTCAAACGTAACTATATTTTCACGCTTAGACGACTTGTTCGTCA
>CAURNW010000030.1:0-24290 GCA_963526305.1 uncultured Chryseobacterium sp. | reverse complement strand
GGTTTAATTAATTATTTTTGACCTATAATCTGTATCGGATTTTTAGGACGGGACAGTCAGCTATTTCCCACCAACAGTGAGTCCACGGTTTTTTTAATAAACACTTTTTTTATAAATAATAGCAGTAGTACATACTTTTCAATCTGTTTCAGAAATCTGAAAAACAAAAAACATCCCTCATCAGGGATGTTCTTTATTTTGTATTTTTAAAACTTAAGTTTTAAAAAAGTTACGCTCTTAGGTATCTTGAATATGCATAACCTTCCTGTCCGTCAGTGGTTTTTACTTTCCACCAGTCATCAGAAGTCTGCTCAACTAATGTCACTGAAGATCCTTTTGCTGCTTTACCGACAACGGCAGCTTCTGTAGAAGGTTCCTGTCTGATGTTCAGATTAGAATCTTCTGTTGCGATCGTAAGAGAGGCACCGGCAGACAGCCCCGCAACCTGTACGTCGATGTTGATATCTGAAGCAGAATAGGTAGAGTCAATAGCTCCTAAAGCATTCCATACGGCATCTTTAGCCGCAGTGTTGGAAGCATTTCCGGAAACGTATAAAATTCCGTCCTGCTCCTGAACCTGAAGATTTGATACACCTGCAGACTGGGCTGCAGAAACTACGCTTGAATATTTATCTTGTAATGTGCTCATTTCGAATTATTTTACGGTGTAATTGTAATTAACTTTCCCAACTTTCAAAGCATCAACAGATTCTTTGATTTTTCTTGCCTGAATCGAAGATGCAGTTCCTGTAAGAGTCAGTTCGCCGTTGACAACTTCTACGTTAACTGAAGGGAAATCCTTTAATGCATCCTTTACTTTCTGCTGTACCATAGGATCTGCCGCTGAAGTAGTTGTTACAGGTTCAGAAGCGGCTACCGCAGGAGTGACAGTTGCCATATCATGGACGTCTTTTACTCCTTTAATTTCTTTCAGTGACTTGATAGCTGCATCTTTTTCAGCCTGTGTATTGAATGTTCCGCCTAAATGCGCCACACCTTCTTTTATTTCTACCGTAGCAGCCGGATTAGCCGTTACGATTGTAGTTGCCTGAGTCTGAAGTTCAGCATCTGAAACTTTCTTTTTACACGAAATTGATCCAAACGATACTGCCAAAGCTAGGGCAGACATTGCGATTGTTTTTTTCATAATTGTTTAATTTAATGTTTTAATTACTCTCAAATGTAATAATAAAATCTATACCAATGATTTAAAAAACAGATAAATATATGAAGATTAAACTGTAATGTTTTAATAATCCGTGTTTTAATTATGAGAATATTTTATTCTTATTTTAGTTTTACAAAATTTAGTCATCAATGATAAAACCATTATATTTGTGGCTATTGAACTAAAAATATGAAGGGACAGAATAAATTATTTATTGCAATCATCATTGCCTTAGTGGTAGGGGTTGCGATTGGCGGATTTGTACATATTCAATATCCTGAAAGCGCAAAACCATTTTCCCAAAATATCAAACTTCTCGGAACGGTCTTTATCAGGCTGGTACAGATGATCATTGCGCCATTGGTTTTTACCACTCTGGTGGTGGGAATTGCTAAAATGAGTGATATTAAAATGATTGGGAGGGTAGGGACAAAAGCGATGCTTTGGTTTATTTCAGCTTCTTTGGTATCCCTTTTTATTGGTTTGGTTCTGGTCAACTGGCTTGAGCCGGGACATGTAACGAAACTGCCTATTCAGGATGTGGCATCGGCAGATGAACTCTTAAAATCAAGCAAAGGTTTTTCTATGGAAGACTTTGTAAAGCATATTATACCTAAAAGTATTTTTGAAGCGTTCGCAACGAATGAAGTGCTTCAGATTGTTGTTTTCTCTATTATGTTTGGTGTTGCACTGGCTAATTTAGGAGACGAATATGCGCAGCCGGTTATCAAACTATTTGATATCATTGCTCATGCGATATTGAAAATGGTAGGTTACATTATGTGGTTTGCACCTCTTGGAGTATTGGGAGCTATTGCAGCAGTAGTGGCGACAAACGGATTTGAGATATTTAAAGTATATGCTATTTACCTGAGAGACTTTTTCTTTGCAATAGGCGTTTTGTGGCTGGTACTTTTGCTTGTAGGATATCTAATACTTGGAAAACGTCTTTTTGAGTTGTTAAGAAGAATAAAATCCCCTTTGTTAATTGCATTTTCAACGACTAGTTCGGAAGCCGTTTTTCCTAAACTGGTTGAAGAGCTGGAAAGATTTGGCTGCAACAACAGGGTAGTATCTTTTATATTACCATTGGGATATTCCTTTAATCTTGATGGAAGTATGATGTACATGACATTTGCTTCTATTTTCATTGCTCAGATTTACGGAATTGATATGACTTTGGGTCAGCAGATTACCATGCTTCTTGTACTGATGCTGACTTCAAAAGGTATTGCAGGGGTTCCGAGGGCTTCACTGGTGATCATTGTTGCAACGTGCTCTATGTTTGGAATTCCACCTGAAGGGATCGCTTTGATTTTACCGATTGATCATTTCTGTGATATGGCAAGAAGTATGACCAATGTTTTAGGAAATGCTTTGGCAACTTCCGCTGTTTCTAAGTGGGAAGGACAGCTGGATAATCATGGTGGAGATCTGTAATTATATGGGTAATGAGTAATAGGTAATAGGTAATAGGTAGTGAGTAATCTATACACTCTTGAACTTAATTAAGAACACTAAACTTTAAATAAAAATGTTGAATGTTCAACAACATAAAGATCAAATTGCTGATAAAGGATTTTCCGTTATCAGCAATGTTTTTTCCAGCGGAGAAATTGAACGTATTTCTGAAGTCATTCAGAATATGGACACTTCAAAAGAAACGTTCAGGAAATCAGAAGACCTTTTTGCCATAAGACAATTTTTAAAGGAAATTCCTGAAGTAAGAGATTTAATTTTTAATGAAAATCTAAAGACAATCATCTAAGAAACTTTTGGAGAAAATTATTTTGCTGTAAAAAGTATCTATTTCGATAAGCCTGAAAAGTCAAACTGGTATGTCGCTTATCATCAGGATCTGACGATTTCTGTTGATCAAAAAATGGATCTGGAAAATTTCGGGACGTGGACGACCAAACAAAATCAGTTTGCAGTTCAGCCCCCGCTGGATATTCTTGAGAATATATATACTATTAGAATTCATTTAGGTGATACTGATGAAAATAACGGCGCCCTTAAAGTCGTTCCGGCATCTCACGCCAAAGGAATTTACAGACCCGATACCATCGACTGGAATGTAGAAACCGAACAGATCTGCAGCGTTGATAAAGGAGGGGTTATGATCATGAAACCCTTACTTCTCCATGGCTCAAACCGAACAACGAACGGAAAAAGACGGAGAGTCATTCATATTGAATTTTCAGATATGGAGTTGCCCGGTGAATTGAGATGGTCGGAGAGAATGAATTGATTTTGTTGACAGGCTTTGTCGTTCCGCCTGAATCTCAACTTTTTTGAATTAAATATTTGTTTAGATTCCTCCGGAATGATTAACTGGATGTTTTTTTGAATCCAATTCCGAAGATATCATCATAAAAATTAAACCTCTTCCGAATCGAAAGAGGTTTATTTATTTTGAAAAAATCAGTCTTATTTCACAGAAATCTCATCTACGAAAACATACGCATCTCCGCCGGCACCCTGATGCCACTCAGGAAGTTTACCATAGTGGTAAGCTTTAACTTTCAGATAGCGTGCCTCAGTTGGTAGAACTTCTGTTGAGAAATCTTTCACCTGAACGGTTTCATCTTTAGCATCAATGTTATTTTCCAAAGTTTTCAGAAGAATAAATGTTTTACCATCCATTGAAGCATAGTATTCTACTTTTTTAGGCATTAAAATCCACGCTCTGCTGTCTTGCAGATAGGTTGAAGAGATGTGATTGATTGGCTGAGGTGATTTGAAATCAATAATTGCTTCTACGGTCTGTCCCTGGTAGCCCTGCCATTCGCCTTTTCTCCAGTTCACATCACCGTTGATTCCGTCGATCAAAGCAAACCTGCCACCTGCAGTATATTGAGGATTAACATTTGAATTAATGGTAATATCCCAATGATTAGGTCTTTTATTGAAATTAGATGTTGTTACTGAACTTTTCTCGCCATTTCTTTCGGCATAAGTAGAAACCTGAGTTGTTTTGCTGATCGTAAAAGGTTCTTTATAAACTTTAAAAGTTTTTCTCACATTCACATCATTTTCGTCCATCGTCAGGTAATAGATCTTATCCTTTTCATTCAGTGGAGTGATTCTGACCTGAGTAGAGAAATCGAAAAGACGGTCGGCAGCAATGACGGGAGATGCAGTTTGTTCATCGTATTTTAAATCTTTAGCAACTTTTATGTTTTCAAAACCTAAATGTTTAAGTTCTGCTTTGGGAGTGTTTTTAGTGATGATTCTTGTAGTTCCGTCCTCAAGGTGTAATTTGATTTCATCAAAGTATGGTGTTACCGTTTCCCATTCAGGTTTCCCGGGAGTTACAGCATAGATGCCCATCGAACTTAAGATATACCAGGCACTCATCTGCCCGCAGTCTTCATTTCCGATCAGACCGTCAGGCGCGTTTTTGTAGAAATGATCAAGGATATATTTGATTTTTTCTTCCGTTTTCTGGGGTTTACCGACAAAATTATACAGGTAAGCAATGTGATGGCTCGGCTCATTTCCCTGTGCATATTGTCCGATGAGCCCTGTAATATCTACCTGTTCTCTACCTGTTGTTTTGTCCGGTGCTGAGAAAATAGCATCAATGAACTGTTCAAATTTTTCTTTTCCTCCATGCGCCTGGATCAGTCCCGGGATATCCTGAGGAACGAAGTATGAGTAATGCCACGAATTCCCTTCCGTATAATTGTTATTTACTTCTCTGGGATCAAACGGCTCATACCAGTTCCCGTTTTTCCTTGCCTGCATAAAGCCATTTTCAGGATTGTACAGGTTTTTCCAGTTCTGGGAACGTTTCATGAAATATTCGTAATCGTCTTTCTTGTTTAAAATTTTTGCCATCTGAGCAATGCACCAGTCATCATAAGCATACTCCAGTGTTTTAGAAACGCTTTCATGCTCGTCATCAATACTGATGTAATTGTTCTGCTTGTAAGCACTTAAACCAAAAATATCCTGCATCGCTGAATTTTTTGAAGCTTCGAATGCTTTTTCATAATCAAAACCGGTAATTCCTTTTGCCATCGCATCTGCAATCACTGAAACACCATGATAGCCAATCATACATTCTGTTTCATTGGAGGCAAGTTCCCACACGGGAATTCTTCCTCCTTGTTCACGTTGTTTAATAAAGGTGTTGACGAAATCGGCCGTTCGTTTTCTGTCGATTAAAGTCATTAAAGGATGAGCACCCCTGAAAGTGTCCCAAAGTGAGAAAACGGAATAATATCCGAAATCTTTTGCCATATAGAACTTATTGTCTCTGCCACGGTATTTTCCGTCAGCATCCATATTGATGTTGGGCTGTGTGAAAACATGATACAGTGCTGTATAGAAAACGGTCAGTTTATTTTTATCATCAGATTTCACTTCGATTTTTGAAAGTTCTGTATTCCAGTCTTTTTCTGCCTGTTTTTTTATCAGTTCAAAATCATTTGAAGAGCCTTCCGCCAACATGTTTTTTCCTGCACCTTCATAACCGGTCGGGGAGATAGAAACCTTGATATTGATTTTCTCTCCTTTTTTAACGGCAGCGGTAAAAGCTAACGCCAGTTTTGTTCCGGTGAATAGAGCAGCTTCTTCTTTTCCGTTAAATTGTTTTTTTGAAATTTTCATCGGTTTTGAAAACTCAATTTTTGCATAAATGTACTGGTTGGTTGCCCATGCCTCACTTCTCCTGAAAACTTCAATGGTTTTGCTGTCGATGATTCTTACTTCACCTTCCAGCAATTTATCTCTGTGATTTAAATCTAAAATAATATTGGCGTTTCCGGCCTTATTAAATAGATATTCATGGTAGCCCACTCTTTTTGTTGTGGTTAAACGAACGTCAATATTATGTTTGTCTAATTTAACTGAATAAAATCCGGCTGTTGCTTTTTCGTTTTTATGTGAAAATTTGGAAGAATATTCTTTCGGAGTCAATCCCGGATTTCCCATCGTTGGCATCAGCATCATGTCTCCATAGTCTGAAACTCCTGTTCCGTTCAAATGGGTGTGTGAAAAACCATAAATTGTAGAATCGGAATAATGGTAACCGCTGCAGCCATCCCAGCTTCCGTCGATCCTTGTATCCGGAGACAGCTGAACCATCCCAAAAGGGACAATGGCGCCGGGAAATGTGTGCCCGTGACCACCGGTTCCAATAAAAGGATTAACGTACTGCGAATAATTCTGGGAAAATAAATGGTGGGCCACCAGTCCTAAAATGATGAATACAAATTTCTTCATAAGTTAAAAAATTACAATCGCCCTAAAATACTACAATATTTCGTTCCACAAAAGAATTTATCTATCACCCTGTTTATTGATTCTAAATAGCTAAAATTTCCGTAAATTTGTACTCAATTTATATTTTTATGTTAACTAAAGAAAAAGTTCAGGATTTCCTTAAAGAAATAGAAGTAGATGATTTAGTAAGTAACTTTCAGGTAATGGGCAGTGACGTGTACATCGATATGACCGCTCATTCACCGGCAATGCACGAAAAAAAGAAGCTTGAAGCAGCAATGAAACAGGCTTTTGCCAGCGAGTTCGGAGAAGAAATTAATTTAAAACTTAAAATAGTTTCCCCGGAACCGAGCGAAGTTCAGCTAAGTCAGATCAAAGGAAAACAGATTCCTGGAATTCAAAATATTATTGCCATCGCATCCGGAAAAGGAGGAGTTGGTAAGTCTACCGTTGCGGCTAACCTTGCGGTAACTTTAGCAAAAATGGGTTTTAAAGTAGGATTACTGGATGCTGATATTTACGGTCCTTCAGTTCCTACGATGTTTGATACAGAAGGGCAGAAACCTGTTTCTGTTGATGTCAACGGAAAAAGTCTGATGAAACCTATCGAAAATTACGGTGTCAAAATGCTTTCGATCGGGTATTTCTCGGGAGCCAACCAGGCGGTGGTATGGAGAGGTCCGATGGCTTCAAAAGCTTTGAACCAGATGATCAGAGATGCAGCATGGGGAGAATTGGATTTCTTGTTAATTGACCTGCCTCCGGGAACAGGTGATATCCATTTATCCATCATTCAGGAAGTTCCGGTAACAGGAGCAGTGATTGTAAGTACACCTCAGCATGTAGCACTGGCAGATGTAAGAAAAGGGATTGCCATGTTCCAGATGGAAAGTATCAACATTCCTGTATTGGGACTGGTAGAAAATATGGCATATTTTTCACCGGAAGAATTACCGGACAATAAATATTATATCTTTGGGAATCAGGGAGCACAGTATTTAGCTGACGACCTGGGAATTCCTGTTTTAGGTGAGATTCCTTTGATTCAAAGCATCAGGGAAGCAGGTGATGTCGGAAGACCCGCAGCGCTTCAGGAAAATTCTAAGATCGCAGATATTTATACAGAGACTGCGAGAAAAATGGTTGAGAGTTTAGTGGAAAGGAATAAGTTTCTTCCTCCTACAGAAGCTGTAAAAATTACAACAATGGCGGGCTGCTCACCAAAAAAATAAAATAATGATTTCAAATTAATTTTTGAAAAACCAAATTCAAATATGGAGACAAATATAGCACACGAACAAACTGTAACTAAAGTACTGGAGGCTCTGGAGAGCATTCGTCCGTTTTTAAACAAAGACGGTGGAGATATTGAGTTGATTGATGTGAAAGAAAGTACGGTGTATGTAAAACTCTTGGGGAACTGCTCCGGCTGTTCTCTGAACTTCTCAACCCTTAAACTTGGTGTGGAAAATACCATCAAACAGCACGCTCCTGAAATCGATAAGGTAGTGAACGTAGAATAAAAAATACAAGGATATATTTTTTGAAGACAGGCTTTTAGTCTGTCTTTTTTTGTGGCTTTATAAGTGATGGAATTTAAAAAGGGAACATCACAGGATAGTATCAATAGAGATGGGGTATATTTTCCTAAACCTGTCAAATAGATGGCGTTTGAAAATTATCATATTTTTACAAGTAAAAAGCCCCGGATTTCCGGGGCTTTAACAAAATCTAATATAAAGAAAATTACTTCACAATCACTCTTTTCACGTGACCTTCAGAAGTTTTAAGCAGATAAATTCCTGTAGAAAGTTTTGAAGTATCAACAGTCAGCGCATTTTTCTCTTTTCCGAGTAATTTTCCTGACATATCATATAACTCATAACCCTGTGCCCTGTTGAAATACAATGTATTTCCTTTATTGACAGGATTAGGGAAAACATTAAACGTTGCCGTTTCAGTTTTTATTTCTCCTGTTGATAAAGTAGAAGGAACAGCCACTTCATACATGGACAGAGTTCCGCTGATCTCGTTGGCTACGATCACATAACCTTTTCCTGTAGATGAATTCTGTGGAGTGATATAAGTAATACCTTCCGGTCCGTTATCTCCTCCGAATGCAGAGGTAGATCTTGAATGTTTGTAATCAACGAAAGTGACGTTGTTCGGATCGGTGACATTATACACCATAACGCCTCCGGTTCTTTCCAGAGTAATGAATGCAAAGGTTTGGGTCCCGATGGTTCCCAGAGTTACTCCTTCCGGCTCAGGACCTTTAGCACGGCTTCTTGCTTTGGCACCATTGGCTTCATTGTCGGCATTGAAGATAAGCGGATGGTTGGCAGCAATGTATCTTTCAAACTGATCTCCGCTGTCGTAAACGATTTGTTTTGTGTCAGCATTGAAAATGGAGAATGATCTTGCTCCCAAAGCGTGGATTTCTTCAAATTCGGCATCACCGTCTGTATTTCCGTTTACATTGGTTACCCTGAATCTTCCTAAGTTATGGGAAGCTTTCAATACAGAAGCATTTGGGAATACAGTTGAGTCTAATGAATATCCGTTGGCACCGACAGTGGTTCTTTCGCTGAATCCGCCAAGATCTTTTTCATCTCCTTCGTTGGCTGTCACAATGTAATTGGTGTTTCCGATTTTATAGGATGCCATTGCATCAGGATTATAGTAGGCTTTTACAGGCCAGTTGGCAATCAGTACTTCGCCGTTATTATCAGAAGCGTCAAAACCGTTTCCTGGGAGGCTCATATCCTTTTTCCCCAATCCCCAGATATTTCCTAAAGTTTTGTTGGCTAAATTAACCTCAATGACTGCATTGTTTTCCTGACATGAAACCCATGCTTTCTGACTGTCTGAGCTGATGGCAATATATTCAGGTTCCAGGTCCTGAGCTAAAGTGCTCGTTGATTTTACCTTTCTAACCCCTGAAGCGGCAAGGGCAGCTTCCTGTCCGTTAAACTGTGTAAATCCGAGTGTAGTCACATTTGACTGGGTAAGGCCTGCAATTCCTCCGGTAATATCGATGATACTGATTGAGCCTTCCGGGTCTACAGTGTAAGCATCGTTGGGTTCACCTTCGTTGGCTGTCATCACTTTGGTTCCGTCAGGGGTGAAAGTGATCATATCGGGAAGAACGCCAACTTCCAGTTGTTTCAGGAAAACACCGTTAATATCGAAAAACACGACTTTGCCATTTCCCTGAGGATTTGTTCCGTTGGGTGAAGCTACTGCGATAATTCCGTTCTTTACGGCAATACTCGTGATACCTCCATACGGAAGCATATTAACGGTTTGAATAACTGTTGGTGTATTTGGATTTGAAAAATTAATAATATCAAATACATCTGTCAGAGAACTGATGGTAAACAGTCTTTGTGTTGCTGGATCGTGGACTACAATTTCAGTGGAACTTGTATTGTTTCCCGAAGGATCAAAACTTCCGATATAATTTAACTGAATCTGATTGGAAGCCACCGGAGCTGCTTTGTCATTGTCAATAATATAAATGGTGGAGTTTGCATCTCCTGTTATTGCTGCACCGACCGGGTTTTCAAGACCTACAACAAAATACTCAGCTTTTTGCTCTTCAAGAGTATCATCGATAATCGGAATATTCACCGTAATACTTGTCGTAGAAGGGGTTATATTGATGGTCTGATTGGCTAAAGTGAAATCACTGCTGTTTGCAGTGTTGAATGATGCCGGCTTTACAACCAGATTTACAGTAGCATTTGACGGATTGGTAACATTGATTTTAAATGCCAAAGTTCCGGCATTTTCATTGACTTTAATTAAATTTTTATCTAAAGAAATACTTGTCGCTGCCGTTGTAAAAGTACTTGAAGTCACCGTGCTTACTGCATTATCGCTTGTATCTTCAACTAAATTGGGTTTTAAAGCTAAATAGTAAGTCTGATTGGGAACCAGGCCAGTGGCAGGAATTACGGTAATTACATTGTTGGCGAAAGCTGTGCTGAAAGGAACCGTATTCCCCGTAGCATTGTTTAGTCTTAATTCGACCAAATTCTGAGCGTTTGCTGCAGTAATCGCTGAATTATCGAGAAGTCTTACATTTTCGTTAAATGTAATTGTAGGATTTGCTGTGGTAGAGGCGTTGTTTGTATTATTTGCCGGTAAATAAGCAACCGTTGGTGGAGTCGTATCGACACCGCCTGCAGGAGTGGCATCCACAGTAAAGTTATCAAATCTGTTGTTGCCAACTGCGCCTCCTGAACCTGCTGCAAACTCAACTTTCAGTTTAAAATTGGGATTGTTGGAAGCTCCTGCAATTGCAGAGAAGTCCAGGGTTGTCAATGTAGGAGCTCCATCTGGCGGGGAAACAGTCTGGAAAGTCTGATAGGTCGTTCCGTTTGTAGAATACGACCAGGTTTGGGTTCCTGCTCCGGATCCGGATCTTCGGGTAATGAATTTTACAACAACGTTATTGTATCCCGTTGTAGGGATATAGAACTGTAAATTTCCGAAAGTGGGATAATTATATCTCAAATGTGATCCTATCGGGTCACTGTTTCTTGCATTTTCTGCAGTAAAGTTTTGCCCGGTTCCGTTCGCAAAATCTACATAGGTATTGGGTAAACTGGTCGAGGCAGTTATTGATCCTGCCAGAAGGGTAGAAGTGGGAGCCAGGATGGCTGCTTCTGAAGTGCTGTTATTGAAGTTCCAGTAATGGACTAAAGTGGTTTGCGCAGTAAATGCTCCGTGAAATAAAGCGGCAACAGGCAGTAAGCCTCTCAAAAGGTATTTTTTCTTCATTTTTTACTTGATTATAGATTTGTGCAAAAATGAAGATTAATCCTGTTGAAGGTTTTAATTAAACTTTAACAAATGATTAATTGTACGTATTGACTTTCTGTTTAATTTAACGTGAGTTCGGGATAAACAATTTTTTAAATAATTGATTTTCAAAATAATGTTATTTTATCGCAAAGAAATACTTCTTTTTGAAACGCTTTCAGATTAAACAATGCCACTTCGTTTATCTAAGCTATACAAGAATTTTGTATTACTTTGATAAGTTTCACGTCTTCGTCTGGTTTAAATGTTTGAAAATCAAGTGATTGTTATTTTGTTTAGCTTGCGTTTTATAGAGCCTTATCCCGAACTGAGGTTGAAATTATAATTTTTAGCCCCGATTGCAGTGGCATCCTTTTTTTGCGTTGGAAAAAGGCGGTTGGGAAAAAGATACAACGGAAAGCGGGAATCAGCTCCAAAAAAAATCCAGTCACTTGCGCAACCGGATTGTAATAAAATATAATTATTTTCTATTCTTCCGAAACCTTCTTATAAATATGGTGAATCAATCCATCTGCTACCGAAATTTTTGGAACAAAAATCTTATTGATGTCTGCCCAGTGCATGACAAAATTATAGATTTTCAAAGCATGAACTAGTACATCAGCTCTGTCTTCCCTGAATCCGTATTTTGTCATTCTTTCTTCAACAGTAAGATCATTGAATTCCTTATATGCTTTTTTAAGGTAAGCAATTGACATTGGTTTTCCGTCTTTGGTCTTGCTCATGGAGAACACTTTATTGATGTTTCCTCCGGAACCGATCGCTACAACTTGCTTTTTACTGGTAATATTGGCTTTTATTTCCTCTTTCATTTCCTTCCAGTTGTTTTCTGTAACAAGATTGTTTAGAAGACGGATGGTTCCGATATTGAAAGATTTTTCGTAGATCATTTCATCATTTTCATAGAACGTGAGTTCGGTAGAACCCCCGCCAACATCTACATACAGATAAGCGAAATCTTTATCAAGCCCTTCCGCAACGTGGTTTTCGTAAATTAGGGTTGCTTCTTCATCCCCTGAAATAATTTCGATATTGATCTTTGAGGTGTTTTTAACTTTTTCGATAATTTCCTTTCCGTTTTCAGCGTCACGCATGGCACTGGTGGCACAGGCTCTGTAGTGTTCAACTTTGTATACTTTCATTAGGTCACTGAAAATCTTCATTGAATCAAGGACCATTTTTTCTCTTTCTTCCCCTATTTTTCCAAGGGTAAAGACATCCATCCCCAGCCTCAGGGGAATCCTCAGGAGATTCAGTTTAATAAATTCGGGAATTCCGTTCTGAATTTTCACTTCGTTGATTAAAAGTCGGGCTGCATTACTTCCTATGTCTATCGCTGCAATAATCATTTGTTGACTGTGTTTTTGATTGAATTTCAGTTGTTTAATTTAAAAAAAAATTCATTACAATTAATTTCTTCAATTTCTGAAGGGCATAATTTCATAAATCATGTAGGAATTTTTTATCCTTTTTGGCTGAGTGAAAAGTAAAATTTCATTTTTAAAAGCCGAATTTACAAAATAATTTGTTTATACTTATTGGAAAGACTTCAAAACCTCTTCCAAAAGCTATTTTACGGTAGTTTTTGCTTTCAGATATTTGTAGGTTTCAATTTGTGAGCGGCATTCTTTCTGGTCATTGCTGATGTATTCGTTACTCAGTTTTTTATCGAGAATTCTTGCTTTTACATTGTCTCTCAGCTGGATATCCAAAATGTCTTTCATCTCTTTTTTGAGATCTTTATCAGTGATTTTTGCAGCGGCTTCTATTCTGTAATCCAGATTTCTGTTCATCCAGTCTGCAGAGGAAATGTAGATGTCTTCTGAACCTTTATTGTAAAAATACATGACTCTTGCATGTTCCAGGTATTCATCGACGATGCTGATGGCCTTTATTTTCTCCTTGAAATCTTTCTGGTTAATGGCACAGTAAATACCTCTCACAATAATTTTGATCACAACACCGGCGGATGCTGCATCATATAGTTTTGTGATCAGAGCACGGTCACTTACAGAATTGGCTTTAATGATCATTTCAGCTTTTCTGCCTGCTTTAGCCTCCTCAATTTCTTTATCAATGTGATTTACAATTTTTTCCCGCATAAACTGCGGGCAGACCAATAAGTTTTTACAGGTTTTTAAAACCGACAGGTAATCTTCTTTAGGTTTTTTCAGAACGGTAAAGACTTTATTGATATCAGCCATAATTCCTCTGTCAGAGGTCATGATCAGATGGTCACCATAGATTCTTGCTGTTTTTTCGTTGAAATTTCCGGTGCTGACAAAGCCGTACTGTAAGGTTTTATTATGAACCCTTTTCTTGATGATGCACAGTTTTGCATGCACTTTTTTATCAGGAATTCCAATAAGAACAGTGATTCCCTCCGGTTCAAACATTTCTTTCCACATCAGGTTAGACTCTTCATCAAATCTTGCCTGAAGCTCAAGCATGACCGTTACCTCCTTTCCATTTCTGGCAGCATAAATCAAGGCATTGCTTATCTTTGAGTTGCTGGCGAGACGGTAAGCGGTGATCTGAATGGATTTCACATCAGGATCCATCGCTGCTTCACGAAGTAAGTCAATTACCGGCGTGTAGGTATGGTAAGGGAAGCTGAGCAGAACATCCTGTTTCTGAATGACATCGGTCACCCTTTCACCATGTTCAAAAGCCTGATGGGTAAATGAAGTTCTTTCAATTGGTTTTTTATAATATTCAAAGACATCCGGAAAATCCATAAAATGTTTGAAATTATGAATTTTTCCACCCGGAATAATGCTGTCTTTTTTGCTTAAGTTTAATTTCCGGATGAGCAGTTCCAGCATTGCTTTGTCCATATCTTTATCAAAAACAAAACGGGTAGGTTTTCCTTTACGTCTGTTTTTAAGGCCTTTTTCTATTTTTTCAGCAAAATTGGTTTTGATGTCGTTATCGATATCCATTTCTGCATCTTTAGTTACCTTGAAAGAATTGGCGGAAAATTCGTCATAACCAAAATATGAAAAAATATGCGGAAGGTTAAAGGTAATAACATCTTCCAGGAGCATGACATTTTTTTCTTCCGGATCTTCAGTTGGCAACAGGACAAATCTTCCCACAAAGCGGGACGGGATCTCAATAATTGCATAGTTGCTGTGATACTGCCAGTCTTTTTTTCTCATCGCTACGCCTAAATACAGACTTTTATCCCTGTAGTAAGGCATCGGTGTGTTTTCGTGAAGAAGAATAGGAATGACGTTGGATTCTACTACTTCATCAAAATACTTTCTCACAAATTCCTTCTGTCTGGCAGTAAGGTTCTTGGAAGTCTTGATAAATACTTTCTGTTCTGCCATTTCAACCTGGATTTTCTTCCATGTTTTGTCAAAATCTGCCTGCTGAGTAATAACAATCTCATTGATTCTCTGAAGAATTTTTGAAGGCGGCTGATAAAATGATTCGGCAATTACTTTTTCTTTAAAATCCATTGCCCGTTTTAGACCTGCGACACGTACTCTGAAGAACTCATCTAAGTTATTGGAGAAAATTCCGAGAAATCTTATTCTCAGGTGAAGCGGCACCTTTTCATCCATCGCTTCCTGTAAAACTCTCTCATTAAATGCTAACCAGGTGATATCTCTGGGATTGAAATGTACAGACATAGATAGTAGTAAAATTTATCAAAAATAATAATAAAACTAATCTTTTACCTGATTCCAAAGTTAATTCTTAATTAAATTTTTAGTTGAACTACAGAATGTATTGAAGGTGAAGTTTTGGTCAAAGATTAAATTTCAACCGGACTTTTATTATTCGGAAAGAATGTATACAGTGCATTACATGAATTATTTAAACACGTAAGTCATATCGGTTTTATATAAATGTTTGATAGACTGAGTATTTAAGTTTGATAATCTTTGATTTTCTTCAAATATATTTTTACGCTACCTCTGTTTTAAATGTTACTGTAATAGGGGTATTTTGGAAAAATTTTTTTTAAAAATACAGAGACTTTTGTCATTCTGCTGAAATCCTTCAATTAAATTTTGTCTGTATTTCAATTTAAAATATCTGAAACTGTCAATTTGTCATAAAAATTCTAATGGTACAGATATTGAGAAAGTGAGAGTGTAATTAAATTTTAAAAATCAAAAAAAATAAATATTATGAGTAAAATTATTGGAATTGACTTAGGTACCACTAACTCTTGCGTTGCCGTAATGGAAGGTAAGGATGCTGTAGTGATTCCTAATGCTGAAGGAAAAAGAACAACTCCTTCTATCGTTGCGTTTACAGAAGATGGTGAAAGAAAAGTAGGAGATCCTGCAAAAAGACAGGCTGTAACCAACCCAAAGAAAACGGTATATTCTATTAAAAGATTCATAGGAACCCATTTCAAAGAAGATGCTAAAGAAATCTCAAGAGTTCCTTATGAGGTTGTAGCAGGACCGAACGATACGGTAAAAGTAAAAATTGACGACAGAGAATATACTCCACAGGAAATTTCTGCAATGACTCTTCAGAAAATGAAGAAAACGGCAGAAGATTATTTGGGACAGGAAGTGACAAGAGCAGTAATTACTGTTCCTGCTTACTTTAACGATGCTCAGAGACAGGCTACTAAAGAAGCTGGTGAAATTGCCGGACTTACCGTAGAAAGAATTATCAATGAGCCTACAGCAGCTGCTTTGGCTTATGGTATGGATAAAGCTCACAAAGATCAGAAAATCGCTGTTTATGACCTTGGAGGGGGTACTTTTGACGTTTCTATCCTTGATTTGGGAGACGGTGTATTTGAAGTATTGTCTACAAACGGAGATACTCACTTAGGAGGTGATGACTTTGATGATGTAATCATCAACTGGATGGCTGACGAATTTAAAGCTGAAGAAGGGGTTGAATTAAAATCTGATGCAATTGCATTACAGAGATTAAAGGAAGCAGCTGAAAAAGCAAAAATCGAATTGTCTTCTTCTCCTCAGACTGAAATCAACCTTCCTTATATTACTGCTACGGCTACTGGTCCTAAGCACTTGGTGAAGACTTTAACGAAAGCTAAATTTGAGCAGTTATCTGCTGACCTGGTAAGAAGATCTATGGAGCCTTGTAAAAAAGCTCTATCTGATGCAGGTCTTTCAATCTCAGATATCGACGAAGTAATCTTGGTAGGTGGTTCTACAAGAATCCCTATTATCCAGGAAGAAGTTGAAAAATTCTTTGGTAAAAAGCCTTCGAAAGGAGTTAACCCGGATGAGGTTGTAGCGATCGGTGCAGCGATTCAGGGAGGTGTTCTTACAGGAGATGTAAAAGACGTTCTTTTATTAGATGTTACTCCACTTTCTTTAGGAATCGAAACAATGGGGTCTGTGTTTACCAAATTGATCGAGTCTAACACGACAATCCCAACTAAAAAATCTGAAGTATTCTCTACAGCTTCTGATAACCAGCCAGCTGTAAGTATCAGAGTAGGACAGGGTGAGAGACCAATGTTTAATGATAACAAAGAGATCGGTAGATTTGATCTTACTGATATCCCACCTGCACAGAGAGGAGTTCCTCAGATCGAAGTAACTTTCGACATTGATGCAAACGGAATCCTCAGCGTTTCTGCAAAAGATAAAGGTACAGGAAAAGAGCAGTCGATCAAAATCCAGGCATCTTCAGGTCTTTCTGACGAGGAAATCGAAAGAATGAAAAAAGAAGCTCAGGAAAACTCTGCATCTGACTTAAAGAGAAAAGAAGAAGTTGAAATTTTCAACAAAGCTGACGGATTGATCTTCCAGACTGAAAAGCAATTGAAAGAATTTGGTGATAAATTGTCTGCTGACAAAAAAGCAGCAATCGAAACCGCTCATGCTGAATTGAAAACCGCTTTCGAAGCTAAAAACGGCGATGATGTAAAAGCTAAAACTGAAGCACTTGACGCAGCATGGATGGCCGCTTCAGAAGAAATGTATGCAGCAGGACAACAAGGTCCGGGTGCAGATGCAGGAGCTCAGAATCCAGGAGGAAATGCAAATGGAGCAGAAGATGTTCAGGATGCAGATTTTGAAGAAGTAAAATAATTATGATCAGTAATAATCAGAATCTATACAGCCGCCACAAACAATGTTTGTGGCGGCTTTTTATTTATGGTGTTTATATTGCGATGGATTAATTTTAATTCTGTTCTGCTTATTGACAAAAAGTAAAATTTTCCGCAGTCATTCGGCAGCCAGCTTATGTATAAATGATCTGAATGCTATCAATATTTAATTCTATCCGATTTCTGAATGAAAACTACCATTGAGTATAATCAAACTCACATTGCTAATTTTATCAGCAATAAGAGAGCTGTCAGATTATAAAAATGATGAGATTGTAATTCTATTAAGAATTCAGTAGAAATACGGAATGATGTGTGACTGGAAAAAATTAATTTTGTCAACAGTTAGATATACTTCATATAAATATATAAAGCAAAAAAAGAATTCTGTAATAAATATTAAAATTATGTGAATTTTGTAACTTTTTAATATTTTATTTGTTTTTTATTTAATAATAAATATATATTTGTAGTGATCATTTAATGATTTAAAAAACTTTAACTAAGCAAAACTATATTAATATGAAAAATTCCACAGAACTATTCAATTTCTGTCATCTTCATAAACTTTGAAATGCAGATCTGTCTGTCATGCTGAGTAATCTGCATCAGCAGTAAACCTTCCTGCCACTTTAAATCATCAAACACCTGCGGGATATTATTCGTAGTGTGTATCTATAAATCATTATCAATAATCTTTTGATAGGGTATATTGACCTATTTGAAATTTAAACTTTTATAAAAACAAGTAATTATGGACGGAACAATTGGAGAAATCCGACTTTTTGCCGCAAACTTTGCTCCCAGAAACTGGCAGTATTGCGATGGTAGCTTATTGGCCATCAGGTCAAATACGGCATTATTCTCACTTTTAGGAACCACTTATGGCGGAGATGGGGTTAACAACTTCGCACTTCCGAACCTAGCCGGAAGATCGGCTGTAGGGGTAGGACAAGGGCCCGGTTTATCGTTTTATCCGCAGGGAGCAAAGCTCGGAACCAACTCGGTCACGCTGACAATGGCCAATCTTCCGGCACATACACACAGCCTATCGGGCAATGTGGTGATCCCGGCTTATTCGGATGAGGGAAACTCAGGAACTCCGGCAAATAATGTACTTGCGTCCAAGGACATGATGTATAGTAACCTGGCTACCGATTCCAATACGAAAGCTATTCCGTTTGCTTTACAGATCGGCGCTTCAGGTGGGAACAATGCACTAACCTTTGTTCAGCCTTCCCTTGGAATGAACTATATCATCTGTCTTTACGGCGATTTCCCTCAAAGATCATAAGCACTGAATTAAAAAAGTAAATAACAATTAAAGACATCATTATGGAAGGTTATATAGGAGAAATCAGATTATTCGGCGGAAATTTCGCTCCGAGAGGATGGGCATTCTGTGACGGAACGCTTTACAGTATATCAGAATATACCGCAGCCTACTCAATCGTAGGGACTTATTACGGCGGTAACGGCCAGACTACATTCGGTGTTCCGGATCTTCGCGGGAGAACTGCTGTAGGAACAGGCCAGGGAGCAGGCCTGTCTCTGATCAATTTGGGAGAGACTGCAGGAAACGAGACGGTTACCATGACTACGGCACAAATGCCTGCACACAGCCATACTGCTGCGGCAACCATTACATTCCCTTGCTTTTCGGATGAAGGGAATACGGGGTCTCCGGCAGGTAATGTACTGGCAGGTTTATCGGGAGCTTATTCCAGCCTGGCACCGGATACGACTATTGCACCGGCAGCCACATCGGGATCATTATCGATTGTAGGAGGCAGTGTGCCATTCAGTATTGTACAGCCTGTGCTGGCAACCAATTACATTATCTGTATTGAAGGGATATATCCGTCAAGAGGTTAATTCATTAAATTATTAAAAAAAAACAATTACTATGGAAGGAACCATGTCAGAAATAAGAATGTTTGCCGGAAATTTTGCTCCTCAGTACTGGGCATTTTGTCAGGGACAGACATTACAGATCAATACCAACACGGCACTTTTTGCCCTGCTGGGAACCATTTACGGTGGTGATGGAAAAACAACCTTTATGCTGCCAAATTTTGCCGGAAGAACGGCAATGGGAACCGGTGTCGGAGCGGGTACCAAAGTATTTTCATTAGGAATGGCCGTGGGTGCGGAAACAGTAACCTGCGATGTACAGCACATGCCAATGCATATGCACACTTCCGGATCTGAAACCGTTTCTTTAAAAACAGTTTCCGATGAAGGAAATTCAGGATCTCCGGCCGGAAATGCACTGGCATCATTGGGAGGATTGTATTCCAACCAGCAGCCGGACAGTACCATGAAGCCGATATCCAATGCATTTTCTTTAAGCACATCGGGAGGCAGCCAGCCGATTAATATCCGCCAGCCTTATCTGGGGATCAATTACATCATCTGTACTATGGGAATTTTCCCTTCAAGGTCTTAAATATTACTCAGTTATTCTCCGGCAAAATTGTTTTGCCGGAGATTTTATCAATTATATGAAAATAGCTTTACTTTTACCACGCTCTGTTATTTATCCGTCTATTTCGTTCGATATTATGGACGGATTTAAACAATCCCTTAAACACATGGGTCTGGAAGGATACCATGAAATTGCTTCGGCAGGAATAGGGGTTGCTGCAAAGAATGAGGAAATTTATGATCATTGCGAACAGTTTTTACTGGCCGGAACCGATATCATTATAGGATATATGAACCCGCTGTCGGCAGAATTCATACATCCTCTGTTTGAAGTTTCAGGCAAAACCCTGATTGTTCTGGACAGCGGCTATCATTTTCCTGCATTCAGCGAAAAACTTTCCAACGCGTGGTTTATTTCCCTTCAGGGAAGCTTATGCACCCGGGTGATAACACAGAAAGCCATTGAGGACGGATTCAGGAATTTCGCATTCACCTGCTCTTTTTACGATGCCGGATACCGCCCATCTTACCTGTATGCCGCTGCGGCTGAGGAAAAGGGAGGATCTGTCGTATTCAACCATATTACTCCGTTAAAACGTTCGGAATTTACATTAAAACCGCTTGTTGAATTTCTTGAGAAAAAGCAGGAAACTGCCGTACTCGCCACTTTTTGCGGCGATATGGCGGAAGACTTCTTTGCCGGAAGCAGCGAGATAGATGGTTATTGTAAAGTATACGGTACGTGCTTCACTTCTGACGAGACCTGGCTGAGAAAAATACCTTACCCGGGATATGAATGGACTGCGGCAATAGCCTGGTCTAAAAACATGGAAATCCCTGAAAATGAAATATTTGTAAAAATAATGGACGGTATGAAAGATGGGAAGGCCAATCTTTTTTCTTTATTAGGATGGGAAGCTGCCCAGTTCATCGGGCTGGAAAATACGGAGTTCGGTGAGATGTCTGTCAAATCACCACGCGGAAAAGTATACATGAATCCTGAAAGCGGATTTTCTGAGGCAGAAGTTTATTATGCAACCGTCTCAAAAGATGAACACACGGGAAACGGTCTGCTGAAAAATATTCATGAATCTTCCGTCACAGGGGCGGAACGCGAAGGTTTGCAAAAGAACATGGAATATATAAGAACCATAGAGACCAATACCTGGTTTAATGCTTATGCCTGCCTGGAATCATGACAAATTCACAAAAAATAGCAGTCTTATGTAACAATCGGATGGCATTTCCGGCATTGCAGGCCTTGCAGGCAGCAGGCCGGCTTTGTGCTTTAGGAGTGCCCGGTAATAATGCGGACGTCATCGATTTTTGCTCGATGCTTTCCAGACATTCCGGAATACCTCTTTTGATCATGTCCGGGGAGAACTGTAATGATCAGATCAAAGAAATAATAAAAATTTCAGGTGCCGATACTGTTTTTACCATGACTTTTCCGTGGAAAATCTCTTCTGAAATCCTGATGCTTTATCCGGGTATATTTTACAACTTCCACTATGGGCTTTTACCTGAAATGAGGGGTGCAGATCCGGTTTTTGAAACCGTCAGAAGCCGCGTCGGACAATCCGGAATTACTGTGCATGCTATGAATAAGCATATTGATAAAGGAGCTGTCATTCTTAAGAAAAGTATTCCTGTAACTGAAGATATGACGCATGGCTCCCTGTGCACCCGTCTGTCATGGTTGGGTGCTGATCTTCTGAATGAACTTTTAAATCTTTTACAAAATCATTTTGAGGGAACAGAACAGAAAGAAGATCAGGCAGGGTATTATCCGAAGCCGGGTGCATCCGACGTCTGTATTTCCTGGGAAAGACAGGATGCAGAAACCATAGAAGCATTGGTAAGAGCCTGCAATCCTTGGAATAAAGGTGCTTATACCCAATGGAACGGGTGGAACATACGGATAGCGGAAGCTACTGTAATCAATAAAAATCTTACAGGATCTCCCGGAACCATATTATCCTTGGATCAGGAAAACGGATTGATCGTGAAATGCAGTCATCATTCGAATCTGAGATTAGACATCGTCTACACGGAAGAAGGTTTCATGAGCGGGTATAAATTGTCCGCTTTTGGTCTCAGAAAAGGTGAAAAGTTTATGAATTTATAACTTAAATATATTAACAATGAAAAATTTTTATTCTAAAATCAAAACCCTTGCGCGTACAGTCGTCATCGCGGGAGCGTTGATGCTGGGATATGCGCAGGCGCAAACTACGCTCTCCCCCGGAGGGATTGTGTTTACCTCCTACGATTCCAGTTCTACTGCGGTAGATGTATTTTCATTTGTTTTGCTCACTCCTATTTCGAGCACAACACAAATAAGCTTTACCGACCGGGGCTACCAGGGAAGCAATGTATGGCAGGTCTCATCGGCCTCAGAATCTACCGTTACCTGGACCAGCAGTACCGCACTGCCGGCCGGTACGGAGGTATACATTTCGGGTTTAACGGCTTATGTCTATAATCCTGCAGCCAGTGTATCGACCTTAAATGGTACTGTTACACTTACCGAAGGATCATCCTCCAATGGCCTGTCATTATCCTCCGTAGGAGATCAGGTCATCGCTTTTCAGGGTGGAGGCGGAAGTGTTACCGGTGGTAATGTGACGTGTATTGCAGGAATCAATTATTTCTATACAACAGGATCTACAACAGCAGGGTGGAACTCTGATGCTGTTGGAAGTCCCAATGCTTCCTTAATGCCACCGGGGCTTACAGGGGGAACCAATGCATTTTATACAGGATCTGTATCCGGTAATACATTAGCCAGATCGGGAAAGTTTAACTGTACCGGGGTACCTGCTTCAACAGCTGCCAATATTCGAACAGCGGTCATGACCATGAGCAGTTGGATACTTAGCATTTCAGCAGGGTCGCAGTATTCAGGATGCACCTTTCTGGCAAGTACGCCTGTAATCACAGCCAACCCTGCCAACCGGACGATCTGTGCAGGAGGTACCACGACATTTACGGTCAGTGCTTCCGGAGCGACTTCCTATCAATGGTATCAAAATACAGGAAGCGGATTTATCGCTTTAACCAATACCGCTCCTTATTCAGGAGTGATGACCAATACATTGACCATTACCGGGGCCACTGCAGCAATGAACGGTTATCAGTACCGTGCTGTGGCAACTGGTTCCGGGTCCGCTACTTCCAATGCTGCCACACTAACGGTGACCAACATCAGTACAGCGGGAAGCAAAACTGACGTATCCTGTAATGGAGGCTCCAACGGTTCGGCTACGGTTGTACCTTCAGGAGGCGTGGCACCTTATACCTATTCTTGGTCACCTGCAGGCGGCACGGCGGCAACGGCTACCGGCCTTTCGGAAGGAACCTATACCGTAACGGTAACGGATAATTCAGGATGCCAGACCACGAGAGCCTTCACCATTAATCAACCGGCTTCTGCAGTTAGCGGAAGCACGGTAGTAACGAATATAGCATGTAACGGGGCTTCTACCGGAGCCATCAATTTAACGCCAGCCGGTGGAACGGCACCTTACACTTTCAACTGGGGTGGTGGTGTGACCACGGAAGACCGAACCGGTCTTGCAGCGGGAACATATACGGTAATCATCACCGATGCAAACGGATGTACCGCGACGGTAAATGCTACGGTAACCCAACCAGCATCTGCAGTGAGTGGAACCACGGTAGTAACGAATATAGCATGTAACGGAGGTTCTACCGGAGCGATCAATTTAACACCAGCGGGAGGAACGGCACCTTACACTTTCAATTGGGGTGGTGGAATCACGACAGAAGACCGAACCGGTCTTGCAGCCGGAATATATACGGTAGTAATCACCGATGTTAATGGATGTACGGCTACGGTAAGCAGAACAGTAACCCAGCCTACAGCTCTTGTTGCTGCTACTTCCCAGACCAATATTGCATGTAATGGTGGAGCAACAGGAACAGCAGGTGTTACCGTTTCAGGAGGAACAGGACCTTATACCTATTCATGGTCTCCATCTGGAGGTACCGCTGCAACGGCTACCGGCCTTTCTGCGGGAACTTACACAGTGACTGTTACTGATATTAACGGATGTACCTTATCAAGAACATTTAACATTACCCAACCAGCGTCTGCAGTGAGTGGAACCACGGTAGTAACGAATATAGCATGTAACGGCGGTTCTACCGGAGCCATCAACTTAACACCAGCAGGAGGGACGGCACCTTACACTTTCAACTGGGGTGGTGGTGTGACCACGGAAGACCGAACCGGTCTTGCAGCGGGAACATATACGGTAATCATCACCGATGTTAACGGATGTACCGCAACGGTAAATGCTACGGTAACCCAACCAGCATCTGCAGTGAGTGGAACAACGGTAGTGACGAATATAGCATGTAATGGAGGTTCTACCGGAGCCATTAACTTAACACCAGCAGGAGGAACGGCACCTTACACTTTCAACTGGGGTGGTGGTGTGACCACGGAAGACCGAACCGGTCTTGCAGCGGGAACGTATACGGTAATTATCACCGATGTTAATGGATGTACGGCTACGGTAAGCAGAACAGTAACCCAGCCTA
>CAURNW010000029.1:0-25675 GCA_963526305.1 uncultured Chryseobacterium sp. | reverse complement strand
TTTCACAACTGTGAAACTTCTGGTAATATAGAAACCTCAGTTGTGATCAATCACGAAGATAATAATTTTTGAAAGCAATTCACAACTGAGAAATAATACCTATCATCTTCGCTAATGTTGTGATCAATCACGAAGATAATAATTTTTGAAAGCAATTCACAACGCTTCTGACCATTTACAAGAACATCTTTTTGTTGTGATCAATCACGAAGATAATAATTTTTGAAAGCAATTCACAACGAAGAAACTCGCACACCTCGTCAACAGATTGTTGTGATCAATCACGAAGATAATAATTTTTGAAAGCAATTCACAACCGATTTCAAAGCCGTATGCCTTGCGGTTTAGTTGTGATCAATCACGAAGATAATAATTTTTGAAAGCAATTCACAACTAGATGGTTTGGAACTATTGCCATATGGTTGTTGTGATCAATCACGAAGATAATAATTTTTGAAAGCAATTCACAACTAACGGGTAATGATCTTGATCTTGATCTCAGTTGTGACTAATCACGAAGATACTCAATTTTGAAAGCAATCCGCAACTTTGCTTTTAACATCTCTTGGAGGAGTGAAACAATAGTCAATCCCAAAGATACTCACTTCCCTTTCTCCAAAAACTTTTCCATTCTCAGGATCATCTCATCTTTTTCCTTCAGCATTTTTTCGTACAGAGCAATTTTGTCATCATGAAATTCAAGGATCTTATCAAGAGGATTGACTGTACAATTAACATTAGAATTAGTCGAGTTATTATTGGCTATGGAGCCCTGATCGAAACTGTTGGAAATAATATTTATTGCCTGTTCTTCACTAAAATTCTGAAAAGCTTCCACAGGAATGTTGAATATTTCAGATATTTTCTGAAGCAGTGAATCATTGATGATTTCTTTTTGTTCGAGAAGGGAGACTTTTTTTTGACTCCAGTCATCACCGAGATCAAAAGCCAAAGCTTCCTGCTTGATTCCAAGTATTTCTCTGAACCGTTTTACATTGCGTCCCTGATGTACCTTTTGTTCCATGTGTTTTTTATTTTCTCAGCTGTAAAGATACAGCCATTCTGTGAGTATGAAAAGTAAAGTTAAAAATTATCACCTTAAAATCCTAATGAGCTACTGTAATTTTATCGGGAACAAATTAATATAGATTTTTGTATTGGGTGAGCGACAGCCAATCAATCACTGATCTGTTAATACAAGCTTCTCAATACAATTTTTTTTCAAAAAAATCACTCGAAGTGTCGGAGGTTTAGCAGCGGAAGGATTCTCCTGACTATTAAAGTGCAAAAAAATCAAAATTCAGTATTCAATCGAAATAATATGAAATTATGCATACAGATAACTGAAGCATTCATCTTGAATGTCAGGATAAACCAGCGTAAAAATAAATCACGGAGCCAGATCTGCAGGATCAGTTTAAAAAAGCAGATTGACGAATCCGCACACAGTATTCACTCCCCAGATACAGAGGATTACCATGCTTTTCTGACCAGAAACCATCAAGGATTCCGTTTTCAAGGCAACGATATACCGCAACACCTTTATAGATTCGATCATCAGTACCTTCATAGCTGAAATTAATCACTAAAATACCGTCCTTATAAAAACCGGTTCCGTTCTGTTCATGATCTCCTAAAATCCATTGGGCAGCAATGCGGTTGTTCTCATCAATCGACAGGGTCAGGATGCCCTGGTATGAAATTTCGTCGGTCTCCTCCTGGTTGCTGCCCTGCACAGAATAGCTTCCTGTTAACTCCTGTAGTGTCATTTGTTATTTATTATAATCATACAAAAATAAACATCTTCTTTGATTGATATGGAAATTTCTGTAATCTCATTCTGCATCTTTACAAAATTAAAAAACGGGCAGAAAAAACTAACTTTACGCCTAAATTTTTTCACTGATGCTGTACATCCTGATCATTCTTACTTTTGTCACGTTCATTACCTTTGGTATTGACAAGCGTCTTGCGGTCAGACACAGAAGAAGAATTTCAGAATCAATGCTTTTAATCCTGACGTTTGTAGGAGGAACTGCTGGTGCTGTCCTTGCTATGATGGTTTTCAGGCATAAAATTTCAAAAAAGAATTTCCTGCTCAAAATAGCTCTGATTATTGCCCTGCAATTCATAATAACATATTTTTATTGGCGGAAAGTTAAAGGGTGAATGCTTGATTTATTTTCTGATCGTAGGTAATCCTTCAAAGTTAAAAAACTTTGAGTTTTTATAAGTGAATTCAAAGATCATATAAATGGAGTTGTTATTATGAAGATCAGACACTGATAATTTGTTTTCTGACGCAAAACTTTAATTTCACCATGTATATTTCATTGAGCAGGCGATAGGATCAGCCAAAGTCAATTCTTCATAGCGTATGAATAAGCATACAGATGTATCAGTGACAAAGACGCATCATTTTGCCCACTTACGCTGGAGCACAGGCATTCATAAAACTTTGCGTTAATCTTTTAATCAAAATAATTTCAGTAATAATCTGTTGAACCTTGTTCACAAAAGATTTCTGATAACCGGACATTTTATATTTCTTAAGAGAATTGTGGCAGGCTTTTAAAAGGTGTAGAGTAGAGTTGATGATGTATATTTAAAATTTATTTAACAAATTTTTATCATTTCAACAATTCTGTACGGCATTATTTTTTCTTTACACTTGACATACAAAACCAAAAAATAAATAATATGTCAAAGAAAATTGCGATCCTATCCACACATGGATTTGAAGAAAGTGAACTGAAATCTCCAAAAGAACATTTAGAGCAGCAAGGCTGGACTGCACATATCATCAGTCCGGAATCAGGAACGATCAAAGCATGGGCAGAGAAAGACTGGGGACAGGAATATAATGTAGATAAAACATTGGATGAAGTATCAGCTTCAGATTATGATGCTCTGGTTTTACCGGGCGGAGTGATCAATCCGGATCAGTTAAGAACAAACGAAAAAGCTCTTGGTTTTGTGCGGGACTTTTTCAAACAGCATAAACCTGTTGCAGCCATCTGCCACGGTCCTCAGATCCTGATTAATGCAGGAGCGGTAGAAGGTAGGAATTTGACGTCGGTTGATTCCATCAGCCAGGATCTTAAAAACGCAGGAGCGGTATGGGAAGACAGTGAGGTAGTAGTGGATAACGGTTTGGTAACCAGCAGAACTCCAAAAGACCTTCCTGCATTCAACGCCAAACTGGTTGAAGAAATCAACGAAGGACAGCACGAAGATCAGAATCTGTAATTAACAGATTATATATAGTAAAGACCCGGATTTTATATCCGGGTTTTTTTATTTTGATTATTAATAAATAAGTATAAATTATTATTTATTTGCAACTTACAACTCTTTAACAGCCGTATCAGTTGCTTTTAATACAGCGAATTGATCGCATAAAACAGGTTGCTTTGCAAAACCTGCTCATTATGAATTTGTTAATTAATAAAACTTTTAGTGGTTAATTCATTAAAAATCACTAATTTCGCACCCGTAAAAATCATTCATGCAAAACATTAGAAATATTGCGATTATCGCACACGTTGACCACGGTAAGACTACTTTGGTTGATAAGATTATTCATGCTACAAACATTTTCAGAGAAAATCAGGAAAGTGGAGAATTAATAATGGATAATAACGATCTTGAAAGAGAAAGAGGGATTACCATTTTATCAAAAAATATTTCTGTAACTTATAAAGACGTTAAAATCAACGTTATCGATACTCCTGGTCACGCCGATTTCGGTGGTGAAGTAGAGAGAGTTCTTAAAATGGCAGATGGGGTAATCTTATTGGTAGATGCTTTTGAAGGACCGATGCCACAGACCAGATTCGTATTGCAGAAAGCTTTGGAATTAGGTTTAAGACCGTTGGTAGTGATCAATAAAGTAGACAAACCAAACTGTCGTCCGGAAGAAGTTCACGATCAGGTTTTTGATCTGTTCTTTAACCTTGAAGCGACTGAAGCACAGTTGGATTTCCCAACATTCTACGGTTCTTCAAAACAGGGATGGTTCAATACTTCATTGGAGCAGACTGAGGACATTTTCCCATTATTAGACGGTATCTTACAATATGTTCCTGAACCTAAAGTTGAAGAAGGTAACCTTCAGATGCAGATCGTTTCTCTTGATTTCTCTTCTTTCTTAGGAAGAATTGCTATCGGGAAAGTGATCAGAGGTGAGATCAAAGAATCCCAATGGATCGGTCTTGCGCAGGCTGACGGTAAGGTTTTAAAAGGAAAAGTAAAAGAATTATACGTTTTCGAAGGACTTGGAAAGAAAAAAGTAACTGAAGTGAAAGCAGGAGATATCTGTGCTGTAGTAGGTTTCGACGCTTTCCAGATCGGAGATTCTTTCGTAGATCTTGAAAATCCTGAACCGTTGCCAAGAACTTCAATCGATGAGCCTACGCTGAACATGACGTTCTCAATCAACAATTCACCTTTCTTCGGTAAAGACGGTAAATATGTTACCTCAAATCACCTGAAAGAAAGACTGACTAAAGAATTAGAGAAAAACTTAGCATTAAGAGTTGAGCAGACCGGTGATGCAAATACTTTCCTTGTATTTGGTAGAGGTATTCTTCACTTATCTGTTTTGATTGAAACAATGAGAAGAGAAGGATATGAAATGACAATCGGTCAGCCACAGGTAATCCTGAGAGAAATTGACGGAGAAAAATGTGAGCCTTACGAATCTTTGGTTGTTGACGTTCCTGAAGAATTTGCTTCTAAAGTGATCGATTTGGCTACTCAGAGAAAAGGAGATCTTCACATTATGGAAACTAAGGGTGAGATGCAGCACATGGAATTCGAAATTCCTTCAAGAGGATTGATCGGATTACGTTCTCAGATGTTGACCGCAACTGCTGGGGAAGCTATCATGGCACACCGTTTCACAGAATACAAACCTTTCAAAGGTGCTATTCCGGGAAGAAGCAACGGTGTATTGATCAGCAAAACGCAGGGTCCTGCTACAGAATATTCTATCGCTAAATTACAGGACAGAGGTAAGTTCTATGTTGATCCGGGCGAGGAGATCTACGCAGGTATGGTGATCGGTGAGCAGAACAAGCCGGGAGATTTGGTAGTAAACATCGTTGAGGCAAAACAGCTGAACAACATGAGAGCTTCAGGTAAAGATAAAGATACAGGTGTTGCACCGAAAATCTTATTCTCTCTTGAAGAATGTATGGAATATATTCAGTCTGATGAAGCGATCGAGGTGACTCCGAACTTTATCCGTATGAGAAAGAAAGTCCTTTCTGAAGAAGAGAGAAAAAGAATTGAAAGAGGCGCAAAAGCATAATCTCATTTCTTTATAATATTTGAAAGACTGTCCGAAAGGACAGTCTTTTTTTATGCGGAAAATTTTGTAATGATTCAGACTTTGGCTGATTTTTTTATTTAGAAAAGTCTGTTGAATTTTCTCAGTATTTTATTTTTGCCACCACACTCAACCCTGCCAGCGTTCTAAACGCTGGCAGGGTTTTCCAATCTTATGTATTTCAGGAATGATCACTTTATTTAAATCCCAAAAAACGAAGTATTGATTTGTCTTATGAGTGACAATGAATTTTTTTTGTAAATGAAATTTTTTGAACTTTTTCATTATTTGTTTTTGCCACCATACTCAACCCTGCCAGCGTTCTAAACGCTGGCAGGGTTTTCCAATCTCAAGTATTTCAGGAATGATCACTTTATTAAATCCCAAAAAACGAAGTATTGATTTGTCTTATGAGTGATACTGATTTTTTTTGTAAATAAAATTCATTGAACTTTTTCATTACTTGTTTTTGCCACCACACTCAACCCTGCCAGCGTTCTAAACGCTGGCAGGGTTTTTCAATCTCAAGTATTTTAGGAATGATCACTTTATTAAATCCCAAAAAACGAAGTATTCATTTGTCTTATGAGTGATAGTGATTTTTTTGTAAATGAAATTCTTTAAACTTTCTCAGCATTTTATTTTTGCCACTACACTCAACCTGCCAGCGTTCTAAACGCTGGCAGGGTTTTCCAATCTTAAGTATTTCAGGAGTAATTACTTTACAAAATCTCATGAAATGTAAAAAAGATTATCCTGCGGCTAAATTTTTGTATAAAATAGAAAATGAAAAGTTGTATCTGGTCCTTTGTTTTTTTATTGATTTTATTACTCGCTGTTTCCTGCGACGGACTGAAGGTGCCAAAGAATATTTTTGAAACCTCCGAACGGATAAAATATGAAAGAAGTTTTTCGGGCGCGGACAGCATCATGACAAAATGGAAAGCCAATTATAGTGCTGCTTCAAATAATCAACTTAAAATAACCGACGCAACTGTGATAAGTGTTTTTTCTGATTCCACAGATGCAAAAGCATTAGGATATTCTCTTGAATTGAAAAAAGGAGACCTGTTACAACTGGCAATACTAAGTCCTGAAAACGACAGGAAAATTTTTGTAGATATTATCCCGCCTAATGCAACAGTTGAAAATTCAAACAGTGAATTGATAAAAAACAATTTATTCTCAAAAGTCATAGAAAACACGGGCTGGCATCGGGTGATTATTCAGCCTGAAATCGATTATCAAAGTGATTTTGAACTTCATGTGTATACACAGCCGTCCATTGCCTTTCCTGTTGCCGGAAAAGGAAACCGTGACGTACAGAGTTTCTGGGGAGCGAGCAGGGATGGTGGTGGGAGAAGTCATGAAGGAGTTGATATTTTTGCTTCACGGGGAACACCGGTGGTCGCCGTTTCCAAAGGTTTTGTAACCCGCACCGGAAATCAGGGATTGGGTGGCAGGCAGGTCTGGCTTCGTGATGCTGATACAGGAAATTCCTATTACTATGCGCACCTGGACAGTGTAATGACTGAACAAGGCAGGAATGTTCAGACCGGTGACACCCTTGGTTTCGTTGGAAATACAGGAAATGCGGCAGGCGGTGCCACTCATCTTCATTTCGGGATCTATACTTCCGGAGGTGCCGTTGATCCCTATCCCTATATTCGGATGCGTACTGCACCGAAAAAAACAGGAATAGCAGAGAAAACAAAGCCTTCCAAAAAATATCTGAAAGCAGGGACCAATCTGCGTGCAGGAGCGGGGACCGAATATGAGATTGTATCTGTACTGAATTCCAGAACAGCAGTAACCATTACAGCTTCGCAGGGAAAGTGGTATCAGGGTAAGACTGCAAATGGGACAGAAGGATTTTTCAGCAGTGACCGCCTGGAATAATTGCATAAAGTAATGAGTGTATTCTTTCAAATGACGGCTGAGGCTCTATCGGAAAACGTCTTTAAGCAACATCCTGTAAATAAAACGGAATAAATTATTTCTGTTTGTACGGTCTATTCTGTTTCAACTTTTTAAATTTGCACTTTTCGAAGGAGAAATAAGATCATTCTTATTTAAAACTGTTAACTTTCCTTTTTTGCAATTTATGAAAATCAACAAAATAAAATTAATTTTTTTGTTAGGTCTTGCTTCATTCACGACGTCATGTTCCGTACAGAAAAATACTTCAACTGTTAAGAATCCTGCAAAATCCGACAGGTACAAAGCTAAGCCTAAAGATTCTTCCATAGCTGTCAAACCAAAGGTCGTTCTACCGATCGATGAAGATTTCAGGGTCAGCCTGCCTGCTGTCAGCCGTGAATTCCGTGGTGCATGGATTGCCAGTGTCGCCAATATCAACTGGCCTTCCAGAAACAATCTTTCTGTAGAGCAGCAAAAAGCAGAAGCAGTCAGTATGCTGAATATGCTTCAGTATAATAACTTTAATGCGGTGATTTTTCAGGCGCGTCCTTCTGCAGATGCCCTTTATACCAGCGAACTGGAACCGTGGTCATATTTCCTGACCGGACAGACGGGACAGCCTCCTTATCCGAATTATGATCCTTTACAGTTCTGGATTGAAGAATCCCACAAAAGGGGAATGGAGCTGCATGTATGGCTTAATCCATACCGGGCACACCATAGCAATGGAGGAGCAGTCTCAAGCCAGTCAATGGTCAATAAACTTTCGGATATTACCGTCCGCTTAAAAAACGGGATGTACTGGTTTGATCCTGCCAACCCAAAAACGCAAGGGCACGTTTCTAATGTAGTAAAAGATCTTGTTAAAAGATATGACCTTGATGCGATTCATTTTGATGATTATTTTTATCCTTACGCAACCTATAACAGGGGAGCTGATTTTCCTGACAGCGCAAGCTGGAATGCTTATGTCGGATCCGGCGGAACCCTTTCGAGAGCAGATTGGAGAAGAGATCAGGTCAATCAGTTTGTGGAGAGAATTTATAAAGAAATTCATGCAGAAAAAAATTACGTACGGTTCGGGATCAGCCCGTTTGGCATCTGGAAACCAGGCTATCCACAGGGAGTTGTGGGCTCTTCCCAGTATGATGAACTGTATGCTGATGCCAAATTATGGCTGAACAAAGGTTGGGTAGATTATTTTTCACCTCAGCTGTACTGGCCGATCGAGTCAAAAGGTCAACCCTTCGCTTCGCTTCTGAATTGGTGGAAATCTGAAAATACCATGAACCGTCATCTCTGGCCGGGACTGAATACGGTAGAAATCAAAGTTTCTGACCGTCCTTCTGAAATTAAAAATCAGATTGAGGTGTCGAGACAGATCTTAGCAAACGATGCCGGAGAAATTCACTGGAGCATTGCAGGTCTGACCAAAAATTCAAATATGCTCCCGACTCTGAAAAGCGGACCTTATAAAGAGAAAGCACTTATCCCGAAAAGTCCCTGGATCAAGGCGGTTCCCTTAGATAAGCCCACTTTATTTACCAATGATAACGGAAGTCTGATAAGGGCAAGCTGGAGCTCAAAAAAAGTAGGCAGTGTATTTCAATGGGTTCTCTTCACTCAATACAACGGAGTATGGGAGACTGAAATCTTAACGTTAGAAACCCTGTCAAAAGAAATTCCGAAAAATAAGGACGGAAAAATACTTAATGCCATTGCCATCAAAGCAGTTGACCGTTTAGGCAATGAAAGTGATTACATGGCGAAGAAAGTGAAATAGAGTTTCTGCGTTTTATAATCAGAGGGTTTATTAAGCGTCCTCAGTACTTTTTATATTTATCCGCACACTCAATCCTTCCAGCGTTTGAAACGCCGGAAGGATTTTCCAACATAAAGAATAATCATTTCATAAGCGATTAGTGAATGAAATCTGATTAACGGGCTGAAAGTGTATTATACCTAGTGAAAATCTTTCCCTACTTTTCAGACAGTCTTTTTTTAGATTTAGACTTACTATAAATTATTTAATTAAATCAATGATTGACAGTGGATTATAAATGAACGGAAATCATTTATGAAGGGCGGCATCCTATCGGAATCATTTTTGTATCCTTTTAGTCACAAAACTTATAAATATACAATTATGAATACCAACAGACTTTCACCAAGACTTGAACAGGCACTCAGTGACCAGATGAATACAGAAGATTTACAGTCAAGAGTTTATTTCTCTTACGGAATCTGGGCAGCTGACAAAGGATATGGTGGAATTTCAAATTTTCTTTTCCGCCACGCTCAGGAAGAAAGAGATCATGCTGTGAAATTTATGCAGTATGTACTTAACAGAGGAGGAAAACCTAAAATTACTGAACTGCCTTCTCCCGGACAGGAGCCAACAAGCCTTACCGACTGTTTTGATCTAGTTTTCAAACATGAGGTAGACAATACGACATCTATTTACAACCTGGTAAATATTGCGTTTGAAGAAAAAGACTGGGCTTCTTGGAATTTTCTTCAGTGGTTCGTAAAAGAACAGATCGAGGAAGAAACTTTTGCTATGAATTTAATTGATAAATTAAAAATTGCAGGAGGAGACAGAGCCAGTGATGAATCACTGTTCAGTCTTGATAAAACACTGGAAACACTTCCTGATGATGCCGAGCAGGCTCAGGATGCCACAGGAGCAAATCCATAAGAACACAACGACAAATCATTATTTCTAAAAATCTGTCAATTCATTGGCAGATTTTTTTATTATGAAAATCACCCTAAAATCACTATCTTTGCACACCTTTATTTTTACATGCATTGAAGCTATATGCCAATTGCAGAAAGCTAAGGTGAAATATGAAACCGTAAGGTGGCATAACACTATAAATTAAAATAAAATTTCGTTATGAAATGTGGAATCGTAGGCTTACCCAATGTAGGTAAATCAACTCTTTTTAACTGCCTTAGCAATGCTAAAGCGCAATCAGCCAATTATCCTTTCTGTACGATTGAGCCTAATTTAGGAACAGTTTCAGTACCGGATCAGAGATTATTTGAGCTTGAAAAACTGGTAAATCCCGAAAGAGTTTTACCTGCAGTAGTTGAGATCGTTGATATTGCCGGATTGGTGAAGGGAGCGAGCAAAGGAGAAGGATTGGGGAATCAGTTTCTTGCCAACATCAGGGAGTGTGAAGCGATTATCCATGTGTTAAGATGTTTTGAAAACGGAAATATCATTCACGTTGAAGGTACGGTAGATCCGATGAGAGATAAAGAAATTATCGACATCGAGCTTCAGTTAAAAGATTTGGAAACTGTTGGAAAAGCAGTTGAAAAAGCAAAAAAATTCATCAAATCAGGTAAGAAGGAAGATATCCTTACTTACGAAACGCTTCATAATCTTGAGAAATTCATCGAAGACGGTAAAAATGCAAGAGAATTTCCTATGGATGATTTTGCTGCTTCAGTAATCGCTGATGTACAGCTGTTGACCAATAAACCGGTTCTTTACGTTTGTAATGTAGATGAAAATTCTATTAAAAACGGAAATGAATGGATTGCCAGAATCGAAGAAATGGCTCAGAATGAAAATGCTGAAGTTGTAGTTCTGGCTGCTCAGATCGAAGCGGATATCAATGAACTGGATACTTTCGAAGAGAGAGAAATCTTTCTTGAAGAATTAGGTTTAACTGAACCGGGGGTAAACCGTCTGATCAGAAAAGCATACGATTTGTTAAAACTTCAGACATATTTTACGGCAGGAGTAAAAGAAGTAAGAGCCTGGACAATCGGACAGGGATGGACTGCTCCACAGGCAGCAGGAGTTATTCATACTGATTTTGAAAAAGGATTCATCCGTGCAGAGGTAATCAAATACAATGATTATGTAAATTACGGAACTGAAGCCAAAGTAAAGGAGGCCGGAAAGCTTTCTGTTGAAGGAAAAGAATACATCGTACAGGACGGTGATATTATGCACTTCAGATTTAATGTTTAAAAGTATTAAAAGTTAGTTATAGTATTTTAAAGAGCGCTTCCATGAATTTGGGAGCGTTTTTGCTTTTTAAAAATATTTTAGTTTGAACCTGTAAGAATGCATTGGTTTTTTTATTCTTTGGAAATATTTAGAAAATACTTCTGGAGACAGTTTTTTGAATGATGTCGGTGGAACAAACGCATTCCCATGGACGGAGTATATCTTTTGGATTAATAAAAACGGATTAGTCTGCTTGTAATGACTGATAAAAAAGTTTGAGTAATAGAGTGGTTGATTAATAAAACAAGGTAACTTATAAAACGGTAACTGAAACTCTCAAATATTGGCTTGGATTCTCGAATGTTTGCTGACACTCTTTAATAGTGGCTAAGGTCTTAGAGAATTCCTGAAACTCCAAAATTTATCCTGAGGCTCCCGAAGGATGTAGCCTGACGCTCTCAAAGGATGTAGCCTGACGCTCTCAAAGGATGTAGCCTGAGGCTCTCGAAGGCTACTGAATGGCTGACTCTAAAAAGCGCAGCCGAGGCTCTCGAAAGGGTGGCTGAGGCTCTCGAAAGGGTGGCTGAGGCTCTCGAAGCCCCCCCTCTTTTCTATACCCTACCCAAATTCTCAATCGCTTTTTCCAGCGTTTCCTGTTTCTTCGCAAAACAGAGCCTGATCACATTTTCATTCAGTTTATTTTTATAAAAAGATGAAAACGGAACGCTCGCCACCTTATGTTGAACGGTCAGTTCTTTTGCGAAGTCAAAATCACTTTTATCTGATATTTTATCATATTTCAAAGCCTGGAAGTAGGTGCCTTCACAATCCAGCAGTTCAAAATTGGTCTGTGCGAGACCATTCCGGATAAAGTCTCTTTTTTCCTGAAAAAACTGGTTCAGCTGAAGATAATGTTCATTATTTTTCATGTATTCACCTAATGCCAGCTGAATGGGTGTATTGACGGAGAAAACATTGAACTGATGTATCTTCCTGAATTCGTCAGTCAGTGCTTTTGGTGCTGCACAATACCCGATTTTCCAGCCGGTCACATGAAATAGTTTTCCGAAAGAAGCGATTAGAAGACTTCTTTCTTTCAGTTCGGGGTACTTACAGATGCTCAGGTGTTCTTTTCCGTCAAAAATGATGTTTTCATATACTTCATCACTTAAGATCAGGATGGATGTATCTTTTACGATTTTAATCAGTTCCTGGATATCGTTTTCCTTTAAAATCCTTCCTGAAGGATTATTAGGATTGTTAAGGATGATCATTTTTGTCTTTTCAGAGACTAGATTTTTCACCGTAGTCCAGTCGATTTCATAATCCGGGGCTCTCATCTCAAAACGCTTGACAACACCCCCGAAAAGTTCAACAGTAGGCTCATAGCAGTCATAAGCAGGTTCAAAAATAATTACTTCATCATCTTTTTTAATGAAGGTGGCAATGGTTGTGAAAATAGCCTGCGTCCCACCTGCAGTTATGGTGATCTCTGTATCCGGATGATATACTGCCTGATGGCTGTTCTCTATCTTTCCGGCAATTTCTTCTTTCAGGGGCATCATTCCGGCCATAGGGGCGTATTGATTGAATCCTTTCTGAATAAAATGATCCACAAGATCAAGCAGTCCTGAGTCGGGCATGAAGTCAGGAAATCCCTGTGACAGGTTAATCGCTTCATTTTCATTGGCCAGTTGCGTCATCTGGCTGAATATGGTTGTTCCGACATTGGAAAGTTTAGAAAGAGGGAGATGTATCATGAATGAGATTTTTTACTGACATCGAATTTAGTGTATTTTTTGAAACCGGATCATATATCTGTTGCTGAAGCATTCAATTTATTATCATCAAATGATGTTTTGATTAAAAATAAGAATAAAAACGGTGGTAAATATTCGGATATTTTTGTTCAATTTCGTATTTTTGTATGTTTGCTTAATTAATCTATGTCACAAGAAATACAACCTATCTATTCCGAAGATAATATCAGAACCCTCGATTGGCAGGAGCATATCCGTTTACGGCCCGGTATGTACATCGGGAAGTTGGGCGATGGCTCATCTGCAGATGATGGTATCTATATTTTACTGAAAGAAATTCTCGATAACTCGATTGATGAGTTCAGAATGAAATCGGGTAAAAGAATTGAAATAAAAGTCGATGACGGAAAGGTTACCATCCGTGATTTTGGTCGTGGAATTCCTTTAGGTAAAGTGGTTGATGCGGTTTCAAAAATGAATACCGGTGGTAAATACGACAGCAAAGCTTTTAAAAAGTCAGTCGGTCTGAACGGAGTTGGAACAAAGGCAGTGAATGCCCTTTCAGATTATTTCCGCGTTCGCTCATTCCGTGAAGGAAAAATGAAGATGGCTGAATTTTCCAGAGGACTGATTACCGAAGACCATACCGAGAAAGATACCTCCGACAGAAACGGAACGGAGATCTCTTTTATTCCTGACGCAGATATTTTTCTAAACTTTAAATTCAGAAAAGAGTATATCGCAAGAATGCTCCGTAATTATTCTTATCTGAATCCCGGACTGAAAATCCTTTTCAACGGTGAAACATTTTTTTCCGAAAACGGTCTTAAAGATTTACTGGAAGAAGAGCTTGAAAGCGATGTACTGTACCCGATTGTTCATTTAAGAGATAATGATATTGAACTGGCAGTCACCCATACCGATAAATCACAGACAGAAACTTATTTTTCCTTCGTTAATGGTCAGAATACAACCCAGGGAGGGACGCATCTTAACGCTTTCCGTGAAGCGTATGTAAAAACGATCCGTGAATTCTTTAATAAAAACTTTGACGCATCTGATATCCGTAAGTCTATCGTTGCTGCAATTTCCATCAACGTGGAAGAACCTGTTTTTGAATCTCAGACAAAAACAAAACTGGGATCCAATGATATGGGACCAAACGGACCTACGGTAAGAATATTTATTATCGATTTTCTTAAAAGCAAGCTGGATAATTTCCTACACAAGAATCCTGAGATCGCAGAGGCAATTCAGAGAAAAATACTGATCTCTGAAAGAGAAAGAAAAGAGCTTTCCGGAATTCAGAAATTAGCCAGAGAGCGAGCGAAAAAAGTGTCGCTTCACAATAAGAAACTTCGTGACTGCAGACAGCATTACAATGATCAGAAAGCCGAACGAAAAGCAGAAACACAGATTTTTATCACTGAAGGAGACTCCGCATCAGGATCCATTACAAAGTCCAGGGATGTAGAAACCCAGGCTGTATTTTCATTAAAAGGAAAGCCGTTGAACTGTTACGGTCTTACCAAAAAAGTGGTTTATGAAAATGAAGAATTTAACCTTCTGCAGGCTGCACTGAATATTGAGGAGAGCCTTGAAGATTTAAGATACAATCAGGTTATTATTGCAACAGATGCCGATGTTGACGGAATGCATATCAGGCTGCTGATGATTACTTTTTTCCTGCAGTTTTTCCCTGATGTCATTAAAAACGGTCACCTGTATATACTTCAGACCCCGCTGTTCAGAGTGAGAAATAAGAAGGAAACGAGATATTGCTATTCTGAAGTGGAAAGAGTAAAGGCGTTGAATGAATTGGGAAAAAACCCGGAGATAACCCGATTTAAAGGTCTGGGAGAAATTTCTCCTGATGAGTTCAAGAATTTCATCGGAAAAGATATCCGTTTAGAGCCTGTCGTGCTCGGAAAAGATCAGACAATTGAGCAGCTGTTAGAATTCTATATGGGTAAAAATACGCCTGATCGCCAGGTTTTTATTCTTGAAAACCTGGTGGTGGAAGATTCCAATATTAATGACAAAGAAATTTTAATTGAAATAGAATAACCAATAACCGAAACACCAATCCAAATGAGAATAAGTAACCGACGTAAAGTTCCTGTCTATCATTTTTTCAGTATTGTATTATTAATAATGATATTGGTTGGAATTGGAGCTTTTTTACTGGAGGAATATAAGTTTAATATTTTAGGAGTGGAAAGCTACCTTCTGCTTGTTTTTCCGCTCGTTCTATTGATTTTTTTTTTCCTTCACGGAAGGCAGATTTTTGAATATGACAGTGATGGTGAAGCCATTCATTTCAGAAACAGAAGTATCATACCCATGATGGCTAAACCTGTGAGTGATGAGTTCCCTAAATATAAACTCGTTAAATACGAATTGGTTACAATATTGTTTGTGAAAAGATTGTATATCACAGTTACAAGCAAAAACGGCGGTTCTACCATGTTGAAATATGAGATATCTTATTTGAATAAAAAACAGGTCAAAGATTTGAAAAATTCTCTCAGTAAAGTGATTAAAACAAATAAAGAAAGAATACATTAAGAAAATAATGATAGAAGAAAATTCTCACGAAGGCGAAAGCTTAAAAAAAGTATCAGGACTGTACAAAGACTGGTTTCTGGATTATGCATCTTATGTAATTTTAGATAGAGCCATCCCTTCTGTTTATGATGGTTTCAAGCCTGTTCAGCGGAGGATTATGCACTCCATGCGTGAACTTGAAGACGGCAGGTACAACAAAGTTGCCAATATCGTAGGGAATACGATGAAATACCATCCTCATGGTGATGCTTCGATCACTGACGCAATGGTCGGAATAGGGCAGAGAGAACTGTTAATTGATACGCAGGGAAACTGGGGGAATATTTACACAGGAGATTCTGCAGCTGCCGCAAGATATATTGAAGCAAGATTAACACCTTTTGCTCTGGAGGTGGTTTTCAACCCCAAAACAACAGTCTGGGCAAAATCTTATGACGGCAGAAATAATGAACCGGTAGATTTGCCTGTTAAGTTCCCGTTGCTACTTGCACAGGGGGTTGAAGGAATCGGAGTGGGGCTTTCTACAAAAATTCTTCCGCATAATTTCAATGAACTCATTAATGCATCTGTAGCTCACCTGAAAGGTAAAAAATTTGAAATTTACCCTGATTTTCTGACAGCAGGTTTTCTGGACGTTTCGGAGTATAACGACGGTCACAGAGGCGGAAAAGTAAGAGCAAGGGCAAAAATTTCTCAGGTCGATAAACATACCCTGATGATTTCCGAGCTCCCTTTTTCCAAAAATACCGGTGATCTGATTGATTCAATCATCAAAGCCAACGAGAAAGGGAAAATTAAGATCAAGAAAATTGAAGATAACACCTCGGATAAAGTTGAAATCCTCATTTATCTTCATAACGAAGTGTCGCCAGATAAGACGATTGATGCACTTTATGCATTTACCGACTGTCAGGTAACCATCTCACCTAATGCCTGTGTCATTGTGGGTGATAAACCCATGTTCCTGAACGTTTCAGAGATTCTGAGAATGAATACTGATCATACGGTTTCACTCCTGAAAAAAGAACTGGAAATTGAACTCAATGAGCTGCAGGAAAGCTGGCATTTTTCGTCACTGGAAAGAATTTTTATAGAAAATAGGATCTACCACGATATTGAAGAGGTGAAAAGCTGGGAAGATGTTCTGACAACCATTGCCGACGGGCTCAGACCACATACTGCACATCTCTTAAGAGAAGTGACAGAAGAAGACATCCTGAGGCTTACTGAGATCAGGATCAAAAGAATTTCGAGATTCGATTTAGATAAATTTAAAGAAAATATTGCTGCACTCGAAGGAAAGATTGAGCAGGTAAGACATCATTTAGGCAATCTGATTGCTTATGCGATTGATTATTATCTTAATATCCAGAAAAAATATGGTAAAGGAAGAGAACGTAAAACAGAACTTAGAATTTTTGATACCATCGATGCCTCCAAAGTTGCGGTAGCCAATGAAAAATTTTATGCTAATTTCGAAGAAGGTTTTGTAGGAACTTCGCTGAAAAAAGATCAGTTTTTATTTGACTGTTCCGATATCGATGATATCATTACTTTCAGAAAAGACGGAAGCATGAAAGTCGTTAAGGTAGAAGCCAAAACGTTCATCGGAAAAGATATTCTGCATGTTGCCATCTGGAAGAAAAATGATAAGCGAACGGTTTACAACATGATCTACCGTGAAGGGATGCAGGGCCCTTATTACATGAAACGCTTTTCGGTAACCGGTGTGACCAGAAATACCGATTACCGCCTGGCATCAGATGCAAAAGGTTCTGAAACCCTTTACTTTTCAGCAAATCCTAATGGTGAAGCTGAAACAGTAACCGTTCTGCTGAAACCTAATCCAAGGATCAGGAAAAATAAAATGGATATTGATTTCTCTGAAATAGGAATCAAAGGCCGTGACTCCAAAGGAAATCTGGTCACCAAATATTCAGTCAAAAAAGTAGATTTAAAAGAGGAAGGTGTTTCTACATTGGCTCCCCGTAAAATCTGGTTTGATGATACGGTCAGAAGGCTGAATGCTGATGTAAGAGGAACCTTGCTCGGCAGTTTTAAAGGAGATGATAAAATTTTAACCGTTAATTCCCAGGGTGAGGCAAAACTGATCAGTTTTGATCTTGGAAACCGCTTTGATGATGAGTATATTATCCTTGAAAAGTGGAGACCGCAACAGCCAATCACCTGTATCTATTATGACGGGGAAAAAGATATTTATTTTATCAAAAGGTTCCTGCTGGAAAATACAACCAATCCGCAGACCTTTATGCCGTCTGAACATCCTAAATCCTTTATTGAAAGAATCTTGGTTTCCAACGGAACAACGGCGGAAATTATTTTCGCAAAAGACAAAGGGAAAGAACGCGATCCTGAAACGGTTAATATCGACGAATTTATTGCTATTAAAGGAATCAGGGCAATTGGAAACCAGTTTACAAAATTTAAAGTAAAAACAATCAACATTACCGTACCGGAACCCGAGGAGGAAGAACCGGAGGAGTATGAAGAACCGGACTTTACTCCTTCGGCAGATGATGATGGAGGTACCATCGGGGATCTGTTTGAAGAGGGGAGTCCTGAAAACTAAGAAAGAAAAATATGAATATTGTAATACTCATCATTGCCATCACCTGCATCATTAGTTATCTGGCGTTAAATGATATCAGGATTTTTGAAAAATATAAATTCAATGTAGGAGCAGTTCTTCACCGTAAAGAATACATAAGGCTTTTATCAGCCGGTTTTCTGCATGCAGATTTCATGCATCTGATCTTGAATATGTATGTTCTTTATATGTTTAGCCCTGCTGTAATCTATGATTTTGGAGTGATTGGTTTTCTGATTATCTATTTTGCATCCATCCTGCTGGGGAATTTATTTTCTCTGTTCATTTATAAGGCGCAAAACTGGTATTCTGCAATTGGTGCCAGCGGTGGCGTTGCAGGAATTATTTTCGCAAGCGTTTCTTTGGATCCTGTCAATATGAAAATCGGAATTATCTTCCTGCCTCCGGAATTGAGTATTCCAGGATATATTTTCGGTCTTCTGTACTTCGGATACTCTGTTTACAGTATGCTGAAACCCAGAAGCAATGATAATATAGGCCATGCAGCGCATTTGGGCGGTGCGTTTTTCGGATTATTATATTCAGTTGCAGTTTTTCCTGAAGTGGCATTGAGCAATGCTTTATTCCTGGGTATCATGTCTCTTCCGCTCCTGTACCTGTCCTATGAAGTATTTGTCAGAAAAAGAATAGGGTAAGACTTAACTATTACAAAAAAGACCAATGAATTAATTCATTGGTCTTTTTTTATCAACTTTTAGGTTTACAGAAATGCCGTGTCAATATGAAGTGCCTCCTGATGAACATAAAAGCTTTTCCCGTTAGTTTTTAATGATTTTTTGATGAAAGATTCCTTTGTCGGTTTTGATCTGCAGGTAGTATACTCCGTTGATCAGGCCGCTCATATCAATCTTTGACCTGTTCTCTTTCATTAATTTTACTGCCTGTCCTGCAGAATTTGTCACCAATATTTCGTGTATTACATGATTATCCGGATTTGAAACAGTAAGAACTGAATGCACAGGGTTAGGATATACACTGAAGATGACGGCTGATGTATTCTCCTGTGTTGCCAGGGTTGCTGATGCAGCAAATACAGTTTTGATATAAAACAGGTTGGCTACACTTCCTTTGGAAATAGTATGAGCCCCCGCAGCAATATCCGGTATGGTTATGATACCTGCTGATGCAGTATAATTGGTGTTGTCAAACTTTACAGTTCCGGTAAATGTCGGATCAAGAACCAGCGTTAAAGTAGAAGCCTGTAATGTAGTATAAGCTATTGATGTAGCTGACTCCAATTTTAGACGTTTTGTAAAAGCGATCCCGTCGTAGGTGGCAGATCCGTCGGTAGAGTTGATATTGGCAGAGGTAAATGTGTAGAATGTACTGTTCAGAGCAGATGTTGTAAAATTATGAACTTCATTGCCCTGTGGAACTCCCGGTGCAATTACGCTGATGCTTCCTGTTCCTGAAACGGATGTTCCTGTTGGGCCTGCCGTATTAACCGTAAAGCTTACATCATCCGTAGGATTTCCTGAAACAGTCACTGTTTTGTTGGCTGTGTTTTTCACAAAACTTACTCCTGAAGCAGGGAGTCCTGTCATGGTAACATCAGTTGCCGTTCCGCCCCAGGTAAATACCATCGGTGTCATGGCTGTTGCAGATATCAGGGTCTGATCATTATTTGATGGAATGGTTAAAGTTTGGGAACTGGCAACAGGAGATGAGATTCCCTGTACCGAAACCAGCTGGGATGTGTAATTTTGCAATAAAGCCATTAATCCGGTATTCACCGATGAGCTTGTGTCATCACCTGCATTACTGAATGTCCAGCTGATATCACCGCCGGAAACCCTTCCTGAATACTGCATTGTTTTATCTCTTGCCTGTACCGGAGTATCGATTACTAAAGAATTAATGTAAAAAGCAGGGTTTGTATCAAAATTATTGTAAGCAGCACTTCCCTGAACGGCAGTAATGCTGTTGCTTATAACTTCATTTCTGTTGGCTGCAACGTATACATCAAACTGGGTCAAGGCAGATGTTCCGTACGGTATAAAAGCTGTCTGACCTGTCATGTAATTATTATGAGCTTTGATCATCCCTCCGTTTTCATTGGAAAAAGTTCCCGGAGATCCTCCCGCAATATCAGTTCCCTGCTTAGAGATTAACATGGGGTATTTGCAGTTTCTGAAATAATTTCCCTCAACAAAAATTGATGATCCTAAGGTAGATCCTACACCGTATTTAGAGTTTCCGTCATAATAATTGTTATACACATGGGCGGAAAAATAGCGTACCCGAGGGTGTCTTGAATCTGAATGGTCAAACCAGTTGTGGTGATAAGTGATATAAAGATCCGTCGTTGTTCCTTCACTCAGACCCAGAAGGCAGCTTTTCCCGTTATCCCAGAAATGATTGTACGAAAAGGTAACATAGGTTGATTTTTTTGAATCCAGTGCACCGTCTCCCTTTGCCTGATCTGCATCCGATCCGGGAGCGCCGTAAAACAGGTCATTGTGATGTGCCCATATATAGGTATTGTCCTGCTGAAGACTGAGGTTGTCGCCTTCGGAAGCATCAGTCAGCATGAATCCCAGATTACGGACTTCAATATTGGTGGCAGATTTTATACGTACCCCCCATCCGTTGACCAGGGCGTCAGATCCGACGCCTTCAAAAGTGATCGAACTTGCTGCAATTTTTTTGTTTTCGATAACGATATCTCCATTCAGCAAATAATTAGGATCAGTGATATTGCCAATCAGTCTAACTGCCAGAGGACGGGTGTCAAGACCTTTCTTGAAGCCGTCCAGAATAGTTTGTAAACCTACACAGGGATTGGCATTAGCACCTGTGACATTCATAGATACCGTGTTTTTTGTGTCCTGAGTGATATACAGAACCACTGCATTTGCCTTAAGAGTACCATCAGGATTGTATGCACCGGGTATTCTTCCGTTGCTGTGGGCAAAACCTGTTCTGTCATGCGCTGTTACGGTAACCGGTGCAGATATGGTTGCAGGTCCTTCAGTATTTCCTGTGACAGGAACTACTTTAATGGTATAGATACCAGGGCTTAATCCTAAAACATCAGCCCTGTAATAAGAACCGTAATTTCTGATCAGCTGGGTATCTATTATCTTGTCTGTGAAATTTCCTCCCGAATAATACACTTTATAGCTGTCGGCACCACTTACCGGTGTCCATTTGATGTATGCAGATTCCATCCATCCTGTTGTCTGAGTGATGGCAATACTTTGTGCCTGAAGGTTTATAAGACCCATAAACACTGCAAAAATGAATATTAGTTTTTTCATAAAATTAACGATTATTAAAGTTTGATAGTAGATTTTTGTCATGTAATCGATTGCACGTAAATATAGTAATATTTTTAAATTTGCAAAATTTGTTGTAAAATAATGATCATTCGATGGTATAATTTAGGTAATTCTGATTTTTTTAAAATTTTTCTTGCGTATATTCAAATTAGATATATCTTTATGCAATCGATTGCGTTCACATTTTATTTATAAACTATTAACATTAAAAATTTTTAATCATGAAAAAAACATTCATCTTATCCATGATTTCCGGACTTTTCTTTATGAGTCTTTTCAGAGCACAGAGTAAAACCTGGGATTTTGGTAACAGCGCGGCCTGGGCTGTTTCTGCAGGGTATGCTGTAGATACTTTGCTTGATAATTTAGCAATGATCCCGGGATCAAATGTCTCAAATCTTGCTGCTGTAGAAGCCAACAGTGCTACATTTCCGGACGGATACACAGCAACAAAACGTTTTAAACTCAATGGAGGAAGCTGGGATACCGGAGCCAAATCTTTTGTGATGCCGGTTAAAAGATATGTCTATTTTGCAGTAACCGGAGCCTGCACGGTAAAAGTATGGTTTAAGACAGGTGGTTCAGGCACCAGAACTTTATATGTAACCAACGGTACAAGTGTTATCGGTTCGCTGGGAAGTGCAAGTTCTTCGGATGCCCTGATCCTGACTGCCAATTATACCGGTGGAGCAGGTAATATCTATATTGGAGCCGATCAGGCAACAAATATTTATAAGATTGAAGTTTCAAATTCCATTGGCACAACTACACTTGTTACTTTATCTGCACAAAATACATTGAAAAAGGCTGAAGCGAAAGTTTATACAAAAGGAAATACAATTTTTGTATCCGGCCTGAATAACCAGAGTACTGAAATAAAAGTATATACGGCAGCAGGCAACCTTGTGAAAACATTGAGATCTTCGGCAGAAGTGGATTTTAACTTAAAAAGCGGCTTCTATATTGTTCACCTGAAGTCTTCAGCAGGTGAAAAATCAGTTAAGGTTACGCTTCAGTAAAAAAATATAAAAAGCTGCATGAAATAATTTCATGCAGCTCTTTTTTACTTTTGTATGATTATTTTATTCCAAATATGAAGCGGTCATTTCCGGACAGGTCTTTCAGCAGCTTAACTTCCAAAAAATCATTTTTGTACAGCTGTAAAGTCTCTGAACCCAATTTCTGGTTGATCTCCAAAAACAGAAGCCCATTCTTATTCAGATGTTTTTTTGAATCTCCGGCAATTTTTTTATAAAAAATCAGTGCGTCTGAAGTGGGTGAAAAAAGTGCCATTTCCGGCTCAAATCCTTTTACGGAATCTGAAATTTCTATTTTTTCATCAATTCCGATATAGGGAGGATTTGAGATGATGACATCATAGTCTTCTTCCAGCTCAAGATTAAGATAATCAGCGTGAATCAGACGTATATCAAGCTTATTGAACTCTGCGTTTTTTTTGGCAACCTCAAGAGCTTTTTCTGAAAAATCAACAGAGCTGACAGCGGCATCCGGAAAATGTTTCTTTAAAACAAGGGGAATTATACCGCTTCCTGTTCCAATATCCAAAATCTTTAAACCATCAATACCTGATCCGGAGGATTGAATCTTTTCAATGGCCAATTCCAGTAATTCCTCTGTTTCGGGACGGGGAATCAATACATTTTCATTTACGAAAAACGGCATTCCGTAAAACTCAGTTTCTCCCAAAATATGCTGATATGGTTTTCCTGTTTTCAGCTCTGAAATGATATGCAGCAGCTGATTTTCCTGATCTGCTGTCAATTCATTTTGAGGTGACAGTCTCTGCTGAACCTGACTGAACCCTGAGATTTTCTCTAAAAAAAAAGGGAAGATAAAGTCGGTTTCAGAATCGGTATATATTGCCGAGAGTTCAACTCTGAAGTGATTTTTAAAGGCTTTGATAGTCATTATCTTGTGAAAACCAGTTTAGTATCCGTCGATTTTTCATCTTCTATCCTGTAGCCTTCATAGTTGAAAGCTTTGACATCATTCAGTGTTTTCGCATTCTTTTCTGCACAGAATCGCACAACAAGCCCTCTTGCATGTTTTGTATAAACGACGATGGTTTTCAGCTTTCCTTCTCTTAATTCATAGAATTCAAAATCAATGATCTTATGGTTAAGTTTTTTTCTGTCAATTACTTTTCCATATTCATTGCTGGCGAGATGGAGAAGTATTTCATTCTTTTTCATTTCGGCATTCAGCTGTTCGGTTACTTTCTCAGTCCAGTAAGAATACAGGTTTTTGTACCCGTCAAATTCAAATGGCCTTCCCATTTCCAACCGGTAGAGCATCACCTTATCAGAAGGACGAAGCAATCCGTACAGTCCTGAAAGGATTCTGTGATTTTTCTGTAAATAATCAACAGCATTCTTATCTAAGGTCTTCGCATCAAGGCCTCTGTATACTTCTCCTGTAAAAGCAAAAAGGGCAGGAGCAGATTCTTTAACCAAAGGTTTTGATTTCCATTTCTGATTTCTTTCCCAGTTTTCATCCGCCAGTTTGGGAGAAATTTCCATCAGTTCTGAAAGATATTTGGGGGATTTATGTTTTAAAAAAGAATGTATATGTTCTGCATCATCAATGAATTTCGGACTGGTTCTTCGCAAAAGATCGGTCGTATTTTCGATGTTCATTAATTTAGCAGGGGATGTTATAAGTTTCATATGTAAATTTATGTTTTTAGAGATCCGGATAAGAAAAATATTTATTTAAAAAGCTGACAACTGTTTCAGATCCAGCAGATTCATCAGCATAAGAGAGACAAAATCAAAAACGAAATGACAGATGATCAGGATCTTAATATTAGAATACAGCTTGTAAAATATGGCAAATACAATTCCTATAAAAAAAGGAACCACTACCTGGCCAACGGTGCCATAGGTACTGTGAAGAATCCCGAATAATAATGCAGAGATCACAACTCCGGAAAAAGGACTGTTGTATATTTTTTCAATCCTTGGCTGGATGTAGGCGCGCATCAGCAATTCTTCTGTTACTCCGGCGGTGAGGCAGGTGAAAATAATCAGAAAATAATTGTTTTTAAACAGAGTGCTGAGCTGTACCAGTTTGTCACTTATTTTTTCCTGGGTTACCATCATAATAACGGCATTCAGAAAAGCTCCGCCTACGGCACAGATCAGGTAAAGAATGATGATGGCACCAATGTAAAAGCCTGCTGAATATTTTTTATCTTCCCAGGCAAAAAAAGACCGGTTTTCTATAAAAAAGTTGTAAGCTAAAATTAATGCTAAAACTGCCCAGAGGGACAGTCTGTTATAGAAAAAAAGCTCTGATGTTAAGACTTTAAAATTGAAAAAGTAATTGATTACAGGAATCGAATAAAGCATAGACAGAGCAAGCAGCACAAAAGTAAGCAGGATGCCTACACTGTATTTTCCGTTGAGACTCATAGGATAAACTGCTTCTAAATTTCTCCTTTTCCCTGTCTGATCAGTTCCGGCTCACCAGAGGTAAGATCAACAATAGTTGAGGCAATATTATCACCATATCCTGAATCAATCACTATATCGACAAGATGGTCATATTTTTCTGCAATGAGTTCCGGATCTGTGGAGTATTCTATAATCTCATCATCATCTTTAATCGACGTTGATGCGATAGGGTGTCCCAGTTTTTCAACAATCAGCTGCGGAATCGGATGATCCGGGACACGGATACCGATGGTTTTATGATTTTTATAAGCCAGAGGCAGGCTTTTATTGGCTTCCAGAATAAACGTAAAAGGTCCGGGAAGATGGCTCTTTAAAAATCTGAAAACCGAAGTGTCAATCGGTCTTGTGAAATCTGAAAGGTGGCTGAGATCATTACAGATAATGGAGAATTTGGCTTTTTCCAGTTTCTGTTTTTTGATCTGGGCAAGTTTTTCCATGGCTCTGATATCGAAAATATTGCAGCCTAAAGCGTAAACCGTATCGGAAGGGTAGATGATCAATCCACCATTATTAAGGGTTTTAATTACCTCATTAATAAGGTTTTCCTGAGGATTATCTGGGTAAATTCTTAATATCTTTGCCATAGAACAAAGATACAAATATTTAAATTATTTCATGAAAGTGGTGTATTTAAAAGAAAAAGTAGCATTATTGAAATATATTCGTATATTTGCAGTCCAATAACGCGGGATGGAGCAGTAGGTAGCTCGTCGGGCTCATAACCCGAAGGTCATCGGTT
>CAURNW010000028.1:0-28423 GCA_963526305.1 uncultured Chryseobacterium sp. | reverse complement strand
GTTTAATTAATTATTTTTGACCTATAATCTGTATCGGATTTTTAGGACGGGACAACTGTTTATTAAAGGAGCAAAGAAATGCGACAGAGTCGCTTATGAAGCGAGTTTTATAAGAATCAATTTCATTAATTCCTCTCTTTGCTCCTTTCATCTTCGGCATTTGGATAAAACTTTGCGTTAAAAAATAGTAGAACTGTATTCTATTAAAAAAATATCATTTTTAAACGCAAAGATTTCAATTTCATACTGTTTATTAAAGGAGCAAAGAAATGCGACAGAGTCGCTTATGAAGCAAGCTTTATAAGAATCAATTTCATTGATTCCTCTTTTTGTTCCCTTAAAATATCCATTATTCTAAATAAAACTTTGCGTTGGAGTAAAACCGGTATTAAATCTATGCGATCAGCGGGATTAATTTCATTAACAGAGACGTTTTGAAAATTAGATATCTTGTTTTGAATGAATGAACAAAATATTTCTTTGCAGATTGAACCTGTTTATTTTAAGTTTCAGAGTTTCAGATTTTCTCTAAAATGATCACTTCACCGACTCGAAAAGTACCTGTTCACCGTTGATACAGAATGATAAGAATAATGGCTGTAATACACTGTTGAGTGATAATATAATGATTCTGACTTTTGTATTAACTTGCTCATTATCGTAGAATTACGACAGTAAATCGTAGAACTACTACAAAATTTAAAATAATCATACTAATTTCTGTTTCGTATTAAATCCCTTTTTATCTTTGAAATACAAACAAACAATCACAATTCATTAACTGTTTAAAATTTACCAATCATGGCAGCAAATTCAAGAGGAATCTTAAAATTCAACGGCAGCGAAGGACAGAAATTACTAAAGCTTAACTACAGCGTATCAAGATCCACAGACGTATCAGGAAGGGTAGCTTCTGATCCGTCCAACGCACTGATCAAATTAACCATCGAAGCAACAGAGAAATCTGACATCCTGGAATCTTTACTGAACGGAAAATACAAACCGACCTCAGGTGAAATCACGTTTAACAAATCTCACGAAGAAGGAACGCTGATTACTTTAAACTGGGAAAACGGATACGTTATTCAGCATGAAGTAGACTTCGATGCAGTGGATGAAAACTCGATGCTGATCAGCTTTGTGGTAAGCGCAGAAAAAATCAACTACGGTAATTCTGCTTACGAAGGAATCTGGCCAACGGTATAAGATCGTACGATTCATCAATCCATAATAGTGTAACAGAATAGCGTGCTTGAATAAGGTAGGCTATTCTGTGTTTGAATAAAACAGGATCAACCACAACTGTGATAGATCATCCCTGATCGAAATCTTTTACTACCATTTATTCAGGAAGATTCCGAATGTTAGCACAGATTTGAAAAAACACGTTCATTAACTGAAAAATAATAAGCTATGTTCCAGGATAATAAATCTTTACAACCTGAGATTTCCCCGAAGGTCAAAACACCTGCAGTGGGAGAAAACCTTAAGCAGGCTGCAACAACAGAAACAACTGAACCGGCAGATGAAAAACTGCAGAAAGCGGGAGGAAAAGTTCAGGAGGTCAGTCAGAAAGCTTCTGCAGTTCAGTCAGCGGCAGCTGAGGCAGGAAATACTTCAGGGATGTTTATGAATCAGAATATACAGGCGAATGAGCCCCTTACCACCGAAGGAAAAGTATGGACAAAACAGCCGACTTCAAAAATTCATAACGCACCTGCCATTCCTACCAGTCAGATTTTGGGGATCAACCGTGTTGTGAAGCTTGACGTGATTGTTGAGGGAAAAGTGATTCAGCATTTTAAACATTTTAAACTCAACCAGAGTGCAGTCAGGCATCATCAGTTCAGCCTGACCCTGGCCCATGATTCTCTGGGAAATGCTGAAAACCATAATCTGGAAGAGGCGCAAAACTTCCTTGGAAAAAGACTCACCGTTGTTTTCAAATATAAAGATGTGATTGATGGTCCTGAAAGAAATTTTGTTGGCGTTATTACGGAAGTAGGTTTCAGTCAGGAGAAAGGAAGTCTTGGAAACATTGTTCTTACGGGGTACAGTCCCACCGTTCTTTTAGATGCCGCTCCTCATATTCAGAGTTTCGGAGGAGCAAAGGAAATCAGTTTAAACAGCATTGCCAACCAGGTGATCAAAGAAGGCCTTGGCGAAAGCAAATTTGATTTCAGGGTCGATGCCCAGCACGGAAACATTTCTTACAGTTCCCAGTACGAAGAAACCCATTATAATTATTTAGCCAGAATGGCTGAAGCCTATGGCGAACAGTTTTTCTACGACGGAGAAGTGCTTCACTTCGGAAAGTTGCCCCCTTCAGAGCAACCCGTAAAGCTTACTTATGGTAGTAATGTGAATGACGTCAGGATTACCATGAAGGCACAGCATGTCAACCCAACCTTCTATGGCTACAACAGCAGTAAGAATGAAAAGCTGACAACAGGAAGCTCAAAAATCAGTCACAGCTCCGATATTGCCAAAAGAGCCTACGAAATTTCAGAAAAAACATTTACAACCCCTTCACTGAGGGTTGCGCCTATCAAGGCTTCTTCTTTTATGGATGTTGATGCATCGCAGAAAGGTACGGCAGGAAGTAAAGCATCAGGAGTTTTTGTTACTTCAGGAACCACGACGGTCCCGTTCTTATACCCCGGATGCCCTGCTGATGTTGAGATGCGCCAGGCAGAAACCAATCAGACTTCCTATTTCACCAAACTGATGATGATTGAAGTAACTCATGAAGTTGATGCCAGAGGATATTATACCGGAAATTTTGAAGCAATTGCTGCAGACTGCGGATATATTCCGCGGCCTGAATTTGAAAGCCCGAGAGCAGATGCCCAGTTTGCCAAAGTGATTTCCAATACCGATCCCCTGAATCAGGGCCGTGTGCAGGTACAGTTTGACTGGCAGAGTGGTCAGGATACTTCGGAATTCATCAGGGTAATGACCCCTGATGCAGGAGGAAGTGATAAAGTGAGTAAAAACCGTGGTTTTATGGCCATTCCGGAAGTCGGAGACCAGGTGGTCGTCAACTTTGCGCACCAGCACCCGGACCGGCCTTTTGTTATGGGAGGAATGTTCCACGGACAGGTAGGCGGTGGTGGCGGTACCGGAAATAATATCAAAAGTTTAAGCAGCCGGAGCGGAAATAAGCTGGAACTGGACGACGGAGCAGGCTCTGTATTTTTAACCGATCAGGGCGGTGCTAATATGAAATTTGACGGAGCCGGAAACGCTGTGACAAATGCAAATAATGATAAAACAGTGACGGTTGGGAATAATAATTCTGTACATGTTGCTAATGACAATACCGTAAAAGCGGGAAATACAAGCATGATCAATGTCGGTGAAGCCTCAATTCTTCAGATGGATAAATCGGGTAAAGTGTCTCTTACCGCAACGGCTGAATTTAAAATTATTGTTGGTGCGAGTACCATTGTCATTGATAAAGAAGGAAAAATCACAATAAATGGGAAGGAAATTAAAGTGGATGCGACACAATCGATTCATGTATCCGCAACCAATGAAACGGTGGTCGGAGGAAAAAATGTAAAAGTCACCGGAAGTACTGAAGTGCAGATCAACGGAAGTAAAGTCAACATAAACAAGTAAATTCTGATGGAAGCAGGCAAAGAATATTTATATAATACAGATATTATCGGAAAGACTAAAGTTCACAGTTTAGACAGTAATTATAAAATTAATATTAAAACCTCAGTCACTTACAAAGGAAAAGATACGGATGAAGATTTTCACATTTTTGAAATTACGGAAACGGAATACAATCTGGAAATGTATGAAGATCCACTGATCGTACAGATTACCGAAATGACGAATAAAGTCTGCAGTATTTACAGCACCCTTGAGGTGGGGGTCAACAAAAAAGGCGAGATCGCCAAGATCTACAATGGTGAGATGATCCGTGATAAATGGAAAGAGGTTAAAGACTGGCTGACCAACGCCCATCCCATCGAGGCTTATGAAATAATCCGTGCCAAAGAATATGAATTAACCAATGAAGAAATGGAGATCAAAAGCATACGATACATCCATTTTCTATATCAGTTCTTCTACATTTTCGGAAAAGAGCCACTTGCTGAAGGAAGTAAAAGTTACCAGAAAAGGGAAGATATGGATAGATTCGGAGCCGGTGTAGTTATTCCGGTAAACATTTCAGTAAATGAAAAACTGAATGAGCAGCAGTTGAGTGAATGGAATGTTGAAGGAATGATGATCAGAGATGATAAAATGATCCGAAGGTTACGGGAGTTTGCAAAAGATAATTACATGCATCCCGATTACAAAGTAAAAGGAAAGTACTTATATGATGACAGAATTCTGCTGAGGTCTGATTTTACGATCACGGAGCAGCTTGGCGAGTTCTTTTATTATCATTGTTATATGGATACGCACTTAGAATTCTAACAGTATGGCAGACGAACAGTATCTTACCGAAAAGCACTACGTTGTTTGTGATAAAGGCATGTCGCCTAAAAAGATGAAGGTCACAAGCCAGGATTTTGTAACCTTCAGTGGGGATAAGGCTGCAACAGAGCTTGATACTTTGAAAGGTAATAATTTTATCTGCCTGGGCAAAACGGCATTTATTGCCGGAGCAGTTGCAGGAATAGCGGTTGGGATCTGTGCAATGATTCCCGGACCGGGATGGCTGGTTGCGGCCATTATTGCAGCAGCCATCTTAGCGGCAGTAGCCATAGGAGCACTAAAATGTAAGGCTGCAGCGGCTACCAGAAAATGGACCAATACTGCACAGAAATTCTCTATTGAAAACCACAAAGCGCTTACCCTGTCGTCCATTATGGTATGTCCTGCCGAAGGGGGAACAATTACGCCAAAAGAAACCGCATGGGAAGCCTGGGGAAGTGCTGCACTGACCAATCTCGGGCATGTCGCCAATTTTGCTTTCGGATTTCTTGCGGGTCGTGGTGCTGTGGGAATGGTAGGAGGTGCTGCCGGAGCAACCACAGCTGCCGGAGTTACCGGAGCGAGGCAGACTGCAGTTACCTTCGGGCGTGAATTTGGGAAACAGTTTGTGAATACGGCACGAAAAGAATTAATCGAACAGTTTACCTTTAAAGGTTTTAAAAATGCCTCACTCTTCTGTAAAACCATGCGTGGACTGGGAATTGGCGGAGCCTATTATGAACAGTATAACATCTGGAGCAGCGACAAAAGTGCAGTTGAAAAGTTACAGGAAAGTGGCGTAAGTCTTATATTGGGGATTTTTGCGGCGAAGGGGGCAACAGTGGTCTGTTTTCCTGCCGGCACAAAAGTTCACACTCCGGATGGGCTGATAAATATTGAAGATTTAGATGAAGGAGATCTGGTACTCACCTTTAATGAAGAAACAAAGCAGCAGGAATATAAATCTATCCTTGTGAAATATGAAAGATTTACCCAGCAGATGCTTTCTCTGGAACTGCCAACAGGAGAATTTGTACGGGTTACTCCTGAGCACCGTTTCTTCTGTAATGATGAATGGATAGAAGCAGGCAACCTGGAAGCCGGAGATTTACTGCATTTAAAAGGTGGTGATTACACCACGATCATCAGTACCGAAACTTTGCCTCATTACGAAAAAGTTTATAATTTTGATATTGACGATAATGAAAACTATTATGTAACTGAAGATGGGATTCTGGTGCATAATGGTCGATATAGAGCAATTGACAAAGCGCAAGAATATGAAGATGCTATTCAGGATTTATATGGAGGTGCTGCAAATTTTAATTCGCGACAATATTCTGCAATAGTAGATGGGCAATTAGTAAATGGTGTTGCTGATAATGTTGTGAATATAAATGGAAGAACTGTTGCTATTGAAGCAAAATTTGTCGAAGACTGGAATAAGTCTCTCAGAAATCCTCTTGATAAAAAGCCTTGGGCTATTGCGGAACAAAACAAAATGCTTAGTCAGGCAAAAAAATATTCTAATGCATTCGATGAAGTAGTATACCATACAAATAGTCAGGAATTAGCTGAACATTATTCTCAGATTTTTAATCAAAATGGTATCACTAATGTTAGATTTGAAATAACACCATAAAATATGAAAATAAAAAAAATATATCTTCCTGGAAAAGAAGAATTTGAATTTAGAGAATATAGGTATATCCACATAAAAAATGGTAATGGAAAAATTAACAAGGATAATTTTGTTACTATACTTGCTGCTGCTAATAAACCTTTGATACCGCAAATTGGTGGTGTTCTAAATGAAAATTTTATCATAATTACACCAAATGAACAGCGGTTTTACGGGCTATCATATTCAAAAGATATAGTTGGATGGAGACAGCAGATTCAAAAAGGTGCAACTATACTTCAATTGGAAACTGCCGACATCAGAAATGGAGAGTATCTGTTTGTCAGTAATGGAGAAAATTATAAATTAGAAGATTGTAAATTTGAGCGGTATAATTTCTATGATGATAAAGGTAATATGGTAAAAATAAATACCGCTGTAGAAAGCGATCAAATTTTGTAGAAAAGCGTCCGTCTCACAACTTGTGAAAACGGAATTTTTTGTGATTTTTTTCTATCTACTCTGTCAGAAAATGATTTTGAACTAAATGATTCTCAACCCACATGATTGGGATCTGTGCAATGATTCCTGAACCGGGATGGCTGGTTGCGGCCATTATTGCAGCAGCCTAAGACTTCCGAAGTTATTGTGGACGGTCAAAAAGTAAATAGAGTATTTCCTGTGTTTGATTCTAAATTTACAACTACACTGCCTGATAACTTATTAGTGGCCGGTGATCCTAACAGTTTGGGAATTGTACAGAACAGTTAGCATTTGCAATTAGGAAAAATGGTGATTTAGTAGAGGTAGAGAACAATTTAGATGAGGTAACTTGGGAAGATTTTTTATCAGAAGAAAAGTTAAAAGAATTTGATGATGAAACTCTAGCTCAGGTCAATATGCGATTGTCAAAAAAAGGTTTACCTCCAATCGAAAAATAAAGCATACTGTCTCTAAAAGTATGTACACTAAAAATTTTGGCTCGGATTAATAATCTGAGCCTTCTTAATATTCATCAACCGGTTAAGAAGTTTTCCGGTATTCCTGAGATCCACAAACATTCCGTAATCGGGTTAAGAGAGTAGGGGCAATAGTAAATGCTCAGGGTAGTAGTATATTCAGAAATGCAGTAAGCTGAAAAATTCAGATGATGAAAACAGAAAGTTATTCTGATTGCTTTAGGGATGACCTAATGTAAAATGAAAGATGTAAACAGTGCCAAAAAGTACTGGAAGAAAGCTGTTGATCAGGTGTGTGACCAGTTTAAATAATCTCAGGGAACTGGAAAAAAAAGCTATAGCAACAGCCGAAACGGATACTGAATTTTTTTAGTATTATATACTTTCAACCTGATGATAATCTGCTGCCTGTTCATTAATTTTGCCTGTATCTGAATGAACAGGTATCTTTGAAAAATATGAGCAATCCATTTTCCGTCAACAGCCAGATTAAAACAGTTTCCACTTTTTCTGAACTTATTAATACCCGGTTTCATGGAGATACCAATGCGATCTGCTGGGAAAGAAATCTGAAAGGGGATTTTAAAGAAATCATATCTAAGCTTGAGCTAAAAGAGAATATTACCGAAGTCTATCCTGAAGATCTTATATCACTCAAACTTTCAGAAAATGGTGATGTCGCGAGAGAAATTATTTTAACTGATCTGAAAATACTGACGGATTTCGGAACATCCCCTTCACTTAATTTACTGAAAAATTACGAAAGGGATGAAGAGTTCGACTTTATCTCCACGGATGTCTATTCATTTCATGTCGACCGCTCTCCGCTGGGCACCGATACTTTCTTATGCACCTATTACGGTGCTTCCAGTGACATTTTATCCAATAATCAGGCAACCCAGAAAATCCTGATTCCTGAAATCCGGGAAAAGCTTAAAGCATTACACGATGGTCAGGAAGAAGAGTTTGACTCTTTTTTACAGGAAAATTACTTTGATTTACATTACGAACCCGCTACCGACGCCCAGCCTGTTAATCTGGGATCAGGACATCTCTGGAGACTGGCCGTCGATCATCCTGAGCAACAGGTTTTACCCTGTATTCACCGTGCCCCTGTAGAAAATGACGGTGAGTACCGGCTGCTTTTGATTTGCTGAAAACAGTGTTGAGGTTGATGATGATCAGTTTTTGAGATTAAAATTCTTTGGGCTTCAGGAAATGAAAAGCCTTTTCGATATCAATTTTTTTAATGATTCTTCTGTCTCAGGAAAGATTGTAGAAGTGCATTCCAGGTGTCTTTTTAAAACAAATCCTACCACAAGAAAACAAAATCAGATAAAATATAATACATGGGTCTTGACTTGGCCTTCTCCTGACATTCTCCCCAAAAAAATACACTTTTTTAGTGCTATGGATGTAAATTAGGTTACCATCCTGCTTTTTGGGGAAAAGTCAATCGAATAAATGGTTTTTAAAATTTATAGTTAAGTACATCAATTAATGGTGATCTTGAAACGTAACTCACATATATAACAATTAATATGATATTTGCTACAGTAGTATTTTTTAATAAATGAATACTTACTAACTGGAAAATGGAAATAATTGAGAAATTTAAAATGAGTAATAAAATAAACTGTATTTCTCCGGTACGGATAAAGTATGGAATAAGCAGTAAACAATAAAAACTCAAAACAATTATAAATTTTGATATGAAATGTAATAGATATGGGAAAGTATATAGCCTTTCATAAACCAACGTATCATAAAAATAAGGTTTACCTATGAAAAAGTCATTAACTTTAGTACTTAACAGTAATAAAATCAACAATATATAAAGAAAAAAATTCTCCGTCACAATAAATGAAAGAATCCAAAAAAGGAAAAAAAGCGATAGTGATTTATTACTGATGCTGACCCTGAATAAATAGAAATCTTTTTTCAGAAAACTGGTAATGGATAAATCAGCCTGACTGACATCACCCATATTCTCAATTGAAAAATCATCATCTCTACTATCGGTTGAAAGATTATTCAAATATGCTGAATCAGTACTTTCATTATTCTTAAAACTTCTTTTAATCCTGATAAAAGACAGAAGATAAGTACTTACGATGGTGAAAATCAAAAGTAATAATTTATATTCTGTAAAGTTTGGTTTTATAAAATGGTTTACTGTTATCAAATTCAATACTTTTTCTTTAGAGATAAAACCAATCGCAAAGTTTTTTACAGGAATATTTAAATTTTTATAAAAAAGAAAAAGTTCTGAGTTACCCGTATTATAAAGGAGTTTATCATCAAAAATTATAAGTAATATAAAAAAAGAATAATACATAAAATATTTGAAATACTTATTCTCAAAAAGATATTCGATGAAATAACAGAGGGTAGAAGCAAGCAGCAAAAATGGGATGCAAAAATATAAAACAGGGGCAATGAATAATACGATGTTAATATTTTGACTATTTGCTAGGATTAAAGATAAATTTAAGACGGAAAGCAACAATAATGACACTAAATATATTGCTGAAATTTTGTATAAGTTTTTAAAAAAGGGGTGTAACGGAGATAAGTCTTCATTGATGTAATAGCCGTCAAGAACGTCTTTTTCTTGATCTCCTGCTATGATAAAAAAGAGCAATAAATAAATAATCATATTAGAGAAAACACCTGAAAGATGACCAATCCAATACTTATTACTTACAATTGAAGAATTGTTACAGTAAAAGGTAACATAGTTTGACTTTTCATTAGGAATCAGAAAAAACCCTGCTATCAGTACTAATACAACACATAATAAAAATACTTTTTTATTAATCAGGTGTCTGAAATAGATAATGGTTAATTGTAAAAAAGAGGCTGACATTTAAAAGTATTTTTTTACATCTTGATTTTTCACATTAGTTACACAATCATTGAATGAAATCTTACCGTCTTTCATTACAATGACTTTATCACAATATTTGACAGCCTCATCTATTAAATGGGTTGAAAATATAATGATCGTATTAGCACTAAGGCTTTTTAATAATTGATATAGTCTCTCCCGTTCTACTTCATCTAAATTGTTTGTAGGCTCATCCAATATCAACAGTTTCGGATTATTTATAAACGAAATAATTACTGATATCCGTTGTTGTATTCCTCCGGATAAGTTTTGAACCTTACTGTCTTTGTATTGAAGTATACTAAAGGATTTAAGAAATAAATTTATTCTTGCTTCTATGTCTTTTTTTTCAGCCCCTTTAAGAAGCCCAAAATACATGATATTCTGATAGACTGTTAAATCTAAATATAAATTAGGTTGCTGGGGCATAAAACCTATATCTTTTTTTATTTGACGATTTTTTTTTACAATCATCTGATTATACTGATAAGTACCGGAAGTAGGAGGGTTTAAAGTACTCAGCAGCCTCAGAAGGGTAGTCTTTCCAGATCCATTACTTCCTATCAACATATGAAGTCCACATGATAGTTTAAAAGAAATATCAGTTAATATTTTATGATCTTTTATGCTATATGAGATATTGTTTAGTTCAATGTTTGTCATTAAATCTATCTTTTTTTAATGGTTTAAAATCAATACTTATGTAGTTGCCCCAGGCTATATAGTAAATTCAATATTTTTTATCGGAATTTTCTTTTCAATTTTATATGTAAAATCAGGCATTTTAAAATTCATTTCCTGTGGATTTACTGTCTGTCCGGATTTTACCGCTTTTTCCTTTATTGCTTTTATAATTGAATCCTGTGATATTATTAAATAATCACGATATACTGATTTTTTAGAAGTAATATCCAATACCATTAACTCTTTTTTTATTTGTAATGAATCTGTACTTGGTTTGTAAGTTAATTCATAAAAAAAGCGGTTTGCGGTAATTTGTGAAAATATTATAGTAGAAATGTTTACTGAAATTATAATGATAATTTTCAGAATAATTTTTTGAATATTATTCATCATTTTAAGTGTGTTGTGTTTTTTATTAGTTAAATAGTCTGTTCAGACAGGACAAAAATAATAAATTATTTCATAAATAAGAAAATAATTTAATGTTTTACTGAAATGTAATTGAATTGAGTAATATCTAAAAAAGATATTACTCAATCTTAGATTTATTCTTTGGATTCATTGCGGATGTAGAAAATTGTAAATCAAGAGTGAAATATAATCTCTTGTAATCAGGATTGTTGGAATAACATCTCTTAACAAGTTGTAATGTTTTGATTATCGCCTATAACATGTTTAATTACAGTGTATTACGTATGCTTAGAACTCATGAAATTCTGATATGCTAAGTTGAACTTAGTTTTTATAATTGTATAAAAAACAGCAGTAATCTTTTTGAATTTACTAACTTTTGAATCAATACGAATTGCTTCTTTGGATGGATAAATTTTTCCAACCTTAATTTTTCTCTTATATTCCCTTGATTACAGATACGAGAACGATAATTGATGGCGAATTTCTGCTTACTATAATTACAAATATCTTTACTGCTTATTATCTGCTTCTCGATTTTTTATGTTGGTAATTTTACTTACTATTTGCCAATATGGAGCAGATCTCCTACTGGTAATTTCTCCGAGTATCATATTCAGAAGCAGAAGATCCACTCAAAGCCAAAAATTCTGCGATCACTTCTTCAGAATCACCTTGCAAAATCTCTTTAGTTGAGTTGCCAATACATCCCAATCAATCATTTCATTTGCTACGATCCGTACTCTGATTCGGTTTATAAATCAATGCTTACTTAGCGTGCGATCCAACATACGCTAGACGGTCAAATGTCCAACGGATTGAGCTTCAGAACCAAAATCCAATCCTACTTTTATTTCTTTGATGGATATTTTCATTTTCTGCTTCCTCTTTTTCTAATATGTTTTTCCTCGGATTTCAATACATCATCAATCGATTTAAAACTCTGTTCCTTCGGTTTTAAAACATCAACCATTTCTTCTAATCCACCAACAATTGAAAGCAATTTTAAAAATGAAGCCAAAGAGATCAGACCTTTCTGCTCAAATTTCTTGAGTGTTGGTAAAGGAACACCCGATCTTTCAGCCAGACCTTCCTGTGTTAGATTCATTTGCAATCGTCTTCCACGGATATTATCAACTAACTTTTTCTGCGTTGTAGACAAAGATGTAAATAACATAATAGTAGTCTTTAGTATTTTTATTTAAGAGTAAATAATATTATTGTATTACAAATATGCGAAATTTTTACAAGTTCGTTGTCCTACATAATGTACCATTTAATTACTTTTTATCGTTTGAGTATTGTATTTTTGTCTGTCAGCTTAATAATAGTCTATATTGCTCTAACTGAAATGTGCATACAGTGTATGCACAATCTCAAATTTTCTTTAAAACTAGTCATAACGGTTAATTTGTCTTATAAAAAAAACTTCTATAGTGAGTTACGGTTGTTCTGAAAAATATCTAATAAGAAATTTAAGTATTATTTAGATTATTGATTTTGTCATATTCAATTATAATCCAAGGAATATTTTCTCTCTAAAAATCAATGATTATTTTGGATATGAAAGAGCTGAAAAATTATCAATACTCAGCATGCTGTACAATATTATATGATAGTAGCATTTTGTTTTTATGCGATAGGTGTAGAACAAAATTCTAATCTTAGTGGCTAATTTACAATACGATACAAAAAGGATCTTTTGTTGATTAGCTCTGCTGTTTGTTTTGATAGCAACATTTTCAGCAAAAAAAGCTTCGTTTTTTTCTGTATGGTTTTCTCGTCTTAAAATTATTTTCGCAAGAATCAACCGGTTTTTTCAAATATCTATAAACTATAAGTGCGGATCTATTTGCTGCTTTATCTCAAAAATTGAAATGAAATCTATTTAGATTTCGATGTGACGAATTTTGACGCACTCCTGAAATAATTTGTTTATAGGTGTAACGATAATCGCATAAATATTTTACAGCTAAAAAATTCAGCCTTAATTCATTTTTAATTTTTTTTTAATTCTGATTTTAATACGACGAGTTTTGTCGCTCTGCAGGAATACTTTTGTATTAGTAATTAAATGATAACGATCCCGGGCAGTTATTTTTTATTACGAAACCAATTTAATTTATAACCTTTTAATTAACCTATTTTATTATGAAAAAGATGCCATTTACTCCTGAAGGAGTACAAGCCAAACAAAAAGAACTAAGTGCTTTATCAATCGAAGAAAGACTGAAAGTTTGCGAATATGTTGCCAACAATCCTGCTGAATTTGTTTCCGAAAACTTCGAATTATCTAAAGAGCAGTCTGAATACCTTAAATCCCTGGAAGTGGTAGATTTAAGAATCACAGGATTTAGCTTAGCGATCGGATTTTTAGGACAGATTCCTATCGAAATGCAGGATACGACACCTCCTTCTGCTCTTGCAGCCAAGGGTAAGAAGAAGAAAAAGCTTACAACAACGGTAACGACAACGACCAATCCTCAAACCGGTAGTACTACAGTAAGCGGAAGTGTAGGGATGTCTTGGGAGTGGTAATATCACTTAAAGAGTGTCACAGGACATTCTTATTAGTTTTTTTACATCCTGATTTTTATACGACGGGTTTTGTCGCTTTGCAGGAATACTTTTGTATCAGTAATTAAATGATAACGATCCCGGGCAGTTATTTTTTATTACGAAACCAATTTAATTTATAACCTTTTAATTAACCTATTTTATTATGAAAAAGATGCCATTTACTCCTGAAGGAGTACAAGCCAAACAAAAAGAACTAAGTGCTTTATCAATCGAAGAAAGACTGAAAGTTTGCGAATATGTTGCCAACAATCCTGCTGAATTTGTTTCCGAAAACTTCGAATTATCTAAAGAGCAGTCTGAATACCTTAAATCCCTGGAAGTGGTAGATTTAAGAATCACAGGATTTAGCTTAGCGATCGGATTTTTAGGACAGATTCCTATCGAAATGCAGGATACGACACCTCCTTCTGCTCTTGCAGCCAAGGGTAAGAAGAAGAAAAAGCTTACAACAACGGTTACGACAACGACCAATCCTCAAACCGGTAGTACTACAGTAAGCGGTAGTTTAGGTATGACTTGGGAGTGGTAACAAAGTTTAAATGTACTGGATAAAAAAGACTGCCTTTTTAGGCAGTCTTTATTTTATATCCTATATTTGTTTTTACCAAAAATCAAAAAATGAAAAATCCTACAATACACTGTTTGACGATTTTCTTCTTACTTTTTCCTTTATTTTTTAATGCGGCAACGATTCCTTTTGAATTGATTGACGGAAAAATTGTGATAGCAGTGAAAATTAAAAATGACCAGCATCATTTTATTTTTGATTCCGGAGCATTCACCATTATTTCAGCAGATTTGCAGGATAAGATCAACGCAAAAAAGACGAATATAATATTTGAAGGGACAGACGCAAATAATGCCAAATCCAGGATGGATGTTTTCTCCACAAACAAACTGCAAATATCAGATATGGATCTAAACGATGTTAAATTTTCCTTTGCTGATGTCAACTGGATGAGTTCTCGTGCATGTAGGAAAATAAGCGGGATCTTTGGAGCCAATATGATGAAAGGTAAAATCTGGAAAATTGATTTTAAAAACAGGAAAATGACAGTGTCGGATCAGATCGGTGAATTAAGCTCAGCAAATTCGGTACAGATTCCGTTTTCTGAGGAGGATTTTACAGGTGTCCCTAAAATAAATGTTAAGATAAGAAATCAGAACCTGGAGTATATTTTTGATACAGGATCCGGAATGGGATTTACGCTTGATCAAAATTCCTATAACAAAATCAAAGACGATCAGTTTCTAACATTTGAAGGGCTGTTAGCTCAATCAATCAGTAGTGTAAGTACGGGAGAAAGGTATGTTGATTTAATGGAAGTGCAGATCAATAATACTGAAATAGGAGCTCAGATAGTAGATAGCAGCCCGGATGCAAGAAATCTTCTGGGAACCAGGTTTATGGAAAACTATGAGGTTCAGCTTGATTTCATCCACAAAAAAATTATTCTGCAATCAAACGGAAAAAAACCTGAATATTCAACTTTTGGAGTTACTCTTGCGCCAATGAAAGATGACCTTGTCATCATCAATAAACTAAAAATCCCTCAATTATCTTCATTAAATCTAAAAGATAAGATTGTAAAAATTAATCATTTAGATATTTCGAAAGTCAATTCAGAAACATTTTGTGAAGTTAAGAAAATACTTGACAGCAGTTCATCAATAACAATCGAAACTGCAGGGAAGAAAAGCTTTACTTTAGAGAAGAAGAATGTTTTAGAGTACCTCAGATAAATAATTACAGATTTTCAGATATCTTTTGTACTGAGTATTTTGCTGCATTGATCTTTATAGAAATGTTTCATAGAAGCACTTCAGCCTCCATATTGCCAACCCACGTTACCTGCCATTTTTCTTTTGTCCGTTTTGTATGATTTCAATGATAGAATATCTGAATACTTTTCCTGCTTCTTCTTGTCCAACCTTTGCCAATTCTCTTTTAGGGAATCCATTTTCAGTTACAACCTGTCCTGTCACTTTGATAATTACGGGCAGATTTTCTCCGTTGAAAAGTGAGTCAGCATCAATCAGCTTTTCATTTGCAGGTTCTAACCAATAATTTTGTTTTCTGTCAGTGTTTTCAGTTTTTCGGATTTCACTCCATTGAGCACAGGTACAAGAAATCGCATTATAGATTAATGTTAATGTTTCGACTTTGCTCTCAGCTTTGAAATTTGGATTGTTAATTACTTCAAGCTTTGTGTATCTGAAAACTTTCGCTTTCGGCATTGGTTCTTCCGTTTCAATAGTTCCTTGTGGATAATCTTCTTTTTCATAAAATTGTCCTGTAACTTTAATTCTGTGCCTAGATGCATCAAAATATATTGGCAGTTCTAAAGTCTTGTAGGCAGGTTCAATGTAAAAATGCAGTTTTAAGTAATTTTTTGTTGTGTCTCTATTTTCATTGTCTTTAGATTGGATCCATTGTGGACAGGCACAACCCCAAGCAGTATATTCAAGTTCAAAATTTTTAACTTTGGCTGTCAGAATGTTTTTTGAGTCAGAAATTACTTTTTTGTAGTTCTTTTTAACTTGTTTATTCGCTGTAACTTCATCAGTATTTATTTTAGTTTCTGTCTGTCTACAGGAAATCAATATGAAGTTACAAAGCAAAATTATCAATATGTTATTATGTTTTATCATTTTGTTCGGTGTGTCATCCTAAAATTGTTGGTAACTTCCAAATTCACGAGATCTGTCAATCTGATTTTAATAACTTTCGTAAAGCGATTTCTATTACTGATTCAAATTTATGTTGATCATTTTGTAGTAGATTCTGAAGATTCCGTAACTCAAGGTATTGACTTATTAAATCCAGAATTTGAAATAGTATTTCTATAAAATGTACTGTTATTCTTTTGCCCTGGAATTTTTACAAATTGAATTCATGATTCTAGTTCGTATTAGGGAATACCTGTAATTTCATCGTTTCCTGCAATACGTTTCTTTATTTCTTCCATAAATACAATATCCCGACTTCAGCCGGGATCTATTTATTCTTCGATATTATATTTCGTAATGTCAAGATCGAAATCGTATAATTCTTTTGGATGTACTTCCAGTGCGATTGAAAACTTAGAGATTGTTTTCAAGGTTAGATTGATTTTACCTGCCTCATATTTACTAATATCTGCGCTATCAATTCCTGTCAGTAATCCTAAAGTTTCCTGAGTCAAAGTTTTTTGGTTTCGAATTGCCTTTATTCTTTTTCCTATACCGATTGTGAGATCCTTCAAAATGTCCATCGTAGCTGTATTTAAAGCAAAGTGCAATAAATTCATAAAAATACTATTGGGATATATCCCAAGTTTTCAATATTTTATTATATTTGTAATACAATTAGGGTAGGGTGGCTCTGCAATACTTAAAAAAATAGAGACGCTATTGCTTAGATTCTCAACTGGAAAACTGGCGTTTTCCATAATTAAAGTACTGATAATTAGTATGTCAACAACGTGGGCTCCTTTAGACTTAAAACATGGAACAGAAAATACATCATGGAAAAAACATAAAACGCTTCAGGGAAATGCTGGGAATCAAGCAGGAGGCCCTGGCTTGGGATCTTGGCGATGATTGGAGCCAGAAGAAAGTTTCGTTAATCGAACAGAGAGAAGTTATTGAGGATCGTATGCTGGAAAAGATTTCCGGAGTATTGCAGGTTCCTGCGGAAGTTTTTCGAAATTTCGATGGGGAACAGGCTGTGAATATAATTTCCAGTACATTTATCAATAGGCATAATTTGATAGGTAGTTCTCCAGGAATTTTATCAGGAATGGTCAACAACCCTCTCGATAAACTGATCGAATTGCACGACCAAAAAATTTCGCTCTACGAAAGAATGCTGAAAGAAAAGGAAGACATGATGGAAAGGATTGAGAAGCTGATCAATAAATAAAAATACAGGTTCTTCGGGATATAAACGATCGAACAAAATGCCAAGATTTTTTAAAACAGGATATTTATATTCTGCTTTTGCTAAAATTTAGTTGATCAAAAGTCAGATATTTTCGTTGACATTCAATTTGTTTAAAATAATTTTCATCATCAGCATTTTATGCTGCTTCAAACAATTTCAGTCATAAAGCAGCACAAAAGATGTACAGATATACTCAAAAAAAGAGAAATTAAAGTTTATATAAAATACTGTAGAGCAATTAAATAAATAGATTTATTTACCAATACAAAAGTATTAGAATCTGACTAATAGTTACTTGTAAAAAATAGTAACAATATAGAATCAATTATCATAATTTTAAAAGATTTGTCAAAAAAATCTACTATAATATTCCCCAACATTTCATCAATTAAAAAACACCATTTTAAACATATAGAATATAAAGAGTTTTCGATTTTAAAAGTTTAAAATAATCACATTAACAGTACTTTTTTGACTTATTAATATTTTAAAAAAAATATTATCGGAGTGGGTGAGCCTTGTTATTTGAAATATTTATTTTATAAAAAAGTAAAAAAAATTCTTGCTAAAATCACTAATTCTAATAATTAAAATCAATTTACTCACAAAATTTTGAATTCTTTAGCAATATTTTTATATTTTTATAAAAACTAAGGACTATGAATAAATATTTAAAATATTTTGAGGATTTTTTAAGATATTCTCAAAATTCCACATCATTGTAGTTTCAATATTTGAAAGGTTTTCAAAAACTTGACTAATAAAAATTTCTTACAATGAGACAGTCTCTTCTTGATTTAATTGAGAAAACTATTGTTTATCAATATGACTTACCAAACACTACTGCTGGAATAACGAAGACTATTGTTTCAGTTGACAATGATCAATGTTTCAAATCAATAGACAAAAATGACTTCACTGAAATTATTTATAACTCAATATTAGAGTATTCATTTAACGAATTTGAAATTGAAAATAAGGACTTTGACAAATTACACTACATAGCCTTACAAAAAAGATTAAAATATAATCCAGATTTAGACCTTGGTCAAAAAATAAAATATGGCTTTTTAGGCGAAGTCATTTTGTTTAGCGTTTTGTATGTTCTATTTAAGTCTCAACCACTAATAGCAAGAGGGTATTTTTATAATCCACTAGAAAATTCAGAAACAAAAGGATATGACTCTTATCATTTGATTGAGAATAATAACCAAACAGAACTTTGGTTTGGAGAAGTTAAATTTCACACAAAATATAAAACTGGAATCGATAGCATATTCAAAAATATCGACAAAGCTATTTCGGACGATTATTTGAAAACAAATGTATTTGCTATTTCAAACCAAATTAATAATCTCCATTATAAGGGTTCTAAAATAGAAACAGTCATAAAAGAATGGGAAGAAAACCCTTATCTGTCAATAATTGACGAGCTTAAACAACATAATATGAAACTGGTTTATCCAGTAATGCTACTGTACGAAGAAGACAATTTAGGTTATGATGATAGCATTAAAAATATTCCAAACTATATTCAAGAAAAATACACAGCTAACACTTTCAATATAACGGTTGAGTATTCTATTTTTTTTATTTTGGTTCCAATGAAAGATGTAAAATCAATTAAAGAAGAAGTAATCAAATGGATAGAATTGAAGAAACCACTAATGTCTTAAGACAAATCAACAAATTCAATTCAAAAGAAATATCTGATGATATTCTTATCAAATCTGTGTGCGATTATTTCAACGAAATAAAAAACGATTCACTAAATCAATCTGACTTAAAGTTTTTAAAATATATTTCAAATATAACAGGAATACCTCATTATTTTGATTTGCTAAATAGTTTTGAACAAAATACAGAAATTGAAGAATACAATTTAAACACCTTTTCCTCATTGCTTTACGAAAGCACTTTACATACTAATGAAAATATGAAAGTCCATAAATATCAAATGAAAATTATGGACTTGTTTGAAACTGGAAAATTAAATAGATATTTTTTATCTGCAAGTACTTCTTTTGGTAAAACACACATAGTCTTTGAAATTATAAAAAAGATGAACTATGGAAATGTTGTTTTAATTTTTCCAACGATTGCCCTACTGTCAGAAAATCTGGAAAAATTAATATCAGACAACAACTATAGTTATTTTAGAGATAAATACAAAATTCACACATTAAGTGAAGTAACAGAATTTGATGCAAACAACATATTCATTTACACACCTGAAAGGTTCTTATCTTTTAAAGAAAAGAATCCAACAACGATAAGTTTTGATTTTGCTTTTATTGATGAAATTTATAAAATTGATAATGAGTATTTACTAGATGAAGAAGTAAAAGAAAATGAAAGAGATGTTGCCTATCGCTTGTCTGTGTTTTATGCATTGGAAAACAATGTTGATATATTATTAGCGGGACCATATATTGACTTTTTCGATTCTCAGAAAAATGGATATAACGGTTCATTTGATAATTTTTTAAATCAAAATAAGATTGAATTAATCAACTATAATCAATATGAAATAGTAAGTAAATCTTACGAAGATATTAAGTCAAAAAAACATATTGAAGTTGACAAGTATCTAGAATTTGATTTTGAAACCACCAAAAAAACTGATAGACTAATTGAAATAGTTAAAAAAATAAATGCAATAAACGAAAACACAATCGTTTATTGCTCCACAAGAAATTACACAGAGAATTACGCTACAACACTATTAGAATCAACTGTTTTTAATAATCATTCAGACAATGATTATATAGATTTCATCAACCATATTTCTAAAAATTTCAGCAGAGATTGGACGATTATTAAAGCTTTGAAAAAAGGTATTGGTGTTCATCACGGATTAGTACCAAAGTATATTCAAAAAGAGATTATTTCATTATTTAATTCTGGTCAATTAAAAGTTTTGTTGTCAACAACAACAATTACCGAAGGTGTTAACACTTCTGCGAAAAATTTAATCGTGCTACATAGTAAAAAAGGAGATAAAGAACTTAAAAAATTTGATGCTAAAAATATTGCTGGAAGAGCAGGTCGATTTTTATATCATTATTCTGGAAGAGTTATTGTTCTTCAAAATGACTTTATGAAAGCAATTGATTCCGAACCAGAAGGAATCAAACATAAAAACTATGATTTACAAGCACCAAAAGACGAAATAGATTTGTTTTATTCCAAAGACGAGTTTCTTTCACAAGCTGACCAAGATAGAAAAACAGATATAAAATTAGAACAAGAAAAAAGAGGAATTCCCGATGATATTTTCAACTTATACAAAGTTGTAAGTAGGCTTGATAAGATTATAATTTATGACGAAATCAATAAACTCAATGCTTTAGAAATTGGATCCATAAATGCATTAATCAGGAAAATTCAATACAAAATGGATATTGACAATGATGGGTTTCAAACCATTTTAAAAGTCATTTTCCCAATTGTAAAAAGTGAAAAACTAAAATTCTTAATAACCGAAACAGATAAAAATGGGCAATTTTCAATTCTTACTCATTTATTACATTTTTATCTAGTTGGTGGCTTTATGAGTTCTGTAACTTTTAAAATTGCTCAAGGTAAAACAATTGACAAATCCATTTCTGAAACAGCCGAATTTGTTTACAACACTTTAAAATACCAAGTTGTAAAATATCTTGGAGTTTTTAATATTATGTTTCGTTTCATTCAATCCCAGCAGAATAACAAAACATTTGATGATGTCGCAGGTATTGACAGACTTTTATTAAAACTTGAATATAATGCGTTGACAGAAAACGGAAGAATTGCAAGTGATTATGGCGTGCCTTCAAGTGTAGTAGAATATTACGAAAACACCGACAAATCAAAAGACATTAAAGCTAATTTTGACAATTACGAAATAAAAATATTTGAAAAAATAGAAGTAATTATAAATGGAGGCGATAAGTTTAATTAAATCAGGAATTTTTCGTCAAAACTCACTTAAATACTATCTCGTAATATGGCTACACTATATCCTAATCTACAAATCATAAAAACTGGACGAGTAAAACCTGAGCCAGGTGAATTACATTTACTTCAATTTTTAAGTGAAAATTTTGACGAAAGTTATGAAGTTTTTTTTCAACCGTTCTTAAATGGAGATAAACCTGACATCATAATAATGCGAAAAGGATACGGTGTAATGATAATTGAAGTTAAAGACTGGGATTTGAGTAATTTCTATTTAGATAAAGCGAAAAAATGGAAACTAAAGTTTACCAATGCATTTATTAAATCACCAATTGACCAAGTACTAAGATATAAAGATAATTTGTATAACCTTCATATTGAAAATTTACTTGAAAAAAAAATAAAAAATAAAAAATATTGGTCACTTGTTTCGTGTGCAATATATTTTCACAAAGCTGATTCAATCGATATTGACAACTTATTAGTAAAGCCATATAAAAGTGACAAAAAATACTCTGACTTTTTAAAATGGAATATTGATTTGCTAGGAAATGATAATTTGAATATTGAGAAAATATCATCAGTGTTCAAAAGTAGATATATAATTTCAAACTTCTCATCTAAATTATTTGACAATTCATTATACGATAGTTTCAAGAGATATTTCAAACCTACATTCCACTCCAAAGAAGAAGGAATTGAGATTAAATTTACTGAACAGCAAATAAGATTAGCACAAAGCACTCCCAATATTGAACAGAGAGTAAAAGGAGTTGTTGGGTCTGGTAAAACAACTGTAATGGCAGCAAGAGCAGTTAATGCACATAAAAGACATAATGATAGGGTTCTTATTCTATGTTATAATATGACGCTAAAAAATTATATACATGATAAAATAAATAGAGTCCGAGAAGATTTCACCTGGGATAATTTTTACATAAACAATTATCATAACTTTCTTTCTGCTGAAATGAACAACTGCGGAATTGAGATTAAGACACCCCAAAACTTCGATGAATTTAGTCCGCAACAAAAGTCTTCTTTTTTTGAGAATACATATTATTCAAACAAAGAATTATTTAGCGGTTATGAAGAAAATATTGCAAAGTATAAAACAATCCTTATAGATGAAATCCAAGATTATCATAGACCTTGGATGGATTTAATTAAAGAAAATTTTCTTGCAGATGAGGGAGAATATTTAATATTAGGTGATGAAAAACAAAATATATATGCTAATGAACTAGAAGAGAAAGATTTAAAAACCAATGTTAAAGGCAAGCCTAATACTCTGAAAGATAGCTTCAGGTCAGTTAAAAAAATAAAAGATTTGGCAATAAAATTTCAGCAACAAAACTTCACATCAAAATATGAAATAGATAATTTTAATGAAAGACAACAACTACTATTAGATTTTGATAATCCATCCACAATCAATTATATCTTTTTTGAGAATGAAAACTCGATTGACATAACAAGACTTTATAACATTATCAGAGATTATTCCATTAAGTTGGATGAACACCCTAATGATATAACTATATTAGGTTTTAGAATCGATATCTTAAGAGAATTTGAATGCTATTACAGATATAAAAGCAAAGAAAAGACCAATACAATGTTTGAGACGCAGGAGGTATGGTACAAGCTTTTTCTGCAAACATTTAGAAGTTCAGAAATTGTAAAAACTGGATTAGCTCTTATTGGAACAAGTGATAATGACGATGAGAAAAAAAATAAGATTGCTATTATAATGGCTCTAAGAGATTTATTTCGAGAAACTAAGGATAATGCGTTTAATGAAAGAATAAGTTACTTTATTAATAAATTTAAAATTTCAGCTGCTAAATTTGAAGAATGGTATTTTAGCAATGATCTATCAGACTTATTAAATACTGACAAAAAATATTCATTAAAAAAACTGCATCAGATATATCCGCATTACAAACAATTATCCCAATCGTTAAAGTTTATCCGTGACAATAAAAAACATCATTTTTGGTATGACGGAGGGACTTTAAAGCTATCCACAATTCATAGTTTTAAAGGTTGGGAAGCTAATACACTATTTCTTATACTAGAGGAACAATATGATGGTTCTGATTTTCAAACCTCTTTTGAAGAATTAATTTACACTGCAATAACAAGAAGTAAAACAAATCTAATTGTGTTAAATTATGGAAATTCAAAACATCACGAAAAAATGGTAGAACTATTTGACAAATACAATAAAGGAATTATCTAATATTCTTAACTTTTACTGGACGCTAAATTAGTACATCCAGACCAAACGAAGTGTTTTTCCTGAGTCTCAAACTCAGATCTGTGTCGTTCATCAGATCAGAAATACCTGTAAATATGTAGTCTGGAAGGACAGGAAAGAGTTTTCAACAGATATGAAACATATTTATACAGCACCTGCCAAACAGGTGGCAGAAGCAGCTTTGAATGATTTTGCAGATAAATGGCAATCAAAATATTGTTACGCCATTAAATCATGGGGGGACTGGGACGAATTAACCTTGTTTTTTGAATTTCCTCTCGAAATCCATAAAATCATTTACACTACCAATTTAATTGAAAATCTCAACGGTAAAATACGAAAGTACACGAAAAACAAAATGTCTTTTCCGACTGATGATACGGTTTTAAAATCTGTTTACCTTGCTTTAAAAGAAGCTACAAAAAAATGGTCTATGCCCATCCAAAACTGGGGGATTGTTCTCAATCAATTTATGTTTATTTTTGAAGAAAGGCTCAGATTGTAAAATCCAAGCCCTAACTTTTTAACTTACACACTTTGTGGGATAGTGTCCATTACAAATTTTGGCTGTATCTGTTATAGAATTTTAAATTCCAAAAATCAAGTAATTAACAAACAAAAAAAGTTAGAAACTACATTAATTCCCTTAAATCGTTATTCTCAATAGCAATAATTACTTCTTTGTTTTTATCTTTTGTTCGAGATTCTATATCATCAAGATAATTTTCTCCCAAATGCTTCTTCAACCAAACGATCTCTTCTAAAAATAGGCGGATAGAATTTTTATCTTCAGTCAAATCTTGTGCTCCGATTCTTCTAATACTTCTAATAGATAATGTGTGATAATAACGTAAATCTTTTATCAGCATTTGAATAAAATATAAATTTTCATAATTCAAGTCCTTCAAAATTTTGAGCGAATTTTTCAGATTAACTTCTGCTTTTTGTTCTAAAGAAATTTGACTTCTGCCTAGTTTATACTTTGGTTTAAATTCTTTTACTTCTTCATATAAGCCCCAAAAAGTAGAAGAAAGATTCAAAGTTGGTTCATCTATTAAACATTCAATTTTCATCAAAAGGTTTTCAAAATCAATTTCCTTAATAATTCTATTTTCTACTTTTCCCACTGTTTGAGCAAATAAACTTAATCCTTTTCTTCTCAAAACATTTAATTCATACTCTGTATATTGTTTTGCTGTTTTTACACGTGGTGGAAGTTTGCTAATTTTCTCAATAATTTCTGGATGTTTCTTGTGTAAATCTGCATATAGATTTCTAATTTTCGTAATTGTATTTACTTCCCCTTCTTCTTGTGGATTTTTATTTATTTTGGATCCAAGAGCTGCAGCCGTGGGTTCTTCATCTTCATCGAAAATTTTAGCATCTTCTCCTAACGCATTATGAATGAGAAACATTTTTTGTTGAGCGATTTCTCTCGATTTTACAATGTCAGCACCTTTTAATGAAGGGAAGAAATTTAGAATAAGTAATTCGTCAAAAACTTTTGAACCAATACGATTGATACGACCGACTCGTTGAATTACTCGTGTTGGATTCCAAGGAATGTCATAATTAATAATCATTCCAGCTCTGTTTAAGTTGAATCCTTCTGAAAGTTTGTCCGAAGTCAATAATATTTTAAAATGATTTGTTTTTAAACCTTTGTTATATTGTGCATTAAAATCACTATTGAGATGCCTTGCTAAATCTTTTGAAACTTTGCCATCACATACCAATACTTCTTCTTTAAATTCATCTCTAAATCTTTTTGACAAATGATTAATTGTGTCAACGTACTCTGAAAATAATATGATTTTTCGATCAGGATCTTTTGATAAAGATGTTTTTATTTTCTTAATAATTTCCTCTTGCTTAGGATCTTTTTCAACCAGTCTTAATTCTTTCAAACGTTTCTGAATATCTTGAAATAATTTAATATCAGATTCTATATCTTCTAAAAATTCTTCTCTTCTATGAAAACTGTCAATCTCGTAAACCTCCGTGTTTTTAGGGGTTTTGCGTTTTAAATCACCAGTAGCATATTTTTCTAAATTTGCTTCTATTTCCTCATCGTCAAAATTCTTTATTCTATCAATAAAAGAACGGTCTAAAATAAATTTACCTGTTCTATCAATAAAGTTTTTAACTAATATGTGGACTGCCAAAAATCGTTCAATAGATTTTTCAAAAGAACCAAACGAAGATTCAAAACGTTTTACCAAAATACGACGCATAAAATCGAATAAGTTTTTTTGTTGGTTGTACTGACGGTTTCCAAACTCGTCCAACTTATCGTTCAATATTTTTTCATAACTGAAAGGTTGGTAAATTGCACCAGTAAACAAACCATCTTCTGCAAAGTATTTAATTATAATACTATCATAAAATTCATCTTGTTCAGCATCTAGATAATAGAAAACTTCTTCAGGGTCTTTCACAACAGATAATTCTCCCACTTCTTTAGCGTAAATATAATCCTGCTTCAAATCTAATCTGTTTCTTCGTATGACAACGGGGCTAATAATTCGTTTAATATCACTTGAAAGCCTTTGCGTAACAGCCTTAACTTTTTTTATGTCAATTGGAAGTTTTTCATCAACTATTGTAACATAATAACTTTCAGCCGTCTTTCTCTTTTTATCATCAGGCGAATTCCAATTTTTAAAAATAGTAGAAAGTTGTTTGTATTCATAATTCAAACGGCTAAATTTACCCGCTAGGTTATCTTCTAAGGAAATCGTTGATTTACCCGGAATAATGAAAAGCTTCAAAAGTGAAAAAATATCTGCTGGTGAATTATTAAAAGGTGTAGCAGATAACAAAATGACTTTTTTCCCCCTACAAATCATCGATAAAGCCTCGTAATCAGTTGTGTCTTGGTTTCTGAAATAATGTGCTTCATCTACTATTACAACTTCAAAATCTCTGCCTTCTATATTGTCAGCTATTCTATCCACAATTCCCCGGCTATAAACTTGCCAATTGTGTAGCCCAAATTTTTCTAAATATTCCCACCAACCACTGTCTTTTTTTTCAGGATCTCCCATTAGTCCAGGCGGACAAATAACGATTCCTCTTTGGTTCATTTGACGAGCAATCATTGATGCTATAACTGTTTTCCCCAAACCAACCACATCTGCAATAATACAACCATTATGCTCCTTAATCATCTGAATTGCTTGATTAACAGCATCAGATTGATAGCTGTATTTTTTTAATTCTATTTTCTCCAATAATGCATCCAAATCAACCTCTTCATTTTCTTGATTTTGCAAATCAAGATAGGTTTTGATAACAAGACAGTAGGCTTCAAATGGAGTTACGGTAGCAACTTGAGTTTTATTTTTTATGAAATCAATAAGTATATCTCGGTTTTCTTGATGTTCGGTAATTGGTATCGCTCGTTCCCATAACTCATCGAAATAATGTACTGCATCTGTAAAACCATAATCTTTGATTTCTACATTAAATTCTTCTTGATTATGCAATCCAGACCGAGTAAGATTACTACTTCCTGTTATAAATTGTCCCGGCATACCTTGTTTTTCTGCTTGATCTTCATTCAGGTGGAAAAGATAAAGTTTTGCGTGGTTTGGATTCTCGGTTTTGCGTATTTCTAGCCTATCTTCTTCAATCATTTGCACGAAAAATGCTACTTGGCTGTAGAACTCTTCGGTATCCATTTCTTCATTATTCAGTGCAAACCCGAGTGAAATAAGATATTTTTGGAATTCTTCATCAATGGACGTATCTTCGTGCTTTTCGGCATATTCAATGATATTTCCAAGGTAGTTGCAGACTTGCAAACCAACTAATAATTTTAATTTTTGTTTTGGGTTTTTCTGAAGACTTATATAAATATCCGACCATCCCGAAAAATAAAAATAACCTACTAAAAATTTGAGTTCATCACTGATAGAAATCAAAGTATTTAACCGCGTTTTTAATGTTTTTTGCTGCTTATTATTTGTGATGAAGTTAGTTGACATAATTTGGTTTTTATTACTTTTCTCAAAGATATGTTTTCTCTGCATAATTTTATTCTAAAAGCTGCCACGTTTTACAAATGTACTTACAGTTAAACGATGAACACCCAAAATTCGTCCAATTGCAGAAAATGACACTTTTCTATCCAATAATTCTTGAATTTTTTTTTCTTGTCCAGTGAGTTTTGTTTTTGCAGACTTGCTTCCTTTCGGACGACCGAGAATTACGCCTTCTGCTTTTTTTCTTGCCAAGGCTTCTTTTGTTCTTTGTGAAATAAGATTTCTTTCTATTTCTGCGGATAAACCAAAGGCAAAAGCAAGAACTTTTGAGTTGATATCACTACCTAAACGGTAATTATCTTTTATAGTCCAAACTTGTATATCACGATTCATACATTCATTAAGAACTCCCATAATCATTAATAAATTCCTACCCAATCTTGACAATTCTGAACAAATAAGAATATCTTCTTTTTTCATTTTTTTGAGCAATTTGCCTAATTTTCTTTCTTCAACAATTTTAGACCCTGAAATTGTTTCTTCAATCCATTTATTTACTACTAAATCATTTTTGACACAAAATTTATTGATTTCGTAGCGTTGATTTTCCACTGTTTGTTTATCTGTACTTACTCTAATGTATCCGTAAATCATTCTTTTAGTTGTTTAAATTAATATTATTTTTTAATGTTTAATTTAAACGGAATTATCTAATAAAAAGGCAGGTT
>CAURNW010000027.1:0-28854 GCA_963526305.1 uncultured Chryseobacterium sp. | reverse complement strand
ACCGACCATTTGTGATGGGAGGAATGTTCCATGGAGGAATAGGATTGGGAGGAGGAATCAATAATCACATGAGATCAATCCAGACGAAAAGCGGAATAAAAGTGTTAATGAATGATGATGAAGGAAGTGTAAATATCATCGATCCGAGTGGAAATACTTATTTCATGGATGGGAAAGGAAATATCTCTGTTACTGCTCCAAAAAATATGACTTTCAATGTAGGAGAAAATTTAGATATTAAGGTAGGGCAAAATATGAATACTTCCGTGGGCGCAGACCAAAGTAATATCGTAGGTATGAACAAAACAGAAAGTATTACCATGAATAGCTCACAAAATGTCGGGGCAGTGAAAAATGTGATGATTGGAGGGAACTTTATGACTAATGTTGTGGGGAAAATGATAGAGTTCATTAAAGGCAATAAAGAAAGTGAGGTTGAAATGGATAGTCAAAAGGTAGTAAAAGGAGAAAGATTAATCCATAGTGAGAAGGATCATAAAATTCATTCTCAAACTGAAATTAACGGACAGGCTAACGAAAAAACCAATATGCATTAGGATATGTCAAACGATAATGTTGCCAAGATAAGTATAATAGAAGGTGATTCTATTGAGATCGTAAAGGGACAGCATACCGAGTATGTTGGTAAAATGACCTATTCCTCATCCAAAAGACTTATAGCAACTGCAGAAAATGGAAAACTGTTTGGAGATAAGCCTGAAGATCCGCCTAAATCAGAAGGTAGGATTATTGATATCGTGATGTTTGTAGCAGGAACTACAGACCCTGGAAATACAGACGGCAAAAAACATCATGCCAATACAGCGTATTGGAAATATGTTGATGAAAAAACAAATAAAGAAACAGAGCAGAGCTTAAATAATCTTTGGAACAATATAAAGAAGCTTAAACCTCAATTCCTCGATTTACATATTGAAGGAGAATTTTTCAGTTGGTCCGGTGACAATGATACTAAAGAAAGAACCTATGCTTCTGAAAGATTATTTGATCTGTTACTGAGAGTATATTCCGGCTGGAAAAATCAGGAGGTGCATTTGCACTTAATAGGGCATTCGCATGGTGGGAATGTAATTAATCAATTTACAGAACTTATTTCCAGTAAGGAAATGATAGCCAGATCAACGATTCTGAAACCCCGTAAGATTACCGAATTTCCTAAATTATGGAGGGTTAAAAGCATTACTTATCTGTCTACTCCTTTTTTTCAAAAAAAGCATCAGCTGAATCATGGTAAATTACATAAAGAATGTAAAATTATTAATGTACATAATGATTATGATCTGACCCAGCAACTGGTTGCTAACTTTAGTCTGAACAATTTGGAAGGATTATTAAAATCTTTCCAAATGGAGAGATTTGCAATAGGGATAAACACAGTGAAGGACGTGAAGACCGATGTTATTACAAAATATCTGAAAAGTTTAATCTGGCAGGATTTTAAAAACAGAGCAACCTTGGCATGGAAAGAAATGTCAAAAGCCTTTTTAGGATTTAATATTATTACTGCGGAATTTATCAAGTATATTAATTCCCTGAAAATCGAAAATTCGAATCTGCAGAAAGAAAAAGATTCTTTCGTATCTCTTTTGAATAATCTTCAGCAATGGACCTATGATGTACATCAAAATTATGCTTCGATCAGTGGAGGTTATGATAAAGCAACATGGGTGAGAAATATGGAGCTGACACAGGGTTTAAAGGTTTTAAATATTTTATTTGCGATTAAAAGCAACCCGAAAGACAGTTATTTATTGAGTTTATTGGCAGGAGTATTTGGCGAAAGCAAAGGAATAACTGATAGTATTGATGAAACGCTATGGTCTCCCAAAAAACAAACGAAAGGTTTGACAATTGTAGATGTACCGATCTATGAAAGTGATCCTTACAATTCCAGAAAAAAGAAAAATGAATTTGCTGCTTTTTTGAAAGGGGGACAAAATGCGGTACACACCCGAGAGTTAGAAGATATGCTGATGAGATTATTCAGCCAGTTTATTAAACCGCCGGAATTTAAAAAAATAATCAGTTATATCGATGATGCTGAATATGTTGTAACAGGAAATTTAGATAAAGAACTTAAAATTTTAAGAGGGAATTTTACAGTATATGATTCTTTTATCACAAAATATTATGCCGGGCTGGTTTCACCCGAGGATGAAAAAAACTTTGACAGTATCTTAAAAAGACCGGGTACGTTGCCCTATCTTGCAATGGCATCTCATAGCCTAAGTCATACTCAATTGTGGGGAAAAGCAGAGGAAGGCCTGAAAAGTGCATTCAGTTCAGGGAAAAATCCGGGATATAAAAAGAAATAAAGATGGGAAATAAAAAAAATCTTACAGTAAGTTTATTTATCTATGTTCTATGTGTAATTGTTGTATCCGGCTGGTATATTATATTGCACAGATATGAAGAATTAATCAATATTGAAAGTATAACTAAGATTGTTATCAATATTGGTCTCATAGGAGCAATTGTACCTTCAATAATATTCTCACTGATCTATTATTTATTGAAAAAAGTGTACAATAAGCTTTTACTGATATTTCTGATATTTATTCTATTTATTATTTTAATATTTTCAGTGTATTGGATTACTGTTAATATGGTTTTCTATCATCTCGGTGATGCTAAATCTTTTTTACAATCGTTATTGGAAATATTTTGAGTGTAAAATTTTTATAACAAAAAACAAGCTGACTATGAGAAAAATATCACTTTGTAGTGTTTTAATTATCCTTTTTACAACGGCTGATTTTTATTCACAAAAAGCGGTTTATCAAGACAATTATACGTCTCAGGTGCAAAAAGAAATAGGAGATTTGAATAAGGATAAGCAAGATGACAAAGTGATGGTAGAAATGGATCCTGAGGACAAAGCCAGACCTATAAGACTACAAATATTCCTTTCGCAACCTGGTAAGAAACTTCAGATGGTGGTTTCTTCCACAAAAATTATGGAGAGCCAGTATCCCGCTAATAAAAATGGAGAGCACAATGGCAATCCTGTTCCTGATTTTTTTATTGAGGATGGCAATTTAAAAATGCTTACCGATATTAATAACCGAAAAAGCACGTATGAATTCACACTGAAACAAAATAATTTTGAATTAACTAAAATATCACGGGTATTTTGGGATGGAAAAAATAAAACTTTTGAAACTGACATTGATTTAATAGCAAAAACTAAAATCGAGTTTGAACAGGAATTAGGTTCAGATGAAATCCTACATAAAAGAAAGAAGGATATAAAAATCAGTTTATTGCCAAAAATTCAGGACTTAAGTTTTTCAGATTTGGAAAAATATTAAAATATTTAATAAATGTCCTTAATTAGTAATAACTTAGTTTTTAACGGTTTGTTTGTCTTTCCGTAGGAATCTCAATACACTGAAATAAAGCAGTTTAGATTCATCCGAAAATTGAAGATTTGACGTAGTCTGACGAAATGACTGATCATCTTAGTGTTATGATTAAAAACGGACACTCATAAAACATTTTTTTAAATTGTCAGATATAAAAAAAACTATAAATATTTTCAAGTGACAGTAAGCTGATTACGGTAAACTGAATTAGAAAAAAGAACAACATATGAATGAATGATTCTGCAACTGAAGAGTATAAAAAGGTTAAAATTAAGGGAATTTTAAACCTTAAAGAATTTTCCGGGGAATATGAAATGACTTCTGAGGAACTGATAGGGTTTCATAACAGACACTGCAGTTATCAGGAGTTATTGACCTTATCTCTGCCTAAATATGTGGAATACGTTTATATTCCATCGGAGAAGTTTGATATCAGAGACCGGAAATTACTGAAAAGTGCAGCATTGGATCTTCCTTCGGTTTCAAGTGAGAAAATTTACGGGGTCGTTATCAAATTCTTACCTAAAGATCTTCAGATCCATTACAGAATAAAGATAAAAAGAACTCCATCTTATCTGGAGCTAACAAAAGAAAAAACATACGTAAATAATCAGGAAATTGATAAGATTATAGAACAGTTATTTGAAAAAGCAGAACAGGTTTTATATCCATTACAGATTTCAGTGAAGAAAAATGGAGAACTTGACAACATTATCAACCATGAACAAATAGCTAACCGTTGGAAAACAGATTGCCTTCCAAAACTGAAAGATTATTATCAGTCTGAAACCACAGACCAGATCCTGAAACAATTGGATCGTGCCTATGGAAATCTTAATGTGAAGAAAGGGATGTTTGAGAGAAATATTTTTTATAAATTATTTTTATTGCCTATCTACCAGGGATATCCTGAATATCTGAGAAAAAGTTTTCTACAGGTTTATTTTTCAGGTTTATCACAGGAAACTGGATATGATACAGAATTCGTACTGAATAAAGAATATACAAAAGGAGATAAAATAGCATTACAGATAACAGGAACTGAAGAAGAAAATCTGTTCAATAAAAGCAGGGCAAAAGGAGAAGCTAATCTCCTGTATAAACTGAATAAAGATACCGGAGAGATATTTTCAATAACCGGATATATTTCAACATTTGAGAAAAATGCCGAATATAAAATAGATTTTCAGTTATACGAACAGTAAATCTGAGAAGTAAAACACAAAATACTATGAGTGAAAAACATTTAGTTTGCCATGGAGCCACCTGCCAATGTAAGTTTGGTACAACTCCTGATACGCTTGCCGTAAAAACACAAAGTAAACGCTACATCAATGAGAATGGAAGTGAAAAGCTTGTTGCTACTCATGTTGACATTGGACAAACCTTTGAGAAAAATACTTTTGGGTCCTGCAAAAAAATGAATAATAATCCTTGTAAGGCAGTTGTTACCCAATGGAGTGGATATTATGAAAAAATAACGCTGGAAGATAATCAGGGAAAAACATTACTAGAAGACAGCAAGGCAACTTGTCCTGTAGGTGGTCCGGACTGTATAACTATTATTAATCACGGACAAACGGCTGAAGCTTCTTCACAGAATGTAAAGAATGCGGATAAAGAAGTGGTGGCGGAATTGTTTCCGTTTTTGGATTTGAATGAAAAAGAGACTCCTAATCACTTCATCTTTTTTAAAACCAAATGATATAATGGCAAGAATAATCACACAGTACAACAGCAAAACTCATGATGGTAATGGCTATCTGCATTTAGATTTTGACGTAATAAAAACAGAAACCGTCACGTTGGATATGGAAGCAGTTGATGTTTCCTCAAACACAGAGACCATTTGGAAAATCTATAGTAACAACGTTCAGTTGGACACGAATGATTTAACAAAATCAAAGAAAGCAGAATTAAAAATTCTAAAATCTTATGCAGGCTCCAACGAAGCTCCCCACATTTTTAATGTGATCATTACAGATTTACAAGATAAAGTATTAGCAAAATTAGATATTTCCGTATTTGCAAAACCTCAAATTACGGAGGCATATTGGGGAGATTCAGAAGATCATAAAATATACGAAGTAGCAGTAAACCATAAATTTACTGCCCATTTTAAAGGATTTGGGCTATATAATATTCCTTTGACCATTCGTTTTTTTCTCAAATCTGCGGATGATGATGTTGAGATTACAGATTTTGCGAAGACCTTTCGTATGACTTCAGAGTATGACTTGAATGATTTTTGTGTTGATACCGAAACACTTAAAGATAATTATCAGTTTTTTCTTCGAAATGCTCCAACGATTCTGATTGACTATATTTCTGGAAAAAATTTACTTTCTGTAAGAGGAAAAGTAAAAGATACGGTAATAGCCAAAAGTTATTTCATCATATCCTATGAAAATCAAATCTTATTTCACGGGAAAGATCAGAACAAACTACTGAATATTGTCTTTAATATCACATCATTTCTTCCACCCGAAAACGTTATAAGTCTTAAACCTGTTACTGTTTCCGCAGAAGAGTACTTTACTCAAAAATATGAACCTTGCAAGTACGAAAGGGTGTACTATAAAAACGGAAATAATCCAGAACAAGAACTTTTTGATGAGAAGAAACCCACGAAAAAGGATTCTAAAGGAGTTTTTAAAAATAATGCCTTGCATATATACGCAATCGTTCCGCCTAGAGACAGTAAAAACAGGAAAGAACTTAAAATAAGGCTGGAAGCTGTGAAAACGGAGAACTGCAGTCTCTCGGAGCAGAATAAAAGACTTACCACCTTTTCTGAAGACAGTGTAGCTGAACAGGAAAAATCACATAAAGGCAGAGTAGCTAATACTGAAGCTTTGGATGAAGCTAATATTGAATACTCTGTTGAAAAAATAGATGAAAAAATTACTATTAAACCTTCGTTTAATTATGAATATGATAAAGATTCTGCATGGGAATTTATGAAGAATTATTTTTTGTTTTCCGCAGTATTACGCAATACAGATGTTTTGGAAAATGAGATTAAAGGAGTGCTGATGGATGCTGAAGCAGATAAGAAGGGTATTGTTAAAACCCATAGAATTGGTTTGGAAACCTGCCGTTATCAGAAAGGAGTTTACTTGCACACCTACGCTGATGTAGCCTGGGCGTTTCATGGTTTTTATAATCAACCTGTCCGGCCCAGATACTATATGGATGATAAAGATGTGATTAAGCGGGAAGGCCTAGATGATAAGATTACCTGGGTTCAGAATTACAATCAATACTTTAATCTTTTGATGCCGGTAGATCCTTTTGGTATAGTAGATAGCATAAATGATTTTATTCTGGAGCTTTTAAAAGATATGGCAAATAATTATGGATTAGCTTTTACCGCATATTATGATTTTAATAAAAATGGAAAATGTGACAAACGGATAGAATATGCAGAACAATACCCAAATTTGTTTGACGGATTTATAGCAGGAGCAGTAACGCTTGAAATATTAGTACAGATTCTTTTACTGATAGTTACAGAAGGTGCTTCCGCAGAACTGTTGCTTGCAAGAATGAGTAAAGCAGGAGTGAAAATGTCTGGAAAGCTGGAAATAATGGCTAAAAAAGCAGAAAGAAATATAGCAGCAATAAGAAATAAAAAACTGTTAGGAACCGTTGCAAAAGTAGGGCATACCATTATCACAACTCCATCGGTAAGTTATTATAAAGGCTACCGTTTCGCAGAAGATGAAAATATAGGAATACAGCCATTATTAGAAGAAAGAATCGCTTTTTCCCCTCTTTTCGGGATCGATCATGAACATAAAAAAAATCTTGGTGATTTGGTCTACGAAAAAACTCCTGTTTATAAGATTATCGATCTTTCCCAAAAAGGGCTTGAATTTCTTACAATAGGCTTCAACCGGCATATTTTAAGACCGTTTAGTAAAGATGCACATGAAGCCGCCGGATTATCTGATCATTATCTGCAATTGCTGGGAGATTCTTTTGGTAAATTAAATGAGTACCTGGCATTTGTTACCGCAGAATTAATCGAAAAGGTATTTGGTGCAAAAGCAGAATATTCTGTTGGAGTAAAAGGCGGTTACGGGATGGATTTCGAACTTAAGATTCATAACGCAGAAAAAAAACTAAACCTTACTAACTTTTTAGGAAAAGGCAGTGTGAAGGATGCATCAATTGCCACAGTAGGATCTAATAAAGAGCTTAAGGTAGATGTAAAAATAGATGCCAATGTAAAAGTACCGGTGAGAGCTATGAATATTATTAATTATATAGCCAACGCTACTGTAAAAGATATAGAGGCAGGAGGTAAATTTGAGATCAGTACCGGTATTTTTACAGAACGCCGATATTTCTACCATGCCAATGAAAAAATACCGTATTATACAGATTCCGTAATCTTTACAGGTGTTGCAGGAGAGTATGAATATAATTTTAAAAGAGAAGATCAAAAGAAGAATGGAAAAGATATAAATATTGAGAGAAAATCTCAAAAATTTGTGATAATCCCCCCACAAATAATAACACATAAACCGATTCCATTAACAGAATAAAAATTTTCTATATGAAAAAAGTAATTTTTGTACTGGCGTTTACTTTAAGTATAACCGGCTGCAGCCAAAATCAACAATCAACAATCAACAATCAGCAACCTATGTACGATATTGACCAATATATTTTCCCGGAGGCAAAAGATATAACAGAAGCTAATTTTGTAGAGAAACTAAACTCACAAATTAAACATTATAATAGTGAGCCAATTTATTATTTTAGAACAAATAAAAGAAACTGTTTAATAGAAATTTATGTAAATGATGTAAGTTTATTTGATGATTATGATTTATCAAATTATATTACACCCACACCACTTAGTTCGTTGTTTTTAAAATCAGGCGAACAGAAAGTTACGGTGAAAATGTATCCGATCGGTAATCTGAATAATGAAAGCTTAGGTGTAAAAGATGCTGTACCAGTAACGAAGCTAACGGAAGAGTCACAAGTAATGATCAGTATTATTAGTATTGATGAAAAATCTAATAAGGGATTAGATGATGAACAATTAATTACTCAAAAGGTAAGTCCAAAAGAAGTAGCAGGAAGAGCGTATTATGAGTTTAGTTTTACATTTGACGCAAAGGTTCCATTTGAATTTGAAGGCTGGAAAAAAGGACAAAATTTACAAAAACTGGATCAGGAATTGGTGCGGAAAAAAGCTTTAGAGTTTTATAATATGGTAGGACAAATGTATTTAAACAAGGATTTAGATGCACAGTTAAAAATTGATTTTCCTTCTACTGTTAGAATTAAAGGATCGTATTACAGGGATAAACAGAATCTTACAGAAACATTGGCAGAATATAAAGATGATATTACTGGAAATAATTATACTCTCGAAACTATAAAAGATTATAGAATAGAATATATGGGAGAAGGAAGATTATTAAGATTAATCACAAATAGTAAGGATCCAGATTTAAGAAATGGAGGAGCATTGTTTTTAAAATATGGAAAAGGTGGAATATTTGTACCCCCAATTACTTTATATCTCCCCGAAGGTAGAAATTTAGCAACCCAGGGATTTATGATGTGGAAGTAATAAGAAAAATCTTCTATTGTTCATAATGGAAATGTAAAGTGAATATGTATAGAAATATAAGAAATAGTGAAATTTTTCACTCTCTTTTAATAAGCTTTAGCTGTCTGCTTATTCTTTCTTGTCAAAAAAAGTTGGAGGATTCTATAGTATACAAACTGGTCAATACGGAATATACTCATGATACTATTAATACCGTAAATATGCCCGATCATCCAGGTATTATAAGTAATCTAAATAAAGAATTAGAAAAAAATGATGCAGAGGTAACTTCATATACAGTTGATCAATCAAAAGATAAGTATAATTTTATTTTCGATTGTGTGAATCATATTCAATATCATATCAATATGAAAGGCATGCGGGTTTTTTCAATCAAAACGAGGTTAAAAAGAACCAAATATAATAGGAGGACAATAACCGATCGAAGTAATAAAAATTTTTCGGGCTATTATTATAATTTTCACATTCGTATTTATGAATTTGAAAATGATGAAACTGCCAAAAAGCAATTTGAAACCTTGGACCAGGTTTCCAAGTCTGGCGAAGGATACTGTAATCGTAATTTTAACACTCAGTTTGTATTGAAAAACAATGAAATATTTGAGTTTGAAACAATGGATGACAAGTCAAGAAATTTCATGAATAATTATGTATTATTTATTGAAAATCAATAAACTGATTAGCAGGGATTCACCAACAAGGTTTTTTATACGGAAGTACTAAAAATAATAATATGACTGTCTTACATAAGGGATCATATTAATACCGGAGTAAGAATCTTTGAGCAAAAAATAAAAACGACTTCCCAAATGTTTAGGAAGTCATTTTTTAATTAGATGAATTGAGAGTTTATTTTACAATAAACTTCAAACTCGATTCATCCAGTTTTAAAATATAAATTCCCTGTGGAAGATTGCCTGTCTTAATCGATTTTCCCTGTTTAAAAGGTTGATCAATGGTCTTCATTACCTTCCCCTGAAGATTATAGATTTCAGCTTTTTGAATGTTTTCAGCAGCTCCTTTTATAAAAATTTCCTGATTGGAAATAGGATTGGGGTAAACCTGTAATTCTTTTTGTTGGTTATTTTCTATAGAATTGATACTTTGTTTTGCTGATATTCCTGAACAGGTCCAGCTCAGGTTATCAATGGCCACCCTGTTGCTGGATGAATCATTAACTAAAGTCACAATCACGTTCCCGGAAACATTGATATTGTTAATCGTAGTCGTTGTAGCTGTGGTGCTGTATGGAACACTACCTACATTTACGCCATTCACTAAGATATTAAAGTTTCCGCTGCTTCCGCTGAATTTCAACTGGGTAGTCACTGTTAAGGAAGTGATTCCATTACTGAAACTGCTTGATTTTAACGAACCGTTTCTGACAGTGATCGCTTTGTTTGCAATCGTCTGATCACTTCTGGAGTCTGTTGCTGTCCACGTTATTCCTCCGTTGTTCCAGGTTTTCGTTGTATATGATGACGCATTGGATGTAGGAATGGTTTCAAAGGTCTCATTGACACAGTTTACAGGATTAGGATTGGTTGTTCCTGCATTGGTGGCTGCCGAAACCGTTGAGCTGTTTGCAGAAACATTTCCCGCAGCGTCTTTAGCTTTTACATAAAAAGTATAGGATGTAGAAGGATTTAATCCTGTAACCGTTGCAGAGGTTGAGTTTACATTAGATTTCAGTCCCCCGTTCATGTAAACATCATAAGAAGTTACCCCTACGTTATCTGTCGCAGCAGTCCAAGTAAGCGAAACACTGTTGGATGTTTTCCCTGAAACACTGAGACTGCCGGCTGCAGAAGGAGCCTGTGTATCCTGTGCCGGAGTTTGTGATCCCCAGATCTGATTCACATAGTTAGGGTTATCAATGAATGGGTTTCTGTTACCCTGAAAAGTATAGGAAGCATTATTCCGGTTAATTTCTGCCTGAGAAACGGGATCCTGGTTATGCCACGCCATTAAGACATTCAGTTCCCAGGTCTGTAATCCCGGGAAAGCTGAACTTCCCAGCATATTTCCTGAAGAAAATCCGGATAACTGACTTTGGTATCTCGTTACAAAATAGAAAACCATTCTTGCAACATCACCTTTAAATTCATCAATCGGCTCAAATACCGTTCCCGAAAAACCGGAAGACGAAGAGCTTCCCAGCTTTGATCCGTTCTGAGACGTAAAAGTAGTACTTCCCACTTTTCCGAAAGGATAATTCGAACGCATTCCGTTGACCTTTCCGTCGGTCGCTCTGATGAAGTGAATATCATTCTTCATGGGTGAAGCTTCATTGAAAAGACTCTGAGGGACGATATGCTCACGGTTGTAGCAGTTTCCTTCAGTCGAATAGGTTCCGCACTGATTGCTTCCGGGTGTAAAATTATAAGGGTCGGATGATGTGGGTCTTTCAGAATAAATATCCAGAATTGATCCGTCATTTTCATAATTTTTATCAATATCCGTTGTTTTATAAGCGGTCCAGAGTCCACCATAGCCCTTGTCCTGATGACCGTTGGTGATAATTGAACTGAGTGCGGTTTTTAATGATGCTCCGGAAAGTCCGCCGGCAGAGGAATAATAACCTGAAGGTGCCTGTGCGTAGGTGAGCTGTGCCAGTACTAAGAATAAAAGATGTTTTTTCATATAATGATTTTGGTATAATAATTTGGTGAATGTAAAAGTACATTTTTATTAAATCCAAAATAACATTTATTATCTGAGGTATGTTAAATTTTTGTAAGATAAATGCCTAAAGAATTTTTCACAAAAAAAGTCAACACAAAAAATGTATTGACTTCCTTCATCTGAATTCAGATTTTTATTTTTTCATTCCCGGAGGATAATTTGCCATGATTTCAGCAACAATCTGAGGGATTTGTTTTTGTTTGGATTTCGGTCTGTCAACTGAAATTCCGCTTCCTATTCCTTGCCAAACAAGTTTATTGGTTTTGGAATCAATTAAATCCACAATGATTGCACCTTCATTATAATTGCTCGTCCAGGTTCTGTTCATACCGATTCCCCATCCGAAGCCGCCGCCCCATCCCCACATTCCGCCGGGGCTGGTTGTATTGATGTCAGTGATTTTCTTGTGATTCGCTTTTACATTAACGATCAGATCAGGATTTTCTCCGGACTGAAGACCTCTGGTTTGTAACTGTTTAGACAGTTCATTCAGTACTCTGTCTTTATCGATATCATTCAGTTTCAGATCATCAATTCTGATTTTGTAGGTTTTATAGGTACTGAAGTTCGCTGTTTCTGCATAATCTGAACGCACTCTGAAAGGACTGCAGGAAGATAAACCTAAAGTCGCCGCCATCAGGATAAAAATATATTTTCTCATTTTATTGATTTTTTTTATTGATTTTTATAAATGTGTCTGTCTTTTTATCGTAACCGTAAGGGCAGTGCCTGCAACCGCTTTTACAGCAATAACCACGTTTTAGATGGAATTTCTCTGTAAAAACTTTGTAACCCTGCTCATTATAGTAAAAGTCTTCATGCTCTTTGATGTCAAAATTCGCCATAAGTTAAATCAAAACTTTTATATTTGTTATTATGATAATTGTGTGCCAAAAGCTCCTCAAAAATACAAAAATAAATGGCATTACGCTCTACCCTTTTATTTTCATTAAAAATCCTGAAGATAAGAGAGATAGGGTGCTTATCAATCATGAAAAAATTCATTTGAGGCAGCAGTTGGAATTGCTGATCGTCTTTTTTTATATTGCCTATGTTCTCGAGTACTATTATCACTATATAAGATTAAAGAACGGTCACAAAGCTTACAGGGCTATTTCATTTGAAAGGGAAGCCTATGCGAAGGAATATGATCTGCAGTATCTTAAAGGCAGGAAATTATGGAATTTTACACAATATTTTCAGTCATGACCGTTGAATAAAAGATGTTCTTCTATTGATAAAGAAAAAATTATATATTATTTAAAACAAAGCAATGCTGTTAAAACTTCCGGAAGAATCTGTTCCGATACAGGAAATTCAGATCGGTAAAAAGGTAAGACTTTTCATGAAGAGGGAAGACCTCGTCCATCCTGAGATTCCCGGTAATAAATACTGGAAGCTTTTTTTTAATATCAACCGTTATCTTGAAAAGAAACCCGAAAAACCACTGATCATTACCTTCGGCGGTGCATACTCCAATCACATTTCTGCAGTTTCAGCGTTTGGAAAATCAGCATTTCTGTCCACTCTCGGAATCATCAGGGGGGAGGAACTGGAAAAAAAATGGAAAGACAATCCTACTTTAGCTGCAGCAGAAAGAAACGGGATGGATCTGAAGTTCATCACCAGGGAAGCTTACCGGCATAAAGAAAAACTTACCGAATTTCTGCAGCAGGAATTTCCTGATGCGCTCATTATCCCTGAAGGCGGAACAAATGAAAAGGCCGTTCAGGGTCTAAGAATGATGCTGAATAACGATACAAAAGATTTTGATTATCTTTGCACAGCAGTTGGAACCGGGGGGACGTTGGCGGGAATTTCAGCGTTTTGTGAAGAAAATCAAAGCGTTATAGGGTGCAAAGTAGTTGATGACTCTTCTCTTGAAAACAGAATTTCAGAGTTAACCCCTAGAAGAAATTTTCATCTAACTGATGCTGCGTTTGGGGGTTATGGTAAAATAAGTGATACGAATATCCGTTTTATCAATGACTTTAAAGCGAAGTACGGAATTTCTTTAGACCCCGTCTATACAGGAAAGATGATGCAGAAAGTTTTTGAAATGATCGGTGAAGATTATTTTCCCGTTGAAAGCCGGATTTTATGCTTTCATACCGGGGGCCTGCAGGGAATAGACGGAGCCAATATGCTTTTAGAAAAACAGAATAGAAATTTAATAATATAAAACTGAAAAAGAAGAAACATTCAGGTCAGGATTTTAATTGGCGACCCAATATCCTGATGAATGTTCCGTCTGGTCTTAAAAAAATAATTGTAAAACGATGAAAAGACTTTGCTCACTTGTAGGCTTTTTAGTATTATCAAAATTCTCCGCCCAGACCTGGGCCACCGAAGATCAATACATCCAGAAATTTGCGCAGTATGCAGTGGAAGAAATGGAAAAATATAAAATTCCGGCTTCTATCACCCTTGCTCAGGGACTTTTGGAAACAGGGGGCGGACAGAGCCGCCTGGCTCTCGAAGGGAAAAATCACTTTGGAATTAAATGCAAGGAAGACTGGACGGGAAAAACCATGAAGCATACCGATGATGCTCCCAATGAATGTTTCAGGGTATATGAAGATCCCAAACAGTCTTATGAGGATCATTCTATATTCCTGGCAACAAGAAAATACTATACAAAGCTGTTTTCACTGGATATGAAAGATTATAAAGCCTGGGCTCATGGTCTGAAAAAAGCAGGCTACGCTACGAATCCGCGCTACGCCTCAATCCTCATCGGTAAGATTGAAAGATATAAGCTGTACGAGTTTGATGACGTCAGTTCTGCGGAAGTTCTGTACGCAGTCCTTAGAAAGTATCCTGATTTAAAGGATGACAGAGCTTTTATGGCGCGTCTTGAACCTGCCAAAAAAATAAAAAAGACTGAGCCGGTGACCGTTAAGGTGCCTTATCAGCCCGGATCTTATGCACAGCAGCAAAAAAGAGTGGAGCGCATCAAAACAAAAGCGGAAATTCTCAATTCAATTTTAATTAAAAGCCATCCCAACGGTGGTTTGAAATATGTGGTCATTCCTGAAGATACCAATGTGCAGCTGATCGCCAACAAATTTAAAATCAGCGAAAGTAAATTGTCCAAATGGAATGATCTGCAGTCCGATATTCTTAAAAAAGATGATATTGTATTCCTTGAGTCAAAAAATTCTGCAGGAAATACACCGACCTATAAAGCTGAATTTGGCGAGGATATGCACGACATTGCACAGAAATTCGGGGTTAAACTCAATAAGCTGTACGCAAAGAACAGAATGGAGGAGGGGCAGAAACCTGTTGCCGGACAATTGATCTATCTGATTGACAGAAAACCTAGAAACTGATATTGTTGAATACATTCAAAATAGTTCATGCACTTTCAAAAGTTTTACTGACTGTAGGACTTGCAATGTCATGTAAAGTATTTTCGCAGGAGCAGTTAAAATATATTCCTTTTCGGAAAGGTAATTTATGGGGTCTTTGTGATACTGGTAAATTTATCGTTGTTCAGCCGCAATTTAACAGTATAAGTTGGTATGGTTCTTCAGTAGGCGGTTTTCATGCTGAAAAAAACGGGAGGTTTGGAATTATTGATAACAGTGCCACACCTATTATGCCTTTTATTTCAGAAAAGCCGATTTTTACAGCTGACAGTAACTATGTTGTTTTTGATGGTTTTGATTATTACAATTATTCTGTCAAAACAAAAATGAGGTCAGACCGTTACATTATGACTGAGAGTTTTGTAATAAATGACCGGTGGAATAAAAAGGATGATCCATTCTTTGTTTCTGATACCCCGTTCAAGCCAACTCTTTTAAAATGGACAGATTTGGATGAACAGGATATGGTAATGCTCAAGCCTTATGAAAACGAGTCAGTTTACCGTATTCTTTTTAAGGAGAATTTTTTAGAAATTTTCTCAGGTGATTCACCTGTCGGGATCTATATTCCTAAAATCAGAAAACTTTACAAAAATACCCCGCAGACTGCTTACGCAGGATGGCAGCTGTATAACGGAAAACCATATCTCTTAACAACAGATTCTTACCGATTATTCGGATTGGTTGATGAATTTTCCAGGGAGATCTACGCAATAAAATATACATCAATCACAGTTGATGAGGGCAATCAATTGGTTTTTCTTTCAGAGCAGGACCCTGAGGATCCTGAAAACTTATTATTTAAAACAATTCTTCCGAATAACAGAATGTTAAATGGAAAATTTCTGCCTGAAAAAAATGTTTTTAAGAATGGATGGACATTTGGGCTTTACTATACTATTATTAATGGTGAAAAAAACTATGCAGGGGAAGACGGAACCCTTTTTTATGAAGGATAAAACAATAAAAAACAGACAATGAAATACCAAAGAAGTTCAGCTTTATTTGAAGAAGCTTACCAATATATTCCGGGAGGGGTAAATTCTCCTGTCCGCGCTTTTAAATCTGTAGGAGGCGTTCCTGTATTTATGAAATCGGCTTCGGGAGCATATCTTACTGATGCGGATGATAATACCTATATCGATTACATCAACTCGTGGGGGCCTGCAATTCTGGGACATACCCATCCTGAAGTTCTGGAAGCATTGAAAATTCAGGCCGAAAAAGGATTTTCCTTCGGAGCACCCACCGAACTTGAAACCGAAATAGCAAAATTCATCACAGAAAATGTTCCGAATATCGACCAGATCAGAATGGTTTCTTCAGGAACGGAAGCATGTATGAGTGCTGTGAGACTGGCAAGAGGCTTTACCGGAAGAGATAAAATCGTAAAATTTGAAGGATGCTACCACGGTCACTCAGATTCATTTTTGATCAAAGCGGGAAGCGGTGCTGCAACTTTCGGAAATCCAAATTCTCCCGGAGTGACATCAGGAACGGCAAAAGATACTCTGCTTGCGCGGTATAATGACTTTGAGCAGGTTCAGGATTTGTTCAGACATAATCCCGGTGAAATTGCTGCAGTAATCATCGAACCTGTTGCAGGAAATATGGGATGTGTCCTACCGGAGAACAGTTTTTTGCAGAATTTGAGAAAAATATGTGATGAAAACGGAGCGTTATTGATTTTTGATGAAGTAATGACCGGCTTCCGGCTTGCCTTCGGAGGTGCACAGGAAGTGTATAATGTAAAAGCAGATCTTGTTACCTATGGAAAAGTGATCGGAGGAGGCCTTCCGGTAGGTGCTTTTGCAGGAAGAAACGAAATTATGGATCAACTGGCACCGAAAGGAGCCGTCTATCAGGCGGGAACCCTGAGCGGAAATCCTCTGGCAATGAGAGCAGGCCTCAAGACCCTGCAGCTGATTAAAAATGATGAGCATTTCTTTGAAAGATTAAACAAAACCACAGAAACTTTAGATTTTGAAATCGGAAAGATCTTAAATGAAAAGGGTATTGAACATAAAATTAACCGTAAAGGATCGATGATGTCTGTCTTTTTCCACATCAACAGGGTGTCCGATTTTGATGAGGCTCAGCAGGCCAATCATTCATTATTCAATAATTTCTTTCATCAGATGCTGACCAGTGGAATTTATCTACCCCCAAGTGGATACGAAACTTATTTCATCAGTGATGCAATCAAAGATAAAGAAATTGACAGGACGCTTGAAGCGGTACGAAAATTTGAATATTCTTAAAATAGATCAGGATAAAATTATTGGGGATGAGGCATAAGGCTTCATCCTTTTTTATTGTGATAAATTGTACAGATAATTAGATAAACCGTACCTCCGTCTGAATTTTCTTCTATCTAATTTTGTGTAAAATACATTGATTATGAACAGACCGGGCAATATATCACGGAAAGATTTTATCAAAAACTCAGCCTTAGCCATGGCGGGGCTCTCAGTAACATCCCACGTAATGGGTAATTCTTTACTATCTGGTAATGAGAAAATTTCTACAGACGGAAAACTGATCTTTAAAAATGTCAGGCTGGAAACAGGTTTTGAATATGAAGAAGGTGAGGTCATATCAACGAAGACCGGCATATTCTCAATCGAAATTGAACAGGGTAAAATTTCAAAAGTTTCTCCGAATAATCCCGCAGCAAAAGCTGTTGACGCAAAAGGATTTCTGATGCTTCCTGCATTTAAAGATATGCACATTCATCTCGACAAAACTTTTTACGGAGACCAGTGGCAGGCAGTCAGAAAAAGGACAGGCGGAGTGAAGGGAATGATTGATCTTGAAGAAAAAATACTTCCGGAAATGCTGAAAAACTCAACGCAGAAAGCCGAAAAAATGATTGAGCTTTTGCATTCTAAAGGAACCTCTTTTGCAAGAAGCCATGTGAATGTAGAACCGACTTCAAAGTTAGATTCATTGAAAAATCTGCAGAAAGCATTAGAAAATAAAAAAAGAACCTTTAATGCGGAACTGGTCGCTTTTCCTCAGCATGGAGTTTTTTACAGAAATTCTGTTCCTTATCTTAAGGAAGCCGCAAAAATGGATATAGATTTTATTGGTGGAGTAGATCCCTATACTATTGACGGTTCGATTGAAAAAACAATTGATTTTACGGTGCAGCTCGCATTGGATCATCATAAAGGAATTGATATCCATTTGCATGAAACAGGAGAATCAGGCTTGAAGACAGTAGAATATCTTATTGATAAAGTTAACGAAAATCCTTTATTAAAAGGAAAAACTTTTTTGAGCCACTGTTTTATTCTGGGAAAAACAGAGAAAGATAAACTCGAAGAAATTGCCGGAAAACTGGCAGACGCCCAGATAGGAATTATCTCAACAATTCCGATCGGTCCGCTCATCATGCCACTTCCACTTTTACTGAAACATCAGGTGAAAGTGTACACCGGAAATGACAGTATTATTGATCACTGGAATACCTATGGAACAGGCAGCGTTTTGGAAAAAGCCAACCTCTATGCACAGCTTTATCATCAGTCGACTGAGTTTTTATTGTCAAGGTGTTTAAAGCTGGCAACTGCCAATATTCTTCCTTTGGATGATAATGGAAACCTTCAGTGGCCGAAAGCCGGGGATGAGGCCAGTCTGGTTTTAGTCGATGCCAGCTGTTCGGCAGAAGCCGTTTCGAGAATTTCAGAGGTGAAATCACTGATCCATCGGGGGAATTTGGTTTTTTAAAAGTGAAAAAATGAAAAATTTAATATTTCTGTTTGTTTTTTGCAGTTTATGTGCCTGCGGAAAATATACTGATCAATCTTCAAAACAAAATATAAGGGAGCAGGAAAATATGGTCACTATGGTTAAAGAAAATGATCTAGTTAAAGTAAAAAATGCTTTAGATCGTGGAGCTGATGTCAATACAGCAGATAAGAACGGAAAATCGATTTTACTGATTGCCGTGTCCGGAAAACAGACAGACATGGTGAAGCTGCTCGTACAGTATCATGCAGATGTTAATTTTCAGGATAAGCAGAGAGACAGTCCGTTTTTATACGCAGGAGCAAGTGGACAGACCGAACTTGTAAAATTATTTCTGAAGAACGGCGCCCGCTTTGATGTCTTCAACCGGTATAACGGCACTGCTTTGATTCCCGCCTGTGAAAGAGGTCATGTGGAAACGGTTAAACTATTGGCCAACACCAGAGGTTTTCCGGTTAATCATGTCAACAGGTTGGGCTGGACTGCCCTGATGGAAGCTGTTGTGCTGGGTGATGGCAGTAAGAAGTATCAGGAGATTATTACAATTTTAAAAAATGCAGGAGCTGATTTAAATATTCCCGATAAAAATGGAGTTTCGGCATTACAGCATGCCAGATCTTCAGGGTTTAAGGAAATTGCGAAAATCCTGGAATCTTAAAAATGAAAATCCGCTTTGAAAGCTTTTTCCTTTATTTTTATTAATTTTAAAGGAAAATCTTCAGAATGAATCAACCATCAGATCACTTTCCGGTTTTGGGAATTCAGGATTTCAATGAAAATGAAGAAACGGCAGGTCATCTTTTATTCAATGAACTTCATGGAGAGCGGTCGATTGAAATACCTCACAAGCATGATTTTTTTATCATTAATCTTTTCGGAATAGGAAAGGGGTCTCATCATATAGATTTTGTTCTGCATCAAATTAAGAATCACCAGATCCATTTGGTTTTCCCGGGGCAGGTGCATCATTGGGATATTAAAAAAGAAACGGTTGGCTGCCAGTTGATGATCAGCAGAAACTGGTTTGAAAGCCTTCTTCCGCATCTGAGGTTTTCAGCATCATTTTTCAGGAATTACCCTGTAATAAACTTTTCAGAAGATGCGTTTCAATCTGTTTTGTATGAATTCCGATCGGTTCGGAATGAGTTGAAATCAGAAAATATCTTTTGGGAAATGATCAGAAAACGGTGTGAAGTGATTGCTCTGATCATCAGTAAGTCAGTTGAAGAAAGCATGGATCAGCAGGCTTTTCATTCAAATCCCGTAGTTTCCAGATTTATCAACCTGATCGATTTACATTTCAGGGATGAGCGTTCGGTTTCTTTTTATGCCGCCCAGCTTCACCTTTCATCCAACTATCTTAATATTATCTGTAAAAAGAGTCTGAGCGTTTCTGCCTCATCATTGATTCAGAACAGAATTTTACTGGAAGCCAAACGCCTGCTGAAAGTTTCTGAAATGTCAGTAAAAGATATTGTCTATGACTTAGGATTTTATGATCATGCCAGTTTTTCAAAATTTTTCAGATTGCATACGGGAATGACGCCTTCTCAATTTAAAGTGAGTATTTAAAGAGTAAAGCTTGCTTATCAACAGGTTATAAATAATAAAATGGATATGCTACTACCTGCAAATTTTTTTTTCATTGACTTACTAAAAATATTTCCCGATGATATCATATGTTATATGCAAGCTCCTTGCCTTGAAAACCCGGTTATACAAAATTTGTGGAAAGATTCAGATTATGATCATAATAAATACCTGCAATTTGATCAATCAGTTAAAAATATAATTATCAGACAGGAAATTGAAACGTCTTTCAGTGAATATATAAACAGGATGCAGATAAGGATAAAGGGAATATTAGTATTTGAAGGTTTCGACGGAATTGAATATGGAGTAATTTCGCAAATGGTAAATATTCCGAAATGGTTTGCAGATTTATATGTTCCTGAAACTTGTATGATTTCTTCTAAATGGTGATTGTTTTAACATATCATGGGATGTTTATTTAGGTATGATCATTATTTTACAATTCTTTTCCTGAAGAATCAAAGCTATTGATGGAACATTTTTTAAGTGAAAGATAACAATCCATTTTAACAGTGCTTATTCTGATATTGCCGGAAAAACTGAGGCATTTTCTGATTCTGAGGTTGGTTATGCTATACTTTAATTTGGGTTTTTAGTTCCTGGAAGCCCATTTAAAATAGATTGTATTGATAAAAAATCCTACGACAACTGGCCACTCAAATAGGACAATTATAATATGAAATACAAAATTATTTTTACAGATGGTTTTACAGATGATTTAGAGCCACTTAATTAAAATTTGAGAAGCAATATTTTTTTTAGCAGATGAAAGAAAATGGAGACTGTCATAAAATTGTCAATTTAGATGACCGGCACCAAAATTACAGAGAATTTTAGAGAGTCATTTAAAATATAAAAGTAAGATATGTAATACATGATATAATTAAAAAAAGGATAGATATAGATATTATGGTGATCATTTTGAAAAAATTATAATTGTTGAGCAAGATTGGGATTTTACCTATATTGCCACGAATTCCAAGACTGGATCGCATTGAACCCATTGTTGATTATCGAAAACAAGTTGTTAATAACAGTTGATCTAGTAGAAAACAACCAGTTGTAGACGACGGAACAGGAAAATTGTTGAGATTTTCCTGATTGATTCAGATGTAGTAAATTTGGTAAAATCATATATTGTTTTTTTTATACACTACTTATGAAGAAAATAAAAGTCAAACGAATCGTTGCCAACATTCAAACGCCCGATACAGCTGCCGCAGAACTCTTCTATAGGGAGATACTAGGTTTGCATGTATTAATGGACCATGGCTGGATTAGAACTTACGGCAGTGACGAAAAGATGGATCTGCAAGTAAGCTTCGCAACAGAAGGAGGTTCGGGGACAGAAGTTCCCGATCTTTCCATAGAAGTAAATGATGTAAATCTGGTGTACAACCGAATGAAAGAGGCAGGCTTCCCTGTTGAATACGGACCGGTCAATGAACTCTGGAATGTCAGGAGGTTTTATGTCCGTGACCCTTTCAACAAGCTTATCAACATCCTTCAGCATCAGAACGGATAATCAGAAATTCTGTATAATTTATATTTCCAGCATTATGACAGTAATAAAAGAAATTTTAACAGAAAGGCTTATACTGAATGACCTTCAATCGTATTATCATCCCTTTATTTTTGAGCTGGTTAATTCTCCGGGTTGGATGGAATTTATCGGTGATAGAAATATACGTACAGCAGAAGATGCGATTGCTTATATTGAAAAAGTCAAAGGCAATCCGCATATAATTTACTGGACAGTTAAATTAAAGGCCGATAATCAGCCACTTGGAATCATCACTCTGATTAAAAGAGATTATCTTGAACACTATGATATCGGATTTGCCTTCTTACCTCAGTATACAAAATCAGGTTATTCATCTGAAGCTACCAGAGCCATACTCAATGTACTTCCGGATGAAATGCTGAAAGATAAAATCCTCGCCATTACAACCGAAAGAAACGAGAGATCAATAAATCTGCTGGAGAAGTTAAAGTTCAGATATGAAGGCAGAATTGAAGCTGATGGAAAGCCACTGCAGCAATATGCGTTAAGCGCTGACCAGATTCAGATCGATAAAGTAACGCAAGCATTTTTTGCACTATTCACCAACATTACGGATTCTCCACAGTTTGACCGTATTTCCGAACTTTGCCATGAGCAAGCGCAGATCATCAGGAAAACGGACGACAGCACGGAAATCTACAATCTTCAATCATTCATTGAGCCAAGGAAGAATATTCTGACCGACGGTACACTTACGGGATTCAGCGAATATGAGGTTCAGGCTGAAACCAAGATGACCGGTCAAATTGCCCAACGCTTTTCGATATATGAGAAAAGCGGGAAGCTTCACGGTAATGACTACCGCGGGAGTGGAAATAAAATATTACAGTTCATAAAACATCATGGGAAGTGGCAGATCATGCACGTGATCTGGGAAGATAACGCATGATGTCGCTGTGCTCTTTTAACTACTGTTAATTATCTGTCTCATAAATTTAAAAGGATGTTCTATGGAAAATACGTCTGTTGAAGAATTAGCCAGTCAGGTTAAGTTGTTAAAAAAATATGGTATCATTGTTACCATGTTACTGGTTGCGATGATCGGCATATGTTTCTTCAGGGAAATCAACCCGAGTAAAGAGCTTACTGCCGAAAGAATCAATATTGTTGAAGCCGATGGCACGCTGCGCATGGTGATCAGTAACCGTGCCCGTCAGCACCCTGGACGAATGGATAACAAAGATCTGCCGAAACGCGACCGGCCAGCCGGACTCTTGTTCTTTAATGATGAGGGGGATGAATGCGGTGGGCTGGGTTATAACGGCGATAAGAAAGAGGCTGCCATGTTTATGACGATGGACCAATATAAGAACGACCAGATCATGACCTTAACTTACGATCAGGAAAACCGTCCCGGCAAGATTTCGAGAAGTTACGGGTTTACGTTGAATGACCGTGATGAACTGCCGCTTTCCGACCAGATCAGCTATTTCGATTCGCTGAAAAAATTGAGGGACACCAATGCCTATGACCAGGGGCTTAAGCGCTACAAAGCGGAAGGGCATCTTGCACAAAGGATGTTCCTCGGAAAAAATAAGAATGGTGAGGTGGGGCTATTTCTCACCGACGCTAAAGGTCGCCCAAGACTGCGTTTATTCATTGATCAAAAAAATGAACCGGTAATTCAAGCCCTGGATGAAAAGGGAAACTTAGTGGAAAAGTAAAGATTCTCCGATAATAAAACTGATAAACGTTTGACCTTTCATTTTGGGATTCTGGCAATCGGAATTATAACGTCAAACTTGAAATATCTTATTAAAATAATTTACCATTGTGGTGTTCAAGGCAGAAAAACAGAAGTTTTGAAATGGTAGCCACTAAAACTCCTAAAAGTAAAGTGTCGGTCCGTATTGTAGGGGTGTAAGTACGTTCATAATATGTAGCCCGACCCGCTAGGCAATAAACATCAGTCGTCCAAGCCCTTGTTGTCCAGTATCTTGGTGATATATTTGTTGATCCTATCTATTCTTGTTTTTGCCTGTTTGGCTCCCGAAAAATATAACAGATAACCCCGCTGTCTTCCTGGCGTTAATCCATAAAATGCACGTTTTATTTCAGGGCTATCCGTAAAAACCGTTTGAAGCTCCCGGGGCATTTTAAATTCGGATGTAGTTTTCTTAGGTATCTTCAATCCTGCATTTTCTATTTTGAGTGCTTCCTTAATGTAATCCCTGATTACCGCCTCGCTCTTGATAATTGCTTCAAGGTCTGAAAAACGCAGTTGCCTGGCTGACTGAACATTTGCAGTTTGCTGAACTAAAATGGTTTGCGGATCGCTCATTATGGCACCTTTCATGAACAACAGCGCACAATATTCCTTAAACCCGTGTATCAAAACCACGTTACTTTGCTCATGTGTGTAGCAGGGACAACCCCATTTTAGTTCTTCGGTCAGGCCGCAATTTAGCACGATATCCCTCAAAACCCGGTAGCATTCCTGCCATTTTTCCGGCTTATCAAAGAACCATTCAACTTTTGGATTTCTCATGGCTTCTGTGATTTAGATCCTTTAATAATTTCCTGTAATCTGTTATGTGCCCAATTGATGCCCTTAGCGAAGGGCATTTGCATTAGTTGATCTCTGAAAGCAACCGACTTGAATACCATGTGTATCGTCAGCATGCTGGTTTCCTCCGTTAATTTTTCAAAGTTTAAGAACTCTAATTGCACTGGGAATGGCGTGTTTTCCATTTCAAATGTCCGTGTTATCTTCTGGTTGGGTACAAATTCGTGGATCGTTCCATTGGCACGAAAGACCACTTGCCCATTGCGTGATGTTTCAAATTCGTAAAAGCCATGTTGCCTGTTCTCTATTTTAAGCACCTTTGTTTCCATCCACTGTTCCAAAAGTTCCGGATCACTGTATGCTTTAAATAATAATTCTACCGGCAAATCAAATTCCCTCGTTATAACAATCTCCTGTCTATTATCTTCAGCTTTTACTATCGTTTTCTGTTCCATTGCTATTCTTTTTAAAGTTTTTCATCACTGTTTCTAATTTATTAAATCGGTCGTCCCACATTTGCCGGAATGGCTCAATGAAGGCTGCAACCTCTTTCATTTTTTGAGCATTGATGTGATAATTGATCTCCCTGCCATTCTGCTTCTGCTTTAATAATTCACATTCAGTGAGGATTTGCAGATGCTTTGATACTGTAGGTCTTGCCGTATTGAATTGGGATGCGATAGCTCCCGCTGTCATCGATTGTGATGCCAGCATCAGTAGTATAGCCCTCCTGGTAGGATCAGCAATGGCCTGAAATACATCCCGTCTTAAATTCATTATGTAGCTATTTGACTACAAATATAAATGAAGTCATTCAACTACGCAAATAAATTTTAACAGTCCGAATCAATTGCATTTCAGTAGTTTATTTCCATTAAACATTATTGAAACTGTTTAATGAGACTTCACATCTTGATTCATAAAGAAAATTAGAGTATAATATTTTGTTCAAGTAGAATGCTGAAAGAATCTGTATCGAGAACCAGTGAACTTAAAAATAAAATTTGTCCAGTATTCAAAAATTCTCGATACGGTTTTTTCAAAACCTACTCGAATGGACGAGTAGAATCTTTGTATTTCATCGAATCTTGGATTTCCGGAGGAATCTCAACAGCGAATTTTACAATTTAAGTTAGATTGGTCGGCAATTAATTAGTGATAAGCGGTGCATAAAAACCTTACTATTTAAAATGATTCGTTATTTTCAAACGCAAAGTTTTAATTAAATAACGCATCATTAAAGGAGCAAAGAAATGGAATCAATGAAATTGATTTTTATAAAGCTAGCTTCATCAGGGGCTCTGTCGCCCTTCTTTGCTCCTTAAAATTTAGCAGGTTGAAGGATAAGTTTTTGCGTTAAGAAAATTTAATTATGTAATTTCATGATAAACAGGGATTCTTTGTGTTTAGATTCCTCCGGAAAGACAAACTGTGCGCTGAGAGTTGAGTCTGTTTACTATTTAAATTGATTCTGTTATTTTAATATGACTGAAAGTTAATAGATATTTAAAAATCCGTCAGGTCGAGTAAAATTCTGAAAGAATTTGTATCGAGAACCAGTGAACTTAAAACAAAATTTGTCCATTGTTCAGGAATTCTCGCTACGGTTTTCTGCAAAAACCTACTCGAATTGACGTGTAGAATCTTTGTATTTTCATTGCTAAGTTTACGCCTTTGTTTATCTTAAAAGCGTAAAGCTGTTTAAAAAACTTTGTCTTGCCTTGCGTTAAATCTTGAATAATTAAAGGAGCAAAAAGAGGAATCAATAAAATTGATTTTTATAAAGCTTGTTATTTACTGGATAAAAAATAATATGAAATGGATATTTTTTTCTGTAGAAAACGATATTTACAGGATATTTTTTAACTTTACCATTCAGATATTTAACGGAACTGCTTATTTGAAGTTTTTGAATTGAATAAACACTATGGAAAAGAAAATACACCACGGAAAAAACGTAAAACGCTTCAGAGAGATGCTGGGAATCAAGCAGGAGGCTCTGGCTTTTGATCTCGGTGAAGACTGGAACCAAAAAAAGGTATCTCTTCTTGAACAAAAAGAAATAATTGACGACCAATTGCTGAAAAGGATTTCCGAAGTCCTGCAGGTTCCTACAGAAGCATTTCAGAATTTCGATGAAGAGAATGCTGTAAGTATTATTTCCAATACATTTACAAATAATGACAGCGCTACAGGATTCCTCTCTACAGGAATTTCATCAGGAGTAGTCAACAATTATAATCCCCTTGATAAAGTGATCGAACTACATGACCAGAAGATTGCGCTCTACGAAAGAATGCTGAAAGAAAAAGAGGAAATGATGGAGCGGTTTGAAAGGCTGATCAATAAATAATTAAAAAAGCAGGCTTACCTTTTCGGTTAAGCCTTTTTTTTTGACCTTTTTTATAAAAGTTTGAATGGTACAATTCTTTGCGTTTATAAAAAGATGCAATTTCCTCATGAACTAAACCGGGATTCTCTGTGTTTAGATTCCTCCGGAAATCGAAGATTCGATGAAATCAAAGACAAACTGTGCGCTGAGAGTTGAGTTTGTTTACTATTTAAATTGATTCTGTTATTTTAATATGACTGAAAGTTAAGCTACTTTTAAAAATCCGTCAGGTCGAGTAGAATTCTGAAAGAATTTGTATCGAGAACCAGTGAATTTAAAACAAAATTTGTCCATTGTTCAGGAATTCTCGATACGGTTTTCTACAAAAAACCTACTCGAATCGACGGTTAGAATCTTTGTATTTCATCGAATCTTGGATTTCCGGAGGAATCTCAATAGCAAATTTTACGATGGAATTCAGACTCTTCGGGAATCGATGATAAGTGGTGCGTAAAAACCTTATTCTATAAATTGATTATGTTATTTTCTAACGCAAAGTTTTATTTAAATAACGCATCATTAAAGAAGCAAAGAAATGAAATCAATGAAATTGATTTTTATAAAGCTAGCTTCATCAGCGGCTTGGCCGCCCTTCTTTGCTCCTTAAAACTTAGTAGGTTGCATAATAAAACTTTGCGTTAAGAAAATTTAATTAGGAAATTTCGTTATAAGCCAGGATTTTCTGGGTTTAGACTCCTCCAGAATGACAAACTATACGCTGAGAGTTGAGTATGTTTACTATTTAAATTGATTCTGTTATTTTAATATGACTGAAAGTTACGCAACTTTAAAAATCCGTCAGTTCGAGTAAAATTCTGAAAGAATTTGTATCGAGAACCCGTGAACTTAAAACAAAATTTGTCCATTGTTCAAAAATTCTCGATATGGTTTTCTGCAAAAACCTACTCGAATGGACGCGTAGAATCCTTGTATTTCATTGATAAGTTTATGCCTTTGTTTATCTTAAAAGCGTAAAGCTGTTGAAAAAACTTTGTCTTGCCTTGCGTTAAATCTTGAATCATTAAAGGAGCAAAGAAATGGAATCAATAAAATTGATTCTTATAAAGCGAGCTTCATCAGCGGCTTTGCCGCCACTCTTTGCTCCTTAAAATTGAGCTGCTTGTATAAATAAAACTTTGCGTTTAAAAAACAGTCAACAGGTTTTGCAAATCACCAACATCAAATACCAAGTGATTCAGACAAAAACTTTTTTTAAACACGTCAGGTTTTGTCGCCTCGCCTCTGTATGTTTGCCGTAATATTAAGTTTGGATGAAATATCCCCACAAGTACTGTAATATCCGTTAAAAAAAAGTTAAATTCGCCAAAATATAATAATTAAAAACTCAAGTATGAAAAAAATCTATGTGAGTGCCTGCCTTCTTTGCTTCACAGGTCTGTCATTTGGACAGGATTTAATCTGGCAACATGATATCAGATCATCAACTCAAGACTTCCTTTCCCAGGTGACCACCACCATCGACCAGCAGTATCTCATCAGCGGAAGTGCCATTCAAAGCTCCAACCTTCAACAGGCTAAAGGATCTCAGAACAATGGGTACGACTTTAAAATCATCAAGCTCAACCAAAACGGTGATACCATATTTGAAAAATATTTCTCAGGAAAGAACCACGATTTCCTGGCTGCAACCATTGCTACACAGGAGGGTGGATTTGCCATAATAGGAACTTCGTACTCCGGAAAAGGGCTGGATAAAAAGGAAGATTCCAAAGGAGGCTCAGATTTATGGTTGATAAGAACAAACTCGGAGGGAAATGAAATTTGGCAGAAAACATTGGGCACAGCCCAGGACGATGAAGCCAGAGCGGTCATCCAGACCACTGACTTAGGATTTGTTGTTGCGGGCAATGTACAGAACTCACCCGATGGCTACGGTTCTAAAGATGTCATAATCATCAGGCTTGATAAGAACGGAAAAGAACTCTCCCGGCTGATCCTCGGCGGAAGAGGAAATGATGAAGTGGAAAAAATGATCCCGACCGCT
>CAURNW010000026.1:0-32475 GCA_963526305.1 uncultured Chryseobacterium sp. | reverse complement strand
CCCGGGCGGTAGGCGCGGGGAATGTGGGTTGTGAATTGCTTTCAAAAATTATTATCTTCGTGATTGATCACAACCCATTAAGGAAAACAGGAACTACCGTTACGGTTGTGAATTGCTTTCAAAAATTATTATCTTCGTGATTGATCACAACTTTACAAACAGAAGCCGAAGGACATACGGGGTTGTGAATTGCTTTCAAAAATTATTATCTTCGTGATTGATCACAACTGGGAGAATACATCGACGCGGACGAAGTGCGTTGTGAATTGCTTTCAAAAATTATTATCTTCGTGATTGATCACAACAAACAAGCCTAAGACGCCTTATGTTAGGGGGTTGTGAATTGCTTTCAAAAATTATTATCTTCGTGATTGATCACAACCTCAAAAAACAATCTACTGATTTTCAGTAGATTGTTTTCATTTTTAGAATTTAAAATTTAAAATAATTCAAGTTGTTGGAAGGTTGGCGGCGGTTCTTCTTTATTCCTGGCAAAAAATATTTCTATATCACCAAACTGCTTGTCAGTAATGCACATGACGGCAACTTTTCCTGCTTTGGGAAGCATGAATTTCACTCTTTTGATATGAACCTCAGCATTTTCACGGCTCGGACAGTGACGAACATACATTGAAAACTGAAACAAAGTAAATCCGTCATCCAGTAAACCTTTGCGGAATTTATTGGCGTCCCGCATATTGGCTTTGGTTTCTGTCGGTAAGTCATACAATACTAAAACCCACATAATTCGGTAAGCATTAAACCTTTCGGCATTCATGATTTAAATTTCAGGATTCTCATTCAGAATTATATCAGTTCGGGATATGCAATAAGTCGTTTTTCTCCCGTGTAACATTTATACAGCGATGTAGCGGTTGTTTTTACGGCAATCAACAACGGTCTTGTTTTACCTTCAATGATCACATCTTTGGTTGCAATTTGCAGGATATGTGATTTGAATTCTTTTGTCAGTTCTTCAGTATCCGAATTCCGTGTCAGCCAATCCATGACCAACAGGTCTATAAAAGGCCGGTAAGGTTCCATCAGGTCATCTGCCAAGCAATAAGGATTGTATTTATTCTTATGAAAAATACCTAAAACGGGTAGTAGACCCGTTTCGACAATCGACCTTGCAACAATACTTCGGAGAACAGAATACCCGAAGTTGAAGAACTGATTCGGAGAGTCTCCATACCTCTGCCTGAGAAAATCCAGACTGATGAGGTACTTCCAGTAATGCTGGGCAGCAATACCCTCCATGTTGTTCATATCCCCACTTTTGACATTGCTTTGATAGCCTATCATTGGTTCGTAATAATTCCCTAATCTTCGAAGCACTTCTTTTTGGTTTTCAATTTTGCATTCAACAGTCTGTTTCCAGAGTTGTTTTTTAAGAGGCTCACTTGCCTCTAATTGGTCTTTTACCCGGTCGGAATGTTCAGTATGCCCATAAAGTGGTAGCATAATTCCGTGAGGTAGATGGTGACTGTCACAACTTATGACCACCACGTTTTTTCCCATCATTTTCTGAATCAGCTGATGGGAAATCGTAATTTGAAAATGATCCAACATCAGCAATCCTAAATCTTCTACTGGAATTTTGCCTTTCATCTCATTGGATGAAGGTTCCATAATATACATTTGCTCGTCTTTGAGCTTGAGATAAGCGGGATTGCCGATGTAGATAGAGCGGGTGATCATGATTATTCTTTTAAAATATTTCCTAATCTATCTACTTTTAGCTTCCAACAAACAGACTTTACTTGAATCAATTTTCCTTTTTTATCTAATATCGTATTATCATCAAAAAAATCTTGTATTCTCTCATTTTTGCTATTTGTACCATTTTCATTTTTAATTATCTCGGTAGAGTTTGAGTAAGGAACAAAATGAGCCTCCTTATCAGTACAGCTTACAAACTTATAAATTCTGTTTATCTGCGGGATAGTTAATTTGCTAAAGTCAACTATCTCGTCATTTTTCAATGGCACATAAACTAAGTCGTTAGGCGATAAAATTATTTCTTTATCATTTTGAACTTTTTCGTTGTTAAGCAAATTTTCTTTTTCATTTACTAATGCGATTCTTAATGGAATAGTTTCGTAATCTCTTGAATCTTCTTTTTGCGTAATCTTAAAATGAAAATTCCCACCTGTTTCAACCCATTTGTGTTTGTTTGAATTCTTATTACCAATCTTAAATTTTAGAGTAGCACTTTCTGAAATCGGAAGTCTAAAAACCGGAATTTTTCTATTTGCATTAAATTCGTTAATTCCGTCAATCGAAAATGCTTTATCAATATCATTTTCATTTATTTTTAAATGATGTAATAACTCATTTCTCAAAACGAAATCTGAAACTTTATTAATTCTATCCACAACAGAATCAAATGTTGGCAGAGCCCCAGTTCCAGTTCTAACTGATAAATTTGCGATAGGTTGTCTTTTTCTATATTTTGTATTTAATATTTTAAAATCTGTGTACTCAACTACTCTATCGTTTATCGTAATCGGATTTTGTAATACATATTTTTTTGCTTCGCCAATTTTCCCATCAAACATTCCAAGTATTTCATTTACTGCGTCTTTTATTTTTTCATCAATTATAGAACTTGTTTTACCAAGATTGTCGATTAACTTCAATCTATCAAATTGCAATGTTATTTCTGCACTTGGATTATCGGTATGTAAAGACTTTCTAATACTCCAATGTTTTTGTTTTTCATTATTTTGACTAATAAATTCTTTTTTGGGTTTCCCATTATCATCTAATCTCAAATTCCCATTCTCATTATAATAGCTTTCATATTTGTTGGATGATTTTGAAACTATCTTGAAATCATTTTTGAATGAGACAATGCAATTTTCTAACGATTCCAAAACTGTTTTTTTGTAATCTTTGCTATCTTTCGCTGAATAATTATTTGTCCATAAAACATCAACTACAGAATCTTTTTCATTGTTCAAAGAATCTTTTTTTCTAAAAGAACCCGGCAACATATATCTCCAAACTTTTTCATTCGGATTTTCTTTGTCTTTCTCACTGTACATTATTTGCCTTTTGATTCCTGCTCTTTGTTTTTTTATAGCTTCCATCTTTCCTTTCTTTTTATTTGTAATTCCGGAATTGATGTTGTTGAAATACTGAACGTGATTTTCTGTACACAATGCAATAATGAGTGCATCTAAAGCGTGATGACGATGGTCAAGTCTCTTTAAATCGAACTTATCATTTGTCTTCAAAATATTATTGGTATTGATGTCAAAATATTGATGCCCGCTCTTAGAAATATTATAATTCCCAAACTCTTCTGAATTATGGATTTTGTTAAGTCTTTCAAATCTTGGCGTTAAAAGTTCTGTCCAAATTTGGTTTACTTTCCATTCTTTTTTTAGTCTGTCGGTAACTGCGCCTGAAATAGGAAGTACATTTTTTGACCTAAATTCTACTTCGCCATCTTCTCTCACGATATGGCTTAAAAGTTCCATTGCCTTTCTGGCAATATATTTTGTATTATTAAGTTGGCTTTCTGTAAAACCCTTCGGAACTTCTTTTGCAAGTAGAATTAGTCTTTTTGAATCTTTGAATTGAGATTTTACCAAACTCACATATGCATCTTCATCAACAAGACTAAACGTAACATTTCTGTTTAATTTATCATCAAAAATGGTATGAATTTTTCCACCAAATTGCGCAATAAATTCTCTTCCGGTTCTATGAGATTTAAACCTGTTAATTACTGCCTCACAAACTACTTTATTGTTAAGCGAATCGTTACTAATTGTAGCTCTTGAAAATATATGGTCAACATTATATTTATTACCATCAAACAAATCAGTTAGCTTAATCATCTTATCTGTGTACGGAGATTTATAACCTTGCTCAATCCATAGTTTGTATTTTTCAAAATCAGATGTAGTAATTTTTTGTTTTTTGAGAATTGCATCAATATCAGTTTTGCTAAACTTATCTTTGTTATTTGTATAAAAGTCCTTCTCCGAATAGCTTCTAACTCTGGCACCATCTTCCACAATTTTCAATCGTTCAAAATGGTCTTGATTACCCTTTTTAGCATTGTATGAGGAATGACTTAAAAACTCTTCCAACATGTTTCTCAATCTGTTATTTTCTGCTCTGCTATTTTTCTGACGCTCTACAATATCTTTCTTTTCCTGATTGGATTTCTGTAATTCTCTTGCAACTTCTAAATGAATTTCATTAAAGAATTTTTCTTCCGAATTTCCATAGATTTCCCAAATATCAGCAACAACTTTCAGTGTCTCTTTTAATACTTTTTCGGCAGTCGGATTATTTAAAGAATGATGTTTTAATTCCTTAGTTATTTCCTCTCTGATTTTGTTGGGACTGTTCCAATATTTTGCTTGCGCCAATTCAGAATGTCTTCCATAAATAAAATAAGAAGCTTGCGTTAGATTCAAAAATTGAAAATCATCAACGGTTTGAAAGCTTTTAAATGTATTAAAGAGTCCTTTTGGAAAAGGTATTTCTCCATTTTTCACATTTACATCATTCAAGATTACATTTGTCAAATCAACAAATTCAGCAGACCAGTCTATTTCATTATTCTTTTTGAGAATTGCATCCACTCTCTCAACATATTTTTCTTGCCACTTCTCTTTTGGTGTTTTAGCAGTTAAAAAGTTTTTTCCATTCCGCATTATGGGAAGAATTTTATTGAGTGCTTTCGTAGAATAGGATGCATATTTAGACGCAAACTTTGCATAGTTTTCAAAATCTCTACACAGTTTGTCTAAAACTTCTGGTGCTACATTTTCATTTTTAAGATATTTAGTAAAAAAGTTCCAAATACCTGTTTTTCCAAATTTAAAATTAGAAGCATCTTTAACCTGACTTACTTTCTTCCTTTCAACAGAACTTACAGAATACAAATAATGCCAAAGCTCAATTTCCTTTTGCTGAGTCATAAACTCATCAAAACCTTCAAATCCGCATTTTCGAAATCTGTTTTCAAAACTTTTTCTTGTCTCGTTTCCTTTAAACTCTTCCTCAACAGGATAATTCCATAGAATTTTTCTTTCTCCTTTTTTACCAATATCAAGTTTAAATTCATCCTTACAAAATGTCAAAAAATCATCAATCGCAACCTTTGACCTGCCATTGAAATGATTGAATAAAGCTTGATAATTCTCGGGTTTAAAATACTGAGAAGTAATATCGACGTTCGTTTCAGAATTTCCATCAGCATCTTTAGACTCCAATTGAATCAATCTGATATTATGTATAATATCCCAAATTCTAAATTCCTGAAATAAAGGATGAGACGCCGAAACCGCCTTTTTATAAACAGGAATTTCAATTATTTCGCCTGTTGAAGTATTTACATCTTGCTTCCAATAATCAATCTCATATTTACAATCAGAAATCTCTGACTTTTTTGATTTTAAAGGTCGTTGGTATAATAAAATATCTTCAATCAACAAGTTAGTTAACGCTTGTTTATTTTCCAGCAATGCTTTGGAATGCTCTTCATTGTGAGGATAAAGCAGCTTTACACATTTTTCAAAAATATCTTTATCATCTAAAGTTGAGGTGTGGAATTTTTTTTGCGTATTAATTATTTGATACAACTCTTCCCGATAAAACTTTCTGTCAATCGTTTGAAAAAGACCGCCTATAATTCTTGTTCTTTCTCCTGTTACTGCATCATTTTTTAGTACATCATAAATTTTGGGAGAAATGAAATGTTTTGCACTTCCATCATCATTCAAAAAGCCATTTGAAATGTTATATGAAATAACATCCTTCTCCGTTTTCTTTTTTAACAAAGTCCAGTCTTTACTTCCTTCACTATTAAAATCTGGTAATTTTATAGTAGGAATAAGGGATTCTGGCTTTCCAGCGAAATCATATTTATTTGAGATTACAAATAATTCTGTAATTACTTTTGATTCTTTCTTAATTTCATTTTCTAATTTTTGATAAGTAACATCGAATTTTTCTTTCTTCTTCTCAGTCTTCCAACCGTTTGTGTATATAAAATCGTATTTGTGTTTCGCTTTCTTGTCATTAATGTCAGTATGCTCAATGGTAGCAAGCGTCAAATTATATAAATCACTGATTTGGTAAGTTGTCTTTTCATTAATTATATTACCTGCATCGTCTAATTTTAAGATTTTAGTGACTTCTTTTACATCATCTCTAAAAGTCAATTGTTCAGTTGTGTATTCTTTATATTTGAAATTCTCAGCATCATTTAATGTAATCTCAAAGAAATCTCCATTTACATCATTCTTTTGTTCAGTCTTAATAACTCTTAAATCAAGTTGTTCTTTTATTTCATCAGATTTTTCATCCTCGTTTTCAATTTCGTCTGAATCTGTTCCTCTCTTCTGATTATAACTTAATAAAACCCAAGCTAATTCTTCCAATGATATCTTTTGGCTCATAGCCTTATTTCTCAGAAAATAAATTGTCCAATCTTTAGGAACCCGTTTTCTCTTTTCATTTTTAATCTCAGGATTTATTTTTTGAAAATCTTCAATCATTTCATTAAAAGCCTCTTCAAAATAGAAATCAAATTTATTTTCTAAATTTCTCGATGATAAATAAGCCATTTTAGGTTCTTTTCCATCTTTGAACTGCCCGCACTTTTGACCATTTTTTTCAAAATCAATTTCAATTTTATAATGCTCTGGCAAAGCTTCCAATAAATTTAACACCAAATGTAAACGGTCTCTTCTTAGCAAATAACGTTCTTTGGTAATTCTTGCACGATGTAAGGTCGTTCTGTTACCAGCAGCACTTTCCACTTTTTGACCTGCATTAAATTTTGAAAATTCTTGTCCATCCATAGGAATTATTCGAGACCCCAGTGCTATAATTTTCAAAGATTTATTTTCATGGTCAATTTCTATCAACGCCCATCCAATCGAATTGGTTCCTAAGTCAAGTCCTAAAATATTTTTCACCATAGTTATTAGTTTTTTGATACTGTATAAAATTAGAAATAAAATTTTTATTCAATTTACGGATTTCCTCAAACCATCTAATAAATTTTTATTCTATATTTGTACTAATAATTTTGAAAAGCAATTCACAATAAGGATTATTCCGTTGTGAAAACATTTGGGTCACCTCTTGTCCATAATCAGGAGGTTTTTTTATGTCCATACTTAAAGAAATCATATATCACCTTTAAGAACCCGATCCAATATCTCCCTCCTCAATCAACATCCAGTTATCTCTAAAAATACATTTGAAATATATTCAGCAAAAAGTATATTTTTGAAACCGATTTATCTCCCATCAATGAAAAAAAAGATTATAAACACCATTGTTTTCTTGTTCTTAGCAGGAACGCCCGCTGTTATAGAGGCCCAGGGGAAGGCTGAAACGGCACTTCAGAAGTTTGAGGAAAATTTTCCTCAGGAAAAAGTGCATCTCCTCTTTAATAAAGATCAGTATGTCGCAGGTGAAAATCTTTGGTTTAAGTCATTTGTATTTCAAGGATATAACCGTTCTGAAATTTCAACCTCACTTTTTGTAGAACTCTACGACAGCAATAAGAAACTTATCGATAAAAAAATGATTCTTTTGTTGAAGGGTGAAGGCAGCGGCAGTTTTGCACTTCCTGCAACACTGAAGGAAGATGTTTATTTTATCCGGGCTTATACAACATGGATGACCAATTTCAGTGAAAACTTTAATTATATCAGACCTCTGAATATCTATAACCCCAATTCTGAACAAAAACTTACGGCTGATGAAACGGCAGCCTACTCCGTAACTGTACATCCCGAAAGCGGGACGTTTATTAATGGCATCAACACAAAATTTGCAGTTCGCCTCCACTCTAAGGGAATTACCCCATCAGAATGGAATGGTTACATTACCGATACTCAGAACCCTAATGTACCTATTGTTACATTTAAAGGTTTTGATCAGAATACGGGATCATTCACTTTAAACCCTAAAACAGGTAGCAATTATAAGCTTACTGTTCAGGATACAGCCGGGAAAACAGTGACGGTTGATTTACCGGAAGTTGCTTCATCCGGTCTTAATTTACAGGTTCAAAGTACCAATCATGCGGTGAAATATTCTGTGCAGTCCAAAAATATTTCATCAGGTCAGTCTTATAAAGTTCTGGGAACAATCAACAATCAGATGGTATACAAAGCAGAAATGAAACAACTTTCTGATAAAGTAATGTCGATTTCTACGGATAAACTTATTAATGGAATACTGCAACTCACGGTATTTGATGCACAGGAAAATATTATCGCCCAGAGACTTTGTTTTGTAGATCCTGATATCCTCAACATTAAAAAACCTGTACTGACAGCAGATCTTAATACAGCAGCACGTGCCAAAAATTCATTTACCATCGGAAAAGATCAGCATTACGATGTTTACAGTATTGTGGTAACAGATCCTGAGAGCAACAGTTCTGAAGAGGATAACAGTTTACTGAGCAGTCTGTGGCTTACCGGTGATCTCACTTCAGATATTGTAAAACCGGCACAGTATTTTGCGAAAAACCATAATTCAGAAGCTTTGGATGCCCTGCTGATCTCTGAAAAATACAGCAGATTTGACTGGAGAAATCTAATTAAGGGAAATTTTCCTGTAATCAGAAATAAACCTCAGTCGTATATTTCTTATAAAGGGAAGGTGATGTCTCAGGGAAAACCTGCAGCAAACTCAGAATTAAACTTACTTTTTAAAATGCCTGATGCCGGAATGAAGTTTAATTTAATTAAAACAGATGAAAACGGATTGTTTTCTTTAGATAATCTGGCCTTCGAAGAGACCATGACATTTTCTTATCAGCCTAATACCAAGGATAAAAACACAATCACCAGTACACAGGTTTATTTCCAGCCGAATTTCAGTTTTATTCCGCTCAGAAAAGATTTACCTGCCGGCAGAATGAAACTTACCGAAAGAATTCAGGGTGAAGCTCTTCCTGTACATGTTACTAAAGCTGTTACCAATATAACATCAGAAAAATTTATTAACGAAAAAATCACCGATATAGAAGAAGTGAAGATCAAAGTTGATCGACGTGATAAAACTAAAAAACTGAATGAGACATTGAGCAGCCCGTTATTCAATAGTGTTAATGAGTTGATTTTTGATTTCGTCAACGATAATGTCGGTTTAGGAGTTACAAACATTCTTCAATGGCTTCAGGGAAGAGTTCCGGGTCTTCAGATCAGTTCACAGGGAGCAAACGCTACTGCCACCATGCGTGGAGGAGCACCTGAATTTTTTCTTGACGAAATGAGAACTGACCTGTCACAAATTTCAACGATCTCTGTATCTGACGTTGCTATGATCAAGGTGATCAGGGGAAATTTTGCGGGAAGTTTTGGTGGAGGCAACGGAGCCATTATCGTCTACACCCGCCGTGGTGGAATCACAGGATCCATTGCGGATAGCGGACAGTCAAAAAGTCTTAAAGAAATGACGCTGAAAGGATATGACAAAGAGGAACCTTTTAAAAATGAAGTTTATGAAAATATAGACAGCAAGAGTCTGTCCAATGACAGCCGGAGCACTCTCTACTGGAATACGTACCTTCAGGAAAATCCTAAAGAGCCAACTACTGTATCATTTTACAACAATGATAATGCAAAAAGTTTTAAAGTCATTGTTATAGGTTTTGATGAAGAAAATGACACTCCACTTTACTATAATGATGTTTTAAAATAAATAATTCTGATCACATACAAACCGATGACTTTAGGTCGCCGGTTTTTTTTCATTATAACTTCTGATTTGATATTCAAAAAAGTCAGTATTTTAGCCACTTCAAAAAAAATAAATGAACGCACCTGATTTTATTCAACGACAACTCAACATATCCGATAAAAGCATTCTTGCAACCTTAAAATTACTTTCCGAAGACTGTACTATCCCTTTCATCTCAAGATACAGGAAAGACGCTACAGGAAACCTGGATGAAATACAGATCGAACAGATCTTTAAGCTGAACAGGCAATTTGATGAGATCATAAAACGTAAGGAAAGTATTTTAAAATCCATTGAAGAGCAAAACGCCCTGACGCCGGAGCTTAAGCAGAGAATCGGAGAAAGTTTTGACATTCAGGAGCTCGAAGATCTTTATCTGCCATTTAAGAAACGCAGAAAAACCAAAGCTGATGCAGCAAAAGAAAAAGGCCTGGAACCTTTGGCAAAAATCATCATGAGTCAGAAAACTGATGATGTACAGCATCTGGCATCCAAATACCTCAACAGTCAGGTATCAACAGAAGAAGAGGCATTGCAGGGTGCCAGAGATATCATGGCAGAATGGATCAATGAAAACATGTACGTGCGTAAAAATTTACGACGTCTTTTCCAGCGGAAAGCGCTCATCACGTCAAAAGTGGTCAAGGCAAAAAAAGAAGAGGAAGGAGCACAAAAATTCTCACAGTACTTTGAGTGGGAAGAAAGCCTGAACCGAACGCCTTCTCATCGGCTTTTGGCAATGCTGAGGGCAGAAGCAGAAGGTTTTGTGAAAACCAATATCGAAGTCGATAAAGAGGAAGCCCTTGATTTTATTGAAAATGCCATCATCAAATCAAGAAATGAAAATTCTGAGCAGATCGCTTTAGCCATCAAAGATTCATACAAAAGACTTCTTGAACCCGCCATTTCAAACGAAACCTTACAGGAAGCCAAAGAAAAAGCAGATAAAAAAGCGATTGAAATCTTCTCTGAAAACCTGAGTCAGCTTCTGCTCGCTCCGCCTTTGGGAGAGAAAAGGATCCTAGCCATCGATCCCGGTTATAAAAGCGGCTGTAAAGTAGTCTGCATTGACGAAAAAGGTGATTTACTTCACAACGAAACTCTTTATCCTCACGCACCGCAAAACGAAAGCGGTATGGCGATGAAGAAAATCCGTTCCATGGTAAATGCTTATAACATTCAGGCAATTTCGATCGGAAACGGTACCGCAAGCCGTGAAACAGAATTTTTCATTAAAAAAATCGCCTTCGATAAACCCCTGCAGGTTTTTGTCGTGTCAGAAGCCGGAGCTTCCGTTTATTCTGCCAGTAAGATTGCCAGGGATGAATTCCCTAGTTATGATGTAACCGTCCGTGGTGCGGTTTCGATCGGAAGAAGGCTTGCCGATCCGTTGGCCGAGCTGGTAAAGATTGATGCAAAATCAATTGGCGTGGGACAGTATCAGCATGATGTAGATCAGACCCGGTTAAAAAATGAATTGGATTCCACGGTGATGAAGTGCGTGAATTCTGTGGGAATCAACTTAAATACAGCAAGCAAATCACTTTTAAGCTATGTTTCCGGCATCGGTGAAAAAATGGCGGAAAATATCGTGAATTACCGTGCTGAAAACGGAGCTTTTGAAAACCGGAAACAGCTGAAAAAAGTTCCGAGGCTGGGTGAAAAAGCGTATCAGCAGGCCGCAGCATTTATCAGAATCACCAACGCTGAAAATCCTTTGGACAACTCAGCAGTTCATCCCGAAGCATACGGAGTCATTGAAAAAATGGCGAAAGATTTAGGCATAAAAACAAAAGAGCTGATTGCCAATAAAGAGAAAATAGCAACCATCAATCCTGATCAGTATATCACTGAAACCATTGGTATTTTAGGGATCAGAGATATTTTAAAAGAACTTGAAAAACCTGGCCTGGATCCAAGAAAAGCGGCCAAAGTCTTTGAATTTGATCCGCATGTAAAAAGCATTAAAAATTTAAATATCGGGATGGTCCTTCCGGGAATCGTCAACAATATCACCGCATTCGGATGTTTTGTAGATCTGGGAATCAAAGAAAGCGGACTGGTTCATATTTCACAGTTGAAAGAAGGTTTCGTATCTGATGTGAATGAAGTAGTGAAACTTCATCAGCATGTTCAGGTAAGAGTGACGGAAGTGGATGAGGCGAGGAAGAGAATTCAGTTGAGTATGATCCTGTAATTCCTTTTGCCCTGAAGCAAAAAAACAAAAATTCAAGACCTGGATTATTCCGCTGAAAAATAACCCAGTTACTTGATATTAAAGAAACCTCAGTTCGGTATAAGGCTCTATAAAATGCAAAGCTAAATAAAAATAGTAATTACGTGATTTTCTAAGATTTAGGATAGACAAAGGCGTGAAACTTACCTTGATAAACGAAGTGGCATTGTTTATCTTAAAAAGCGTTTCAAAAAGTAGAATTTCTTTGTTTTTCTTTGCGATAAAATAGCTTTGTTTTGAAAATCAATTATTTAAAAATTGTTTATCCCGAACTCAGGTTAAAGAATGATTAAACAAAAAAAATTCCGTTGCAAAAAATATACAACGGAATTTTTAGGTAATTTTCTATATAACCAAACGACTAATACTTAAAATCTGATTTTTTAATCCCTTTATTATATTTTAAGTCTATTAAATTTGTAATTTGATCCCCATTCTCAGATTTAAATATGTGTTTTGAGCAATATGTAAGATCTCCAAATTTTTTATACTCTGTGCATAAAACAGTTGAGAAAGAGTTCTTAGATGCATTCTTTTTTTCTTCTTTTTTTAGCAGGAAACTTTCTGTATCATAAAATAAATCCGTAACACTTCCGTCCTTTGCCGTAGCCTCTACCTGATTAATTTTTTGATTAGTATCAGTTTTTATAAATTTAACTTTATACAGCGTAGGATCCAGATAAGCGATTTCATTCATGATGTACTTCCTTTCATGCTTATCTTTAAACTCCTCCTGATCAGCTACCTTCTTCTGACCATTTACAGTGTCATATCCTGTTGTCCCGTCAAACCAGGACCGATAAACGATTCTTCCCTGATACTCAATCTCAAAACTCCCTAAGTTTGGTTCCATTTCTTTTGTAATATAATAGACATTTCTCCCATCCATTACAGTAGAAGCTTTGGTATACAGAGTTTTTATGCCAGTTAAAAGTTCTTTTCCTCCAGACACGGTAATTGCTTTTTCAATAATTTCCTTTGCGCGAGTTTCTTCAACAGTTTGAGAAAATGCGAAATTCTGCAATACGACTACACAACAAATTGTAAGAATTTTGGTTATTCTTTTCATTTTTATATTTACTTTAATTATTTATATTCTTTAGAATCCCTTCTCGGCTCTCTTACTTCCGGCCATTTTGCGACTTCTCCCTTATCATTTTCAGGCATCACTCTGCGTTCCCTGCTTGTAAATTCGGGATCTTCAGATGCCATATAGGCTAATGTTGCGGTAAGGATCACATTATTTTTCAGCTCATCAAAAATGATTTTATCGTATGTATCCTTTGTCGTATGCCAGGTATAACCAAAATACCCCCAGTTGAGCGAACTTAAAGAAAAACCGGGAACTCCTGCTGCAACAAATGAAGCATGATCGGATCCCCCGCCACCCGGCATTCCCGGAAAATCTGTTTTGATGTGGTCTCTCACATTTTTCGGAACTGCATTCAGCCATCTTCCGATATAATCATATGATTTGACAAACCCCTGTCCTGCAATATTGATCACTCTTCCCGTTCCGTTATCCTGATTAAAAACGGCCTGAGTTCCTTTGATGATTTCCGGATTATCTGCAACAAAACCTCTGGAACCGTTCAACCCTTGTTCCTCACTTCCCCAAAGTCCGACAACAATAGTCCGTTTTGGATTCGGATAATATTTTTTAAGGATTCTCATGGTTTCCAGCATGGTCAGGACACCGGTTCCGTTATCTGTTGCGCCCTGCGCACCGTCCCACGAATCCAGATGCGCCGAAAGGATAACATATTCTTCAGGTTTTTCTTTTCCCCTGATCATACCGATGGTATTGAAGGTCTTTGCATCCGGAAGAACTTTTGAATGAACTTCAATTTTCACTTTCGGCCTGCTTCCTTTTTCAGCCATTCTGTACAGCATTCCATAGTCCTCAACATCAATATCAAACATCGGAATTTTAGAAGTTTTAGCTCCGAAAATACGGTTGGCTCCCATAATTCCGGTCCAGTTTGAGATTGCAATTCCTGCTACTCCCGCTTTTTCCAAAGCCTCAGGAAGAGTATTGTTATCGTAACCGATATTTTTCACATAATCACGGAAATTTTTTGAGGCCTGCTCTTTTTCTGCTTTCAGCTTTTCATAGAGTTCAGGAGTAGCAAATTCTTTGATCTGCTCATCTGACCGACCGATTTTCTGGTACTGAGCCATCAGAACTATTTTTCCCTTCACTGCAGGAAGCCACTGGTCAAATTCCGCTTTTGAAGAAACTTCAGGAAGGACGGTGACTTCTGCTTCTACAGGTTTTTTTGTTGCAGGGCTCCATGCCAGCTGTGTTGCTGATAAAGATTTGATCCTCGGATAGACCATATCCACATGGGTAATCCCTCTCTGCCAGCCTTTCCATGTCCCGAACTGCTGAAGTTTTGCATCAATCCCCCAGGATTTTAATTTACCGGCAGTCCATTCATTGGATCTTAACATTTCCGGAGTACCCACCAAACGGGGCCCTACTCCATCTAAAAGTTCGAATGCCATCTCTTCCAGCTGAGATCTGTTATTCGCTTCATTTACAAAATTTTCAATAACAGGATCTGACTTTTGACTGTTTGACTGGGCATTGACCAGCTGACTTGCCAAAACAACTGCAGGAACAGCAAAAAAAGTGTTTATCTTCATACTTATATTGATTGGCCTAAAGATAAAGTTATTTGTCGAAAAAACCTGTTTGAATCTGTGGGATCTAAATGCAAATCGGTACAGGATGCTTTAAAACAAAGCTATATTTTAAAGAAATGAGAAAGAGACTTTAGAGAAAAGCCTGTAAAGATTTGTGTTATCAGCAGGAAATCATTTTTATATGCAGATTTCACATAAAAAAAGCCGGCTTTATAAGCCGGCTGAGTCTGTATTATTTTTTTGATTCTTCTACAGAAACTTTTCTGAATTCTTTGAACAATTTGCTCAATTCCAAAGCTGATTTACGAGCTCTTGTACCCGCTGCTTTGTTTCCTTTTTCTGATTGTTGGTTCGCTTCGCTTGCAAACGCTTCGAATTCTGCGTTGATTTTTTCAATAAGTTCTTTCATGTCTATAAAAAATTTAGGCTGCAAATATATGTTTTCAGACGCTTCCAGCCTAACATTGAAGAAAAAAATTAACATCAAACGTGAATTATTTTGATTTAAATCATCAAAAGGCATCAATATTCTTTAATAAATGGAGACAGCAGGTTATTTTAGTATTGATTTACTATCTGCGACATCTTAGCTTCAGGTTTATGCCGACCCCCACAATACAATCCTGATCAATTGGGCATACAACTTGCAAATACTATTAGCTTTGAAGATATAAATTAATAAAATTGAGATATGACAGATAACGATAAATTCTTTAGAATTCTGGGCATCGTGGCAACAGTGACATCGATGGCGATGTATGTATCTTACATTCCCCAGATCAGCAACAATCTGGAAGGCAATAAAGGGGACTGGCTGCAGCCTTTAGTAGCATCTGTAAACTGTATGCTCTGGGTAGTTTACGGGATTCTGAAAAAACCTAAAAGAGATCTACCGATCATTATTGCAAATTCGCCGGGAATCCTGTTTGGCCTGTTCGCATTTTTCACTGCCCTTTAAAAACAGGATCTTTTCAACTATAGTTTATTTGAAGATCAGTTTAAAATAAAAGATAACACACTTTGCAGTGTGTTATCTATTTATACCAGTAAAATAAGGGTCGAATTCTGTTAAAAGTAATTTTTTAACAGCAAATCACCCTTTAAATACATTATTTAACAGCAGTCACTGCTTTTTCAGATTCCATCAGGTGATGCTCAAGAGTCGGAAGCGTTTTGTCTGCAAAAGCTTTCAGAGAAGCATCAGATCCTCCTGAAGCCTGCTTTTTAAATTCTGCGATATCTTTTTTATGATCTGTTACCATCATCATGGCATACATACGGTCAAAATCAGCACCTTTTTTTGCTTTTAAGTCATCATGCATCTTCTGCTGATCAGCATCTAAAGCAGTTGGCAAAGTATAATTAACTGACATTGCCCATTTTTTAAGTTCTTCATTAGCCATTCCGTGATCTTTCGCCATCATTGTTCCCAATGCTTTTACAGTAGCATTGGTTCCATTGCTCGCTGCAAGCTGACCCATCATTACTTCCATCATGCCTCCTTTTGCTGCAGCATCAGCAAATTTCTTGTCCTGATCGCTCAGGTTCGCCGTTGCTGCGGCTGGTGCTGCCACTGAAGCAGAATCATTCATTGTCATCGGAGAGTCTGCAGGAGCAGCCATACTTGTCGTGTCTGCTGAGTTATCAGCTGCAGTCGTTTCTTTTTTGTTACAGGCTACCATAGCAGCTACTGCCAACAGTGTTAGAATTGAATTTTTCATAATATATAATTTGATTTGATTTAAGGAGTTTTAACTGTTACTCCGCCGAAGTTGTAACAATTTGTCTGCCAAAAATTCAGGTAACCAAGTATTTACAGCTTTTTTTTCTTTTTAATGAATCTCAGATGGTTCTTAACCTATTTCAAGAAAGATATCTGCCTCCATCATCAGTATCTGAAAGTCTCTTTAAACTTCTGTTGAGACTGCGTACAGAAACACCCAGATAAGCAGCCATATTTTCTTTTGACACTTTTAATTCCTGCTTTGAAAGCAGTTCAAGCAACCTTCTGAGGCTTTCCTCAATGGTGTACAGCTGCTGATAGGAAGCACGAATGGAGGTATGCTCGATACGCTCAGCAAAAACATTGAGCAGAAAACCGTTAAAATTAATATCTTCCTTTAGAAGCTTCCTGAAATAAGGGATGGATATAGAATATACTTTTACTTCTGTAATCGCTTCGATCGTGCACAGCCCACTGATATTTCGGATGGCCTCCAGTTCTCCGATGATTTCTCCTGTTCCGAGGAACTCAAGTATGTATTCTTTATCATTCTTTTCTATACGGCTGCATTTGACAATACCTTCTGTCACAAGCATAATCCTGCTGACCTCTTCATGCTGAGACAGAAGGATCTCGCCCCGGTCATACGATTTTACAATAATATTTTCCCTCCGTTCCTGCTGTCCGTAAAGATCAGTGACATAGGCAAGAAATAACTGATTGGTTCTTAACATTCTTCTCCGGGACAAATGTCCTTTTTATTGTTTTCTGTATTTAAGAATTTTGCATCTCATAAAATACAAAGATATAAACATTTACATTTTTAAAATGAAGACATTAATAAAGATCAGCACATGGGACCGCAAGGAACAGTACCTTTTTTTCTCTCAGTTTGAAGAGCCTTTTTTTGGAATTACAGTAAGCATTGACTGTACGAAAGCTTATGCTGCTGCAAAAGAAAACAATCAGTCCTTTTTTCTCTACTATCTATACAGAGCCATAAAAGCAGTCAATTCCGTTGAAAATTTCAGATACCGTATCATTGACGGCAACCCATATCTTTATGATGTTATACACGCCTCAGCAACGGTGGGACGTCCCGATAATACTTTCGGTTTTTCATATATTGATTATTACCCTGATGAATCTGTTTTCAGAAAAACAGCTACAACTGAAATTGAGAGAGTGAGATTGTCCACTAATCTGCTTCCGGCAAAAGCAGGAGATAACGTTATTCATTTTTCGGCAGTTCCATGGCTTAATTTTACCTCGGTTTCCCATGCAAGAAGATTTTCATCTGATGACAGCTGCCCCAAAATTTCCTTTGCAAAAATGGTGGATGTTGAAGGGATCAAAACTATGAATATTTCTATACACGGCCACCATGCATTAATGGATGGCTATCACGTTGGGCTCTTTACAGAAAAGTTCCAGATGTTGATGAATGAAGAGTAACTCTGATATGTCACTTTACTGTGCTGTCACTGTTTTCTGAATTTTTGACTTTAAAAATCTGCTGACCGTTAAAAACAATGACCGCCAGGAAAATCAGAGCGTAAGCGGCTACCTGTACAATTCCCAAAGTCTCATGATAAACAGCTCCAGCCAGTATAAATGCAATGATGGGATTGATATTTAAAATCATTCCGACCCTGGAAGAAGCAATTCCTGTAAGCGCATACAAATTTAAAAGCAGCGGCACTATGGTATAGAATACGGCAATGACTTCAACATAGAAATAAAATGTAAAGTCCGTTGGAACGGGGCCTGAAAATGACGGAAAAAACGGAAGTAATATGAACGCTGATAACAGTATGTGAAAATTGAGAACCAGAAATTTGTCGAATCGGGCATTCCTGTTTTGGCAGATCAGATAGGCAGCATACGTAAAGCCTATCAGACTGCTGTAAAACATATCAATCATATTGGTGTACGATAATAGAATACATCCTATGCAGCTCAGGAAAACAGACAGCCACTGAAGCTTTGAAAGCCGGTCACGCAGAATGAAATAAGCAAGTATCGTTGTAATAATTGGACACACCAGATAAGCAACAGAGGTTGCCCTTACACTGATATGATTCATTACATAAATAAAAGAAAACCAGTTAGCCGTCAGCAATACACTGCTTCCTGCATTCAGGATAATCATCTGCCACTGCTTTTTTCCCGGTAAAGATTTAAAGTAACGTATATTATCCTTTATTTTTTTTCTTTTAAAAACAGCTGAAAATAACGTCATGATTAACGCACAGCTGAAAACCCTGTAAAAGAGGATATCCAGGGATGCATATCCATGCAGTGGCTTTAGTACCAGACTGAATGTACCCCAGATCGAAAACGCAACGACTGCCGCTAAATAATATTTAAGATGATTCAAATGTAAGGCCGGTTTTGAGTTAGAAAAAACAGTACTGCAAAAGTAAAAATTTAAGTGCTGACCTCCTACTGATAAACATCAGATAATTAGTCAATAAAAAATGATTAGAAATTCTCTTGGTATCAGATTTGTAAGTCCATAACGGTCATCTGTACCGTACTTTCTCTGATTATTCTTTTTAAGCTTTGCGGTACACCTGTTAACTACAACATCACACAATCCAATTACAAATGAAAATACTTCTTACCGGCGCAACGGGATATATCGGAAAAAGGCTTTTAATTCAGCTTCTTAGTAGCGGTCACGAGGTTTTGTGTTCGGTACGTGATCAAAAACGTTTTGACCGGTCGCTGTACCAAAATTACGAGAAACAGTTAAGTATCGTCGAACATGATTATAACGATACTTCTACGCTCTCACCATTAGATCCGGATGTTGATATTGCTTTCTATCTTATTCATTCCATGTCTGCGAATGCAGATTTCAGCAAAGCGGAAAAAATCTCTGCTAAAAATTTTGCAGACACGGTCGAAAAAACAAATTGTAAGCAGGTGATCTATCTTACAGGGATTGTGAATGACGAACAACTGTCAAAACATCTCCAGTCAAGAAAGGATGTGGAAGATGAGCTCCGTTCAGATTCTTATGCCCTGACGGTATTGCGTGCAGGAATCATTATCGGGTCAGGTTCTGCATCTTTTGAGATCATCCGGGACCTCGTTGAAAAACTTCCGGTGATGGTTGCTCCCAAATGGCTTAAAACTTTATGTCAGCCTATAGCCATAAGAAACGTCATTGAATTTCTCATGGGGGCAATGGATAAGTCATTCACCTTTAATAAACATTATGACATTGCAGGTCCTGACGTACTTTCCTATAAGCAGATGCTTCTTATATTTGCTGAAGAAAGAAAACTGAAGAGAACCATTATCTCAGTCCCTGTCCTAAGCCCTAAAATTTCTTCATACTGGCTGTATTTTATTACATCAACATCCTATGTACTGGCTAAAAACCTTGTGGAAAGTATGAAAGTCAATGTTGTGGCAGAAAAAAATGACCTCGCAGAAAAACTGAATATTAATCTGCTTCCTTACCGGGAAAGCCTCAGGCTGAGTTTTGATAAAATTGAACAGAATGACGTCCTTTCAACATGGTATGATTCTTTTGGAAATTATAAATATTCAAAAGATGTATGGAATTTTCTTGAGGTGCCTACCATGGGAGTTTTTAAAGATAAAAAGACCAGAACTGTAAAAAATGTAGAAAAAGCCCTTGATAAAATATTCGGTATTGGTGGAAAAAACGGATGGTATCATGCCAATTACCTATGGAGTTTAAGAGGAAGTATTGATAAACTTTTCGGAGGAGTCGGATTGAAGAGAGGCCGTAAAAATTCAAAATCAATCAATGCGGGAGACAGTGTGGATTTCTGGAGGGTCCTCTATGCCAGCAGGGAAGAAAAGCGCCTGCTTCTTTTTGCAGAGATGAAAGTTCCTGGGGAGGCCTGGCTGGATTTCAGAATTGTTGACGGAAAGCTAATCCAGGAAGCTACTTTCCGGCCGGTCGGAATTCTGGGAAGACTGTATTGGTATGCAGTACTGCCGTTTCACGGTTATATTTTTAACGGAATGATCAGGAAACTGAGTGATGACAAACAGTGATCAGATTATTTTTGAACCTTAATATACTGAGTTTCATTAGTAAGATTGTAAAATCCTGAAACACTACTCCCAGCCAAAGATGTGAAAAATTATATTTTTTGCTGCTGTGTGATGTCAGGTGGTTTTAAAATAATTTTCTGATCATCTTTATTCCAGATAATCAACAAGCAGATCATCATTCAAGTAAATATATTCAAATGTAACACAATCAGTTATATAAAGATTAGACAGGCGTTTACTCTGTGATTAGAGATTATGAAGCAGGTTTTTCTAATTGGTTATGTTGTTTATCCAGTTCAAGTTTAAAACATCCTAAAACAAATTCACTGTAATAAAGCTGTGCTTTCAGGGACATGGTTCTTGAATGGAGATCAAGCTTTTCTGTGAGTATAATTTTCCCCTGATATGTTATTGAAAAATAAGCAAATAATTTATTTCTGGATTGAGGGAGAGGATTTGCATATCCGGTAACTGCGATGGACCAGTCACTTTTAAACAGGTCAGCAACATTTAATGCCATTGCTTCTGCAATTTCAGGTGAAACCCCGTCAGATTCTGATGCTTCATCCTTTTCAATATTCAGAATATCAATTTTTTCAGCTACTGTAAAAGCAGTAATTCCTCCTTTAAAAAACTGAGAGGCATCATTCATTTGTGAAAATGAAAACTGCAAAAATCCTGCAGTCACACTTTCTGCTATGGAAATTGTCTGGTTAACTGCCAATAGTTCTGATCCTATATATTCCAACAGGTTTTGTAATTCAACGATAAAGTTGATGAACGATTTAGCAGAAAGCTGTTCAATCGTCAGGTCGATCTTTGTAGGTTTTAAAATCATTTTTTAAACTGCTTATATCTAACAATTTCTGTATCATGAAATAGATAATGCATCAATTTCAATACTTAAAATTTATATGGAACTGGTATTATTAAGGGTATTCTGTAACCATTGACCTGGAGATTATCAGGAGGTTTGTTATACAGTAAGCGATAATCTAAAATCAAGCCAATATCCTGCTGTTCAGTTTTTTTTGTCTTAATTTATGTGCAAAAGAAAAATGATTTCAAAAATTCCGGAATATTTGATGTGTGAATATCTTTCGTTAAAAGTACGAGTGAAAAATGCAGGTTTCAGCATGCATTTTCCTGAATGATATCAAAAGTAAAGTTGGGGAAGTTTTTGACATTGAAACTGTAATTCAGACTTTTACGGGAAAGATAATCTTTTGTAGTAGCAATTAAGGTATTGATCAGCCACATACTTAATTTTGTTCGTTCGGGATGATATGAGTGGACTGAATTCCATACATTACAGAATGTCTCTGAAACGATTTCTTCGGCAAATTCCTGAGAACGCACAGCCTGTAATGTTAATCCGTAAAGCATACATGAATACTGACCGTAAAGCTGGTCAAAAGCGGATTTATTTTTCTGTTGCAGTAAAAGATACAGTTCCTGATCCGTACACTTTTTAGGGTTCCTTCTATACATAATGCATTTTTTGATCGTTAAAGTATTACCTCTTCATGGTACTAATCAAGAATTAAAAGTGGATGTACTTAACGATTTAAAGATTATAATGCCTTAACAACTGTCCTTACCCTTGTTTACAATATTTGTATCTTCTATCCTGTTTTTAAAAAAAATCTTAGATAAATAATTTCTTATCAAATTGTATGCTAAACATATTTTAAATGTAAAAATTTTTAGAAAAATAATAAATCAAAAAAAACAGGATTTACCCATTTAAATCCTCATATCCAGAATAAATTAACATTTTTTTTAAAACTTAACCATTAATAACAATAATCGATTATTTAATAATTTTAATTATAACAATCTTATTATCAGTGACAAATTCAAAACATAAATGTAAAAATATGTAAATATTTACATCATTATAATTAGATTAGGAGATTACTATTGTATTATTTTGGTTTTAATAGTATTTTTGTGTGAAATATAAATATTGATTAATAATTATTAATCATATTACATTATATTTAGCTTTTTATTAATTAAAATCTGACATCATAAAAAAAAATTATCCTCTCACTGCTATGAAAGTCTCAAATTGTAAGTTCGTAAAAATTATGGCGTACGGTACATTATTGATCATCTCTTCCATATTTTTAAGCATGTTCATTTTTCACAAGACAATCTATGAGATTCCCCTTCTCATTTTAAACCTGGGATTCATTTACTATTTTGTAAGATTGAAATCAGTTATTATAGAATTATCAGGAGGATGTATTTCAATAAGAAAATACCATCCGTTAACCTTTAAAAGTTTTATACATCCTTTTATCGAACTTCCGCAATCATGTATTCAGAATTACAGTATTAAAAACAGGTTTGGTTTTGGAGGATTGATGATCAAGGTAAAATCAAAAAGAGGAAAAAAATTCATACTGCAAATCTCGTTAATAGGCTTTGGTGCTTCACAGAAAAAAAAGCTAAAAACATGTTTTCAATCTGTGGATGTCAGTAATCATGAAGATAATCATATTATGGTAGTTGCCTGATTTGACTGCTTTCAATTGAAATTAATTTAAATCTTAAAATTATTATTTAAATTACTTTTTCCGGATTATTTTTTTTAGAAAAAATTTAAAGCGAGATTCATACACGTTAAAAAGATCAAAATAATTTTCCTTAAAGTAAATATGTAATCTTCATCACCCGGAAATTTCAAGTCCAAATTACGCTTTTTTGAAGTAGGTGGAATTTATTCATATTTCAAAGGTCTGTTGTTTTACAGCTGCACTAATTTATTGATATCATCCTATCTTTCTGAGAACTTTTCTGATCAATTATCCTGTTGATTAATATAGTACAGCTTTGAATATCATTTAATAGTGACTCTTTGCCAGGTCTGAACAGGTGCAATTCATTCCTCAACAGTCAATAATTCGATTTACACTGAAATTACTTCATACGCTTTCTTTCCGCTTCTCCGAAAGAGGAATAATTATTTTAAAAACCTGCTTATATTCCTCTACTGATTTATTCTGTTTTTTAGGCAGTACCATCGTTATATAAACAATATTCTAATTTTCTTCCATTCACTCCAGATCATTTTTGTGACGTACAGACAGTGCAGGATAATTTTTTAATTCAACTGTCTTAGATTGCGGTTAGAAAAGAAAATAACTAAGAAGATTATCTTTTCTCATAAACTTATACTTCCTGATTATGAAAAAATACGTTTTATTTCTTTTTGTTTTTCTACTGTCTATTTCAGTTTCCGCACAGTACAGAGCATGGACTTCCGCAAAAGAACCATTAAAGGAAATTAAAGATCTGAAAAAACAGATCAGAAAACCGGAATTCAGAAAAGTTGATTATCTGGTGACTGATTTTGGTGCTGTAGGTGACGGAAAAACAAAAAATACGGAAGCCTTTAAAAAAGCGATTGAAAAATGTAATGCAGAAGGAGGAGGAAGGGTCGTTATCCCTAAAGGAATATTTTTAACAGGTGCTGTATATCTTAAAAGTAATGTCAACCTTCATTTAAGTGATGGCTCTACCCTATTGTTCAGCCAGGACAGCAATGATTACCCTATCGTTTTAACCCGTTGGGAAGGGATGGAATGTATGAATTATTCATCCCTGATTTATGCTTATGAAGAGGAAAATATAGCAATTACCGGAAAAGGAACTCTGGATGGAAATGCAGATTTAGACCACTGGTGGTTTTGGTGTGGGGCAACGAAATATGGTTACAACACATCCCGTCCCGGAAGACAGAATCCTGCCCGTGCAAAACTTCATGAATATATGGCTGAGAGAAAACCGGCAAGAGAAAGAATTTTCGGTGACGGTTATTATCTGAGACCGAATTTTGTTCAGCCTTACAAATCAAAAAACTTTTACATGGCGGATGTTTTGGTTAAAAATTCCCCGATGTGGAATTTGAATCCTGTCCTTTGTGAAAATGTTTTAATTGAAAGAGTAAAAGTCATCAGCCATGGACCCAACAACGATGGTTTCGATCCGGAAGCCTGTAAAAATGTCTGGATCAAAGATTCTTACTTTGACACTGGAGATGACTGTATCGCTATAAAATCAGGAAGAGATGAGGACGGTAGAGACATCGGAAGACCTGCTGAAAACCACATCATTGAAAACTGCGAAATGAAAGACGGACACGGAGGTGTTGTCATCGGAAGCGAAATAGCAGGGGGAGCAAAAAATATTTATGCCATCGGAAACGTGATGGACAGCAGGAATCTTGACCGTGCTTTAAGAATTAAAACCAGCTCAAGCCGTGGTGGAATCATTGAAAATGTATTCTTCTACAATACAAAAGTGGGTGCTTACAAAGAAGCTGCCGTACGTTTCAATATGCATTATGAAAAACCGGGAAATCACATCCCGACCATCAGAAACATCTGGGTTGAAAACTTAACCGTAGACAAAGGGGGTAAGTATGCTGTTTTTTCTGACGCTTATGAATCTTCACCCGTAACCGATTTTACAATGATCAATGCTAAAATGACGGGTGTTCAGATCCCTTATAAAGTGGACTACCTGAAAAATGTGACTTTAAAAAATGTAACCGTTAACGGACAGCCATTAACCGAGCTAAAACCGTAAAATGCGAAGAAAAACCATTTTCGCCGGACTCACTGTTTTGTCGGCATTCTCACACTCTTTTTCCCAGTCTAACCACTGGCAGAACAACGAGCGTGAGCTGCATTATAAAGAAGACAGAGGCGATTTTTTACTGGTTAACGGAAAATACCGCTTCAACCGTGCACTGTATGGCGACAACCGTGCTTCAAGAGTGGAGGCCGGAGATTTACCGGAATTTGCACTCTATCTTCCGGGAATGGGCGGAAATTTTCAGTTTGTGATTCAGAAAGGAAACTCAATTAAAAAATTAATTCAGGCTGAAAAGATTGAAACACGTTACCGGCCGGGAACGATGCTGTATGAAATTAAAGACCCGATTCTTGGAAACGGAATTTTAAAACTGACCGTTCTTGCACAGTCGAAAGAAGAAGGTTTGGTTGTAAAAATGGAAACCGCAAATATCGATTCTTCAACAAAAATCTATGCGGTTTTTGGCGGTGCCAGCGGAACGACTTTCAGCAGAAACGGCGACATCGGTGCAGACCCTGAATCAGGATTTTACCTGTTGCCTGAATACTGTCTTAACAATAATTTTCAGATTCATAAAAACCAGTTTCAGCTGACTTATTTAAATAAGAAAAAAGAAACTCAAACGGTAAGCGGAAGTTTTTCAAATGTTAATTCTCTACAGCAAACCGATGCGGATACTTTAGAAAAACTTTCTGAGTTTACTCAAAATAAAACAGATAAATCTCCGATTGTTTACGCCTCGTATTCTTCACAGACACAGCCGGTTTACATTCAGATTATCAAAGGAAAATCAAGTAATAATCTTTCGGACGAAGCGTTAAAAAACATTTTCAATGAAGCTGAAAGATCCCGTTTAGGTTTAACCGGCAGAATTCAGCTGAAAACACCAGATGCAGACCTGAATAATTTTGGGGCAACTTTAGCGGTCGCTGCAGACGCAATCTGGGAAAGTCCTACCTTCCTTCACGGTGCAGTTGCCTGGAGAATGAGACTGAATGCGTGGCGTGGTGCTTATACAGCTGATGCATTGAACTGGCACGACCGCGCAAAAGAACATTTTGAGAGCTACGCCAATTCGCAGGTTCTAAAACCCGATTTCGCACCAGTCGAAATGGATACGATGCGACATCTTGCACGACACGAAGAAAAAATGGGAACTTCGGTTTTTTCAGGCGGATATATTTCAAGAAATCCGAATGATAACACAAAACCGCACCATTACGATATGAATCTGGTGTTTTTTGACCAGATGTTTTCGCACTTCAATTATACAGGAGATCAGGAATTTCTTAAAAAAATGTGGCCGACAATGGTTCGCCATATCGACTGGGAAAAACGGAATTTCAAACGCGGTGATCTGTACGATGCGTATGCTGCAATCTGGGCAAGTGATGCCCTTCAATATTCCGGAGGTAAAGTAACGCACACTTCAGCGTATAATTACAGAGCCAACCGTGAAATGGCAAAACTGGCAAAAATCATTGGTGAAAACCCTCAGCCTTATGAACAGGAAGCTGAAGCGATTTTAAAGGCAATGAAAAACCAGCTTTGGATTAAAGACAAAGGCTATTTTGCTGAATACAAAGATGCTTTGGGCAATCAAATCCTTCACGACAAACCGGGAATCTGGTCTATTTACCATGTTTCTGATGCATTTATTCTGAATGAGTTCGAGGACTACCAAAACTTACAGTACATTAACAATTACACGCCTAAGATTCCGGTTACGGTAAAAGGAGAGAAAGACAAAAACTACTATACGCTTTCTACCACCAATTGGCAACCCTACGACTGGTCGATCAATAATGTTGCTCTGGCGGAAAATTTACAAACTGCTCTGGCATATTGGCAAGCCGGAAGAACCGAGGACGCCTATTTACTATGGAAAGGAAATCTTGTGGAATCGATGTATTATGGCATCAGTCCGGGAAATTTTGAACAGCTTTCCCATTACGATGCGTTTCGTGGCGAGTTATACCGCGATTTTGCTGACCCGATCGGTGTGGCCTCAAGAACTTTGACGGAAGGGCTTTTCGGGGTTCGTCCGAATTTATTGAAAAATAAAATCAGTATTAAACCGGGCTTTCCAAAAGAGTGGAATTCTGCAGAACTGAAACTTCCGGATTGGGAATATCACTTTACAAGAATTTCCGGAAAAACTGAATATCTGTTCAAATCAAAATATCAAAATCCGGTGGTGCTGGACATGCAGATTCCTGTGAATTATTCCAATATCAATTCGGTAAAAGTGAATGGTAAGAAAGTGGGCTGGAAGATCAAGCCCAATTCCATTTTGCAGCCAATTGTTCAGTTTGAAACCCCGGAAGGAAACGATTTTAAAGTAGAAATTAAATATTCAGGAGAAGAAATTAAAAAGGAACAAACTGATTACATCAATTATATTTCAGAAAGTCTTCTGTTAAATTTCGATTCAAAAAAGAAAATCAAAAATATTTACGACCCACAAGGTTTGATTAAAAACTCCCCTCCCCTGAAGTGGATTCGACCAAAGGGACAAGACGGGGTGGTTAATCACAGATTTCAGTTAATCAACGAAGAAAGAAAAGGAACTTTTTTCGTACAGGTTGAGCAAAACGGATCAGCCTGGTGGCAACCGGTCAATGTGGATATCCGTTTCCCTCTGGAGATTAAATGGGTGAATAAAAAACTTCAGATTCAGTCCAAATCATTCAATTTAATCAATGGAAAGCTTACTGTTAATGGTTTAAACAAAATTTTTTCTATTCAAAAAAACCAAAGCACTTCGATTGAAATTCCAACAAATTATCTGAGTAAAGGAACCAATTCTTTTACGCTTGAATACAACGGCATTAAACAAAATATTGAAATCACAGACTGGGAAATTGAAAACCAAGGGCTGTTTAACAATATTTCATTGGCTTCAGAATACAATCAAAAAGTGACTGAGATTTTTAACCAAAAATACCTTTCGCCACGACTTGAAGTTCCGACTTTACAGCTTCCGTGGCAGGGAATCGGAAACTGGTGCTATCCTCTCATCACCGCTCAAATCGATGACAGCGGATTGATGAGTAAAAGAAAAAATGGTAAAGTTGATTTCCTTGGAATTCCTTTTTTAATTGATAAAACAGATAAAAATATTGCGTTTGTGAGCCAATGGGATAATTATTCAGATTCTCTCGAAATTCCAATTTCAGGGAAAGGGAAGAAAATATATTTTCTGGTAGCTGGTTCTACGAATCCGATGCAGTCGCAGATAGTGAATGGAAAAATTACAGTTCAATATGTTGACGGTTCTACAACAGCATTGGACCTGAAAAATCCGACGAACTGGTGGCCGATTGAGCAGGATTTGTTTGATGATAATTTTGCCTTTGAGATTCCGGATGATAAAATTCCGTATCGTGTGAAACTGAAGACCGGAGAATTGTACAAAGGCGGAACTTTGAGTAAATATTCAAGTATCAAAGGATTTACAGACCGTCAGGTTGATGGCGGTGCTGCAACGATTTTGGATTTGCCAATTGACGCCAGCAAAGAATTAAAATCGATAAAATTAAACGCCGTGAGCAATGATGTGGTGATTGGGATAATGAGTGCTACGGTTTTGAAATAAAAGGTAATGCCACGACTGCACGAATTATAAGTACGTATAAAATGATATAGATTAAAAATTTCAAAACATTTTTCTTTTCCCCAACCCTAAAGGATGGAAAAATGTTGTGAAAATTTTATCAGAATTAATCCCATTAAGTTTGGGGAAATAATTCTGACGAAATTTAAATAATTGATAAAACATTTTTGCACTCGTGGCATATATATAAATAATTAAAATGACAGCGCAAAAACAATGTGTGTAGTATTAGAGTTGTCAGGCTGAGCCTGTCGAAGCCTCATAACTAAAAAAATAAATAAATTTAAAAATGAAGAAAATTACAATATATCTGAGTATTTTCTGCGTTGGATTTTCATCAGTGAATGCCCAGAAAATTGACCGAAAGAAGGTCGTTCAGCGACATAATGTGGTCAACACCAAAGCCGATACACTTTCGACTTTAACGGTTGGTAACGGAAAATTTGCCTACACCGTTGATATTACCGGAATGCAGTCGTTCCCTGAATATTATAAAAATGGAGTTTCTCTCGGAACGCAGTCTGAATGGGGCTGGAACAGTTTTCCAAATAAGGAAAATTACAAATTTGAGGAGACTTTAAAACCTTATGATTTCAATAATGACGGAAGAAAAGCATTGTACAGCGTTCAGATAAAAGAACCTGAACGAAATAAAGATGCTGTCGAATATTTCCGTGTAAATCAGCATCGCCTGCAGTTGGGGAATATCGGGATTGAACTGACTAAAAAAGACGGACAGAAAGCAAAAATTTCAGATTTAACCAAAATCAATCAGAAAATTGATCTCTGGACCGGAATTATTACCAGCGAATTTTCTTTGGAAGGAACTTCTGTAAAAGTCTGGACAGCTTCTTTCCAAAATTCAGATAAAATCGGAGTGAAAATCGAATCTGATCTGATTACTCAAAACAGACTGAAGGTCTTTGCAAAGTATCCGTCGCCGACAGGACAGTTTTTAGATGATGCGGCATTTTATGGCAATGAAAATGACCACTCAACAAAAATCGTTTCGTCCCAATCAACACAAGGTTTAATTCAGCATAAATTACAAAGTACTGATTACTTTACTCAACTGAATTTCACCGAAGGAAAACTTCACGAAGCCGGAAAACATTATTTTGTTTACGAACCTTCTTCAAAAAACAAAACAATAGAATTAAGTGTTGAATTCTCTGCTAAAAATCCAAAAAGTAACAGAACACTGTTTGCTGACGCAGAAAAAGAAAGTATTTCTGGCTGGAAATCATTCTGGGAAAGCGGTGCAGCCGTTGATTTTGACGGAAGTACAGACCCGAGAGCCAATGAGCTGGAACGCAGAGTTGTGCTGTCCGAATATCTGACCAAAGTCCAGTGTGGCGGAAGCAATCCACCTCAGGAAACAGGCCTGACATTCAACAGCTGGTATGGAAAACCGCATACAGAAATGCATTGGTGGCACGGCGTTCATTACGCTTTATGGGGAAGGCCGGAGATTTTGGAAAAACAGCTGGATTATTATTTCAGGTCATTCGATAAGGCTAAAAAATTAGCGGAAAGACAAGGTTACAAAGGTGTTCGATGGATTAAAATGTCGGATAACGAAGGCAATGAAAGCCCCTCTTCTGTTGCTGCATTTTTGATCTGGGAACAGCCGCACATTATCTACATGACCGAACTGCTATACAGAAACAGCAAAGACAAAAAAGTTCTTGAAAAATATAAAGATCTGATTTTCGCAACAGCGGATTTTATGGCAGATTTTGCAACTTACGATAAAGAAAAGAATCGCTACAACTTAGGGAAAGGAGTCATTCCTGCTCAGGAAGTTTTCCCGGCGAAAGACACTTATAATCCGACTTACGAAGTGGCATATTGGGATTGGTCCCTGAAAATCGCCCAACAATGGAAAGAGAGACTGGGACAGCCTAGAGATAAAAAATGGGATGATGTCATCAATAAACTGGCTCCGCTTCCAGTTCAGGATGGAGTTTATTTATCAACTGAATCGGCAAAAGATTCATTCACATTTCCAAAATGGATGACCGATCACCCTGCGGTTTTGGGTGCATTGGGAATGGTTCCCGAATCTCCAAAACTAGATAAGAAAATAATGAAAAACACCCTTGATATCGTCTGGGAACGATGGAACTGGGAACACACCTGGGGTTGGGACTTTCCAATGACGGCAATGAATGCAGCCAGACTGGGACTTCCGAATAAAGCTCTGGATGCGCTGTTTATGAATATTCAGACCAATACCTACCTCAAAAACGGTCATAATTTCCAGGACAAACGCCTTAGAATTTATCTTCCCGGAAATGGCGGTGTGCTGACAACCGTTGCAATGATGCTTGAAGGTTGGGACAGTTCGGCAGGACAATTTCCCGGATTCCCAAAAGACGGAACCTGGAAAATAAAAGCAGAAGGGTTTAAAAAGATGCCTTAAGAACATTTCACATTCATATAGTTTTTTTTAAAAGTCTGTCCTGAAAAGGGCAGGCTTTTTTATTGGAAAGTTTTTAAATTCACAAGAATACGATTTGAACAGGAAAATATCAAGAACTGTCAGTTTTAAAACCCTGAAGGGTATAATGGGAGTTTTTAATAAAAAAAGCTATTCTTTCTAAAATCTATAACAAACTGACAATTAACAGTTTTAAACTATTACAATAATTAAAAACATTCATCAATCTGTTATTTCAAATTTTTGTATCTTGTTTCTGCTATTAATCGCTTTCGATTTACTGCTTTTTTTTAACTGAACTGCATTTCCTATCTGTAACATCATGGCCGAAACATTAGAAATCAATATCAATGAAAATTCCAGAGTACCAAAATACAAACAGATTGTAGATTCTATTCTGAACGGAATTGACGGAGGACAAATTCAAATCGGAGAAAAAATACCTTCAATCAATGAACTCAGTGAGTCGTGTTTTCTCTCCAGAGATACCGTTGAAAAAGCTTACAAGGAACTGCGTAAAAGGCAGATCATTGAGTCTGTTAAAGGAAAAGGCTATTATATTTCCCGCATCAATAAAAACGACATCATTAATATTTTCTTTCTGATCAACAAACCAAGTACCTATAAAATGATGATTTATAATTATTTCGTCAATGCAATCGGTACCAAAGGGAATGTAGAGATGTATATTTACCATTGCGACGAGACCCTTTTTATCAATTCACTGAAAAAAAACCTTGGAGGATTTGATTATTATGTGGTGATGCCGCATTTCCGGGACGAACATTCAAAACATACGAGTTCAACGCAGGAAGTTTTAGATATTATCGAACAGATCCCCAAAAACAAACTCTTACTCCTTGACAATACAAAGCCTAATATTTCAGGAGATTACGGTTCTATTTTTCAGGATTTCGAACATGATATTTATAACGCTTTAAAGGAAGGTTTCGATAAAATAAAAAATTACGAAAAGATCATTCTTGTCTATCCTGATAAATCAATCCATCCCTACCCTTTCCGTATCGTAAGGGGATTTGAGCAGTTTTGCCGGGATTTTAAACTGGATTATGAAATCCTTGATGAAATTTATCCTGACATGGAACTGCAGGATAAAGATATTTTTATCACGATCCGTGAACGGGACCTGGTAAACCTGGTGAAACAGATCAGGCAGAAAAATTTAAAATTAGGCGAAGACATCGGAATTATTTCGTACAATGAAACGCCTCTGAAAGAATTACTTGGAATTACAGTGATTACAACTGATTTTAAAGCTATGGGAGAATCTGCTGCATATATGATCCTGAAAAATAAAAAAGAGCAGGTGAATAATGTTTTTAAATTTATTCAAAGAGAATCATTGTGATAGATGATAGATGATAGATGATAGATGATAGATGATAGATGATAGATGATAG
>CAURNW010000025.1:0-41587 GCA_963526305.1 uncultured Chryseobacterium sp. | reverse complement strand
ACCAATACAGAGACCATCTTGGAAATGCAAGGGTCAGTTATGCTAAAAAAACAGATGGCAATGTAGAAATTACAGATACGAATGATTATTACGCTTTCGGACTTAATCACATAGGGGGTGTTAATAAAGGTTATTTGGGAAGCTATTACAATTACAAGTACAACGGAAAAGAATTGCAGGAAACCGGCATGTATGATTATGGGGCGAGATTTTATATGCCGGATATTGGAAGATGGGGTGTTGTAGATCCGTTGGCGGAACAATACAGAAGACATTCTACTTATAATTATGCTGTGAACAATCCTATTCGTTTCATTGATCCCGATGGACGCGGAGTTGAAAGCACAGGTGTAAAATTAAATGAAAATGGAACTTATACTGTTGTAAGTGCTAACGATGATGGGAATACTGGAATTTATTTAGCAGATGACAATGGTAATTACGATGTAGAAACTTCAGACCATATTGCTAATTCTTTAACTCCTAATTCTTTTATGGGTGATGATGGAAATGCTGTAATAGGTGCTGTAATTAGCTTCGGAGATATGAATGGAAATGATTTTCTCAATAATCTAATGGGTCCGAATGAGCCTAATATTTTTGATTATATGTCCAATGGTACTGGTGGGAAAAAGTATGATTTTAAAACCATGGGTCCAAATGGAGAATTAAACTATACTAAAGGAATGCCTGACAAAAAGGCTGAAAAATATAAATCTCGAGGTGTATTATTTTCAGTAGATACAGGAGATAAAAAAGGTAATGTTGGTATAGTAGCTTCAGCCAGAGATATTGGAAATTTTGGAGCAGGTTATATAGCAGGAAATAATGGTTTGGGCTGGGGAGAAGCAAGAGTGGGATTTGATGGTCTTCAAAGTTATCAAGAAGGAAAATTGGCTACCGAGGGAAAAACAACCCAACAGGCTCAAAAAGTGGGGTATAATTTGGGACACAAAGTATGGGTTCAAAACCACCCTATTCTTAATGCAATAACACCGAAATAATGAAAAGAATAATAAAACATATTGTTGCTATAATGGGCGTTTTTTTAGGATTATTTATATGGTATGATCAAAGCCGTTCTTTTTTCAAAGCAACCAATGGAGAGTATGTTACAATGTGGAAAAAATATGGAGGGATTTGTTATCTGATACCGGGAAAATATTATGGGATCACAAGACCAGTGCAGAATTACATTGAAACCGAAAATAAAGCGAGTGGAGATTTTATATGGGCTAATAAAAGTTCTAAATATGTTCTTTTTTCTAGTGTGAAAAATTATAAAATAGTTAATAATGATTCTACAAAAATTACGCTTATTAATTATTCGGATGATGAAAAACAGAATGACAGTTTATATACTGAAAAAAAAGGATACTATAGTATTTATAAAAAAAGTTTAATCCGTTTGAGTATTGACATATTAGAAAGTTATGCTACAGATGAGACAGGAAAAACCCAGAGATAATAATCCCTGCGCTGCGCAAAGTTTGCAACTTTGAGAAAGTAATAAACCCATGGCAATAGCGATGGGTTAATTATTGTAAAAAAATTAGTACATGACAAAAACCTAAATCCTTTGAAAATCAATAAAACAAGGTGATTTTAATTGTGTAAATAACTGATATTTAGTAAATTATAGAGTATTTCCTAGGCGTTAAACTAAGCACACAAATACCGATTATTTCGGACAATGCAAAGTTGGGAGTTAAAAGCTGCTTTTACCACAAAGGAAGGCGGAAGTTGGGCAGGTGGTCATAGTATCCATACCTTTGTAAATAATCGTAATGCATTTACCAAAGCGTTCAACAGTGGTAAAAATAAAAAGGATGTGATCAATAATTTTGTACATACTATGAAAGATAATTATAACATAACAGTAACTGTAAGACGATGATAAACCTTACACAAATAATAATATTAATTCTAAATTTATGCGTACCAATAATCTTACGCATATGTATAGTTTTTGCAATTTTTTTTATATATGGGTCAGGAATGGGTAGTACAGAATTTTCAAAAAATTACAAATCTTATATAACTTTAGGATATATAATTTGGGGGCTGGTGCATTCTTTTTTGATCTTCAGGATGAAGTCGATCAAACTATTAACAAAATATATTACAATCACTATTTTAATTTTGCTCTATCTAACAATATCTTTTTTAAACTATTTTGAACAGTAGTGTAATAGGAAAAATAATTGCAATTTGATACAGTGTTTCGTTAAAAAGATTTCTTTAATAATATTACTGAAATATTATAAGTGCAAAAATGCGGAAATCTAATTACTTTAATATATTTAATTTTAAATAAAATTTTGAGTCCCCACGCTGCGCAAAGTTTGCAACTTTGAGAAAGTAAATAAATCCATCGTAATAGCGATGGATTTTATTGTAACAAAAAAATTAAATAATTTGGGCTGCAAAAAACTCAAAAGCATATATTACAGAGGAACTTAAAAATATGATTACTACAATTTTAATCGTATTTAAAGAATATATTCATTTTGTGAAAAGTGTTGTGAAATTTCAATAAATTGTACTTTTAGGGTATGAAAAGTCGTAAAATGTTAGAAGATTAAACTTACTCTGATAGCTCAATTGGCTTTATGTTGGGTGATGCAGCAAAGATGGGAGCTAATTTCATACCTATTGCAGGAAGCGGACTTGCCATTTATTAAGGTGCAAGAGACGGAAATTGGTTGCAGCTTGGGTTTGGTGTAGGATGAATGGTAATGGATGTAGCAACACTAGGTGCAGGTTCAATATTAAAAGGTGGAATAAAAACCATTGGAACAGAATTGGTTGAAGAAGGCTTAGAAATAGCTGCTAAGGATGCGGCTAAATAAATTGCTGAAGAAAGAGCGGAACAAGGAGCTAAAAAAATTTTTAGAGGAGGAAATTCTTTTGATCTGAGTGCTGCTGACATAAAAACTTCTACAGATAAAATAACAGGTTTAACAAAAGGAGAAAGAGGACTTTCATTAAATACAAATCCATTTGATAATTTTGTTCAAAAATATGGAGGTGCTTGGGAAGTTGATGTAAAAACAATACCTAATAATTTTAACATTAAACATACTTCAGGAACTCATTATGAAGTTGTTGGTCCTAAAGGAATGAGTGTGCAAAGTTATCAAAATGTATTCAGACAAATACAACTGAAGCCTTACAGAAGTTGGCCAATGAAATAAAATAATTAAAAATGAGATATACAGTTATTTTTGCTGATGGTTATGATGACGATTTAGAATCTCTTGCAAGAGATTTGAGAACGGATATACTTATAAGTGATGAAGAAGGAAAACTCTATAATCCTTTTTTTATTACGATTGAAAGAGTCACAAATGAATTTGATAAAAATAAGATCTGTTATTTAGAGGATAATTTGGTAATTCTGCATTCGGTAACAAAAGATAATATAATAAAAGCAATAGTAGAACTTTATGAATGGATGTTTTATAAAAGATGGCTTCCTTTGTCAGATGAACATCTGAAAACCTATTTCTCTCCTAAAGAGAATTGGGTAACTTTTGATGTTGAGATTTAGAAGAAAGTGTAAAATTTATCCCATAGGTCATGATACTCCGCTGCGCAAAGTTTGCAACTTTGAGAAAGTAAATAAATCCATCGTAATAGCGATGAATTTATTAAACTGTACTTTTAGGGTATGAAAAGTCGTAAAATTTTAGAAAATTAAACTTACTCTGATAGCTCAATTGGCTATACGTTGGGTGATGCAGGAAGAATGGGAGCTAATTTCATACATGTTGTAGGAAGCGGGCTTGCTTGCTATTTATGAAGTTGCAAGAGACGGAAATTGGGTGCAGTTTGGGATTGGAGTAAGAGGAATGGTCTTGGATGTAGCCACGCTTGGTATTGGCTCAATTATAAAAGGTGGAATAAAAGCCATTGGTACAGAGTTGGCAGAAGAAGGTCTTGAAAAAGCAGCGAAAGAAGGAGCTGAAGTATTAGTTAAAAATGTTGACCCATCTACCTTAATTAGAACGGTCATATAAAATCAATGGGCATCAAAGGGTAAATGCGGCAATAATATTGGGCCAAGAAATTCCTGTAAATAAGTTAGCTGATCCAAAGTGGTAATTCAAATATATTTGAATTACAAATAGCAGCAGATAAAGCTATGTAAAGCTCCTTCAAGGTTGATCGTAGAATGCTACAAAAACTGTTAAATAATGGATGAACTGGAAAATACATACATCATATTCATCGACAAATTCAGAGCTGTAATTAAGTTTATCGAATTGGAATTTGGAAATGGAGATATACTCGTAAAAAAAAATTCAGGATCAATAAAAAGTAGCAATCTAAATATAAATAACAGTGAAATAAAAGGATATTACTTTCATGGGTTCGGTTGCAATTTTATATTTAAGACTGACAATGTTGATGTTGAATTTCACGAAAATAAAGCAGGTTTTACTGAATGGAGTTTATTTTTGTTCTGTAAAGGGAAAAAAGATGCAATTAAAGAAGATGAAATAAAGAAATTTTTATTAAAAAAAATTGCAAAAAAGGAGCTTTTTGTTAAAGGAGGGATTTGTTTTTTAGAGAATCATCCTCTTGATATTCAAGATTTATCAAGAACAAAAGCAATGCAGAGACATCCTGAAAAGGTCAAACAAATTGAACAGGGTTTATTTGATTAACAATATAGATATTATGGTAGAACAAATATTAAATGATTATGTGCTTTTTATTAAAAATTTTGAAAAGGCTATTAGAGAAAAGTATGATATAAAAAACAGTGATAGAATTTTATCAGGGATAGGAGTTTATTTTCAGAGAGAAGGAGAGCTAGATAGATACACATATAGATTTCATGGGGCAGGCTGCTGTGTAGAAAAAGATGGTATTACATGTGATTATGATTATTCTGTAAATAATATTTCTTTTTCTTTATGGAAGTTTAAAAAATTCATTATTACTCATCCTAAATATAAAAATGAGAATTTATCAGATAATTATTTAGAAATAGAATTATATCACTTAATAGAACAAGGAAAGTTATCTTGGATGACTTGGGGAGGTACAATTTGGAAAGTATATGAGTATACAATCTAATCTGTCATACCTTAAAATCTGATCTCCGCTGCGCCAAGTTTGCAACTTTGAGAAAGTAATAACCCTATTGCAATAGCGATGGGTTTATTATTGTAACAAAAAAAATTAAATAATTTAGGCTGCAAAAACGAAAAAACACATATTACGGCGGAGCTTAAGGATATGATTACAAAAATTTTAATCTTAGTTAAAGACGGTGATTTCAACGGTTTTCAAAACATAACCTACAAAAAAATGATCAGGATTTCTTCCGACCATAATTACGTAATTACGGTTTTTTTATTATCTGCGAAAATGTTTTGCTGCAGATATAATCTTCCCTAAAAACAATACGTTCAAATTGTTTTATTCGAACAGCAAGTCTACAGGTGAATTTAGAAAAAAACTTTTCATAACACCTTGAAGAATATAAAAATCCCTCAGGAATTAATAAAATTGATTCTTATAAAGCGAGCTTCATCAGCGTCTTTACCGATGTTCTTTACTCCTTAAATTTTTTGCAATTTGTATGATAAAACTTTGCTTTTTAAAAATAAATTACGCAATTTGCTTAAGAACTAAATCGGGATTCTCTCGGTTTAGATTCCTTCGGAAAGACAAACTGTGCGCTGAGAGTTCTATGGATATTGAAAGTAAATTACAGATTTTCATTCAATAATTCCGACAGTCTCTTTGTCAGTGATTTCATCGAATCTTCGATTTCCGGAGGAATCTTAACAGCGAATTTTACAATGAAGTTTATATTTCTTCGGAAATCAATAATAAAATGAAGACAGTGACGAACTGTGCGTAAAAAACCTTAATATTTAAACAGATTCTGTTTTTTTTCAACGCAAAGTTTTAATTAAATAATGAATAGTAGAATAGAACGGAATCAATGAAATTGATTCTTATGATTTTGCAGAAGAAACAAAAAAGTTGTTAATTTTTTTAAAGGGCTCAATAGAGAAGAGTAGAATCAATCGCAATTTAATTGAGAATTATGCCATATTAGAAAAATGTTATTACTGAGAAAGAACGAATATTCTGATCTAATCCAAGATTGGAGAAATGATTTTTTTTATGGCAGAACGAATAATTTGTACGTAAATTTAAGCAGAAGGACAATTTAGTCGTGTAATTAAAAATCCTTTAAAATAAAAAAATATGACCGAATTAGAATTAAAAGATATCCTTGAATTATGCAATAAAGCAACGAAATCTCCATGGACTTCTTATGTTGAAGGGCGAGATTTTGATTCCGGTTCAAGTTTTACAATGACTGGAAGTGAAAATGATAGAGACTACGATATTGAATTTGTGCAAATTAAAACTGAAGATTTAGACTTTATAGCTATGGCAAGAAATGTAATTCCTTTGTTAATCAACGAAATAATTCGGCTAAGACCGGAAAAAATCTAATTTACTACAGTTAAAGTAATATTTAAAAGCTATGGAAATGAAAGGTTTCGGTAGAGAGCTAGTTCTTTCTTTGAACAAGGTTGTTGATATTTTCGGAATTGATGGCTTAGATATTTAGACAACAAACAAGCAGATATTATCTTGACAGTCATCCAAAAAGTCATAGAAGAATAGGCTAATAACAAATTATTATGACAGCTTATGATGATGTTTACTATAGGTCTCCTCGTTACGCATAGTTTGCAAATTTGAGAAAATAAATAATTTGGGCCGCAAAGCTGCAAAAACATGCATTAAGGCACAGTTTTACTACAATTTTAATCGTATTTAAAGAATATATGCATTTTGTGAAAAAAGTGTTATGAAATTTCAATAAATTGTACTTTTAGGGTATGAAAAGTCGTAAAATTTTAGAAGATTAAACTTACTCTGATAGCTCAATTGGTTTTACGTTGGGTGATGCAGGAAGAATGGGAGCTAATTTCATATCTATTGTAGGAAGCAGGCTTGATATTTATGAAGGTGCAAGAGACGGAAATTGTGTGAGTTTTTGAAATCGGACTTACTAAAGACGGTATAATTAGCCATAGATTTTTCAGACCTGTTAAATAGCCAAACAATGAAATACTTAGTTATAGATGCTGCATTAAGTGGTACAGGAATTAGAGATAAGTACGAAGGTGGCTATATAGACCCTGAATACTTAGGTTTAAGTTTGTCAGCCAAGCAAAGATTAGAGCAGTGGTTGTCAAAATATGAAAACGAGCATTACAATGGTTTTACTAATGATAACATTATTAATGAGCTTGACCAAGAAGGAAAAGAAATAGCTTTAATAATTAAAAATGAATTGTCTGAAGTGAAAATAGAATACTTCTCTGATGCACGATTGACAGAAGAAATGATTTAAACAACAAAGCCACAGATTAGGTGGCTTTTGTTATTTTATAATGTAGATGCATTTTTAGCGAAGAAATCTTTAAATTTTTTATTGGACCGCTGCGCAAAGTTTGCAACTTTGAGAAAGTAAATAAACCCATCGCAATAGCGATGGATTTATTATTGTAAAAAAAAATAGTACATGGCAAAAAAACATACAATCATTTGATAATCAACAAAATAAGGTGTTTTTTTACTTGTGTAAATGACTGATATTTATTAACTTAGAGGATGTTTCCTAAGCATTCAACTAAACACGCAAATACCGATGCGCAAGAAATTGAAGGCTTGGAAGCTGAATTATTGAATGACAGTGAAACAAGTGTGTCACCTGCAAGTTTTGATAATACACCTGGAAGATCGACGGAGCTGCACAGATACATGCAAATGTCGGATATTTTGGTATAGCAGCAACACAAGGAATACAAAAGGTAGTGATGCAGGGTCAATCTAATCAGCAAAATGGCTCCAACAGCTCAAGTGGTTTCACGTTGGATTATGCAGGAAGAATGAGAGCTAATTTCATACCTATTGTAGAAGTGGACTTGATATTTGTAAAGGTGCAAGAGACGGAAATTGGGTGGGCCTGTGCCAAAATTGCAGAGGATTTTAAATAGTCATTTAAAGCAAATAAAATAGAATAAGTAATGCAAAAAATAATAAGAAGAGGTAAGTATAGATATGATGGTGATCATTTTGAAAAAATTATAATTGTTGAGCAAGATTGGGATGAATTTTATGAAGAAGGTTACAGTGACTTTTTACCGAATCTTAACGACAAAGGGCTTGTATACTTTATACATTTTAGTGATTTTTGGCTTAATGAATATGGCAATATTTTTTCAAGAAGCATATCTATTCCCTTTTTATCTGAAATAGAGGCAGTAGAACATGCAATGCTAAATGTTACTGATTTAAGTTGGGAGTAGATAAACAAGGATAAAAAAAACTCACCGCTGCGCAAAATTTGCAACTTTGAGAAAGTAAATAACCCTATTGCAATAGCGATGGGTTTATTAATGTAACAAAAAAAAATAGTACATGACAAAAAACTGTAACGGCTCTGCCGCTGTTCTTTGCTCCTCAAATTTTGCAATTTGCATTAAAAAAATTCTGCAATTTTCTTGAGAACTAAATCGGAATGCTCTTGGCTTAGATTCCTTCGGAAATTACAAACTGTGCGCTGAGAGTTGAGTCTTTTTTATGAGTGTTGAAATAGTAATTCATTCAGTAATTCCAACAGGCTCTCTTTCATTCCGAAGTAATCGTGTTAGATGTACCCGCTGTGCAAAGTTTGCAACTTTAAGAAAGTAAATAACCCTATTGCAATAGCGATGGGTTTATTATTGTAAAAAAAAATTAGTACATGACAAAAACCTATAACTCTTTGAAAATTAGTAAAATAAGGTGGTTTTTTACTTATGTAAATGACTGGTATTTAGTAACTTAGAGGATGTTTTCTAGGCATTCAACTAAGCATACAAATACCGATGCGCGAGAAATTGAAGGCTTATAAGCTGAATTATTGAATGAAAGTGAAACAGGTTTATCACCTGCAATATTACAGAAAATATTAAAATAATTTTATGATTAAAAAAAATATTTTAATTTCAATTTTCACCCGCAAAGGTGGTGAAGGGATTAATACAAAAATGATTACAGAAGATTTAAATTTATTAAATAAAGTTAATTCTAAAATTAAAGAAAACGAAAATCCACTTCTTATCTACTTTATCAATGATGAAAATTGGACTTTATTTACAGATATTAAAATACTTATTAATGAGAAAAGTCAATTAAAGGAATTGTTGTATAATCAACTTATGAATGTAAAGCCAGCTTTGTCTGCTGAAATAAAAAATGGTATAACTGAAACAAACGATTTCACAAAACTTTTATTGACTTTCAAAGATAAATCATCCATAATTATTTCTGTAGAAAAAGGTCTTCCCTTTAAAGGAATCTATCAAATGCTGCACTATGTATCATCAATGAGCGAATAAGTGATTATTTAAAAATAATGATAGTGAGAAAATTAGTAATACGTACATAAATTATTTTTCAAATAATGTTGCTGAATATTTTAATTTTCAACTATCAGCTATCAACTATCACTGGAAGTAGAATATCATTTTGACTAACTGATAGTAACAGTAGTAATTTTCTGAGTTTAAAACCCTAAATTCTGTTGAAATTGGAAGCTTAAATATTGCTGAAATAAAAATAGTAGAATGGGATTTTTCATTAATAAAGTAAAAATTTGGACAAAATTTAAAATAGGCGCTTTCCCTGATACAATTGATTCAGAAGAAATGATTGCTAAAAAAAAGTGTAATAATCGTATTACTCTTTTAAACAATAAAAAAATCACTCAGGAAAATTTCCTGAGTGATTATCAATTGGATATGAATAAACCAGTTACCTATTCTCAATTTTAACCCTTTTGGTACTACGATTTGTTTTGAAATAATAGTTGCCGGGTTCCAGTTGTTTTTTTACATTAAGAAGGTCTGTGTCATTTTCTGATGTGGTTAAGGTTTTAATATGTTTTCCTTTTTCATCCAGTACATCAACACTGATTAATGCTTCGGTTTCACCAAAATTTGCTGATTTTAGTACAGTTCCTGCCGGATAACCCTGAACGTGTATGACTCTGTAATTGTCGGACTCGTTTGTTTCGGCTACAGCACTGTTTTTATCAACATGAAATGCCAATCCAAGAGTAATTAATTGCGAGCCGTTAAAATTAATAATGTTTGAAAGAAAATCTACACTTTTAAGATTGTCATTTGTACCAAAATTAATCTGTTTATTTTGAGGTGATGCAGGTGAAGTATTTGGATAGGTTCCCCATGACTGATCATACTGTAAAAAAGTAAGATTCACATTATTAAGTGCTGCTGTACCTTCTTTTCTTACAGTAACTTTAAAATTATATGTTTTGGTAGATTGTACCAGTTTTGTAGGAGAAGGATATTGGTTCGCATGGTAAGAGTCAAAAATTATTTTATTGTTATTAAAGGGTTCTGTAATGACAAATCCATCGATCTTTAAATTGGTAGCGGTAGGATTAGGATTAGAGGTGCCCGGAATTGTCTTTTCAACAGATAATGTTTTTGTGACATAAATTGGGATTCCGGATTTTTCCCAGGCTTTTATGATGAGGATGTACATATTGCTGCCATCAGGATAAGCAGAATCATTATAATTATAAGACCAGCTTGCGAAAACATTTCCGGGAGGATAATTTATCGGTTGATACTCACTGTCATCTTCTCTGCTTCCAGATGCAACTAATGTTGACGGAGAGATTGTATTTCTGTATACTTTTGTATCAACTTTGAAATATGTTCCTTCAAATTTAAATGAGTAGTGTATTTTTTTGTTGACTTTATCCAGATACATTACAAGATCAGATGCTGTAATAGTTGGAATCGTATAAGTTAATGTTGCGCTGGTAGAAACTGGATTTCCTGCCACGTCCCATGCATTTAGAACTAAAATATATTGAGATGCAGCTTCGTAAGAAGCATCATCATATTTATAGGACCATGATGTAAAGATATATCCGGGAGGATAATTGATGGGTTGATAATCACTGTCATCTTCTTTAGTTGTATAGGCTATAATATTAGATGGCGAAATTGAATTTTTATAAACAGTTGCTTCAATCTTAAAATAAGTACCTTCAAGATTAAAGGCATAATGTATTTGATTGTTTTCTCTGTCCAAACCCAGTTTAAAGTTTGAGGCGTTCAGCTGTGCCTTAAAATTTGAAAAAAGTACTGCAAGAATCAGCAGAATAAATGTTGGTCTCATGTTTTTATATTAAAAGTTATTTTGGTTATTGGTGTTACTGATGAATGATCAGGGAATAATAAATTTAGACTCTCTGATAATATCCTGATAATTTAATTCTTGGAATTGTGATTTTTTACAGTGTAAAGATCAGGATAAAATAAAGCAGCAGCGTTAAAGTATAAACAACTAATTGTTAAATGATGTAATTGCTTTGGAAATTTATTTTAATAAAAAATCCCTCAGGAAAATTTCCTGAGGGATTATCAATTTGATATGAAGAAACTAATTACTTAATTAATTTAATGCAGAAAGAAGATTAACTCCGTCTACTGTTGCCCAGGCTCCTGCTGGTAAAGAAACTTTGGTTACCGTAGTAGCATTGCTGAAAGTTTTTCCACCGTTTGTTGCTGCATATCCCCAAACTCCTTGGTTATCTGAATTTAAATAAGTTAATGGAGATACCACAACTTTACTTGGGTTTGCGTTAACCTGGCTTGTATTGGTTGCATCATCCTGGATAAGAACAGCGTATGCTTTTTGAGTTCCTATGTTTTTGTATCCACTGATATATACGTTAGAGAATATTCCGGTACCCTGTTTTTTAAACTGAATTGCAGAGATCTCAGAAGAGTTTGCTGTTTCAGGATTGGTATTGGCATTTCTGATTAAAGTGATGTTGCTGATTTTTGGAGCTACATTGTCAACATTACTTGACGCCTCGATTTCCATACCGAAGTTACCAACTCCTGTCTGGAAAGCAAACCAGTTTGTATTGTTTTGTCCACTCCATGCATCCTGCCAGTCAAAAGAATCATCATAGTTACCATAAGCTACAAGATTTGAAGCACTTACACTACCTCCGAAGAATTCAAAACCATCGTCAGTTCCCTTGTAAGAAACCAGATTTTCCAGTACAGTTCCGCTTCCTACAGAATAGAATGTCATTGAGTTTGTTTCAGAAGTACCATCACCAATTTTTTTACCTGCATACTCTACACGTACAAATTTCATTACTCCGGAGTTTGATGTAGCATCATTTCCTCCGTAAGCTACTAAGTTTCCGTCTTCTGAGATTGCAGTTGCAGTACCGTTTAATGCTTTTATAGGTGCATTTCCAAATAAAGTGATTCCACCCCAGTCTCCAGGAGTTTTAGTGGTCGTTGTGAATACGATAGGTTCAGAAACGGTTCCTACAGCATTTATTTTACCGTCTTTCAAGATAACCAAACTGCTGTTGGTTGATGTATTCACTGTAAAGTTTGCACCCGGCTCAATGGTTAAGGTTGCACCTCCAGTCACTTTTACAATCCCGCTAAGGGTATAGTTCCCTTTTTTGATTAAAAGGTCTTTGCTAATAGTTCCAGATAAAGTTCCAGTTCCGCTTAATACACTTTCTGTAGTTCCCGGAGTTGTAACCGTACCATCTCCCAAACCGTCATTTACTTCAATTGTACATGAGTTTAGAGCTAATGCTAACACAAATGTTAACGATACTAATGGTAAAAATCTCTTTTTCATTTTATGAATGATTTATTGTTTTATTAAATTTATTTTAGAATGTATAACCTACCGTCAGATTAAAATTAATTCCTCTGAAATAATCTGTGTAAGTATAATTATTATTAGTTTGAACGTTGTAAGAACTTTCGTCACCAAGCATGATTCTGTATCTGGTATTTAGAATGTTGGCAACGCCTGCTTTTACGTTCCAGTTTTTATCAAGCTGTTCCTGGTAAATAAAATCTAACTGATGGAACGGTTTTTCGTAAAAATTATCTGATCCTGAAGTTCCTACTGCATAGATTTTAGATCCAGATACGTTATAAACAAGAGACAAAGTTCTGCTGAAGTTGTTTCTGGTTTTAGTCTCATATTTTAAATCTGCGTTGATTGTGTAAGGTGACGCACCCTGAAGTCCTCTCTTTTTTAGTCCGCCTTTATAATATTCAGGATTTGCCTGTTCCAAGTTTAACTGATCCTGGCTTCTTTCTACATCACTGTACATGAAAGTAGCATTGGCACCTAATGAGAATTTACTCAGATCTTCACTTAATCTTCCCAAACTGAAAATACCTTCAAGTTCTATCCCGGCGATATCCGCCTTTTTTGCATTGAAGAAAGTCACAGAAACTCCATTTGCATCCCCTGAAGAAACGAAAGATCTTTCAATCGCATTGTTTATCCTTTTAGCAAAAAGGTTCACAGAGATTAATTCTTTATTGCTCGGGAAGTATTCCCATTTTAGATCAAAATTATAATTGTCGCTGATTTTGATTAGAGGGTTTCCGGTAATGGTTTCATTATCAGGATTGATATACTGGATAGCCATTGTTTCAATTAGAACCGGGCGCGTAACGGTTTTGCTAAATGCAAATCTTAAATTACTTCTGTCTGTTACAGCGTTTTTAATAGCAAGTGAAGGAAGGAAAAGGTTTCTTTCTTTGCTTAGATTTGTTTTGTTTTCAGCACCTTGTGGAGAAAATCTGATCAAAGTCATATCGTTTTCGTAACGCCCGCCAACTAAAATATCCCAGGTATCTGTTGGCTTGAAGTTGAAGTTTACATATCCTGCATTTACAAACTGATACATACTTGTGAAAAATAAAGAAGGATCTGTTTCTTCCTGGAAGAAGAATAAATTATTGTTAAGATCCTGATTAAATTTATCCTGAGGTGTATCTTTGTTGATTAAGAAACTTTGTCCCGCAGTTCCGTTTGGTTTACCAAATAGGAAACGGTATGAAGTTTTTCTCATATCAGCAAAACCGTTATAGCCCACTGATAATTGCATAGGATAATCTTTTCTTTCACCTTTTTCACCTAAGAATACAGAATATTCACCGTATGCAGAACCATAAAATCTAGAATTTACATCTAAATACTGACGGATGATGTTATTCCCTCCATACGCTAAAAGTAGTTGATTATCAGGAAGCATATTTCCATTCAAATCCTGACGGCTACCTTCGATGATTTTTCTGTCTGGCTGGCTGTAGTTATTGATTACATAACTTGCCCCGGCTTTTAATGACTGTCTTTCTCCAAGTTTTTGTGAACCCGTAAGTTGTATGTTCAAGAATCTTGATAAATCCTGCTGATTGGTTCTGAAAAAACCGATGTCTTTATTTTGAACCTGATTATTTTTATATCCTGTGTAATCTTCAATGATGTTATTTGCATTTTGCAAAAACATGGCATTCAAATTAATATTAGTACCTTTATTCTTATAACCAAAACCCAATAATGCAGAGGATTCCAGTTCGTAACCGTATTGTTTTCTTTGTAAATCGTTATTCAGGTTGATCACACCACCAAAATCCTTGAACTGGTTTTTTGCCCCTTCTTTGTAAGAATATTCAGAACTTTGATTCAATGAGAACAAAATACCTAAACTTCCCGTTTCCCCTGCTTTCACTTTTTGTACAGTGGTGAAACCTATACTTGTATTTGGTATAGGTTTTATATTATCAACATTCCAGGAATCGTTAAATTGGGATATTGATTCATTTGCAGTAAAACGGTAATTATTCGGTCTGGAATTTCTGATGGCAGAAGGCAGCTTACGGTCATCAGAATTTAATCCAAGATATCCCTGAAATCCATCAGCTCCTTCTGATACTTTAAAGCCGTCTTTGAAGGTGCTTAAAGTGTTAACACCTATTCCAAATTCAATTTTCGAAAAAGATCGGTCGATTGTTAATGTTTCAATATCGAAAGTTGCACCGGCAAAATCTCCGTAAAGATTAGAGTTGAATGTTTTATAGATATTCAGTTTACCCACTACGTCTGTAGGAAACTGTTTTAAAGCGATAATTTTTTGAAATGGATTGTTCGATGGAGTTCCCAGCCCGTTGATCAAAAGATAGTTGTATCTTTCTTCTAATCCACGTACGAAAAGACCTCGCCCGTCTACTGTAGTAATACCGGTTACCTTTGTAAGTCCCTGCTCAACATTTGAGATGCCTTTTCTTGAAATTTCTTCAGCGCTTATAGCCTGTTTTTGGATGATCGCTCTCTTTTGTTCACCTAAGACTGCAGTTTCCGTCTTCTTATTAGTACTTCCCTGAATTACTACCCCTTCAATTTTCTTTTCTTTCCTTACTGTATCCTGCACCTTTTCCTGAGCGTAAAATACAGATCCTGATAAAAATAAGACTGCAATGCTGAGTTTATAAATTTTCATTATGTTACTTCCTTTAGTTTGTAGATTCTTTCGGTGCAAAGAAATAAAACAAATGGGCTGCAAATGGTTTAGTTAATTTTAAATTTTTCTTAACGGAATATTACGAAATGGGGCCTAATATTAAGTTTATGTGAATGGAAATTTATTATCCGGCATGTTGCTTAAAATTTGTTAACTTTGAAATGTAAAAATTGAAAATGAACCAAAAAAAGATTCTATTAATTGACGATGAACTGGATATTCTCGAAATTCTTTCATACAATTTAGAAAAAGAAGGCTATGATGTATTTACCGCCACCAACGGAAATGAAGGTATCGAAAAAGCCAAAGAGATTATCCCGGATCTTATCTTATTAGATGTCATGATGCCTGAAAAAGACGGTATCGAAACTTGCCAGGAACTGCGTAAAATAAAAGAACTTCAGAAAAGCCTTATCGTTTTCCTTTCCGCAAGAAGCGAAGAGTTTTCCCAATTGGCAGGTTTTCAGGCCGGAGCCAATGATTACATTGTTAAGCTGATCAAACCAAAAATTCTGATCTCAAAAGTAAATGCCTTATTACAGCTGACTTCTCAGGTTTCAGATAATGCCAAATTAATTGAAGTAGGTGATTTAATAATCGATAAAGACAATTTCAGAGTTTCAAAAAGCGGACAGCAGTTTTTACTTCCCAAAAAAGAGTTTGATTTGCTGTACCTTTTAGCTTCAAACACCGAAAAAGTATTCAAAAGAGAAGAAATTCTGGAAAGAGTCTGGGGTAATGATGTTATCGTTGGGGAAAGAACCATCGATGTTCATATTAGAAGGCTTAGAGAGAAATTAGGAATCAACACCATTCAGACTTTAAAAGGAATCGGATATAAACTGATTGTTTAATTCAAAAATCCTATCTTTACTTATAACCCCTTAAATATTTGTAAAATTGAAATTTTACAGACTCAGTTTTATCTCATCATGTCTGCTGACACTGGTGATGCTTGTTCTGGTCATCATTTTTGATGCCCTCAACGAAAAATACGACCACAACTCATTTTTTAAAATTGGTTTTATTCTATGTGTGTTGGTGATGTTTGTCGTCAATTACGTAGTACTGGAGCTGCTTTTCAGTTATTATGCCAAAAAGCAGGTACGGAATATTTCTAAAATTTTACCCGAAGAGATTGTCTATGACAACCAGGAAAACATCACGCTTAAAGAGTTAGGGGAGCGGTTTTCCGATTTCAACCAGCAGAAAGTCACTGAGATGGAAGTGATGAAGAAAATGGAGAGTTACCGGAAAGAATACATCGGCAATGTTTCCCATGAGCTCAAGACTCCGCTTTTTTCTATCCAGGGATATGTGGAAACGCTCAGTGAAGGAGGCGTTGAAAATCTTAATATCAGGGATAAATACCTGGAAAGAATCGGTATCTCTGTTGAAAGGCTCATTGCTATCGTTAATGATCTGGATATGATCAACAGGCTGGAGTCGGGAGAGATCAATCTTACCGTTTCAAAGTTTGATGTCAATATCCTGGTTAAAGAAATTTTTGACCTTCTTGATCTCGAAGCCGAGAAAAACAATACTGTTCTGCAGTTACAGACATTACACAGTCAGATCTATGTAGAAGCCGATAAACAGAAAATTTCGCAGGTCTTTATCAATCTAATTTCAAACGCTATACATTACGCCAACAGGCAGGAAGCCAAAGTGGTGGTAAAAACCAGTATTCTCAGGAATAAGGTACTCGTAGAAGTTGTTGATAACGGAATGGGAATCAAAGAAGAGCTTTTGCCGAGGATTTTCGAACGTTTTTACAGGGTGGAAACCAGCAGGAGCAGGAGACAGGGCGGTTCAGGTTTGGGACTTGCCATCGTGAAGCATATATTAGAAGCTCATAACGAAAACATTACAGTAGAAAGCGTTTATCTTGAAGGAACAAAATTCAGTTTTATGCTTGAAAAAAGCAAATAAGCCGGGTAAAATGTAAGCAAAAAAAAATTCTAAAAATTTATTAAATATTCTTTTCTAAAATCTCATTTATTATATATTTGCAAGAGAATTGATCAACAGAATTAAGGTAAAAAAAGAAATTGGAATAGCGATATGGTTTACAAAATCCGAGTAATATTAGATACAAAAGAAGATATTTTCCGTGATGTTGAAATTAAAGGGAAACAGACGCTTTGGAACCTGCATTTAGGGATTAAGAGTGCTTTCAACCTCAGCGGTGATGAGCTTTCTACTTTTAATCTCCTGGAAGAAGACGGGACCATTGTGAAGAGTGTTCCTCTGGAAGATATGAGTGATGAAGGTGATGGCGAAATTATGTCAGACGTTTACATCGATGAAGCATTTGAATCAGCAGGTGATAAAGCACAGTTTCAGTATGGTCTGCTTGACCTCTGGGAGTTTTTCTGCGAGCTGGTAGAAGTTAATGAAGAGACAAAAGGCGTTAATTATCCGATAACCGTTTACAGATTTGGGAATGCCCCTCTGAAAGCTCCGAGTAAAAGCGGAAGTGGTGCAGGGTCTAAAAACAAAAAATCTGCAATGCCTCTGATGGATGATGATTTTGGCTTTGAAGATGATTTCGGTGGAAGCGGTAATTTTGCAGATGAAGATGACAGCTTTGATGATGAAGAAGAGGATGATTATAACGATGATGTCTTTGATGACGAAGATGACAGCGACGAGGACAGAGCTTAAAAAAATATAACCCTGAAAAGTAAATTTTCAGGGTTTTTTTTATCAAAAAGTGAGGTAACTTAATGATTATTATCACAGATGTTTTTAGAATCCTTTCACAGCGCCTCCCTTGAAAATTTCTTTTGCTTTCTGAGCTACTTCATCAGACTGATAGGCTTTTAAAAAATTCTTGACTTTCAGGTCATTCTTATTATCTTCTCTGGAAACAACAACATTCATGTAAGGGGAATCTTTATCTTCTTTGAAGATTCCGTTTTTATCAGCATCCAAACCGGCCTGTGCTGCAAAATTATTGTTAATGATGGCGATCACCACTTCTTTATCATCCAGAACTCTTGGCAGCTGCGGAGCTTCGATTTCAAGAATTTTCAGTTGTTTAGGGTTTTCGGCAATATCGGTTACTTTCGGCAGTAATCCCACACCGTCTTTTAATGTAAGAAGCCCGTTTTTCTGCAGCAAAAGCAATGATCTTCCACCGTTCGTGGGATCATTCGGAATAACTATCGTACTTCCGTTCTTAAGCTCAGCAATACTTTTGATTTTTTTTGAATAGGCAATGATAGGATACACAAAAGTATTTCCCACTACAGCAAGCTTATAGCCCCTCTGTTTCGACTGTTCGGTAAGATACGGAACGTGCTGAAAAGCATTCGCATCAATGTCTCCGTTATTCAGGGCTTCGTTGGGAACAACATAGTCATTGAAAGACACCAGTTCAACTTCAAGGTTGTATTTCTCTTTTGCCACTTTTTTGGCAGTTTCTGCAATTTCCTGCTCAGGTCCTGAGGTGATCCCCACCTTAATAAAGTTAGGGTCATCTTTTTTTGGAGAATTACACGCACCGAATAAAAGCAGGCCTGCCGCTATTCCTAAGATTTTTATTTTTTTCATTGTAAATTATTTTATTATTTATTTTTTTTGTTCTGCGAAAAGACGCAAAGTACTGTTTTAAGAAAGAAATGAAAGGTTCACTGTCCATCTGATCCGCCGACTGTATCTGAGACAAAATTTTTATACCGAACAATATATCGGAATTAAAAAATAGCGTTCCGGCACTTAACCCGACTTATTTACCTGTGATCGAACCTTTTTGCCAGGCGGTCACCTGAAAACTGGATCATAAACACAAGGGCAACCAGCAGACCAAGCACAAGATTCATTATCAGTGCATCATAGCCGATATAACCATACTGGTAACCGATTTGTCCCAGACCTCCGGCTCCGACTGCTCCCCCCATTGCCGAGTATCCGACCAAAGTGATCAGCGTAATGGTGGCATTGTTGATTAATGAAGGCAACGCTTCCGGCAGTAAAACTTTTTTAATGATCTGAAAGGGAGTTGCACCCAGGGCACGGGTCGTTTCAATCAGTCCGCCCGGAATTTCCAGTAAACTGTTCTCTACCAGCCTTGCAATAAACGGTGCTGCGCCGATACTCAAAGGAACCAGTGCGGCATTCATTCCGATAGAAGTCCCAACCAGGGATCTGGTGAACGGGATCATCCATACGATCAGAATAATAAACGGGATCGATCTGAAAATATTGACCAAAACAGAGAGGATCCGGTTGTACAGAATATTTTCCTGAAGCTGTCCTTTCCTGGTGATGAAAAGAAGTATCCCGATGGGAAGACCAAGAACAAATCCAAAAAATCCCGATACAAACGTCATATAAACGGTTTCCCAGACTCCTTTTAAAAGAAGCGAAATTACAGTGTCACTAAGCATATCCTTTTAACGTATTTTGAATGTTATTCTGATTAAAATAATAGATGGCTTTCTGGTTTTCCTCAGCTTCCCCTTTCAGATGAAGAAGAAGTTTTCCAAAGTTCGAATCGCCGAGGTATTCTACATCAGCTTTCAGAAGTTTATACGGGATTTTGTATTGTTCATAAATAGTTGAAAGCAGTTTTTCAACGCTTATATTTTCATTCAATTCGATTTCAACCAGTGGAAAAAGACCTTCATGCGGTTCTTTTTGTAGTTTTTTGCTCAGTTCCTGCGGTATTGTCATAACTCCGGAGTTTAAAAATTGTTTAATAATTGGATGTTCTTTGTTTGAAATGATTTCACTCAAAGTTCCTTTTGTAATGAGCTGTCCCTTATCGATGACAGCAACATGGTTACAGATTGCCTTGATTACTTCCATTTCATGGGTGATCAGCAAAACAGTAATTCCCAAACGGTGATTGATGTCCCTCAGGAGCTGTAAAATGGATTGCGTTGTTGCAGGATCAAGTGCACTTGTTGCTTCATCACACAGTAGAAGATAAGGGTCATTAGCCAGTGCCCTGGCAATGGCGACTCTCTGTTTCTGTCCTCCGGAAAGGCTTTTGGGATAATCATTTGCTTTTTCTTCAAGTCCTACGATCTGAAGAAGTTCATTCACCTTTTTCCTGATCTCATCTTTCGTTAGATGATCCAGCTCCAGCGGAAGGGCAACATTTTCAAAAACCGTTCTTGAAGAAAGCAGATTGAAATGCTGGAAAATCATCCCGATCTTTTTGCGCTTCTTTGCCAGTTCTCTTGAATTTAATGCAGTGAAGTCCGTCCCGTTGATAATGATCTGTCCATGATCAGGTCTTTCAAGGAGATTAACTGTACGGATCAGCGTACTTTTCCCGGCTCCTGAAAATCCGATGATTCCTACAATATCGCCTTGTTCGATAGTAAGACTTACATCATCCAAAGCCTTAAAAGACTGTTTCTTCTGATGAAATGTTTTTGATATGTTTTTAATTTCTATCATTGTTTATTTTGATTACATGGGTGGATAAAGGTCTGCTGATTCTGCTGAAATGTCTTACAGCTCTTCTGATTTTTGCTTTTGATCGTTTAGAAAGTTTAAAATATTTGGTGACGTTTGTTAAAAGAACTCCGGTCAGAATGATGAACAACCCGTACAGTTGACTGCCGTTGATTGTCTGATTGGCAATGATAAAACCTGCAATAACGGTAACGATCGGATTGATATAAGTATGCGTACTCACGATGGCTGCAGGTTTTACTGATAAAAGCCAGATATAAGAGATGTATGAAATTATAGATCCGAAGAAAATCAAAAACACCAGGGCCAGCCAAGCCGAAACCGAAACTGCAGTGATTGAGAAACTTGTCCATTCATTTCTGAAAACAGCTGTCAAAAATGAAGCAAGACCTGCAACGATTAGCTGCTGAGAAATATTCATAAAAGTAGAATGATCTGCCGGATTTTTCTTTGAATACAGAGATCCCAAAACCCAGGCAACAGAACTTAATGCCAAAACGATAAATGCGATTATTCTGAGAGAAGGATCCACATTTGCTGTATGCGTATTTACACTTCCTTTTAAAAATAAAATCAGTCCTGCAAACCCTAACAGCAATCCGATCGGAATAAATTTGTCTGAAAAATAATAGCTCCAGTTCTTTTTATCGATGGCAATAAACCAAAAAGGTCCGGTTGCAATAGCAATGGCAGCTTCAGAAGCAGTCACATATTGCTCACCCCACGCAACAAGACCTGTTCCTCCGGTCAGAATCAGAATTCCTGTCACTGCATTTTTCCGCCAGTTTTTTAGGGAATTGGCTTTTTCACCTGTTGCGGTAAGATAAGCGATGAGTAAAATTCCGGCAACACAGAATCTGAATCCCGAAAGTATAAAGGGCGGAAATCCCGTCAGGCCGAATGAGATGGCGAGGAAAGTAACTCCCCAGATGATATAGATATTGGCGAAGGCTACGGGAACCAGCCATTTGTTTTTAAAATCAGTTGTTTTCATATTGTTTTATTTACCGGTTTTTTAAATAAAAAAAGGCTCTACAACGTGGTAAAGCCTTTAAAGAATATGTCTTAATAAAAGTAAGGTCACCCACTAAAATTCATATATAAAGGCATACAGCATGGCATCATTATATTGATGTGCTTTTTATTTGTTAAAATATATCTGAATTTTATATTTACTTCCATGTCCAAATCTGATTACGGATGCAAATATAAAACATAAATCTTTAAAAGTCTACTTTTTTAGTAGACTTTTTGTTTTTTTTCTTTTAAATTAATGTATCATGCTTTAAATCAATTACATAATTTTAGCTTGAAAGATATTCTAACAGTCGCTTTGCTGACATTTCAGATATTAAGATAAAATATTTTACTTTAGGGAAATGAAAATTCAAATCATCAGTGATCTGCATCAGGAATTTGGAACAGCTGATTTATCTTTTGATCATGCTGATGTTGTGGTTCTGGCAGGAGATGTCCATATAGGAACCAAAGGAATTGAGTGGATTAAGAAGAACATTCCTGATAAGCCTGTCATTTATATTTTGGGAAATCATGAATATTACAGAGGTTCTTATCCTAAAACTTTACATAAAATAAAAGCTGCAGCAGAAAATTCAATCATTTCTGTGCTGGAAGATTCATTTGTCGATATTGATGGAGTACGGTTTCACGGAGCAACTTTATGGACCGACTTTTCATTATTCGGAAGTCCCATGGCTTACGGAAGTCTCTGTCAGGCTCAGATGAATGATTATAAAATGATCAGAAGAGATCCGTCCTATTCAAAACTGAGGAGTATTGATACCTTTAAAATACACCAGTTTTCAAAACAGTGGCTGAAGGAAAGCCTGGAAAGATCAGAAGGAATGAAAAATATTGTCGTTACGCATCATGCACCCGGTTTACAATCCGTCCCGGAACAATATAAAAAAGATCCTGTGACGTCTGCTTATGCATCTGATCTGGAAGATTTCATTACAACGCATCAGCCGCTGTACTGGATTCATGGACATATCCACACCCCTTCGAGATATAAAACAGGCATTACAGAAATCATCTGTAATCCTCATGGGTATATTGATGAAAAGTATAACGGCTATGAGAAAGAACTTATCATTGAAATATAACCTGCCTGGATTTGTCATGAGATTTTTTGATGAAGAAAGATTGTCATTATTTTGCGTTCCTGTAAAGTAAAACATTTGATTCTGCGTCTTTTTTTTAAAAGGCTTTTAAACCATGGAAATTATGGAGAATACAGATCTTAAAAACGGGATTATTTTGATTCCCGATTTCAGCGGATTTACTGAATTTGTGTTCAATACAAAACTATATACCGGCGAATATATTGTAAGACAACTACTTTCTATCCTGATTGAGGTAAACAATCAGTATTTTGATATCTCGGAAATTGAAGGTGATGCAATTCTGTTTTTTCGTTACGACAGGCAGCCTTCCTATAAAAAGGTCTCCGGAATATTGAGGAAGATGAGAAATGCTTTCAATGTGAAAATTCAGGAGTTAAGTGAAATGTTGAACACCACCATCGAATTATCATTGAAATTTATCGTTCATTATGGACGCTTTTCACAGTACAATATCGGAAATTTCAGGAAATTATATGGCAAACCCGTTGTTGAAGCTCATCAAATGCTGAAAAATGACCTTGCAGATCAGGATTCATATGCTTTTTACAGCCATCCTTTTTTAGAGAGTTCTCAGAATGACGGAATGGATGCAGACAAAAATTTGCATGTGTCAGAAGTTGGAGCGATTCAATATTTTGGGACTGCAGATAAGTAAGTTTTTAATGCTGTTTTAAATTGATTATGTGATGAATTGAATACTACTTAATTAAAAGTAGGTACGACGGACAATAGAGACTTGATTTCTATCTACTGATCAGGTTTTTTAGCAGTCAGCAAAAATATTTTTTCAGTAATGAGTAAGTGTTTGATAAAAATACAGTTAAGTTCTGATCTCAGTTGTCGCGACAATCAGGTGCACACTAAATTGGCAATTCCAAAAAAAATCCCGATTTTTGCACCCCTTTCCATAACCCCGACTATTCATGAAACTTTGTATTGCCGAAAAACCAAGTGTTGCCAGAGATATTGCCAAAGTATTAGGCGCAACGATGCCTAAACAGGGCTATATGGAAGGAAACGGATACTGCGTGACATGGACTTTCGGTCACCTCTGTACCCTCAAAGAACCTCATGATTACGGTCCGCAGTATAAATCATGGAATTTGTTTCTGCTGCCGATTATTCCCAGCAGTTTCGGAATTAAGCTGATACCGAACAAAGGTGTTGAAAATCAGTTTAAAGTTATCGAAAGACTGGTCGCCGAATGTGATGAGGTGATCAATTGCGGGGATGCCGGGCAGGAGGGAGAGCTTATACAGCGCTGGGTATTACAGAAAGCAAAATGCGATAAACCTGTACAGCGTCTGTGGATTTCATCCCTGACCGAAGAGGCGATTAAAGAGGGTTTTCAAAAGTTAAAGCCTGCGGAAGATTACAAAAACCTCTACCTTGCAGGGAATGCAAGAGCGATAGGAGACTGGCTGTTGGGAATCAATGCCACCAGACTTTTTACTAAAAAATTCGGTGGAAATAAAGCCGTTCTGTCCATCGGAAGGGTGCAGACCCCGACGCTGGCGATGCTCGTGCAGCGTCAGAAGGAGATTGATGCTTTCAGCACCGAAGAATACTGGGAACTGAAGACTAAATACCGTGAAGTTATCTTTAATGCGGCAATTGACCGGTTAAAATCACCTGACCGTGCAGAAAAGGGATTGGAATATCTGAAAATCAATCCTTTTGAGATCCTTTCCTTTGAAATCAAAGAGGGAAAAGAAAAAAATCCCAGGCTGTTTGACCTGACGGGTCTTCAGGTGGAAGCCAATAAAAAGTACGGCTATTCTGCAGACAGTACTTTAAAATATATTCAAAGTCTCTACGAGAAAAAACACGTGACGTATCCCCGTGTGGATACCACATATCTGTCAGAAAGTCTTTATCCGAAAATAGGAGGGATCCTGCAAAGCATGGTCATCTATAAAGATTTGATTTTGCCTTTGCTTGAACAGCCGATTCCGAAATCAAAAGCGGTTTTTGATGATGCCAAAGTAACCGATCACCATGCTATTATTCCGACTGAAATTCCACCGGGACACAACCTGGTCAGGGAAGAAAAACTCATTTATGATTTGATTGCAAAGCGTTTTATCGCTGTTTTTTATCCCGAATGTAAAATTTCAAATACCTTAGTGGAGGCACAGGTGGGAACCATTCCTTTTAAAACAAGCGGAAGGCAGATCCTTGAACCGGGCTGGAGGGCAGTATATGCAAAAGATGCCAAAGAGGATCCGGCGGATAAAGAAAAAGACAAAGAAGAGGAACAGACGATCCCCGAATTTAAAGTAGGCGAAACCGGACCGCATGAGCCGATGATTCACCAGGGAAAAACCTCGCCGCCAAAAGCCTATACCGAGGCAACACTGCTTCGGGCGATGGAAACTGCCGGAAAACAGGTGGACGACGAAGAGCTTCGTGAGATGCTGAAAAATAACGGGATCGGAAGGCCGTCTACCCGGGCAAATATTATTGAAACCCTTTTCAAGCGGAAATACATTGAGAAAAAAAGGAAAAATCTGATTGCTACCCAGACCGGGATCCAGCTGATAGATACCATTGAAGATGAATTGCTGAAAAGCCCTGAACTTACCGGAGAATGGGAACTGAAACTGCGTAAAATTGAAAGCGGTGAATATGAGGCCAATCAGTTCAAAGATGAATTGATCCAGATGGTGACCGAACTGACCAAAAAAGTGGTTGACGGAAAAGCGAAAGTCTTCACCCTGCATGAAGAAAAAGAAGAAGTTAAGGAGAAGAAAAAACGGGAACCTGCCGTAAAAAAAGAATTGCAGTCATGGGAAGAGACAAAATGCCCTAAATGTAAAGAGAATCATCTCATGAAAGGAAAAACCGCAGTGGGATGTTCCGATTTTAAAAACTGCGGCTTTAAAGTTTCATTTGAAATTTTCGGAAAGAAACTTTCTGATAAGCAATTGATGGATTTGATTTTAAAAGGTAAAACTTCAAAATTAAAAGGATTTACTTCCCATCCCGAAAGTTTAACAGAAGGGATCGTCTCCCTAACCCCTGAATTCATAACGGTTCTAACATAGATAAAAAGTAATTTTCATCTTTCATCTATTATCTATCATCTGACATCTGACATCTGACATCTATCAATCATCAATCATCAATCATCACTTCAAATAAAGTCTCATTCTCGCTTCATACTCAGGTTTGGTTTTCAGAAATTTCCATATTTTTTCGTCATCAGGGTGAGTGATTCTGTAGTAAATAATTTTATCCGCTGAATATTTGAAGTAAGGATGATTTTTAAGCCATTCCTCAGGTGCATCAGCCAAAGTATACCTTTCTACCTTTGAATGATCCAGCGGGGCAATGCTGAGTAACTTTACAACCAGTTCTTTGTCGATATTATAGGTCTGAAGAATCTGTTCCCTGGTGATAAAGCCGCCCAGTTTTTTACGGAAACCGATGATTGATCCTGCACTTTTTTCGTCCAGTCCGAATTCAATGAGCTGTCTGTAACTGATCGAGTTCAGGTCTGTTTTTGTGAAGTCTGTTTTTTCCTGTTTCCGTTCAGTCTTTTGGATATCTGAAATTCTTAAGGGAGCCGAAGGATTCAATCTGATCAAAGGTCTGATTTCTTCAAATTTTTCAGGAGAAATAACAAAACAGTTTTTAATATCGTCTAAAGTTTCAAAATTTCCTTTTCGGTTTTTTTCGCGGTAATCCATAATGATTTTCGCCTGTTTTTCTGAAAATCCCAATGCCATCCAGCCGTGGTGATCCAGCGTATTGGGATCAAACGGAGTTTTCTTTGATGAGTTGAATGTCTTTGCGTATCTGTTAAGATCAGCTGGAGTCTTTTCGGGTAAAAGAAGGTAAGGTTTAAGCTTAGTATAATTTTCTTCGCTGATGATGAAGCATTCTCTGAATTTTTCCTTGCTTACAAAACTGCCGCCCATGTAGTTTTTGTATTTTAGAATGGCCTGCGCCTGTTTTTCCGAAAATCCGAGACGTTCCCACTCATTCTGTGAAAGCTGATCAGGATTAAATTTTCCTGTGATTTTTAAAGATTTCTTTTCATTTTTGAAACGTACATTTCCGGATTGTGCTTCAGCATTGGTTTCCGGTAATAGAATGAATGACCTGAGCTGGGCAAATTTTTCATCAGAAACCGCATGGCACTTTTTGAACTGTTCTTTTGATCTGAACTTTCCACCAATCATTCTACGGTATCTCAGAATTGTTTCGGTCTGTTTTTCTGAAAATCCGAGCATCTGCCATTTCTTTTCATCCAGATCATTGGGATCAAATTCAGAAAGTGATTCTAAAGGGAGATTTTCAGTGATGAACGTAACTTCGGGAAAAGGGTCATTAGATTTGTCAGTGTACTTCTGAAACGCTAATAGAGTAAGCAACAGCATTCCAAGAACTGCCATCTTCCGGTAATAATTTTTTTTCATTGCTTAAATTTATGTTTTACCTGATATCCCTGTTTCACCGATATTCATTCAGACAAAGAATACAGTAATAAGAGGATATGATAGAATAAATTTAAGAATAAATTATTCAACACTCACCTAAAACGAAAATATTTTACCATAAGGCTTATGTTTAGGATGTTTTTCTGAGATCTGCCGCAGAAGGTACATTATTCCTGATCTTTTTCTGCCAGAGAATCTTTCAGTTTAAGAAGTTCTGCCTTGACGAATTCAAGCCGGTCGATCAGGGTTACGGTTTCAGAAATTTTAGAATTGGTGGTAAGGGCAATGCGTGCTCCATCCAGGGTATACCCCTTTTCTTTGACCAGATGATAGATGATCTTGAGGTTTTTGATGTCTTCAGGAGTGAAATAGCGATTGCCTTTTTTGTTTTTCTTTGGTTTAATGATAGGGAATTCCTGTTCCCAATATCTTATCAATGAAGCGTTTACATCGAATGCTTTCGCAACTTCTCCTATCGAATAATACAGTTTGTCGGGTAAATTTGTCTTCATTGCTACAGTCCTGAAAATTCAAAGATAAATATTTTTTAAGCTCTGTTACAAATACACCTTGTAAAATCTTAAGGTTAAATGTAATTTTGTCTGCTTCCAAACAGCATTCATCCTTATGAATACCATCTCTGTACTGCACATTAATCTTTTTGAACCGGAAAAAGGAGCTTCCGGTTTCTATTTCAATACCCTTAAGAATCATCTGGTCAACAGCCATAAACATATTGAGAAGCCGCACCGCCATGATTTTTTTGTTACTGCCATTTTCACTGCAGGACAAGGAATTCATGAAATAGACTTTCAAAAATATGACGTTTCTGCGGGAAGTATCTTTTTTCTTGCTCCGGGGCAGGTTCACAGTTGGGAACTTTCTGCAGATACAGACGGGTATATTTTCTTTTTTTCCCAACTTTACTATGAGATGCATTATGTGAATCAGAAACTGAAGGATTTTCCTTTTTTCAACGCTCCCGGTTTTTCAAGGAAACTTCAGTTGCAGTCAGAAGAACTGCTGAGCATGATTCACCTTTTTAAAGCAATAGAGTGTGAACATCAGTCTCAGCAAGTCATGAAACAAAATTTCATTCTCTCACTGATTACACAGATTTATATTTATGCAGTACGGGAATTTTCTAAAGACGATCAGCTGATTCAGGCTTCAAACAGCGCCTATTTCAAACATTATCAGGATTTTGAAAACCTTCTGGAGACGTTTTTTGTTTCTGAGAAATCAATTTCCTACTATGCCTCAATGATGGATATTTCTCCAAAACATCTCAACAGGATTACACAGACCACCGTGCAGAAAACTGCGTCTCAGGTAATTACTGACCGGGTCATGCTTGAGGCTAAGAGAATGCTTATTTATCTTGATGAAGACCTCGTGGAAATCGCTTTCAGGCTCGGCTATGAAGAGTACTCTTATTTTGCCAGGGTTTTTCGTAAAAATACAGGAATCACACCATCACACTTTGTCAAAAACCACAGGAGCTGATCGTTTACAGCAGAAGTTTGAAAGGGCCCTCAAATACAGTTTCAAATGTATCCACGATTTCACCCTTTTCATTCAGTACCGCAATGGTAATGTTTTGTTTGGAAAATTTAATATCATGCTCAGGAAAAGAGATGCTGATGGAGCCTTTCAGTATTTCATCCCCCTTCAGGATGATCCTGCTTGATCCGGAGAAAATAACTTCTGCATTTTTAGGCTGAAGCACTTTGATCGACAGTACTTTTTTATCGTTGGTTTTATTAAGAAATGTATAGGTGAAATTATTGATGATCCTTCCGTCCCTCACAAAGAATGTCGATCCGGCAGGCTTGATGAATTTGGCTTCCATCGAGCCTCTGTCATTCAGTAAAAATCCTAAAAAAGCGATAAGCAAACCAAGAAACAGAGTTGTGATGATCATCCTTGAAGTGATTCCCCTCTTTTGTCCGGTTTCAATTTCTGCTTCCGTGGCATAGCGCACCAGTCCGGTGGGTAATCCCACTTTCTGCATCACCTCATCACAGGCATCGATGCAGGCCGTACAGTTGATACACTCCAGCTGCTGGCCGTTTCTGATATCTATCCCGGTAGGGCATACCACGACGCACTGTCCGCAATCAATACAGTCTCCTTTGGAAGAAGATTTTCTGTCTTCTCCGTTTCTCCATTTCGCCCGGTTTTCACCTCGCTTTGTATCGTAATAGACATTGATGGTCTGTTTGTCGATCAGGACGCCCTGCAGTCTCCCGTAAGGACAGATCAGTGTGCATACCTGTTCACGAAGCCAGGCAAATACAAAATAAAAAACCAGAGAGAAAGATAGCATTGCTGTAAAATGCAGAGGCTGCTCCAGAGGACCTTCCCGCATGATCCGGAGAACAGATTGATATCCGACTATGTACATGAACATAAAATGAGCGATGATTACTGAAACCATCAGGAAGACAGACCATTTTAAAAGTCTTTTTCTTATTTTTTCTGAATCCCATTTCTGTTTATCCAGTTTCATCTGTCTGTTTCTGTCCCCTTCAATTAAATATTCGATTTTACGGAAAACCATTTCCATAAAAATGGTCTGCGGACACAGCAAGCCACAGAATATCCTCCCGAAAACTACGGTGAAGAGCATTACGAAAATAACGGAAATTACTGCTCCCAAAGCAAGAATAAAGAAATCCTGAAGATAAAAAGACTGTCCCAGGATAAAGAACTTTCTTTCAATAATATTGATTAAAAGAAATGGATTTCCACTGATCTTCAGGAAAGGAATTCCAAAGAACAGGGCCAACAGAAAATAACTTGTATAATCTCTGTAATTGGTGAATTTACCTTTAGGTTTTCTGGGAAAAACCCATTTTCGCCTTCCTGAATCATCCATCGTCCCTACAGAATCTCTGAAGCCCTCATTACCGCTTTCCGGAATTTTTATATTGCCCTGCTGAATACTCATCGTTTTGATTTTTATTAAAAGGATTATGCAGGTAAGATGAATCATCTGTGAAGTAATTTCACTTCTGCATTTCTCCGGGTAAATTATGCTGCAAAGCTCCTGATTATAAGTTTTGATAAATAATAGGATGCACTTATGGAATAGGACAAATGGGACATTTTATTTTTTATAATCCTTAGAGAATAAGTATCGCTGTACTATTGGCAGAACTTTTTACAAATCGTACATTGTCAGCTTTAAATTTATTGGAATGAAAAATATATTGAATATAAGCCTCGTTGGTTTGGTTTTGGCATTTCCTGGTTGCAAATCATCAAATTACAATGCTATGTTTGAAAACACCGAACCGAAATTAATTTCAGATCAGTTCTCATTTACAGAAGGTCCTGCGACAGATCAGGCGGGAAATGTTTACTTCACCGATCAGCCTAATGATAAAATCTATATCTGGGAGTGGAAAACAGATAAGATCACTGAATTTTTAAACAAGACAGGAAGAGCCAACGGTACTTATTTCGATGAAAACGATAACCTGATTACCTGCTCAGACAATGAAGGTGAAATCTGGAAGATCGGAAAAGACAGGTCAGTTGAGGTTTTGTCAAAAGGATTTGAGGGAAAAAGACTGAATGGTCCCAATGATCTCTGGCTGGATGGAAACGGAGGGATTTATTTTACCGATCCGCTGTACAGAAGAGATTACTGGGAAAATTTTAAAGTAGAGATCCCTGAAAAAAATCTTTATTACCGTGACAAAGACGGAAAAATTTCAAAACTGGAGACTTTTACGCAGCCCAATGGAATAATAGGAAGTCTTACACAGAAGAAGCTTTATGTTTCTGATATTGATGCCGGGAAAACTTACGTGTACGATATTTTGGGGGACGGAAAACTGTCTGAAAAGAAACTGTTCTGCGAAATGGGTTCAGATGGGATGACCCTGGATAAAGAAGGAAATCTTTATCTGACGGGTGACGGAGTTACTGTTTTTAATCATAAGGGAGAAAAAGTGCACCATATCAAAATCCCTGAAGACTGGACAGGCAACATCACATTTGGCGGAGAAAAAAATAATATTTTATTCATTACCGCATCAAAATCAGTATACACGCTCCCGACGAAGACTGAAAGGCTGAAATAAATTTATAAAACCATTAAGATATTCTGATTCTTTAAGAATAGCAGTTGATCATCTGTATAATTCTCAACAGCTGAAATATCTTAATGGTTTATTTAATTTTAATAGGCAATCTCCATTTTTACTTTTTTGCCTTTTAATTTTTCCGTGCTCAGTTTTTTCAGCAGATCTTTTACTTTATCTCTGGAAACCGCAACATAAGAGGTTGTATCTTTTACTTCGATCAGACCCAGATCTTCTTTCTGTAATTCTCCTTTTTTCAGTAAATATCCAACGATATCCACTTTATTCACCTTATCCTTTTTTCCTGCACTGATATATACCGTCTGAAAAGGGGAGTTGGCAGGAACTTTGGTAAATCCTTTCACGGATTCCTCAGGAGTATCTTTTTTGATGAAAGGAAATTTTTCATCGGCAGTCATCACGAGGTAGGCAAAACCTTTTGCATTCATTCTTGCGGTACGTCCGTTCCTGTGAATAAAAGCATCTTCTGTGGTCGGCAGCTGATAGTGGACGATCGATTCGACTTCAGGAACATCTAGGCCACGGGCTGCGAGGTCAGTGGTAATCAAAACCCGTGCAGTATCATTTCTGAACTTAAGCAAAGCACGTTCTCTTTCATCCTGCTCCATTCCGCCATGAAAAGTTTCCCGGTCAATTCCTTTGTCAAGCAGTAAATCAGCAATACGGTCAACGGTTTCTCTGTGGTTACAGAAAATCAGGGTTCTTTTATTTCCGATCTTACAGATCAGGTTAAATAGAGTGTCCAGTTTTTCTTCTGAGATCGTCATTACTTTTCGTAACTGGATATCCGGTTTATTATTCTCCAGTTTCAGAAAATCAATGATTTTTTCATTTCTCAGGCCGGTGAACTTAGGGATTTCATCCATTGCAGTTGCAGAAGTCAGCATTCTCTGGTAGAGGTTGTACATATTCTCAATGATATATTCCATATCATCATGAAAACCAAATTCCAGGGCTTTGTCAAACTCATCCAGTACAAGGTTTTTGATTGTCTTGACATCAAGATTGTTGTTTCTCAAATGATATGCAACTCTTCCTGGAGTTCCGATAAGTACCGCTGGAGATTCGATCAGGTTATTCATTTCAATTTTCTTGTCGTGACCGCCGTAGCAGACAGAAACTTTGAAATCTGTTCCCATTGATTTAAACACCTGCTCGATCTGCAGAGCGAGTTCCCTTGCCGGAACCAGAATCAGTGCCTGGATCCCGGTTGCCTCTTTGGAGAGATTTCTCAATACAGGAAATAGAAAAGCCAGCGTTTTTCCTGATCCTGTAGGGGAAAGCAACACAACATCTGTATTGTTTTCCGTAGTTTTGTATGTAGATTTCTGCATCTGATTCATATCCTGAATCTGCAGTTTTTTATAAATAGATTCTAATTCCATTTTGCAAAGGTAAGGGAAAAGAATTTTTGTGGAAATTTTTAAATTAATTTTAAAGAACTTTGCCTAACCATCAACCATCAACCATCTATTTATCTATTATCAATCATCAATCATCGATCATCAATCATCTAATATCAACCATCACCCTATGACTCCCGAGAAAAAACAACTTATGACCGAAAGTTTCAACCGTTCAGAAACTTTGAAATTTTATAACGCCCGGCTTCTGGAAGTTGAGACTGATTTCGTCTCAATAAAAATTCCCAAGATGGAAATGATGACCCGTGCAGCAGGAATGTTTAACGGGGCAATGATCGCATCTCTGGTAGATGTCTCTTCCGGATATGCTGCTGTAAGTCATTACGAAGAAGACTGCTATGTGGTCACCGTGGAACTGAAAGTCAATTATCTGCGTCCTGCAATTGGTGATGCGCTCGTTTCAAAAGCTTATGTGATCAAAGGAGGAGCAAAGATCAGTGTCATCAGAACAGAAATTTATGTAGTTGATGAGAAGGGAGAGTCAGAAAGTCATGTGGCGACTTCTTTGGTTACGATGATGAAGATCAAATAATTTGTTTCACAGTACCCTTGCGTATTTTGCAGATGTTGTCAGTAGATAGATTAATGAAGCTGTTTCAGAAGGGTAGTATTTTTGGAAAGGAAATTTTGTAATGAAAACTATTTTAATCATTTTTTCGTATGCCCTAACCAACCCTTTCAACGTTTCAAACGCTGGAAGGGTTTTTAACATAAAAATAATTTAGGGAAGCTCTCTTTTAATAATTTCAAAAAGAAGGTATACGGACAGCTCTGAACTTATAAAACGGTTATTGGAGTCAGCATGAAGAAGACTTTGATGCACAACATGAAAATATTGCAGCTTATCATCAGAATGAATAGGCCTGAACAGAAAACTGCAGGTAGGCATTATTCCCGACAGGATTCCACATTCCCCAGATTCCAACCGGAATTTTATATCCGGAGATGAAAAAACTTTTTGACAGGATTAGGCTGATCTCATTAAGACCGTCTTTTTCCGCAAAAAAATTGCTTTTTTCCCCGGCATGTCGTAAAGCAAGACCATAACCCGCCCGGGCTCTGATTTCCAGGTTTTCATCTTTCTTCAGGTAGACAGGATATTCCGCAGAAACAAATGAAGAATATTTGTTGTGCGTATTTTCTCTATTCCTGTCACGACCGAAAACCACTGTATTTGCACTTAAAACCAAAGGAATTCTGTTACTGACCGTATAGTAAGTTCTCAAATCCCAGAACCGCCCTGTTTCACTTCCTTTATAATTGAAAAATTCTCTATTGTTATAAGAAGCACCCGGAGAAAAATTGTAGATATCCCAAAGCTCTGCGGTAAAGTGTTTACTTCTGTATCCGATGTAATTGTCGAACTCCTTATATGAACCGTCTGCATTTCCTCCTGCCCAAAATCCTGCATAAAAATTTTTTCCGTCCAGATGAAGGTCTCCAGTGTAAATCAGACCTGACGAAACTTCCAGCCCTCTCCATAAATGGCTGTTTCTGAGCTGTAAAGATGAATGTAATTGTTGGCTGTAGAATAATAACGTTCCTTTGATGATCAAAGCCATCAGCAATAATTTGTTTTTCATCGGGATTGTGTTTTTAAGTGTTTTTATACCATTCCCTTATCCGGCAGATGAATGCCGGATGACAGGAATCAGCAACAAAAATTAAGGTTAATTAATAATGTCTTTTTCTCTTATTTTTGATCCGAACAGTGCATAAGACAGCATCAGCAATTCACAGGCTACGGTCAGCATCCAGGTCCATCTCCATGATCCGAAAGCGTCTGCCAGACCTCCCTGGACAAGTGTGAATACCGCTCCTCCAAATACTGCTGAAATAAATACTCCTGATGCTTTTGACGTATATTTATTCAGCCCTTTTATCGAAAGAGAATAAATGCAGCTCCACATGGAGGAGTGTAAAAGTCCGATCGCAACCAGGTACCATAAGTTTTGGGTGATCATTGCGATTATAGCTAATATTGTTGCCAGGACTGTTGTAACAGCGAGTTGAGTTTTAGCCGAAATATGACTGAGGAAGCTTGAAATAGATCTTCCCACTAAAAAACCTCCCCAGTAAAGCGTAGAAAGCAGTGCGTGAATCCCGAGATCCATTCCGCCTATCATGATGTCTGTCTTTCCGAAAAAAGTGATCGGATGACCGGATTCCATCAGTTCAAATGCGTGAAGGTTGATATTGGCACCAATAGCAACTTCAGTTCCGACATAGAAAAATATGGCCACAACACCCAATGCAAAATGTCTGAATGACCAGATGCTTCTTTCCAGTTTCTCTCCGGCAACGGCTCTGGTATTTTCAATATCGGGAAGATGAAGTTTTCTCGTTATTAAAATAACAGTTAAAATACATGTTATCAGAACAGAAAGAGGAAGGAGCAATTGTTTGATTTCAATACTTTCTATCGAAATACCGCTGAACATGACTACGGTAACGAAAAATGGGGCAGAGGTGGTTCCGATAGAATTTATTGCCGTCAGAATATTCAGCCGCTGTACAGGCTGGGTCCCTTTCAGTTGATAAGAAGCTGCGTAAGGATTGACAACCACCTGGATCACTGCTGCGGAAGTTCCCATCAGATAGGATCCGATAACAAAGATGATGAATCCAAAAGGAATAACTGCATCACCTATGCTGAATTCAACATCCGGATATTCAGAACCGAACCATGATGAGAACAGGTACATGAAAAGTCCTGAAATCATAAAGAAAAGTCCTCTCAGAATCGTGTTTTTATATCCGAAAGCATTGACCCATCTGCTCCCCAGTGTTCCGTTCAACAGATATCCTAAAAAGAAAAAGAACGAAATGAGCGTTGTAAATGTATTTTTCAGACTTCCGGCATGCGATAGGAAGGTGAATTTTAAAGGTGCCTGAAGCTGCTCATTAACGGTTGTTAAAAAACCGACAATGAAGTAAATAAAGGTAATTATAGCAAAGGGAAATATGCTGTTATTCGATTTTGTATCGAGGGTCTTTATATTTGAATTTCCAATCATCATATCTGTGTTTAAATGGATTCTAAAACTTTTGTAATTCCTTTATTCTTAATATTTGCGGCAAACTCACTGTATAAATCTGTAAATTTTCCTGATGATTTCAGGTCAGTACTCTTCAATGCAGATAAATTAAGGAAATCAAGAGGATTGTCACTTGAAATCACGTGTTGGTCATCGTCAGTCATCCACGGTTCGGCGATCTCATAAGAATTTCCTTTCTCATCTATTCTGTATTTTAAATAGTGCCTGTACGATGCAATCAGAAAAGCAAGCCTTGAAAGGTCTTTGCCGTCGCTGATCATTTTAGTAAGATTCGGTATGATGTACACCGGGAATTTTGAGATTCCGTCAAAGCAAAGTCTGCTTACCTGGTCACTGACACTGTGATTGGCAAACCTCTCAATCAAAGTCTGCTTGTATTTTTCAAGATCCGTATTTTCAGGGGCAGGAACGTACGGGGTAATATCTGTGTCCATAAAAGCACGGATCAGTTTTACAATATCAGTATCCGCCATGGCTTCATCTACTTTTCTGTACCCTTTTAAAAACGAAGGGTAGGACAGCAGGGTATGGGAGGCATTGAGCAGGCTCAGCTTCATGTTTTCAAAAGCGGTTACATCCTGAGTGAACTGTACGCCAACCTTTTCCCATGCAGGTCTTCCTGCAATAAACTGATCTTCGATCACCCACTGAGTGAAATCTTCACAGTAAACGGGAGCCTGATCAGAAATTCCGCTTTTTTCATTCAGCCTTACAACGTCTTCTGCAGTTGTTGCGGGAGTAATTCTGTCAACCATGCTGTTAGGGAATGTTACATTATCTTCTACCCATTTCGCAAGATCCTTATCCTGAGCTTTAATGAACGTTTTAAAAGATCTTTTGGCGGTATTGCCGTTATGCTGGAGATTATCACAGGACAAAATGGTAATACTGCCGTTTTGATCTGCTTTTCTTTTGCGCAGACCCTCGGCTATAAAGCCGAAAACAGTTGTCGGATTGCCTGGATGTTCAAGATCATGTTTAATTTTCTCATCATTTATGTTAAACTCATTGGTTTCTTTATCTAAATTATAGCCCCCTTCCGTTATGGTTAAGGTAATAATTTTGATAGCATGATCTGCAATTTTATCGACAACTGCTTTCGGATCTTTAATGCCCCAGATTAATTCAGTTAATGAACCGATCCGGTGAATTTTATCTTTACCGTCCCTTCCGAAGACAGTAAGTGTATAATCAAGGTTTTGAGAATGCAGATTGGTAAAAGTCTTCTCATCAGAAGGCAGAAGGCAGACCCCACATATTCCCCAGTTCTGCTGATCTTCATACTTAAGCAATTCGTTGGTGTAAAATTGCTGGTGGGCCCTGTGAAAATTTCCCACACCAATGTGCAGTATCCCTGATTGTATATTTTTAGAATCGTATGAATATGATTGTACAGTCATTGAAATAATATGTTTTTTTGAATGTTCTCAATATTTCAAACTTATATTAAAATATTTATTGGGAAGGTTTTTAACGATAAAAAAGATATTGGGAACGTTCCCAAAACTCCGGGAACGTTCCCAATTGATGATTTTTCAAGTGATTTAAGATGAAAATTAAGTTTAAAAAGCTCTTTGATCATTGAAATCTGATCGAAAAATTATCCGGATCCATACCTCTGCAAGATCAAATCCTCTTTGGAAGACAAAATTTTGGAATTGGAATAAAAGACAGATTTCAGAATTTCTTCAAATCATAAACGTAAATCGTCTGACTTAAAAACCGATAAATGATCCCTTATAAATTCAAAAATTTCACTTGGTGCTAAGCCGCAGTATCCTTTTTAATTTCATGTAAATGGAATGGGTTTTGCTCCCTGGCAACTATACATATTAAATAATAAATTATGAATATCATTATCCGACTTTTTATCACTGCTGTCGTTGCATTCTTACTCACAAAAATTTTACCCGGAGTAGAATTTTCAGGCTTCGGAACAGCACTTATATTTGCGATTGTTTTAGGACTGCTCAATTTATTCGTCAAACCTGTTCTGAACCTTTTCGGTCTGCCGTTAACCATTATCACTTTAGGATTATTTGCTTTAGTTATTAATGCAGCCATTATTCTCATTGCAGATTATTTTATTGACGGAATGGCAGTCAACGGTTTCTGGTGGGCATTTATTTTCAGTATTGCGTTGACAGTTGTTACTTCTTTGGCCAATTCAATGTTTTCAGACGGTGATTAAGATAAAAGTATATTAAGATGCATATCGCCGGCTTTTACGCTGGCGATTTTTTATGAAACCAATGTTCAGGAGAGTAATGATATTCATGAAAATATTCTGTTTCATCTGTTGAAAAATAAACTTAACTGTTAATTTACTCGTTCATTTTTATTTTAAATACTAACTTTGGCAACCTCGGATTTAACAGTAATGTATCAGCTTTAAAAACAGTTTTTACATTGATAAAATGAAAATTTATATGAAACTTAAGTACAGTCTGCTGGCCCTGGCAGCTCCGTTTTTAATGAATGCACAACAAGTAATGACCCCTGAAATTCTCTGGACTTTAAAAAAAGTGGGAGTACAGGCTGTTTCACCAGACCACTCGTCCCTTATTTATAAAATAGGACAGGTTGATTTGAAGACAGAAAAAACAAAAAACGAAAATTATTTCCTGAATGTTGTCAACAGGCAGTCTTCTAAAATTGATTTAGGTAAAAAAGCTTTAATTCAGTGGGATAAGAACGGACTTTACGCTCAGGAAGGTGATAAAATTTTCCTTTCAAAAGACAGCGGAAAAACCTGGTCCGAATTTTACACGATCGGTGAAGTGGATAATATTGTCATTTCTCCGGATGGGAAAAAAATTGCTTTCAGTAAGCAGGTACTGGTGGAAAAATTAATGGGAAAAGACAAATATGCCGATACTCCAAAAACCACTGCACAGGTTTACACAGATCTGAACCACAGGCATTGGGATTATTTCAATGAAGGGAAGTATAATCATGTTTTTGTAGTCAGCACTTCTGCCGGAATTGATTCTGCCAAAGACCTGCTGGAAGGAAAAACGTGGGATTCTCCCCAACGGCCTTTTGGTGGTACGGAAGATTTTGTGTGGAGTCCAGACTCTGCGCAGCTACTGTATGTGACAAAGCCTAAAAGTGGAAAAGAGTATGCGACAAGTACCAATACGGATATCTTTGCGTATGACATCGCTTCCGGTTCTGTTAAGAATCTGACGGAATCCAATAAAGGATATGATGTAAACCCAAAGTTCAGTCCGGACGGAAAATCCCTGCTTTGGCAGAGTATGGAAAGAGACGGATATGAAGCGGATAAAAATGACATCAAACTGATGGAATGGAAATCCGGGAAAACCTCAAATCTTACCAAAGGGTGGGACGAAAGTATTTCCGGAGATGTTTTCTGGGGCGGAGATTCAAAAGCAATTTATTTTACAGCCGCTTTCAGGGGAACAAAACAACTATTTTCCCTGGATACAAAATCTGCAAAAGTTCAGCAGATCACCCAGGGTGATTTTGATATTAATGAAATTTTTGCGGATCAGAAAAACACATTGATGGTCTCAAAAACGGATATCAACCACGCTTCGGAACTGTTCTCGGTAAATCTTAAGAACGGAGAACTGCAACAGGTTACTGATGCCAATAAAGACGCTTACGCAAAGTTGGCGCAGGGTAAATCTGAACTGAAGATGGTGAAAACCTCAGACGGAAAGGAAATGGGAGTCTGGTTTCACTATCCACCCAACTTTGATCCGAATAAAAAATACCCGACCTTAGTATATTGCCAGGGCGGACCTCAATCTGCTCTGACCCAGTTTTTCAGCACCCGTTGGAATTTCGCTTTAATGGCAGCTAACGGATATATTGTTGTTGCACCCAACAGAAGAGGAATGCCGGGATGGGGAACAAAATGGAATGAAGCAATTTCAAAAGACTGGGGCGGACAGCCGATGAGAGATTATCTTTCAGCAACGGACTTTGCTAAAACATTACCGTATGTTGACGGCGAAAGAGTGGCAGCAGTGGGAGCAAGCTATGGAGGTTACAGTGTCTTTATGCTGGCAGGAATCCACAATAACAGATTCAAGACCTTTATTGCTCACGATGGACTGTTTGATATGAAATCATGGTACTTAACAACTGAAGAGCTTTGGTTTGCCAACTGGGATCTGGGTTCTCCGTGGGAGAAACCCTTACCAAAAGCATATACAGAATTTAATCCCAGCAACTTTGTTGACAAATGGAATAAGCCCATTATGATTTTTCAGGGTGGAATTGATTTCAGAGTTCCTTATGAGCAGGGACAGGAGGCTTTCCAGGCTGCAAGATTGAGAGGGTTAAAATCTAAACTGGTGTATTTTCCAAACGAAAACCACTGGGTCCTGCATCCTCAAAACGGCTTGGTCTGGCAGAGAGAATTCTTTGACTGGCTTAAAGAAACCCTGTAAATTTGAAACTTATAAAAAATCTCTAAGTACATAACAAAAATGGACATACATTAAAATTCGTTCTGCTAAGATTATTTATAAGATTGTTATTCAAATATTCTGATATATACTTAAATACACTGAAGGCTTTACTTTGGTGTATTTTTGTTTTTATCTTCCTGATATTTTCCATCTGCACAGTTATCAATTTTAAAAGAACAGACTTCAGCGATCATAACAACGATGAATAATTTTTGTGTTTTTTTTCCGGTCTGTACCATGGAATGTTCCCGATATTGAATGCATTGTTTTTATACGATCTTAAAAAGCATTTCAATCTGTCAAAAACGCTATACTCTTTTTGTGTGCCTGGCTGAGTGTTTTGAAAATATTCTGTAAATTGTTTTATTTCAGTTATTTACGTAGAGGAAAGACGTCTTATCTTATTGATTTTCAAATGGGTTATATGTATTTGTGATGTACTGAAAAGTAGTTTAATTTATATATCCGTTGCAATAGCAGTGGATTTTTTTTACCAAATGTTTTGTAGTAATAAAAAAAATTAATTAAATTAGCACAAACAGTTAAAAACACAAACGATGAAAAAGAATTACAGCATTGCCTGCCTGCTTTGTTTTACAGTTCTGTCATTCGGACAGGATTTAATCTGGCAATATGATATCAGATCATCAACTCAAGACTTCCTTTCCCAGGTGACCACCACCATCGACCAGCAGTATCTCATCAGCGGAAGTGCCATTCAAAGCTCCAACCTTCAACAGGCTAAAGGATCTCAGAACAATGGATACGACTTTAAGATCATCAAACTCAGCCAAAACGGGGATACCGTATTTGAAAAATATTTCTCAGGAAAGAACCATGATTTCCTTGCTGCAACCGTTGCTACACAGGAGGGCGGATTTGCGATAATAGGAACTTCGTACTCCGGAAAAGGGCTGGATAAAAAAGAGGATTCCAAAGGAGGCTCAGATTTATGGTTGATAAGAACAAATCCAGAGGGAAATGAAATTTGGCAGAAAACATTGGGCACAGCCCAGGATGATGAAGCACGGGCGGTCATCCAGACCACTGACTTAGGATTTGTTGTTGCAGGCAATGTACAGAACT
>CAURNW010000024.1:0-42392 GCA_963526305.1 uncultured Chryseobacterium sp. | reverse complement strand
TCAGCGCACAGTTTGTCTTTGATTTCATCGAATCTTCGATTTCCGGAGGAATCTAGACCAAGAAAATACTGGCTTATAATTAATTTTTTTAACGCAAAGTATTATTATGCAACCTGCTAAGTTTTAAGGAGCAAAGAGGGGCGGCCAAGCCGCTTATAACGCTAGCTTTATAAAAATCAATTTCATTGATTTCATTTCTTTGCTCCTTTTATGATGCGTTATTTAAATAAAACTTTGCGTTAGAAAATATCGAATCAATTTAAATAGTGAAGTTTTTTACGAACAGCTTATCTCTGATTAATTTCTAATGGATCTAGCTTTATTAAAGATTCACTATTGAGATTCCGCAGGAAATCCAAGATTCGATGAAATCAATGACATAGAGGCTGTCGGAATTATTGAATAAAAATCTGTAATTTACTTTCAAGATTCACAGAACAGACTTAATCTTAGCGCACAGTTTGTCGTTCCGGAGGAATCTAAACATAGAAAATCTTAGCTTATCATGAAATTGCAGAATTTTTTTAAAAACGCAAAGTTTATTATTCAACCTGATAAATTTTAAGGAGCAAAGAGTGGCGGCAAAGCCGCTGATGAAGCTCGCTTTATAAAAATCAATTTTATTGATTTCATTTCTTTGCTCCTTTAATGATGCGTTATTTAAATAAAACTTTGCGTTTGAAAATATCGAATCAATTTAAATAGTGAAGTTATTTACGCCCCGCTTATCACTGAATTAATTTCCGACGAATCTAGCTTTATTAAAAATTTGCTATTGAGATTCCTCCGGAAATCACAACTTCGATGAAGTCAATGACAGAAGGCTGTTGAAATTTTGAATGAATATTTGAAGTAATAACAAGTATCCACTAAACACACTCAAATCTCAGCACACAGTTTATCTTTGATTTCATCGAATCTTCGATTTCCGGAGGAATCTAAACATAGAAAAATCCTAATATAGTTCTTAAAGAAATTGCACATTTTTTATAAACGCAAAGTTTTATCATATTTTAACCCAATGTGAATGAATATGAACAAATCATTAAATACAATAAAAGATGGTTGACGATTTTACCTTTCCTGCGTATTCATGAGTATAGATCAAAAGAATATGGATTTTGAAAATCAGTGGAAGTCGGTAAAGGAAGAAAACCGCACAATGAAAAGTTCTTCAGATGAGAGGATCTGGAACGGCCTGGAGCGGAAAATTCAGTTTAGAAAAAAAAGCAGGAAATTTTTATCGGTTGCCGCAGTTCTTATTCCGCTGTTTGCCATTATGGGATTGTATTTTTTTGAAAACGGAGCTGCTTCTACTAACAGGAGGGAATTGGTCTTTACCACTTCAGATATAAAAAAAGAATTTGTTTTGTCTGATGGAAGTACCATTATTCTGGAACCTCAAAGTAAATTGATCTTAGCGGGAGATTTCGGATCAAAAACCAGATCCGTCTCTTTTACGGGAAAAGCATATTTCAGCGTGGCTAAAAATAAAAACCTTCCATTTATCGTAGATGCCGGAGGATTTAAAGTTCAGGTACTTGGAACACAGTTTATTTTGGATCAGAAAAAAAATAATAAAGTCTATCTGAAGGAAGGAAAAGTAAAAGTCGATTATAAAGGTCATTCTACCTTCCTCTTACCAAAAGAAACATGGCTGGCGGACAAAAACGGAATCGAAAAACATTTCTGTGATGAGGATGTTGAAAAGAAGTTTGATTTTAATGATCTGAAATTTAGTGAAGCCGTTACGCAACTTGAAGAAACTTATAACATCAGGATCGAATATCCGCAGGAATTTAAAAATAATATTATTGATGGAGATATTACCGGAAATCTTGATAAGGTGCTTCGGACAGTAAGTTTTCCATTTAATCTTACTATTGAGAAAAATACAGAGAATCAAATTATCCTAAAAAAATAATGCAACGGTAATGGGGGTTACCGATGCATTGAATATCAATCAGTCAAATAACAACTAATTTCAGCAAAGCTATGAAAAAAACAACAATTAGCATGATGTTGTTAGGGCTTTTGTGTGCACCACAATTTTCCTATGCAACCGCTAACAAATGTTTTCAACAATCTGTCAATCAAAGGAAAACTCCTTTAAGCAAAGTTTTTGAAAAACTGTCAAAAACACATGGGGTACAGTTCTTTTATTCTGTTTCAGACCTTAGGGAAGTCATGGTTGATGATTCAAAGATGAATTATCAGTCTTTCTCACAATCTTTAGATTACCTGAAGAAAAATGTGGGGCTTGATTTTAATGTGGACCGGAAAACGGTTACCGTAAGGCTTAACCAGAAAGCCATTTCAAGAATAAGAAATGCATCTGCAGTTCAGTCGGCAGAATATGCCAATTTTGTACAGGATACTATGAAATCAAGAGAAAAAGCAATTGATGAAGTGGTGCTTGTCGGATATGGGAAACAGAGCAAAAAGAACAATTCGGGTTCTATTTCATCCATCGACGAGAAACAGTTGAAAGGCATTGCTTCCAGCAATTTCGGAGACATTATCGCAGGAAAAGCCACCGGAGTGCAGATCACACAGGCTAACGCCAATCCCGGCGGCTCACCATCCATCAGGGTAAGAGGGATAGGAACACTGACCGCAGGATCAAACCCTTTGATCGTTGTTGACGGGCTCCCTTTGACAGAAGGTTCAAATCTCAATGCCATCGACCCTAATTCCATTGCTAAAATCGATATTTTAAAAGACGCCGCTTCTGCAGCTATTTACGGTTCAAGAGGTGCTAACGGAGTCATCATTATTGAAACCAAACAGGGAAAGAAAGGAAGGATGAACATCACCTTTGATACCTACTACGGAATGCAGATGAGAAGTGACAATGTGAAACTGGTGAATGCGTATGATATGGCCACTTTCCTTAAAGAAGCCAGGGATAATAATTATCTGTCCAAAGGCAGCAACAGAAGTGCTGCTGATAACAATGCCACAAGAGTAAGCAAAGGCGCTTCTCTGAGAGAACTGATCCCTGATTATCTGGCACCTTATCTGGCAAAACAGCCGGGACTGACGGATACCGACTGGCTAAATACCGTTATGAAACCTGCACCTATCAGCCAGACCTCACTGAATATTACAGGAGGAGGTGATAAAAGCAGGTATGCTTTTACTACCAGCTATTTCAGTCAGAAAGGGTTGGTGACCGGCACTGATTATGAAAAATTTTCAACAAGCCTTAACTTATCTACTGACCTTACAGACCGATGGAAAGTCGGGGTAACGATGACGCCTTCTTATGCTACGGGAACCATCAATGCTTCAGAAAACTCCAGGAGTTATAATCCGCTGCAGATGTCAACAACGATGTATCCTTTTTTTAAAGTATACAATGATGACGGAAGTCTTGCTATTTCTCAACAAATTTTAGCCAATACTGCCACAGACGGAGCCTTGGTTGAAAATCCTGTTGCTGTCCAGGAAATGACCAACCGAAAATATACTTTATTTAAGGTCTTCGGAAATATTTTCACTGAGCTTGAATTATTTAAAGGCCTGAAATATAGATTTTCTGTAGGTGGTGATTATTCAAACTACAATTACAATTTCTTTGATCCTTCTACGGTAGGCGCTTACCGGGCTGCTGCTCCTGACGTTACTTTTGCCAACAGAACGGATTATATCCGTAAGAATTATCTGGTTGAAAATCTGGTTTCTTTTGACAGAAACTGGGGTTCCCATAAGGTGGATGCCATAGCCGGACAGTCCTTTCAGCAGGAAGACAATACCCAGCTTTTCACAGAAGCAACTTCATTTCCGGATAACAGCATCAGAAATATTGCCGGCGGAACCTCCTTTAAAAATACTTTAACGCAGTATCAGTGGAGACTGCTGTCTTATTTCTCCAGAGTCAACTATACATATGATAACAAGTATAATCTTATGGCTTCTTACCGTCGGGACGGGTCTTCCCGTTTTGGTAAAAATTCTAAGTGGGGAGATTTTTATGCTTTATCAGCAGGATGGACTGTGAGTAACGAAAACTTCTTTCCTGAAAACAGGATCCTGACCGATATGAAATTACGGTACAGCCTTGGAAGTAACGGAAATAATCAGATTCCGAATTTCGGCTCACTTTCTCTGATGAATCCGGATAATTATACTTTCGGTAATACACTGGCGCCCGGTTATACAACCGCAACAGCTCCAAACCCGAATATTTCATGGGAAAAATCAAGATCAAATAATTTCGGGGTAGATATTTCTTTGTTCAAAAACATTTTAAATATTTCTGCGGATTATTATATTCTCAACAGGAACGGCCTGTTACTGGATGTTCCGGTGCCTCAGCAATCGGGATTCAGTACCTCCCTTCAGAATATCGGAAAAATTAAAAATTCAGGTTTTGAATTACAGATTGCCTCCAAGACTTTTACTGTTGCTTCTGATCTTACCTATTCAGGAAGTTTCAATTTTTCAACCAATAAAAATGAAGTTGTTGCCCTGGCCAACGGTCAGAATCAGATCATCACAGGGGAAAATAATTTCTCTGTAACCAAAGTGGGTGGATCTATCGGTGAAATGTACGGTTACAACATTATCGGGATTTACAAAAACCAGTCAGAAATTAACAGTTCTCCTCATATCACCGGTACAATGGTGGGCGATTATATCATGGAAGATTTAAATCGTGACGGAAAAATTGATGTGAATGATAAAAGAAGTTTCGGAAGCGGAGTTCCGAAATATATTCTCGGCTTCAATAATAATTTCAGGTACGGGCTTTTTGAAATGAGTTTTACTTTATACAGCGAGATAGGAAAGAAAATTTACAATGCAGATGCAGTAACTACCCTTGAATCCGGTGAAGGTTTTGGAATGGCTTCGCAGTATTATTTTGATAACCGCTACAATGAAGTAACCAATCCAGATGGTTTTTTCGGGATGCCCAATATGAACTTTTCCAACAACAGAAAAGAAGCGAGAACCTCAAACCTTTATTTCAAAAATGCAGATTATGTAAGACTCAGATCACTTCGTTTAGCATTTAATTTACCTCAGTCTGTGCTTAAAAATATAGGAGTGGAGAGCGCGCAGATTTATCTTGTCGGAAACAACCTGTTTACGCTTTCAAAATATAAGGGGATGAATATCGATGCCACTTCAAACAATGTTCTTACCCAGGGATATGACAGTGCCAACTATCCTGTAGCCAAAATTTATTCAGTGGGTTTTAATCTTAAATTTTAATCATGAAATCGCCAGTTAAAAATGTAAAGGCCTCTACAGACATTAATCAGGTACTTCTTTTTGGCTTTAAGAAAATAATAAATAATTTACCAATGAAAAAAATATTCATAACTCTGTTGAGTGTTTCAGTCATTACTTCGTGTTCATCAGATCTTTTAGACATCAATCCTGAAGCACAGAAAGTCTCTTCACAATTTTATAATAATGCATCTGAGATAGAGCAGGGTATTGTATCAGTTTACGGTTCGCTTCAATACACAGGGCAGTATCAGCTGGGAATGCCTGCATTGGGCGAACTGCCTTCTGATAATACCTATGACGAAGTTCCTGCCAATGACGCCTTTACCTATGGTGAACTGGATTTTTTTACCATTCAGCCCAACAACAGCCTGATTGCCAGTGCATGGAAAGATAATTACATCGGGATCCAGCAGGCTAATATCATTCTGGCAAGAATCGGGAAGATCCAGGATATGACAGACGGTCTGAAAGCTTCGAGAATTGGAGAAATGAAATTCCTGAGGGCTTTGATGTATTTTAATCTGATCAGGATCTTTGGGGATGTTCCTCTGGTTTTAAAAGAAACGACGAATGTCAATGATTATTTCGGGCAGCCGAGAACTCCAGTTGCAGAAGTTTATTCAGCAATTGAGACAGATCTGAAAGAAGCTATTTCGCTTTTACCCGTTACCACCACGCAAAAAGGAAGAGCAACAAAAGGTGCCGCACTTGGGATACTGGGGAAAGTGCTTTTAACCCAGAAAAAATATTCTGAATCCCTGACTTATTTAAGTCAGATCGAATCTTTAGGGTATCAGCTGCTGACAGATACGACGAAGATTTTTGATATCACCAATGAAAACAATGCCGAAATTATTTTTGACGTGCAGTTTGCTTCAGGTTTAAATGGAAATTCGGAAGGAAGTACGGCATTCCAAATGTTCAGTCCGTCAGGATCTGTTTCAGGTGCAAAGGGACATAATCTTCCGACCAAAGAAGTTTACAATCTTTATTCAGCCGGAGATACAAGACGGTCTGCCTACATCGGTTTAACTTCAAGCGGAATTCCATTCAGTAAAAAACTGGTTAAGACTTCCAATACCATTGCAGACGGAGGAAGTAATTTTGTTGTGCTGAGGCTGGCAGATGTATTTCTGATGATGTCTGAATGTTATGCAGAACAAAATAACCCGGTCAGTGCCAATATGTATCTCAATAAGATCAAATCAAGAGCAGGAATCGCGACGGTAAATATTTCAACAAAAGACCTTTTGCTGAATGAAATAGACCGCGAAAGAAGACTTGAATTAGTGGGAGAGGGTCACCGTTGGTTTGATTTGATCAGAACAGGAAAAGCGATCTCTGTAATGACCGCTCATTTTACCAATAATCAAGGGTACAGTACTGCGCAGATCGATGCTCATCATCTTCTGATGCCTGTACCCCAGGGACAGATCAATACTGATCCTGCCATTAAACAAAATCCCGGATATTAAATTTAAAATTAAAAAAAATGCTTAAAAGTAAAATTATACAGTTATTATTCATCGCTGTTTCATCACTGGCATTTGCACAGAAAAAACAGGTTTCTCTCTCAAAATTCCCTGATGACAAAGTAATGGTTGTCGCTCATCGTGGAGACTGGAGGGAAGCACCTGAAAACTCAGTGTGGGCAGTCAGAAAAGCGATAGAAAAAGGAGTGGATATGGTGGAAATCGATCTTGCCATGACCAAAGACAGTATCCTGATCATCATGCATGACAATACGATCGACAGAACGACTACCGGAAAAGGTAAACCTTCTGAATTCACGCTGAAAGAAATCAGAAATTTTAATCTCAGAGACGGATTGGGGGTAGAGACCCAGATGAAAGTCCCTACTTTAGAAGAAATTCTTGACATTACCGACGGTAAAATTCTGGTAAATCTCGATAAAGGATTTGATTATATAAAAATGGTATATCCATTGATCAAAAAACGGAATATGTTTGATCAGATCCTGTTTAAAGGTCATGAATCCTATTCTGAATTTAACGGGAAATATGCTGATATTAAAAAAGAGATCCATTATATGCCAATCATTCGCTTGGGACAGGCGGAAGACCTGAAAAACATTTCTGAATATCTTAAAAATTACAGAGTATACGGTTTTGAGTTTACGGTCGGTACCACTGAAAAGAACCTGATTGATTTTAAAAAGCTGAGAGAAAATAAAGTGAAAATCTGGGTAAATTCATTGTGGCCTCATCATAATGCCGGAAATAATGATGATAAGGTCCTGGATAATCCCAACGTTTATGACTGGTACATCAATAAAGGAATCAATATCATCCAGACAGACCGACCACAACAGCTGATCCGGTACCTGAAAGCTAAAAACCTTTACAATTAGAAGAAAGCTTCAGGCAGGCAATAGGTTAATAAGTTAGTAAGTTATAATCCCGGTTTTAAAACAGCCGGGATTTTTCATTTTTAAGCTTGTCAGAAGTGGCAATAATAAATACTTTTTATTCGGATACATATCCGGATTTCAGATCCGGCATCGTGGCAGATTTTATTTCTACATCTGACTTTCACATTGTTCTATACTCATCACTTTAACGTATTTTTAACTCCGGCATCAGTTTATTTTGGCAGAAATATACAGCGAATAGACGTACATTTATCCCCTTAAAAATTAATGAAAGATGGGGATATTTGATATGTTTACGGAAGAGATTGCAATTGATCTTGGAACTGCTAATACCCTAATAATCCATAATAACAAAATTGTTATTGACGAGCCGTCAATTGTTGCGATTGACCGTTTGACAGGGAAGGCAATTGCTGTGGGGACTCAGGCAAAAATGATGCAGGGGAAGACCCATGAAGACATTAAAGTTATTCGTCCGCTGAAAGACGGGGTCATTGCAGATTTTCATGCTTCTGAGCATATGATCAAAGAGTTTATCAAGCAGATTTCCGATATTAAAGGCAGGTTTGTACAGCCAGCCCTCAGAATAATGATCTGTATTCCTTCAGGAATAACGGAAGTTGAAAAGAGAGCTGTGCGTGACTCTGCCCAAAAGGTCAATGCCAAGGAAGTCATCCTGATATACGAACCGATGGCAGCAGCGATCGGAGCAGGGATTGATGTTGAAAGCCCTGAAGGCAACATGATTGTTGATATAGGTGGAGGAACCACTGAGATAGCTGTAATTGCTCTTGGAGGAATCGTTGTTGACCGATCGCTGAAGTTAGCCGGTGATGTCTTTACCAATGATATTTCTTATTTCATACGGTCACAGCATAATCTGGACATTGGTGAACGGACTGCGGAAAGGATTAAGATTGAGATCGGTTCTGCACTGGAAGAACTGGATTTTGTCTTAGAAGATATTACCGTTCAGGGAAAAGACCTTTTAACAGGTAAGCCAAAGGAAATCACCGTGAACTACAAGGAGATTTTCAAAGCATTAGACAAATCGATTATGAGAATTGAAGATGCTATTTTGGAGACCCTTTCAATTACTCCGCCGGAACTGGCCACAGACATTTATAAAACAGGAATTTTTCTTGCCGGCGGTGGTGCCTTGCTCAACGGATTGTCTGAACGGATTCACAAAAAAACAGGTTTACCCGTTTTTGTTGCTGAAGATCCTCTGAGAGCAGTCGTTCGGGGAACAGGTATTGCTCTTAAAAACATTAATAAATTCAGATTTCTGATGAAATAAAAGAAGAAGTAAAAGTCTCTGCGCAATCAACAGCAGGCTACTGTTTTATTAATTACATTTAAAGACTAAACTATTTTTATTCTTAAATGATTCTAAATGATATAAAATGAACCAGCTTAGTTTATTTGATGCGGAAGAATTTTACGAATTTCCAAAAGACCTTTTGGAATACAGGGAACATTTTCTGAGCAGGGCAGAGGCAGACCGGTTGAAGGAACATCTGCTTCGGACTGTTCCATGGCAGCAACGCACGCAGAAGATGTATGACAAAACGGTTTTGACTCCGCGCCTGACTGCCTGGTATGGCGGGGACGAAACTTCCTGTGAATCAGAAAATAATCAGAAAGAGGTAAATTCCTGGACTCCCGAACTGCTTTCCTTAAAAGAAAAGATCGAAAACGAATTCGGCTATCATTTTAATGGAGTTTTGCTCAATCTATACCGTAATAACAATGATTCTGTAGCCTGGCACCGGGATACAAAGAGCAGGTATGGCAACCAGCCTGTTATTGCCTCGGTCAGCCTGGGCGAGACGAGAAATTTTGACTTTCGGAAGTTAGATCATCATCAGAATAAGTACAGCCTTCCTTTGCCACATGGTTCATTACTGATCATGAAAGGTGATCTGCAGGAACATTGGGAACACCGGATTGCCAAATCTTCCCTGCCGATGAAAGAACGTATCAATTTGACTTTTCGATTGATTCATAACGTGTGAAAATGTCTGTAGAGATAACCTGATGGTCTGTCTTCAGGATTCTGGTCTGTAGAAACTTTTACACAATTTCATCCATAAAAGTTTTGACCGTACCATCGGAGAAACTGATGGTCATCTGTTGAGCTGACTCAAAATCAATAAGATGTTCGGAGTTCTCCTTATCAACTTTTGCTAAAATGGCAACTGTAAAGGGTGCTTCGGTTACATAGGCTAATGCTCCGCTAAACCTCTTATTCTTTTTATATACAACTTCAATCTGTTCAATTGATTTTGTCATTTCAATAATGTTGTTCCTGATATCAGCCGTTATTACCATAGTCTGCAATTGTATTGTTGGCAGGATTGACTGCAAATCATACGCCATTTAGTACGTATATCAGCAGAAACAGCAGGGTAGCAAGTACTCCGGATCAATTTTTCTAATATAGGTTACTTACATAAAAACATTGCCCTCATGATTATTCAGAGGGCATTATCATTTTTATTTTGAATTTTAAACCCATCACAGTTGTTCACCTCCTGTGTAATGGATTCTTTCACGGGAAGAAGACGGTGTGGTTATACAGAAGGTTAAATTTAGATAACTAAAACACATCGCTGTTGCTGAGTGTAGAGCCCTTGCTACCGAAAAATATTTTGCTACCGTCGTGTTAAAAATCTTACAGAATCTTTAGAATTTCGGAATAAATCAAATTCCCGATACAAAATTCTTTCAGAATTTCACTCGAATTGAGAGGAATCCATGTTTTTCTGAAGATATGTTGAGTATAAAAATTCTGAACCTGTCAGATCAGTACAGGCCGTATAGACAATTCGTTGCTGATTAAGAATACTCTGATGGGTCAGTATTTTGAACGGAACTGGAATGAATACTTATCATGGAAAAGTGTTATATTATGATTCCCGGGGTTTTCAATAAGTGGCAGAATAATTGTAAATCATATTCTAAAAAAATCATGGAAAATTTCTCATTATTAAGTCTTATTGCTTTGATTGTCCCTGCTCTTATGCTTCTTGTCAGTATTTATTATGCTGCAAAAAGAATGGATACGGAGGCCGTATTACTGATAACAGGATCAGGTATCACTTTTGTAACGTCGCTTGCTTACAGTTTTATGCCTTATTACTTACAGAGTCGAAGTATGCCTTTCGCAGAAATGTCCGTTTATTATGCAGTTTTAGGAGGCATAAGCTTTATCGGAAGTATCATTTTTATTATCGGCTTTTTTATGTTAATTCTTAAATTTTTGAAAATATCAGGAAATCCGGATAAAAAATCAGTACTTTAAAATTTTTATCAGGTAATGTCGTAAAAGTTGCGGTACTGTCAGTCCTCAACAAAGCTTCCGATTTAGCCTTATTTATTCCATTTATTTACTTAAATGAATGAAAATAGGATTACTAGACTACTATTCTGCATATTATACACTAAGATTATTTTGAGCAGTGCGGGCAGATTCCGCTGACAACAAAATTATATTCATTTGCCTTAAAACCTTTTGGCAGTTCTACTGTTGGAATGACATTTTCAATGCAGATAACCGATTTACAGATTTCACAGTTAAAGTGAAGATGATTGTGCATATGGCTTGCCTTATTGCAGGACTCTGAGCATTTAGCGAAATTGACTACCCCGTCGATATTGGTAATTTTATGCACTTCCCCTTCTTTTTCAAGCCTGTCCAGTACCCGGTATATTGTTACCCGGTTGCACAGGTCACCCGTCATCTTCTGAATATCAGAGTGAGAAAGGGCTGTTTTTGAACTGTTAATAATGTTTAGTATTTCGGTCTTTGCACTGGTATTTCTGATCTGTTTCATTTTATTAATGCAACTTGGTTGCTTTTTAAATTTAGTTTATTTAGCTTTGCAACAAAGTTACAATAATTTGACAGCATTTTATGAAAATCAAGTTTTTAGATGTCACGGTAATATTTTCAGCAGCACTCCTTTTGATCTGCTTTATGATTTATCCTCTGTTGATCTTTTTGTTTTTAGATTCTTATCATTGGCACTATTATTTATCTTCCTTCTGATTGGTAAATACATTATTTATATACCCGCTGAATTTATATACCCGCTGAAAAAATCTGTCGTCTTTATCCGGTTTATCTGTTCTGATCTGAATTTGTCTACTGGCAGATCATAAGGAAATTTGTTACTGCAGTTCTTATTAAAAAATATATCCATTCCGGATTTTTAGGCTAATCATAATTCAATAATTCAATAATTCAATAATTTCAATAAATTTTATGAAAACAAAATCAATTTTTTTAAGCCTGTTCGCTGCTTGTTTCGTACATGCACAGACTGCTTTATGTACTTCAAATCTTGGCGGTGGGACAGATCCTCAGTTCATTGAAATCAGTATTTCAGGAACCGCTTTTAATCATCTTACTTATGCTGCCCTGTCATCTTATTATCACGTCTATCCTGCATCAGGACAGACAACAGCAGATCTTACAGCCGGACAGAATTACAGTCTTTATGCATCAACTTCTTCAGAGGCTATTTCTGCTTTATGGCTTGATTACAACAATAACGGGATATTTGAAGCAAGTGAATATGTACTGTTAGCGAATTCAATGAATACCCAAAATTCATCCTCATTTCAGATTCCACTCACGGCAGCTGCCGGACCTGTGAAAATGAGAATTCGATCAAGGGCTTACGGCAGCGCTTTAACTGCATCCGATGCCTGCAGCAGTTTTGGTTCTGGAGAAACAAGAGACTACACGGTAAATATCGTCAGCAACTCATTATCCACTGCAGATTGGTCTAAAGAGGTCTCTTCGGAATATTATCCGAATCCTGTGAAAGATCAGTTTACAATACAGGGGCATGATCAGATAGAATCCCTAACCGTCAGTGATTTCTCCGGCAGAAAGATTTTTGAAAAGGAAATAAAAAGTAAAAAGAAAACGGTTGATCTGGGTAATCTGAAGCCAGGGAACTACATTATAACCCTGTTCATGAAAAATAGATCTGAAAATATTAAGATTGTCAAAGAGTAAGAACATAACTGAATCTTTGAAATAATAACATCCGGTAAATACAGGCAGATGGCAGGAATTATTCCTGTCATCCGCTTTATGATGTTTTGGATGGAATTGGTCGGTTTTTAAAGTATCTTTAGCTGCGATTTATTTGAGAGAACATCAGGATATTTTTTACTGTAATGTTATCATCTTAGTGGCCGCATATAATAGCCAGGTAATATCTAACTTTAGTGACAGATATTTACGATCGGACGTTTTCAGGTACTCATTTCAACATTATCCCAATCATTTTCACGGCTGTAAGCCCATTCCAGAGACTTACGTCTTTCGTATACAAGTCCTTCGTTTAATTCAGAAGGTCTTCCGTTCAGCCGCTCATTTACGCAGTACCAGTGAAGTCTGTAGTAGTAGTCCAGCATCGTATAAATCTCCTGTGGCTGCCGCATATTTGTTAAACAGTTGATTTTGTCGTTATTGTCACCCTGTTCAAGATCCGGTAAAAGCGAAGACATCTCATCGCTGACATAGTTTTCAGCTTCCAGATCGTCAGTCATGCCTGTTACCCACATCAGTGCCCATAACGCTTCCAGATACCAGCGAAGTGAATGTAACTCAGCGTCTGTAAGTTCTTCATTGCTTTTCTTAAGAATTTCTTTTTCAGAAGATGAAAGAAATCGGGTTAAATTTTGGTTTTCGATCCATTCTTTTATAAGCTCGGCAGGAGCTTCAAAAGCAATGTTGATCATTGCATTCATCACAGACATTCTGCCCTTTATTTCTTCTGTAGTCCGTAAAGAAGTTGTCTCCAGGATAGGCAGCCACTCATTCACAAGATATCCTTTTTGTTTGATTATCCTGTCATTATCAGTTTTGATCTGTCGTTTTTGTTGGTCTGTCATCATCAGTTAATAGCAAAGGTTAATTCACAATCAGATCAGCTAAAATCAAACCAATAATCTACAGGAATATTTTTTAAGACCGTATAGCAGTGAAAGTATAACCTGTTGAAATCTATTCAGAGGTCATACCATTGAAAAGTTAGGTACAGTTAGCTTCAGTGATAAAACTCAATCTTTCAAAACTGATAAGCCAAACAGTCATTTATAATCAATGATATACGCAGTACTTTATTAAATTTCTTTAGTGATTTTAGTACGTAAATGGCATCATAAACTTTCATAATTGGCAAAAATTTGAAAAAAAAACGAAATATGACTGTGAGAAATTTATTGATTGTATCTTTGTGAAATGAATGAGATGGAACTGAAAATTCTTGAGCTTGTAAAGGCAAAACATAAGCAGTCGGGAGGGAATAACGGCAGCGGTTTTGGTGATTTTGACCATATACTGCAGATGAGTCTGGAAGACCGTAATGCATTTCTGCAGCGGATGGCAGATGAAAAGAAAATTCAGATCAGAGATGGGGCAAACGCCAAAATGATCATGATGCCCAAATAATACATAAAAGTACAAAGTACCATATCTGACGATTAGGAGGGTAGGACAGGAAATTTTCAGAAATTGAATGTAAATGTCTCTATATTTCACGGATCATCCTTCTGGTTTCTAAGGGATTATATCATCACTAATCCATGATGTCTTTAAACAGATATGTTCCAGGGATCTCGTTGCTGTGGGAATGATTCAGATAAAATTAATCCTCATATCCGCTTTTTTCTAAAATGCCTTTAGGGGTTAATGTATAAGCATCCTTCCATGAATCTTTTCCATGTTTTTCCACGTACATTGAAATAATTCTGAATCCCAGCCAATATTGAGCAATAGTCAGGACATTCAGGTGTTGGACTGTCAGTAGAGTAGGGACTTTTGACAGGTCTACATTAGTATTGCCCTACTCAACCCTTCCAGTGTTTCCAAATGATCTGTTTTACAATTCAATAATTATACTCAAAAAAAAATTTGCACTAAAATTGATTAAACGTTTAACCAAAAATTAACCTTAATGTAATTATTTGTTCATAGAAAATTATAATTAATTTCATTGTGATATTTAAATGTTTGATAATGAATGTCTTAATGGATTAGTTTTTGAGTATAAAAAATTTGCCAAATTACATTTTTTTCTGAATTACACAAAAAAAACCAACTATTGTTTTTTTAATTTATTATTAAATACTTTGCACGGTTGATCAGAACTATGAAACGAGCATCTATTAAAGATATTGCCAGAATTGCCGGTGTTTCCGTGGCAACTGTTTCCTATGTGCTCAATAAAAAAGAAGGACAGCGAATTAATGAAAAAACGAGAGAGAAAATTTTCGAAATTGCTGAAACGATTAACTACACGCCCAACAGAATAGCCCAAAGCCTTCAGAATAATCGGAGTAAACTATTAGGCCTTATCGTTGCAGATATCTCCAACGATTTTTATTCGGGTATTGCCAGAAATCTTGAAGACCGGGCGTTAAAGCTTGGTTACACTTTAATTATCGGGAGTTCTGATGAAAATGCGGATAAATTTGGAAAACTGATTGAGCTGTTCTCTCAGCAACAGGTCGATGGGATGATCGTCGCGCCTGTGACAGGTTCAGAAAATGTTTTACAGAAACTGTTGGATAAAAATTATCCTCTTGTTACGATTGACCGCTATTTAAAAGGAATCAATATTCCGGGAGTACTTCTGAATAACCGGGAAATCTCTGAAAATACCACTTCTTATCTTCTTGAAAAGGATTTTGATTGTCTTATTTATATAGGCTATGAGACTCAGCTTCCTCATCTGCTGGATCGTCAGCACGGTTTTGAAGACGGAATCACAGGCTCTGATAAGAAAACGGCTGTAAGCTTTATCAAGGTAGGTTTAGATAACATCACCAACGAAATTCACAGTCGGCTTGCGGATGTTTTAGGTAAGGATCCTAAAAATACAGCCCTGTATTTTTCCAGTAACAAACTTGCTGTTGCCGGTCTTGCCTATCTGGTCAAAAATAATATCAAAGTGCCGGAACAGGTTTCAGTTGTAGCTTTTGATGAGACAGAAGCGTATCAGCTGTTCCCTGCAGAAATTACCTATATCAGGCAGCCTCTGGAACAGATGGCAGATGAAGCAATACAGTTGCTGGACCTGCAGATCAATCAATACAGTTCAACGGCAAAAAGAATTAATCTCTCCGGAGAATTAATCATAAAAAACTCGACAAAATAATTTTTTTATCAAAATACTTAAACGTTTAATCTAATTATATGGATACCAATAAACCTTATATCGTCTGTTTCGGAGAAGTACTCTGGGATCTTTTTCCTTCCGGTGCGAGAGCAGGAGGTGCACCTTTCAATGTCGCCTATAATCTCAGTAAAATGAATACCGACGTTCAGATGATCAGTAAGATCGGAAAAGACGGACTGGGAAATGATCTTTTAACACAGATAAAAAGCTGGGGGATTTCTACTGAAAACATACAGACAGATGATCAGAAACCGACGGGAACTGTTACAGCCACTTTTGACGAACAGGGAGAAGCACACTATGACATTATCAATGACGTAGCATGGGATCATATAGAATGTTTACCAGAACACAGTGAACTCATCAGAAATTCTGAAGCATTTGTTTTCGGAAGTCTCATTGCCAGGAATACTGAATCAAAGAAAACTTTGCTTCAGTTAATCGATCAGGCAAAGTTCAGGGTTTTCGATGTCAATTTCCGTCCTCCGTTTATCGATTTTGATCTTATTAAAGAATTGCTTCACAAAACTGATCTTGTGAAAATGAATAAAGCTGAACTGAGACAGATTATTGAATTCCTTGGTGAAGCATACATCGATGAAGAAACCAGTGTGCAGCATATTCAAAAGTATTTCAGCATCAACGAAATTGTCCTGACCAAAGGAAGCAAAGGAGCAAGATATTTTATAGGAGACCAAGATTATTCTTTCTCAGCAATACCCATAGAGATCAATGATACGGTAGGAAGCGGAGATTCTTTTCTGGCGGGATTTCTGTCAAAAAGAATCCTTGGAGCATCACCCGAAGAAATTATGAAACAGGCGGTATCATTAGGCGCCTTTATCACTTCAAAGTCCGGTGCCTGTCCGGATTATACTTACGAAGAATTCGTCGCATTCAGAGATGAGCAATTTTCCAACACCATTTTAAAATAACGGCTATGAGCACTGCAAAATTTACGGAAAAGAAATATTACATTGTATTGGCTTTTGTCATTTCACTGTTTTTCTTCTGGGCAGTTGCCCTGACGATGGGAGATGTCCTCAACAAGCATTTTCAGAATGTACTGAATATTTCCAAATCAAAATCCGGTTTGGTACAGCTCTCCATATTCGGAGCGTATGCACTGATGGGAATTCCTGCCGGTCTGTTTATGAAAAAATTCGGTTACAAAAAAGGAGTGATACTGGGACTGTCACTTTTTGCGCTGGGGTCTTTCCTTTTCATTCCGGCAGCCAATCAGGTATCATTTAATTTTTTCAGATTTGCACTGTTTGTTCTGGCAATGGGAATGGCAACACTTGAGACAGTTGCCCATCCGTTCGTTGCTGCTTTGGGAGATGAAAGAACGAGTGATCAGCGTGTTAATTTTGCGCAGTCATTCAATGGTTTAGGTGCCATCATCGGACCGCTTCTGGGAGGATATTTTATTTTCGGAACTTCGGGAACAGATGATCGGTCGCTTGATTCTGTCAAAGACCTTTATACCTGGATCGGGGTGATTATCCTGATCATTACCATTGTTTTCTCACTTGTAAAAGTCCCAGGCCTGAAAGATCCGCATGCAGAAGAAGCTCACCATTCAGAAAATGAAGAAAAAACTGATGCTGCACTGTCAGATCCCGATGCACCACTGTGGAAGCAGAGGCACTTTATTTTTGCGGTAATTGCCCAGTTTTTTAACATCGCAGCACAGGGCGGAACGTGGGCCTATTTCATCAACTATGGCGTAGAAAAGATGCATCTTCCCGAAATACAGGCTTCCTATTATTTCTCACTCAGCATGGCCATGATGATGATCGGAAGGTTTGCCGGAACGTTTTTAATGAAATATATTGCGCCGAACAAACTTCTTGCACTGTTCACAGGATGTAATATTGTCCTTTGCCTGATCATTTCGCAAAGCCTGGGCTGGACCTCTTTTATCAGTCTTATTTTACTGAATCTGTTCCTGAGCGTCATGTATCCTACGATTTTCAGTCTCGGATTAAAAAGATTGGGGAGCAAAGTTCCGCAGGCATCTTCTTTTTTGGTGATGGCAATGTTTGGCGGTGCTGTATTTCCTCCTCTGATGGGCAAAATAGCGGAAACCGATATTGCGCATGCCTATTTGTTACCTATCATCTGTTATGTTGTTATTCTGTTATTTGCTTTAAAATTTTACCAACCTAAAACCCTGAAGTAAATCAATGAAAACGAGATTTTTATATTTCTGGTGCACGTTTCTCCTGTGTGCCGGCAGTACTTTCTTTGCCCAGATTGTGATCACCAATAAAGATTTTTCGATGGGAACAACCGGAAGGATTGGCGCAGGATACTCGCCGAATGCAGACGGACGAACAGGAAGGCAGCTTAATCTTAATAACCAGGGATCCTTGGGCGGAAGGCTGGATCAGGGTGACTATGTTGACTTTTTACCCGCATTTCACTTCACCCCGGTGATGAAAGGGGACAGTACAAAAAAAACAAAGATTGATATGCAGGCCAGATTAAGTTTCTATTCCGGCGGAACTTTTCTTGGGAATGTTGATTCCAAATCAAATAAGGGAATGATCATTGCCCTCCCGGAAGCTTTTGTGGAAGCAAGAAACCTGATGGGAAGCGACTGGGATGTCTGGGCAGGTTCCCGTTGGCTACGCTATGATGATGTGCACATTGCAGATTACTTTTATTTTGATGATCATTCCGCAACGGGATGGGGACTGAGACATAAAAACACAAGATTTTCAATGTTTTTCCCTGCGGCGATTGATACGGCGGCGACCAATTCATCACCCTATTCTTATACCAATGTCATCAGCGGGACAAAGAGCCTGATCTACAGACAGAGAGAAGTCATGATCCTTGAGCAGGTGATTCCATTCAAAAATAAAGCTCACCAGCTCAAACTGCTTGCAGAATTCCATTATGTAGACAAATCCGGGAAAAATTCTGTTGAGCAGTATCCGTCAGATCAGGGATGGGTTTTGGGAGCAAAGCTGAACAGCGTATTAAAAACAAAAATTCCTGGATCTTTCAACCAGATTTCACTGCGATACGGAAGCGGAATCGCCAATGGGGGAGATGCCGGGAATACCCAGACGTGGAGAACCTACGGAGCTCCCGATGAATTGTCAAAAACCTACAGAGGTGCCTATTCACTGACTGCCGTTGAGCATATTTTATTAAACCTGTCAGAAAAATGGTCAGTCAATGCATATGCAATCTATACTCAGAGCAAAGGAGGTGCACAGAATAATGATCAGGCTATGGACTATTACCAGCGTGAGATTTTCAACAGGAAATCTGAATTCAACACTGGTGTAAGAGCGACTTATTATCTCAACGACTGGTTTCATATCCTCTCCGAACTGCATTATGCACAGAGAAAAGACGGCACGCAGGATCCTTCATCGATGGTGAAATTCGCATTGGCACCTACGATTGTTCCAACCGGGGAAAGGAGTGTCTGGGGAAGACCTCATATCCGTCTGATCGCAGAGGTATCAAGGTATAACGACCATGCACTCTTCACCCTTTATTCTCCTTTTCTGCAGCAAAGCGGAGGGAAGCGATTTGGGACTTACCTCGGAGTAAGAACAGAATGGTGGATTTTTTAAAATATAAACAGCTTTAAAGTATCGTATTATGAATGTAAAATTAGGGGCATCACTTTTATCATGGATCACTCCCGTCTGGACTCCTGAAGCAGGAAAATATGCTATTGAAAAAACCGCAGAAACCGGTTTTGATCTGATCGAAATTCTTCTTCCGAATTCCATGGAGTTTAATGCAGAAGAAGTCAGACAACAGCTCAGAAATCATCATCTTGATGTCGTCTGTTCATTGAACCTTCCGAAAGAGGCCCATATCGCATTTTATCCGGAACAGGCTGAATTGCTGATAAAAAAGGCATTGGATCAGGTTGAAGCACTGGAAGCCAATCTTCTGTGTGGCGTACTGCATGGCGGAATTGGTGTTTTTTCCGGTGATCCTCTGAGTGAGAATGAAAAAGAGGTAATTGCTGAAGTGTGGTCCTCAGTGGCAGATTATGCGCAGACGAGAAATATTGACATTGCCATTGAACCGGTCAACCGTTATGAATCTTATGTATGCAACACAGCACAGAATGTTCTGGATCTGATCAAAAAAACAGGGAAGAATAACCTTTTTGTACATCTGGATACTTTCCACATGAATATCGAAGAGAGCAATTTCTATGATCCGGTTCTTCTGGCAGATCAAAAACTGAAGCATATTCATATCACAGAATCCCATCGAGGAATGCCGGGAGAGGGGACCGTTAACTGGCAGCAACTTTCTGATGCACTGAAAAAGATTGATTTTACAGGCAATCTGGTTCTGGAAAACTTCTCATCATCGATCCCGGGAATGCAGCAGATGGTGTCTCTCTGGCAGACTTCCCCTTATGATGCTGAAGAGCTGGCGATAAAAAGTTTAAAATTTCTGAGGGATCATTTTTAAGAAGAGAAAGAAAAAAAGCAGTATGACAGTTTCAATGTAGAATAATATAAAATAGTTGGTGTTGTTGATTTAAATATGCCTTCGGCATTCCTTACCAGACCGGACTTTTACATACAGGTTGTCATTTCTGAAGAATCTGATCTGAACTTTATTATGAATCTGCTGTTGAGATTTCTATGGAATGACAGAGAGTCTCCTGAATTCTTTACTGGTAGAATCTAAGCCCAGAAGAAAATAAAGAGGTTATTTTTTAAGATGCAGAGAGCCTGTTTCAGTATGTATTATTTAATCCGTTTTAAAATGTTTAAAAAGCCTGAAAGTTTCAGCAACATCAGACGGTTCGGTTCCCTGAAAAATACCACTTTTACTGACTGTTTCAAAAATTTTGGCCGCCGCCGAAGAAATGTAACTGGGCAAGTCTTCGGTTTTCTGCATTGCTGAAAGTCCCTGCATTTCGTGCATCCGTCGGTCGATATGATGGGCATAGGTAGGGGTTGTCTTAACCAGATCCTGATAAGTGCCGGGTAAATAAAGTTGCAGGCTGCTGTTCAGCTCATCAATGATTCCATAGTGTGCTGCTCCGGCCATTGCTTCAAAGAAAACAGCATTGATGCCTTTGTTTACAAGAGAGAAAAGCAGTTTGTAGGCGGATGCGGATTCTATTTTGAAGCCGGCATCTTTTGTGGTGAATATTCCATCGAACAGATCGGTCAGTATTTTTCTGTTTTTTCCGCTCAGAATAATAACAGCATCTTTTTTCATATCTTTCGATGATCCCAATACGGCACCATTGATAAAGATGATGTTATTTGAAGAAAAAAGCCCGTCGAGGATCAGTGCAGATTCAGGGGTATTTGAATTAAGATCGGCAAAGACAGGTTTGTTTTTGCTTTTGGCGATATATTGGCAGACTTCTTCAGCAATTTCAACACTCTTGTTGGGGCTGTTCACTGACAGGATGATATCCGAATGCAATACAACATCTTTTAGAGAAAAGAGATCTTCAATAGCTGAATTCTGAATATTAGCCATTGTTTTTCCTGATCTTCCTTCCCCTGCGGTTATCACACGGAAGTTTTTGCTGAGCAGCACTTCCGCAATGGCAATTCCCATATCTCCGGGAAACAGCAGGCCTATGGTGATTTCTTTTTTCATTATTTAAATGTAAACATTATCCTGCAAAAGTGTGACTTTTTCCTTTGATAAGGATTAAATCAATACTGAGTCACTGATACCTATATCTTCTAAATCCTGTATCAGTTACCTCTGTACGTTGAATAGCCGTAAGCGGATAGCGTGATCGGAACATGGTAGTGATTACCGTCCTTAATCTGAAATACCACTTCAATAAAAGGATAAAAACTTTCGGTGTTATTTTTTTTAAAATACTCACTGGTGTAATAGGTTAACCGGTAAATACCGTTGTTGGATTTTTCTGAAGGCAGAAAGTCTGAGATCCTTCCGTTGGTATCCGTAACTTTTTCGTCAACAAAGGTCCAGGTCTTTGACTGACCGTTGTATTTTTCGAGTTTAATCTGCACTCCTGCAGCAGGCATCCCTTTGGAGACATCCAGTATATGGCTTGAAAGCTGGTACCGGTTGTTCTGAGCCAGTGAGAATGTTGACCATAATGCAAAAAACATTACAAAGATTAATTTTTTCATTCTTTTAATTTTAAGTTAAAATTATTTTTTTGTGGTGATGCCCAGTTCGGGGATTGAGGCAGCCATGGCAATACTGTTATCATTTTCGGGGCTGCCACCACCTGCGACTCCAATACTCCCGATAATGTCACCCCGGTACAGAATAGGTACTCCTCCGCTCAGCAGAAGCAATTCCGGGAGTGTATTCAGATTTTTAGTATCCGCATTCAGTTCTGAGTTTCTTAAAAACTCAAGCGTTGATGTTTTTGTAGATAATGCAGTATACGCTTTTCTCCTTGCAGCTTCTGTATTATGCGGACCTGCGCCATCACCTCTAAGAATCAATAGTGTTGTTCCGGAAGCATCCAGAAATGCTAAAGAGACGTTTTTACCGAGTCCCGCTGCTGCTGTATTTACACGACCTGCTAATTCCAGTGCGCCTTCAGGGGTTAAAGTATTCACTGCTTTTACATACTGTTGCTTTGGCAAAAACTGATCCGGGACCGAATTCTTTATTTGTGCCACGAACAGAACCGGACTCAACAGGAACAATAAGTATTGTATTTTCATCTCCTTTATTTTTTAGGTAAAGGTAAATACTGAAAAAATCAAAAACGTTGTGCTATGTCAACGTTTTCAGAGTTTCGATTTTATTCTGCTTAGAGTGGAAGGGGATATTCCCAGATACGAAGCTGCCATTTTATTGGAGACCCGAAGAAGAAACTGCGGCTGATGTTCAATGATCCATTTTACTTTATCGAGTGCATCGAAACCCTGAAAACCATAGATTCTCTTCTGTGCTGTAATGAATCCGAGTTCAAGAATCTCTGTATATACTGCGGCAAATTCTGGTATTGTCTTGGTCAGATGATAAAAATCGTTTCTTGAAATACACAGGAGTTCGGATTTTTCAATGGTCTGCAGGTATTCCTGGGCGGGGTTTTGATCTATGAAACTTGGTAGGGCTGTGGCAAAATTTCCTTCAAAGGCAAAATACCTTGAGTTTTCTGTTCCCTCTTTACTGGTCGTGAATAAACGTATACATCCCCTGTTGATAAAATAATAATGCCTGCAGATCTGGTCATACTCCAGAAGAATCTGGTTCCGTTTTGTCGTTAATGGGGTGAAGCATGAAGTAATCTTATCGACCGTCCCCGGATCAATATTACTTTTACTGTATAAGAATTTTTCCAGAATTTTATACATGGAATGAGGCACCGCTACCGTTAATCATTGAGTTTGTAGATTTTTTAATCATATTATATCACACAAAGTATTACACTTTACAGGACTGTCAGATTTGCAATAAACAGAAAAAATATGAGATAAAATTAAAGTCAAAACGTTTGCTCACTGTTGATTTCCTGCATAATTTTCGCAAATAACTCAGCAGATCTGATTCTGTCTTCAATAGAATAAATGGTTGATACCATAATCAGTTCATCAACTTTTGTTTCATCGATAAATGCTTTCAGCTGCTTTTTAACAGTTTCTTCAGTACCGACAAATGAGTATTTAAGCATCTGATGCAGGCTTGGATGTTTCACCACTTCTTTTAAATCCTCAGTCATCTCTGTCGGTGGATGGAGAGGCTGGGAATTTCCGGTTAAAATATTGAAAAACATACGGATCAGTGAGGTATATAAACGCTGTGCTTCTTCTTCAGTATCTGCGATGACAATATTTACTCCTGCAATCGTATATGGTTCTTTCTGAAATTCTGAAGGCTGAAATTCCTCTCTGTAAATATTCAGGGCATTCATCAAATGGGTAGAGGCAAAATGGCTTGCAAATGCGTAGGGAAGTCCTTTCGCAGCAGCAAGATGTGCACTGTCAGTGCTTGAGCCCAGGATATAAATCGGAACTTCTGTTCCTTCCGCAATGGCTGCCCGTACTTTTGAGTTTTTATTGGCAGATGAAAAGTAGTTTTCAATTTTTTCAACTTCTGCAGGAAAAGAATGGGCTGCTTTCATAAAATCGATCCGGATCGCCTGTGCTGTCAAAGTATCCGTTCCCGGAGCCCTGCCCAGCCCCAGATCAATCCGGTTGGGATATAAATGAGCAAGCGTTCCAAACTGTTCGGCAATAATCAGAGGGGAATGGTTGGGAAGCATAATACCACCGGAACCGACTCTGATAGACTCTGTATTTTCGGCTACATAACCAATCAGAATAGAAGTGGCACTGCTCCCTACAGATTCTGAGTTATGATGTTCTGCAAACCAATACCGCGTATAATGATATTTTTCAGCTGTTTTGGCTAATGCCAGCGAATTATTTAAGGTCTGTTTAAATGTACTTCCTTCTGATACGATAGCAAGTTCTAAAATGGAGTAGGATATACCGTTCTTCATAGGAATTTTTTAGTATTTAATATGAATATAGTGCAAAGTTACAAAATGTAACTATTATACAAGGCATATTTGTGGATGCATTTTAAAGACAGGTTACATTTTAACTTTTTTAATAGAGGAATAATCTCATAAGCTAAATGAAATATATGACCGCATCTTTTAACTCAATTCTATTGTTAAATAACAGATTCATTACTAATTGGTGAAGCTGATAATTAATTTTAATCTCATCTGAGATTCAGTATCATAGAACCCCGGTGAAAAGTTATATATCATAAAACTCCCTTAACCAGATATTCAGGTCTTGTTTAGCTGGAATACTAAGCCTTTTTCTCACATTATGTTTGTTGTTTTTAACGGTCTGTACTGCTTTAAAAGTATAAACGGCAATATCTTTCGATGTAAATCCTAAAAAAGCATACGCACACAAGATGAGTTCCGAGGTTTTCATATCAGGATTTAGAATTAACAACTTTTTACTGAAATCAGGATACAGTTTTTGAAAGAGAGACCAGAATTCGGGAAGATTTTTTTTTGCTGCTTCTACAACCTCTTGAAGAGTATCATCTACTTTCATTGATAGTGTAGATGCATCCTGTTCTGTTTTTAAAAGAACAATTTCTTTTTGTTCAAGGAGAAGGTCTTTTTTACGTCGTATTTTTGAATGGTAATACAGAGAAAATATCAGAACCGTTACAGCTGAAAACATTGCAATGATGAAAATAAGCGTTATGTCTTGTTTTTCCTCAGCATGTTCAGATACTTTCTTATCTAGCAGGATATTGGTAGTAGTTAATACCTCACTATTTAAATGTTGCGAAAATTGTTCGTGAGCATTTTGATATTTTTCGTAGTATAATCTGTAGTTTTTATCATCCCCTGATAATTTGTATATTCCATAAATTTTTTTCAGAAGATCAGGACCATTTCTGGCAAAAGCATCTTTGTCATGTTGATTAATGTCAGCAAGAGCTTTTAGATAATATACCAAAGCTTTCTTCTGATCACCTTTTTCACTGTAAAGATTTCCTATTGAATTCAGGAAAGTATTTTTACTGACATAACCATCTTTAAAGCTATCGTGGTAGGCTTTAAAGAAATAATATTGTGCTGAATCCAGATTTTTTCTTTCTAACAGAATTTCACCTCTTATATTATAAAAGTAAGATTTGAATTTAAAAATCGTTCTGACATCATCATATTGTTTCTCAGAAATCTGGTTTAAAATATTTTGACATTGATATGCGTAATGATCTGACTGTTTCCGGTCACTGACAGCCAGACTTAAGCTGTAAAGGGTTCTTGCTTTTACCAGGCGGGCTTCTAAAGATGGATCATTTTCTAAGATTTCCAGTACCTCATTACCGTCCTCTATCATAAGATTTTTCATATCTAAACGACTGTAAATGCTTATTTTAAGTAGTTTCAGGAGTGCTTTTAAAAGAGGTGTTTCTTCTGTAGCTTTCTCCTCTAAGGCTTTATCGATGTATTGATCGCTCTGTCGGATTTTTTTTAATAAAGCCATCGATTTTGCCATGTAAAAATAAGACCAGGCTTTTTTTTCAGAATCGGAATCTTTTTCAGCAATCCGGCTTGCCTCTGTCGAGTACAGTAAAGATTTTTGATAATCTTTGTGAATGAAACGGTCAGCCAGCATCAAAAGACTGTCTGTTTTTTTATCACTGTTTTTACAATAGATTTGAGCTGACACAAAAACAGTCAGAAGATAAATTAATCTGATACAGAGAATTTTTAAAAATGTGCTACTTTTTAAATAAATTTTAGATTTCACAGGATCAGTTAAATTTTATTGTTTGCCTCAATGTTTCTGTCAACTAAAGATAATTATATTATTATACATTAATATAAAAAAAGCCGCTCAATAAATCTGAACGGCTCATCCAATAATTAAAAAAACGATTTGTGGGTTGAAAGACAATTATTTATCAACTATTTAGTCAGTCAGCAATCAGAGTTTAAATTTAAATACTTGCTTAAAGTTACCGTATAGAACAATATATACACCTTTTGAAAGATTTTTAGCAACAATCTGTTTTGAGTTTTCTTTCCCGGACTGTATGATTCTTCCTGATATGTCCAGAATTTTATAGTCTCCGAAAACTTCATTGATATCATTGGATATCATTTTAACAGCACCTTCTTTGGAATCATAAAAAACAATTTTTTCTTTTCGCTTAATTTCAGAAGTTGCTAGTGATGCATTCGTTGCTTTAAGACCTGTTATCAGCAGGGAGTAGGGTTTCAATGTAGATGGTGAAGAAGAATGTTTGTAAACATTTACCGTTACATCAGCATCAGCGATACCGGCTGCGTTGATTTGTTGGTAATTGTCTACATGATTATCCCATATTCCTGAACCTTCTACGGCAACCGCCTGCGGATTAAGAATACTTAATGGTTTGAAAGGATATTTTGTTACAGATCCGACACCTGCCGGCTGAACCTTTAAGGAAGCACCGAATCTGTAGACAAGTCTGGAATTAGTATTGTCTGCAACATCGGATGAAGTCTGTTCGGTTCCCTGATCATCCGTCCAGCATACAGATACCCTCAGTGCCTGTTGACCGCTGATTCCATTCACAGATAAAAAGTCTGAATCATTATTTAATGGGTTTGTAACGGATTCAATCAGTTTTGCACTGCCTCCCGGCTGCATCTGACGTATCGTTTCCGCCGCTTTCGCAGCATTCAGGATACCCCATCCGAATTTGGCATCCGGACCTGCATTTCCTGAATCATCAGCTGTGTGAAGCATGAGTGCCTTTAAAGATGATGCCTTCATGTATGATCCGAAGATTGAATGATAATATTGCTGTAAGAGCAGCGCTGTTGCGGCGGCAACAGGAGAAGCATATGAGGTACCTGATGAATCGTCAATGTTTCCCGTATAATCATTATTGGCTGAAGAACTGTCTGCAGTATTTACATTACTTCCCAATGTAACCAGATCGGGTTTTACCCTTCCGTCGTCCGTCGGTCCCCAATTACTGTACGATGTCATAGAGTTGTTTGTATCGATAGATCCTACGGTTAATACATTCTTAGCAGCACTGGATCCTGTGATCATATCAAAACCTCCATCTGCAAGATTTCCACTTTCAGGATCGCTTTGTTCATTACCTACCGCTACAAACGGAAGATAGTAAGGAGTCTGTTTCAACAATTCATCCCATTCTCTGGAAGTAGCATCATATGCGCCGAATACCCATGTCGGAACGGTAGTCAGATTATCGTATCCGTAAGAATGATTGGAAATCAGATAGCCATCAGAAGCAAAATTGACCATTTCCGAAATGTCATTATCCCAGTCATAGTTTTTTGTAGTAGCATCGTAAGCTATACCTTTCGCACCGGCAGCAAGTGTGCTAAAATTACCGGAAGAGAGATCTCTTCCTACAAGTATGCCAGAAACAGCACTCATATGAAAATCACCTGCAATATCCGTCAATGTCTGCGCGTTTTGCATTTGTACTTTCCCCTGTAGCAGCTCGTGGGTATTACTTACCTGACCGCCGTCCCACACGCCGGCTATCATACCGGTACCGGTAATATTTATCCCGAGACTTCCACCCTGATAAAGCTGATGGGTTTTAGCATTCAGAATTTGTTGAGTATCCTTGGTATTGATGTAAACAGGAATTCCATCATCGCTGATGTGGTGCAAAAAATAAAAGTTTCCATTCTTGTTAAACTGTCTTTTCTTTTCAGGATTACTTAGTAAATAAGAATTGATTTTAGACTGCTGTTCAAGATATTTTATTTCACTGTTTCGTTTAATTGCATTCAGCATATTCAGGTCATAAGACTTTTTAATAATTTCACGATCTTCGCCTGTCTGGGCGTTGATTGTGATGCTTATAAGCTGTACAATAAAAATTATTCTTAGTTTCATACAAAATTATTGTTTTTAAAGTATCTGAATTATGGTTTTAAAAAGAATATCCAAGCCCTACTCCTAAATTTGGTAAAACAGCATTTGCTTTTGCATTATTAGGTTTAGGCATTTGATGATCTTCCTTGTAATCAAGTGACAAATAAGAAACACCACCATTTACATCGATCGTAAATCCGCTTTTAAACAGCCACTGATAACCGATGAGTGCACTGAGATCAAATGCAGAATAAGAATCTTTCATTTCTTTTTTATTTGCATTATATTTAGTGCGTCCCCCTCCGAAGCCAGCTGATCCTGAAAAATATAATCCTCTCAGTGCTTCCTTCGTATAGTATCTGTAAAAAGCATTCCCCCCTACAAAGTTGTATTTGTATTCATCAATTTTAAATGTTCCGTAACCGGCACTTAATCCAACACTTGAATGTTTACTCACTGCACGTTCGTAAGACACAAGATCACTTCCGCCTCCGAATAAAACGGATAGAGGATTAACCTTAACCGAGTTTTTCTGCTGTGCTGTAGCCGTTACAAAAAGAATCAAACAAACTGCAATTAACTGTTTTTTCATTTTTTTTAAATTTTAATTATTAATAGATGATCTGCCATGATGTTGGCAGAAATAACGTTTGCAAATAAAGGGATATATGAAAAAAAGTATTGAATAATTGAAGTACCATCAAGGTACTTTTCTTTTTAAAAATATGAATTTCAACATGTTATGTTTTGGTGATTCAGACGTCTTTCCCTGAATTGTAGAGAATGACTTCTTAAGATGAAGGGTAGGATAATCGTTTGGGTAAATGATTTTCCCTGAGAATATTATTTTGAGGCTGTAATTGAAGGAGACAAAATCAGTTCAGATTTATAATATTCAAAAAGTATTTTCTTTAAAAGATGATCATTATTTAAGAGATTGATTTTGTAGAAAAAATTAAATTTTGAAATGATAAGTTGCTGTTATGATTCTCAAATTCATAAAACAGTTCCGTAAGGTTATGCCACAATTTGCTGTACAGGGAAATAAAATGACAATAGATAATTTTAATATGAATATAAAAGAATTACTATAAAGAGTAAAATCCGGTGAAGCATCTTAAAGGGTAAGACAATGATATTTTTAAACTTTATTACTAAAGAAGTAAAGATGAATCTACCTGAAACCGTTGGTATTCCATAAACATTGGTGAGATTTTCTCAGCCCGTTTATTGGCTGAATAATTTCCCCAATCCGCTGATCCTGTTTTTAATCAATAAATCAATTATTAAATCCTGTTGCCGGAGTACTGTTTCGGGGTGGTGATCTTTACTGATCAGGCTGTCAATTTCTGAAAAACTGTTTTTTAACTCTGCAATTAAGATATTGTCGCTAAATTCTGTTTCCATCACTATTCTTTTAGCTTTCTGAAAAATTATCCTTTCTTTCAGTAGTATCATATGATTGGGTCCGCTGACACTATGATCATCAAAATCATCAGTTCTGTCATCTTGCCAGAAACATATGCTTTAATGAGAGCTTCAAAGCACATTGGTTTTTCATATTTATTGAGCTTGGGATTCAGTAAGTGCATCAGCGTTTACAGTACAGTTATTATATTTCCTGTTTATCTACTCGTCAGCATAGGGAAACGAAGCATCCATTTTTTCAAAAGGAATAATGTCATGCAGTATCTCCTTCAGTTCTTGATCCGTTAAAAGGCCGCGGTGCGTTTCTTTTCTTCCTTTTGGCAGTTCAATATCGTAATCGATTATTTCTCTTGAGAGTATATCCTGTAAAGTATCAGTCTGTTTTGCGGTAAGATATTGAGTGTGCGTTTTCAGAATATGAGTAAGGTTTTCTCTGAACACATCATCGTCAACATCATTATAGGTATCCTGTTCAGACATATCGGTCAGGACAGCCCTGAAAATATAATCCTGTAGATTTTTAGCAAGATAGTTCACTTCATTACAGTCGTGCCAGACCAATACGATGGGGTAGTCCTGTTGTTGCTGTTTTGTGATAAAGAAACAATAATGGTCTCCGCCTCCTGTCTGTCCGAATGGGATTAATTTCAATTCCGGTTTGATCTCTCTGTATCCTTCAGGATCAGACAATTCTCTGATGGCTTCATCAACAGCATTTACGCTCAGCAGTTCAAAATCATAAGAATGGAGCAAGAGGGTAGGATGGTCTTTAAGTTTCGGATAAACGGTTGCATACCAATCGGGACCATATTCTCCAACGTCAAGCATTCCGTCCTGTTCCAGTTTTTTATATAATTCAGGATATTTGAAGTGGTATTCTTTTTCAATATCAGTCAGGGTCATAATTCTGTGATTTTAGATCGTTATGGTTACAGCTTTTCCCATCAAAAACTTCTGGGACTGAAAATGTTCATCTAAAATATAAAATTCTCACAGAAATTCAGCTCAAATTTCACAGTTTATCGAAGTAAATACAGTTGAGACCGGGGATTTTTAATAAAACTGTTTTATAGTTTCAATATCTTTGGTATCCGTGTCGATAAATAAGTATACCGCTCCGTTATCGTGAAATAATTCAGGACTTTTGATCTCAATCTGTCCCAGAAAGAATAATGGTTTTTCATTTTTTACAGGCCACTCAGGATTTTGTATCCAGTGAGGCGGTTTGCTCTGATACTTAAAAAGTTCGGAATAGCGTCGTCTGATATATTTTTTCCGATCTGCTTTTGAAAGGGTATGGTCTGCAGGTACAATGTGTTTTTTAATAAATTCAGGATCTGCATCAATATACTCAGGACTGATTCCTGTAATAATTTCATAGTCGTCAGCATATTTGTCAGATGGTAAGGCCTGTTCACCTGTTTTTGATAAAAAGAGCTGAATAGCACCGTGAATATTGAGTACTCCGGCGGCAGTGCTGAAATTCTGTTCACATACATATAAGAATACATTGGTATTTTGCAGATAAGTCCCGTGCCAGTTAATGACAGCGTCAGAAAGCAGCTTTTCCAATGCATGATTGGTATAAATCTGCTGTTCAAAATCTCCGGCAGAAATTTTTCCTTCAACAAAGTTTTTTAAAATTTGTATTTCATCATGAATCGTTCTTTCCATAGCAGTTGTCAGGTTTTTTCACACTAATTCATCTGTCTTTTTTATGTAATCACTCTGTTTTATAATGAGTATGTTCGTCTAAAAATACAAAATTTACCGAAATCAATAAACTGTGCCTTACCTGATTGTTTCCTGCTTCAGAAATACTCCGGGGGAATGCCCAAACTTTTTCTTGAAAGAATGTGAAAAATGAGAGAGGCTCTGAAAACCCAGATCAAGATAGATTTCAGATGGTTTCAGGTGTTTTGTTTCGATCAGGTATTTTGCTGTGCTCAGCCTTTTTTGCTGCAGCCATTGGCGGGGTGGCATGCCAAAAGCCTTCTGGAAATCACGTTTGAAGCCTGCAAGGCTCCGTCCGGTAAGCTGTGCAAACCTTTCTACAGGAACATTAAAATGAAAATTACTCAGCATAAATTTTTCAAGATCAATCTTGTGAGGTTCTGAAAAGTCAAACAAAAAGTTCCGGAGTTCAGGCATTGCAAGCAGCAGCAATTTAATTCCTTCCTTTACTTTCAGGATTCCCATCTCATCAGTCATTTCAGCTCCTGATCTTGTTGCATAGGGAATAATAGACTGAAAATATCCATGCAGGAATTCATTGGATGGAATTAAAAGATTGGGCGGACCCATGTATTTCCGGTCTGATTCAAGCTTTTCTTCCAGTACAATCTTACGAAGCAGATCTTCCTGCAGGGAGATGACAATTGTTTCATAATTTCCGCCTGGCAGCGGCGTTTTTGTAAGCGTGCCCAGCTGATTTCTGCCGATCAGCAGCAGTTCACCTCCGGTGAGTGAAATTGTCTGTGCTGAGGTTTCAAGAATCAGCTGACCCGAAACCTGCAATACTAAAGTGTGATGGTTCCAGAAACAGACTTTCTCTTTTCGCTCGGCAGAAAGGTAAGAATAAAAGATCACTCCCGGAAGTATTTCTGCTGGACTCTCCATTTAACGTTGTAAATAAGTGCCGCCTTTTATGGCGCCTGAAGCAAAGGTAGTGTTTAAGATGTTCATTTCTTCCGGGGTGAATACAATATCCATTGCTGCGGTGTTTTCCGGCAAACGTGACCGTCGGCTCATACTTACAAGAGGCATAATGTAATCACCCTGATTTTTAACCCACGCAATTGCGGTCTGGGTCGGGGTTATTCCTTTACGGGCTGCGAGTTCTTTTAAAACTTCAACTTTCTCCAGGTTGCTCAATAAGTTGTCACCCTGAAAACGGGAGAAGTGATTGCGGTAATCGTTTTCAGCAAGCGGCGCTTTCATTTCACCGGTCAGCAGTCCTTCAGCAGTATTGGCAAATGCCACCACCGCAATACCTAACTCCTTTGCTGCAGGAAGAAGTTCATTCTCTATCTGACGGTCGCCAAGTGAATAGCCAATCTCAAGTGCACTGACAGGATAGATGCTGTCAGCTTTACGAAGCTGGTCAGCAGTAATTTCAGAAACACCGAGGTGACGTACCTTCCCTTCTTTGATCAGATCTGCAACGGTTCCAATGATGTCTTCAACGGGTACACTGTCATCCATTCTGCTGGGCTGATAAAGATCAATGGTCTCTATCCCCAGACGCATCAGCGAATAATTGATGAAATTTTTTATGGCGAGAGGACGCAGATCCATTCCCAGCCACTGACCGTTGTGAAAGACAGCACCGAATTTCACGCTGATAAAAGCGTCATCACGCCTTCCTTTGACAGCCTTACCGATCAGCATCTCATTATGACCGGCACCGTAAAAGTCTCCTGTATTTAAAAAATTGATTCCCTGATCAAGGGCTTCCCGTATTGTTGCAATACTTTCTGCCTCGTCCGGGGCAGAACCTCCCCAGATCGGTGACATGCGCATACATCCCAGACCAAGTCCGGATACTGACGGGCCATTTTTGCCCAGCTGAATTTTTGTAGTATCTTTCATACAGCAAATGTAGAGGTTGAGAGAACAGTTCTGTTTCGTCTGCGGCTCAAATAAAATGTCTGTACGGCTCACCGTAGAGCCGGGTCAGTTTGGGTTACACTTCAGTTTCATGTAAAAACGCTGTTTTTTATTGAACTTCGATAAAAATGTCACCTGGCATGACATCGCTTCTGTATTCATTTGAAATGCATTTTTCCCAAACCATTTTCTGAGCACTATTAACAGGATACTGATTGATGATATACTGTTTTTTATCTGTATTCTCAAATATTGACCTGTTATCAAAATTCAGAACAAAATTTCCGGTCTCTTTAGGTATAATTCCGATTCTGTATCTCAGAATGCCTTTGACATTATCTTTTACCTGTTTTACAATATAGGTGTGATTGGGACAGTTGGTTTCCTGGAAAAAATCATTTTGAGGAGACTGGAATTCAAACCGGTTAGAAGCGTAGATCAAATTATGATTCTGATTGCTGACTAATTTTGAAAAACCGATTGAGAGGTTAAGATCAAACGGGGCGGGCAAAGAGTCTTTGATATGCTGATCATAAACGTTCGAGGACACTCTGGCATCCACCCAAATGATATCATTCACATGATAAATTTTATTTTCCAGAGAAATTTTAAAAGGATTTGTAATGTAAAAAGGTTCATTCCCATCAGTGCTGTGGCAATCTGTGGAAACCAGGATATTAATGATCAATACAGCGTTGATCAGGATCAGGATATTTTTCTTTTTCATTCTGAATATTATAAAAAACGCAGGACTTCTGATTCGTTTCAGGCAGATCGGCAATTCAGCTAATTTAATAATTTTTCCGATCCTGAGATATTTTTTTATTAAGATAACCCGTTTGAGTGAAATATGAATGTGGATAAGATCAGTTTATTTGACAGTCGATGAACTGTATGGTGTGAAACTCGCTTAACAGCCGGTTGTGTTTAAATTAAATTCCTGTAAGTTGATCTTTTTATTAGGTTAAAACAGAAATTGAACCAGTCATATAGATGATTCAACTGTCTAAACGATAGGAAAAAGCAGTTGTCTGTCGACGATAAAATTTGATAATAATTACTGTTGCGGGATGTCTGATCAGTCGGACCTATTCATTTAATTTTAGAAATTACCGGGATTACTTACAGTTTTATTCTTTCCTGTCAGCTTTTTTATATAACAGATCCAAGTAATTTCTGATATCCGTTTCTAATTTTTCAGGATATTCATAATGTAAGTTACATGCAAGTTGACTTCCGATCTCTGAAACCAGATCTGCCATGGCATACAATGCATTCCAATTATCTTCAATGCTGCTTCCTGAAAATGTCTGTTCGGTTTTCGACCAAAGTTCCGCAGGCAGATATTTTTTAAAAAGCCTTCCGTACTTATTGGTTGTTATATTCCAATGGTGTTGGCTGGCAATATACCATTCAATTAAAGGAGTTAAATAATCAGTCCGGATATTTGTTTCGGACATCCATTTCGCATAAAATATCTCATCCCTCGCAAGACCTTTTGCCACATAGGTGGTGTCCCACCAAAAATCATTCAGCAATTGCCGGAAATTTTTTTCGGAAGGCTTTTTAATCAGGGAAACCTGATAAGTCGGTTTCTGCATCTGCGAGGTGATGCCGTCCTTATCTATCATGACCTGATATCCGATATCCCAATCTTCGGGTAATTCTTTCAGTTTAACCTGTTCAAGAAATCTGAATTTGCTGTATAATTTGAAGTCAACTTTCACACCGTCCTCATACAGAACCATTTTCATTGCGTGAATATGATCAAAAAAACGTTCATCTTCTTCGATTATGGCGATGGGCTTTCCAAAATAGCTGATCCAGTCTTTGTTGTTAATATAGTAGGTGTTGCTATCGAAAATAAGTTCAAGATCGAGGTCACTCAATTCGTCGACAGGTGCCAAAGGATTGACGAGTGAACTGGTCAGAAGAACTGCTCTTACCGATTCGTTCAATTCAGCCCATTTCAATATGGATTTTAATTTATCTTCTCTTGCTTTCATTGGTTTAGGGGATTCTTGATCAGAACAATCAAATATATAAAATTACCTGAAAAAAAAGTTCTCCAAGGCGAAGAGGCTGTGGAGAACACTATTGATTTTGTATCTTCTCGGAAATGCAGGATGATTTTTCAATCCTGATTAACATATGAAAGTTAGTTGTAGGTAATTATTTTCTGGGCTTCAATGAAAAGTTATCTACGTAAACAGCCTGATGTATTCCGTTCAGCATTACTTTCAGACCCAGGTTAGAATCTTTTTTCAGAGAGAGATCAAATGTCTTTTTACCACCTGCTATTTTTGAAGCTTTGGCGATTGTAACAGATGATTTAACATCGGAAGGACTGTTGAGTGCTAACAGTTCAAGAGTGGTGTCTCCGCCGTTGTCTGAAATGTCAAGGGTCAGTGTATATTTTCCGGCTTTAACTTTCGGCGTTACCAAATACATATTTTCTCTGGGATTCGTCATGGAATAAAAAACGACTTTTTTATCACTGCTGTACAGCATTGCTTTGCCCTGATGAGCAGTCCAGCATTTGTTCATTTCTTTCCAGGTATCAAAATTTTCTACCAACGTCGATACTGTTTTACACTGTGCCTGAGCCATTGACAATCCCCCTAAAGTCAGGATTCCACCCAATACGATTTTTTTCATAGATATCTTATCTGTTATGAGGTAAAAATAAGTAAAAAAAAGTGATGGTTGAAAGGAATTTTTTTAGATGAAGGAGAATATTTTGACTTTTATTATTAACAGATTTTAAAAAAAGAAAAATGTTTAATAGATATAAAGGTTTATGATCTAACTAAAAAAAAGATTTCAAATTTTGTTTTTTTAACGATCATGAAAAATATGGTAGACATAAAAAATATAGATAAAAGTTTCGTTGAAAAGCAATTTCAGTATTTTAAACATTTACCATAATTGTCAGTGTATTACTTTTAATTCTTTGTAAAAGATAAATTAATCGTGATGATTTTCAGTATTTATCATCATAGAAAGATATAGAGAATAGCAAAAAGTAGAGTCGGAACCAATGATAATTTAAACTTAAATATATTAATTTATTGTATTTTTATACTGTTAATTACCTGTAACTGTTCATTATTCAATTGCTCTATACATAGGTCAATTTCACTTAAAATAGTTTTATAATCCTCAATGAGTTTTGATAATTCTGACTCTAATTTTGGAATTTCTTCAGATGCATTATTTTCTTTTAGTATTTTTATTGTGTTTTTCATTGTAGAAATAGCATTGTCAAACTGTGAACTGACATTCATTCTTTCTGTAATTAACTGATTTCTTATATCATCAAACACAAGCTCAACTTGGTCTGCTACCTCAGTAACCAAAGATAAATCCATCTCATTTTTTGCAACAGCAATCTGTGACTCCATTTCTGATCCAATTTCTTTTAATTCATTTTCTTGTTTTTTGAGGTCCGCACTTAGGTCTCTTAAATGGAATTGTGGTAATTTTAATATTATTTCAACTGTTTCAAGTTTAATAACAGGTTTGTCAAATGAGAGTTCCTGTTTTTTCATAGAAAACTCAGGCATATCAACTTTGATTTCCATTCGCTTCATGTAAACGATGGGGAAGTCCATATACATACATTTCATTTTTGTTGTACAGCCTTTCCAATTACATGTAACTACCGGTTTCTTTGCTATACATCTTTTTTCCATTTTAGTAGCTGGCACATCCCAGCTTAGAGATTTAGTATACATCTTTACGATAGGAACATCAAATAAGATTTTCTGCAATTCTTTAGAGAATTTTGGAATGTCAAATTTGATTGTTGTATTCTTAAGTTCAACTTCAAAAGTCATATCAATTGTCACCTCAATACTGCTGGGATCCGGAGAGTCATCCATTACATTATTAATTTTTTCTGTTCCTGAAGTTTTTATTTCTTCAAGTCTTTTTTCAAATCTTGCTTGAACTTCATTAAGCTTAGCTTGAATTCTTGGGTCTGTGTTGTTATTCATTTTTAGTATTTAAGGTTATTGCACTTTTACTATCAAATTATTCTTTTAAAATGTTTTTAATTATTGGTGATCAGATCATATTTAATTAGTTGTATGCAGATATAGCTGTAATTACTTCTATAGAAAGGCTGATAAAAGATGTGTGTTGTAATGTTTTGATGCTCAGCTTGATATTTCAAAATTACTAAGTTTTCTAATGTTAAAAAATACCACTTTTGTAGTATTTTTTATAGTGATAAATTCTTCTAATTTTAAAAAAATAAAAACTAGTATAACTCTGCATATAGCTTTTACATTATTTTCAATTGTCTTCAAGTTTCTGTTCAATTAATAATGAATTTTGATAGACATAATTGCCATTTATATTGAAAATTTTTAACATACTGCAGATTTTAATCTTAAAAATTATTTATTATGGAAAAATTACTGGATCTCTTTGAAAGTATTATTGATACTATTAGAGATAATGGGCTTTTTATCTTTTTAGCTATTCTTTTTCCTGTACTCCTTTATCAGGTTGGTGCAGGTGAGGAAATTATTCTTAATCTCTCTTATCAGCAAGACGGAAAAAATAAAGCCTTCTTTGTCGTAGCTTCCTTTCTATTTCTTGGTCTAAGTATCTGGTGTGTTCCTACTATTTCCATTTATTTTTTTAAATTTTTAACTAAAATTTCACCAGAAAAGATAGAATCAATTTTAGATAAACTGCTAGATTTATATAACGCCAAACCAAAATCAAGCAGTGTAAGAAAAATACTGCAAATTCCTGTGAGGTATCTAGCTGTTTTGCCATGGATTATTTTTATCATTTCGTTAATAAACGTTTATCATGGAAAGGGGGTAATGATTATTATGGGTGTAATGCTTTTTGCATTATTAAAAATTCTTGATTATTATACTTCCAGACTCACTAAAACTTTTGATACTACTTTTCTGCAGTTTAAAAGATATTGGGAGATTATATGTATTTTAAGCATTTTATTAGTGACATATTTTATCTTACGTATTAATGAAGGAATAAATTATGCTTACATCATTGTATTTGCGAATATAGCAGGCATGATGTTGTCCTATATTTTTTTTCTGATAAAAGAAAATTCTGAAGACTTTCCGGAGGGTGACCGTAGAAAAATGAAAATGATTCATCGCAAAACTTTTTATATGCATTTATTTCTATTAATCATTGCTGGAGGGACAATGATTATATACTATATAAAACAGGTAAATAGTACTATACATAACATTTCTCCAATAACGATTGGCACAATGATCATGAGTTTTTATATTTTGATTATTGAACTCTTGTTTACATCACAGATTCTACTCGCAAATTTATTTATCAGAGAATTAGGTAATACAAGCTTACGATTCAGATTATATAAATTAGTTATTCTATGTTTTGTAGCAGGATGGATTGTTTTATTGTTTAAAAGTACAAATGCTCATGTAATTACTAAAACACAGGTAAATAACTCTTCAGATCTTTATCTTCGCGACAGTCTCTATGAACACTTTGAAGGATGGTATCAGCAGCGAAAAAAAAATAACAATGACTTATTAGAAGTTTTTTTAGTGTCAGGTCAAGGAGGAGGATCGAGGGGAGGTTACTGGTTTTTATCTAATATGTTTGAGCTTGATAGAAACGAAAATTTTCGTAATAATCTTTATTCAATCTCTACTGTATCAGGTTCCACTTCTGGTGCGCAGATGTTTTTAGCTTCAAAAGAATACTATAATTTGGCAAACGATGATTGCAGACGTGCAATACCAAAGATGATTTATACAAAAAATTATTTGAGCAGTGCTTTGTATGGGTTACTGATTGGAGATTTTTTGGAAACTGTTGCAGGATTTACAGGATTGCCTGAACGAGACAGGAATTTTTATTTTCAGAAAGAAGAAGAAAATGCTTTCATTGCAGCTCATACACAGGCGGGAAGTAAAAAAACTAAAAAATCACCTAATGATTTTTTTAATAGAGATTATATGTTTCATTACAAAATAATGAAGGACGGTAAGTATCAATATCAATACAATTTACCGCTGTTTTTTATTAACACTACCATAATAGAAAATGGGAAAAAAGCAGTTTTTAGCCCTGTACAAATGAATACTCCTATCAAGACGGTTACAGTAAATAAAGTCAAAAATTCTGCACTTTTCACTCTTTATGAAGATGCCTATGGAATATACCGTAAATGCGATTGGTCAGTAAATAAAGAAATTTCTATGTCTGCTTGTGTTAATGCAAGCCAGTCATTTCCACTCATCAATGCATACAGCTTTTTACATGGTGTTGGCAGACTTGCAGATGGTGGCCTCTTTGAAAATTCTGGAACTTCAACAACGATGGAAGTTTACACTGCACTAAAAAAATATGTAAAACTTAAAAATTATCGGGTGAAATTTACAATGATCAATATTTTAAATGGTCGTATAGATAATGATACAGCAGTAGACTATGCACCAGCTTCAATACTCAATACGATTACTGCGATGAGTAATAACCCGTTTACAGGTCATCAGCTAATGGCAATAAAACAGTTACATAGACAATCCGTACTATTAAGTGAAGATGGTGGTGATTGTGTAATAACACTCAAACCTACTGGTGATTATAATCTTAGCCGTATACTCAGTGAAAAAACAATTGATGAAATGAGAGTTGATCTGGATAGTGTGAAAAAAAATAACTCTTTATTCAATAAACTAAGTAATAAACGTAATATAATGTTAAATCATAGTGATAGTTATTTAAAATAAATTTATAATGTAAAGCCTCTTTCTGATAAAAATTTGAATGATTATATTTAAAGAAATGAATATTCCTAAATTTCAAAACTAAATTTATATATTTAAAAAACTGATGTCGTCATTCAAAATAATAATATTAAAAACTAAGGAATAATCAATTGTTTTGAGATTATTTCCTTTGTTCTGGCTAAAATAAATTGGAAGGTATAAAGGATAGCTAGCTTAGGTATACATTACTTTATATTTCAAAGCTTATAGATTCTAAGTATGGAAAAGATCTTTATCTTTAATTATCATCAGACGGGGCATCAACCGGTTTTGACTGAGGGGAACCTTTTTCCCTTAACCAGATGGAAAGCAACACAATGGCACCAACAGCCAGGAATTCACTCTGCCAATTCTGAAAAGACTCAAACCAGAACTGGGAGTCTGTGAGATAATCAGTCCATTGCACGGTCTGCAGATGCTTTTCCATCTGTTCTTCATTATAATTATTAAAACTGCCTTTAAAATGGAAGATAAAGCTGAGTAAGAACAAGATTATAAAAGCAATAGAAAGAGAATGTTGGTAAACAGCCAGGATGATACCGCCTTTTTTGACCGCCCAGGGAGCATTTTGATGGGCAATCGGCTTCCGGTCGACATCTTCTTTCTCAGTAAGAGATTTTGATTCGGCAGATCCTTTTTGTTTTAAGGCAACAGTCAGGAGGACATACATTCCCATCTGAAGAAATTCACTTTCCCAATTTTCAAAAGTGGCCTGCATAAAATGCGGACTGTAGAAATACTCAGTCAGTGACAGGGGAGGCATCTTTACTTCTGCGAGTTCACTGTTCTTTACATGCCAGCCTGTGATGAACTGGCAGCCTAAAAATAAAATGAATAAGCTCATGACGACAATGCTCAGTCCGTTTTTGTAGAAAAAATTATTATGGGTTTTTCGCATGATTTTGGATTTCTTTTGTTTGTGAATTTAATGAAGGATTTCAACAAAAATCATACAGAAATCCCCACAATAAAGCTATCAAATAAACTTTGTTTTTCCTTGCGATAAATTAAATAAATTAAACACTTTGTTCATCATGTTTAGAATGCCTTAGCGATCGGAAATATTTTCAGAATCATCAAAAAAAACTTTGTGTCCATAGGATTAAATTTAAATTCTTCTGGAATGACAAACGTTTTTGTTATCTTAATAAGACTGAAGGTAATATCACAACTATTGTAATAAATCCGTCAGTTCGAGTGTTTTTCGCAGCGAAGCGGAGAAAAATGTATCTAGAACCCGTGAACCGCACACAAAATTTGTCTTTAAACAAAAACTTCTCGATACGGTTTCCTTTAAAACCTACTCGAAGTGACGGGGTAGAATCTTTGTCTTTCATCAATAAGTTTACGCCTTTGTTTATCCTAAAAGCACAAAGCTCTTTAATAAACCTTGTCTTGCCTTGCGTTAAATTTAAGTTAGTGAAGAACTTTGCCTTAGCTTAGTAGAATGCCGTTGCGACCGAAAATATTTTCAGGATTGTCAAAAAACCTTGCGACCATAGTGTTGAAAACTCCTCCAAACAGCACCCTGAAAAAGTTTACATTAGGATTTTTACCTGATAATTTTTAACTTTACTTTTCGTACAGTTATTAGAATGGCTGTATCTTTATCATTCAGAAAAAATAAAAACACATGCAACAGAAAGTACATCAGGGACGGAACATCAAAAGATTCAGGGAAATGCTGGGAATCAAGCAGGAAGCTTTGGCATTTGACCTGGGAGATGACTGGAATCAGAAAAAAGTATCTTTGCTCGAACAAAAAGAAATCATTAACGATTCCCTCCTTCAGAAAATCTCTGAAGTTCTGAAAATCCCTGTAGAAGCTATTCAGAATTTTAATGAAGAACACGCCATTAATATTATTTCAAATACATTCAATGAAGATTCGATAATAGGAAATGCTACCTCTGAAAATATACAATGTACATTTAATCCGATTGATAAAGTAGTTGAATTGTATGAGCGTATGCTTGTACAGCATAAAGAGATGATCAATAGGCTGGAGAAGATTATTCAAGATAAGTAAGAAAAGAATTTTACTTAAGTAATAAAATTTGATCAGCACTATTATCTTTAGCTGAGTAAACCCACGTTGCGACCAGAAAATATTTTCGGGATTGTTTAGAAAACTTCTTTTGTCCATAGGATTAAGGTTTAGATTCTTTCAGAATGACAAACGTTGTGGTAATTTTAATAGGTCTGAAAGAGAAATTTTAACTTGTCTTTCATTGATAAGTTTACACCTTTGTTATCTTAAAAGCGTAAAGCTGGTAAAAAAACTTTGTCTTGCCTTGCGTTAAAATTTATGTTTAGATTCTTTCAGAATGACAAACGTTGTGGTAATTTTAATAGGTCTGAAAGA
>CAURNW010000023.1:0-48453 GCA_963526305.1 uncultured Chryseobacterium sp. | reverse complement strand
TCCAAATTTAAAAACTATATTTTTAAATGCTCCGGTTTTCAGGGAAGATTACAATACCAGTAAATAATACGAAGTATAAGCATTTTGTCTCAAAAAAGATAGCAACTCCACTTTTTGCTATCAAAACATCAAAGCACCGCTGAAATATTCAAAATTTATCAAGTAGATGTCAGATTCAAGATATTCGGTTTAGCTACTCACCGGGCATGAGCAAGATGCTCGTGCTAGCAAGGGAAGATAATTCATCCGTTATTCACTTTGACTTTGATTCATTATTAAAAAATCCTCAGCGATTTCTGTTATTTCGTAACCTTTAAATATTTTTAACCTTGAATTTATATCCATTAATCTCAAATTCGAAAAATTATATTTTTTATAGTCTAAATTTTCTTTACTTACAATTAAAGTACAGATTTGAAATTCTTTAAACATATCAATAATTAAAGGAATTTGATCAAATACACTGTTTTTTATTTTGAAAAAATTGTGTTCTTGTTTTAATTCTGTACAATTTTCTAAATACTTATCAAGGCTGATAACATATTGTCTATAACCATATAGCATATAATATGAATACTTTCTTTCCTCGTCAATTCTATCAAGCAAATTTAAGAGTGTTAATTTTTCACTACCAATAGTAAAATCTATTATTAATCTTTTCATAAGTATTAACTATTTATTTGGCCATGGTTTTGTGCTTCCTATTTTTCTATTGCGAATGTAAAACCTACTATGAATATGGAAATAATTTTCCATACTTTTATGTGCTCCCCAATCTAATCTATGTGATGCACCACTATTTTTCATCTGTTTAATACTAAAAAAAGTTCCACCACCTTTGCTATCCATATACATTGCTTCCATTTTATAGTTCCCTACTTTGAGTCCATTTTTCCCAAACCATCCCCATCCTTCATTTGCACCAAAAATTCCAATATTTGGCTTAAGATTTACATGTCCTACAAAGTATGCAGGAGCAGTTTGCATTGCAGTTTGCGCAATCATACCTTTTGCTTCTCGATTAGAAGTTACCGCTAAAGCTCTTGCAGACATCCATTGTGCGTTTGCTATTGGATTGAATACTCCATTCAAAGAACTTGGATCCACTCCAGAATACTGTGTAGCAAAGTCGTCCTTGATTTTATTGAAAACTTGGTATCCACTTGCTGACCATTCTCTCTCTTTGATGGATTCGGGAACATTAATATCTTCATTATTATCTAAGCCATACATTGCTCTTGCAACTCCAGTATCATATGCTCCCATACTGCGTTCATAAATCCCAACCCTCATTGAATGTATTTGGCTTTGCGAAAGTGAGTTATAATAGTCTTGATAAGGTTTAGCAGAATTTCCTAATTTTTTTCCATACATATAAACTGTACCTGGTCTTTCCGATGCAGGTAATCGTCTAGATGCTTGAATTCCTCCATCACCTCCTCCAAAACAATCTTGAATAGTTTTAGGACCATGCCCTGGTCCACCCTTTCTCTCCCCCATCAATCCCGTAGGATCTGCATAGTTCACAGGATCATTCCAGACATAAGCATAGGGTGAGTTGGTAATCTCTGCCAATGGGTCTACACTTAATTAACACTGCATAAAATTCATTGTACAAGACCTATACAGCGTGAACATCTTCGCTTGTTAACTTTCTCAAAGTTAGCAATGGAAATCTAAATTTAAAGACTTCTTTAATAAAAATGCAGCACTATAAATAATACCCCCTCGCAAGTTGCGAGGGGGTATTATTTATAGGCTCAAAGTCTCCCGACTTTGAGCTGCGGGCTGCCTCACTCTCTTTTTTATAAATTAAATTTCTAAAATTGAATATCACTAAATTTGGCAACACTGCCAGTTTGTTATTTTTTTTGAAGAACTACATTGGAGAATCAAATAAGAGATTTTTCATAACACCAATAGTAAGAATGGATAAAAATGTAAGTAAAAAATAAATAAAAAAATTTATAAATCGTTTTTTATTATCGTTTCTATACTTATTTTCCAAACTATTTAAAATAGCACCATTAGCAAAAGTTTTAAATCCTAAACTAAATATTATAATAAACAATGTGAATGTCATGTAAAGAATCATAGATTCTTTTAACTCAAAAAAGAAATATATTACTATAATATCTATTAGTGCAATAACCCAAGTTAATTTTAAAATTTTTGAAGGTAATATTTTTTTTTCCAACATTGCAAAAATTGAATTTAAAAATATAATTATTAGTAGTAATACCTGTAAGATTGTATTCATATTTGAAAATAATATTAAGATCTGAATAATTCACCGGATCATTCCAAACGTAAGCATAGAGCGAATTTATTATTCCTGCCAACTGATCAACACTCAACCAAAAACTGCGTTTTGGACTTTAACCCCTAAAGTAAAATAGAGTATTGAGATTGTGTCTCAAAAAAGATAGTAACTCCACTACCCAAAAATAGTATCTATTATTTTAACAGATAAGCTCTTTCATAAAAATATATTTTTCTTCACTTAATTTAAGTGCTTTAGCAATTTTGTCAATTAATTCATAAAATTTTTTATTTATTACAATATCAAACTCATATAATAGGGTTGTAAGAGTGTCAAAACACGATTCAAACTCATTATACTCTAAATATTCTTTAGCATTTGATATATTATTTTCATTTAAACCAAAAATTTTAGACATATCAATTGCTTCCAATAAAACATTTTTCACAATATTCATAATGTTTATTTTTATTATTTTATGGGAAAAGCAGTTATAATTTCCGTATGAGTAGTAACAGCTCTAATTTTTACACCTTGATAATAACCTTCAACTATAAACCTCACTGGATATCCGCTCTTTGTAACTAATGCTCCCGCTTTACCTGTCTGCTGTACTCACTTATTATTTACAACAACTTCTGATACTGCTTGCATAATTTTTTCATTACTCCAAGAGGCAGGAAACATACTTTTTTTACCTTTTAAACCATTTAAAAAACTTTTAGAACTACCAAACCAAGCGTGACCTCCACCAGTTGCATCTCCCGCAATAATATGAGTGGTTCTAGCTGGAGACTTTGCGCAGCGGATAGCAATTCCATTATAAATTACTTTTTATGCTAATTAATTTTTTATGTAATTTATTGTAAGAAATTGCATTTTTAAAATCAATATTTTCATGAAATTTTTTTTGAAGATTTTTTATTTGCTCTAAACTTATTCCAAACAAATTTTCTTTAAATTCAAAATAATCATATTCATCCATATAAAGTGTTGCAAGAATATTAGGAAAATATTTAGAACAATTTTTTTTAAAACTTATATTCACATTCTTATTATAAAATATTTCGTCCAATAAGTCAATTTCTAAATATTTATATGTGAATCCAATTAAAGAATAAAAAGAAAAAGAATTTGTGAAGTTTTCAATTAATGTATTAATGTCTTTAAAATTTACTTTTTCCCATATTTCTGGTACGCATAAAAATAACTGAATAGTGTATGTTGGATTTATCTGTTCAAAATTATAAAGTAAAAATTCCAAATAGTTAACAGATAAGATTTTTTCTAAATATCCATTCTCTTCAATAAAAAAACGATCTATTGGAGAATAATGCATATTTTTTATCCTACTCTCATTTACTATATTTTTTGACAAATCTTTGACATAGTCTCCTATAATAATTTTATTCATATTTTAATCAACTGTATAAATTTTAATTTTAGTTTTTCCAATATTAATTCCCATTTTAGACAATATTGAGGAAAATCTTTGCGCTTCAATAGCAGTAGGTTGATAATGCCCAGAAGCATTATTTATTTCCATTAGTTGACCTTTAAATATCCGTAATTGCCCCGCTGCCTGCACCTCACTAGCAGATTCAGACAGGTAATAATGTCCTGAACCGATTTTGAGCTTTCCATTTGCAGTTACCACAAAATCAAATCTACCATTTGTGACCGCTCTGCCACCTAGTGATATATTTCCTCCTTCAATTGTTGCTCCTAAACTTTCAAAAGCTTCACCAACCTGTGGTGCAGTATTTTTAACATTTATTAATGGTGTAGTTTCCTCTATCGTTGTTAAAGCTTTTGAAATTCTACCATATCCTCCATACATATTCATTCCACCACTGGCATAGTCTCTTCTAGCCTCCATACTGCTATAAGCCATTACCCTAAACATCCTATCCCAAAAATCTTCTCCCTTGTGATAGCCAGGATCAGATTGCCAAGCTCGATAGCCTTCTAATGGGCTATCATAATTGCTGCCATTAATAGACGACCATTCAGTATAATTTCTTTCTGCATATGAAACATCATTTTGAGAACTTCCTAAATAAACTGGTGCAAAATTTCTACCATTAATACTTCCTCTTTCAATTACAGAATTATCTGCAGCAAAATCTGTATAACCACCTTTCTTGTAAACGGCGTCATCTTTTTTCATTCCTTCAACAAAAGTCCACTTTCCATCTTTCAATCCCCAACCTTTAGGACCCATGCCACCCTTTCTCTCCCCCATCAATCCCGTAGGATCTGCATAGTTCACAGGATCATTCCAAACGTAAGCATAGGGTGAGTTGGTAATCTCTGCCAATGGATCTACACTCAGCCAGAAACTTCGTTTAGGATCGTAATATCTTGCCCCGTAATAATAATACCCCGTAGCCATATCAAGTTCCTTGCCGTTGAACCTGTAAGGATGATCGTAATCCATCGTCGTATTCTCCATGAGCATTTCGCCGTATGGCATGTATTCGTACCAATTGGTGACAGCTCCTTTGTTATTTGTCAGGATAGAAGCACCACTCAGATGATCAGGATGGATCCAGTACATTTCAGAATCCAGAAGTTCCGGTACGGTATAGTTGATCATACATTCTCTGTTATCCGCCAGAAACTGGTTCCAACGAACACAGAACTGCCCGTCATTCAAAGCCTGCTGAAACAGGTTTGCCAGTTTATTGTAACAACTCTCGTTTTGATCCTGCTGAAAGATCAACATCTGCAGTTCCATATAATACATGCACGCATTTTCATTCTGCGTTGAAGATGATGGCGGGGTGTAGGCACCCTGCGAGTCCTCGCTCTGCATCCAGACTGCAGGATGCAGACCGGCTTCACTGATGATCTGATTTATTTCCTGTTTTAGTAAATTGGCCTGCTTATTATAATCTTCGCCAAGATCGATCATAAACCTGTGGGTAGGTATCTTGCTTACGCGGGTGTCAATTTTTTGCCCTCCCATATAATAGTGCTTACTTAAGGTCCTGTTACTAAGTACCGAATATGCATTCGGATAGTAAATAAAAGATCCCATCTGTGTGCTGCTGTCAGGATCATTACCATTTACATACAGGTTTTTTGAAACTGCATCATTTTTCAGTATCCTTTCTCCTGCAGCATCATACACATAATAGTTTAAATTTTCCTTTTGGGTCACTACAGCTTTCAGACGGTTTTCATGATCCCAGAAGTGCTCCCTGTAATTTAGAATACTGGAAACATTATCCTCTTTAATAACCGTCAGATTTCCATTAGCATCATAACCAAACGACTCATGTGTAGTTGTTGCAGGATCTGTAGGAGCAGGGCCACAATCCATAGGAGCATTGAAATTTTCAAACTTGGTGTAATTAATTGCCGATACTGCATTAGGATGAGAAGGGTGACCATATTCATATATTCCAACATCACCTTCATTATTAGGGCTTTGGCAATACCCATTCATATAGGTTTTTAGTTTAGCATTTTTCACACTCATACTTCCAACGGCATTGTATCCCATAGAAAGGTCATAATATTTTGAAACCTGGCTTCCTTTAGCGGTTATCTTCGCAGTTCCCAATCTACCGAAATTATCATAGGTGAAGATCTTTTGGGATGCTACTCCCAAATCCAGTAACGGGAAGTTTCCTGACATTGGAGTAATACCGTTGATAACAGATACATTTCCGTTGCCATCAAAAGTATATTCATTTTTGCGGATATTTCCGCTCCCGTTGGTATACAGCAGTGAAAGTTCATTTACCCGGCCCCATGGATCATACTCATAAGCGGTTTTGGTATTATTGGCTGAAAGGTAAGACGTCAGCTTATCCCTGTTGTTATATTCCATCGAATGTACAATTTCCGTCGGAATGTTTTGCCCGGGAAGTGTACTTGTTATAGAGGCCAGCATCCCTGTCATGTTATAAGCATAGCTGACTGTTTCACTATCAGGATAAAGGATTTTATTGATTCTTCCAAACACATCGTATACAAATGAGGTTTTAAACATTTTCGGAACATTGTTGGGCGCCACTACAATACGCATATTTTCTTTTACATTGCCCAGCGCATCATACTTGAATGTCTGCGTTCCGGTTTTGTCTTTCTGTTTTATAAGTCTTCCCTTTTCCTCATTGATCCCTCCTTGTGTACCATAATCAAAATTTACAGAGTGTTCAGGATATTGCACTTCTGTTAACTGGTCAAAATTATATCTGTACTGTATTTTTTTTCCCAGCGACTTTAAAACAGCATTGTATGAACTGATTATTTTACCACTGGCATCATAATCAAATCCTGATTCTCCTGCATCCGGCTGTATTTTCCTGATGTTTCTTCCGAATTTATCATAGAAATATTGTGTGGCATGGTTTCCGGCATCTTCCATCACAGTAAGCTGATTTAAACGGTCATATTTGTAACTTACCCAAATATCTGCATTCCCATCCGTCTGTTTGCCTGAAGTCGTTCTTCCGAATTCATCAGTATACGTAACACCGGTATTTCCTAAGGGGCTCACGATCCTTGTTGCGAACTGTACTTCTCCGTATCTGTCTTTTCCAAATTCATAGAACATATTGGTGGTAAGACTTTGTAAACCGCTGTTGGTACTGACATGATTTTGTGTAATATTCAACGGTCGGTTCAGGTCATCATACGTTGTGGTAGAATAGATTTGGGACGCCTGATCCTCTGCGGTGGTATAATCATCAAAAGTCCTGAGCGAGGTCATAATATCCGTTCCGGTGGTCACCTTATCCCTGAGAATTGTTTTTATAGGTCTTCCCAATTTATCTTTGATCTGATAGATGTTATTGGCAAAATAATAAGTTCCATCCTCTATTTTAAAAAGTTTTTTAGTCATGATCCCTTCTGCCCACGCATCAGTAAATAAACTGATGAAATAATTGGGCCTTGAGTCTCTGTCATTTTTAAATGGCTTTCTTTCGGTAATAGCAACCGGTATAACATTAAAAGGGTAATAATGTAATCGTATTGTAAAGTCGGTATCAGTAGGAGCGAGATATTCCGTAAGCCTTCCGAAATTATCATAAGTGTACCGGGCAGTTGCACCGTTAATATCTGTAGATGCTACCGGAACTCCGAACAGGTAATTATTATCGTACTGCGTAGTACTTGAATGTCCGTATGCATCGTGAGTAGCTTCCAGATAGGTATGGTATATCGGGTCATATACATAACTGTAAGACATACGCTGCCCATTGTCTGATACAGGCTGTGTTACCTTGGTCATATTTCCGTAGGCATCGTAAAGCATATCAAAATCTGCAGTCCCTGAAAAGCCGGTTCCCAAAATATCTTTTTTGATCTGTGCGATATTTTGAGCAGCATCCAGTACGGTTTTATTTTTTCGCATGATCTCGTTGTTATGCACTGTAATCAAGGTCTGCTCAGCAGGTATTCCCACTATATTTTTTGTCCCGGGAGCATGATAGGAAATCTTTGTTTCAATGTCATCCTGCGTGTAAGACAACGATGAACCTCTGTCTGTAGAACGAGTTACATTTCCATACTGATCATAGGCATCCACTGTACCAATGGTCGTTTTGCTGTGACTGTCCGCTCCCGAAAACTCAGTGAATGTAGATTCTGTTTTATATAATAACGGAATAATTCTTCCGATATCCTTATACTGAGGTTCAGGTTGAGATTCTTTTAAAATATATCCTGAAGAAGCAGGCTGATCAAAATACCTGTAAGTATATTTCGTTTCACTGCGCTTTCTGTTCTGACTGTCCAGCATTAACGATGAACGCAAAATCCCTTTTTTACAAAAATACTGTCTTATCCTGGTATCATTAAAGTTAACATAAAAATTGTTTTCAGAACCTGAATAATCCGTTTCATACTGAGTGATATGGGTCTGGTGCAGAACCTGATCGTTATAAACCTTTGTTTTAACAATTCCGAAACCTAAAAATTCTCTTTCCCTTCTGTCCTGTATGCCTTTTTCATATTCAAAACGGAAAAACTGAGCAGGCTTTATTCGCTGTGGATCTAATACCTGGCCAAGGTATGGAAGTGTTGTGTCAATAGGTTTGAAGTTCAAGATACCCATCCTGGTAAGTACGGTCTTTGAAAAAGGCATCTGATAAGTAGCTCCTACCAGTGTTGCCAGGTTATCTCTTTCATTGACATTCTCATATTCCATTAATATCACTCCCTGTAGAGGATTTTCGATAGTAACCAGCAGATTGGCATTCGCAAAATTATTATGATAATAAGTCAATTGGGTATCATTTTCTGACACCAGTAAATCAGGGTATCCGTCTCCGTCAAAATCTCTGAGATCAACTTCCTGTTTAGTCACAGACTTATCAGTACTTCCACCAACAGAAATACATACTTTTACGCCAAAACAGCCACAGATTGTTCCATAGAGATTAAACCCGGAAGAGTTTTGTTTGTTATCAAGGCTGAAATTTTTATTAACATTAAGAGTGGAAATAAAAGAAGTTCCGCTGTTGATCAAAAAATCATACGTATCCCCATTCTTAATAATCTTATCTGCAAGACCGTCTCCATTTAAATCAATAAGCCCCGTTTTTGCAGTAGATCTGGATTTTGAAAGTCCTACACCACCTGCCCAGCTTCCATTCGCAAAACTGAAACCTCCTCCTCCGGATACCGCAAAAGAATCCCCTTTCGACACTTCTGAAATATCCCAGCCGTAAGACTCTGCAGCAAAGCCATTTCCGTTATTGATAAAGGTATTTCCATCAGATATATAATCAACGAGACCGTCACCATTGATATCAGCCCATACTCCTGTACCCTGAGCCCATGCTTTTCCAATGGAAATATTAACTCCTATTCCCAATGAGAAAGAAGATGATCCTGTATGATTGTCTTTTTCTCCCCCTATTGCAAAAAATGAATTTGCGGTATTACTAAATTTTCCTACAGAAGGAGAGACTGAAATTCCTGCACCCAATATCAGCCCTTTATTTTTAATTTCTTTTTTACTGACAGAAGATACAGCGTCCAACTGTCCTAAAACATTTGTTTTCTGATAGTAACTTCCTGAAATAATATCTGGATAATGATCTCCGTTGAAATCCTGAAAGTAATCGGAGGTTTTTTCAGTAGAATACCCTGCATGCGCACTGATTCCTAACCAGGGAATGATTGATCCTGCCACATATGCGTGGAATCCGTCAGTCTGGGAACGGAGAATGATCCCCCGGGGATTAGGCACAGAAAAAACAGGAGTTGTGACTACCGTAGAGCTATTCGAGGAAACACCCAGAACAAAAGGCTGCAGATCTTGTGCCGACAACTCCGCCGGCTCTAATGGGGAGATATAAGCGTCTGATTCAGCATCTAACTGTAAAGGGGTGAAATATCTATTATTATTCTGCTGAATAATATAATCCGTCATACAGGTAAAGTAATCAGGAGCTGAAGGATTACAGGGAGAAGCTCCCCCGGGAGCCGGAATATTTGCAAACGGATTTGTCGCGAATTCGCTTTCCCGGATTGGCTGGCCGGCAAATTTAGACCCGTTATAGCTGAAACCACCCCATCCCTGGTATACGAGTCCCGTATTTATGTTATAATGAGTGTTATCTGAACGATATGCAAAGTAGTCCGCCTTATGTTCTGTATTTTCCAGATAGGGATCTCCTATGAATGCAGAATTAATAATAAAAGGATTTTCTGAAGCCAGCTTTTTATTAAGGACATAATCAGAGGAACTGATCTCAAAATAAAAAGGAAGTATACAAATCTCCTGATAACGGAGAGGTATTGATGCAAAAAAAGCACAGATATCAATTTTTGGGATCGGCATCACATTATTGACAACATCTACTGTATTTTTCGCAGTGAATACATTTCCGTTCCCGTCTTTTATTTTTAAAGAAAAAGTAACGGCTGCATTATGTGGCTGATTTAAATTGATGGTATAATTATTTAAAGTACTGTTACCGTTGAAATCAGGGAACAAATAATATCTGTCTGCTGCTTTACAGCGAGGACAGTCGATCTTATCAACACAGAAAGGTTTATCTATGTATTTCTTAAAATCTTTTGGTAAAGTATTGATAAGCCTTTCAGAATATGGATTATACTGCACTAAAGCTTTTACTGCTGTAGTATCTGTATCTGACATCACTGTAAGGACAGGTTTCCATTTGATTTTTTCCCATGAAACATTTGTATCAGCGGAAACATCAAAATGGAACAACGTCATTGTAGAATCTGATGGATTCTGATTAACGGGCAGATTAGAAATATCAGAATTCAAAATTTCATTACTCATCACATTAACCGAGCCCAAATCACTGTTTTTCAATAGTTTATGATGATACACAAGCGTTGTAACCGGCGGAGGTAATGCTCCTGTACTGTTTGATATTGAATGTACACTCTTGTAAATTTTAAAGTCGACATCATCAGTGAAGATTTCGTTGTTCATTGAATTCCAGGAAATCTTTACCCGACTCCTGTCTCCTATTACATTTTGTTTCTGGCTGGAAGGTAAATAATGAGTTTCTGCATTATATCTGAAATAATAATTGTCATTAGCATCTGATAAACTGATATCCGGAACTCCTGAAACTGAACTGTATCTAATATTGGTGTTTACTTTGATCCTATCTCCGTTTTGATCTGTTTTAGAAGAAGCGATGACGAATATCCTCTGTCCTTTTTTAACATGGGCGGTAGCACTCAGCACCTGGAACTGACCTTGAGTGTTTAACGTTACTGTTGTTGAAATTGAAGAGGAATTAACAGGATTGTATCCTGAAACATCTTCATTAAGCTTTGTCATGCCCCCCTGCTCTATCCAGACATTTACTCCATCCTGGGAGTTCTGAAGCAGTGTTATCTCATTACTGATCTGAATATCTCCGGACACCGGTGCCTCCCACATTCGTACAACATTGGCTAAAGAGGAAGAAAATTGAGTAGTCGTGACCGTTTCCTGAACGGCACCACTTCCTGCCAGAATAGCATTAGGCGTTTCTTCTGTAACATTAGCTGTGCCTGTTGCCGGCTGAGACATAAACTGAGGAGCACCGTTTCTTATCTTATTAAAAAAGACATCACCATAATGGATCATATCCAGAAGGCCGTCTCCATTGACATCTGAAAAATAGATCGGGGAATTGCTGTTGCCAAAAGAGTAATTGGCTCCGACCACCCCTCTTGCAAATGAATATTCAAGCCCGGCAGTGGTATTATAGCTGTTATGGGTATAGATAGGCGTTTCTCCCGGAAGTCCGGTAGAAGAATATACTCCGCTGAATCCGGTTCTTGTATTTTTTCTGAAATTGATATTTCCGTTTGAAGAATAGAATGCTTTATCAAGTAATCCGTCACCATCAATATCTAAAAGCTGATTCTTACCGTAAGCCCTATTGTCATCATAACTTAATGTTGCGCCAAGAGTACCTTTTTTGTCAATTCCGAAAAGAAAGCAAGCTCCCCCACCAATACTCAGTGCTCCACGGGTATTTTTATTTTTACTGTAAGTTCCGGAAATAAAACTTGTATTTCCGCCTGAAAAAGAACCTACATCACTGTTATCTTTTGGGGTACTATAAACTTTGGTAGGGGTTTTTCCCAAAGATTTCCAACGTTGTGGTATATCCTAAACGATGCGTGTTAAATACATTACCTTCTCCGTCCTTTTGAATAATCTCCTTTAAAAGCCTTTTGGAAAACATTCCTAAACTCGTATTGGCAAGCTGATATTCCCTGATTTTCACATTGGCCCTTTTAACAGTAATTCTATTTAATATTTTAGAATCTGTCAATTTAACTCCCAATTTATAATTGAAAGTCATATCACCTCTTACTCCCGGTTCATTCTCAAACTCCACCACTGTATTATTACTGTAGGTGATTTTAGATAAATATTTATTTTTACCTCCTCCATCAGATGAGTCTGAATAGGAATAGGTAATAACATTACCGAAACGGTCTGTCACTCTGGATAAGAACCATTTTACCACAGCCCCGGAAGAGTTATTCGTTAAAACATCTAAGTATTCCTTTTTTGTTCCGCTGCCATCTAAAGTCTGCCATGTATAATCTGAAGGAGAAGACCCTTTTCTGATGATTTTGTAACCTTCCCTTATTCAGTTACGGTAATAAAACGGTCTGTCTGTTGTTCTCGGTTCAGAATAAGGAAGTTTATTGGGTAAATAATCATCTTTGAAAACAAGCTGTTCACCTGCAATCAAATAAATCTCACTTTCATGACTGGAAAATGACGGTACACCCCAACGGGTATCAATATCAATAGTTTCCACCGGAATGTCCCACCCGATGCCTGCCCAGCCGAACTTATTATCACTGTTATATACCAGAGAAATACTGGGCTGAAACCCACCGATCCCGGCAGGGATTTCAATTGGATATTGTACGTTGGCAGTACCCTGCTGATTGGGGGTGGGAGGAGCAATCATGTTGATCTTAGATCCGGGATTAGCAATGGGCGCGTCATTGAAAGTGACCGGAGCATCAGCTCCTGTTTCAGGACTTTCAGGCTGTTTTGCCACACCTGCCATAAAATCAATACTGCTTTTCGAGGTATGAAGTACCAAATATTTTTTTACGGTATTAATACTGTCTACGGTAACCGGAGACCATTCTTTTTTATTATAATCAAAAGTAAAGGCCGTAATGTCCTTTTCCTGATAACCTTTAGGAAGCTTATTCTGATCAGTAGTGTTTCTTTTGAGGTATTATTATCGAAACGAAATCCTGAATAACCATTACTGACATTATCAATGGAAAGATCTACCGGAGGTAAGTCTATCATCCTTAGTCCTTTTACTGTTCCTGATGCATTTTGGTAAATAACAGTATGACCTTTCGTTTCATATGAACTTATCTCAGTGAATGAAGCCCCATCTGTGGCTTTCTCAACAACCATTTCAGCAATGGTCTTCGTACCATTGAATTTTACTGTAACAGACTTTTTGTCAAATTTTTTATAAGAAACAAATTCAAATTCCTTTCCTTTTAAATCTATCGTTTCACCATCGATTTCCAGAGATCTGATTCCTGATTTAGGATTTACAAAGCCTCGTATATAAGTAATTTTATCATTATATATTTTTGAAATGACTGTATAGGGCAAAGAAGAGCTATTTTGTTTTTCTGCAATTTTTACATTCTTAATCGTGTAATAATCTCCTTTACTTATCGCATTGAATAAGATTTTATTCTCTCCTTTTTTTAAGAGTAACGGATCGAGTGGTTCGGAGACCAAGGTCCAGCCTGTCTGTTTATGTCTTATATAACCTCCGATCGCAAAACTTCCGTTAACACTTCGGGTTACAGAATTTAGATCCGAATACCCATCTACCTCATAACTGAGAATATAAGATTTTTCAGGATCAACAGCAGGTAGCTGAACATCAAATATATTGTCAGAAGCATTACCATCCCCACGTTGTGAATCCTTACTTCCTATTTCACCGATATATCCTGAGTTTATCAGACTGGAGTTTAAGCTAGTGGGGAATGACTGGAGTTTATTAAAAACGGTGCCTGGCTGATCCATGAATGTTTTCCTGCCGGAAGCCGGAAGATCCATGGAAACAGAATCAACCATTCCGGTTACTGAAGCCTCAGCGGAAAAATCCTCTGATTTTACCTCCAACTTTTCATGACTTTTAACCTGCTTGAGAAAATCACAGTTTATTCTGAAAGGATTTGAATTTTGATTTGAATATTTTACCGTTTTAACAACATGATAATCCTTTTGAATAACTTTATAAATTGTCCAACTGCTTAAAGAGAGAATAATAGGAATCAGAACCGGCAACAGTTCAATATTTCTACTGCTTAAAAATGAGCGTTTTTTCATATGTTTACTTTGTGTTTTATTAATTAATAAGGAAGTTGACTCCTTTCCCTTCTTCAGGAATAAAAACTTTAATATTATAATAACCGACAGCCGCAGGAATATTCATCGGGATGGTAAAGTCAGAAGCTGAATTATACTGTCCCTGCTTAACAAGTACACCCAAACTGTTAAAAATTTTAATTGTCAATGGCTTAGCCGCTTTTAACTCAACTTTTACAGTCAGGTTACCATCATGAGAAGGATTGGGTGACACGGTAATTTTTTTGAAGAAAGAAGTACTTTGTAATGCATCATATTCTGACTGACTGAGTACGGAAAGTGTTTTGTTTACTTCGCATCCGAACTTATTTTTAATCAGCAGCTGATAATTACCCTGCCCGTTAAGAAGGTATGGTGCAAAATGAGTTACCGTACCTGATGGAGCAGTAAGAGTGTATTGATAGGAAGCCGTATTAAGATCAAGTTCAATTGCTGTTCCTGCCCACAGATATTGGCTGTCAATATTCTGATTGACAATGCCTTCCAGATCAAAAGTCCGAATAATATCTGTCTGCCCCTGTTTATGAATACTGAGTTCATAATTATCCGGCGCAAGGCTGTTGAATACAATAGGATTAGAACTTCCTGAAACATTATTATGTACTATCTGATTTGTAGTCAGGCTCTTCAGAGAATAGTTGAATGGAAAAATATTTTCCGGGACAGATACTTTTACGATGCCATTACCCAACTCAGAACAGGTACTTGTGAGCTTTATAAGCGCATTACTCTGTGGAGTTTGTAAATTGAATGTAAAATAATCAACTCCGTCATGATCAATATCCCATACCGCATTTTTGAAAACATAAAGGGAATCATTGACTTTTTCTCCTAAAATATCATTTGAAATATCACTCTGATAATCACTTTCATTATTGAAAACTCTCAGTCTTACTTCGTCAGTGGACATTAATCCTGTTAACTTCAGATAATGATGTGTTTTTATAGGAGTTGATCCGCTGTTTTTTACCTGAACTTTCCACATTCTCTTCATATCTCGTTTAGGATGTGCAGAAATTAGATCCGCCTCCTTAAACGTCAGGCTTTGATTATTATCTCCCCATATCATAAAACTACTGTGAGTAAGAGTAGAACTGTTCTGTTTGTTAGTCGCCTTTAATGGTCCTAAAGATACTGCAAGATGGTCATCCCCGGAATTTTGAGACTGCTTCTGATACAGCCCGAACAGATTATCCCTTGCAATTCCTGTAATCCGAAGATTATAATTTTTATTTTTTTTAGAATCCCATACAATGTCACTCCCCGAAGAAACATAATTTTTTTCCGATACGTCATTGATGGTAATCCCATATTTTATTGAAAGATACGTTTCGACTTTTTGTTTATCAATTGTTGATAAGTTGGCGCTGAAAACAAGTATCTCAGGAATTAACAATTTTACATCTGTTTTCTTATTGAGAAAAATGATAGGATTAATTTTTTGGCCCGTATCATTTTTTGTAAAAGTTAATATTTTGGAGGTTGCTTCAGCACTGCTAATTCTCAATGAATCATTAAAGTCATCAATCCCTATGCTGCTGATAATTGAACTTCCGATTTTGCCATAAATTTTCTTTTCGCTTCCTCCGAATTTATTACTTACTATAAATAAAGATGGCTGATTCAGCCCGACCCCTAGTTTTTTAAAAAAAGAGCCCGTAACAGGATCATGAATTAAATGAAAATTCATTAGTTTATCCGTGAGGGTATCGGTAGGTAAGATACTGTCTTTAACATTGTTTTTTCTGAATGAAAGTCCCGGCACGCCTCCGAATATGGTAGTTTGAGAAAACAGTAAAGAACAGCAGAAAACAAATATGAAAGTATAAGATTTAATCATATTGAGTAAAATTATAGAGATAATAATAAGGATTTAACTGAATCATCAGTTTTAAATTGAATTTTCATAAGAGAACTGAGAAAGTAATCTGATGAGATCATTTTTTTTATCATAAAAGTGTTTTAAATAGATTAATAGTTTGCTGCAAGTGGTATATCAGTTCAGAGCCTGATTAATAAAATAAAAGATTTTATAAACACCAAAAATCATTCTGTAAAATTTCTATTTGGAATTTACATTCATTAATCTTAACTAATCCATACGTGCTTTAAATACAGTTATCGCAAAACATAAATACTTAACTGATAATTTATATTTATATTTTTAACATTAAAATTCTGCTGCAATTCAAAGAATTACCTCAATGTATGATCAGAAAAAATGATGGAATGCGATGATTTTAAATTGTCAGGATAAGTTAATCATGAATGTCAGAAGATAGATTGTAATTTTTCATATAAGTGTTTCTAGTTTATTTTCGTATATTATTTTGATTTCTCAAAAATATAAAAAAAATTCATAATTCATAAAATAATTATATAAAATACTATAATTAAAACAAGTATTGTGAACAATCTGGCATCAAACCTAATATATAATCAAATCAAACATATGAAATCCAGGGAATTTAAGAGAAGGCTCTTAAATTTTCGTAACAGGAAAAAGGGTTTGGGCAAAGAAAAGAGAGCGTGAATTCATTAAAAAACATTCCAAAATCTGAACTCATTAAGAAGATTTCAGAAACCTCAGATGTCATTATTTCCACACTTGATCAACTCTCTGACGAAGCTCTGGCAAAGCAATATCCTGCTGAACCTTTAGGATACCCAATGACAACAGAATATTTTCTGATGCACTTGTTTGGACATCTGAGTTATCATTTGGGGCAGATCAATTATCACAGGAGATTGTTGGATGTGGAATAAATTTTTAAAACCTACATTCTTAAACTCCCCTTCCTTGGAAGGGAGGGGAGTTTAAGAATGCTAAAAAAATCTTATTATTTCTCAAACAGCATTTTGGTAATAAAATCCTTCTCTCCCCTCCCTCTTGCCGGCGAATATTCTCGTCCGTAGAAAATAATCTGAAGGTGAAGTTTATTCCAAACTTCTTCTTTCCAGAGATTTTTAGCGTCTTTCTCTGTTTCCACAACATTTTTTCCTGACGTTAATTTCCATTGAATCATTAAACGGTGAATATGGGTGTCGACAGGAAATGCAGGAAATCCAAAACCCTGGCTCATCACCACAGATGCGGTTTTGTGACCCACTCCGGGAAGCGCTTCTAACTCTTCGTAAGTTTGCGGAACAATTCCGTTGTGTCGTTCCAAAAGCAGCTCCGCCATTCTTTTCAGATTTTTGGCTTTCGTATTGGAAAGTCCGATTTCTTTAATGAGTTCTTTAATCTGGAACTCTTCTAGTTTTGCCATTCTTTGCGGCGTTCCCGCTACAGCGAAAAGTTCCGGCGTCACCTGATTCACTTTTTTATCGGTCGTTTGCGCAGAAAGGGCCACCGCAACCATCAAAGTAAAAGGATCTGTATGCTCCAAAGGAATAGGAACTGTGGGATATAATTTCTCTAATTCTATCTGAATAAGCTCTGCTCTTTGCTTTTTTGTCATGTAACCATTAAATTTGAACAAAAATAAATCATTATGCTGAAAGTTGGTGACAAATTACCGAGTTTTGAAGGAATCAATCAGGATGGAGAAACCATAAATTCGGAAAAATTAATTAGAAAGAAATCGGTTATTTTCTTTTATCCACAAGCCAATACGCCGACCTGTACCGTTGAGGCCTGTAACCTCAGCGATAATTATTCACAGTTAGAGAAAGCAGGGTTTCAGCTTTTGGGAATCAGTGGAGACTCTGTAAAAAAGCAAAAGAATTTTCATCATAAATTTTCCTTTCCTTATGATCTGATTGCGGATGAAAACCACGATATTATAGAGAAATTCGGGGTTTGGCAGGAGAAAAAGACTTTTGGAAAAACATATATGGGAATCGTAAGAACTACATTTATTTTCGATGAAAAAGGAATCTGCACAAGGGTGATCGATAAGGTGACTTCGAAAACTGCAGCTGAACAGATTTTAGAAGGAATTTAAAGTGAAGAAATTATCATGTTGCGGTTTCTTCGGAATGACAAAATGAGTAATATAATATTAAACATTATTCTTAAAGTGCTAATTATAAAAAGGCACTAACTGACGCTCTGTTTGTCATTCCGGAGGAATCTAAAGAATTTTACATTTAAGATATTGATTAAAATGCGAAGTTGAGATGCTTTCAGCATGACAAACTTAATGTTTAAAAGAATTAAAATTTACAAAGACACCCTAAAAATCATTCCGTTTCGTAATACATCAACTCTTCATCTTCATTAGGAAGCGTAATATATTTCTGAAATTTCAACCCCAACTTTTCGATTAATTTCTGAGAAGAAAAATTATCTTTTACAGTAATCGCTGAGATTTTATTCAGTCCAAATTCATCCATGCCGATCGATTTCACTTTTTGGGCAGCTTCAAACATATACCCTTTGCCTTCAAATTTTTCTAAAACGGAAAAACCGATATCAACGATATCTAAGCCTTCTCTTTCAAAAATTCCTACTCCACCGATTTTGACATTTCCTTCTTTTAAAACAATCAGATAATTTCCGAAACCTGATTTCTCAAACTGAGGAAGAAATCTGGCTTTAATATAATTTTCAGCATCATTCAGAGAACGGATATCACGATCACCGATAAACCTGATGAATTTAGGCATATTATACAGTTCTAAAATCAGATCTGCATCGTCTGCTGACATAGGACGAATGATCAGTCTTTCAGTTTCGTAGATGTTACTTTCGTTTTTTGACTGGTTTTTTCTTTGGCTCATCTTTCGGTTCTTCTTTCTTTTCTATTTTTAAAAGTCTCGGATTATTAGCGCATTTTTTATTGTAAAGCTGAATATAAGTTCCGTTGTCCTTTACAGTGGTAACCGTTCCTGTAGATTTATTTACCGTCAAAGTAAAATGGGTTTTTTCATAAGGACACTCCTTTGAAGTAACCTTTCCCAGATCTAAATAGTAATTGGTTTTATCTTCATAATAATTGGCAGCAACATCTACAAACTGCTCGTCAATCATATATCCATCCAGAACTGCAGATAAAGCGGCTTCTTCAGGATTGTTGATTTTCCCCAAAAAATCTTTTAAATCTTTGGTTTCTGTGATATAATACAGGGTGCTGCCTGCGGAATAAACGATATAATAAAAACTATCTTCTTCAGCAGGAATCAGATTAAATCCTGAAAACTGCGGCAGGTAATCTTTCTTTGTTCCTGAAGTTCTTATTTCCCTATTTTTACCATAGCTGTTATGAACCAGTGCCCAAAAATCAACTTTATCATTGGGAACAATTCGGGATAAAACATGATCAATACTGGAAAATTTCTTTTTGGTCTGGGAAAATAAAGCCATCCCCAGAAAAAGAAAAGCAAAAAGAAAAATACGGTTTTGATATCGTTTCATGGTATAGGATTTACATGTACTTCTCGCCTTTTTTAAGGCCTTTTAAATCTAAAACATAATCTTTGATCTGCTGATCGTGTTCTCTCGGGCAAATCAATAAGACCTTGTCTGTATCTACAACGATAAAATCTTTTAATCCGTCTATGACCACTGCTTTATTATTTTTAACATGAATAATATTGCCGGTAGAATCATATGTCTGTGCCGTTTTTATATTGATTGCATTACCATCTTCATCTCTGTCGCTGTTTTCAAAAACTGAGGTCCAGGTGCCCAGATCACTCCATCCCAGATCAGCCGGAATTACATATACATTCTGTGCTTTTTCCAGAATGCCGTTATCAATAGAAATTTTCTGAATTTTGGGATAAATGGATTCAATACAACCTGCTTCAGTTTCTTCATTGTATTCGCAGGCTGTAAACTGCTGGGTCATTTCGGGAAGAAAACGTTCAAAAGCTTTTTGAATAGAATTGACATTCCAGATAAAAATTCCGGCATTCCACAGAAAATCTCCACTTTCAAGGAAACTTTTAGCGATTTCAAGAATCGGTTTTTCAGTGAAGGTTTTTACTTTATAATAATCTGAATCTTTATTTTCTACAAACTGAATATATCCGTATCCTGTATCCGGTCTGGTAGGGGTAATTCCTAAAGTGACCAGATAATCATGTGTTGAAGCAATACTGAATGCCAGCTGCACTTTCTCTAAGAAAGTTTCTTCTTTTAAAATCAGATGATCTGCAGGAAGAATAATCATCGTAGCTTCAGGGTTCACTTCAGCAATTTTATTGGCCATGTATAGATTACAGGCGGCCGTATTTTTCATCAGCGGTTCACCTACAACATTTTCTGCCGGTATTTCAGGCAGCTGTTGATGAGATAGATGAACATATTCTTTATTGGTAATAACAAATATATTCTCATTGGGAATCACTTTACTTATCCTGTCATAAGTCTGCTGAATCATGGTGCGGCCCGTTCCTAAAATATCCTGAAATTGTTTTGGGAATTTCTGAGTGCTCAAAGGCCAGAATCTGCTACCGATTCCCCCAGCCATAATGACACAGTACTGATCTGATTTTGACATATTTAACTACATTTTTTCACTCTCGCCAACGGTCTGAAAGAATACTTTCTTCCGGTTGCCAGATTAACACAAAGATAGTTTTTTTTAATCAGACCTTCCAATAAATACGTATCGCCTCGATAAATGAAACGCTCTCCTTTTATAAGCCGTTCAATATATACCTTATCATCTTCATGATTTTCAACATGAAAATATTTTACCAGATCGGGGCTTGCCATAAAATTGGCTTTCGGAGACTTAGAAAATTTAAGAATAATTGGTTTTAAGTCATCTTCATAAACGTCCAGGCTTTCCAGCAGCATCAGTCTGAATGTATGTTTCCATTCATTTCCATGAGGAGAAATTCTCCTGCCATACTTCTCAAAGGCAATCAGATGGGCAAGTTCGTGCGTCAACACAAAGAAAAACAGCTGTGGCGCCAGAGTACCATTGATACTGATCTCATGTGACAGATCCCGAAGTTTTCTGTAATCTCCAAGCTTAGAATCTCGGTTTCGGGTTACTCTTATATGAATATAATAATCTGAAAACCAATTTTTTAAATATGAAGTTGTATTTTGAGGAAGATATTTTTCTAAAGACTGAATAGACATTTTACAAACTTAATGGAATTCCTGCATAGAAATTCAATAATTTAAGACTGAAAAGATAGTTATACTTCGCCTGTTCTACCGAACCCTGGGCATTTGCATAATTATTCCGGGCAATGTTTAAATCATAGATTGTTCCTCTTCCTGCAACATAGCTTTTATCAGCAAATTCCATAGCAAGCTTAGTGCTTTTCTCAGCTTCTACAGCAGCAAGATATACTTCATAGTTGGCATCAACATCAAACTGTGCTTTCTGCACATTCTGTCTAACAGTCTGCTTCTGCTGGTCTAAAGTGTTTTTGGCGATGTTTTCGTTTATTTTTGACTGTTCTACCTGCAGTTTTGTAATTCCTTTATTGAAAATAGGAATATTAAGCGAAACTCCACCCTGCTGACCAAAATTATCTTTATACTGCCTGAAGAATGATCTTTCATCTACATAGAAGAATTCATTTCCAACATTATTCGTATTCAGCAAATTATTATAAAAACTCCCGATTCCTACACTTGCCGTCAGGGTTGGCCAGAATGCTGTCCGTGTTACCTCGGTCTGGGCTACTGCAGATTTGATTCTGCTTTCCGCTGCTTTGATCTGTGGCTGGCTTTCATAAGCCGTGTTTAACACATCATCAACAGAAATGAGTTGTGGGCTTAACTGTTCACCGATTTCCACGTTTTCAACATCAAAGTCCTTATAATCCTGCAATTGTAAAAGTTGGGCCAGGGCAAAAAGACTTCGCCCCACATTGATTTCGGCTGTTTTCAGGTTTTGTTTTTCTCTTGCCCAGGCAGCTTCTGCTTCCGCAACTATGGTTTGAGCAGTTGTTCCTACCTGTGTTGTAATTTTTGCCCTGTCAAACTGTTTTTTTGCGTTTTCAGTAGCACTCTGCGCAATTTTTACAATTTCCTTATTCAGTAAAGTTGTTAAGTACTGCTGAGCAATCTGCAGGGAAATATCATTTTTGATGGTTTCAATATCATATTGGCTTGCCTCTACATCGAACTGTGTTTTTCTAACAGTCTTCTCCAGTCTTCCGTTGTTGTACAGCAGGATATCAGCTGAGAGGTTTGCATTATTGCTGAACCTGTCATTACGGATACTCCCTGTCCCTAAAGATGCCTGTCCGAAACTTACACTGTTTCCCATATTGGCAGAGACTGAAGGCAGATAATTATTCTGGGCAATTTTCAGATTCACATCCTGAATTTGTTTTGAATACTGATTTTGAATGACCTGAAGATTATGCTCTACAGCGTAGTCTACACATTCTCTCAAAGACCACTTTTTCTGAGCATTTAAACCCAGACCAGCCAATCCTAAAATAATCATCAAAACTTTTTTCATAGGTAGATAGTATTTGCTTTTCTCCATTAGACGATGTATTTCAATTTTTGTTACAAATTAATGTAAAGAAATACTTTGTTTCTCCCACATTTGCTTGTAAGCAAAATCTATTGAAATTAATTCTTGGTGGCTACCTATTTCGATGAGTTTACCGTCTTGCAGGACTAAAATTTCATCAGAATTAATAATTGTACTTAATCGATGAGCTAAAACGACCACGGTTTTTCCTTGATTTCTAAATTCTTCTAAGGCTTTTTGGATAACTGTGAACATCAGTGTGAATGATAAAATAACAATGAAAATATTCACAAAAATCTGTATCGCAACATCATTAATGAAAGTTCTAATTTTCACGGCATCATTCACTCGGGAAATAATCTCGTCTACTTTCATGGTATCGAAAAAACGCTGCGGAAGTTTCAAGAGATGTTTATAATATCCAAGAATCAGGTGTTTATCCATTTTCTGCCCAGTTTGTAAAACCAAAACGGATTTCATAGCACAGATAAAAATATGAAACAACAAAATTACAATCATCCCGATTGAAAGCAGATTTAGCAATCTTAGGTTTCCGTATATCAGAACATAATCGGTAATTTTTCCGATATAAATTGAAGTGGATAATCCTGAAATAGTGTAAACAAAAGCACTACAAGAGCTTGGATTAGGCTCCTTCAGAAAAAAAAATAAGTTCTGTACTATTTAATTATGATTACATATATTCTTTAATCCAAAGGTTAGCAATCTTTAGCGGATTATAAGTTTTATACTTTGTAGCCAGATAAAAATACAAAACTAAGTCTGTTAAAAGAAAGACTACAGTTAAAATAACATTTGTTAATAAGTCACTCATATTGATAAATTAAGCATTACACCATTCAGGGATTTTATTTGAACCAGAATTTTGTAACAACCAGTTTCTGTAACTTAAGGTTAGGCCCACCCTAAATGGACCAAAGAAACCTCCTTTTATTTTTCCCATTTCTATTTTATCTAATTCTTTTAATTTTAATTTTGATAGATTCATTTTTTTGAATGTTTAAATTAATAATTATTTCTTTTACACTTAAAAACATTTCGTGCACTTTTATTTTTCTTAATTGCTAAATTCTAAACTTTCCCCTATATGAACAAATCTTAGTATAATATTTCATAGGAAATAAACACGCATCTTTATAGATTACGTAAACAATTATTAATCAGTAAATTAAATTTCAAAACTGAAGCATATACAGCATTTTAGCGCATAATAATATGTTGTATTCACATTTATCCATTATTTTTTATATTTGTCATACAAACACAACTACAATGAGGTATGAAAAATTAATTTTCACAAGGAGACTCAAAGGCTTTACTCAAAAAAACCTTGCACAACAAATTGCAATGGAACAGACAACACTATCCAGAAAAGAACGAGGCCTTTCACCAATTTCTGATGAAGAATGGCAAAGAATTGCTGCCGTTTTAAAAGTTTCTGTAGATGAAATAAGAGAAACTAAGAATAAAAACTATTCTCAAAATTTAGATCAGATCGTAAAATCTTATAAAGAACCACAATATATTACTATGCCTAAGGATATATTAGAAAGTCTTTTAAAGAGCAAAGATGATCAGATTGCCACTCTAAAAGAGTTACTAAAAAATAAATGACAAACGAAGAATATCAAAAAGCGGTAGAATGGCTTTTCGTTCAGACCCCTAATTACCAGATTGATGGAGAGAAAGCCTACAAACCCGGCCTTGAAAGCATTATCAGGCTTTGCGGTTATTTCGGTAATCCGGAGGAGAAGATAAAATGTATTCACATTGGCGGAACCAATGGAAAAGGATCTACAAGCAATATGTTGGCATCCGTCCTTCAGGAAGCAGGATATACTGTTGGTTTGTACAATTCGCCGCATCTTATTGACTTCACAGAACGGATCAAAGTAAATGGTGAAAACTGCGATAAAGAGTTTGTATTTCAATTTATCGAAAAGTTCAAAGCATTACCTGAAAATATCTCGCCATCATTTTTTGAGTTTACCACCGTTATGGCTTTCGAATATTTTTACCGTAAAAATGTAGATTTTGCCATTATCGAGGTTGGCCTTGGAGGAAGATTAGATTCTACCAATATTATCAAGCCACTGATTTCCGCAATAACCAATGTACAGCTGGATCATCAGAATATTCTGGGAAACAGCATCGAAGAAATTGCTTTTGAAAAGGCAGGAATTATAAAACCTGATGTTACAGTGATTTTTGGGGATGACAATGAAATTGTTAGAAACATTATTACCGCTAAAGCAGAGAAAGAAAACACAGATTTTATTGATGCCACCTTGGTCAAAACAGATTTAACATCAGACCTCAAAGGCAATTATCAGGTAAAGAATATCAGGGTGGTCATTGCCTTAGTTGAAGAGCTGAGAAAACTGGATGTTACAATTTCGCAGGAAAATCTTGAAAAAGGTTTATTAAACGTTCATCAGAATACCGGTTTCATAGGACGGTGGTTTGAGTTTTCTCAAAATCCGCTGACGATCTGTGATACGGCACACAATCAGGCCGGCCTGGAATATGTTTTTGCCCAGTTGAATTCGATTCCGAAATATAAACATATCGTTTTAGGGTTCGTCAATGATAAAAATATAGACGACGTGATGTCGTTGCTTCCTGAAAATTCTGCGTTTTATTTTGCAAAACCGGCTAACAACAGGGGACGTCATCCTCAGGAATATGAAGATTTACTCATCAGGGCAAAAATAATTTATAAAATTTTTGATTCAGTGCAGGAAGCCTATCTTTCTGCTAAACAACAAGCTACACTGGAAGAAATGATTTTTATTGGCGGCAGTAACTTTGTTGTTGGAGAATTTTTAGAAAAAAACTTGACTGATAAAGAATAAGTATGTATATTTGCACCACTCAAAACGAGAAATCGTCTAGGGCTCTTAGCTCAGTTGGTTCAGAGCATCTGGTTTACACCCAGAGGGTCGGGGGTTCGAATCCCTCAGGGCCCACAAAGGTTTACTGAAACCTTTCAAAAAAATTCAGGGCTCTTAGCTCAGTTGGTTCAGAGCATCTGGTTTACACCCAGAGGGTCGGGGGTTCGAATCCCTCAGGGCCCACAAAAACTCTCAGATTATTCTGAGAGTTTTTTTTATTTTATGTCTATTCATAGGAGTTTGCAGAGATTTTGAGATCAAAACCAAAACTTGGGGACTAAGCAAAAAGTTTTGACAGTCTAAAGAGAAAAAATGATTTATCACGTACACCTCGAAGCTGCAGTGGATCAATATTAAAACTTGGGGACTAAGCAAAAAGCTTAAAAAAATCAACGACAAGAATCCTATCTCATTCTTCTCAGCAGCAATCCTAATTTGTACAGGTCAAGATTTTTTAAATACGGTTTGTCCGAAAGAAGATTTTTAACCAGTTTTTTTTCAATCAGATGATAGAAAAAAAGGTATCCATTACTCAGTCTCTTTTTTTTCAGCTTTTGAGCCACACAGAAGACCTTAAGATCTTGAATGTATGGTAGATTTTCAGGATTTTGAGAAAGCTGGTATAAAGAGCGGATTGCCGTTTCTGTTTTCTCTAAAAAAATCGCATTTTCCGTCCCGTCAACATGAATAACAGGATTATCAATGGCTGAAAACCTCACATTGGCCAACTGCATCCTTTTTGCAAAAATATAATCTTCATATCCGTAATGAAGCAGTTCTTCATCAAACGGAAACTTTTGGAATGTTTCTTTCTGAATGATAAAATTGACGGTTTTGAAAACTGAAAAATCTGTTGATCTGATGCCTGAGAAAATTTCTCTTTCAATGGAGTATCTATTCCGTAAACTCTGAGCATATAAAGGTGAAACTCTGAAGTTTCCATAGATAACCCCTACCTCATCATTTTGACCTATTTCCTCTAAATAAGTACTGAGAAAATTTTTGCTGTCAATTTTAGCATCGCAATCCAGGAAAAGCAGGTAATCGCCCTGGGCATACTCTAAAAAAAGATTTCGGATTTTAGATCTGCCTACATTTTTTTCGAGAAAAACAAAGTCTTTTACTTCATTCTGAAGCTCTTTATTGACTGTATTGAATGAAGTATCAGAAGCATCATCAATTAAAATAATTTCTGCGTCAATCTTCTTATTAAGTATTTCATCTTTAAGATCAAAAACAAGCTCCCTGACATCAAAATTATATACCGGAATGCAGACAGAAAGCTTCATTGGAATTATATTTTGTCAATAATTTGCTGAACACTTATTTCTTCAAGACATGCCCAGTCTCCACGGTAGCATTCTTTATCCCCGAAAACAGAACAGGGTCTGCAGGTTAGATCATTGATCTGGACAACATCATTCTCACTCTGACCAAATCCGAGAAATCCGGCATAGGGATGCGTGGACCCCCATACAGAAACACAGCGGGTTCCTACAATGCTCGCTAAATGCATATTAGCTGAATCCATTGAAATCATCACTTCAAGTTGAGAAATTTCGTTAAGCTCTTCTGAGAGAGTAAGTTTTCCCGCACGGCTTTTTGTATTTGGAATTTCATTTTCCCATCTTTCAAGTGTTTCCGTTTCTTTTTCTCCACCTCCAAAAAAATAAACGGTATGCTTTTTTGCTAAAATTTTGACGAGCTCAAAAGATTTTTCCAGCGGAAGCATTTTCCCTTTATGCTGTGCAAAAGGTGCAAAACCGACTCCTGATTTTTCTTTACAGAGTGGCCTTAACTGGTGAGAAAGCGTCAATTGAAAACCCATCTCGCGGAAAACATCTGCATACCGTTCTACGGTTTTCTTTAACTGTTCTTTTTCTAAATTCCAAACATCCGTAAGTTCTTCTTTTTCTTCTTTTCCTTTATTGATTTTAAAAACCTTTAATCCTTTTCTTACATAGATCTTATCTAAGATCTTTGATCGGATAACATCATGAAGATCAGCAATGTAATCAGGCTGATATTCTTTAAGCAATTCTTTTCCCAAGCGTCTTATTCCCAGAAAACCTTTATAATCATCAAGATTGATCCCGTGAAAAATTATATTCGGGATGTCCGAAAAAAGACTTTTAAAATTATTCCGGGAAACCATGATGATTTCCACATTGGGATTCTGTTCTAAAAACTCACGAAAAACAGGCATTGTCATAGCGACATCGCCAAAAGCGGAAAAACGGTATGCTAAAATTCTGGTCACTACTAAGATTTCAGTTGGTATGCGACTGCGTAAAATTTAATCTGTTTGGTCATTGCCATCAGCCCGTTGGCTCTGGAAGGAGATAAAAATTCCTGCAGCCCGATTTCAGAAATAAATTCAAAATCCGAATCAAGAATTTCCTGGGTTGAGTGGCCGCTGTAAATACTGACAAGCAGAGATACGATTCCCTTTGGGAGAATTCCGTCAGAATCTGCGTTGAAAAACAGTTTTCCATCTTTAAATTCAGCATCAATCCATACTTTACTCTGACAGCCTTTGATCAGGTTTTCATCTGTCTTCCGGTCATCCGGCAGACCTTTCAGTTCTTTACCCAGATCGATAATGTATTCATACTTTTGCTCCCAGTCTTCCAGAAATGCAAATTCATCGATGAGTTCCTTCTGATTTTCTTTAATCGTCATTTCTAAATTCTTTCTGCAAAGATAGCCAATTTTAAAAAAATAATTTTAATGAAAACCATTTACAATCATCTGCTTTAATCATAAAGATGAACTCAATTTCTAAAGGGACAACTTTTTAGAATCTCTTATTTTGCCATTGGTTTTCAGAATAAGATTGTAAATACTTTTTATTCTTTATTCGTTATAGAGATGCAGATGCTTTTTCAAAAACCCCAAGCAGTTTAATTTCTTCATTTTCCCAGCAAAGAGCATCCGAAGCTTCGTGTAATTCTGATTGATAACTGCATCTTCCTTTATTTAAAATTATACTGATGGCTGCCGCAATATTTTCCGGCTGATGATTTACTATGACTTCCCCTACATCAAACTGTCTTTTGATGTTGAGCATTTCAGGAAGCGGAGACAATATTAACGGAACTCTCGCCTGGATGCAGTCTAAAACTTTATTGGGAAGTGAAAATTCATAACTTTCGCCACCGTTTTCTTCAATACTCATTCCTACATCCGCAGTTACGGTAATTTTCCTTAAATCTTCCGGAAGCAGTTTTCCTAAAAACAGAACTTTATCATGAAGATTTTCTGTAACAACCAAATCTTCATACTTTTTCTTCATCGGACCATCACCGGCAATTTTAAAAATTACATTTTCCAGATGATGCATGGCCAAAATGGCTTTGTCAATTCCCCTGAAAGGATTAATGGCACCCTGATACATAAGGATTTTCGGAACATTCTCAGGGATTTCTATTGAGAAACCTGTTTTTCTGGGAGCATTCTGAACAACTGTTGCCACAATTCCATACTTTCTGTGAAACCATTGAGCATAACTTCCGCTCGCAGTTATCATATACTGTAAATGTGGAATTATTCTCCTCTGAAGATATCGCCACAGCTTCTGAGACATTTTTCCCTGAACTGCAGGCATTTCCGAAAATATTTCGTGACTGTCAAAAACCAGTGGAATATTCAGCTTTCTGGCTAAAAGATAATTAGGGAGCAACGCATCCAGATCATTGGCATGAAGAATGGTATTTTTGTCAGCCTTTTTTTTAAGCTGCCGGTATAATTTCCAATTGAACTCAAAATAAGCTGTTTTGAGTGTTCCGGATCTTAAGGAAATCCTTGAAAAAGGATATGCCCTTTGCATTACTTCTTCCCCACCCCAGTTATTGCCTATTAACTCAACCTCATATCCATTCTCATGCAGTGTTCTGCATACTTTTTCGATCCTCTGATCGGTATAAAGATTGCTGAATGCGGAAGTCAAAACTTTTTTGCGGATCATTATTTCTTTTTTTCGGTCAGAAGATGATACAGCTGTACAAAACAGATAATTGCATTGGGAATGATGACCGGCCAGAGCATTCCACTAAAAGCTCCGTAGATGACAAAACAGATACAGCCTATCAAATTGACAATTCTGATTTTGCGTAAATCTTTGAGTATAAAACTTAAAACGATGAAAAGTGAAGCGGCATAGCCGATATAAGTAGCGGTTTCAGGACTCATGAAAAAAAATTGAGAATAACAAACTTAGTCATTTTCAATTAGATAAAAAACATTTTCCTGCCATAAAGTCATTAATTGTGTTTTGGTAAAATATTTGTAATTTAGATATAGAATAAACGATAAATGTTATCGTTATTCCAATTTGAGATACAATATTATGGATTATAAGTTTTCACAAGGTTTGAGCCAGGTGTTCAAACAGAGCAAAAATGAAGCTAAGCGGCTGAAAAGTGAATTTCTTAATACAGAACATCTACTTTTAGGTATTATAAAAACAGAAAACTCTGCAAAAGAAATCCTTCAGGGGCTGAATGCCGATTTAACACAAATCAGAAGAAAAATTGAAACTTTAAATACAGCAAGTCTAAATCCTATTTCTGAAGAGGTTACCAATATTTCTTTCACGAAGATGGCTGATCATTCCATCAAGCGTGCAGAGCTTGAATGCAGACAATATAAGAGCAATGAGATCAATACCGTCCATTTACTTTTAGGCATTTTATATAAATATGAGGATCCTACTTCAAGTATTTTGGGGGCTTACGACATTGATTATGAAGGAGTTTCAAGAGAATACCAGACGATGCTGAAAAACTCAGGTCAGACGCCTCAGAACTCTGCCTATGACGATGACGATGACAGAGAAGAGTTTGAGCAGATGAGAAAACCTACAGGAAATCTCGGTTCTGCCAAAAGCAAAACACCGACTTTGGATAACTTTGGTAGAGATTTGACTTCATTGGCCAGAGACGGGAAACTGGATCCTGTCATCGGTCGTGAGAAAGAAATTGAAAGGGTTTCACAGATTTTATCCAGAAGGAAGAAAAATAATCCGTTGCTGATTGGTGAGCCAGGTGTCGGTAAATCTGCCATTGCTGAAGGTCTGGCTTTAAGAATCCAGCAGAAGAAAGTGTCCAGAGTTCTTTTCGGAAAAAGGGTAATCACCCTTGATCTAGCCAGTTTGGTTGCCGGAACAAAATACCGTGGTCAGTTTGAAGAAAGAATGAAAGCGATCATGACGGAACTTGAAAAGAACCGTGATGTCATCTTATTCATCGATGAGTTGCATACCATTGTAGGTGCAGGAAGTTCTACAGGAAGTTTAGATGCATCCAATATGTTTAAACCGGCACTTGCAAGAGGAGAAATTCAATGTATCGGTGCCACTACCCTTGATGAATACCGTCAGTATATTGAGAAAGACGGTGCTTTAGAAAGAAGATTTCAGAAAGTAATGGTAGAACCTACCAATATTGAGGAGACCATTCAGATTCTGAATCAGATTAAAGACAAATACGAGGAGCATCACAATGTTGTATATACGGATGAGGCTATCCTTGCGTGTGTCAATTTGACATCACGATATATTACAGACCGTTTTTTACCTGACAAGGCGATTGACGCAATGGATGAGGCAGGATCGCGTGTTTATATTAAAAACATGAAAGTTCCTACCGAAATCATTGATTTTGAAAAGAAGATCGAAGATATCAAAGATCTGAAACAAAAAGCTGTAAAAGCACAGGATTATCTGGAAGCAAGAAAGCTGAAAGATGAGGAAGAACGTCTGCAGATGGAACTTAATTCTGCACAGGATCAGTGGGACAAAGATGTAAAAGAGAAAAAAGAAACCGTATCTGAAGAGAGTGTTGCCGAAGTGGTTTCGATGATGAGTGGTGTTCCGGTAACGAAAGTAGGCAAGAATGAACTTGATAAGCTCGCCGGAATGGATAACAATCTGAACGGAAAAGTAATCGGTCAGGAAGATGCTGTTAAAAAGGTGGTAAAGGCTATCCAGAGAAACAGAGCCGGGTTGAAAGACCCGAACAGACCTATCGGTACATTTATCTTCTTAGGAACAACCGGTGTCGGTAAAACTGAGCTTGCAAAAGTAATGGCAAGAGAACTTTTTGATTCTGATGAAGCTTTGATCAGAATTGATATGAGTGAATATATGGAGAAATTTGCCGTTTCGAGATTGGTAGGTGCGCCTCCGGGATATGTCGGATATGAAGAAGGCGGACAGCTGACGGAAGCAGTAAGAAGAAAACCGTATGCAGTAGTACTGTTGGACGAGATTGAAAAAGCACACCCGGATGTATTCAATATTCTTTTACAGATTCTGGATGAAGGACATGTTACCGATAGTTTAGGAAGAAAAATTGACTTTAGAAATACAATTATTATTCTTACTTCAAATATCGGAACCAGAGATATTAAAGACTTTGGTGACGGTGTAGGATTCGGAACCAATGCCAAGAAATCGAATTCAGATTCAAGAACGAGAAGTACCATTGAAAATGCACTTAAAAAAGCATTTGCTCCTGAATTCTTAAACAGAATTGATGATATTGTGATCTTCAACTCTCTTGAAAGAACTGATATTTCTAAAATTATTGATATCGAATTGGGTAAACTGTATTCAAGACTTGAAAAATTAGGATACAAAGTAGACTTAACTGCAGAAGCCAAGGATTTCATTTCTGATAAAGGATGGGACAAGGATTTTGGTGCAAGACCATTGAAGAGAGCTATTCAGAAGTATATTGAGGACCTGTTGGCAGAAATGTTGGTAAACAAACAGCTTTCTGAAGGTGAAACGGTAACTTTAGATGTGAATGAAGCAAAAGACGGATTGGAAGGAAAAAGTCAGAAGACAAAAAAATCAACTGAGAAATCATCTTAATAATCCAATAATACATAACGAAAGCATCGGGAATTTTCCGATGCTTTTTTGTTTATTTTATCCAATATAATCTAAAAAGATCATCTGAGCATTAACAAAAATCATTAAATCATTAAATCATTAAATCTTTTAATCTTTTAATCTTTTAATCTTTTAATCTTTTAATCTCTCAAAGCCCCACAACAAATCCCACACTCGGAATAAGTCCTCCTGAGAAAACACTGTTGTTTTCTCTATACAGAACATTATACATCAGGCCGATCTGCATAAAAGAATTATTGCCGATCTGCTGCATATATCCGCCGCCCAGATATAAAGCGGTTTCCTGCTGGTTGTTTTTAAAGTTGTAGAACTTATCTTCGTAATTGACAAAAAAATGCTGCAGATTACCACTGACAAAGAAAGATCTTGCAAAATAATAATTTACGAATGGTCCTGCACCGAACATTGTTGATTTGTAAAAATCTGACGTCTGCCAAGAAACACTCCCTATCAGGCCGGCTTCCAGATCATTGGTCAGCCGATATCCTACTCTGGGTGCTACCTGAAGATTAAAATAAGAATTGCTTCCGAAGCCTACGCCCAGGCCGCCCCCGAAAGTCCATCTGTTGGTTTCAGAAGTTGGAGTTCCAACGGCTACCTGAGAAAAAGATAATGTTGAAATTAAGACGAGTGAGGAAATAAATAGTTTTTTCATGTTAAATATTTTTGTGTGAACTTAAATATCACTTTTATGATTCTATCGTTTTTATCAATGCATAAAATTATCATTTTTTTTGTGAACAGGATTATTGTAATTTTGCCGCTCAACTAAGAACTCCCGTTAAGAGTTTCGTAAAATTGAATAAATGAAAGTAGTAGTAGGCCTCTCCGGAGGTGTAGATTCAAGTGTAACAGCATATTTACTGCAACAGCAGGGACATGAAGTTGTTGCTCTTTTTATGAGAAACTGGAACGATGCATCCGTGACTTTAGAGGATGAATGTCCCTGGATCGAAGACAGCAATGATGCACTGATGGTTGCTCAGAAATTAGGAATTCCCTTCCAGGTCATTGATATGAGCGAACTTTATAAAGAGAGAATCGTTGATTATATGTTTGATGAATATCAGAAAGGGAGAACGCCCAATCCTGATGTGTTGTGTAACCGAGAAGTGAAGTTTGATGTTTTTATGAAAACAGCAATGTCTCTTGGAGCAGATAAGGTAGCAACGGGGCATTATGCAAGAGTAGACTCTACAACCGACAAAAACGGAAAAGAGATATTTCATCTTCTGGCCGGGAAAGATAACAATAAAGACCAGTCTTATTTTCTTTGTCAGCTCAATCAGGATCAGTTGTCCAAAGCACTGTTTCCGATTGGTGAACTTACAAAACCTGAAGTAAGGGAAATCGCAAAAGAGATCGGTCTGGTGACTGCCGACAAAAAAGATTCCCAGGGATTATGTTTTATTGGAAAAGTAAGTCTGCCTCAGTTTTTACAGCAGCAGCTGGTTCCTAAAGAAGGAGAAATTGTGGAAATTTTCAAAGATTCACCTCTGTTTTCCCAGGAAACTCCTGATTTTACATCAAAACAGGGAGAGCTTGAATATCTAAGCCGCAAAATCCAGTACAAAAAATCAGACGGAAAGGTTATCGGCAAACATCAGGGAGCCCAGTTTTTCACGATCGGACAAAGTAAAGGACTGGGAATAGGCGGGCATAAAGAAAGCTGTTTTATCGTGTCGAGAGATATGGAAAACAACATTATTTTCGTTGGAGAAAGCCACAGTTTCCCGGGATTGCATAAAAAGGCGTTGAAAATTGACAATTCCGAAGTACATTGGGTGCGTGAAGACCTCAAATTGGAAAACGGAGGATCAATGGAAGTACTGGCAAGATTCAGATACAGGCAGGATTTGCAAAATGCAAAAATCTATCAGTTTGAAAATGCATTCTACATGGAATTTGAGAATCCCCAGTCTGCAATAGCCGAAGGACAGTTTGCTTCCTGGTACATTGATGATGAATTAATCGGAAGCGGAGTTATTTCGTAACTATTTCAGATATTTTTCTTTCCTATTGACATCGTTTAAGGTACCCGAAAAACCAATCAATGATAATCATAAACCCGAAATATTTTGTTTTGGGTTTTTTACTGAAAAAAAAATTATACTATTCTATTTTACGGCGTATCAATAAAGAATCGTACTACGATTCATCTCAGGAAAAAAAGCACGAATGAATATATCAAAAATCCAGAATATAATTTCTATAAAAGGCATTTTACAGGTCTGTGGATTGTTATTAAATCTGAAACTGCACAAGTATCGTGCGGATTATGGTTACACCTGGCGATTAATATTTTTTATTTGCAGGAACGATTAAGTACGGTGTTTCCACAATTAGCTTCTAGTTTCACACGTTCTCTATCATCAATCACTCAACAATGATGAAGTGTCTAATGACAGCCAGATAATTTTTCATCTGAATCACATTTAGCTCAGCCCACCAGCCAATCTTTAAAGTCTTTCACACGATCCCTGCTCACCGTAATTTCTTCCTGAGGCTGAAAGTTCAGCTCAACCTTATAATTAGGGGATGTATGAATATTTTTAATGTATTCTGAGTTGACAATAAACTGCCTGTTAACGCGGAAAAAAACCTTATCATCAAGTACATCATCCAATTCATCTAAAGTAAAATCTGAAGGATAAACACGGTCCGAAGTCTGTAAATAAACAATTTTATTTTCACTGAAAAAACAGCTTACCTCATGGGTCTGAACAATCTTTAAGTTGTAGCCTATCTTTACCAGAATTCTTGAAAGCGTAGTCTTCTCTTTCTTAATAAGCTGTTTGATGTCTTCAGAGCTCACAGACTGGTCTGAAGGGAGAAACGACTTGAATTTCTCAATTGCTCCACCAAGATCCTCCTCCATAATGGGTTTCAGAAGGTAGTCAATACTGTTTAACTTAAATGCCTTTAAAGTGTACTGATCAAAGGCAGTCGTGTAAATCATGAATGCTTTGGTTGATATTTGTTCAAAAATATCAAAAGAAAGACCGTCTCCTAAAACAATATCAGAAAAAATAAGCTGCGGATGCTCATTCTCAGAAAACCATCTCACGGCATCTTCCACAGACTCCAGGTTGGCAACTACCTGTAATTCAGGAAAAAGACTCAACATTCTTTCCAGTTTTCTGGCTGCTGGCTTCTCGTCTTCTATGATGACCGTTTTTATCATGGATCTTGATTTTAGTTTAAATACAGACTTTAAAGTGTTTATTCACTGCAAAAGTATCAAAAGAAATGATTGAAAAAGGAATTATCAACACGGAAGATTAAAACATCTGTTTATCCGCTTATCAATCTTTTAACCCTTCTTTATCACGGGAATGGATTTTCATTTCACTTTTCGAATTTCTTCTTCAAGGATTTTATTCTCCCATTCTGCGTTTAAGATAAACAATTTTACCGCTTTTACTGTTAAAATAACAGCCCAAATGATCAGGATAAATGAAATACCAAATAATGATTCAGAAAGGTTTCCGGTTCTGAAAAATTTTCTGAAAAATAAGATGATGGTTACAATCCCAAACCACATACAGTTTGTATAAAATGATTTTAGGTCTTTCATTCTTTGCTGTGCACTACTGTAATTCATTTTTTTATGTTTTAAAGGTTAGCTGTTAAAGTGATTTTGTGTTTTTTCTTTCCTCTTCCATCAATTCCCTGATCTTTTTATCTTCCCAGTCTTTTCCGATTCCGAAAACATTGGCAGCGTGTGTAGCAATTCCGATTCCCCATCCTATCATCGGCCAGTAAAACCATAAGTGGTCTGGTGAAGTTAAAAGATTTAGGATTAATAAAAATGGGATAACCAAACAGTATGATGTTAGATTTCCGTAGAATCCTTTTAGATCTTTTACTCTTTTAGCTGCTTTTTCGTAAGCTAAATTCTCTTTAGTAAATGATAAATTTTCCATAATGATTTTTTTTAGAATTAATATTTTTTTGTTTTTCCTGAGTCAAATTTAGGTCAGTAAACAGTCCTGATTCAACTTTTTATGACCGAATGGTAGTTTTTCAGTACTGAGCTGCAAAATCCCGGCTCTGGTGAGCCGGGATCTGTTTATATAAAGATAAATCTGCTAAAAAATAAATGGAATCAGCTTCTTCGTTTTCTTTTTATACACTGAATATTCATTTCCAAACTGTTCTGTCAGAGCCTGTTCTTCAATTTTGATCCGGTACAGAAAAGCTAAAAATGGAGGTAGAAAGGCGAAGAAAAGGGAGACCCAGTTATTAAGAAATAAACCGAGCCCCAGAAAAGTCAGAAGAGCAAAGGAATAGGAAGGATGTCTTACCCATCTGTAAAATCCTTCTTTCTTGATCTGATGATCTTTTTTGATTGAAACATCTACCGTAAAAAACTTCCCGAGGGACTTGATGATGATCCAACGGAAAAGAATTCCTGTGATGATAAAAAGTTCACCCAGGTATAAAATCCAGTATTGATTTCTGATATGAAATGATGTCAGCTTAGAAACGGTCACGGCTATAAATACGGATGGAATAATAACCACCCAGAGAATATTGAGGGTCGACCGGTCTTTTTTCTGATCATTTCTTTCAGATTTGAATTTCTGCTTGTAGTAGATTTCACTTAAAAACCATACGGTCATAGATCCGTAAAACAGGAGATACAATGCATTCATTTTATTTGTTTTTATCCATTAATTCCCTGATCTTCTTTTCTTCCCAGTCACTGCCAAGAATCATGGGAGGCAGAAATATACTCATCCCATGTACCGCAAGTCCGATTCCCCAAAATACAGGGAGTTTAAGAATTTCCCAGACCTGAAATTCTGTATCCTGATCTACATCGACAAAGTGAAGGCAAACAATAAAAATATTGACTAAAAGATAGACTAACGCATGAATATAAAATCCTTTGATCTTTTTTACTCTTCTTGCTGCTTCACGGTAACGGATACTGTTTTTATTTAAGTTTTCCATGTCTGTCCTGTTTTTCTAAAATTTCTCTTATTTTCCTTTCTTCCCAATTTTTACCGATGGCAAACGCACCCATCCCATGAGCAGCCAGACCAATTCCCCAACCCAGCATCGGCCAGAAGAACCAAAGGTTTTTTGGAGATGTAATCAAGTTTACAACGGTCAGAAACGGAATAGTTATACAGTAGGCTATCAAATTTCCGTAGAAACTTTTTATTTCTTTCATCCTCTTTTTTGCTCTTTCATAGGCATGGTCATCAACTTCAACTAAATTACTGATAATTTCAGGTTTATCATTAAGTACAGGAAGTTTTACTTTAAAAAAATCTTCAGATTTTTCGATAAAAACATTTTTGCTGGTCAGCAATGCATAACGCTGGACGATATTTGCCAGTCCTATTCCTGCACTTTCTTTGATCTGTTCACGAACCTGCAGATTATTTTCTATACATAAAGTATCTCCTTCGGTGAAAATTCTGATCAGTAATGGTTTTGAAGATGTAGCTAAATTATGCTTAATACAGTTTTCAAGAAGCAGCTGCAGGGAAAGAGGGACAACAAATCTTCGCAAATCTTTATCTTTGATGTCAAAAATAAAATTGACACTGTCTTCAAATCTCGTTTTCAGTAATTCACTGTAGGTTTTTGCAAACTCCAGTTCATCTTCAACAGTCACCAGTTCTTTATCTTTCTGCTCAAGAACATACCTGTAGATCTTTGACATTGACGCCGTAAATTTTTGTGCCTGACCCGGGTTTTCATCAATTAAGGAACTCAGGACATTCAACGAGTTAAAAAGAAAATGAGGATCCAGCTGGTTCTTCAGACTTTCAAACTGAGCGTTCGCAGATGTTGCAATAAGCTTCTGCTCTACAACTTCTTTTCCTGAAGCTTTCTTAAGTTCTGCCATAAACCCTTTTGCATGCAGAAAAGCAGAGATCAGCAACGCAATATTGATGGTAAACCAATTGATAAAATTATATCTCCCCGAAAAATATTCCTGTGCAGAAACTGCTTTCTGGAAAACCACAAAATTTATATAATTACAGAAATAGACCAGAATAGTGTTGGCAATAAGTATAGAAACAATACTGATAACCGCCCTCTTCGTCGTTGCTTCAGACCATGGGAATTTTTTGTTCAAAAAATCATTGATTAACGCATTCCCCGCACCTAAGAGAAAGGAATACATCATCGAAACAACTATAGTAATTAAAAAATTCTCAAGCGTCTTGTCATTGGTAAGTGCAAAAAAGAAGAATAGTGAAGTTCCCAGAGAAATCCACAGCAATATGATAAGATCCTTACGTTTCATGATTCAAAAATAATTCAAATTATGTTCAACAAAAATTATTTGTTACTGAATGGTGCATTTTTATAACTGAACTGTTGCCAAAAAAAACCTTCCGGAGCAGAAGGTTTTATGATCAATGAACTGAAACTATTTTGAAGAAGATTCTGACCCTATAAAATATGCGGCTTCTGCCTTCCCCCAGTCAGGATCTAAAGCCGTTTTTGGTTTAAATATATTAAATTTCTCCAACGCCTTCTTAAACTGTTCCATTCCTTTTACTTTACTTCCTCCATACTGTTCGGGAGTAAAGTAGGTATCTTCTGCCTTTATTAAAAGCACTCGCGGATTTTCCGGATTCAGTTTTTCTGCTTTATTTAATTCTTCCTGAGCTTTCATCCCAAAAGTCATATACCGTTCCTGCGGATTGACCATCATTTTTAATGAATAGACCATTTTCTGAAGCAGGTGAATCTCTGAATTTTCTTTTTCTATACCTGTTGCAGCATCAATGTATTTTTGAGCCTGGTCTGTAAGAGCATCAAGCTCTCCAAGTTTGTTTTCCCTCATAAGAGCTCTCCCCTTTTGGATGTATGCAAAAGCTGCATAATAATTAGGCTGCCACCTGTCTTTTTCTTTTTCGGCAATCCTCTCAAAATCATTCGCCAATACCTGAAGGCCATCGGCAGATTTTGAATTTTCAATTCTGTCGATTTTTTCTTTCATTACTTTTTCATAACTGTTCTGAGCAAAAGACAGTAAACTGATCAGAACTAAAGTAAAACTTAAAAACTGTTTTTTCATGATGTATCTATTTAAAGGTTATTTTTTTTGATGAGATTAAAGATTATTATTAATGGCGTCCTGTGTTTTATCAACACCGAAACTGATAAACATTCCTACGAAAACAAACGTATTAACGGGTGGAACAACAGCTGAATTTATTGATCCGTTTTGTGAAAAATTGTATCCGTAAATATTTTTATTTCCTAAGACATTCGAAACGCTGACCACAAAGATCGTAAACGCTTTTGCGTCTTTTTTACCAAGGTTCGGAAGATAATTGAAACTTAGATTAAGTGAATTATAATCCTTCAATCTTCCTTCATTCCGGATAATATTCTGATCATTTTGAGTGATAATATCATAGTAAGGTCTCCCCTTCGCATAGGTATATGACAGATTAACACCTGTTTTCCATTTAGGGATAAATCTTTTAGCCACTAATGAAACCGTATGTTCTGCAGCAAAATTAGGTTTTAAACTTACAGGATAATTCAGAAAATCCCGCTTAGAATCCAGAAATGAATAACTGATCCAATAATCAAAATTGTCAAATGTTTTCTTGTCTCTCCAGAATAATTCCACCCCTTTGGCAAAACCATTCCCATTATTGTTAAAAGCACTCTGTACCTGTTGATTCTGCTCACTGCCCGGAACAATATTCTGTGTTTTGATCAGTGCATCATACTGTTTATAAAAAGCCTCAAAGCGAAGGCTTCTTCCCTCTGTTGATCTCTGAACCTGAAAAATATAATGCTGTGATCTTTGAAAATCTAAGTCTGCTGAAGAATTGATGTATTTGCTTTCAGGATTCTGATAAAACAGTCCGTATGCGAAAGAGCTTGTCCAGTCCTTCGCCAGACGGTAGGCCAGGGCAAAACGGGGCGCAAAATTACTTTTATCAAGAAAAGAAGAATGCTCTCCCCTTACCCCGATCTTGGCAGAAAAATGATTACTGAAACCTAAATCTGTTTCAACAAAAACAGAAGAAATAAGATCCTGATAATTTTTGCTGATCTGACCGAAATTAAGTTTTTCATCCGTTTGATTTAATTCAATACCACCCCGCAATGCACTTATTTTATTAATCTTCCTGTCCGCAACAGCTTTGAAGTTAATATAATTTCCATCATTCAATAACGAAGTTTTACCAGATTCAACATTGTCTTTTTCAGTAGAAAACTGTAAATCAGACTGGTTATAAGAGTAAGAAGCTCCTGCATTAAATAGGTATTTTCCGAATTTTTGCCTGAAAGATACATTGTGATAGGTGTTTTTTCCCTTTAGCCTTACCGCAGAAAAATCATATTCCGGCTCTAAGCTTTCAGTTTTTACACCCAATGTATTGGAATCATACATTCCATAATATTTTAAAAAGCCTCCTGATTTTGTCCTGATCCTGAAATTGGCATCGCCGTTAAAACCTTGCGGGGCATTCACAAAATCGGTATTAAAATTAAAAATATTCTGCATAAGACCTAATGATGAATAGCCTGCACTTGCTCCATACGAAACATTTTTATTAGTGTTCAGCTTCTGAAAACTGCCATTGAAAAATATTGGTGAAATACCAAAATCATAAGAACTCTGATCGGGAAGATCTACACTTTCAAGCATCAATGCTCCCGAAAGTGCCTGTCCGTACAAAGCGGAATATCCACCACTGGAAAAAATATTCCCCTTGAAAAGAGACGTATTGAAACGGTCTCTCCCTGCTATACCGGGAACGGAGCTGGAAAAGTAATTATTGATTAAATTTCCATCCATAAAAATTTTAGTTTCTGACCCTGTTCCACCGCGAACGAACAGGCCTTCTGTTTCTCCTACTTTCTGTACGCCCGGAAGATAATTTAAAGCTGAAGAAATCTGTCCGTCTGCTCCTGCTGTCGTGTAAATATCAATCGGTGTAAGAAGTGCTGTTGCCCTTTTCTTATCACTGGCCTCTATAGAACCTGCAGACACGACGACAGCATCTATTTCATTAATCTGCTCTTTCAGTTCTGCATTGACAGAGATATCGTGACCTTCAATAAAAACAGGCTTTTCAATTTCATTGTATTTCGGATGCACGAAGGTGAGTAAATGACTGCCCTTTTCAGAAGTTTCAAAAGAAAAATTTCCGTCAGAATCTGTTGTTCCCCCGTCATAAGAATCTTTCAGCGTTACATTAACCTCATTGATCCCTCTGTTTTTGAAAGTTACTTTTCCCGAAATTTTCGTCTGGGCAGAATTTAGTGCACACAGAAAAAATGGGATAAGAAAAAGTAGTTTTGTTCTCATAGCTGTTTTTATTTCGATTCAAAAGTAGGCTGAATTTTTACCTGAAATAATTTTTTGTTACTGAGCCGTAGATTTTGATTTCCGAATCGCTGTTTTTGATGTATAATGCCTTTTAAGAAAAGATTTTTCTCCAAACTGATTTACTTTTATCCGGGAAAATTCTGGCTGAGGGATATGAATAACGGGTATCAAAATTTTTTAATCCTGATACCCGTCTTTTAGGATTTGGAATTTATCCCTGTTCTGAATTACTGAATGGGTATACAGAAATCAACGATCATTTTTCCTTCGGGATGTTCTTTGAAATCGGAATGGTAAATCTCAAAAGGAAATGCTTTGCGGGTTGAGTACTTATTTTCTTTCATCCATAGAAATAATGATACCCATGATTGCTCAAACTCGGCAAGGGTGAGTTCTCCACTTCCGACGATGAATTTTCCGCCTTCCAGAATTTCAGGAAATACTTCTCCCTCCTGTTTTTTCATTGGCTCATTCAAAAGCATACAGGCGTGTATTCTCACCTTATCTGCTGCTGTTACTTTAAAGCTGTCATGGTAAACAGAGATCATTTTGAGGTCTTCCTGAGGGAATAATTTTCTTTCTTCAGCCCAGTCGATCAGGATGTTGAAAGATGTTTCTACATTGGCAGTCCCAAGGCTCATGACGGCTGCGAGATTCATCTCCGGAAGTTGTGTTACTTTAATTTTTAGATTCACTGCGGTCCAGCGTATAAGGTTTTCCATATTGCAAAGGTAGGAGGCAAAAACAGTATCAACCTGTCCGTTATTGCTCTGTATCCTAGAGACCGTATGAAATTTTTCAGGACTTGCTTTTCTGAATTCTGTCGGGGATTTGCCGTAGTACTTTTTGAAAGTTTTATTGAAACCTGAATGACTGGAGAAACCGAGGTTCAGGTAAATATCTTTTACCGGAACATTTTTTCGCAGTGAGAGGTAAAATGCGCTTTTCTCTGTCCTTTTTCTGGAAATATACTGCTGCAGTGTTTCACCGGTAATCAGTTTGAAGATTCTGTGAAAATGAAATGGAGAATAAGAGCCAACCTCCGAGACTGTTTCTAAACTAAGCTCAGTATCAAGATTTTCGTCGATATACTGAATGATTTTCACCAGTCTTATTTTATATTCTTTCACTCCGTTTTTTTACAAAGGTATGAGGTTACTGTCAGTTTTAGTTGTCATTTATTGCTAATAAAGAAAACTGTCAGTTACCGGGTTTCTGAAATTATTTGTAAATTTAGGTTGAAAACACATAAGTACTTTTTTTTATGAAACCAAAAACTTTGATAGTATTAACAGGTTTAGCTGTATTATCAGCATCGTGCAGCTCAAGTAAAACGTATTCCATTTTGGCAAAAAGCGGAACTCAGACAGAAGGAACTGCAAAATTTACACAGACCGGCAACGATGTAGTTCTAAATCTGGAAGTGAATAATTTAACCCCCGGTGTACATGCCGTTCATATCCATGAAAAAGGAGACTGCTCCTCTCCCACTGCCGAATCCGCAGGCGGCCATTGGAATCCTTCAAAATCTGACCACGGAAAGTGGGGAAATGCACATTTCCACATGGGAGATATAGGAAACCTCGTAGCTGACCATCAGGGAAAAGCAAAGCTGACCTTTAGAACAGATAAATGGTGTCTGGACTGTCCTGAAGAGGCAAAAACCATTATGGGGCGAGGATTAATTATCCATGCAGGAAAAGACGATTATATGACTCAGCCTACAGGCAATGCAGGAGGAAGAGTAGGATGCGTGGAAATTAAATAAGTTCATTCATTATTCTGTAAAAAACAAGCGGCGCTGATCTGAGATCAGCGCCGCTTGTTTTTTACTATTTAGCTTAAGCCTTTGCTTTCATTTCGGCGATAATATTCATCGCTTCCTGAAGATAAGTGTCTTTCTTAAGATTCTTTATCCACATTTCAGATTTCTTCTTAAATGCTTCATCTTTTTTCTCTCTTTCTATTTCCGAAGGATACATTGAGAATTTAAGACCGTTTTCAAATTTGGTCAATGCCTTGAATTTTTCAATCTGCGCCTTTCTCTGCTTCATCAGTTCGTTGAATTTGGTCATATTCAAAGTGATTGTCTCTTCTTTATCCAGCTGTTCTCTCCATTTCGCGGATTCTAGCAATAACTGGTAATTGGTGTTTTTCGCCATTCTTTCATTGCTGGATTTCTCTAAAGCTTTAACATCAAAATAACTCAGTTTCTGGTAATTTGAACTAGGAATTTTGTCCCATGCCAAAGCAAAATCATCATACCTTTCACCCACTTCGGCATACGTAAAGAAATCTTCCATTCTGATATCTGAAACAATTCCTTTTCTCTGGTTAGATTCCCCGCTTATTCTGTAGAATTTCTGAATCGTCAGTTTTAAAGACCCGAAGTCATCTTCTGTGTTTAAAAACCTGTTTAAGTCTACAAATGTCTGTACCGTTCCTTTTCCGAATGACTGCGGAGAACCTACAATAATTGCTCTTCCGTAATCCTGCATAGCACCGGCTAAAATCTCAGAAGCTGAAGCAGAAAGCTCATTCTGCATGATCACCAAAGGACCTGTCCAGATCGGAGTTTCCTGTTTGTTTTTTAAAGTCTGGATTTTTCCGTTTCCGTCTTTCACCTGTACATAAGGACCTGCATTCATAAACAGTCCCATGATGTCACCGACTTCAGTCAGTGAACCCCCTCCATTATTTCTGAGATCCAGGACGATTCCTTCAATTCCCTGAGCTTTTAATTTTATGATTTCATTTTTGATGTCATCAGAAGCATTTCTTCCTTTTTCGTCTTCAAAATCTGCATTGAAACTTGGTAAATTGATGAATCCGTATTTTTTTCCGTTTGGTGAATTGACGATGATGCTTCTTGCAAAAGTATCTTCAATAGCTACTTCTTCACGGATCATTGTTACCTCAACAATTGTTTTATCTTTTTTCTGAACAGTTAAAGTAACCGGAGTTCCTTTTTCTCCTCTGATCAGTCTCACGGCTTCATCAGAAAGCATTCCCACGACATTTACAGCATCTTCCTTCGGTTTAGATCTTACTTTCAGAATTTTATCTCCTTCAGAAAGTTTCTTAGATTTCCAGGCGGGTGCACCAATCGTTAATGCTCCAAGGAATAGATTTCCTTTTTTCTCCTGAATGATGGCTCCGATTCCGATGACCTTTCCTTTAAACTGAGTATCAAAATCTTCCTTATCTTTTGGAGAATAATAGTTGGTGTGGGGATCGAAAACTTCTGTATACGCATTCATATAAACCGTAAACCAGTCCATTTTCTTTCTCTTCTTAAATCTTGTAAATGTTTCTTTTACAAGATCTTTAACCTCATCCGTTGCCTTCAATTTTTTTTGATCAGGAGTGAGGATCTCAAGTTTGATCGTATCATTAAGCTTGTATTTCTGCACAGAATCTTTCTTTTCTTTCTGAGCTTCTTCTTTGCTGTTCATGGATTCGATTTCCTGAAGAATATTATACTTGATAAATTTTCTCCATTCATTGTACTGCTCTTTTTTATCTGCAGGAACTTTTTTAAGTTTTGACTCCAGTGTCAGCGTTTCGTCTTCTTCCAGATTGATGGGCTGGCTGAAAATTTCCTGAGTGATTTTATCAATTTCATCAACTCTCTGGTATAATCTGTCAATGGTGAGTTTATAGAAAGACAGGTCTCCTACATTCAGATAATCGTCAAGTTTGGTTTCATGCTTGCCAAATTCCGTCATGTCTGACTGCAGAAAATATCTTTTCCCCGGATCGATCATTTCAAAATAATGTTTATAAACATCCTTTGAATAAGCATCGTTGATGGGTTTTGGACTGTAGTGTAAGTAAGATAGTGTATTTTTAACGCTCACCATTATCGTCTGCATTTTCTCATCGTCATTCTTGGGCGAGTTGAAACAAAACATAAGACTTGTTAATGGAATAAGGAGTAGAAATTTATTTAGTTTAAAATTTTTCCACATAAATCTGTAATATATTTTTATTAAATTTATTTAAAATCATATAATAAGTTGTATTTATTAAACGACTGTTACAAACTATCAAATTTAATACCTTATTTATAATTATCAATTAGTTTTAAGTAATTTTGTTAGAGCCTGTTTAAATTTTGTTCAATAAATTTTTTAAAGCAGATAATTTGACCATGTTTTCTGAATTTTCCATCAGGAGTTCATAATTCCGACACAATCTTCTATCATTATCAAACCAAGCGAAAGTTCTCTCAATAATCCATCTTTTGGAAATAAGCTTAAAATATTTTTTCTTTTCGTCATTTCTCATCACCACATTGATTAGATAACTAAACTTACTTTTTACCTGTTCTATGACTTCTCCTCTGTAACCTCCATCAGCAAGAATAATCTCCACCCGACTTAAGAAATTTGCCAGAATTCTCATGAGAAAATCTATAGCTTTATTGTTGACAGCAGATCCGGAAGCGATCATTAGGATAACCAGTAGAAAATTCTCCAAACATTCAGCATTTTTCTATTAAAAATAAACTTTTTGTAAATAAAAGATTAGGCAAAAGGTTTTATATGATCTTAAACAACAATTTTTAAATCTTCTTTTTATATTTCTGAGTTCTGATTACAGTTTTAATTTTGCAATAGATAAACATAACCATTGATTTTGCATTTTCTTTTGTAGTATACCATGAATCTACTCTTCAAAATTTTAGCTATTACAAGGCACTTCTATTTTGAATTCATGCCATATTTATTATTAAATAAAAGGCTTAGATTTTAAATCTAAGCCTTTTATTTAATTTATATCCCACATTTATACAGTTTTTAAGATTTAAAATAATATACATTACATTTTTGCAATCTGCTCTTTGAGATTATCCGCTTCCTTGATATTTTTTTCAATACCAATGCCATTCCGATAAATTTCTTGAAGCATCGACATACAATCAATATCATTCAATAAGACACCTTCTTTTAAGTATTTTAAAGCCTCTATTTTTGCATTCTCATTAATCTTTGCAAAATCTGTAATATCATTATACTCATTATTATTATTAATTGCAACAACATTTACAAAGGCTTGGCTAAATCCATCTCCATTATTATATTTATTTGCCATTATAACAGCAAATTTTTGCAATTCTGTATAGTTGTGCTTATCCTCATAATAGATAATTAGTTTCGTAAAAGATGCATTGTCTCCATAATTTATCACATCATTTTTATAACCTTCAATCTCCTTTTTATTAAATGTTGAAGCTGTATCTATTATCACAGATGCGTCCAAATCATCTGCAGTTGTATTTTTTTTCTCTGTAATAAGATTACGATTTTTGTTGCAACTAAAAATCATAATTAAAAATATCAGGACGAATTTATTACTTATTCTCATCGATTATTATAGGTGTTAGATAAGTTTATACCGTTAACAAAATAATTCCATTTTCCAGGATTGACTAAATTATATTTTCCTGACACATCTCCCCAATATCTTCCTTTAGAAGCATATCCAACAAAATAATTATTGGGTGCTAATACAGAAGAGAATATAAAAGCTTTTGAAATTTTACTAGCTATCCCATTGCTCCACCTTCCTGTATTACATGACATGAGCTCTAATTTTACAGAACCTCCATTCTCCCTGTAGTTTTTCCATGTTGGGCTTCTTTTCATTAACACTTTATCAATTTGGTCGGGTGTAGTCATCCATTCTCCATTCGGTCCAGCCATACCTTTTGCATTTCCATGTGTATAAATCCTCACTGTTCCTTCAGGCACTACACTTGTATCGCTTTCGGCAACTTTGTACAATAAAGCATCTTTTTTCTCATTAAACCAATTTAATTTATCTCCATGTGTATCATTGGTAGCACTGGCAGAACCACCGTCAGTAGCAGCATAAGCCATCTCTGTTTCTACCTCAGTTCCAGTTTGAATTTTATTCGCTAAGAAACCAAAAGTTGTAACAATTAATCCCTGTCCGGCACCTACCCAGAAATTTCCTCCTCCCAGAACAGAACCCACTCCCCCGCTGACTGCTCCATTGAATAAAGCGAAGCCGTCACTTCTTAAGATATTATTTGCAGATACATTCTTAGTAGCCAACCCCAATAGTTCACTTGATACACTGGCAAAAGCACCGCTTAACGCGCCACTCCAGAAATTTCCGCCCTGCATATAAGAAAGCGCTCCCTGGGTAAGGGCATGCGCTCCTGCTCTTGCAATTATAGTGCCTGTTTCGCCCAATACTTTCGCGACCTGGGCTCCGGCTCTGAAAATCTCTCCCGCGCCATAGCTTACCATAGCAGAAATTGAGGCCATAGCCATCGACTGTCCCATATTTACAAAGTCTACCGGTCTGTTGAGATAATAATCGGTAGCTACTGAGGTAAAAATAGCGACTGCGACAGCCACAACGATTGACTCCCCTATTCCGAACGCTTCTCCGGAAGGGTCGTTATATAGCAGCGGGTTGTTAAGTACATATCCGTATTTATTATAATTTTGGGTATTGGAAGGATCCTGTATATTCTCATCCGCGTTTAAGAATCTTCTTAACATGGGATCATATAATCTTCCGTTCATATGGATAATCCCTACTTCCGGAAAATGTTCATGTCCAGTGTATCCTCTTTCCATCAATAATGAAGATGTGTCGATCAGGTTTTTATCCGTAATAACCGCAGCATTTCCTATTTTCAGATGCGTAATGGATATGCAAATAAAAATTCCAGTATAAGTTAAGCTACATTTTTGTAAATTTT
>CAURNW010000022.1:0-52838 GCA_963526305.1 uncultured Chryseobacterium sp. | reverse complement strand
TCCAAATTTAAAAACTATATTTTTAAATGCTCCGGTTTTCAGGGAAGATTACAATTACAATTATAATTCTGTTTTTAATGTGAAATTTTGTTTTAATAGTTTTTATTAGTTAGAATTTTTATCGTTTTGTGAGATTGCAAATGCAGTATTATTTATCTTTTAATTTTGAAAAATAATGGTTTGCTATATTAACACTTCCAGAGATTATTAGACCTCTTACAAATGACCAGAACAATATTTCGTTTAATTTACTTGTCGTGTAATTAGTATCATCAGAGAAGTTAATTTCCATTAGAAATATAATTACCGTCATTGTAAACGCACATAATAAAATTTTTTCTATTCTTCGTGAGTCCATATTATAAGTTTATTTGCTATTTCTGAGCTAATATATCGTTTTTTGAGATTCAATTTCGTCCTTCTATAATTGTTTGCGGCCTGGGGTAGTTATTTGTCTATTAACCTTTTATTTATACTCATTTCAATTTCTTCAATAGCGCTGTACGCATTATTTCTCAAAATTAAATTTTCACTTTTCAGTAAAGGTATCAACTTCTCATCAGCAAACTCTTCATCTCCAATTTTTCCTATTATTGATGTAGCATAAGCCTTATAGTCGGATTCTTCTTTGGTCATTCTCGCAAATAACCAATTTATTGTTTGATCTGTGAAGTCCCCTTTTTTTAAATCAAGCAAAGATACTATGGACAAGATTTCATGCCTTAATTCATATCTGCTATCATTAACTTTACTTAAACTAAAGGACTTCGTATGTTTCGTGCATAAACTTAAAAATCTTGGAACAGAGTAATGCCAATAAAAAATATCATTTCTTTCTAATGATTCTTTTTTCATATTTTTTTCCCAATTCATGAACAAAAACTGGCATACATTGTTATCTATATAGTTTGAGATATTATCCGATTCATTTGAGTAATTTTCAATAATGAATCTATTACGCAATACATCATTTTTATTTACTAGCGGAATTATTTCTTTTCTAAAATCTGATATATTAAAAAAGAGACTTTGGTGTAGTGCCATTTCATATTCGGGCTTAAAATCAACTAAATGCTCTAAAACTACTTCTTTAGCAGGTTCATAATAACTGTCGAAAACAATATTTGCTAAATTTATTTTCAAAGAACCGTTTTGAGCTGTTTTCATAAACTCATATGCTTTTTCTATAATCTTATCTGACTTTAAATCTTTAAGATAACTTGCAAAGTAAGAACCAATCGAATTACTTTCAAGATTACTAAATGATTTATCAATAATTTCCTGTGAGGAAATAGTTTTCGTATCATATAACCAACCTCTATTACTAAGACAATTAATAGCTTCTTTTTTTAAATCATCATTAGAATCATCAAGCAGGCTAGATAATATACTAACGATTTCAGGGGAATCTTTTCCTTCTAAAAGTTTGACTGCAATCAGGTGATCTTTTTTAATATTAGAAGCTAACATCTCTTTAATATGAGATAAATAAAAAATTGTATCAAAATGACTTAGTATGTATGCAATATTGGAGATTAATAATTCCTTAGAATCTAAGTCTTGGATTTCTTTTGTTTTATTCATTAATCTATTTATGACCGCATCATCTTTAAATTCAATAAGAGCTTTAGCATAACCGCTAGGATAACTATGTCCTTTTTCGAACAAGCATTCAATGATTTTTTCTATACTTTCTTTGTGATTAATTTTGGCAATACTATAAGCTACCTCTCCCCCAATGTCATCATCATCAATAAAATCAATAAGATTAGGCAAGTATTTCTGATCAGAAATGATGTTATTAATTAGCCAACCTAAACGACCTTTCTTATTAAAAATCAAATTTGCATCATTGAGACGTAAAAACAATTGCTCTATTAGAATTTCCTTTATCGATAAATCCTTTATTGAGGTAAATTCATAAATCGAATATGCATAGAATATATCTTTTATAACAATTTTTTCAATTACGTCTTTAGCTTTGTCTAAATCTAGTAGAGATACAAATAACATCATTGTTTCGTCCCACCTTGAATCAATAATTTTTTCGTCAATAATAGTTTTATCAGCATCATATAGCTTCGTAAGATGATACGCAGATAGGAATTCCAAAATCGTTTGATGTACAAATCCAATTTTCCCCTCTCCATCAGGTACAAGAACTTTCTTTGAAACCAAAATGTTTAATAGTTCATTTTTATTATATCCAGCTGATTCAATTTGTTTAAGTATTTGATTAGGATCAATATTAATCTCCCCTAAATTGGTGAGCTTATAACCAATACTTGCAAATAATTCTAAAAAATTAATGCTATAGCCGTACTCATTAGATATACTGTCATCTATAGAAACAAAATATTTACTAATCAATAATTTAGCTGTTACGTGACTTAAGTCCTCGGTTGTTATATAGTCAGTAAATAACTTGAAAAAGAAGGGAATAGATAAATTATATAAGAGCTGTGTCGAAATTTCCTCAATTTTTATTTTTTTTTCTTTTAAAGCATCGGTTAAGTAACTATTGTTAAGTCGTTTTATTTCAAAAACTGGAAAATCTAAAAATGTCAAATAATTTAAACTTCTTGTAGATAAAAGTATTTTGTTTAGGGAATATTTCTCAATAAATTCCTTAAGATTTTGTTCAAAAAATTTTGTTTCATGATATTCTTTAGGTATTTCATTAACCGCATCTATTACAATAGTATACAACCCACTCCTTAAAGTTTCTTCTTTATCAACTGCTATTGGTAAAGAAGATTTAATTAAATCTATTACACTACCATTATATTCTTTACATTGTATAAATACAGGAATTGAATTCTTGGCAAAGTCATCTTCAACAATATCTCTTGATTCACTAGCAATTTGAGATGTAAAATATTCTAAAGATGTAGATTTTCCTGAGCCTGGTTCTCCAACGATTATTAATCTATTATTAGATTTTAGTACTTCGCTTATAGGTGTATGCTTTTTAATTTTTGGTTCATCTAATTTATTGCTTGGACTAATTAATATTCCATCAAGGTTAAAGATTTTTACATTTTTAGACTGAAAACTGAATACTTTCGTATCGCAATATCTTAATAGAGCCAACTTGCATGAATTAGATAGTTCAATATTTAAATTATCTTTTTGTTTTTTAATGTTCTCGTTTAGATCATTTAAGAGTTCAATTAAATTATGATGCTTTTTTCCTGCCTCTTTTTTGGTTGGATAAGAAACTAGCGTTATACCATAATTCTTGTGCCAAAATTTTCTTTCTAAGTCAGTAACATCAGGCATAACCGCAAAGTGTTGCCTGTTACCTCCTTTATATGTTTCAGCTATAAAGTCTTTTATCAAGAGAAATGTCGGGTCTGTCAGACCAAATCCAAGATATAAAACAGGTCTTTGAATTAGCAGATGCTTAAGTGTATCAATAGTTGATTCCATATTATATTTAATTCTTCTATAGTCCTCTTGTGTGAGAATAATAGAATTCACATTATTCATATCACCATGCGGTTTAAATATAAATTTGGAAGAAGAATGCTTTTGAATGGATGCTTGCTCGATGGGCTGATCATTATTGACTAGTCTAAGCATTAGACCATTATTTACTCTCTGATATGTAATCTCAATAAGGGAATCATAGTTGGTTGTAATATAACAATCAGAGCCTAATTTTATTATCAATTCATGAACTGCATGAGGTTTAAGATTTCTGTCAAAAAATTCTTCTCTAATGAATTCAGCAAAGTCAGCATCTGTTGATAAAGATTTACAGTAGCTAGCAGCAATAAGTAAATCACCTTTATTAATTACATTTTGAATTTCTACTTTTTCTTTTTCATTACATAAACCCCTATTTCCAAGAAACATGGAATAGTTTTTTAAAAGTTCGTACCATGAAGGAGCTCCAGACCATGTAGATATACCTGATCCAATAAAAATTACGCATTCTTTTGAGTCTATTGATTCAATCAGAGATTTTGGGAATTGATATTTCATGCTAATTCAGAAGATTCATTTTCTTTAAATATATTTGAGCATAATGTAAACACTTTTTGCTCTGGATTGAGAAGATCCGTTCCAGTATTACTAGCTTCATCAAAAAAAAAAATTTTCATTGTTATCATTTTTTGAGACTATTTTTAAGTAGGAAATTTCATACTAAATGTTTTTTTGATTTATATAACAGTTTGCAGCTTTGAGCTCCGGCAGGATAATTAGCATAAAAATTCAATCTTGCACAAAAGTTTAACACCACTAACCTTGTCAATAAATTTTTTTTCAATTCCTAAACTCTTTAAGGCATCAGTTGTAAATAGAGATTCTGTTCAAATTTGCTTACTCTTGCATATCCAATTAACATATGTTCACTTTACTCATTTATCTCAAATATACTGTAATTTGTTTTCGTGTACAACGAAAATGAACTAAATACAGAACAAAATAGATGGGTTAACGAGATATTAATAGATGTACAGGAAACCGACCAATTTAATTAAAAATCTAAACAGTAAAATCCAAAATTACAAGAAAAACAAAATGTCTTTTTCGACTGATGATGCAGTTTTAAAATCTGTTTATCTTTGCTTTAAAAGAAGCTACAAAAAAAGTTCGATGCCTATCCAAAACTTGGTTATTGCTATCAATCAATTTATGCTTATTTTTAACAAAGGCTCAGATTATAAAATCCAAGCCTTAACTTTTTAACTTACACACGTCGTGGGATAGTGTCTTTTTCAAAAATCAGAATGATTGAAAGGGAATTTACGGTTTCAAATATTCTTCATCCGTCACAGGCAATAGCCAGATTACAGCTTTCTTATCACTGTTTCCGATGGCCAGATGAGAAAGATGACTGTCAGCACTTGCGCCGTGCCAGTGTTCTACATTGGGTGGACATTTGATGACATCACCTTTTCGTAGGATTTTCTTTGCCTGCCCTCTTTCCTGATAATACCCCACCCCATCGGTAACCAGTAAAATCTGCCCTCCCGGATGTTTATGCCACCGGTTTCTTGCGCCCGGTTCGAAAGTGACATTGCCAACAGTTACTGGATTTTCAGAGTCATTCGTTACCAGCATTTTTAGGTAAGCTGTTCCGGTAAAATTTTCGTTCTTTACTTTTTCGCCTTTTTCAAAAAGAGGTTTAGATTCTGATCCATCCGGGATTTGAGACTGCGATCTGAGCTGATTGAATGTAAGAGTAAGCAGACCAGTACTTAAAATCGCAAGAAATTGTATGTTTTTCATATTATAACATTATTTTTTATTTATTTTGATTTAGCATTCTTCAAAACCTCTTTCAAAACAGATACAGCTGCTGCTGACTTTTCCTGACTGATTGTCGGAGTAATAATACTGATAAATTCGTTCAACTGTTCAGGCGACCAACCGACATTTAAAGAAATTCCCAGATGCGACTGAAGCATCGGGTCGGCATCGCCGATGGCAGCAATAATGGAAATGGTCACCAATTCTCTTTGTTGAAATGTCAAAACATCTCTTTCAAAAATATCTGCGAATAAATGTTCTTTTAAGAAAGTATCAATGGCCGGCGCAAATGCAGAATATCCTGAAAATTTATCGGGTTGCGGTGTGCCCGACAGTTCACCCAATATCTTTTTCCCTCTTTCATACTTGGTTTCGTCATCGGCAATCGGCGAAGCTTCAGCTCCTGAAATATCTTTAATACCTTTAGTCTTTCGCTCTTCCACAACTCCTATGAAGGTCTGCAAACCCCTGATACTTCTTGGAAAACCGCAGTAAGCATAAGAATGAACGAGTATTTCTTTGATTTCATTGATGGTTAGGCCTGAATCAAGACCTGCATTGAAAGATGTTTTCAGTGCAGTCAGTTTTCCCTGCGCTGTGAAGGAAGAAATTCTGATAATGCTTTTATCTTTTAAATTTAATGATGAATTTGATCTTGACATTTGCTGTGCTTTCAGATGATTGAAAAACAGTGAAATCCCTGTCAGTAAGACGATGACAACTGTACATTTTATTCTCTTTATTTTTTCTTTTACTTTAAATATCATTTCAACTATTTTTTTTATGCAAACCAATTTTGGTCAGCCATTCTCTGACTTTTTTTTCTGCCACTATTCTCTTTTTACCTTCCATTACAAATAAAATCCCGTCACGTTCAATCCCGCCCTTCATGGTAAAACCATCCAACATTTTACTTCCCGGACTGAGTTCTTTCACTGTATCAAAGCTGCTTCCGATTCCGTACCCCGCATTGGTATTGAACGGAATGACTGTTTTCCCTTTTAAATCATACTGTTTCAGGAAACTTTTCATCGGCGGCGGCAGTTTCATTCCCCAGGTGGGAAAACCGATAAAGATGACATCATACTTTTCAATGTTTTCGATCTTTGTTTTCAGCGGTGGCAGAAATCCGGATCCGTTTTCTTTTGAAACCTGGTCTACAATAGACTTATAGTTTTCCGGATAAGGATTCTGAAGTTCAAGTTCAACCAAATCGCCACCTGCATTTTTCTGAATGATCTCTCCAATGGTTTTGGTGTTCCTGGTTCGGGATAAATAAACAATCAGCACTTTTTTATCTTTTAATAATCCTTTCTGTTCGGTTTCCTGAGCTTTTGAGCAAGAAAAAAAACATAGAATTGATAATATGAATAAGACGAATTTCTGCATTACAGGTGATTTAAATGATTAATTGCATAATGTACATCTATATTTTTGTTTTACTTCAGTAAGTGTAAACGACTTTGTTCATAATAAAATTTTGAGTGTTGATGTCAAATATCTTTGTTCAGTGTTGTATTTAATTTAAACAAAAAGTTCCGCAAACTGCCTTAGATTAAAGTAACACAAAGGCACTTCGTTTAATCAAGAAATACAAAGTTTTAAATTTTAATTTATTGTATCATTTTTTCTAAATGCACAACAGGTTACTAATCTAATTTTTTAACCTTCAGCCATCGGCTCATCAAATCGGCCACCTGAAGATTATTTAAATCTGAAAAAGGGAAATGCGTATTGCCTTTCAAACCAGTTTCGGGAAGGTGAACAACGGTTACATCACCTCCATATTTATTAACCGCGTCGCGCCATAATCGCGCCATTTGCAATCGTGCCCTCCAACCGTCAGCTCCTGAATTTTCTGAATATTTTTCAGGAATATTGTCACCGTAATAAATGATAATCGGGATTTTGGTCAGTTTCAGAAAATCCTCTTTTGAAACCGGAGAAGCTTCAAGTGCACCCGCAGAACTTACAATAGGTTTGGGCAATTCGCCTTCAGGAAATAAAAAACCACTTCCCGGCTCGTAAGAAACGATGCCTTTAACATTTTGATTTTTAATAGCGGTCAACCAGCCCATTCCCCCTGAGTGAGAATGCGTCACCAAAACTCCCGCTCCTATTTTATTGAATAACGCTGATGCTGCATCGGTGGTTACCTTACTGTCAATCGTTCCAATATTGGGCGTCATTGAACGGAAATATTGATTCAGCGTGGCAGAATCTTTGGCAAACTGTACACCATCGTAATATTTCGGCCACAATCCCACACGGAAAACATTGAACCAATTTTGCTCATCCGGAGTAGGTTCAATGGCAGATGCTACGGTACTTCTTCCCGCATTTCCCCTTCTTGGCTGGTCCATTATGTAAACAGGGAAATTCCTGCGCAAAAAGATATTCTGAAAACCCTCACGTCCGTCCGGAGTTGTCTCCCAGGTTTTTGAGAACTGTCCGATTCCGTGCCACATCACCAATGGATATTTCCTTGCTTTCACAGGGATCTGATAAAAAACGTAAGCGTGGTCGCCACGGAAAGTCTGTCCTTCGGCAGTTGGTTTTTGCGGATTGAATATTCCCGGACTTTTGATAACCGTTCCACCAACGGCAAAACTTCCCTGCTCTGCAATCATCAAAGGTTTCCGCTCTGTGTTTTTCTGAGCCTGGACAGCTGTACCCGAAAGTATTATTAAACAAATTAAACTTAAAAATGGTAACGTCTTCTTTCTCATATTTATTTCTTTTCCGGTGTCATTGTTTTGGTGAATGAAAGTGAACCTAATTTCCAGCTTCCGTTCTTTTTCACAAACACTTCCGTCACGATAAACGGATTGATTACTTCATTTCCGCCGACAACAGCAGTTAAATCCATATTGGTCAGAATAATAGCGGTGTTCTCAGTAATATTGACAGATGTTTCGTGGATGTCTGCTTTTTTGTACCAGATTCTGCCGCTTTTAATCACATCCAGCTCCTGCTGCTTTCCCCATGAACCCCCCATATGCACGAAAACCGAATTTTCATCAAACAGTTTCTCCAGTTTTTTGACATCTCTGGAAGACATCCAGTCCCATTTATCTTTAGAAAGCCGGATGATTTCTTCTTCGGATTTTGCTTCTTTTTTAACCATTATTTCCACTTTTTTCTCCTGTGCGAATGAACAGGCAGAACTTGTTGACAGGATTATTATGAATAGTAATACTTTCATTTTTTGACTTTAAATTAAATTTCACCTGGTATTTTCCAATATTATTTCACAGCTTTATTATACTCTTCATCAGTTACAGGTTCAAGCCAAATATTTTTATTGGTTTGAGGATTACAGGTGACACCGATGTGAGAAAACCAGCTGTCAGGAGCTGCTCCGTGCCAATGTTCTACATCCGCCGGAATTTCCACGATGTCGCCCGCTTCCAATCTTTGGGCCGGTTGATTTCTTTCCTGATAATATCCCGAACCACCCACGCAGATGAGAATCTGTCCGCCTGTATGTGCGTGCCAATTGTTGCGGCAACCCGGCTCGAAAGTCACATTGGCCATCGGTACATTCAAATCACTGTTACTTGTAAGCGCAGCCAGATAGGATTTCCCCGAAAAATACTGTTCGAATGCCGTGTTGTTTTCGCCTGTCGGAAAGGCGCTTATTTTTGGAATGTCTGTTTCCATTTTACTTCTTTATTTTGATTAATTTAATAATGTGATTACTTTTTCAACGGTGCTTCTACATCCGAAAACTGCTGCACGGAATTCGGTAGTCTTTCGCCTGCAATTTTTACAGCATCAATTGCCGTATTGAATTCTTTAAATTCTGTATTGGTGAATTTTATTTTATCCGCACCTAAATTATCGAGCATATTCGACATTTGGGTCGTTCCCGGAATCGGTACAATCCAGGATTTCTGATGAAGAAGCCAGGCCAAAGATATTTGAGCAGGCGTCGCCTCTTTGTTCTCGCTCCATTCTTTCAGAACTTTGACTAATTTTAAATTTTGCTGAATATTTTCGGGAGAAAAACGGGTTTCATTTCCACGAATATCGCCTTGAGCAAAACGGGTATTTTCATCAACAGCTCCGGTCAAAAAGCCAACACCCAACGGACTCCAGGGAACAAAACCAATACCCAGTTCCTCACAAAGCGGAATAATTTTCTGTTCAGGTCCGCGCCACAACAATGAATACTCATTTTGAATCGCTGTTACAGGATGGATTTTATGCGCTCTTCTCACGGTTTCTACGCCCGGTTCTGAAAGTCCGTAGTGCAGAATTTTTCCTTCTTTTATTAAATCTTTGATGGCTCCGACCACATCTTCAATCGGAACTTCGGGGTCTACCCGGTGTTGATACAACAAATCAATCCTGTCGGTTTTGAGACGTTTCAACATTCCTTCAACAACAATTTTGATATGTTCAGGCTTGCTGTTCAATCCGGGCAAACGTTTTCCTGTTTCCTGGTCGATGTTCCAGCCGTATTTGGTTTCGATAACAATTTTATCCCGAAAAGAAGAAGTGGCTTCTCCCAAGATTTTCTCACATTCGAAAGGTCCGTAAGCTTCTGCCGTATCAAAAAGTGTCACACCATTATCAAATGCTTTCTGAATAATCCGGTGCATTTCTTTTCGGCTCGGAATCGTAGTCTGGTAGGTACGACTCATATTCTGAACACCCAATCCGATGCTTGAAACTTCTAAAGATTTCCCTAATTTTCTACGGCCGGAAAGAATATGTTTGTCTTGTTCTGGATTATTACTACCTGATGTTGCAGCTTTCGCTACATTTTCAAAAGGCAATAATGCAGTACCGACAGCGGCCAGTCCGATGGTTTTTAAAATTTCTCTCCTATCCATTTTACTGTTTTTAAATGATGGCTCAATTTTACAAATCCAGTTTTCTCTCGCTCAGCCATCTGACCATATCCGGGTCCCTGTGGTCGAAAAATAAACTTGCATTGGTATCTAAACTGGAAATTTGCTGCATTTCATCTGCTGATAATTCGAAATCAAAAATGTCAAAGTTTTCTGCCATTCTTTCTTTTCGAACTGATTTTGGAATCGCCACAATACCTCTTTGCGTAAGCCAACGCAGAATAACCTGAGCCACGGATTTATTGTTTTTAGCAGCTATGGATGTTAAAGTTTCATTTTTGAAAATATCATTTTTACCTTCAGCAAATGGTCCCCAGGATTCAATCTGAATCTTATTTTCCTCAAGAAATTTCTGTGTTTCCATCTGCTGGTGGAATGGATGCGTTTCGATTTGATTGACAGCCGGAGTAAATCCACTGTTCGAAATTAAATCTGCAATTCTGTCGGGATGAAAATTGGAAACTCCAACCGCTCTTATTTTTCCCTGAAAATACAATTCCTGCATCGCTCTCCAGGAACCGAAAACGTCACCATACGGCTGATGAATTAAATATAAATCTAGATATTCTACCTGTAATTTATTAAGTGATTTTTCAAAAGCTTTCAAGGTGTTTTCATAGCCTGCATCCTGAATCCAAAGTTTTGTAGTGATGAATAATTCTTCTCTCGCAACTCCACTTTTTCTGACTGCACTGCCTACCGCTTCTTCGTTTCCGTAAGATGCGGCGGTATCAATTAATCTGTATCCTGTTTCTATAGCATCAATCACTGCTTTTTCACATTCTGCCAAGTCAGGAACCTGAAATACGCCGAAACCTAAAACCGGCATTTCCACACCGTTGTTTAATATTACTTTTTGCATAATTTAGAGTTTGTTATTAAAAAGCGATTACCCGGATAATCAACTTACTATGCAAATTTCCGTCCTTGTGACGAACCATCGTGTAGATGAATTACGGAATTACCTACCAATATTACAGATATTCTAAGTGGTAGTGAAAAGGCATTCATTTTATATTTAGATTTGTATCAGAAAATGAAAATGCTATAAGTAATTCTGTCAATTTTGAAACCGCTAATGATTATAATCAATTTAATAATCACGAGACTCTGCATCCTCTGGTAAGCGTGATTGATTTCTCAAAGGCTCACAGGAGAACAGGTTCTAAAATGAATTTCAATCTCTACTGCATTTTTCTGAAAGACGTAAAATGTGGCGATTTAAAATATGGTCGGGCAACTTATGATTATCAGGAAGGAACTTTGGTTTTCGTGTCTCCCGGACAGGTTGTGGATGTTGAAAACAAAGTTGACATTTATCAGCCGATGGGACACGGATTGGTTTTTCATCCGGATTTAATTAAAGGAACTCCGCTTGCCAAAAGTATTTCTGAGTATGGTTTTTTCAGTTATCAGAATAATGAAGCGTTGCACTTATCTTCAAAAGAACAACAGCTGGTTTTGGAATGTTTTGCTAAAATTCAGTCAGAACTTGAGCAGTCTGTGGACAAACACAGCAAGAAACTGATTGCTTCCAACATCGAACTTTTCCTGAATTATTGTGAGCGATTTTATGACCGACAGTTTATCACGAGAGAAAATGTCAACAAAGGGATCCTGGAGAAATTTGAAGAACTGCTGAACAGCTATTTTACTTCAGAAAAACCCAACAGTTTCGGATTGCCATCTGTCGCTTACTGTGCGGATAAGCTTAATCTGTCTCCTAATTATTTCGGTGATTTAATTAAAAAAGAAACCGGGAAAACAGCGCAGGAATACATCCAGAATAAAATTATTGATGTTGCGAAGGAAAGAGTTTTTGATGCTGATAAGTCTATAAGCCAGATTGCGTATGATTTGGGGTTTAAATATCCGCAGCATCTTACGAGATTGTTTAAGCAAAGGGTTGGTTATACTCCGAATGAGTACAGGAATTTGAATTAATCATACAGCATTTCAAAAAAATAATTTGTAATCGGCTCTGCAGGACATAAGACTAATCAGGTCAAAAGAATTTTTAAGTTTCCCAGACCTGATTAATGCAATTTATAATCCGCTGAAGCTGTCAACTGGTCAATTTACTGAAATTTTAAAATCTTTGAGTCCAATTATAGCTTCCAGGACTCCTGAAACAGCAACTATCCTTTTAAGTGCATTTGTTGTTACAAAACATTTTCCAAATTCACCTGTATTATCATCTTAATTGCCCGAGGACTTACCGATTTTTCTGATCAAAGCCGATAAACTGTTAAGAGTAATAAAATTTCATACCCTAAAGCAGATAGCCAATAAACGCTCCTGCAGCTTTCCAGTCCCTGTTGAGATCGTTAATGACATAGTTTCCGGTGATTTCCAACATTAAACATCCTGAAATAGCATTGGCAGAAATCATTTCCTTCGACTGATAATCAGGAATATTCAATGAATATTCATCCTGAATAAGAGGTAATTTTCCCTGACTTGTAGAATTTTCATTAATAATGATGTCTAACACTTCCTGGAAATAATGAGCCATTAATTTCGACCCCTGAAATTCCAGTTCTCTTTTCAGTTCTACAATTTCATCCCGGGTTATAAGATTGGATACTGCATTCACATCTACATTATGAACTGCATATAAGGCTTCTCCCGTATTGGATGTTACGATTGTAATATCTGTTTTCAAGATACATTTTGATTTTTCAAGATTTACGGTAAGAAGTTGAGAGTCGCTCTCTGGTTCTGCTATATCACTGAGGCTGCTAAATGGAAGAATTCTTACATTGCAGAATAGACTCTGCTGTTCCTCAACTTTAATCATAATAACCACAATCCCCATTGATTTTGTTTTAGGTTCAATCACAAATGACTGGTAATCATTGTATCTTTTTCCTTTATTGATACAGATCACCTGTCTTATACAGGGTTGGATATTAACATCTGATGTAGAAAGGGAGAATATAACACGGTCGTAGTTATTTTCTGGCCTTTTCCTACTGAAATAGTCAGTATCACTGTTTCTGATAAGATCAAGGCTGTTTTCCAATTCCTTTAATGAGCGTAGGTTTAAAATTTTCGCTGGTTTTTGTTCGCTTGAATAATTCATGTTTTAATTCTTATTAAATTGTTGTTTTTAATCTTTCCTGATAACTTTGATACTGAATAAATATCCTAACATGAAAATCAATAGCTTTCAGGCTTTTTTTATTACTGTCTGAAAGCTAAGACTTATCAAACGTCAGAATCTCGGCACCAATTTTTTAAAACTATTGCTGACTTCCTTTTTTTTATTCTATGATCATACTGCCTTAGCAATTACTGGTTTTTGTTCCTGCCGTCTTCTTATCCAGTAAGGATAATTATTCCAGCGGGTCTCTCTGCGGTAGAGTTCTGTACGTTGCTTTTCGTACATGCTGAAAGCGAGCTGGATCTTCTGATGATAATCAGTCCCGGCTGCCGTAATACCCGACAGTTCATCCTTTGCAGCAAGTCCTGCATCAATGCCACTGCGCAGCGCAAAAGCAATACCATGGGATGACAGCGGATCAAACGCACAGGCAGCATCTCCCGCCGCCAGCCAACCTTCACCAGCGTACAATTCCAGGTGATGGCTTCCTGCTGAAGTATATTGGGGAGGCAATACATCGCTGTAACGGTTTATTGGTGCCCGATGCTTTACAAAGCGGGTCTCCATGCTTTTTCTGCTCCAGTATAAGGGATCTGTCCAGTCTGCACGGTCATGCAGGTCAGGATCGGTAAAAAAAACACGAATTACTTTTCCCTCACCAGCATCTGCAACATACCACCAGCCGTCGGAAACTGCTTCGGTAAGGCTTTGCTGACTCTTCAGGGGATGAGAAGAAGTCAGCAGGCTGACCACCGCTGCCTGATGATCCCTGCGGATGCGTTTTATACCTAGCTGCCTGCTCAGCCAGCTGTTCCTGCCGCTGGCATCAATTATTTTAGCGGCAGTGAAGTTTGAATCGTACTCAGTGTATTGCCAGCACATCCCCTCTCTGGCAATTGCGAAAGCACGGTCGGTTTCAACAAACCTGACTCCACTCGCTACTGCCTTTTGAAACAGCATAGACTGAAAAGACTCCCGATTGACATACCAACCCTCTCCTGACGGAGATTGAATAAAATCATAAAATGACAGCCGGTCATCACCCCAGCAGGAAGAGTTCCCATAACAGGGTGGATGCCCTGCAGCTGAAAAGTCATTCCATAAGCCAAGTTCCATCAGGGAGTAACGGGCAGAAGCAGCAAGGCTTTCCCCGGCCCGGAAAGCCGGTGCACCGGCGGACCGATGCACTACGGTTACCGATGCACCATGCTGCCGCAACGTGATTGCCGATGCCAACCCGGCAGGGCCGTTACCTATAATCAGCACGTCCGATATCATCCTTTCTTTCTCTTTTCAGCACGCTCTACCATCCATAAGTACCCTGTATCTTCAGCCGGTTGTTCCTGCTCAGGAGTATCCATCAGCACTGCTTTTGCGGCAACATGTCCTTCTCCTATGGTTCTTCCGTTTTCTACCCACATCTTATCGGGGAAGTTAGCATCACCGTTCCCTTCTTTCTGGATAAGAATACCCACATCAGGCCATTTCGTGATAAAATCATTGATTCCGTTGGTAGAAGGGCTTACCCTTTTCGGAGGATAACCGTACTGATACACGATCCCACGCAGCCACTTTACCCGATTGCTGAAGGCCGCATTCTTCTCTTCCAGGCTGGCACTTTCATTCATCATGATTTCATAATCAGCTTCCGTAAGCACATCATTAGGTACCCGGACCGGCCAGAAAGTTGGCACATACTGCCCCATAATACCTACATAACCACTCAGGCAGCTTGAAGTATCTGTTTGCCAGGGTACCGCCATCCATTTGGTGATATCTCCTGCAGCCGAGCCATCCAAAGGTCCGCCAGCCTTCAGTGCGATCTGTGAATTGAGTACAGGACCGTAAGTCAGTGGATCATCGGAACGGCGCTTGATCCGGAATGGTGACGAATACATGATGGGCTGCCGCATGGGCCAGGTAAATTCGCACCCGGGATGAAAGGGCCCTCCGATGGTCTCATCAAGCGATGTACGGTCAAGATATGCAGCCTGTTCTGCCGGAGTGATATCGCTCCATTTCCTGGTTCCCGGTTTGTTTTCTACCGTGAAATTACCATTCGCCCATTGCTGCAGGTATTCATACTGGAACGGCACAACAGCCATGAAATTACGCGGATCGGTATCCGTACTTTTGAAGCCCTGTAGCCCGTCACCATACACAGGTGGAAAAAGTTCTGCCTGCATGGTTACATAATCAGGATTCCGGAACTGGCGAAAAATTGCCTGGCGCAGCTCAAAATACTGATCGGAAGCATTGGAAAGTTTGCCCACCATTTCAGGCGTTGAAAGATTACCCGGACTTCCCCAGCCATTCTGCTTAAAAATACCGGCATTGACCCAGCCGTTGAGCGGCATCCGTTCCAGCATCGGATAAATATGCTCCCAGAATTCCGGAACTTCCGGCATTACAGACTGTCCCATATCCGCAGCGGTCTGTGCCAGGAGGTCATACCCCGTCACAAATGCCTGTATTCCCGGAGAGTAATCAGGTGGTGCGGTGAGTACCCATGCTCCGGCAGCTTCCAGTACTTCTCCTGTTTTGAGCTTGATTTTTGCATCAACAGGCCCGTCCGAAACATCGTCATGCCAGGTGTCATTATTGGCAAAGGTAACTGCACGCTCATTGTCATAGGATGCAGACAGACCGTAACCACCCAGGAAAAGCAGGCTGCCGTTGCTGTCCGTACGCAGCTCACCGAGGTAAACAGGGGTATCTTTCCCATCCGGCGAATAAAAAGTACCCTTGTCAAAAGCAAAGTCTCTGTCATTGCCATCGGGATTTGTATTAATTCCCGAGATCGTTACCACCCCTCCATCAATGACGAGCCTTGAACGGTCAGCATCGCTGACAGCCAGATTGCGCAGTTTACTTTCAACCGGTGCATATCCGGAGAAAGCACCTCTGGCCTGAGGGATATCCAGGGCAAGGTCGAAATTGTACCAGGCTGCCTTCTTATTTGCCACGTGCACGGTCCAGGTGATGTCACCATCTTCTGCCGTCAGTTCCCTGATAATATTACCCTCCGCGTCTGCCCCATACAGTCGGAAACGGGCTGCCTGACGTTTAATGCGCCCCTCGCTGTCCCTGAAGTTACCGGGATCGGTGATTGGTTCGTTGATGAGATCCGGCAGAAGGAAATATTCCTCCGGGCTGTTACCTACCCTGGCAACTCCTATCGCCGGGTGGATGATTACTTGTTTGATTTCAGACATAATAAGTATGTTTTTGGTTATTAGTGTAATTTTTTGAGTTTTATTTTACCGAAAGAGTCTCTTATATAAGCATCTCAGAAGCTGTACATTTTGAATATCCTCCACTTGCCGTTTCCTGATTGATGGCAGAAGCAAATCTGCTGTATAAAAACCTAAATGTACCAGTGCTATTCAATTTTATAAAGAGCTTACATCGACCTTTCAGAAGGTATCTATTCTGTCAGATGATCGTTTTTCTGCTGCTGAGCATATTGTGCGGATCTTTACTGTATTTCCTTTTTATTTCTTTAAGCCTCTCATAACTTTCCTGAAAATAGACCGGTGTCGGGATGCTGTCGTCTTTAAAGCTGATGAATGCGCCGTAGGTTGCCGGTATCTCATAATTCCTGCAGACTTCCAGCCAGTCTATAGCACGGTTGACGTAGGGCTGCACTTTAGGGTTTTCCTTACCGTCATTGTCCCACCAGGCCTGATATTGGATAGTGTAGAAACATTTTTTATATGCAAAAGAACTTCCCTGCGGAAATTGGTTCGCCTCAAAATCATAATCCCGGTAATAGCTTCCCGTCATAGCTCCCAAGGTAAAATAGGTATTCATCCCCTGCTTATCACCTTCAGTAACCAAAAGGTGTGACTCAAGACTTTCTATCAGCTTTATTCTCCTTTGCGAGGCAAGTTCTTTATCATGTGTAACCTTAGCAAATCTTGAAGTGATTTTATGAGGAGCAGGATTATCTATTTCAGGTGGGATAGCCTGGAAATGATGAGGCAGCGCATCAGTATTATATATGCTCTCCAGCAGAGGATGCTGATCATGAACGGTATCCCATTTCACTACTCTGTCCCAGGCTGAAAATATGCTCCAATCCTGCCTGTTTTCATCAGATAAAGCGGTGAGTTTACCGGCACCGCTGGTAACATTGTTGGATAAAACCGCTTTAATACTGTCTTCACAATTAACGATGTAGTGACCAAACAAGTCCCTTGGAAACCAATGTTCATGAATGATTTTTCTCAGATTTTTTTCAAAATCATGCTGGTTCAGGAACTGCTCTTTGCTACCCATGTAGTATCCGTAGAAATAGCAGTCATGCAGAGATTCCTCTACAGGGGCTGTATCCTGTGCATCTCTAAATTTTGCAACCACTTTCAGATTGGTACCGAGCAGGTCAGGGTTTTCGTTATACTCTATTAGTTCTTCCCAACGTTTAAGAATTTTAACAGCAGGAGGCATATCATGACAATGTTTCTTATCCCAGGCAACGGTGAATTTAGTCGTGTAATCCGGCAGGGTAAACGTTTTATATATGAGTTCAGTGATAATCCCGTAACTCATCCCACCGCCACCGCGCAAAGCCCACAAAAGTCTGCGGTCTTCTTCATTAAGATCTGCCACCGGATGTCCTGCATATTCCGGGATAAGCTTATTATCGAGGATGGTCCGGTACGAGCCGTCACCCAATACAATGGTAACACCTGCAAGGCTCTCGCATCCCATTCCTTTCTGTCTGGTCCACGGTCCCCATCCGCCGCCGAAGGTAAATCCGGCAATACGTACAGAATAGCAGGTGCCATGCGGCAGCCCCACGTTTTTGGCATTCATCTGTTTGATGAGGTCGATGAACATAATGCCGGGCTGAATCGTTGCATAATTAAGCTCTGCCTCGATATCAACCCCTTTCATTTCTGACAGGTCAATGACCAGGGCATCTGTTGCCGAACATTCCCCTTCATGGTCATGGCCTCCGGAACGGACTCTAAGGGGGCCGGTGTACTTATATTCCCTGATACATTTAATGACCTCCGAGACCTGTACCGTGTTGGTACAGAATATAATGGCCGTAGGCCTGAACTGGTAATAGGTATTGAAGATCTGCCTTTTATCATTGTACTCCTGATTTGTTAAAGGCGAATCAAACAATATCTCAGGCATATTGTCCTGAGGGAGATATTTCTGTAATATCTCAATCATGTTAAGCAGTGTTACTTTCATGAAACAGTGGTTTTATGGTTATTAGTTTTTGTAGTTGATGACAGACATGCCTATACACGATATACGGTCAATGTATATCGCATATCCGTTTTCTTCTGAAGTATTTTCCAGCATAAAAACCCTTCAATGGGACGATGGAACAAGACAGGAAATGATGGAGGATTGAGCTTTCAGGCCGGAAGTTGTACGAAAGCACCTATAGCCCTCAATAATTGAGGATCGTTTTTTTCTGAGCATGGTTTTAGTTTTGAAGTTTAAAAATACTATTTTATCGGAAGCAAAACAAAATATTTTTTTTAAAGTTACAGACCAAGTCAAATTTTGCTTTCTGCAAGTTTCTGATCACCTGATTCCATATTCTTTCATGACAGCATTAATTATTTTTTTGTCCGCCATTGGGATATGACTTTGAGTTCCGAAAATCTGTACTTTAGATCTGAGTGCATATATCCGGTCAATCAACATTTTCAGATTGGCCTCAGGAAGCTCATCGGATCGGACGGCTTCTTTGATATAAGGTAAATACCGTTCCATCATATTAATGTCAGAATGCTGAATAACAATCCACATAACACTCCGGTACTTCTCTCCTACGACCGACTTTCCGATATATGCATTATGTTTACTGAAAAGTGAATCAATCAGCATCTGGTTTCTGATGTCGAGTGGTTTTTGCTGTACTGCCCAATCCTGCCCGGGCTGTGCTGCTGTTCTGAACTTCTGGTCGCGCTGCAGAATCTCCTTCATCATCCCTGTGATTTGGGATACTTTTGTTTCTGCATGATTCTGTTCCGGCTGACCGGCTGTTTTTTTAGGGTTGTTACAATTCTTCAGGTCGGCTGTGTAGCGTGATCTTATCCTGTCATAGATACTGTTCTGATCAACTCTTGCTTTAAAAGACTGCAGATATTCACAGCTCCCTTCCAGCGATACAAATTTCTTATATGCGATATTCAGAGCATCATCATCCGCTTCCAGATTGAGGAAGGCACACGTAATGTTGAAATAATCAGCGAGATTAAATTCTGAAGGATTGTTTTTGGTTGCTTTCTTTGTTTCTGCAAGCACCATACATGCGTAATCGAATCTCTGCTTGGTAATATGCTGCTTTTTCTGTGGTCTGAATGCTAATACCTGCGATTCAAAATCCTTATAGGTAAAACCTGAATTTTGGCCGTAAACAGAATGGCTGAAGAGCAGAGTCATCATGAATAAAGTAAAAATTTTCATTGAGTATAGTATTGTATTTTATAACTATAAAAATAGTTATAAAATAGATACGAACCTATTATTTTACTTAATGCTTTGATAAAAAAACAGAACTAACCTTAAGGATATAAGTTTAACATCTATTTTTTAAATGTAATCCTGCATGAATCTGTTCCGTCTATTTAAAATTCGGTTTTGAAAAACCGGCAGCAGAAGCTTCACTCTGAAACAGGATCTTCACTTTTTCCTCTTTTATTTCCGTATTCACCGATTTTGAATAAATTTTATTTAAAACCGAAGACAGCAAAACCTCATCTGAATCACCCAGTGGACGCAATGGTAAACTGGTGAATTCATTCACAGACATCTGCGGTGCAATCCCATTCACGTAATCTCCGCCCCCACTGGCATTGAAAACTTTATAGATCACAGGGTGAATCTGCCATGTGATTTTTTTAGGTTTCCGTTTGTCTTCGATCACAAATCCGGCCATGTCTTTTCCTAAAGTAACATCCCCTGCCTGAATGACCTGCAGATAAGGTTTAAGATTGTTGATGACGATTTCAGAAGCAGAAGCCGTACTCCGTGAAGTAAGGATATATACTTTGTTTAATCCCAGGGAATTCACATAAAGCGTATTAAAATCAAGAGCATTGGGCTGATAGGCGATCTGCTGGGAAAATGTTCTTTTGACCTCTCCCCCGTTTTTATTCCCTCTGTAGGTGATAAACTGGGAGTCAGCAGAAATTCCGGCAGGTATCAGAGCGCAGAGTGCCGCTGCAGACGAAACCGAACCCCCAAAATTATAACGGAGATCCAGAATTAATTCCTGTACCCCGAAAGATTTAAATTCGCTGAATTTCTGATTCAGTGCAGAAGTCATTCCGTCAGGAAAATCATAAATATATAAATAGCCTGTTTTTTTACCGTTTTTTTCGAAAATCTTTGAGATAAGTGGCTGCTCAAATGAATAACCGTAATATACCGTGATATTTTTTTCGTCAGTGACCGATCCGTTATTCCAATGCCCTACCGTCAATCCAAGAACGGTCTGACCTGCAAGGGACGAAGTCAGCTGTTCAGCATTGGAAGCCGTGAGGGTCTGCCCGTTAATTTTTCTGATAACCATTCCTCTTTCGAGTCCTGCATTAGAGGCAGGCGAGTTTTTCAGAACAAGTTTAATCACGGTCACCACTTCACCGCTCTCCAGCTGCAGGACGGTGTAGTCAAAACCATACATATTCCGGACAGAGAGCGGATATGTGGATGAATCTGCCGTATTGACGATAAAAGAAAAGCGATCCTGGGGAACCAGTAAACTTTTAAAAAAATCTTTAACCGGAAGATGATAATCAGGTTTTACAGGCATCTGATCTGCCCAGTGATAATACCGTCTCATACTGTCCTGCACCCAAAGGTTGACAGATTCTGTGCTTCCTTCAGGAAAATCCGGAGCATCATCTTCACTACGGTTACATGACAGGGCTGCCATTGAAAAAACAAATAAGATCAGCAACTGAATTTTTAAAGAATTTTTCATAAACCGGTCATGATTTTATAAATAGTCCGCAACATCAATATCGCCTTTTACCACCCAGACCCCATTCTCCAATTTCTCCTGCAGTACAATCATATTGGCTCCTATATCCTGCTTTAAAGTCACTTTAATACTGTTTGAGCCTGTAAAAGGATCAGTCGTTCCCGGTTTATACAGTTCTAAATAAACCGGTGCTGTGGCACTGAAAAAACTGTATATTTTGGCCGCAGTAAAATCTTTTTTCCCGATATTGTCAAATTCGGCAAGCACGGTTCCATTGTCTCTTTTCAGAATCCCTTTTACTCCTTCCAGAGATGATCCTGAAAATTCTCCGAGATTGGGGAAAATAAATTCAAAACCAACTTTTCCTAAATTCACCTGGGGTTTTACCGCATACGTTTTTAAGAAAATTCCGGGTAAATTGAAAAAAGACAGATTTTTATATTCTTTAAAATTATCATACGTGATCGTATACCGGGCTATCTGGGCTCCTGTCTGATGATTATAGATTCCCAGCTCGTCAGTCTCTCCTTCATCGATCACAAACTGGATCTGCGTTTCCACTTTATCAGTATAGGAAGGTTTACCTGCTATCGGTACAGGATTTCCGTTAAGCCTCAACTGAATTACATCCGGTTTTGAATATCCTTTTATATTGACCTCAGCTGCCATCTGTGCTTTGTCGTAAGGTTCTAAAGCACTTTCGGATGTACACGAAAAAAATACGGTGAACAGGAAAAGGGATAAAATAGGTTTCATCTTTTTTTTAATTTAATTGTAAAGTAACTGAACGCATAAAATTGCCCAGGCCCAAAACAGCACAGGGCAATTGCTTAATTATAAAAATCTACATTGAAGAATGCTTTATTGAAGCTTTCATGGGAATCCCTGTTTTGAAGGATTGTGGTTATTTTTTAATAAATTTCAGTCTTTCGGTGGTTGTACCATCGGATATCTCAGCAAAATAAATCCCTTCTGTCAGTACGTTTACATTTATATTTTTTGAATACCTGGTCATGAAAACTTTTTGTCCGGTCATGTTGTAGACAGAAACGGTCGTTGTATTTTCCTTCAGTTTTGGATTCAGCTGTAATTCCAGGGAGTTTGCCACAGGATTTTCTTTTATTTTCGTTATGTTTTTAACATCCTTCGCTTCCTGGGTCTTTAGGACTGAAGCAAAGATCGCCATCTCATCAATGTTAATATTCTGAGAATTAACTGCTGCACCGGATGAAATTCTGTTTGACCATAAGCCGATGTAGATCTTTTTGCCTGCAAAAGCTGAAATATTTACCAGGCACTCCGCAAACTGCGTCAGATCGGTCGGCAAATTGGCACTGGTGGCACTGAACTTATAGGTTGCCCCTCCTGCATTCTGCGCAGCTGTTGCCAATTCTACAAAATCAGATAATTCCGGTACCGGCTTCTGGGCAGTACTTACATAAATATAAATATCCCTTCCCACATTGGCGTTTGTAGATCTCTGTCTTCCTACATAACCTGCCAGCGTAAGTGTTCCACCGGCATTGGAAAGATCGATCATCGGAGAAATGACCCAGTCATTTTCTGTAGCAAAACCGGTTGCATTCCCTGTAGGAACCAGATTGATGGAATGACGGAGAACTCCGGAGTTTCCATACACTAAATTTGTCCCGTTATGATAAATATTCTGACCCTGGATCCATCCGTTGCCGTTGCCGTTGATATCCTGGAAAGTCCAGCCCTGTAAATCCGCAGGGGTATTAAAAGAGTTGATCCATACAGGATACTGCGCAGCAATAGACTGCGATAAAAATAAAACAGAAAATAAAACTAATTTTTTCATAATACCAATTATTAATTTTTGTTGTCTCAGATAAAAAAGCAGGGAATGGCCATTATCACCATCCCTGCATTTTAAAGCCTGTTATTCTACAATAGAGAAATCATATTTTGTCCAGGTACCCTGGAAGTTCCCACAGTTTCTCGGAGAAACGTTCCAGCCGAAACTGAAGAATGGACTTGACATTCCAAAAGCATCAGCCGTAGGGCTTACCAGTAAGTTAGAAGCAGGAATTCCCGAAGTACCCAATCCTGTAACAGCAGTTGTAAATCCGTGTACTTTGATCGAGCTGTACGCAGAGGCAGAAGATAATTCCGAACCTGAACCTTCTACCCTGATCCCTGTAGGATATCCGGTAATAACTGCATCATTAAGAGTTAATTTACCATTTCTTCTGATATGGATCCCATTTTCATAAACCGGTCCTGAAAACGGAGAAGAAAGAAGTGAATTGGTTCTTGTCCCAACGATGGTAAGATTGTTGATCACAGGATGAGTCGTCAATGGCGTAGTGGTACCACCTGCATTATTGTCAAGCTCTATTCCGTTGGTATCAGAAACCCCACCGCTTGTTGTATGCGAAGAATTAAGGTCTGCCAGAGAAAGGGCACAGGTAATCGTTCCTGTATATCCGTTATCGAAATCAAAGTTATCATCCTCTGCTGCAAAAGAGACCAAATTAGTCGCATTCACTGTTCCTCCGAAGAATTCAAAAGAATCATCCTGACCGTAAGAAACCTGGATGTGATCTAAAACAGTACCGCTTCCAACCCCTGCCAGTGTCAGAGCATTCACTTCATTCCCTGAATTGGCACCTACAAAATCATAACCTGCGAACTCAATACGCACATATTTTACCGTACCAGCATTATGAGTGGAATTGCTTCCCCCAAACTGGTAATCAGCACCGCTTAATCCTTCCACAGTAGTGGTTGTAGGAACGTTTGTAGGAGCATCACCCAATAAAACGATTCCCCCGAAATCTCCTGGCACTGCTGTCGTGTCTTCGTTTCCGTCAAGTAATCTGTAACTTGTAAAGATAATTGGCTGAGACTCCGTACCTGTAGCATTGATGTGACCTGTTTTGGTAATGACAAGGATCCCTGAACCTTCACCGATGGCATTCGGCTTAGCTTTGATAAATGTTCCCGGCTGGATGGTTAATGTAGCGCCATCTTTCACAGCAACAATTCCATCGATTTCTACAACTCCGCTCCAGGTTGTATTGGTCGTAATGTTTCCGCTTACCGTAGTTACTGGCAGTGAAGATGCAGTAATATATTCCGCTGAAGTAGGCTTCATTTCAAAAGCGTTTGAAGAATCTGTCAGAGAATCGTTCTGACATGCTGTAAGTGATAATACTGCTGCTGCGATTAAAGTTAATTTTTTCATTGTTAAAGTTTTAAATGATCAGGGTGATTTTTTAAGCCTGATGTATTTTAATATTTAGAAATACCCGCCTCTGTATTTCTGCGATTTGGTTGGTTTTCCACTCTTCATTACGGGAGGAGCCGCAATAAAAAGTTCCCTGTGCCTGTCACTGATATTCGGGAAGAGATCAGCGTCGGTTTTTCCCTGAATCCCTACTGATGGCGCGCATCATCAGCAGTACTTTGATCCGGTGCCAGGTTGCCGAAACCTGTACGTTGCATTTATGAGCTCTTTTCCTGTTTTTTATAATATTTCTAAAAAGTATAATTCACCGTCAGCCCAAAGATTCTGCCGCTGTATGCCCGGAATAAGATCTTATCAATGTTTTTATCATATTTATCGGTTGCTCCCGGCAGAAGGTCAAGCATTTCCCGTTCTGTCTGTAAGTTTCCTCCTTTTGAGACAGAATAAGAATTATAATTATTGTAAAACTCTTTTACTCTGTTAAACAGGTTTCTTGCATTAAACTTGACTTCTAAATTCCTGTTCTTAAAAAATTTATAGGAAACCTGTGCATCTGCAACTGCATAAGGCCGCTGTATTTCTTCACCGTTATAACCGTATCCCACGGTGATGTACTGATCTCCCTTGGCATTATATAAGAAGCTCACTCCCAATCTTTCCCCGTCATACATCAGACCTATATTGTAAGCGTAAGGGGTCTGCCCGTAGAGGGGTCTGTCTACTTCATACGTATCATCGGTATCCTGTGTTTTTTCCCTGTTTTTAAAAGCAATAACCTTCGTATCGTTGTACGTAAAATTCCCGCTTATGAACAGTTTTTCGAAAAAAGAATTTATTCCTGCGAATCCTAAATTTTTCCGGATTTCAGCTTCAAATCCCTTTAATTTTGCATTTTTAGAGTTACCATTGTAGAGGTATAAATTTCCCTCGTTGGAAATATATCCTTCTCTCTCAATGGGTCTTTCAATATTTTTATAATACAGTCCGACCGAAAATATTTCACCTAACCCCGGAAACCATTCAAATTTAAAATCACCGTTATTGACGACGGAAGAAACCATCTCTGTATTGTAGATCAAACCGTTGGCAATGGGATCAAAATAGGGCAGTCCTGTACGTTCGTTAAACTGGGGCCGTATCACGGTTTTACTGTAGGCTAATCTTACGTTGATTTTATTCGTCGGGCTGTAGGTAAAATTGGCAGAAGGCATAAACTGCCAGGGCTTGTCTTCAACAGAAACTTTATTTACATTCTGCGGATCACTGGGGTCAAGCTGCTGGGAAATCAGATGATATCTGAAATATTCTGCTCTCAATCCCCAAACCAGTCTGAATTTATTTTTCCACCGGTTGTCAAACATGACATACCCGGTATGCTGATCTACTTCACCCTCATATTTTTCATCATTATACAGCGGCCTGGTCTGCCACCCTATTCCACCCGGAACGTAGTGAGAACCATCAAACCAGTCAGAAAGCAGTCCCTGCAGCGGTACTGTATTGGGGGCTCCGTTTGATTCATCCGTTCTGAGCAAAAACTTCTGCTGAATATTGGTATTGTTTTTTGATGCTCCGGCATACCCTGCTTTGATATCATTTTTAAAATTTCCGGTGTTCAGGTTCCATTTGAAAGAAGCGCCGTAATTGTAATCAGTCTCCCTGTTTTGGATATACCCTCTCGCAAAGTCACTGGATGAGTTATTTGCCTGATGAAATGCGATGATCTCGTTTCCGATAAAATTATATAGGGTGTGATGCAGGGTATAATCTTTGGTATCAGAGGCTACATTTGTTCTTGCTGCAAACCAGTCAATAATAGTATTTCCTATTTTATGATTTCCTTCCAGTTTATTCTGTAACAGAGTCTGATAAATGGGATAGTTCGCATTATCTGTATAAGGCCTGTCGAGCGATTTTATCTGTTCAGGATCGTTATCCGGAATAATTCCGTTGTAAAAATAATGGTAAGCTGATTCTGCATTGGCCGGCAGTCCGCTTCCTCCGGTATATTCATTCCAGCCTGTAATTCTCGTTACTGTATTGTCATAAATGTGAGTGTAGGAGTTCCGGAATGAAAACCTGCTTTTACCCAACTGCAGACCAAAGTTCATCATTCCTGCCACTGTAGAATTGTAGTTGTAGGAAGCTCCCTGATTTTTAAAATCATAAAATTTTACAGGTGCCTCTCCGGTGGTCTGCCAGTCATTGATCAGCTGAGTGGTATCAAGCCAGTTTCCTCTTCCGGTATGATCAATCTGCAGTTTGTTCTGCTCATTCCTTACAATCAGAGCACCGGCAAATCCCCATTTGTTATTATCTTTTAATCCGAAAGTCCTCCCTAATGCCAGCTGCATATTCGATCCCAGATCCGCTCTGGTCCTGTAATTGGTAAAATTGTCATTGACAAACTGTTTTGACTGCTCAAAAAACTGAGGATTCGTCCAGTTCATTGCCTGTAATCCCATCGGAAAATCCCTTATTCCGTCATCATATCCGAAATAATCATATTTTCCCCTCTGGCGGGTAAGAAAATCTTTAAAAGTAGCCTGATCATTATAGGAAGTCCCTACAGTTACCGTTGTAAAGTTTTCATTAGGAATATCTTTGGTTCTCACCTCAACATATCCACCTGCGAAATTGGCATTCATATCGGGAGTGGCTGTTTTACTTACAATCACGCTTTCTACCATGGATGTAGGAATAATATCAAAGGAAAAGTTCTGGTTATATGCTTCGGTGCTGGGAAGGCTGATCCCGTCCATGGCTGCTGTATTCCAGCGTTCTCCCATTGACCGTACCACAACATATTTATTATCAATTGTTGTAATTCCCGTCACTCTTTTCAACACCCCTCCGACATCATTATCGGGAGTTTTGGAAATCTGTTCTGCGGAGATCCCGTCGCTCATCTGGGCTGCTTTTTTCTGTAAAGCGAGTAATCCTGCCTGGGTATCTGCCTTACGGGTACCTGTGATGACAACTTCTTTTATCTCTGATATTTTATTAGAAATTGATTTTATTGAAAATGAAACCCTGTTGGTCTCATTGGTAACGACTGTCAGTTTTTCTACACGCAGCGTATTATATTTCGGAGACTTTACAGTAAGCATATAGACCCCCGAAGGAAGCTCAATGGTAAAATCCCCGTTATTGTCGGTGACTGTATTCTTTCCGCCTATGCTGATTTCGGCACCTGCTACAGGACTGCCCACTTCGTCAACGATCTTTCCTGAGATTTTCCCGTTTCCTGTGACAGAAATATCCGATCCTTCATATTTGACCGAAATAAGATCTCCACGAAGACGGTAAACCACAGGAAGTCCGTAAGTAATATTTTTCAGACATTCACTGACAGGGATATTTTCACATTTTACAGCTTTTATTTTTATTTCTTTAATATCTGTTTTAGAGTACGCCAACCGCATTCCCGTTCTACCGGCAAATTCTTCCAGTACTTCGACCAAAGGCTTTCCGGCAGGAACAGAAAACGACACTTTCTGTGATAATTCCTGTGCTTCAGCTTTTACAATAAAAAATATTGCTGCGATCGTAAGTCCACATTTCAAACTTTTCATTTTTTTCGCTCTCTTTTTAATTTAAATTATCTTATTACCAGTTTTTCAATGATGATTACAGGCTATTTTCTCAGGATGTAGGTCTGATTTTGTTTGACAACCTCAGCCCCCAGTATAAATGCCAGTGCTTCGATATTTTCATCCGTATTTCCACCTGTGAAATCAGCAGTTATTTTCTTTTCTGCCAATTCTTTCGGATAAATGATATGAATATTGTAGTTTTTCTGTAAAACTCCGGCAACTTCTTTTAAGGCTACATCATTAAAACTCAGAGATAATAATGAAGGCATTGGATCATAATGATACCTGTTTTGTTTTTTAATTGAAATAACCGCTGAAGTCCTTGCAAGTCCGAAATTTGTCCATTTCTGATGAGGTTTGAGAAAAGTTACCGGAGTTCCTGCATAAGATACCGCCACTTTTCCTTCATAAAGATCTACCGCCTTGTCATTGCCGGTCTGGGTAATTTTAAATACAGTTCCCAAAACTCTGGTACTGAAACCGTCAGCATGAACAATGAATGGATGTTTTTTTGATTTTGCGACAGAAAATATGGCATCACCCTCTAAGCTCACCTCCCGTGTATCTGCAGGAAATGATTTCTCAACGGTAAGCACTGATCCGGGAAATAAAGTTACGGCAGAACCGTCAGCCAGGTAAACCTTCCTGTTAACAGAATCCGTATAATAAACATCCGGCTTAAAGAAAGTATGGTAAGTAAAAATCCCTCCTAATGAAAAGAAGAGTACTATAGTGGCTGCGATCTGGTAGACATACTTTCTAAAGCCGTAATGGTGATTGGTCACAGAAGTCTGCGGAAAATAGGATCCTAAAACAAGTGAAACCCGTTCTTTGGATTCCCTGATATGATTTTGATCAAGGTCGTTCTCTGCATCAGTTTTCCATTGATCTAAAAGTTGGGTTTCTTTCCCTGAAATTTTCTCCCCGGAAACTTCTCTCTGCCAAAGTCTGAAAACAAAAGCTTCAATATCTTTATATTGTAGGTTTTTCATAAATGTCCTGCCCTTAAATTGATTGGTACATCAATAAAACAGTGAAAATTAGAAACTTCCCCAGCCTGAATTTAACATCGTGTTCACATTCGGTCATGTAATCAATAACTGAAGAAGGTTTTTTATCATTTCACAACATTCCATTCATATTTCACCTCTTATTTTCAGAATTAATTAATCTTGGATTCCCTAAAGTTCACAAAAAGTTAACTTTCATTTAGGTAATTTTGCATCAGCGATGAATCCAACAGATCACACCTTATTAGAAAAAATAAAGACATGCGACCGGCATGCTTTTATGCTGCTTTACGAAAAGTACTGGAACGACCTGTACCGTTTTGTTTTTATAAGGACAAAGGATAAAGAAGCTGCAGAAGAGCTTTTACAGAATCTGTGGATCAATATACTTGAAAATAAGATCAACGTACAGACCGATGAGAATGAAAGTGCCAAAGGCTATCTTCTCAGACATCTGCATTACAGGATTATCGATTATTTTAACCGTCATAAAAAAGGATCACTGACAGTCAGCATTGAAGAAACTGACAGTCCAGCTGACATCACAGATACTGAATATTTTGAAATTATTGAAGAGCATGATATTTCAGATTTGTTTGCAATGATCAATGAAGTGGTATCCGGGCTTCCTCTTACAGAACAGAAAATCTATGATATGAGGATCCGCAAAAACATGTCAGTCGATGAAACCGCAGAAGCTTTGGGAATAAGCAATAAAACGGTCAGTAATAAACTGAGCAAAGCCATCGGCGAGATCCGTGAACAGCTGAATCCCGAATACCAGTCTTCAAAAAAATTCATTTCTATTATGGTCCTGATTGATTTTATGTCGCAACAGTAGACTGTTCTTTCGCTTATCTTCCACTTTTGATGCAGTACTCCAGTTCCAGTTATTTTTATAACAGGCAGTGTTAATTAATGATACAGTGATCATCTTCATGAAGCTGGCAGCGGGCTCCGATCCAGACTGTTTATACTTTATTTATTAAAGGCTCTGAAAAATAAGTAAGAAAACACATCCTGAATTTTTATATAGGTATTCAGTGACTTCCGGTGCATTTTAATCATTAAAATTACAATATTATATTAAAAAATTAATTTTAAATATACATTATAATAAATATTACATATTATGCATATTTAAATCAAACAAAACGACCTTATTATTATTTTTTTCGTAATTAAATTTTATTATATATTTATCAAATCAAAAACAGATACTGATGAGACCAAATAATCATGACGGCTTACCTGATTTTATATTATTATACTTTTCACTCTGTTTTTCAATTATAAGATCCTGAAAAGTGAATAAAAAATCATACAAAAACATTGGTTATGTGAGTAATCCAACATTCCTTTCAATTTAACATCTATCCATATCTGATATTCGGATTTAAAATAAGTAAAAAGGATTCTATTGCTGCAGGCGGTTTATAAAAAAAAATTTTAGGAAATGTACAATCTTTCTAACCAGTTAAAAGAAATTGGATTTAATATTGATCTTTTAAAAAATGTAATTGAAAGAAATAATTTTCTGCGGAAATTCAACACCCTGCAATACTTCTGCATTTATCTGGTATTAAGAGATTTTGAAATATGGATAGACGGAAAGAAATTTTTTATCAAAAGCGGGCATACTGTTTTTGTAGGTCCTTATAAAACTGTAGAATTTCCTGATATTGAATGTGATGATGCTCACGTAATCATATTTACATCGTTGTTTTACGAAAAGTCAAAAAAAGACAGCATCTTTTTAAATTCTGAAGTATTTTTCAATAACAGTGAACAGCCTGTGATCTCACCATTTTTCGGAAGCAGAGAGTATATTATATCACTGATAACAGAGAGATTGATCTATTTCAAAGATGCGGATAAAATTTTATATCTATCTGCTGCACACGGCATTATTGAAAGTCTGATTTTAGACGCTTTGATGCACACCAAAGCTGCTGATGAAAAAAAATCTGATGACATAAATTTTATATCTATAGGCAATACTTTTAAAACATTACTGCAAAAAGACCACAGAGAACATCGCAGTGTATCTCACTATGCCTCAAAACTATGTATTACTACGAAAAAGCTTACAAGAATCTGCAACCATCTGTACGGAGAAACACCCAAAAACATGATCATACAGAAATTATGCAATGAGTGCATCATAGCGCTCACAAATTCAAATCTCACTATTTCTGAAGTATCTTTTGAATTTGGCTTTAGCTGCGAAAGTAACTTCACTCATTTTATGAGGAAACATACAGGTAAAAAACCCTCTGAAATACAGATATTTAAAGAAACTGATATCAAATAGGTTTTTAAAAAGTATCAAAACACACTCCTCAGTAAACATTTTGCATAATCGCAATGTTTTACCTATATAGATTAAAAAAATTTTGTAATACTACACAATACTTCATATATTCACACATTTAATAACATTACTATGCTCAAAATAACAATTAATAGTTCCATTTTCACAAATTCTAATTCAATCTCTGAGTTTATATTTGCTCACGAGTCAATTTAACATAATTAGATTAACTGTATTTTAAGTTAGCAACAAGTTTAAGTAAAATCAAGTGTGTTTTACTTAAACTTGATTTTAAAATATGATCTGCTTAGAAATGACCAGGGTTCAATCAAAAGTTTTATGAAGCACCCCTGAAAATAGTATTTTTTAAGGTCATTAAGATGAGATAACCGCATCAGTCATACAGTACAGGTGCTTCAGGCAAAACAGCAAATTGAAAACAAACCAATATTTATATTTTATGAAAAAATTTATACTTTCTTTTTTGGTCCTGTCATCATTTTTAAAAGTACAGGCCCAGACTACGATCAATGTATTTTCACAGATTGTTTTTTTTGACGGTTACGCAGGCAACGTTTCTGACCCTGTCCCTGCAAACACCATCCGTCTTGCCAATTACCGGTATGCAAAAAAAATGACGGATGCGGAACTTAATTCTTTCCAGAATAAAATTCAGATGAATGTTACCATTGGAGCACTTTGTGACAATTATGACAGAATCGGAGGTGTGCATCTTGCACTGGTGCCGAAAAATCAGGCTTCATATACCTTGAGCGATGCTGCCGTAAAGCGGATCGAAATCGGAAGGTATATCACTCCTTTCATGAATAAAAACATTTCTCCCACTCAGGTTCCTTATACCTTTGAGGTTAATAATCTTTATTCGGTTTTCAGTAATACAACGCTCAGAAACACTTATGATATCTGGATTGAACTTGATGTCTTCGGTGTTCCCTATGCCGCCAATACACAAGTCGTAGGATGTGCTAACAGAAACGATGTCTTTGCAGGAACTTTAGATTTTGTAACTTCAAATGATCCTGCAGTTACAACTACCTATAATAATCTGCTTCCTTTGCTGGATTCTAATGAGCTGAATAATTATAACAATACTGATCAGCCGGGACAGACTGTGAGACTTGTAAACTTTAACTTAAATCAGAATACAACCGATGCCAAGTTTTTTATTGTTACTACGCCTCACGGTGCAGGAAACAATGGTGAAGAATATGTAAGAAGACAGAACCTGGTTTCTTTGGATAATGCTCCGGTGTTAACATTCACACCAGGTGGAATATCCTGCGAACCTTTCAGAATGTACAATACACAGGGCAACGGTATTTATGGTACAACCGTTAAAACAACTGCCTGGTGGACTGCCTGGAATAACTGGTGTCCCGGTAATTCTGTTCCGATCAGAAGCTTTACTTCAGCATCACTCACCGCTGGAAATCACGTATTGAAATATGAGGTTCCTACTGCTGTTTTCTTTGGTCAGGATGGGCGTGTTGTACTTTCAATGTATATGCAGAGCAATAATCAGCTGTTGGCGGTAAATGAGGTTTCATCAATCGATGTATCCATTTTCCCTAATCCTACATCGGATTATGTGAATATAAAATCTGATAAAAAAGTAAAAAACATTGCGGTTTATGCTCTCGACGGTAGAAAACTGAATGAGGTGAAAGATGCACGTGTTGATCTTTCCTCTTATCCGTCAGGAACGTATTTACTCGATATTACAATGGAGGGAGGAACTCAGTTCAAGCATAAGATTATCAGAAAATAAATTCTAATCTCTATTCTCCGATTAATTGAAAGTAATCATTGTTGCAAAACATGAAATCTCAGATGACTTTTCAAATAACAGTATATCACTGTTATGGATGAAAAAATGATACTTGAAGTACTTTTTAGTATTTCAAGTATCATTTTTCGTCTATATTCATCTTAATAAATAAGAATGACGATTTAGGATATAGAGACTGTAACCTTATCCCATCCAGAATCTGAAGATCCGGAAAAACAATAAATTTTAAACTTTAATATATGAAAAAATTTCTACTTATGTGCAGTTTCCTTTATGGATTCGGAATTTCTGCCCAAACGTATTGTGCTCCTAATTTCGCCACCGGCTGTACTTTTGGTGACAACATTGACAGTTTCACAATTCCAACTGCAAATTTCAGCGATTTAGATACAGGCTGTTCAAGTAATTCCTATGGGGATTATGTTTCTCAGGTGATCGCTTTGAACGCAGGCGTTAACTACCCTTTCACTATTACTCATGGATATACCAATCAATATGTAAAAGTATGGATTGATTTTAATAATGATGGTACCTTTAGTGATTCAGCACCTGAATTGGTCGCAGAGGGCAGCAGTATGTTCATGAATAATATGGATATGACGAATGCAACAATTTCTATCCCTGCAAATATTGCTCCCGGAAGTTACCGGTTAAGGGTTGCCGACAGCTACGGTTCAGTACCGATTCCCTGCACAGATAGTGGTTACGGTGAAGTTCATGACTACACCGCAAGTATTGGAGCTGCACCGAGTTGTGTGTCTCCCTCAAACCTAACAGTAAACAATGTAGGAGCGAGTTCAGCTAACCTCTCATGGACTGCATCACCAAGTGCACCTGCTATAGGTTATGAGTACTATCTTTCAACATCCGGTACTACTCCTGCAAATACTGTTACGGCTACGGGCTCCGTATCCGGTTCTGTACTGACTGCTGTGTTGCCAAACTTATCAAGCATTACCACCTATCATGTATGGGTGCGGGCTGTCTGTACATCATCCAATAGCAGCAGCTGGTCTCTTCCGATTACATTTACAACCCCATGCGCAACTGTAACTCCTAATTACACTTTTGATTTCGGTTCCGGAATTGACGCATGCTGGGGAAATGCAAATGGAGGAAACCCATCAACAGCACCAACCGGAACCAGTTCTAACTGGAATCAGGGTGGCTTTCTGAATAATGGATTTGACGGGGCTATGAAGGTAAACATCTATTCAAATTCTTTTAATACCGGATTCAATTCCTGGCTTATCACTCCTGTATTCAATTTATCCGCCGGTAATTACAGAGTAAAATTTGATTATGGTTTGACAGCATTTGCTGGGACTGCAGCAGGTTCCCTGGGTTCTGATGACGTCGTACAGTTTGTTGTTTCCCAGGATGGCGGTGCAACATGGACCGTTTTAGCAACGTGGAATGCAGCAAATTCACCGTCAAATACATCAAACCAATATACATTCAATCTTACATCGTATACAGGAGCATCCACAAAATTTGCATTTTACGCAACAAACGGTTCTGTGGAAGACACCAATGATGTTGATTTTTTCATAGACAATTTTGTTGTAGAACAGAATGTATTGGCTGTGAATGATTCTGATCATCAAAATGATATTATAAAAGTATTCCCTAATCCATTTTCTGAAGTACTGAATATTTCACAGGTCGATAAGGTCAAGTCGGTATCTATTGCTGACATGGCCGGAAGAATAGTAAAAACAATACAAAATCCTTCTTCTTCCATTCACCTGAGCACTTTAACTTCAGGAACATACTTCGTTATTTTAGAAATGAAAGATGGCACCAGACAAACCGTGAAAGCAATAAAAAAATAAAAGAATTAAATCATCTTTTAAGGCTGCCTGTTTATCAGGCAGCCTTTTTTTATTACAGTCGTACTAACTGAACGACCAGCTCTTGCTCAAAATAACAAGAGGAAGAGAGTTTTTAACAATCCTCCGGAAAGCTATTGAATCTATATTTGCACCATAATTATTCAGTCTTTTTTATTAATACCATTCGTGTTTATTTTCACCTAGTAATAAGGTTTTACATCTGATTGTATATTTCACCAAATCACAATAAGCTTTAAATAATGCACAAAATCCTGCATTATTTCCACTATTATGATTTTAAAAATAACAATTATACTAATAACCATGAAAAAAAAGCTATCGCTTTTAATGATCCTTTTCGTATTAACTACCATTAACGGACAGTCATCAGGAAATGTCGGAATCAATACGGTTACTCCCCGGGTTAAGCTTGATGTAATAGGTTCCTACAAAGCGGAAAAAATCATTACTGAAAACACTCCTGCCGTCGGTGCTGCGGAAAAAGACCGTTATATGCTACTGACCCAGGATATTGCAGGCAATAATGTAAAAAGAATCAACCCGTCAAATGCCAATTCTCCCGGTATTGCAACGATCGTTACCTATCGGCTTATGAATGTTAACCGTGACTGGGTAGAAGGTTTCAATACTAAAATAAATTCTACTGATCATTCACTGATGGTTTTATCTGCTCATTTTGACCGTGATCTGATCGGTTCAGCTATCGCAGTTCCCACGTATGGTGTAAAAAGTGTAAATAATGAATGGATCATTTATGCGGATTATTCTGATCTTAATACAACCACAAATGGTTCATGGGATATTATTTGTGCCATATACCCGAAAACCTATGTAAAAAACTTTCCTGAACGGGGACCTTTTGATCTAGGAAATACTTCCGCAGGATCCGATAACTCATCAATTCTTCCCTAAAAAAATTATAATGAATAAGTTCTTAATAATCTCAACTCTCTCTCTGGCTACATTTTTCAATGCACAGATTGGAATAGGCACAATGACGCCGACAGAAAAGCTCGAAGTTGTAGGAAGTACAGCTATCAGCCAGTCCGTAACGCTCAATCCAACAAATTATGTAAATAATTCTTCTGGTTTTACGGTTCTTGGAACAGATCCGCAGTCAGCGATTGTCGGTGGTAAAGTTTTATCCATAGAAAACCTCTACACCCCACTCATTGTACAGCCCTACTCGATAACCAACATTTACAGGGATGATCTGAATGATCTGAATCTGAATATTCCTACAGACAAATATTTTATCACGATCGCCAATTTTGAAGCCATCCCCAGCAGTGGAAATAACGGTATTTTTTCACCTGTTGCCAATCCTGTCTCAAGTACCAACCGGGGTCACTTTACGATAAGATTCTATGAATCCGGACAGAACTGGCATGTCAATATCGCCTATCCAAATTTGAACACCCAGAATACGACCGACCGATACACTTACAATTTTGACATTATTATCTATTCAAAAAGATTCTATAAAGATCTGGGTATACTGACTTTTGACCTTCAGGGCTCCAATACAGGAAGTGCTGCCACAGCACCATCGGGAATTTAAAAAAATTATCATGAAAAATATTTTAATAACAGTCGTATTCATCTTTAATTTCACACTGTACAGTTCACAGATTAATGGTGTAGGGATCGGAACGAACACTCCGACCCATTCCCTCGAGGTTGCCGGAAACCATAAGATTAGTGGTGACATCTATTTTGAAAATCCGGGAGATCACCTCGGAAGTTCTGCAGATTCTTATCTTCTGGTAAGAGATAACAGTGATAAAATCATCAAAAGATACGTTCCTGCCACTTCTGAATACACGGCCATTAACAGCACGGTTTATTTTCTCCGGAACATTAATCCCAGCGGCGTCAGTGATTTTAATACAGGCATATCTGCTGCTCGGTACTACGTAGCCATCGGTGGATTTATTGTAAGAGGCGAAAATGACAATCCTGTTGTCAGTCTTTTACAACCCGGAAATTTGAATCAGTATGTTCCTCAATATTCGGCAAGATCTTACGTGCAGAACGGTTTGTGGCACATTAAATTTACCCCTAACAATAATCGGGTATTCAATCTCAAGCTTGAAATCAGATTGAGTATAAGCGCTTACAGAAGAGATCTACTGACTACAGTCAATGCACCTATCGTTTTTAATATGAATGCCAATATAACAGGCATTGCAAGTGCGCCGGCACCCGTGCTTCCTTAAATTCAAATAAGAGATAACGGTCATAAAAAATACGTACGGTCTCATCATTCAGTACCTTCCTGTGCTTATCCCGAACTTGTATTAGGATTTTTACCCTTTATTTTTTAACTTTACTTTTCGTACGGTTATCAGAATGGCTGTATCTTTACCACTCAGAAAAATAAAACACATGGAACATAAAGTACATCAGGGACGCAACGTCAAAAGATTCAGGGAAATGCTGGGGATCAAGCAGGAAGCATTGGCATTTGACCTGGGTGATGACTGGAACCAGAAGAAAGTCTCCCTGCTTGAGCAGAAAGAAATAATTGCTGATTCCCTGCTTGAGAAAATCTCTGAAGTTCTGAAAATTCCTGTAGAAGCTATTCAGAATTTTAATGACGAACAAGCTATTAATATTATCACCAATACCTTCAACGATGATACAACATTGGGAGATGCTTCTATTATAGGAAACGATTCAAGACCGGGAGATGATTCGATCATGGGAGATAAAAATATCGCTGAGAATCTACATTGTACATTTAACCCGATTGATAAAATAGTTGAGCTGTATGAACGTATGCTCGTCCAACAGAAGGAAATAACCGATAAGTACGAGAAATTGCTGCAAGAAAAATAAGACAAGCCTGAGAAATTCTCAGGCTTTGTTTATTAGTGGAGGTGCTGATCATTATATCGTTGAGTATGATTTTCGTCACTATCCGACGCTGGCAAAAAGAGCAAGCAGAGATTTAACAGACCATTAGGATTATAAAACAATTGTAAACAGAAATTCCAGAACAATAATGCTTTAAATTTTAGTAATAATACCAATAAACTAACTGAAGAAAGTCTGATGAGAGAGACAAGGGATTTTGATGACTTATCACTTAGCCTATACGTTTATAATTCACGAAACAATTCTGACGCAAGACGCATAACTTCAACAAAGGTTGGAGAAAGTAAAATGATTATTAAAGAAAAGAGATCTGATTAATTTTCAGTCCTCTTTATCATTTAATTATTATCGTACATTGTAATAAATGAATTCCATAATAATTGATAACGTAGTTTTTGGCGGTTCGTTTATCATTCCGGAGGAATCTCAACACATTGAAAATGAAGCAATTTAGATTCCTCCGGAATGACAAAATAGCTGATGATGTTAGTGTTATAATCAAAAACGGGCATTCATATAATTTAATTATGACCATACATTGTAATAAATGAATGTCCATAATACGTAATAACTTAGTTTTTGGCGGTTCGTTTGTCATTCCGGAGGAATCTCAATACAGTGAAAATAAAGCAGTTTAGATTCCTCCGGAATGACAAAATAACTGATAATCTTAGTGTTATAATTAAAAACGGACATTCATATAATTTATTTCTTTTTTATAATCAATAGATGTTGTGTCAGAATTTTTTTTTAGAGATTTTATAATATCTAAATTATTTAATGTAGGTTTATTGGATTTGATTTCTTTAAAGCGTTAATATTCTTTAACTATATAATTGAAATACAGGGCTAATCCACATTATAAAATTAAAAGCTATATAGGTTTGCGCAAATGTTCCGCCATATCTACTTGTTTTAGCCATAATTCCAATTCCATTTGCTCTTTCTATCTTTTCTATCAGATCTTTTACGCTTACCTTGTGCTAATTGGATCCAGTGCCATTTTTAATTATTGCGAATTCGCCACAATTAAAATTAGAGTTGTTCAAACCCTTCCAAGCCTCTATATAATCTAATGTATTATTAGTTAATGAAATTTCAATATCTTAAACTTTGAGCTTACTATTATTAGCCATTTATAAGTGTTTAATCGTTTGCTGATTTACTATAATATTTTTTGATCATTATATACGGCTAATTCCCTTTTTTATTTTTTAAAGCTTCTACAATATAGACAAACCTAACCCACTCCAAATTAATTCTTCAAACAGTACTATCATTTTCACAAAGACAGATCTTCTGACACTGCAGCAATTTCAGGATCAACAGGGCTTAGATTTTATAAAAAAAAACAGATTTATCCTCATCACATTCCCTGTAAAATCTCTATTTTTACATGATGGAAAAACGAGATTTACTGATCCTTAAATATTTATCTAAGGGGATAAAAATCGCTGATATGGCGGAGCTGATGAAATTAAAACCGGATACTGCAATGAGTACAAGCTCTATCGAAAAACGGCTGAACAGTATCAAAAAAGAGTATAAAGCCAAGACTTTATTTCATCTGGCAGTGATTTTAAAAAATAAAAATATCATCTGATCCGTAGTATACAAACCTAAAATTCAAAAATTATGGAAGATAACATAAACGAGAAGTCTGATCAGGATTTCGACAAAGATCAACCAAAAGTTACCGGTATCGGGGGAATCTTCTTTTTTACAGAAAACCCTGAAAATACCCGAAACTGGTATGCTGAAAATTTAGGAATTGAGGTGAATGACTGGGGATCAACTTTTGAATCGAGAAACATACAAAATCCTGAAGAGATCAACAGTCTTCAGTGGAGCCCGTTCAAAAACGGGAGCGAATATTTTGAGCCTTCCAAAAAGGAATTTATGATCAATTACAGAGTGCAGCATATCGAAAGACTTGTTGACCAACTGAAAGCCAATAATGTAACCGTTTTGGATGAAATTGCCGTATACGACTATGGCAAATTTGTTCATATCATGGATGCCGACGGCAATAAAATTGAACTTTGGGAACCTAAATAATTTTTTGAATTTATACCATAAATAAAAGACTGCTTTCTTCCGAATGCAGTCTTCTATTATTCATTTTTTTTTAATGTCTTTGGTGATTTGATTTTCAGCGCTTTTAGCTTTCGCTTCCTGAGCCGCTTTGTCTCTGCGCTGCTGGCGGCGCGTTTTCTTCTCAGCCCGTCTTTCCTGACGGATCACCTTGTTTGATTTCTCATTGTACAGCGCATCAATAATCCCCTGCCCTGTTTTACTGAAAATTTTAACTTTAGGTTTCTCATGGGTTCCTGTCACGACCACCGGAAATCCTATCAGCCCTCCCGGAAGAATTCCAACTCTGATCCTTAAATCAAGCAGTCCGTTAAAACTTGTCGTACCGCTGATCGTCGGTCTCAGGATAGATACTTTAAAAGTAAATTTATCAACGTGGATCAGGTTGTTTTTGATATGGGTCTCTATATTTACACCTTTCATATCAGGATTGTTAAAAGCTTTGGCCCCAATATCATTCCCTACGGCCGAAAGCATTTTCAGATTTTTAACTTCCACATCACGCAGGTTAACTACCCCTCCGCCTTCCAGTGAAGGATAGATCGGCATCATGTTTTTATCAAAGTCCCCTTTGAGTTTATAATCAACCGATACGATTCCTTTGACATCTTTGGCCGCAGTTGCCATTTCCCTTACCATATCGATTTCCCTGTATGCCCTCTGTACATTGAAATCCAAAAAATTAAGTGCTACATCATAATTGGCTGTGAGCGGTGATTCATCCTGATAACGGGCATCAATCTTCATACGGCTTCCCACAATATCGAATGAAGTATTTTTAAGGTAAACTTCCCCTTTTTTCACTGATGCAAGGCCCTTAAGATTATTAAGTGCAAGACCTTTGAATTCTACCTTTTTAGCATTCGCCTGCAGAGAAACATCCAAATTTTTAGGGACGATTACCACACCGCTGCTTTTTGGGTTTTCAACTTTTGCATATTCCACTTCAATGGATTTATCGGTATTGTCACCACTTTTAAGTGCCATAAATTCATCAATGAGAATATATCTTGAGTTGAGTACAAACTGACCGTGAAGGGTACCTTTTCTTTCAATAAAATAATTGATGGTATTGAGCAGATGTCCGTTAAGGGCAAAATCTGATTTTCCATAAGTGGCAAAAAATTTCCTGAACCACATTTTCTCATTTTCAAATTCGAAATTTCCTTCTCTGATGTAGAAGGATTTCGGAAGATATTCAGTAGTGGCTTTTATATTTTTTAAAATTAAATTCCCTCTGTTGTCCAGCCTGCTGTACTGTCCGGTCGTAGCATAACTTTGACGTCCGTTCAGTGAAAGGTCTGCCATGATCAGCCCGCTGACATCCAGTCCTTTTTTGGCAAAAACTTTATAGATCCTTCCTACATTAAGAACCCCTTTTGCACGCACCTTATACAGCAGATCTTCAAAATTCTGCAGATCGGCATTCACAAAAACAGGATTTCCTTCAAAATCAAATTTAAACGGATCCAGTTTTACACCCAGGCTTTTGAAAGTCCCGTCTGTATTGGTAATATGTGCAGCAATATTGATATTCTGAACTGCATTGGGATAATATGTTGTTTTCAGCCATCCATTTTTAAGATTCAGGTATCCGTTGGTTTTGGGGAACAGTTTTTTATCCAGGCTGAACAGTCCATTGGCTTTGATATCAGTATTCAGAAGACCTCTGATCTCAATATCCTTTAATCCTAATGCCTGATCCAGTGTCTGAAGGTTCAACGCTCCTTTAATATCTGCTTTAACCTGCATTTCTTTCAGTCCCTTGGTCTGTACTACGGCACGGAAATTATTGTTCCGTCCCAGGTCAAAGCTCAATTTCTTCAAATCAATTCCCAACTGATCGGTATTGAGATCAGGAAGATCAACATTAAGATCCATATTCAGATTGTTCATTGGGACGGGAGCATTTCCGCTCGAGATAAAGCCATTCTGTACAAGAAGCCTCGCCTTAAGTCGCGGTTTCAGATTCTGAGCCTCGCTGAACCTCCCTTTGAGATTAAAAAACAGGTCGCTGTTCCCTTCTATTTTGGTATCACTGACTGATTTTAGATATTGTGGCGGAAGGATGGACAACATATCCCGGATCGTTGTTTTTTCAGAGGCAGCTTTGATATCAAGGTCGTAACCGTCTTTCAGGATACTGAGGAACCCGGTAAACTTCAGCGGAAGCTCATTTATTCTCAATTCATTTTTTCGCAACACAAAAGTCAGTGCATTGGTATTGATTCTCGTAATGAGGTCGGCATGCAGCGTTTTCTCTTTTGCATACCAAATCCTGTCTAAACTGAAATCTAATTTATTGATATCTAAATCTGTCTTAAGGTCAAAAACATCCTGGCTTAATCCGCCTTTTCCGGTATAATTCAGACCTTTCGCATCCACCAGGACGCGGGCAGCGTGATCATTATATCTTACATCAATATTTCTGAATTTGATAAGATCAAGTTTAATGGAAGCCCCGGATTGCGTGGTGTCTTTGGGTTTATCGGAAGGCTTCGAAACATACACATTGTAATTGGCCTCCCCTTTCGTATTCACAAAAACATTGGCAACAGCATCGGTCACATAGATCTCGTCAATTTTTACATCACCGTCAAAAATGAGATTTTTGAGATTGATTCCCACCGCAACTTCTTTTGCTGAAAGCAGGGTATCCTGCTGAAAAGGTCTGGAACCTTTCAGCAGCAGATCATCAACCGAAACAGTCAGTGAAGGAAAATGCCTGAAAAAGGTCAGACTTGTTTTTTTATAATCAAGTTCTCCTGCGAGATGTTTATTGGCGAAAATTTTTACCTGCTTTGAAATAGTCCCCGGAAATAATATCGGGATAATAAACATTAAAAACAGAATGGATGCGAAAGAAATCCCGATCCATTTTATGATTTTCAAAATTATTTTTTTAAATTTTTCCATACTGCAATAATTCTGATCTTAAACTAAATGATGAATATATCAATAAGAGTGATTTATTATCTGTTAACTAAAATCAAGCCATTGGCTAAAAAGGAATTGCAGGAACGTGCCTGGAAAGGAAAGATTAGTTTTTAAAAAAACATCTTAAACCCGGTAAAGAATTATCTGATTTAAAAAAATGAGATTGTATTTAATTTTTTATAAATTCGTTTACGTTTAAAACTTTTAAAGACGAGATGAAGATCAAACCCCAATTTACAGCACTGCTCACTTATTTACCTGCAAAAGACGGTGTGAATACTACTCCTGTATCATCCGGTTACAGACCTCTGTTTAAATTTCCGTTTGATCTCGAAATGTATACAGGAGTACAGAATTTCGCAGGAACCGATCTTGTATTTCCCGGGGATACCGTAACAGCAGAAATTGCTTTATTGAAAACTGATTATGTAACCGGCAAAATCTATGAAGGACTTGATTTTGATTTTTTTGAAGGATCCGACCTGATCGGTCACGGTGTCGTGACCAGAATAATCGATCCGTACAGTATCGGTGATTCTGAAGAAGAAGAATAATACGGGATAAAGATTAAAGGGGCAGCGTAAACCAGAACGTACTTCCTTTGCCCATTTCACTTTCGGCACCGATTTCACCCTGATGTCTTCTGACGATTTCAGCACAGATGTAAAGTCCCAGACCCAGACCTGTATAGGCCTTCCCGGAATGATCTACCCGGAAATAACGGTCAAAGAGATTTGGCAGAATCTTTTCATCAATACCCTCACCAAAATCTTTTACAGAAACTTTTACATGGTTTTGTAAAGATTCTGTCGTTATATGTATCTCTTTCGAATCCGGAGCATATTTTACGGCATTGTTTACAAAATTGATGATTACCTGATCAATTCGGTGCTCATCAGCAATGACCTCCAGATGTTTGTCTCCGTGAAGGATCAGCTCGTACTCTCCTTCCATTCTGATATGGTTACAGCTCATAGCGAGCATTTCGTAAAGATTGAATTTTTTCTTCTCAAGTTTAAGCTGATCTTCACTCAGCCTGCTCATGTTGAGTAATTCATCAACCAGCACGGTCATTTTTTCGACACTTTTGCCTGACTGCTCGATCAGTCTTACGTGACTCTCAGAAAAAGGTTTGTTTTTCATTCTGTCCAACAGCTGTAATGAAGCTTTGAGAGAAGTGATCGGTGTTTTCAGCTCATGACTGGCAATGCTGAGGAAATCATCTTTCCGCTGTTCAAAAAGTTTTTTATCGGTAATATCTGCATTCATCCCGACCATCCTGTCGGCATTTCCGTTTTCATCATATCTCGGACGGCCGTGAGCCTGAATCCAGTGCATGGTACCGTCACGCCACTTAACCGGGTATTCGGTCGTATAGATTCCATTGGTTTTTATGGCTTCCTGTACCAATCCTCTCACTCTTTCACGGTGCTCAGGGAAAATAGCTTCAAATAAATCTGAATAATGAAAATTTTCTTCGGGAGCAAACCCATAATTGCGTTTGAACTGATCTGTGCTCTGCATCACCCCAGTTTCAAGATGTACTTCTGTGGATCCCAGGCTTCCTGCATCCAGTGCAATCTGCAAACGCGTGTTCATATCACTGATTGCTTCTTTCGCCTCTACCTGATCAGTGACATCTGTTGCCACAATCAGAATGGCACTGCTCTTTCCATCCTCTCCCTGTATCGGCTGATATACAAAGTTAAGGTAACGCTCTGCCAATACGCCTTTGACAAACAGTTTCGCTTTCATCTCTATGGCCTGGAAAGGTTTTCCGGATTCGTACACTTCTTTAAGGATGCCTAAAAATGGCTGCCCTTTCAGCTCGGGGAGTGCAATATGGAGGGGGAGACCCACAACAGAACGGTCTTTTCCCCAGATCTCAAGTACTGCATCATTCACAACGTCTACCAGAAATTTTTCTCCTTTAAGAGAAGCCATTGCAACCGGAGAATGCTCTACCAATGACCTGAAGCGGTTCTCGCTCTCGGAAAGCGTCTTATTGAGTGCCTGTAATTTGTTTTTAAACTGTACAAGCTCTGTATTTGCATTCTGTAATTTTTCGTTAATGGATACCAGCTGATCATTGGTGGCAAGATATTCTTCGTTCAGTGCTGCCAAATCTTTTGAAAGCCTTTTCTCAGAATTTGATTTCTCCCTGATCAGATTTTTAGAGGCAATTCTGTCGGAAACTTCAAAAGCAGTATGCAGAATAAAAGCCGTATCTCCATGGTCATCAAGAATAGCTTTGTACTCGAAATCAAAATAATAATTCCTGATCACGCCGTCCTTTTCGATAACTGCAGGATGATCTTTTGCCAAATAGGTCTTACCTGACTTCCATACCTGCTTCAGTATATCAAGGAAGGGCTGTCCTTCAAATTCCGGAAGTGCTTCAGTAAAACTCTGTCCGAGTATACTTTTATCTTTCCCCCAAAATTTTAACATAGCATCATTGGCACTGATAATAGTAATATCTTCACCTCTGTAAACTGCTGTTGCATTGGGTGAATGGAAAAATACGGAAAGCAGCTGCTCTGGCTGAATGTGATCTGGAGCGTTCATTAAAATGAAATATAAACAAATATAGTGGTTTCAAATCAAATTCAGTATATCTCTGACTTAGAACAGCTGAATTTTAATGAGATTATAATCTTATTATAATCTCATTAAGTTTTCCCGACAAATAAATTGTAAATGATTTTTTATGATAAACCTTTCTTGTAAGTTTCCAGAGCTCTCTCTCTCGCAGATTTATGCTCGACAACCGGCTTCTCATCATAATCTTCCGGCAACCATTCATTGATATATTTTGATTCTTTATCAAATTTTTTGGTCTGTGCTTCAGGATTAAAGATTCTGAAATAAGGGGCTGCATCACAGCCACATCCCGCTGCCCACTGCCAGTTACCATTGTTGGATGACAACTCATAATCCAGTAATTTTTCTGCAAAATAGGCTTCTCCCCAACGCCAGTCTACAAGCAGATGCTTGGTTAGAAAACTTGCCGTTACCATTCTGATCCTGTTGTGCATAAATCCCGTCTCGTTCAGCTGTCGCATTCCGGCATCAACGATCGGATAACCTGTTTTCCCTTCACACCAGAGCTTAAATTCTTTTTCGTTGTTTCTCCATTTAATATTCTCATATTTTTTCTTGAAACAACCTTTCACGACATAAGGAAAATGAAATAGGATCTGCATAAAAAATTCCCTCCAGATCAATTCGTTAAGCCATGTTCCGTTATGTTTTACCGCAAATCCTACACACTCTCTGACCGAGATTGTGCCGAAACGAAGTGCGATTCCCAGACGTGTGGTGTGATCTAAAGCAGGAAAATCACGATACTGATCATACGTATCAATGACCTTTTTCTCTAAAACAGGCTTTTGAAATTCAAAATCTGTTTTTTCGAAGCCCATCTCTTTTAAACCGGTAATCTTTTTATGCTTTTGAGGAAAAAAATTGGTGAAATCAGGATTCAGCTTCCTGATAGTAACCGAATTTAACTTTTCCTTCCATTTTTTTGAATAGGGTGTATAGACCGTGTAAGGTGTATGATCACTTTTCAGAATGTCATCTTTCTCAAAAATAACCTGATCCTTATAATCGGAGAATTCAATATCATTCTTCTCTAATAATTCTTTTATTTCACCATCCCTTTCTATTGCCTGAGGCTCATAATCCCTGTTACAGAATACAGTATCAATTTCAAAATCTTTAATCAGCTGACGAAAAACATCTAAAGGTTTACCATAATACGTGATCAGGGTACTCTTATGTTTTTTAAGTTCGTCATTGATTTCCGTAAGGACCTGATGGATATAATCCACCCTTTTATCTGACGGATCATTCAGCTGGCTGAGAATCTTTTTGTCGAAAATGAAGACAGGCAGTACTTTTTTATCTGATTTTAAAGCATGAAATAACGCCGTATTATCTTCAAGTCTTAAATCTCTCCGGAACCAGAAAACATTAATTTCACTCATCGTATCATTCTAAATTTAACATTCGAACCTAAAAATTTCCATAATTTTTATTCTACGGACAAAATACAAATCTCACACCATGAATATAAATCAGGATAATGATTTTGAAACGTGATAAAGTGTATGAAATAATTCTTCAAATTCCAATAAATAAACAATTGAAAATCAATACGTTTTAGAATTACTATGTGTAGAATCTAAAATATTTTTATAATTATCTTCTGAAATTAGTAATAAGACAGGGATTTATCCTAATTTTGATCATTAATCCGTAAAAACAGCAGATTCAGCGGTATATTATTACAAAGATATTTATGATGAATATAAGAATTAAAGGTTCCGGCAGCTACACCCCTGAAAATGTAATGAGAAATGCCGATTTTGCCGATCATGTATTTTTAAATGAAGATGGTCTTGCCATCAAATTTCCTGAGTCTATTATTGGAAAATTTAAGGACATTACCGGAATTGAGGAGCGCCGCTATGCAGATTCCCAGCATGTCACTTCAGATCTGGCTTACTTCGCAGCCGAAAAGGCAATTGAAGATGCAGCGATTGACAGGGAAACCATTGACTACATTATTGTAGCACATAATTATGGTGATGTTGCACAGGGAAAAATCCAGTCTGACACGGTACCCAGCATTGCGACACGGGTGAAGAATAAATTACGGATAAAAAATCCTTCATGTGTTGGCTATGATCTGTTATTCGGATGCCCGGGATGGAATGAAGCGATGATTCATGCAAGTTCGTTTGTCAAAGCAGGAATTGCGAAACGCTGTCTTGTCATCGGTGCAGAAACACTGTCAAGGGTTACGGATCCTTATGACCGTGATTCTATGATTTATGCTGATGGCGCGGGTGCTGTTATCGTAGAGGCCACAGAAGAAGGTAACGGTATACTGTCTCATGAAAGTGCTACTTATTCTTATGATGAAGCTAATTTTCTGTTCTTCGGAACTTCCTACAATAAAGAAGAAGATCTGTCCGATACCAGATTTATAAAAATGAAGGGCAGAAAGATTTACGAATTTGCCTTAACCAAAGTTCCAATCGCAATGAAATCGTGCCTTGAAAAAGCCGGAATTGATATCAAAGACTTAAAAAAAATACTGATCCACCAGGCCAATGAAAAAATGGATGAAGCCATCATTGAGCGGTTCTACAGTCTTTATGGTTTAACTGCTCCGGCCGATATCATGCCGATGTCTATTCATAAATTCGGAAACAGCAGCGTGGCAACAATCCCAACCTTATATGATCTGATCATGAAAGGTGAAATGGATGAACATTCTTTCACTGAAGGTGATATCATTCTTTTTGCATCCGTCGGAGCAGGAATGAATATCAATGCTTTTACGTACAGAGTGTAACTCAGATAGATAGATAGATAGATAGATATAATCTAAATACAAAAATCATTACCTGAAATTATACGGTAATGATTTTTGTATGATTTTACTCTACTGATGTTCGTTTACTCCTGATGTATATACTGCCTGTACACATGACAAGAAGAACCCCCATAATAAAACCTCCGATTACATCAGTGAACCAGTGCGCTCCAAGGTAGATACGCGATATGGCTACAAGGACAATCATTGACAAACATCCTGTAGTGATTATTAATTTTAATGATAATTTCAAGATTTTTGAGTACAGGGCGATCACCATCAAAGTTCCGAAAAATGCAGTATAGAATAAAACATGACCGCTTGGAAAACTCTGATAATGGGTTTCTTCAATCACTCTGACAAAATCTGTGGTCGGTCTCGGACGGTCTATAAACATTTTCAGTACATAACTTACTCCACCTGACAAAAGGGATGACAAAACAAAAAGTCCTTCCCTGAAATATTTAAATATAAAAAATACAATCGTAAAGGCACCCACCATGATCCCGGCCACATAAACTGTTCCTAACCAGCTGAACCCTTTCATTGCTATATCCAGAATCTCATTCGGATCTTCCTGCAGTTCCTGAGAAACTAACAGGTCCAGAGACTGCGGAGCAAAATTAACCACATAAAAACTGAGGAAGAGGAAAAGAATGATGAAAAAAATGGAAAAACACAAAAAAAGTGTACTCTTTTTATCCTGTAAAAATGCAGAAAAACCTGTAAATATTCCATCTCTTTTGATCTCCATACTAGACTCAATTATTTTTGATAATTATCATTTACAAATTTAGTGCAAAAGTAATTATTCAGATTATTATCTGATACTATTCACTCCTTTTCACCTCTTCCAGATTCTGCAGTTCTTCTGGAGTAAATAATTTATAATGTACTTTAAAAGTTTTACCCAAAGGGGTTTCCAGAGAAAATCCTCCCGGGCCGAAACCGTCTAAAACATCTAATGTAAAATGAGAGTACTGCCAGTATTCAAAAAGATCACGGTCTATCCAGAATTCGTGCCCGTTGATCGTTCCGATCATGGCATCATTCATTCTCGGAAAGTATCCTCCTTTTTCAAAACACTGAGGCTGTGTTCCTTCACAACATCCGCCCGCCTGATAAAACATCAGGTCACCATATTTTTTTTCGAGCTCCCAAATAAGTTCGAGCGCTTTTTCCGTCACTGAGAGTCTTGATATCCTGGTTTCCATATTTCTGATTTTAATTGAATATTCTTCTGTAATACACAAAAGATAAAGCACGAAGTTAAAAAAAACCTGACAACGCAAACATTGTCAGGTTTACTTAAACCAAATATATAATTTAATGTTCATTATCGATCATGCTACATCACTTTAACAAGTTTTAGTACAAGTGTAAATGTTTTTAAGTTTCATAAAGCCTTTTTACTTACATAAGCTCACGAAGTTCTTTCAGTTATAACTAATGACGGACTATTACCTCATTTTATGTGTCTTATCTTTACACATCTTTTTTAAAATGAGAACATGCAGATTTAATTATAGTATTACAAGTCCTGCATAAAGATTAAAAGAAACCTAATTTATCTTTACTGTAAGAAATCAGCATATTTTTCGTCTGACGGTAATGATCAAGCATCATTTTATGGTTCTCTCTACCGATACCCGACTGTTTGTAACCTCCAAACGGTGCTCCTGCAGGATATGAATGGTATTGGTTAACCCATACTCTACCAGCCTGGATCTGACGCGGCACATTATACAACTGGTGAGCATCTCTTGTCCAGACTCCGGCTCCAAGTCCATAAATTGTGTCATTGGCTATTTTGATTCCCTCTTCTTCATCTTTGAAAGTAGTAAATGCCAATACAGGTCCGAAAATTTCTTCCTGAAAAATTCTCATTCTGTTGTTTCCTTTGAAAATAGTCGGTTGGATATAGTATCCTTCATCAAGATTTTCACCTACATGATTAACATCTCCGCCTACGAGAACTTCAGCACCTTCTTCTTTACCTAACTGAATATAAGAAAGAATTTTATCCTTCTGAATCTTAGAAGCCTGAGCTCCCATCATAACGGTTTTATCTAAAGGATTTCCAACTTTGATCGCTTTTACCCTTTCGATCACTTTGGCTATAAATTCGTCTGCGATATCTTCCTGCACTAAAAGTCTTGACGGGCAGGTACAAATTTCACCCTGGTTTAAGGCAAAAAGAACAGCACCTTCAATAGCTTTGTCTAAAAATGCATCATCTGCATCCATCACTGAACTGAAGAAAACATTAGGTGATTTACCTCCAAGCTCCAAAGTTACAGGAATGATATTTTCTGTTGCGTACTGCATTACCATTCTACCTGTAGCTGTAGAGCCTGTAAATGCAGCTTTTGCTACTTTAGGATTCGTTACCAAAGCTCTGCCCAGTTCAGCACCGAAACCGTTAACAATATTGATGACACCCGGTGGAAGAAGATCTTTAATCAGGTCGACCAACACTAAAATAGAGACCGGTGTGCTCTCTGCAGGCTTCAGGACAACACAGTTTCCTGCTGCCAGTGCCGGAGCTAATTTCCATACGGCCATTAGAATCGGAAAATTCCAAGGAATAATCTGTGCGATTACTCCCAGCGGTTCATGAACAATCAGTGAAACCGTATCTTTATCCAGTTCATTATGCGATCCTTCATCGGCTCTGATCACCGAAGCAAAGTATCTGAAATGGTCAACCGCCAAAGGTATATCTGCGGCCAGAGTTTCTCTTACTGCTTTCCCGTTATCAATGGTTTCAACAATAGCAAGATATTCAAGATTCTGCTCGATCCTGTCAGCAATTTTATTTAAAATAACACTCCTTTCAGTAGATGAAGTATCTTTCCAAGTCTGAAATGCTTTGTCTGCCGCATTCACTGCCAATTCTAAATCTTCTTTTGAAGAATGTGCAGCCTGGGTGAAAATTTTGCCGTCTACCGGAGAGATCACATCAAAATATTTCCCATTAACCGGTGCCGTAAATTCACCGTTAATGAAGTTGTCATATTGTTTTTTAAATTCCGGCCATTGCAGTACCGTGTCTGATTTTTGTTCTGTTACTGTGCTCATATTAGTATTATTTGATTGTTAATTCAGACTAAGTTATATCTAATCTTACTAAAGCAATAGCAAAATCCTACAAATAAACTTCAAAATAGTATTAGGTAAATACTTTATCATTTCCTTAACACCATTATAACGATAAAATTTTTATATTTATAAGAGCCTAAATCAAAAATAGTTATCTATGAACCATCACAAGTTTTTACTGAATACTCCCAAGTTAAAGAAGGAAAGCCAGCTTCTGAACTTAGTAGAAAATCAAACCAAATTCAGTCTGAACAATTGTGAATTCAGTATCTATGAGACTCATCAGGCAGCATTTGACATTAAGCTGCGTTTTGACAATATTGCTTTTACGGCAATGCTTCAGGGAAGAAAATATATGAAACTGGAGAATAAGACCAGCTATTTTGATTATTTTCCGGGACAGAGTGTACTGGTAGCCCCGGGAGAAACCATGGTCATCGACTTTCCTGACGCAGATCATACCCCTACCCAATGTATTTCTCTAAGTTTAAATCCTGAATTTATCGAAGAATCTCTTAATCATCTTAATTATAACTTTGCGAAAGCAGATGAAACCTCTTCATGGGATCTGCAGCCTGAAGAATATTTTCTCTTCAATAATCAGTCATTGGCATCTGCCACCAATAATATCATGAGAATAGCTATGGATGATAATACTCAAAAGGATATCATGGCTGATTTTGCCGTAAAAGAACTTCTGATCAGACTTATGCAGACTCAGGCCAGAAGTATGATGGAAAAAAATGTTGCTAAAAACAATTCCCGCATCGGTTTTGTTGTAGACTATATCAGGAAAAATATTCATCAGAAGCTTTCTGTAGAAAGTATAGCCAAACTCGCCTACGTAAGCAAGTCGAATTTCTTTAAAATGTTTAAAGATGAACTGGGGACTTCACCCAATGATTTTATCTTACAGGAACGGATCAGTAGGGCCAAAGAACTTCTGGCTCTAAACAACAGCATTAAGGAAACAGCTTTTCAGACAGGCTTTTCTGATACGAACTATTTCACAAGAGTATTCAAGCAGTTGGTTGGCATAACTCCTAAGAACTATCAGAATAAAACGGTCAGCTATAGATAAAATGCAGTGTAACTATAGTGTAACAGTGGATCAATTATATTAATGTAACAATGGATCAATCTTGTCAATGTAACAATGGATCAATCAATTTAATGTAACAGTGGATCAATCGTATTAATGTAACGATCAATGGGTAGGTGAAACAACTCATTAGAATACAATAGTCTAACAATTGATCAATTTTACTAATGTAACAATCAATGATTAGGTGAAACAATTCTTGAGAATACAGATCCAACTTTGTCATATCATGACATCGATTATTGCTACATTGAAGCCATTACTCCATTGTTACATTGATAAAATTGATACATTATTACATTAAAACCATTGTTAGATTGTACCTGAGTTTAACGCAAAAAAAAGTCTCA
>CAURNW010000021.1:0-55326 GCA_963526305.1 uncultured Chryseobacterium sp. | reverse complement strand
TCTGTTCCAAGATTCACAGGATCATTGATCTTCGTCATCCATCCCCGGATATTATACTGATAATCCACGGTCTGAAGAGGAGTAGATGAACTTACCCCGCCAACTTTCTTTGTTTTCAACTGCGAAAGCGGATTGTATTCATTCTGAGCCAGATATTCGACAGGGTTATTATCCACCTGATGGGTGTGCACCAACAACCTGTTCTGATGGTCATAGGTAAAGTTTTCGGTAATGACTCTTTCCGTATCGGTATTCAACCTCTTGTGACGGGTCACCACCTGTTTCGGGGTTCCCGAGAAATCAAGCTCTGATTCTGTTTTGGTATAGCCTCCGAGGTGATTAATAGAATGGCTTCCTACAGGTCTTCCTTTGATATCATACCAAGTGTAGTTTCTTGTCCAGTTGTCATCTTCAATGTTTTTCACGTAAGAAGCAACGGGTAAACTTTTAGTGCTGATATTAGAGTTTTGAGCATCTTGTGTCAGAACATTTTGTCCCAATATCTGAGTAGGTGCTGCCGGACTGCCTGTAGGGTAAGTATCATAATAATTAACTGACAAGACAGTATGTATATCAAGGAAATATCCGTTGCTGTAATAAATCTGCATTCCGTTTCTGGTAAAACCGGTATCATTTCTTGCTTCAGTGATTACAATATTTCCTGCCTGACTCTGCATGTTTTCCCTGCTTCCTCCCTGAATGATTCCTGTATAGGATACTCTTCCAAATCGGTCATATTTCGTGATAAGCCATTGTTGCTGTAACTGTAAATTGGCATCCTGAGTCATAATCAGCCGGTCTGCCTTATCATAGACCATATATTCCCATCCTTTCCCGGGAATCTTCTTTTCTACCAGACGGTTTCTACCGTCATATCGGTATTGATAATAAAGATTTTCAACAGTTGCGGGTACGACAGAAGGTGCTGAAGACAATGGAGGAATTACATATGCTAACTGGTTATATTCATTATACACATAATACGTATCTGCGTTCTCAGTGGCACTCAGCACTTTTCTGATCAGTAAAGTCTGTCCCTGACCATTTTTGAATTCTATGGTTTTGTTTCCATCTTCATCGGTCACTGTATTTTTATATAACTGATTGGGTAGAAAATCCTCAAACAGCTCAACCGCAGTATGAGTTCGACCTTCCACCCAAGTCGTGGTAGTCTTATACTTTCTTACATAATCTTCATTTTTATTCGCATCATAATCAAATTTGACAGGCTTACCAGTCCAATCATTTCCCACCTGGATCTGCTGCTGAATGCGGTCCAAGGGGGAGTTCTCCAGGATCTTCTCCGCATAGAATTTCTCAGATCCGTAGATCTCAGGCTGCGTGGCATTGGCAAGGGGATTGGGAATGATGGCTCCGTTCATTGTTCCACTCTGCGGTACAGGAAGAAAATCTTTTACCTGTCTTCCGAAACCATCATATTCAATATGGGTTACAACATCTTTTCCTGTAGGTGAGGCTTTAATATTAACGACCTGCTTGGGTCTTCCAAGACCGTCGATATACTGAACGGTTTCCACACTTTTTGGATTGGGAAGAGCAGGATCAGAGAGATAGGTCTTGGAATAGACATAGTTTTCGTTTGTGCTTAGATTTGTGCTCTGTGCATGGGACAGGCCCACTACAAACAGGGCACTGATCGGGATGATTATTTTTTTCATGAGATGTGTTTTAGTGTTTGTAATTGTATTTGAATTCTTTTAGGATCTTGCCTGTTGCATTGTTTTCCCTTATTTCTTTGAGCCTGTTGGCAGTATCATAGAGATAGACTTCCCTGATTCCTGAAGGAGGCGTGATCCCCGTTACCCCAATCATAGGATCATAAGTATATGTCGTGATCTGGTAAGCTGCCAGGTCAGGGTTTTTCCTGAACACATCGAGGGCACTGTTCAGTGCCGGTTCATTTGATGGGGCTAAGGCATCTGCATCGGAAGCTGCGATAATGGCTGTTGCCAGGCTGCTCACCTGAGCATAGGTGGCTCCTGTAATCTTCGCAATGGGCTGGGTTGTATTATACCCCCAGATGATGGAGGTCGTGATGCCGTCTTTGGTGGTGTACTGCAGGAGATTGCCTTTGCTGTCGTACTGGTCGTAAATAAGCTCTGTGTCGGGATTACCCGTCCCAAAAGAAGACTGAATGCTTTGCGGAAGATAGGATACATTGGAAGTCCAGTTATTGGCATAATTAACTTTTTTTGTATCCAGTAATTTCCCATTGCTATAACTTTCTATTTTTTCTATTTCAGAAATCCTGTTTTGTGAGTAAGTAGAATTTCCCGAATGATAAAAATATTTTGTCTTTAATTGTGTCCCGTCTTCTGTATCCGCGATATGTTCAGAAATTTGTTTATTTACCGGATTGTAGCTGAAAGACTCATTTTTTTCTGTAATCTTCTGATTACCGTTTTCATAAAAATAATTCTTTGTGTTTTTAGATGTCAATTGAGACCACCCATAGGCCTGTTTAAGCGGATAATACTGAATGTCATCTTTCGGAACACCAAGAGAGGATCTTGAAAATGAATCAAAGCTATTTTGCGAATAGCATCCCGGACCGCTATTGCTCAATACTGATGGCTGTGTTGAGTTGCTCCAGAACTTAAACATCATATATGAATGATCGGAGAATCTTCCTTGAAAAGAAATACCATCCGGTTTATCAAACCGGTATCCATATAATTTTTCATAATCAATGAAATGATAAGTATTAAAGATGTGTGATAATAATCGTCCTGTCTGATCTTTAGTTTTATGCTCAATTAATAAACCTCGCTTGTAATCAATATTTTTAGAAGGTAAATAAGGCTTTGTGTAAGTAATAAGTTCTTCTTCAGGATAATCAATAGGGGAAGTGAAAATTTGTTCCAGAGAGCCTAATCCCACCTGTTCTTCTCTAACATATTTATAACCTACGTCAGCACCATGAGTACTTACCGTTTCTTGATTTGTATTGGTGAATCTTGATAAATAGCTTAAAGTGTCATTACTGGTATGACAATATGCATAAGGTATTCTGGAACAATTCGTAGCATTTTGAGATACAAATTTATATTCTTCATACTTAGGTTTTCCAAATACCAATGATCCGCTGCTTTTAGTGGGGTCTTCGGGCATTGTATAGGAGAATCGCCTTTCTTTTGAAAAGCTGATCGAAGTATTGGGCTGCTCATAATAGTTCTGAGGAGCATTCATTTCAAAATAGGCAATTTTTGCTATACGATTTCCCCCTCCGTATAAAAACCGGTTATTTTCATTCAAAACATAATAGTTGATCGTCAGATTATCTGTTTCATGATAATTGATATCAAAATTATTTCTTCTGAATGCGTAAGTTGTATTTTTTTCAAGTGTAAATTCAAAACAGCAGTTGCTGTTAGGTTCTACACAGTAAATAGATCCGACAATTATATTCTGACCATTCACAATTTTTATGAGTGAAATATTATTTGTCCATGTATTAGGATCACTCTGTAAAACAATACTGGGATAAATTACCACTTTCCTGTCTTTATTATAAACAGGGATAGGCTGAATCTGATTACTGTTGAAGTAATAGCTGTCTGTTCCTAAAAAAGAAGTATTCAAAGGATTGCTTTCATAATTCGTTACCTGCTGATTACCGATAAATGAATATTTATTAGCTTCAAATTCAAAAATAGAAGAACCTCCGGTAGGATATTTTATCTTCTGAAGTAACTCTAATGTACTGATCTGCGGTGATGCCTCCCTCATAAAGGTGATATCCTGTGCGATGCAATTTTCGAAATTAAATGTATTAAAATATCCCCAGGCATCTTTTGCAATGACTGGCGGGAGTCCTTGAGGCGTATTTCTTTTATAGAAGAATTCATGCTTTTCAGGTTGCGAATTCTCTGTAAAGGATTTCGTTAAACTTTTTAAAAACATTCGGTTGTATATGACTGTATTATAATCATAATCAAATATATATTTATACAGAACATTATTATTGTTTATATTCAGGAGTTTTATCTCTCCTAAATACGTTGTGTTGGGATTGACATTAGTATCAGACCGTCCTGTAAAATAAACAAATTCAATTTTTGCCTGATCAGGAATTACAATATGTTTAATTTTTTTTACTTTTATAATAGAATTACTGACCTTGGTTATTTTCATTGGTGGCAGTTCTGACCAGCAATTATTATATCTTGCAGCATTAAATACACTGTCGGGGTCACTTCCGTATTCATTTACTGTGAAAGTACTCTGCAGGTTACTCTCAATTAATTCCCGTTCATCATAATCGATGGAAAAAACAGTTTTATTATTAGGGTCAATTACATTAGTTAAGTGAAAAGAACTTCTGAATGGCCTTTCATCACTATGTCCAGTACTTGTAGAATAATCATTCATTATCATTTTTAAGCTTTGTGTATCAACTGAACGGGTAGTTGTTTCAAAAACTGAAAACACATACTTATATCCTTTTTCATCATATACCGTAAATCCAGTTGGAGTAAAGTCTTGATTATTAATGGTACTGTAATGATTTTCGATCTTTAGCCGGTAATCACTTAAAGGTTCTACCTGTAGTATGTTTCCTTCTTTTTTTATCAGGAAGCTGCCTGAATTACCCATGAAATTAAACTGCCAGAGATCGTGCTCGGTATCGTATCTATTATTTTCGACCGTTTCCCAATAATATTCGTTCGAAATCTCAGGATTATTTACTTCAAATAATAAAGGATCCTGTGAAAAAGAATAGTAAATATTTTTATGATTTGTAATATTATTTTGATATAAGCCGACCTTACCGGATTTACCCGAAGAAGCCAAGACAATTTCTTCATCAGGTAATCCTCTTACTACTCTTGAAATGGTTCCACCTGCAAAAACTGTCCATCCAAGACCTACATCACTTGCAATATTCTCTGCTTTTACATTAGTGGAATGATACTTTAAAGACAAATTGACAGATAGATCTTTAGAATGAGTTGGCATCTGCAGTAGTGGAATCGATATATCAGGAACGCCGGTATAATTGTTTACCGGAACTTCCTGATATTTCATAAGAGATGATACAGTTGGTGATGGAGGAGTAACCGCCGGTTTGCCTGTTGAAATCTCAGGATTATCCTGGGAAAATAAAAAATTAAACGTATATAATAATACGATTGAATATATCTTTCTCATCTGTTTTTATTTTTTTATCAGTTTAGCATTCGCCGTTTTATTCGTATCCGTTTTCACCGTCACCAGATACGCTCCCTGAATCAGATTCTGCGTATTGATCTTGGTGACTTTATTCTTGGTCTTTAAACTCTGCAGCTGTCTTCCGCCCATATCATAAATCGTGATGTCTGCTTCTTTGAAACCCTGCCCTAAGCCTGTCGAAGCATCAAAACCTATTTCTACATACGCATAATCAGACACCGGGTTAGGGTAGATCTTAATGTCCTGCTTTTCAATCAGCTGGTCAATCAGCTTATCACCCAGTTTCACGATCTTCCAGTTTTCTCTGCCCAGTTCTTCAGCACTGGTTCCTGCTAAAATAATAGAACCGTCACGGTTCAGTTTAATATCCGATAACCGTTCTTCCTTCTTCCTGGATTCTCCTTTGACGTGCTTTCTCCATTGTTCGTTTCCGTTCTGGTCGAGGTAGAGCATCCAGAAAGTTTCATCATCTGCTTCAATTCTTCCCTCTGCCTGCGTGTAGCCGCCGATTAAAAATCCTTTCGAATTTTTATCGTCTGCACTTTTTATAACGCTGAGTCCCATCAGGATATCCCGGTTCTTAAAACTGTAGGACTTCTGCCAGTTTTCTTCTCCTGTTTCTCTGAGCGAGAGGAGCCACAGATCTGTTCCCTCTTCAATTCCCACGGTTTTATTTCCTGATCTCTCAGATCTTGATTCGCCTCCGATGATGTATCCTGTAGAGGTCATGGCTAAAGTTCTCAGGTGGTCATCTCCTTTCCCTCCGTAATTCTTCTCCCACTCAACTTTTCCTTCTTTCGATATTTTAACGATCCAGTAATCTCCTTCACCCTCATTCTCTGTTTTTTTGGAATAGGTATTCAGTTTTGACTGGGAATTCTCAGGCGATGAATCTCTCAGCTCCTTTCCTTTAGGAGAATTGAGGGAGGATGCACTCCTGGAATACATGCCTAACAGAACACCGCCGTCAGCGGTCGGGATCATTTTTTCCACTTCATCATTTCCTCTTCCGCCGAGGATCAGCTGGGAAAGTTCTTTTCCGTTTTTATCGAGCCTGATGATCATGACATCTTTAGAACCGTAACCATCGGGTGAGTTCTGTACATTGCCTGCAACAACAAATCCTAAGTCAGTGGTCTGGATGACCGCTCTGGCTTCATCGTCCTGGGCTGTGCCTAATGTCTTCTGCCAAATTTCATTTCCCTCCGAGTTTGTTCTTATCAACCATAGATCTGAGCCTCCTTTGGAATCCTCCTTTTTATCCAGCCCTTTTCCGGAGTACGAAGTTCCTATTATGGCAAATCCGCCTTCCTGTGTAGCAACGGTTGCAGCAAGGAAATCATGGTTCTTTCCTGAGAAGTATTTTTCAAATACGGTATCGCCGTTTTGGTTGAGCTTGATGATTTTAAAGTCATATCCATTGTTCTGAGATCCTTTAGCCTGTTGAAGGTTGGAGCTTTGAATGGCACTTCCGCTGATGAGATACTGCTGGTCGATGGTGGTGGTCACCTGGGAAAGGAAGTCTTGAGTTGATGATCTGATATCATGTTGCCAGATTAAATCCTGTCCAAATGACAGACCTGTGAAGCAAAGAAGGCAGGCACTCACATAGATTTTTTTCATACTTGAGTTTTTAATTATTATATTTTGGCGAATTTAACTTTTTTTTAACGGATATTACAGTACTTGTGGGGATATTTCATCCAAACTTAATATAGATTGCAAACATACGGAGGCGAGGCGACAGAACCTGACGTGTTTAAAAAAGTTTTTGTCTGAATCAATTGGTATTTGATGTTGGTGATAAACGAAACGTGTTAGAATATTTTTAAACGCAAAGTTTTATGATGCAAGCTGCTAAGTTTTAAGGAGCAAAGAGGGGCGGCGTAGCCGCTGATGAAGCTAGCTTTATAAAAATCAATTTCATTGATTTCATTTCTTTGCTCCTTTAATGATGCGTTATTTAAATAAAACTTTGCGTTAGAAAATAACATAATCAATTTATAGAATAAGGTTTTTTACGCACCCGCTTATCACCGATTTCCGAAGAGTTTGAATTCCATCGTAAAATTTGCTGTTGAGATTCCTCCTAAAATCAGAAATTAGATAAAATCAATGACAGAAGACTGTTGAAATTTTGAGTGACTATTTTACGTAATAACAAATATTCACTAAACATATTCAACTTTCAGCGCACAGTTTGTCATTCCGAAGGAATCTAGACCCAGAAAATCTCAGTTTATCATGAAATCTAACTTCATCGAAAATCCATTGTCTAGATTTCTCTGAGAAACCAAAGATCAGATGAAATCAATGACAGTGACTGTTGGGATTATTGTACAAATCTTTTAATATACTTTTAATCTGCCTAATTCGGTTATTGCTTTCATTCATCTTAAATTTGCAGAAATTTTTACAGGATGAAAAAAAGTTTTTCCATTATATTTTTATTAGCAGTACTAACCGTTTTTTCACAGGTAAAAACAGACACTGCCCAGGTCATTGTTCCCAATCGGTATAACAGTCAGGAATCAATCAATAAGCCTTATGTAATTTTAATCTCTACTGACGGATTCAGATACGATTATGCTCAAAAATATAATGCAGTGAATCTTTTAAATCTTTCAGGAGAAGGCGTAGAGGCTAAAGCAATGATTCCCAGTTATCCAAGCATTACCTTTCCCAATCACTGGAGTCTGATTACCGGATTGTATCCGGCCCATCATGGTTTGGTTGACAATTTCTTTTACGACTATAAACTGCAGAAAAGCTACGCCATGAGCAAAAAGGAAAATGCCGAAGACGGAAGCTGGTATGGGGGAACTCCACTTTGGGCGTTGGCTGAAAAACAGGGAATGGTCAGCGCTTCACTACAGTGGGTGGGCTCAGCAAGTGATGCAGGGGGGAAAAGGCCAACCTATTATTATCCCTATCACGAAAAATTTAAACCTTCAGAAAAAGTAGATAAAGTTATCAGTTGGCTGAAATTACCTGAAAATCAGAGACCGCATTTTATTACGCTGTACTTTCCGGAAGTCGATGGGGCAGGGCATCATTTTGGTCCGGAAGCCGGAGAAACGGAAACTGCTGTTCATACAATTGATAAAGCAATTGGAAATTTAGTGCAGAAAGTCAAGGATTTAGGTTTGAAGAATGTGAATTATATTTTTGTTTCTGACCACGGAATGATACAGGTAGACAGTGGAAGTCCTTTAAGGATTCCTGAAATTCTTTTTGATAAAAAAAGATTTGACTTTTATAATGCTCAGACTTTATTGAGAGTGTATGTGAAAAATCCTGATGAAGTTAAAGCTGTTTTCAAACAACTGAAAGCTGGAAAAACAGGCGACTATGAAGTATATCTTGATAAAAAATTGCCGAAATATCTGCATTTTGCCACCAGAGATGACCGATATAGCAGGATAGGGCAGATTCTCCTGATCCCTAAAGCTCCAAAAATATTTTTAGAAAAGAATCAGAAAACATCTGTAGGAAAACACGGGTATGATCCCAAATTAGTTCCTGAAATGAAAGCTGTATTTTTTGCCTGGGGTCCGGAATTTAAAAATAATGCAGTTATTGATGAGTTTTCCAATGTCAACGTATATCCTTTAGTTGCTGAAATATTAGGGTTGAAAATCGAACAGCCTGTCGATGGAAAACTTAAAGTTTTACAAAATATTTTAACGAAAAAAAATTAACTGTAGATTAAATTGATATTTCAAATTTACAGAACGGTTACAATTAAAATTTCGGCGCACCGTAGGTGCGCCGAAATTTTTTTTAAACACATTCGAATTGAAAGTCATTAAAAAAATTAAGAATTAAATTGAGCGGAAAATTCCTTTGCAAACTCCTCCAGTTTTACTGAACCGTCCACTGCAGATCCGTGCTCCTTAAAATCTTTCTGAACAACGCCGGTTCTGATTCCTAACCCCATTTCAGTATACAGCTCAGCCATTTCCTGCGGTAGACCTGCCTGAAGCATTCCGTTAAGGGAATCTTCATCCTTGAACTCAACCCATGGAAGTTCCGGCTTTCCGATAGCATGACCTAAAACAGCAGCGAAATCGGATGCAGGACGCACATCGCTCACGATGTACCTTACGTTTTTGCCCACAGAATCCTTAACCAGTTCGCTGGCCGCTGCTTTTGCAATATCTGCAGGATGTACCAACGGAACTTTAACCTCGGAAGGATAATTGCCTCCTGTAATTCCCGCATTTTTAATCAGTGGAATGTCATTGAAGAAATTAAGGTAAAAATATCCTGCTCTCAAAAAAGTAACTGAAGTATTTTCCAGATTATGGTACAGTTTTTCAATAAAATAAAGCCCCTTGATCGGTCCGTTATCGACAGGCGATTCTGCACCGATACTGCTTAACATGACAATCCTTTTTACTCCGGTCTGCTGAACAGCGTCAGCACAATTTTTTCCTGCATTGACTGTGTTCTCAACAATGTTCACTCCGCCCATATTTGGGGGTGTCATCAAAAATGCTGCATCAGCATCTCTGAACGTAGTTATTAAGAAATTTAAATCCGTAATCGACCCGATCGCAGCCTGTGCTCCTAAGCTCTCAATTTCACTTTTTTTGGATTCACTGCTGCTGATAACCGTAACATCATGGCCTTCTGCAATTAATTGTTGAGCCAGTGGTTTTGCTACATTTCCCAATGAACCTGTGATGATAATTTTCATATGTAAATTTTTATTGTTAAAAGATAAAGATCATCGGGCAGCCTGATTTGATCAGAATTTTTTTCAGTAAATCAAAGCTGCGATTTGATCTTAATTATTTTTTATTTCCGGGAACAAAGTTATATTTGTACTTACTTTTATACAAGTACTTACCCTAAAGTATGTATCATGACAGCCATTAAAGAAAAATCTACGATTCAGCAGAACAAAAAATATGCACTCGATCAGTGTCCTGTTACCTATGTTATGGAAAAAATAGGCGGATTCTGGAAACCTATAATTTTATATCATCTTTCTACCGGGGACAAAAGATACAGCGAGCTCAGGCGATGCATTCCTGCGGTTACGGAGAAAAAATGCTGATTCAGCACCTAAAACAGCTGGAAGGTGACGGACTGATTGTAAGAACAGCTCAACCTGTTGTTCCACCCCATGTTACCTACAATCTGAGTACAGCGGGAAAAGGATTGATCCCGGTGATCCATTCAATGGCAGAATGGGCGTTCAAGGATATGGAGAAAAAGTATCATTAATCTCAAAAATAAAAATGGGTATTTCTGCCATCAGCGGATTAACTCAAAAATACTTGAAAGTGATTATTGATCAGACAATTTTTGATCAGTAAACAATTTTTGTTCACTTTTAAGCGGAATACCTTTGGGAACCTTTTTTTTATACTTTTTAAGTATGAAAGGAGGAGTTATATACAAAAAAAATACCCTTCAGAAAGAAGAGTATTTTCAGTAATTTCTTAAATGAAGTCTAAGATAGAGACTGCATATCAATGACAAAACGATATCTTACATCACTTTTAAGCATTCTTTCGTAAGCATCGTTGATCTCCTGCATTTTGATCATCTCAATTTCAGAAACGATATTATGTTCTCCGCAGAAATCAAGCATTTCCTGGGTTTCTGCAATTCCTCCGATCACTGATCCTGCAACAGATTTTCTTCCCATAATCATTGGTGGTGTAAACAGGGATTCCTCCATTTTACCGATAAAACCAACCAAAACATGAGTTCCGTTAACATTTAAAGTAGCAATGTAAGGGTTTACATCATGGTCATAAGGTACTGTGTCAATAATCAGGTCAAATTTTCCGCTTACCGCTTTCATCTGCTCTTCATCTGTAGAGATGACTACATGGTCTGCACCCAGTTGTCTGGCGTCATCACTTTTACCTGGAGTTCTTGAGAATAAAGTTACCTCTGCTCCCAAACCTTTGGCAAGTTTGATAGCCATATGTCCCAATCCGCCTAAACCTACAACAGCCACTTTGGAATCCGGACCGGCGTTCCAGTGTCTTAGTGGTGACCAGGTTGTAATTCCGGCGCAAAGAAGGGGAGCAACAGCAGCCAGGTCCAGATTTTCAGGAATTTTCAAAACATGATCAGCATCAACAACCACTTTCTGAGAATAGCCGCCAAAAGTGTGACCTCCCAAATGTTCATCTTTACCGTTATAAGTCCCTACAAATCCTGTCTGACAGTATTGTTCAAGGTCCTGTTTGCAGCTTTCACAGGTTCCGCAAGAATCAACGATACATCCTACTCCGGCTAAATCGCCTACTTTGAATTTGGAAACGTCACTTCCTAATTTGGTGATTCTTCCTACAATTTCGTGCCCGGGCACTGCAGGATATTTTGTTCCTCCCCAATCGTTTCTTGCTGTGTGAAGATCTGAGTGACAAACGCCGCAAAAAAGAATCTCTATTTCGACATCTTGTGGTGTTGCTTCTCTTCTTTCAATACTCATTTCCTGCAAGTCGGCTTCTTTCGATTCGGTGCCGTACGCTTTTACTGTATAGGTGTCCATTTTTTTAATTTTAAATTACTCTTCTCTATGCAAAAATCGGGACTTTTTCAAAAATACTGCTTATATCAATTACGGATTCAGTTACCAAAATTACAGGTAGAGAACTTTACTGTAATCTAATTTCCCTCTATCGGCGGGGGTGGATTCTTTCAGGAGAATAAGACGGGGTGGTTAAACAGCAGAGAAACTTCAATTGTATATTTCAAATCGGTTGATCTTAGCGGTACAGTAAGTTTAAAAATTTTTTATTTCATCAATAAGTTTACGGCTTAGTTTTTCTAATAGGACTGAAGTTGTTCTATAATAACCAATCCGTCAGGTTGAGTAAAATTCTGAAAGAATTTGTATCGGGAATCAGTGAACTTAAAACAAAATTTCTTTAAAAATTCAAAAAGTTCTCGATACGGTTTTTTTCAAAAACCTACTCGAGCTGACATTTCTTAACTGTAAAGTAGAAGTTCAGAACCCTCTATAATTCGTAAATAAGTTTACGGTTTAATTTTTCTAATAGAACAGAAGTTGTACTACTATAACAACTCCGTCAGTTCGAGTAAAATTCTGAAAGAATTTGTATCGAGAACCAGTGAACTTAAAACAAAACTTCTTAATTAATTCAAAAAGTTCTCGATACGGTTTTTTTTTCAAAAACCGACACGCACTGACGGTTCTTAATTGTAAGTATAAAATCTGCCTAAAGTTAATCTGTTTTATTTGTATGGAATTATAATTGAATAAAATCTTAAATAATAAAGTAATTATCGCTGTTATTCGTCATCATAAAAGGCTCTACTTTATCTATTCAGATTGTTTAATTATTAAATTCATTTTCACCGATGAAATCAAAGCAGAATTTTGAAACGCATACTTTTCAGACGCCTTTTGGACAAATCTTAGCATTCAGAAAGGATGGATTGCTCAAAGCTAAAAACATCCGTTATGCATATTCGGAAAGATTCAGAAAGCCTGTTGCAGTTGATCCCTCAGCTTCTGAAATTATTTTTCCTGAAAAAACTCCGGTATGTCCTCAGAATATCAGTCCGCTTCTGGAAAGAATGATAGGAAAGACCCGTCTTGATGATTTTGAGGTCGATGAATCTCCTCAGTTTCTTTCTGTTTTTCGTCCTGAAAATGTTCGTGAAAATGAAAAACTGTCGGTTATTGTCTGGATTCATGGCGGATCTTATGAGATTGGTTGCGGAGATCTGCCTACGGCAGACCCTTCGGATTGGGTAAAAGAACAGCAGGTAATTGTAGTCACTGTTTCCTATCGCCTGGGAATTTTCGGTTTTTTGGGAGGAAATGAGGAGAGGCCGGCTAATCTTGGGTGTTTGATATCATTGAAGGTCTTAAATGGATAAAAACAAATATCTCTGCTTTCGGTGGAGATGAAGAAAATATTACGCTTTTCGGTCAGTCTTCCGGTGGTGATGCGATTGCTCACCTGATGGTTTCTGACGGTGTTGAAAATTTATTCAGGAGAGTGATCATTCACAGTGCTCCTTTGGGGCTAAGAAAAAACAGGAGGAAAATGTCCGCCGAATTTTTATTCAATACCCGGCATTTCAGCAAACAATCCGGGATGTTGGAAATTGTTGAAAATTATAAAAAATATTTTCCGTCCTTTATAAAATATGGTTTGAAAGCAGCGATGCCTTTTGGAACCCAATATGGATTCCCGCCTTTGTGCACGGAGGAGGAAGCAGAACAAAAATGGAAACAGAATGCCCGGAATATCGATGTTTTAATCGGACTGAACGATGAAGAAACCTCTTTCTACCTGAAAGCTTCTGATGGGTTAAATAAATATCTGCCCGGAAAAATTATTAATAAAGTGATAAGAACGACAACGGAAATCATTTATGGAAAACCGGCCGCCGAATTTGCCGAAAATTATGCAGAGGCGGGTGGTAATGTATATCTTTTCAGAATTCATTCCCGTTTAAACGACAATCATTTCATGGGGTCGCATGCGATTGATCTTCCATTCATCTTTGGAAATGAATCTGCATGGAAAAGTGCAGGGATTTTAAAAGATATTCCGTGGAGCTATATAGAAGAAAATGGGAAGAAATTAAGAAAGCTTTGGGCAGAATTTGCCCAAAGCGGAATTATATCTGATGGTTCTGAAAGACCTGATATTTTAGTTCTCAAAAAGATTTAGTTTCTATTAAAACAAATATTGTTCAGTGTGTGTTTGTTGCATTATTCGGGAAGCCAAACACTCACATTTCCTGCCGGTACAGGGAAATTTCCCCAGCCGTTTTCATCAATGGTAACTTTTTCTTCAAATCTCCCCAATGAGTCGTAGAAAGTCTTGCCGATATACCGTTCACCCATTTCCATCGGTTTTTCATAAGCATCTTTATTGCTCAAAGCCACTGCGCAACCTGTATGTTCGTCATCGCCTTCACGGATCCAGCCAAGACAGTTGGCATCTTCAAAGTAATCTCTCTGAACACCATAAGCATTTTCTTTTCTGGCTTTCAGAAGTTCTTCAATCCCGTCTACCTTATCTAAGAATATTTCATGTTCATTGCCTTCACCATCGGTATCTTTGTAACTGGCGCCGTACAAGTCAGGGTAAAATACGCAGGGATATCCTTTTTCACGAAGCAGGATCAGTGCATAGGCAAGAGGTTTGAACCATGTTTCAACCGGAGCTTCGAGATCCTGCAGCGGTTGGGTGTCATGATTGTCCACAAGACTTACAGAATGCAGAGGATCAGCTTCAGTCAGGGTCTGGTCAAAAATTCTACGCAGGTCATAGGAGTCTCCTTCGTTAGATGCGGTGTGAAAATTATTATGAAGCGAACTGTCAAACAGGCTCATGCATCCTTCGGTTGCGTCGATGTATTTCTGCAGCAGATTGAGCTGTCCCGGTGCCCAGTATTCTCCTACGGCAAAAATATTTTTACCGGAATTGGAACGCAGCATGGTCAGCCACTCTTTATAAAAATCAAATGAAATATGCTTTAAGGCATCCAATCGAACGCCATCAAAATCGGTTTCGTCAAAATACCATTTTGCCCAGTTGTTGAGCTCTTCACGCACGTGAGGATTTCTGTGTTCTACATCATTGAACATGAGGTAGTCATAATTTCCTTTTTCGTCATCGATCATTTCTTCCCAGTCATTTCCGTATTCAGACTGGATTTTATAGATGTGTGAATCTTTTCCTTCCGCATAATCAACACCGCTGAAACACGTGAAATTCCATTCAAAATCTGAATATTTTTTTCCTCTTCCGGGAAATGTAAACTTTGTATAAGACTGGATGTCTGCAAAATCTGAGATGATCTTTTCACGGTTGTTCTCGTCAACTTTCGCAGCTTTAAAGGTTTCAAGTTCATCACCGCCTGCCTTATGGCCCAATACGATGTCTACAATCACCTGGATATTTTCCTGTTTCAGGGCTTTGATAGAATTCAGATATTCGTCTTTCGAGCCGTATTTGGTCTTTTTGGAGTTTTTCTGGTCAAATTCACCAAGGTCATAAAGATCATAGGCATCATAGCCTACGGAATTTCCTCCGTTAGTTCCTTTATAGGCCGGTGGAAACCACACTGAAGTAATTCCTAGTTCTGATAAATGTTTTGCCTCTTTTTCGGCATGTTTCCACAGCACTCCGTCTCCGTCACTGTACCAGTGGAAAAATTGAATCATTGTCTGGTTCATAGTCTATTGTATTTGGTAGTATCAATTTAATGAAAATTATCGGCTAATCTTCGAATTCCTCAAACCGTATTTTAAGCTGGACAGAAACCTGCTTTTTTTCTTCGGTGTTGAGATGTGATAACGACAGACCCAATAATCGTACCGCTTTATCATAAGGACGGAGCTCCCAGAGTTTTTTTGAAATTTTAAAATATTGCTCGGGTGAATTGAAATATTCTTCTTTGGTGATGCTTCTTGTAAATAATGAAAAATCGTTGTATTTGATTTTTAAGGTCAGGGATTTTCCCATGATATTGTTTTTCTTTAACCTCTGATCAAGTTCCTCGCTCAGGCTCTGCAGTTTTTCGTCAATCTGCTGTTCGTCTGAAAGATCTTCAAAAAACGTTCTTTCTACAGCAACGCTTTTCTGAATTCTGTGAGGCTTTACCTCAGAATGATGAATGCCCCGAACAACATCGTAATAATATTTCCCTGACTTACCGAAAAGCCTCGTTAAATCTTCCTGTGATCTTTTTTTGAGATCTTTACCTTTAAAAATACCTAACGTAAACATTTTGTTGGCGGTTACTTTTCCGACGCCGTAAAATTTCTCTACCGGAAGGTCTTCAAGAAATTGTTCGATTTTTTCAGGATGAATGGTTTTCTGACCGTTAGGCTTATTGATATCGGATGCGACTTTGGCCAGAAACTTATTGACGGAAATTCCTGCCGATGCGGTCAGTCCAGTTTTTTCTAATATTTTCTGCCGGATTTCCTTCGCAATCTGATTGGCAGATTCTATTCCTTTTTTATTTTCGGTTACATCAAGATAGGCTTCATCTAACGATAGGGGTTCGACCAGATCGGTATATTCATAGAAAATTTCCCTGATCATTTTTGAAATTTCTTTGTAACGTGGAAACCGGGGCGGAACAAAAATCAGATGAGGGCATTTCTCTTTTGCTGTTTTACTCGGCATCGCAGAACGCACACCGAATTTTCTTGCTTCATAGCTTGCTGCTGATACGACACCGCGGTGTCCGCCACCGACCGCAATTGCTTTTCCTCGCAGGGATGGATTATCATGCTGTTCTACGGAAGCATAGAATGCGTCCATATCCACATGAATAATTTTGCGTTGGGGAAAAGAGAAATCCATATCACAAAGATATGGATTCAATTAATTCTGATTAAGTTCAGGACTCTAAAGTTTTAAACGCCCGGCACTTTTATGCTATACCACTTTAAGCGTAGGTAACTGACTGATCGAAATTTATAATATCATGCTATAAATTGTAAGCCCCCCGTCAAATGGTGATTCTTCATATGGAAAGATTATTTTAAAAGCTTATCAATCGTCGCCTGGATTTCAGGATCTTCAGGTGAAATTGCATAATACTTTGCAATTTTAGATTTTTGGTCAATTACCATATATCTCGGAATCCAGTTGAGGTCAACATAATTGTTGAAATCATTTTTCCATCCTGACGAAAACCAATAGTTTTCTTTGTCCTTCATATTGAACCTTTCCAGGCTGCTGTCAAATTTATCTTTTGACCGTTCCAGTGAAAAGAAGACAAAATCAATATCAGGATTGTTTTTTTCAAGTTCTTCAGCTTTAGGAAGTGCTTTGAGACAGTCTCTGCACCATCCTGCCCAAAAATCGATCACCAAAATTTTTCCTTTATGCTGATTCAGGATTTCCTGAACACTGATGTTTTTACCGTTTTCATCTTCCAGTTTCTGCTGTAACGCTTCTTTTGAAAATTTTGTTTTTAAAACTTCAGGTGTTTTCTGAGAACATCCGAAGGTAAAAATACCCAACATCAAAAAAGTCATGAGCTGCTTCATTCTAAATTTTTTTACAAATCTAAACATTGAAACATAATCTTATGGTGGAATCAGGTGATTTTAACACAAATTTGAGAGATTGAGAAATTCTATTTTCAAAAAATCCGCAACGGCTGCTGCGGATTTTAAGGGATGTTTTTATTTTTTTTGATTCACGTAGTTGAGGATCATCTGCTGAAATTCTTCTTTCTTATCTATCACAACATTGATGGGCCAGTAGTAGACATAATCACGCAGATAATCAAAGGTTTTGAGCCGTACATAATCTTTTTCTGTGGTGAGAATCAGTTTGTACTCGCCAAGTTTTTTATATTCTGCCATAATATTTTTAATATCTGCCTCAGAAAAATTGTGATGATCCCTGAATTTAAGGTGTTTCACTTTCTGAGAAAATTTAGAAAGATGGCTGAGCAGCGGTTTGGGATTCGCAATTCCGGTGATCAGAAGAATGTCATAATAATTCAGATTGTTATCTGGCAGCATTTTATCCCTTGCATAGACGTTTTCATCATATCCGATGGAAGAGAAAAATACTTTCTGATGTTGTGAAGGTTTTATTCTTGAGATATAATACTGTTTTTTTTCCTCAGTCAGTTCATCAGGGCATTTGCTGACCATAATGATATCTGCCCTGGCAGATCCGGCTCTTGATTCTCTCAGGTCTCCTGCCGGTAACAGATGATCCTTAAAATAAGGATCGTTAAAATCGGTCATGAGGATATTGAATCCTGCTTTGATAGCCCTGTGCTGCATCGCATCATCAAGAATCAGAACATCAAGGTCCATATCATCAATTACTTTTCTGGCTCCGGGAACACGGTCTTCAGAAACGGCAATAACAAAACGGTTTTTGAAACGCTCAAATAACTGCATCGCTTCATCGCCCACTGTTTTGTAGTTGCTGTTGTAATTCGTTACCTCATATCCTTTCGTCAGTCTTCCGTAACCTCGTGAGAGCACCCCTGTCCGGTAATATTTGGATAAGGATTTAGCAAGGTACATCACCATCGGTGATTTTCCGCTTCCGCCCACGGACAGATTGCCGACATTGATGATCGGAGTTTTGAATTTCGTAGATTTTAATATTCCCAGATCATAAAAGGTATTCCGGATGCCCGTAACCATATGATAACCTAAGGAAAAAGGATAGAGATACCATCTTTTCATACTTTGCAAAAATAAGAATTTTACAGACCACTTTATAGAATAGATCAATGATTTATCAACATTTATTTTAAAAATAAAACCGCTGCTATTGTTAAATTAAATTATTTTTGCAAAATTGTTTTCTCTAAATAAAATTTAATGAATGTCTTTCTTTATTGAGAGAATCAGAAACAGTTTTTTTAGTTATACACGATCTAATTATTCTGCATTGAGATATTTTATAGAATTTTCATATAACGGTAAAAATTATTACGGCTATCAGGTACAGCCTCATGATATTTCTGTGCAGGAAGATCTTGAAAAGGCGCTGTCTGTTATTTTAAGGGAAAAAATAAAAACCGTAGGAGCAGGAAGAACAGATACCGGTGTACACGCACGGAAAATGTTTGCCCATTTTGAGACCGGAAAAATAATTACTGATCAGCTGGTTCATCAGCTTAACAGTTTTCTTTCTGCGGATATTTCCATTAAGAGGATCTTCCGTGTGAAAGATGATTTTCATGCCCGTTTTGATGCCACTTTCAGAACCTATGAATATTATATTTCCATGGAAAAAAATCCTTTTACGCAGGATTCAGCGTGGCAGTTGTGGCGGAGAAAAATCGATGTCAGTAAAATGAACGAGGCCTGCAAAATTCTTTTTGAATATGAAGACTTTACCAGTTTTTCAAAACTGCATACGGATAATAAAACCAATATCTGCAAAATCTACAGAGCAGAGTGGGAGCAGACCGGAACAGAGCTGAAATTTACTGTTTCTGCCAACCGTTTCCTGAGAAATATGGTTCGTGCAATCGTAGGCACAATGGTGGATGTGGGGTCAGGAAAAATGCAGCCTGAAGAGATGCGAAGGGTCATAGAAGAAAAGAACCGGAATTCTGCAGGGACTTCTGCACCTGCTCACGGACTTTTTCTGGTGGATGTAGGATATGAATTTGAATAAAAAATGTAAAACTGATCACTAATTATATGATGTCAATTTTTATTGTAATAGGTGCTTATCGGTACTACGCCGGATTAACTGAAAGATTTGGTAAAGTCAAATGGCAGTTAGGGCTTCTGGCTGTTGCAATATATATAGGATTACAGATTATATTTCTTTTCTCTTATGGAATGTATGAAGGGATTACCAACCGGGGATCTTTGAATACCAGTAATTATACAGGTTTTTCCATGGTTAATGTGGTGAGCTGGTTATTTGCCATTGCCGGAGTATACGCAGTGTATAAACTTCTGGAGAATAAATTTATCAAAGAAAATATACAAAAACCATCAGTTGAAATTGATGAAATCGGGGTGAAAGAAAAGTGATTTATTTTTTGTAAGTAAGCAGTACCTAATCTATTTATTCTGTATATAAGAGGAATAATATATTTTATATGACTATTTGATGGAGTTCTGAAGGCTGTAAAATTTTAAAGTCTTATTTTTGCATAGAATTTTTCAAATTAATTCTTTACTTCGATTTCTATAATGAAAAAACAAGATACCTGGGCAATAGTAAAGAGACTTTTCTTCATCGGTATGAAGTTTCGTTCCTGGTTTATTTTTACCCTGATTATTTCTATCATACTGTCTATCGTTTCCACCTACAGACCTTATCTTACGATGCAGATCGTAGATAACGATATTACAAAACTGAAAGATAAAGCATTGATGATGAAGCATATATATGCTTTGGTCGGGCTGGTTTTTGCAGAAACGGTTTTAAACTTTTTCCTGGTGTATTTCTCCAATTATATTTCACAGAATGTCATCAGGGATATCAGGGAGCGCCTTTACAACAAGCTTATTTATTTCAGGACTGCTTTTTTCGACAAAACTCCTATCGGACAGTTGGTCACACGGGCAGTGGGTGATGTTGAAACCATTGCAACGGTCTATACTGATGGTTTCCTGATGGTTTTCGGTGATGTGCTGAGAATTGTATTTGTCTTATTTATGATGTTTCAGGTTGATGTACACCTGAGTTATATTTCACTGGCAATTTTACCTTTAATGGTGGTGATCACAAGATTCTTCCAGAAAAGATTGAAAAAAGCTTTTGGGGATGAAAGGACATGGACTTCCAATCAGAACTCATTTGTACAGGAAAGGCTGGCGGGAATGCCGATCATTCAGGTTTTTAACAGGCAGCAGGCTGAATTTAAAAAGTTTGATGATATCAATATTACCCTGAAAAGTGCTTTGCTGAGAACAGTCTTTATTTTCTCACTCTTTTTTCCGGTCGTTGAACTTATTTCTTCACTTTTCATTGGCTTCGTGCTATTTTATGGCGGTTATATCACGATCAGTGCGGGTGTTGTGATCGCATTTATCCAGTTTATCTCTATGCTGATCCGTCCTTTACGGCAGATTGCTGACCGTTTTAACAATATCCAACGTGGTATCGTAGGGGCGGAGAGAGTTTTGGGGATTATGGATGAAGATTATGCAATGCAGAATGACGGTAAGGTGGCAAAAGAGCAGTTTGACGGAAAGATTGAGTTTAAAAATGTTCATTTTGCCTATGATGAAAAACAGGAAGTTTTAAAAGGAATTGACTTTAAGGTGAATCCGGGAGAAACTGTGGCGATTGTCGGTGCAACAGGAGCCGGAAAATCTACGATCATCAGCCTGATCACAAGATTGTATGATATCAATTCGGGAGAAATTTTTATTGATGATGTGGAACTGAAACAATATGAACTCTATAACCTGAGAAGTCATATCGGAGTGGTGTTGCAGGATGTTTTTCTTTTCCACGGAAGCATCAATGAAAATCTTGCATTCGGAGACGAAAGTATTACTTTAGAAAAAATAAAAGCAGGTGCAAAAGAAATTGAGGTTGATGACTTCATTGAAAGTCTCCCCGGAGGCTATGAATATGTAGTGAGTGAAAGAGGTTCTTCAATCTCATTGGGACAGAGACAGCTGTTGTCTTTCCTTCGGGCGTATTTATCGGATCCTAAAATTCTTATTCTGGATGAAGCGACTTCGTCAATTGATCATGAGAGCGAAAAACTCATCCAGAGAGCTACTGAAAAAATAACTAAAAACCGGACTTCAATTATCATTGCCCACAGGCTTTCAACGATTGAGAAAGCAGATAAAATTATTGTCATGGAACATGGCAAGATCGTTGAAGAAGGAAAACACCTGGAACTTTTAGATAAAAACGGATATTATTCTACCTTATATAAAGCACAGTTGCGACATGAAATTGAGGTAGAAGAAAAGTTATAATCCGTAAGGAATAAATCCAAGATCTTTTCTCCATTCATTACCGTATTTTTCTGTAAGGTTTTTTGCTATCAGTCTGTTATTTTCCCTGGCTTTTTCAGAGAGATATTTACTGACCACGCAATTCTGATAAACGACAGTGGCTCCATACTTTTTTTTAAATCCTTCATGATTTTTTGACATGATCCCAAACTGTATAAACTGCGGTAAATTTTCTTTGTGAAATTTCTTTCCATCCATATTGCAGTCAGCAGTATTCTTTGGATTATGATGTGCAGTCTTTTGGGCAGACACTAAAGCTGAGCAGCTAAGCAAAGAGATTATCAGGAGGAAATGTACTGTTTTCATGATGATATTTATTTCTTTGATACAGATTTTGGTTGAGAGTTAAATTAGATATTGCATTAATAATTTATCTGTTGTTGAATAGTAATATTTAAATTGGTCTCATATAATCTTATGCAGGAAACGTAATTCCCTGAAAATTGCTTTACCCATAGCTATTCAGAAAATCAATATATATTTCTGCTAACTCAATACTTTTTGTTAACATTGCGTTCATATTTGATTCACTTTAATTTAATAACTACACACTTAGGTATAGTTTTTGTTATTTAACATAAACATAAAAAAATAGAGACAACCCTATGGCTAAGTCAAAGTAAATTCCTAAATTTATTAAAAATTTGTAAATCCATTGAAATTAATGGGGGTTACTCTATTAATTGTTAGTAATTTTTAACTTAAAACCAAAATATAAAGATGAATAATATTCAAGACGAATTTCAGGTCTTAAAAGATGAATTGAAAAAATTGAACATTGATGTACAGAAAGTCGTGAAAGTAGGAAACGGAAGTATGGATTTCCACGAGGTCTTTTATACCTCTCCACGATATGATGATGTGAGAACCGTATACGTACAGCGTCATACGCTTGATCATCTTATTGAAAAATTCAGACAGGCTTACAGCTGAGAAATAATATATGCGACTCAATTTGTTGAGCCGCATATTTGTATGATCAGATTGTTTAATCTTTATCTAAGGTAGAATTTTCTTTGGTATCTTTCATTCGTACGTATACCAGCAGAGAGAAGAGGATACATCCTGTAATGTACCAGTAGAAGTAGTGTTCAGATCCCATTTTTTTAAGCCACAAAGCTACGTATTCAGCACTTCCTCCGAATATGGCCACTGTCAGAGCATAAGGTAAACCTACTCCTAATGCACGTACTTCAGACGGGAAAAGTTCTGCTTTTACAATGGCGTTGATAGAAGTGTATCCACTTACAATGATCAATGCAGCCATAATCAGGAAAAAAGCGGTCCACATTGAAGTCGTGTGACTTAATGCCGTAAGCAGGGGAACGGTACAGACTGTTCCTAATATTCCAAAACCCAAAAGCAGCGGGCGTCTTCCTATCTTGTCAGAAAGTCCTCCGAAAACCGGTTGCAGACAGGCAAATATAAATAAAGAGAGAAATGAAATCAGGGTCGACTGCTCCTTAGTAAGGTGTACCGTATTGATCAGAAATTTCTGCATATAGGTAGTATATGTGTAAAATGCTAATGTTCCGCCCAAGGTAAGTCCGACAACGGTTAGAAGAGCTTTAGGATGCTTCAGAAGCTCTTTTATTGTGCCTTTTTTCTTATCAGTGATATCTTTTTTATTTTCAAAAGCTTCTGTTTCATGAAGATTTGATCTCAGGTAGAGGGCAATTACCGAAAGAATGGCTCCGATCACGAAAGGAATTCTCCAGCCCCAGTTTTCTAACTGTGTTTCCGTTAATATCAGTTTTTGCAGAATAAGCTGAATACCTAAAGCGATCAGCTGTCCGCCAATTAAGGTTACATACTGGAAACTTGAATAGAAACCCCTCCGGTCTTCAGTTGCCATTTCGCTGAGGTAGGTTGCAGATACACCGTATTCTCCGCCTACACTTAACCCCTGTAATAATCTTGCGACAAGAAGAAGTGCGGGTGCTAAAATTCCGATGGTGTCATAAGTAGGGGTCAGTGCGATTAATAATGATCCGAATGACATCAGCAGTACAGAAAGTGTCATCGCTTTTTTCCTTCCGATTTTATCGGCAATACTTCCGAACATCCAGCCTCCGATGGGGCGCATCAGAAATCCTACGAAAAATATTCCTGCTGTATTCATCAGCTGGGCATTCAGATCAGATTCGGGAAAAAACGAATTGGAAAAATAAATGGCAAAGGCAGCATAGGCATACCAGTCATACCATTCTACAAGATTTCCTATTGAGCCGCCTACAATAGCTTTTATTCTTTGGGCAGTGGTAATTTGAGTAGTGTTAGCATTCATATGAACAAGATATTAAATTTTTTAAAGTGCAATTTGTAAAGACAGTAAAAATTCTCCTTTTCTGTCAAAAATTCTTTTAGAGGCAACGTCATACAGAGGTCTGCTGCTATATTGAGCAACAATTTTTGCATTTTTTCCATATAGGTACAGATTAGTTCCGATGTCATAATAACTTCCGTTTTGATTCAGTGCTTTCATATCTTTGAGCGCATAATTAAAAAAAGGCTGTACTTTAAATTTAATGCTGAACTTCGGAAGTACAAAGCCAATCTGGGAAAACCAGATATTCCCTGTTCCCATCAAAACCCTGTTGTTTCCTGCTCCTTCTAAAGCTTTCTGTCCGGTAAAACCAGAATCGGGAGTTCCTGGATTCATGATTCCGCTTATTCTTAAATAATTGGGCCCGTAGTTATAATTGTAAAAAACAGAATAAAGGGTAAGTCCCATCTCTTTGGTTTTGTTACCCAAAGGGATCTCGGAAAAGACATCTGCTCCGAAAATATGAGCATCATGAGATTCAAAAACATTTTCTGAAGGCTGAGACTGGGTGGCAGATCTGTTACTGTAAAAACCGGCTCCCACGTTCAGTACTTTTTTAGAGGCAAGGTTGTTTCCTGCCAAAAAGGAAGTGACTGTAGTTTCCTTGGTGAAAAACTGGTAGTAAGCGTATCCTGCGTAGGATAATTTACCTTCCTGGTTATTATCAACAGCAGGTCCTCCAACTATTGGTTTTAAACTGGTTGCAAAAGGTTTGTTAACGCTGAACCGGTAACTTAATCTGTCAAACTCACCATGAACGAAAACACCAAACTGTCTAGAAAACTGGTCGGCAATTTCAATCATCGGAAAATTAAAGACAGGAATATCCCCGGCAAGCATTTTTGTTGTACTGGTGTTAGTCATACGGCTTACCCCATTCCATGAGTGAAGTCCTGCCCCGATATAGACATTGTTTTTATTGGGCTTTCCTGTCTCGGAATCATTTCTGGGAATAATGGTCAGCTCATTGTAGGCATCATGAAAAAAGAAAGGAGCTTTTTTTCCTGCGCCATTACTGCCGGTTCCGGACCCTCCCCCGGAAATAAAATTTTGATTATTGACTCCCATCTGCAGGAAAACAGAATAAAAAGGGGTAACCTGACTTTGGATTACCAGCCTCATTCTTCGGATTCCTGCGTCATAGGTCTGATGCTGCGGAACACCATTAACGGCCGTTCCTGGATTGTGGTCTACGCTGCGAAGCCAGATCTGGCTTGAAATCCCAAATTTAATCCATTGGTCTCCTGTCTGATTAAGGTTGATTTTAAGTTCACCGATTGCCATAGACTTTTTTTCTTCAGGGGTTTCTTTGATTTTTTTATCTGTCATCACAGTGTCCTGACAATAAGCCAACTGTACGACTGTTATACATAAAATTGATAGTAATTTTCTCATAGGCGTTTTTATTTGTGCCTAAACAAGAGATAAATTCTGAAGAAATTCTGAAGTTTTTAAAGGATTTGACTTTTTGTTGCTATGTTTTTGAATTTCAGTTACTTATTTTTTAAAATCAACTCTTACAATGTGTAAATTCTGCTCAAATTGGTAGGAAATTGTATGGTCAAAAATCTCCAGAATTTTCTTTACGAGTGCCAGACCGATCCCGATGGAATTCTGATTGGGATTTCCTCGCCTGAATCTTTTGAACAATTCCTCTGTAGAAATACTGGGTTGATTTCCGGTATTTGAAATCTGAAAATAAGTTTCCGTGAGTTTTACAAAAATTTTTCCGTTTTCAATATTGTGCCTTTTAGAATTGTTGATGAGGTTATTGATTACAATAACGGCAAGATTTTCATCAAGATGCACATAGACATCTTTCTGGATTTCTTTGACCAGGGCAAGTTTCTGAATTTCAAAGAGATCTTCAAAATAATAAAGCCTCTCTTCCAGCAGTTCTGAAAAATTGATCAGCAGGGAATCATTCTTTTCGAAATGTTCGAGTTTTGCAAGAATGATCAGGGATTGATTGATCGATGAAAGCCTGTCCAGTTCATCATTCATGGAAGAAAGCGTGACAAGCTGTTCCTCTGAAAGTTCGCTGTCCATTAACAGTTCTATTTTTAATTTAATAGAAGCCAAAGGCGTCTGCAGTTCATGTGAGGTGTTTTCCGAAAGCTCTTCCAGGATATTATAGTCTTTTTTAGAACTTTCAGACATTTTTATAAGGAACCTGTTCAGTGATCTGAATTCTTCAGTTTTTGTTTTCATCAGGTTCATGGGGCTGTTGTCCTTGAGGCTGAATTTTTTGATCTCGTCCATGGCGTGATAAAAAGGATCGAGAATTTTCTTTGATACAAGAACACTGACGATAATGGTAAGAATGATAAGGAATACCATGATCCAGGCAACCACCATGATAATACTGACCAGGAAACGGTTTTCGATGATGGTGATGTATCTTACACTTGTAACAGAATAATTCTTACCGTGAATCACGGGATAGGTGGTAACGGAAATTCTGTTGATGTAAGACTGTATGCTTCTGTTCCAGATATAATTTTCTTCAATAATTTTTTCTTTCCCGATTATTGTTCCGGGCGGAAGAATTCTGATCTGTGTCTGACGGTGAAGGGAGGTCTGATAATCGTAATCAGGATTTTTCCCGATCTGACGGGTGATGTAGGTATTGAGATCCTCAAGTTTGAGAATGGCAGAACGTACGGTTGCTCTTTCAAAAGCAATATACAAAATGGTGAATCCCGTGATAAGAACAAAAAATATGATCACGGTAAATGCCCTGGCAAAACGAAAACTTAAATTCATAGGTCTACCGGTCTATCCATTTGTAACCCAATCCGTAAACTGTCTGTAGGTAGTCCTTCCCACCGGAATCCACTATTTTCTTTCTGAGGTTTTTCAGATGCTGATAAACAAAATCTATATTATCAATGCTGTAAGTATAGTCTCCCCAAAGATGGCTGGCAATTGCCTGCTTAGACAGCATTCTGTTTTGATTGCTGATGAAGTAGATCAGTAAATTCAGTTCTTTCCTGGTGAGATTCAGTATCTGGTCGTTTATTCTGCATTCTTTAGAATCCAGGTTAATGGTGATCTCATTAAAACTCAGGATATGATTGGTTTCCGGGGTTTTTCTGCGGATGACGGCTTTTATTCTTGAATGAAGTTCCGGAAGAGAAAAAGGTTTAGTAATATAATCATCTGCCCCGTCATCTAATCCTGTAAGTTTAGTATCAAGGGAATTTTTTGCAGAAACAATAATCACACTGGCAGACGGAGAATAATTTTTGATATGTCTCAGGATATCAAGACCGTTTCCGTCAGGAAGCATTAGATCCAGAAGGATGCAGTCATATTCGAAAAGCTCAATTTTATCTAAAGCTTCCTTTGCGGTGGATGCGGCTTCACAAATGAAATCTTCTTTTTTAAGGTAATCCGTTATATTGACGGCAAGATCATGGTGGTCTTCGATGATGAGAATCTTCATATAAAATTTTTAATCCAAATACATTTGTTATCCGGATTAAAGATAAAAAAAACCGTTCAATTGTAATGAACGGTTTTATAAAGGTTGCTAAAATCTGTATCCGAGTGAAAAACCACTTCGAAAACCGGCCCATGGACCGTCAACTTTTATTCTCGCTCCACTGACATTCGTCTCTACGGTATAATCTACAAAAGGAATATCCAGATTTTCAATTTCCTGTTTTAGCTGTGCCTGCATTTCAGGGGTCAGGATAAAGTCGCTGGATAAAGTAAAATCACCCTTTCCTGAACCGTAATGGGCTCCTGCAATCCAGAAATCAAGGACAAAACTGTGCTGTTTATTGAGAAAAAACTGTGCTCCGACCATTAATCCGCCGCTGTTGCCCTTAGCATCCCCTAAACCTTTAAGAGGAATTGGGATTGTAGTTCCTAATCCGTTGTAATCATAGGTATAGTCAAAAGTATTTGTAGAAACTTTTGAGTACCGGTAATAAGGCGCAAAATAAAATCCTTTCCCGTATCCTTCACCGATATAAAATCGGGGTTCAATGGTGAAATTGGTCGCTTTGATTCTCAGATTCTGAAAATCTTTTTCATCCTCGTCGCTTAGAAAAGCATTCATAAAAGGAACTTTTCCTTCTGCTACAGTTCCGAAACCTACATTCACCGCAAACCAGCGGTTGATTGACCTCTCATAGGAAAGATTGATATTCCTGAATGCATAGCCGGTGATATTGGTTTTGATAATATTCATTTTATCTTCCGGAACGGTACTGACTTCGGTTATCATTACCTCCTGTGCAGTAAGGCTTGAAATTACAAAGGATGATGCAAGAATAAAAATTTTTTTCATAGTATATTATTTTGATTTAGGTGATGATAAAAATAATCTTTAAAGATGAACTTTAAATGAAGGTTAAATTACGGTTTTTTTAAATCAAAAACCGTTCTAAAATCTTAGAACGGTTGAATTTATTATAAAATAATTATTAATAATTATTTTTTGATGAATTTTATACTCTCAGGTTGGGATTTGTTTCCTGAAAATTCAATAAAGTAAGCCGAAGGTGGTAAGTCAGAAACCTGAATTTTTCCTGATTTTAAATCTGAGTTTTTGATCAGTTTTCCGTCAAGGCTGTAGATACTTGCTTTGGAGTAATCTGACAGATCACCTTTCACTTCTATAAAGTCCTGTGCAGGATTAGGATAGATTTTAAGAGCTTCTATTCTGACAAGATCTGAAACTGCTAAAAATGCGGTGTTGAGTGCCTGTGCTCCCGTCGTGGTCTGTGTATTACCCAATGCATTGATGGTGGCATTGGTTGTACTCAATAAGGGAAACTTATTGGTGCTGTTGTAATAGGTATAGGCTGTATTGGTAATTGTTCCGATCGGAAAGAACCCGGCGGTTAAATTAAAAGTCTGTACAGATTTAATACGAAGAACATTCGTATAGGTTTTTGAACCGATGATAAGCGTACCGTATGCATCCCCGCTGATCACGATATCTCCACTGAAAGTTCCGGATACTGCTGTGGATGTGAATGTTCCTGATGCTGTATCGTTGTGTGAATATCCGTAGGCTGCAGGATAAGTGATAAAAGTTCCGTTGTTTGTGGAAAAATTAAGCGTGGCATCCGGAGTGACCAGTCCTGTGATTTCGAGTTTGGCAGCTGTCGCTTTGTAATAAACGGTGTTGCTCCCGTTAACCATTTTGATGGTGGTGCCGGGAAATGTGCTTATTTCGTTTGCGCTGGGTGTAGAGTAGACTGCTGCTGATGCCGAGCCTTGGGTCAGACTTCCGTTAGAGAAGACCACATTGTTTCCTGTTGCCGAATTGTCAACAGTCCCGTTAACATTCACATTGTTGACATTTTCACCTGCTATAGGATCATTAAATGCTTTCGTAATCGTGGTTTGAGCATGAAACAAAGCTGATGAAGCCATTAAAAAGAATAAAGTTGTTTTCATATTTTACTTTTTTGCGATAAAGATAATCAAAAAGTAAATCGGTTATATTATTTATTCGATAAGTAAAACCGGAAATGATTGATGTCTTTGTACGAAAGGATGCGATACTGAGGAAGATTCATCTGATAAAAGCTCCGCAAACTTCTAAAATTAAAAGGCACGAACAGAATGCTCGTGCCGATATAGATTTTTAAAAATATTATTTTGATTTAAACTTTTTACAGTTCCGCAAAGAGATAAAATAACTGAGTATTCTTGTGGTCTTTATGCTTACGGATACGGAACACCCAATAAAGTTTCTTTATTCTTTTGAAAGTCCGCTGATTCTTTTTAATTCCGCCATCATCTCATCTTTTTCCTTCAGCATTCTTTCATATAATGCAATTTTTTCTTCGTGCAATTGAAAAAGTTTATCTACAGGATGGATGGTGCTGTTAATGTTCATACCATTCAAAAATGCGCTGTTATTAAAAGTATTAGCAATAATATTGACTGCCTGTTCTTCATTCATATTTTCGAGCGCTTCTCTAGGAACGTTTAAAATTTCGGAAATCTTTTCTAATATATTTTCGTCAACAATTTCTTTCTGCTCAAGCAGCGAAACTTTCTTTTGGTTCCAGTCATCACCAAGGTCAAATGCTAAAGCTTCCTGCTTAATGCCCAACATTTCGCGGAAACGTTTAATGTTTTTGCCTTGATGTATTTTCTTGTTCTGCATATTTGTGAATTATAAAAACAAATATAATTAAAACTTAGGGATTAAAAATGAAGGTTTTTGAAAAAGAAATAGTGTACTGGGTGAATCACCGATTATTTCGGTACTCAACTTCTAAGGTTTAAATTTTGCCACATGATCATAAAAAAGGCAGATCTCTGCTCATCAGTTAAATCTCTTTCCTGATTATAAAACCGTGAGACTGCAGGTATTCGGCAGCATCGATCTCAAAGGGAAGATCGTAACCACTGTCCAGGTCAATAAGTCCACCGGCTGAGTCTGATGATTCTAAAAACCCATGAATTTTTGACTGTGTTTTTTCTTTCGCATTTCTCCAGCACTGCATGATGAAATCACTTTCGAGGCCAAACTGGTTTTCCCAGTAATGACTGTAATCGAGCTGATTATGTGCGTTGAGATAAGAAGAGTAGTCGATGTCATTCTCGTTAAGGATCTTTTTACACAATTCCTGTACATCATACGATGAATAATCTTCAAAAGAATGATCTTTCAAATGGAGTTCTGCCATCTGAGTATTTTTCTCTGTAGAATAAAATTCATAACCGGGAAGAACAATTAAAGCTCTCAGAGGACTTGAGGAGTCGTAAAATACGCTCAGTACTTCAATTTTGAGGTCATCTTCCCTGAATCTGTATTTTGAACTTAAAACATCCGCCAGAAAATCCGTCACCGCTTTCTCTCTCGGAAGCAGAAAAGTATTTCTGAATGCTTCATTAATTTTCATCTCTATTTTCTTCATTGTAAGTTCTTTTTCATGAGTAAAAATAGGGAAAAAACCGCTCTGTGAAAAACAGTACAGACTTAATATTTCAATTAAATCTTACAGGTAAGATTTCCATGCAAAAAAAAATCACAGATTGCTGTTCTGTGTTTTAAGGATTATTATGCAAAGTCGAGTAATTATGCAAAGTCGGGAGACTTTGCATAGCGGGGCGATATTGTAGTAACACTGTCAATAAGAATAAAATAACCACAACGTTTGTTATTCTGAAAGAATCTCAACATCAATTTTTAACTGAAGCTACGCAAAGTCTCCTGACTTTGCGTAAAAAAAACTTTGCGTAAAACTTTGCGTAAAGCGTTGTAAACTGAACTTAAAAAACTTTCTCCATGCGATGGCTGTTTTCCAGATCTTTCATCAGGGAAAGTATTTCTTTTTTCTTTAAAAAATACTTCCTGTTGAGGAAATATGGTAAACTGTTGATAGCTTTCATCAGCATCTGCAGATTGATTTCAAAATATTCTTTATTGCTGAAATAGATATGCTCTTCTCTGATATAATAATTAAAATCTTTTATATCTTCCTCACTCAATTCCTCTGTAAGCAAAGGATTCTGAAGGTGAAAAGTCAGTTCCTGTTTTAATTTTTCTTCAAGAGGTTTGAGGGTGATAAAATTTTGCGTGATCTGCTCAAAGGGAGTCTGCGTGATGATAAAGGCAGTAGCTGCAGTAAGATCCAGGTATAGTTTGTATTTTTCTTCGTATTGCCCGTCATAGTCGGAAAAAGACTGGTATGTACTGGTGAAATTTGATTTTTTTTCCAGATTTTCTGCAATCCTGAGAAAATAAGTATAGATCTCAGCATCGTTTTTAGTAATCTGATCCTTGATCTCTGTGATTGATTTTTCAATTTCCGGGATGAGTTTCTGCGCTTCTGCAGCTTTATATTTTCTTCCGTCGTAGTCAAATGTTTTTAAGATAAATTCTTTATTTGCAATGGCTTCAATCGTTTTTTTATCACTTTCAAAAGCAATTAAGGTATAGACGAGTTCTGTTTTTTCTTTGTTAAAAAGATTTTCAAACTGAATCTCTGCAGATTGCGGATTTTCCTGAACGCCCGGTTCAGGATTTTTATTGTCATAATAATTATTAAACATTGTATCGAACGAATCTTTCCGGTACTGGGTTTCAAATTCGTTTCTGAATGACTCAAATTCTAAATCTTTTCTTTCGTTTTTGTACTTGACAGTTGAAAAAAGTTTGGAAGTCAGTTTTTCTTCTGTTTTTTCAAAATCTTTGAACAGTTTTTTTGCGGGCTGATCATCATTGTCCTTTATTATATTCAGATGTCTGAGTTTTGCAATACGGTCTTCTGTAGAAGGGTGCGATGCCCATTGATTTTCGATCACCAGTTTGGATTTGTTAAACAGCCCGGATTCTGAAATCTTCACATGGGGAAGACCATATTTGGTATCCAGTTCGCTTTGCTGCGCAAGGAAATTCATCACAAAAAACTGCTCCCGGTAAATATTTTTACTCGACTGGTTTTTTGAGATTCTTGCATCATAGAAATCAAGAACCTGATGATATGAATTGTTGGCGAGTTCCATTCTTAACAGAGATTCTTCCAGTGACAGTGAACCTGCAATATTGGCGGCAACCTCATCTGCATGAAACTCCATTTCCCGGGAGAGTGCCATGTGACGGATGTTGACATAAGAATACATCTTGGCAAGAACCCACTGTATTTTTGAAGTAAAGAAAAAAGCAAGCATGGCAAAAATTGAAAAATATCCGCTGAAGCTGGCAAACTTTTCAATAGAATTCCTGTAAGAGGCATCATCATTTACCAGATTAAAAATAATTTGATTCACATTATACACATAGCTTCCCACTTTCATGGAGCGTTGTGAAAAATGACCGAATTCATGTGAAAGCACAGCTTTGAGTTCCTGTTTTGTTGAGGTGTTGATCAGTCCCACTCCGATCGTCAGGTTTTTCTGGATCGGGAAAAACATACTCCAGAAACTGGAATCGTAAAAAACGCTTGCATTCACATCATACGATAAATAGACTTTCTTCGGAAAATTGGTTCCTGCTTCCTGTACAATACCGTCGATCATCTTAAAGAGTTCAGGCTCATCTGACCGTCTGATCTCAGTAAGGTAACTTCTGTCATTGATGTGTTTTTTGAATAAAAATTTAATGATAAAAAAGAAAACAAAAATTCCTGTTCCTGCCAGGCCGATACCCAGCATCAGCGTAATAAACATAGGTTTTACTGCAATGAGCCAAATGCCTGCACCGATGCATGCAAGTGCCAGAGCAATAGTGAAAAGAAAAATAAGCAGGTATACAAAAATGAAGATCACAATAGAAGAAACTGCCTCTTTGGTTTTTTTTCTGAAATCCTGAGAAACCTGAATGTGCATGATTATTTTTTTTACAATAATACATACATCCGATAAAAAGAGCAAGAGAAATCCTGTGGGGCAGAGTTAATTTTTGTTTTAGAATAAGATAGGAAGAGTAGTTTTATACGGAAGTCTTTAAAAAACTTATCCGCTACGCAAAGTCTCCTGACTTTGCGTAAAGCGTGTTCAGTGTAAAAATTTCTTCGGTATGATCTAATCATGTGCTTTTTAGTTATTGCGCAAAGTCGGAGAACAGGCGCAGCGGATAAGTTTTTTTTTACTTAATGTCAAAACAAAAAAATTACAGATCGCTGTTTTATGTTTTAAATTATTGCGCAAAGTCGGAGACTATGCGCAGCGGGCAAAGTCAGAGACAGGCGCAGCGGGTAAATTTTTTCTTACTTAATGTCCAAACAAAAAAAAAGTCACAGATTGCTGTTCTGTGATTTAAATATTATTGCGCAAAGTCTGAGACTTTGCAGAGCAGAATTATTGCGCAAAGTCGGAGACTTATGCGCAGCGGGCAAATTTTTTCATACTTAATTTCCAAACAAGAAAATCACAGATTGCTGTTCTGTGATTTAATGATTATTGCGCAAAGTCTGAGACTTTGCAGAGCGGGAACTTAATTTTTAAGCTTTAACAAGTTTAATTACTGAAATATAGGGCTTAATCAACAGCCACCTTTACGGGGAACACGTTTGAAAATTATTTCACTGTCACATTCTAGATATTCGCATCCTATTATTGGATATGAATACTTCGGCGCATGCGATACGTAATGGCTTTTTATGATTATTTTATCGTTCACTTTCAGGCTGCGCAACTTTTCAAGTTGATCCTTTTTCCCATCAAATGTTACAATGTAATCTTCACCATTAATTTTGACCATCACTCCAAAACCTAATCTAGAGCCAGGTGGAAGTGTAAGAGAAGTTACAACTCCTTCCATATTGCTGTAATCGGTAAGGTGCTTCCAGATTTTTTCTTCAGCGGCATACACTTTTTTACCTCTGGTAGAAACTTCCCATTCTTTGAATTTGATGCCATCAGGAGTTGCTTCCCATTTTTTCATTTCGGCTGTTTTTTCAGTAGGAGACAATACTTTTTGGAATTGCTTTTTAGTTGTTCCATTCTTGATTTCACGATTGGCGAATACAAGTCCGCTCACTACAATCAGTGGTAGCATGAGTGTAAAAATTACTTTTTTCATAGTTTTCTGGATTTAAATTAAATTAAGATTCTGTTGATGCGCTAAATCTGATGAGACCTTTTATTTTTGAAGGTGATCAAACTTGACTCAGCGAAAATACCTTGTTATTTTTCTGCTTTTATGATTCGGATTGTAAATAAAATTGTAAACTTTGTAAATAATAACTTGACACTATGTTTCTTAGCCGAAATTTCCTATCAGGAGCATGCAACTGCTTTTTTGGATTCATCTTGCTTTCATTCATTTTTATCATTTGTGCAGCTTTCAGTACGGAAGATAATAACGACTTTGATTTTGCCAAAAGAGAAGTGCTACTTCGCAAGATAGGGCATGAATTACTTTTACAGTCGGGCGACCGTACATCAAGGGTGCTTCCTGTAAAAAGGATTTCGGAGAATGAATACCAAATCAGCTTTGAAAATAATCTTAGTTTTCAGCCGGACTCGCTGGTAAATCTTACGAAGCGGGTGCTCGCAAAAGATCCGCTTACAAGTGATTGTATTGTGAATGTTCTGAATTGTGGCAACTCCAGTATAGCGTATGGATATTCGGTATCTAAAGAGAAAAAAGATGATATCGTAGCATGTTTAGGAAGGAAACAGCCTAAAGCGTGTTACATTATTGATATCAAATTCAAACCGGCGGCACTAAGCACAGCAAAAAGTGGATACCTTTTGGGTGGACTGTCGTTTTTAGCATTGGTCGGTTTTGTTTTTTTTAGATCTAAATATGTAAAGTCGGGAAAAGTAGTACCCGAAACTCAAAAGACGGATATGCTTACTTTAGGCTCGGTCCTGTTTGATACAAAAAACAGGAAACTCATCATTGGTGAAAAGACTGTAGAACTTACAGCAACGGAAAGCCGTGTATTGATCATTTTTGCGCTGTCTCCCAACGAGATCATCGAGAGAAGCCGACTGCAAAAAGAGATCTGGGAAGATGATGGTGTGATTGTAGGGCGCAGCCTGGATATGTTCATCTCAAAACTCAGAAAAAAACTGGAATTTGATCCGGATATCAATATTGTGGTGATCAGGGGTAAGGGGTACAGACTTGAAATAAAGGATTAAGATTAAAAACTGCACGGGCAGTATGTCCGCGCCATTAAATATAATGTCTAAATAAAATCAATTGATGATTTCAGCGTCGGGATTTTCTTTTATTCTGGCTATTCGTTCTTTCCAGTTTTGGAGTTCATCATCGGTAAGTCTGATCCAGTCTGTCAGTTCACCGACAATTTTCAGGGGTTCTTTACTGCGGTACGACCATGTAGGATTTCCCGGGAATTTTTTATCCGTCACGTTGGGATCATTTTCAAATTTGCCGGTGGGTTCTACAATGTAAATACGTTCACGACCATCTCCTCCTGCCAGTGCCGCTGCCAATCCCGCTCCGTTGGGAAGTGCGGTAAAGTAGATATGATTCATGATGATTTCAGAATAATAATTCGATTTGAATCCTGCGTTGAGAAGGTCACCGATTTTCAGATCAGCTTTTGTACCATGATAAAATGGACCATTATCCAGACTTTGCCGGTCTTTTTTGTTTTCCATTGCGAAAGTATTTTTGATTTTGGAATAACCTGTAAACTTAGGAATTTGTTTTCACTTAAATGCAAGGATTCTGTATGTCAATTCGAGTAGGTTTTTAAAAAACGTATGCTACGCAAAGTTCGCTACGCAAAGGCTACGCAAAGTCTCCTGACTTTGCGTAATTCTTTGCGTAAAACTGTAGTAAAACATCAATCTTTATCGTAATTACGATACTTCCAAAATTCATTTGCTTTGGTTGCATTAACGACGGGGTTGTCTGCCAGTTCAATTTCAATTAATCCCTGACCGTTCACATAATTACTTGCTGATGAATAGATGTAATCCTGAGCTTTTTCTACAATTCCGGCTCTTACAGGATTGAGGTGTATATAGTTTAACTTAATCCAAAGAAAGGGGAGTGTATAAATTTCTTCAGCATGATTACCATATCGCCAAAATTGATAATTTTTATTTCTTGAATGTGATTCCGTTGCTTTGGCAAATCTTTCCAACATCCATTCTCTACGACTTTCAGGATTGTTTCTGATACATTCTAAGATGTTTTTAGAAGTAAACTTTTTAAAATCTCTTATCAAATCTGAAAGTTTACCGTCTTTTGACTGTAAGATAAGATGAATGTGATTACTCATTATTACATATCCGTATACCGTCATGCCTTTGTTTTGAATGCAGTATTTCAAGCAGTTTATCACAATATCACGATAGTTTTTTCTTGAGAATACGTCTATCCAATCTACAACTGTACAGGTAATGAAATGTATTTTTTCCTGATCTCTTATAATGTAACCTTCTTTCATAATGTGCTTTTTATCAAATATAAATTTTTTCTTACTTAATTTCCAAGCAAAAAAAATCACAGATTGCTGTTGTGTGATTTAAAGATTATTACTTACACTGCCGCAAAGTCGGGAGACTTTGCGAAGCTGTAGCTTTCGACTTTATATCATTAAACTTTTGTGCTTTTCCTGTTGATTTCAAATAAAAAAACCGTCCTGCAAAAAGCAGAACGGTTACTATTTTTAAATCGGTGATGACTACATCATTCCCGGCATTCCGCCACCCATTGGCATAGCTGGCTCGTCTTTTTTCACTTCAGTGATTACACATTCAGTTGTTAAAAGCATTCCTGAAACAGAAGCTGCATTTTCAAGGGCAACTCTTGTTACTTTTGTAGGATCGATGATTCCTGCTTCAAGCATGTTAACATACTCGTCAGTTTTAGCATTGTATCCGAAGTCTCCGCTGCCTTCAGCAACTTTAGCAACGATTACAGAACCTTCACCTCCTGCATTGGCAACGATTTGTCTTAATGGTTCTTCGATTGCTCTTTTTACAATTCTGATTCCTGTAGTTTCGTCAGCATTGATTCCTGTAAGGTCAGTTAAAGCTGAAATCGCTCTTACCAAAGCAACACCACCTCCTGCAACGATACCTTCTTCAACAGCTGCTCTTGTAGCGTTCAATGCATCGTCAACTCTGTCTTTTTTCTCTTTCATTTCAACTTCAGAAGCTGCACCTACATAAAGTACGGCAACACCACCGGCCAGTTTAGCCAATCTCTCCTGTAATTTTTCTCTGTCGTAGTCAGAAGTTGTAGTTTCCATCTGAGCTTTGATCTGAGCAACTCTTCCTTTGATTTTGCTTTCGTCACCACCACCGTTTACGATAGTTGTGTTGTCTTTATCGATCGTTACCTTTTCAGCGGTTCCCAACATATCTAAAGATACGTTTTCCATTGTGAAACCCTGTTCTTCAGAAATTACCTGACCACCGGTTAAGATAGCAATATCTTCCAACATTGCTTTTCTTCTGTCACCAAATCCCGGAGCTTTCACAGCAGCAATTTTAAGAGAACCTCTCAATTTGTTTACCACTAAAGTAGCTAAAGCTTCACCTTCAACTTCTTCAGAAATGATCAGTAAAGATTTTCCGCTTTGTGCGATAGGCTCAAGAACAGGAAGCAATTCTTTCATTGAAGAGATTTTTTTCTCTACCAAAAGGATGTATGGGCTTTCCACTTCAGCCACCATTTTTTCAGGATTGGTTACGAAATAAGGAGACTGGTATCCTCTGTCAAACTGCATACCTTCTACTACATCAACTGTTGTATCGATACCCTTAGCTTCTTCCACAGTGATTACTCCTTCTTTACCAACTTTTCCGAAAGCTTCAGCGATCAGAGATCCGATGGTTTCGTCATTATTGGCAGAAACTGAAGCAACCTGCTTCACCATTTCTTTAGAATCCCCAACTTCTTTAGACTGAGATTTAAGGTTGGCAACAACAGCAGTAACTGCTTTGTCGATCCCTCTTTTCAGATCCATCGGGTTAGCACCTGCAGCTACATTTTTAAGACCTTCTCTTACGATAGCCTGTGCCAGTACAGTAGCGGTAGTGGTACCGTCTCCTGCGATATCATTGGTTTTGGAAGCAACTTCTTTTACCATTTGCGCTCCCATATTTTCTACTCTGTCTTCAAGTTCGATCTCTTTAGCTACAGTAACACCATCTTTGGTTACGTGAGGTGCACCGAAAGATTTTTCGATTACTACGTTTCTTCCTTTTGGTCCTAAAGTTACTTTTACTGCATTTGCCAATGCATCAACACCTCTTTTTAAAGCGTCTCTTGACTCGATATCGAATTTTATTTCTTTTGCCATTTTGATTAGATATTGGATGTTAGATGTCAGAAGTTAGACATGTAACACGTGTTTTTAATTTGATTTTTAATTTGAATAATCTGAAATCTGATATGTTGTATCGGGAATTTTATCCGATTACTCCAAGCAGATCTCCTTCTTTTATAATTAAGAAGTCTTTTCCGTCTAATTTTAATTCAGAACCTGAATATTTTCCATAAAGAACTTTATCACCTACTTTCACAGTTGTAGGCTCGTCTACTTTACCCGGACCTACTGCGACTACTGTACCTTCCTGTGGTTTTTCTTTTGCAGTGTCTGGGATGATAATACCTGAAGCTGTTTTGGTTTCTGCAGCGATGGGCTCGATAAGCACTCTGTCTGCTAAGGGTTTAAAGTTTACTGACATAATATTTTAATTTTTAATTATTTCTGTGTTGTAATTCTCTAAATCTGTGCCAACAGACCGTTAATAGATTTTTGGCAGATTTTTTTTAAAGATGTGAAATTTTGGCAGAAAAATAGTTTTTAAGCAAAAAAACTGTAGCAGCCGAATAGTCAAAAAATAAAATTGTCAGCAGGTCATATTGTTAGTGACGGTTATTTGTGTGATGCTGATTGAGTTTTGAAATAACGGCACCTGAGACAGCAATGCTGATAAAATTCGTTACAGATCTGGCTTCATTCATAAAACGGTCAACGCTGTACAGTAATGCAATATCTGTTAATGGGATTTTTCCGAAACGGTTTAAGGTAAATACAAGTGCAAGAAATCCTGAGCCTGGAACTCCGGAAGCCGTTTTGGACGTTATGGAAATAATAATAAATAGCCAGATGTAATCATTGATGCTTAAAGAAATCTGGTAGAACTGGATCAGAAAACAGCATGATACTGAAAGGTAAATACAGGCTCCTGCCAGGTTAAAATTGTACCCTAGCGGAATAATGAATCTCAAGATTTTTCTGTTGTATCCTTCATTTTCCATTTTTTCAAAAATAATGGGAAAGGCGGTTTTTGATGAAGATGTGGTGATTACCAGAATTATTTCTTCTTTTATATTGACCAGAAATTTCCAGAGATTAAATTGAAACAGGTACGAAACCAGTCCCAGAATACCGAAAATAAAAAACAGATCTGCAAGATAAACCGTTGCAATGACTTTACTGAGCGGTAGAAGCGTATTGATCCCGTAGACTGAAATGCCAAAAGCAATATTGCAGAAGATAATCAAGGGAAGTAAAATATATACATATCTGATAAGAACGTAGAAACTTCCGATGCCGTTTTCCAACACCTGAAGAAAACGTTTCCTTTTCTTTGACAGACTGATGGAAACCCCTGTTACAATTGATAAAAGAAGAAAAATCCCATAGCGGTTGAGGTAGAGAACCGATGTGATAGAATCTTCATTAACCTGAAAGCTTTTCGGGAGTGGGGTAGTTATGGTGCTGGTGTCAATGCCTGTATCAGCACCCGGCTGTACAGCAAAACCAAAAACGAAACCCAGTAAAATGGCGGCTGAAGTGGTCAGGATAAAATACAGGCCGGTCTGCCAGATAATCCGGTCTGCATTTTTAATATCTGCCAGGTGACTTATTCCGTAGATTACTGCCATGAAAATTACAGGAAGGATCAGGGTTTCCAGAACAATGAAAAAATAACGGCTCACTACCCCGAGTCTGATGCTCAGCTCAGGGAAATAATAACCTGAAAGGACCCCGCCAATAATAGCAGCAAAAACATACAGCGTAAGATTTCTTAGATATCTGCCAGTAAAAGTCTTTCTTGTATGGAATAGGTTCATCTCAAAAACAATTTTTTCTTCATCGGAATAAAGGTATTAATTTAACATGAAACCCATTAAAAAAATTAAGGTTACAGAAACAGAAAGGTATTAAAGAATAAATTTCTCACAGTTCAATATCCTTTTATCAGATTTGGAAATCTAGAATCTCCAAAAAATGTCAATCGATATTCACGTTACCTGATCCTATATGACTCCAAGCAACAGTGCTCCCAGCAGCATTACGATTGATGATCCGACAGCCCACTTTAAAGTATATTTTAAATGATCTGAAAATTCTACTCCTGCGAGAGAAACCAGTAAATAAGTTGAGGGAACAAGCGGACTTAAAAGGTGGGAAGCCTGCCCAACAAGACTCGCTCTTCCCAATAAGTCCGGCGGAATGCCAAGCTGCAGTCCTGTCGCTGTAATAATAGGCAGGATTCCGAAATAATAAGCATCATTGGTAAGGAAGAATGTCAGGGGAACACTGAATACTGCTGTGATGATATTCAGGGAACTGCCCCAGCTTTTCGGGATTACATCGATCATGCTGTTTCCCATTGCCTGCATAATCCCGGATCCGTTAAGAATTCCTGTGAAAATTCCTGCTCCGAAGATCATCCCTGCAACTGATAAAGCATTTCCTGCATGTTTCGACATGATTTTCTGCTGGTCTTTCAGTTTCGGATAGTTAATTACAGAAGCAATACAGAAGGCAATCATAAATGCAATACCCAATGGAACAATATCAAGGATCATGACCGTTAAAAGGATCAGGGTGAGGGCAAGATTGATCCAGATCAGTTTCGGGCGGAGAAGTTTCGGGTCTGATTCTCCTGCAATATCAGTATTGCTGTATTTAGTGTATTTACCATATTTTGCAATACGTCTTTTCTCTTTTATTCCTAAAATATAAGCAACAAAAATCACCCACAGAATCCCTAAAACCATAATCGGGATCATGGGAACAAAAATTTTAGTGTGGCTTAATTTCAGAGAACTCATAACTCTTGCGGTGGGGCCACCCCAGGGAAGAATGTTCATGATTCCGCCCGCAAGCATAATGATGCAGGTCAATATTAAAGGATTAAGCCCTTGCTTTTTATAAAGTGGCAGCATCGCTGCAACGACAATGATGTAAGTAGATGATCCGTCGCCATCTAATGAGACAAGGGTAGTAAGAAGGGCGGTACCAATGGTTGTTTTAACAGGATTGTCTCCTACTGCTTTTAAAATGATTTTAACCAAAGGTTCAAACAGTCCGGTATCGATCATCAGGCTGAAATAAAGAATGGCAAAAATCAGCATGACGCCCGTAAGTGCTATTTCTTTAACCCCGTTTTTCATCATATTTCCGAGTTCAGGGCCAAAACCCGCAAACAGGGCAATCACTACGGGAACGATAACCAGTGCAGTGAGCGGGGTCATTTTTTTATTCATAATGAGCACCATAAAAATGATGATCATTAAAAATCCGAGGAATGTAAGCATAAGTGAGTGTATTTTAGGTTATCTGTTTTGTTGTTTTTTTCGCCAGTCAAAGGTATTTCTGAATCCTATGTATCCGTAATTGCTGGTAGATCCTGTTTCAAGCTGATTGATAAAAGCGACCTCTAAAGCAGAATTCTTCCCTGTTTTTATTCCTACTCCTGCGGTCAGACGGTTGCTGTCGAAAGGATCTTCTTTAACCACATTCATTCTGATTTCATTTTTCAGGATCCCGTAGAATTTTTCTTTTTCTCCCTTCCTGTTAAAAGGAATTCTCAGGGAAATAAGGTAGCGGAGCCTTACAATAAATTCATCAGGATTACTTATGAACCGTTCTTCTACACGGAATCGGTGCGAGACGACAGTCCTGCCGATGTTACCCCCTAAGCTGACCTGCTGAAAAGGGCGTTTCTCATATCTTTCCTTTTTGGTATTGTCAGCTTTGTAAGAATCTAAAACCAGAAACATAAATCCTGCTGCGGGTTTTACATCATTGGCTATTTCATAGTCTACATAAGCAGAAACCAGAAAAAGTCTTGTATCATAAACAATATCAAAAGAACGGTACTGCGTAAGTGCTGTTAAAGTACTTTTGTCTGTTAATCGTGCAGACATAAGATACTGGAACCACATATTGTAATTATCACGGCTTTGTGCAGTTGCTGAAGTGCAGAAACTGAGCAGTAAAATCATCATTAAGCTTAATTTAATCTTCATGTAATATTTGATTAATATCTGTTATCTCAAATATATCCAGAACAAGAAACCGCCGGCTGATTTTTCAATCAATGGCAGATTTTATCAGTGAACTGCACGACAGGAAAAAAAAGATGTTATATTTGAAGGACTGAAAATCTTTGTTTTTGCATGTTCTTACTGGTTAATATTGTTGTTATACTGTTGGTTTTTAGGGTTTTGTTTAATGACAGGATTCTCAGAATGCTGATGAAATACCGCTGGGGCTTTTTATTGAAGTTTCAGCACGGTTTATTCTTTTTTGTTTTCATTCTGATCACTTTTTTCACCGAAAACTACTTTCTTAATACCCCGGAACTGATTTTTTGTGTATCGTCTGTTGTTATTTTCAATATTGGGCTGTATTATCTTGTATATTATTATCTGGTTCCGCAGTTTTATCTGTCCAATAAGTATCCGCAGTTTATTTTGTATGCACTGATCTGTTTTCTGCTGTCAAGTCTGTTCAGGATTTTACTGGAACCTGCTGTTTTCAGAATGAATTTTAACGAAACACTTTCCAACACAAAATTTTTATACAATGTTTATACTGCACAGGGGATCGTGATTTTGGTCTCGTCATTTCTTGGGATTACAAAAGATAAATTTCTGATCGAAAAAGATTTTATAGATCTGGGAGAAGAAAAGGATCAGCTGCATCTGGATCTTCTTAAATCTAAACTGAATCCTCACTTTTTACTGAACACCCTGAACAATATCTATTCAAAAAGTTTTCATGCTTCAGAAAATACATCAGAATCCATATTGCAGCTCAGTAAGCTGCTTCAGTATGTCATTTATGATACCAATAAAGAAAAGATCACCATTGCTCAGGAGTTTGCCTCCATTAGATCCCTTGCCGGACTCTATCAGCTGAAATACAATAATCTGCTCGACATATCTTTTGATATTCAGGATGAAGAAACATGGGATCTGATTGAAATTCCGCCCTCTGTTTTTCTGACGCTTTTTGAGAATGCACTGAAGCATTCTGCAATTGGAATAGAATCTGAAAGTTTTATAAACGTCAGGTATAAAATACAAAAGCAGGAGGTGCTTTTTGAAATTATTAATACCGTTGCCAGAAAGAAGACTGTTATGGATGAGGGAGATAACGGAGGATTGGGAAATGAAGCCGTAACGAGTATATTAGAAAAAAACTACTCGGGAAAATTTGCTTTTCTCTCTGAAGCGCAGGGGAAGGATGAATACCAAACCGTTTTAAAAATTAAATTAGCATGACCGAGTTGAAAATAGTAAGTGTAGATGACGAATATCCTGCTCTGCAGCTTATTAAGCAGTACTGTGATCAGATTGACGGTGTTGATCTCTTAAAAGGATTTCAGAATCCGGAAGAAGCATTGAAGTATCTCGGTGAAAATAAAGTCGACCTCGTTATTCTTGATATTAATATGCCGTATATGAGCGGTATTGAACTTCTGCAACAGCTGCCTTACAAACCTTTGTGTATATTTCTTACCCTGGAGACACAACATGCGGTAAAAGCTTTTGAACTGGATGTTGTCCATTATCTTGTAAAACCGGTTGATTTTGATACATTTAAAAAGGCTGTCAGCAAGGCAAGAGACTTTTTACAGTTTAAAAAATCAGCGGACGATAAAAATCAGGAGGATTTTATTATGTTTAAATCCAATTATATCATGAATAAGGTTTTTCTCGAAGATATCAAATGGATTCAGGGTTTTGGAGAATATATTATTCTCGTAACCTCGTTTAAAAAGTACATGATTCTTGACCGGATGTCCAATTTTGAAGAAAAATTTAAAGACCTGGGATTTATACGTATTCATAAATCATATATCGTATTGTCTTACCATATCAGTTCTTACGATACCGGGAATGTATACCTTAAAGATGGAGAAAAGCTTCCGCTGGGCAGAACGTATAAGAGTTTATTGAAAGCGCATCTCAATTAAAAAGAATTTATTAAAATTTGCTACTTAACGTTACGATTATTCAGAGCCTGTTTACAGATCATGAGAATATTTAGGGATAGGGACCTTTAGATTTTAAAAAAAAGTTTATTGAAACGGCGTTCAATAAACTTTTCTGTATCAATTACTGTTTAAATTCTAATTTTTCTTTCCTGCAGCCTGCATTGGATTAACTTTTCCATTGGCTCCCCCTCTTACAGGACCATCCTGTTTCTGTTTAAATATCTGGAATTTTGAAACTTCAGAAGCTGTTCCGTCATTACTCCAGAAATTGTTGGAAGTGTCAATATCTGCTGTTTCTCGCATTGGATCGAGCTGCACGGATCTTAATTTTTTATCAAAGTAGAAAGTTTTTGAAGCCTTTTTTTCATTAAGCCTCCAGATCTGAGCAGAAGATTTGTCTTTTAAGGTCGTCCCGTCTTCAAATGTAAATTCAAGTATGATCGGCATGACCAGACCGCCTTTGTTGACAAAATCAATTTGATAGGCAGTAATATTCTTCAGTTGATCCTGATCTTTTTTATCTACAGCATTGCTCCCTTGTGTTTTGAAAGTGTACTCTTTATTAGCATCCACTTTTTCCTGGCCTCTGTCATAACGGTAGTAAAAATCCTGTAAATTTTTATCTTTTTCTACCTGGAAAGTAATGTTTTTATCTTCCCTGTTTCTTATTTTTGAGATATCCGTAAATTCATTCTGTAAAGGCTTTTCAACTTTATATTTCGTTTCTTCAGATGGTTTTACCGATGTGAAATCAGGAGTTGCCACGGTCACTTTATCGATGGAGATATCTACAGGATCTGTTCCGTAAAACCATCCTCTCCAGAACCAATCGAGGTCTTCGCCGCTTGCATCTTCCATTGTTCTGAAAAAATCTGCCGGTTCAGGATGTTTGAATGCCCATCTTTTTGAATAGGTTTTAAAAGCTTTATCAAAAAGTTCTCTTCCCATAATCGTTTCACGCAGAATATTCAGCCCTGTTGCTGGTTTTGAATAGGCATTGGGACCAAACTGAATAATATTTTCAGAATTACTCATGATCGACTCCAGCTGATCCTTCGGAAGTTTCATGTAATCTACGATCGTCCATGCAGGTCCACGCTTTGAAGGGAATTTATTGTCCCATTTCTCCTCTGTAAGATATTCTGTAAACGTATTCAGTCCTTCATCCATCCAGCTCCACTGTCTTTCATCTGAATTAATAATCATCGGAAAGAAATTATGCCCGACTTCATGGATAATCACACCGATCATCCCATTTTTAGTGCCTTCAGAATATGTTCCGTCTTTTTCTGTTCTTCCGAAGTTGAAACAGATCATCGGATATTCCATTCCATTCGCTGCCTCCACTGACTGTGCGACAGGATAGGGATATGGGATTGTAAATTCCGAGTAGGTTTTAATGGTATGGGCAACCGCTTTGGTTGAATATTTTCTGTACAGGCCATAAGCTTCTTTAGGATAAAAACTCATTGCCATTACTTTATTGCTGTTTTCAGGAATTGTTACCCCCATTCCGTCCCAGACAAATTTTCTTGAAGAAGTCCATGCAAAATCTCTGACATCTTTCGCTTCGAAAATCCATGTTTTTCTCTGTTTTGAGTGATTTTTCTCTGCTTTTTTAGCCTCGTCAAGCGTTACGATTTCTACAGGCTCATCTGAAGTTTGTGATTTTTTATATCTAGAAAATTGTTCAGATGATAAAACCTGTTCATAGTTTTTACATTCCCCGGTTCCGCCCACTACATGATCTGCGGGGACATTCATCAAAACTTTATAATTTCCGAAAACCAGGGCAAATTCACCCCTTCCTGTAAACTGATGATTCTGCCATCCATGGAAATCACTGTAGACACACATTCTTGGAAACCATTGGGTAATCGTGTACAGATCATTTCCATCTTCTGCGAAATTTTCATAACCGCCGCGGCCACCCATTTTTATCCGGTTGGGAATATTGTAGTTCCACTCGATCTTAAAAGTAATCTGATCTCCCTTTTTCAGAGTTTTCGGAAGATCGATACGCATCATTGTTTTATTGACCGTATATTTTAAAGGATTGCCAGTTGCATCAGTAACCTTTTCAAGGTTGACGCCATATCCATTATCTTTAGCAGGAAGATCACTGGTCTTTACCTGTTGGTCATTTAAAGATTTGGGTAATGTGGAAGACGATTGGTAATCTGCTTTTTTTAACGTTGACTGTTGGTTTTCGTCTAATTGAAGCCAGATATAATCTAAATCATCAGGAGACTGATTGTAATACGTAATCTTTTCCGACCCCTTCAGATTTCTTTTATCCTCATCAAGATAGGCGGTAATATCATAATCTGCTCTGTTTTGCCAGTAAGAATTTCCGGGCGCTCCCGAAGCAGTTCGGTAAACATTCGGAGTCGGAAGGATGGTTCCCAACTGTTCAAACCGGTTTCCGTGATTACTCCCGGGGTTATTTTGAATATTCTGCGCAGAGAGACCCATGCTGCAGAAAGTGAGTAAATAGGCAATATTAAATTTCATAGCTGTTGATGTTCATTATTTTGTTTCAGAAAAGGTCAGCCACCAATCTTCCATTGATTTGATGACAGGCAGTAAGGCGATTCCTTTTTCGGTTAATTTGTATTCTACTCTTGGTGGTATTTCTGCATAGGCTATACGCAGGATGATACCGTCGTTTTCCATTTCTTTCAAAATTGTACTTAAGGTACCCTGTGCTAAATTGTCTAATTCTCTTTTTAAAACACCGAATCTTTTTGGACAGTCATTCGCAATTATTTTGATCAGTGAGATTTTCCATTTTCCATTAATTTTCTTCAGAGTTTGTTCTGCGTAGCAGTCATTTGCAAAAAAAAGAAAATTTTCTGTACAGTTAAAGATTTCATTATCAGAATTAGTATTAAAATTCATACTGAGTATGTTTTGTTTACCTACTTGACAGCAGGATTAGTTGTTGTTACTTTTGATGCCGTAAAGTTAAAATATTATCAATAACTATGAGAAAGTTTAAAGAGTTTAACAGATGGTTAAGTGTAATTGTTATTTCAATGTCAATATTTTTATGTGTGCTTGATCTTTTTATTGTAAATATTGCCATCCCCGCAATCAAAAAATCCATCAATGCAAGCAAGGCAGAAACTCAGTTTATTATTGTTTTTTACATCATCGGTTAGGGTGCTTTTTTAATTACAGGAAGTAAAATAGGAAGCAGGTACGGTCATAAAAAAATATTTACAGCTTCAATGTTTGCTTTTATGTTGTTTTCATTTTTTTGTGGAATCTCTACTTCTGCTTTTGAATTAAACGTAAGCAGGCTCTTTCAGGGGATTTCGGCTGCTTTTATGGTTCCGCAGGGAGTGGCTCTCATATCCGGTATTTTTGAATCAGAAAATAAACGGGTAAAAGCACTTGGTATATATGGAGCAATTGCTGGTATAGCTTCAGTTGCAGGACAGGTACTGGGGGGTGTAATTCCGGATCTGAATTTTAATTTTGATACTTGGAGACTTGTCTTTTTTATTAATATTCCGATTGCACTTCTGGTCATTATTCTGGCGCATATGTATTTGAAAGAAGTGCCTGTAAGCAGAAAAGAATCAATACAGATTTTACCGCAAATGATATTGGTAATTCTTCTTATTATTTTGATGTATGAAATTGTTATGGGTAGTGAAGAAGGGTGGAAGATGATGAATGTTTTATTTTTATTTCTTTCATTCACAGGATTAATTCTTTTTATTCTATATCAAAAAAAGAAATTTACAGAGGGGAAAGAGGTTCTTATCAATATGAAGCCATTTTTATTTCAGGGTTTTAAAGTGGCACTGCTGGCAGCAATTACTTATTATTTGGTACAGGATTCTTATTTCTTTATCAATGCCGGCTATTTTGAAGAGCACCATCATCTGAGTTCTACCAAAACAGGACTTCTGTTTGCTTGTCAGGGTGCAGGATATGTCTTTGCTTCTATATTATCGGTGAGGTTTTTAAATAAATATCAGGAGAAATTTATTGTTTTTGGTTTGGGAATAATGATTCTTGGACTTATTGGGCACTTATATGTAGTAAATGCATTAATAATCAATTTTCAGACAACAGTAGTAGTTTTGTTTTTTTATGGTATAGGTTGTGGAATTGTATTGCCGTCTATGTTTACCAATGCAATGCGGAAGTTACCGGTAACTATTACTTCACTGGCGAGTGGGGTTTATTTAACGGTACAGCAGATTTCCATAGGATTCGGAGTAAGTCTGCTGGGGCGTATTTATTTTAACTTTTCGAATGGGTATCAGATAGCAATTTACACGATGATCTTTCTGTTGTTGGTAACAACCAGTATATTCATGGTCACAATTTTTAAATTAAAAAGGGATCCTCTCTAATGTCATTTTCAAAGCAAGTGCAAAAACACCTGACGAAACAAATAAAATCCAGTCTTTTTTGTTGATTTTAAAAAGATTGAGCAAAACAGACAGAAAGACCAGTATTCCGGCTACGATCACGACTTGCCCGATTTCCAGACCAATATTAAAGCCCAGTAAAGGAACAGCTATGCTTTGACTTTTTGCAATCATAATCCTTGCGGTATTCGCAAAACCTAATCCATGAATTAATCCGAAAAATAAGGCTAAATAGTAATTGGTTTTATTCTGAGTCTGCTTTTTGTTTTTCATTAATATGTTTCCGGCAGCTGTCAGAACTATAGTCAGGGGTATCAGGAATTCTACCCAATCTGAAGGTAGGCGTATAACATTCAGGATACTTAATGCTAAAGTAACCGAATGACCAACCGTAAAAGCTGTGACTAAAATGAGAATTCTTTTCCAGTCTTTTACAGTATATGCGGCGATCAGAGCTAAAACAAAAAGCTGATGATCAAGAGCATCCAGGGATATAATATGTTCCCATCCCAGTTTCAGATAAAATATAAAATCGTTCATGAAAAATGTTAAATTAATGAATTATTTACGGTTTAAATTATTTTTAGGATAATAATAAGTGTTAAAATAAATAAAAATCGTATAATTGTACTGTTAAAAAATTACACAAGATGAATTTAAAAAAACTTTTTTTAGCAAAAGTACGTAATCCTTTTGCTGCGAACGCTTTCTTGCGAAATTTCGCTGTTGTTTTTCTCGGGTTGTTTTCCTACAGTATGTCAGGACAGGTTCAGAAATTAGACTACAGGTTTGAAATGCTGATTAAAAACAAAGACAAAATCTCAAAAGGCATCAGGATTAAAGATTTTGACAATCCTGAAATGCAGCTTGATAAGCATCTGGTGGTTACTTCAAAGGGTCCAGAAGTAATGTATTCCTGTATTATTTATACGAAAACACCAGAAAAATTAAAATCAGATGGTATACTTGTCCAGAGCGTATTGCCAAACTTCGCAACTGCACTGGTAGGGATAGAAGATATTGAAAAAATTCTTCAGCTCCCTTATGTAACTTCCGTAAAGTCTCCGAACTTTGATCAGTTGCATAATGATGTAAGCAGAGCACAGTCAGGAGCGAATCTTTTACAGGATGGTGCCTTTAACAATACTTTCTACTCAGGAACAGGAGTTTTAGTTGGAATTTATGACACAGGTATAGATTGGAGCCATCCGGATTTCAGAGATGCTGCTGATCAGACAAAGAGCAGGATTTACTCAATCTGGGATCAGACCATTACACCGCAGGGATCAGAAACATCACCTGCCGGATTTAATATGGGAGTGGAATATACAAGAGCACAGATTGAAGATGAACTGGATGGTTCGCCGGCCAATTTTGTCCGCGAAAATGATATCAATGGCCATGGAACGCACGTTGCCGGAACGGCAGCAGGGAACGGAACTGGATTTTCAGACCTGAGGCATAAAGGATTTGCACCTGAAGCTGATATCATAGTAGTAAAAGGTGGAAACGGATCTTTTTCAACAACAAACACCATCAATGCCCTGACATATTTCCAAAATGTGGCTGAGGCTTTGAATAAACCTATTGTGGTCAATATGAGTATTGGCGGGCAGCTTTCTGCACATGACGGTACCGCAAGCCATGAGGTTGCAGTGGATAATTTTACAGCTTCAGGACCGGGTAGAGTGGCAGTTATTTCTGCTGGTAACGATTATCAATTTAATCTTCATAGAACGGTTGATATTGCTCCTGCTGAAACGCAGTCTTATACATTTACCGTAAGTAGTGATACTTCTGCTCAAAACGTTTTTTCATTTGTCATGTATACGGATAACAGCAGTCCTGTTACAGCAAGATTAACAGCGCCCGATGGTCAGGTATTCACCCAAAACATTAGTTCGAACACCACCCACAGTATTCTTGGGGGCGGATTATCTGCCAGAATGTTTAATTATACAGATTCTGATAATAATAAAAGATTTGTTGCTTTGCTTTTGAGCCGTAGTGCAGGTTCTGTAATCGATGCTCAGGGGATATACACCTTAGAGATCACCAATGACGGAGTGCAGCAGATAACTACTCATGGATGGATTTATAACAGGGATGTCGCAACTGCTTTGACTGGTGGAAATAATGAATATATTGTTGGTTCCCCCGGAAATGCATCGAGCGCTATTACAGTAGCCTCCTATATGGGAAGAGCAAGTTGGTATAGTTCTAGTAATCAGACATTAACTACTGGTACGCCTCAGGAATCAATTTCAGCGTTTAGTTCTCAGGGACCCAGGGTTGATGGCTTTCAGAAGCCTGATATAACCGCATCAGGACAGAATGTTATTTCTTCAAGATCAATAAATGCGGCATCTGCAGCAACGAGCATTATTTTTGGAACTCCTTACTATGTAAGAAATGCGGGAACAAGTATGGCGGCACCGGGAGTTGCCGGAGCCGCTGCATTATTGCTGCAGGCAAACCCTGGTCTGACTGCTTCTGCTGTGAAAAGCAAATTAACCCAAAACGCAAGAAAAGACGGAGCAACAGGAAATATTCCAAATTCAAGATGGGGTTTTGGCAAACTGGATATTTATAAAACAGTTACGGATGAGGTTAATTGTTTAAAGTCTGATTTTGAGATTGTCACTTATGATGAACCATACGTCATTTCAAATACAGAAAGTGGTACCTCTTTTAACAATGCAGCCTTAGCTGTTCTTTATACCCCGACACTGACAGGTAAATTGGGAGGCTTTTCATTTCATACAGGGGGTGATGCTATTCCTAGTGATTTGTCCGTTGATATCGAGATTAGACAGGTAGATGCTGATGGAAATCCCGGAGATATTATTGCTACGAAAACAGTGTCTTCATGGGTGAATGATGTTCAGAGATTAACATGGAACTATATCAATTTATCAGATTTAAATGTTCAGACTCTAACAGGTAAAGATTTTTACATTGTCATCAATGGTGTAGGGGGAATGGTTTCTATTAGAAGTCAATCTACAGCGGTAGATAACAGATCAAAAATTTCGACAAACGGAGCGCAATGGACGACGGCGGCATTTGATCTTAAAATGAGAGCAACGGTTTATGAAAATGTGACAGAAGTAAAGGCTTTAGCAACAGCAAATCAAACGAAACAGGCACCGGTTGCATCAGGATACAATTACTTTGTGAACAACTGTCAGCTGATCGCAAGAGTAGAAAAAGAGATGTCAGGTACGGTATCAGGAAATGTAACCTCTAAAGTCTGGGTAGATAACGCCCAGTCAAATTACGTATCAAGAAGATTTGAAATAAATCCTGAAAGCAGCGCGGGAAATGCTACGGGAAGAGTAACGCTTTACTTTACACAGGCGGAGTTTGATGCATACAATCTGTCGAACGCAGTTAAACTGCCGACATCAGGAACTGATCAGGCAAATAAAACGAATCTTATTGTAGAAAAATATACAGGAACAAGTGCAGGCAATATAGGTACTGTGGCATCATTCGGAAGTGCTCCTTCTTTCATTATTCCAAATGTGTCTGATATCTTTTGGAACGATACCTATCAATATTGGGAAGTAAGTTTCCTGACTACAGGATTTGGTGGGTATTTCGTAAAAACGAATTCGGTTACTTTAGGAGTAAATGATCCTGCAAAAAATGAAGGAATCACTGTATACCCTAACCCAGCAAAAAGTACTGTTTCCTTTTCTTTGGGTAAAACTTCTAAAGCTGTAGTTACGATACAGGATATTTCGGGAAAATTTATCAGAAATGTTGAGATCAGTTCTGCTGATTCTAAAATAGATATCTCTGATCTTACAGCTGGAACTTATCTTTTTATAATTACATTGGATAATAATTCAAAAATCGTAAAAAAGATTATTAAAGAATAATCTCGTTGTAATTACTATGAGAAAAGCGGCAGTGAATAACTGCCGCTTTTCTTATATTTGTCATCTAATCCAGTCTCATGTTTTTCAAGTTCAACTTTTTGTACGCTCTGTTTTTTCTATTTTCTCTATTCGGAATTCAAAATTTTTCTGAAATTAAAGAATTTCATCCTTATCATGTAGGATCTGTCGAGATCAACTATAATGAGAAGTCTAAAACATTTGAAATTACCGGACGTTTTTTTCTTGATGACCTGGAAAATGGCCTTGCAAAGAAATATGGAAAGTCCTATCACTTTAATGATGCAAAATACAAAGGGCAGCTTAATGAAGCTTTAAAAAATTACAGTTCGGAATATTTAAAGCTCAAAACCGATAATCAATTTTTAAAGATTAATTATGTCGGTTATGAAGAAGACAGTGAGTCAGTGAATATTTATCTGGAATCTGAAAAAGTAAGCAATCCCAAAAAAGTGGAAGCTGCAGTAAGTTTTCTTTATAATTTATTTGATGATCAGATTAATCTTGTTCATATCATTGTTAACGGAAACAGAAAAAGTGAAAAATTAACATACCCTGACCGATATCTGTATCAGCAGTTTTAAACTGTTTATTTTTTAAGCTGCAGCAATTTGTTTTCTGATTTTACGTGAGCTAAAAGATCCGGAAAAAAATCATCATAACATTTTTGCAGAACATCCTTATTATCAAGGAAAGCCTGGAAAACAGGAATGCCCTGATCCAGATATTTTGCTTTATGCAATACATTCTGAATACTGAATTTAATTCCCTGGTCATTACGGTAATTGTACAGCCAGTCGTCATGCTCCATTCTGATGAGCATTCTTTTAAAATTGACAGAGAGGAATCTTTCATGTTCGTTCAGTACCCGATACACTTTTCTCGAATGCTCTTTCCATTCTTTCGGAGAATATATACTCAGGTCTGTGGCCAGAAAATAATCCATAGAAACATCAATAAATGCGCCGGCATAGAGTCTTACCAACGGACTGAAAACTTTTTTCGCTTCATGGATTGCCGGATGAGAATCTGTATAGGTATCAATCGCGCGATGTAAAGTAATTCCGTCCTGAATATCTTTAGGGTACGAATATCGGTCTTTATTCCGTATATAATCTTCAAGAAACTGCCCGACAATTTGTCCGTCATTAAAAGTAAGATAGGAGTGTGCAAGAAAATTCATAAACGAATATAGAAGTTTTTAAATAAAATTCATCAATATTGATGATGAGAATCCGAATATCAAGTCTGGCATTATATACTGAAAGCAGATCTCATCTAAGCACTGATGTTGTGGAAGAAAAAACAAATAAATTTAATATGCTCCTTATTCAGAACATCGAAACCTAAATGAATGAAATGAGTCATCATGTGCCTCTTATTTTTCCGATGTGTATATCTTATCAAATAATTATCTATTTTCTTTGAGCATATCCCTATTTTGAATAAATTTGTAAGTATTAAATAAAAAAATAAAATGAACACACCATCAGAATTAAAGTACACTAAAGATCACGAATGGGTAAAGATCGAAGGTAATGTCGCTACTATTGGGATTACAGACTTTGCACAGGGAGAGTTGGGAGATATCGTTTATGTAGATGTTGACACTCTGGAAGATGATATTAATGGAGGCGATGTTTTCGGAAGTGTAGAAGCTGTAAAAACAGTTTCAGATTTGTTCTTGCCTATCTCTGGAAAAGTGATTGAGTTCAATGCTGCTTTAGAAGATCAGCCTGAATTATTGAATACAGAGCCTTATGGAAACGGTTGGATCATCAAATTAGAGATTGCTGAAGGTGCAGATCAGTCAGAATTGCTTTCTGCAGAAGAATACCAGGCAATCATTGGATAAGATTTCAAACATATTTATAAAGATACTGCCCATTTATTGGGCATTTCTTACTTATATGCTCCTTCGTCCCGGTGTAGAAAACCATGAATACTTTTTTATGTTTGATGGTATTGACAAGGTTTTACACCTTGGGATATTTGCAATGCTGGGATTTTCATTCAAGGCAGCGTTCCCAAGAATCAGTTTTTCCTATTTTTTTCAGATTATCCTTATTTATGCATTCCTTACTGAAATTCTGCAGGATGGAATGCATCTCGGAAGATCAATGGAAACATTAGATATCGTAGCGGATGCTTTAGGATGTATTTTTGGCTATTACATCTATAAGATATTAATCAAACGATACTTTTAACAGTTTTATTAAATAAAGGCTTTAATGTCTTTTGAAACTGCATCTTCGCAATAATTGAATTTTAGTCTCTCAATGTATTTCAAAGGCTTCCTTATGCTTGAGATTAATCTCTGATAGAATATTTTGCCTCTGGATTTCAGGGGCATTTATTTTGGGAAGCTTATTCGTGCTTTCCGCTGTATCTTTT
>CAURNW010000020.1:0-57265 GCA_963526305.1 uncultured Chryseobacterium sp. | reverse complement strand
TAAATTGATTCTGCTATTTTCTAACGCAAAGTTTTATTTAAATAACGCATCATTAAAGGAGCAAAGAAATGAAATCAATGAAATTGATTTTTATAAAGCTAGCTTCATCAGCGGCTTTGCCGCCCCTCTTTGCTTCTTAAAACTTAGCAGCTTGCATCATAAAACTTTGCGTTTTTAAAAAAATTCTGCAATTTCATGATGAGCTAGGATTTTCTATGTTTAGATTCCTCCGGAACGACAAACTTTATGCTGAGAATTGAGTCTGTTCTGTGAATCTTGAAAGTAAATTACAGATTTTTATTCAATAATTCCGACAGCCTCTCTGTCTTTGATTTCATCGAATCTTCGATTTCTGGAGGAATCTTGACAGCGAATTTTTAATAAAGGTAGATTCATTAGAAATTAATCAGAGATAAGCTGTGCGTAAAAAACTTCACTATTTAAATTGATTCGATATTTTCAAACGCAAAGTTTTATTTAAATAACGCATCATTAAAGGAGCAAAGAAATGAAATCAATAAAATTGATTTTTATAAAGCAAGCTTCATCAGCGGCTTTGCCGCCCTTCTTTGCTCCTTAAAACTTAGCAGCTTGCATAATAAAACTTTGCGTTAAGAAAATTTAATTAGGAAATTTCGTTATAAGCCATGATTTTCTGGGTTTAGATTCCTCCAGAATGACAAACTATACGTTGAAAGTTGAGTCTGTTTACTATTTAAATTGATTCTGTTATTTTAATATGACTGAAAGTTAAGCGACTTTTAAAAATCCGTCAGGTCGAGTAAAATTCTGAAAGAATTTATATCGAGAACCAGTGAACTTAAAACAAAATTTGTCCATTGTTCAAAAATTCTCGATACGGTTTTTTCAAAACCTACTCGAATGGACGCGTAGAATCTTTGTATTTCATCGAATCTTGGATTTCCGAAGGAATCTTGACAGCGAATTTTTAATAAAGCTAGATTCATTAGAAATTAATCAGAGATAAGCTGTGCGTAAAAAACTTATTCTATAAATTGATTCTGCTATTTTCTAACGCAAAGTTTTATTTAAATAACGCATCATTAAAGGAGCAAAGAAATGAAATCAATAAAATTGATTTTTATAAAGCAAGCTTCATCAGCGGCTTTGCCGCCCTTCTTTGCTCCTTAAAACTTAGCAGCTTGCATAATAAAACTTTGCGTTAAGAAAATTTAATTAGGAAATTTCGTTATAAGCCAGGATTTTCTGGGTTTAGACTCCTCCAGAATGACAAACTATACGCTGAGAGTTGAGTATGTTTACTATTTAAATTGATTCTGTTATTTTAATATGACTGAAGGTTAAGCGACTTTTAAAAATCCGTCAGGTCGAGTAAAATTCTGAAAGAATTTGTATCGAGAACCAGTGAACTTAAAACAAAATTTGTCCATCGTTCAAAAATTCTTGATACGGTTTTCTGCAAAAACCTACTCGAATGGACGGTTAGAATCTTTGTATTTCATTGATAAGTTTATGCCTTTGTTTATCTTAAAAGCGTAAAGCTGTTGAAAAAACTTTGTTTTACTTTGCGTTAAATTTTGAATAATTAAAGGGAGCAAAAGGAGGATTCAATGAAATTCATTTTTATAAAGCAGGCTTCATCAGTTGTCTTCCTTTTTTTGGGACGTTTGAAAGGTCGCCTATCTTGATGAGCATCATTTTTCAGATAAAAATTAAGTTACGCAGCACAGAATTTATGTCAGAAAAAATTAAGATTTGAACGTATGAATTTCAGGACTTTGTTGACGTGCTTTTCTACGGCTGTTTTCGAAATATTGTTTTCCTTTGCGATGGTAAAAAGGCTGAGATTCTGCATTTTGTTCTGTACGAAAAATGTTCTGCTTCTCTCCGGAACCTGCTCCAGAAGGGTTTCTATTTTCTTCAGCTGTTGTTCCTCCTGTATTTTCTGATCGATTTCAAAATCTTCTTCGTCAGGATTTTCCCTGGAATCCGTCAAAGGAACAGATATCATTTTTCTTTTTCTGTAGAAATTCGAAATTTCCTGCTTTGCGGATTTAAATATCAGAGCCTCGATCTCAGAATCCGATTGGGCTTTTGTAAGATATTTCCAGACGTGCATGAAAATATCCTGAACGATCTCTTCAATATCTTCTTCTTCAGAAACATATTTTGCTGCAAAAAAATACACCCTGTGTTTATATTCTGAATATATTTTTTTAAAGTTGTCCATTTCAGTGATTCCCTTTTGGAGAGTTAAAAACCTGTTGCACAAAATTACCCAAAAGCATATACCCCTATATTAAGGATAGGTTAACTTTTATACTTTCAAGAATTAATCATCATCAGCTGTCCGGAAGACAATTAGTTTGCTGGCATTAAAAAGCCGTAAACAGATAGTAAAGTCATGACAATCATTTTTAAATAAAAAACAAAAAATAATCTAAAAAATTATTTTAAATTAACCTTCCTTTATAAATGTCTTTTACTATGAAAAATCTTCCGGAAATTACCTTACCTGACATTTCAGATACTGTTTTATCAATGGCTTACCCTTCGGGACATAAAAAATTACCAGGTTCCGGAATCTTTTTAGCGGCTGATGTAGGCGGAACCAAAACAGATTTTGCCCTTTTCAGGATTGACAAAAACAAATTGGTTTGCATCAAAAACCAACGATATGCTACCACGGATCACAGTTCATTTGTGAAAGCAATCCGCCATTTCCACGAAGATAAAACTTCGGTTATTGATTGTGCCTGTTTAGGGGTAGCCGGCACCGTGGATAGTGATAAAGTCCGGGGAGTCAACTTTGCATGGGAAATAGACTCCAGGAAATTAGAATCTGATTTAGATATAAAAAAGGTATTGCTTATCAACGATCTGCAGGCCAATGCTTATGGCTTATCTGCCCTTGGGGATTCGGACTATAAAATCCTTTCTAAAGGAGAGGGAACCAAAGGCAATGCGGTCGTAATTTCACCGGGAACGGGTCTTGGTGAAGCAGGACTGTACTGGGACGGATCCCATTACCATCCCTATGCCACAGAAGGTGGTCATTCTAATTTTTCACCGGGTAATGAACTGGATCTGGAATTATGGAAATTTTTACATAAGAAATTTAATCACGTCAGCTGGGAAAGGGTCATCTCCGGACAGGGCATCAACAACATTTACGAATTTTTAAGAAATTACAGAGACATAAAAGAACCTGACTGGCTGACGGAACAAATAAAGGGTGAAAACCCCTCCAAAGTGATATCTGCAGCAGCCATAGAAAAAACAGATCCTGTGTGTATTGAAACCATGCAGCTGTTTTTACAATATCTCGCTGTAGAATCCAGTCAACTTGCGTTAAAGGCTAATGCAACCGGAGGAATCTATATTGGAGGAGGAATTGCCCCAAAAATTCTCAGCCTGATTGATAAAAAAGAATTTTACAAAAATTTTATTGCTGTGGGACGTATGGAACATTTACTCAAAACCATTCCCATCAAAGTTGTTCTTAATGATAAGACAGCTTTGATGGGTGCGGCTTATTATGCAGCCATGGGAATTGTGGGTTAATGGCATTACATGTTTCTCTATTTTTATACATACTGATTCATCCGTTAATCACGGAATGTTCCGGAGGTCTATGTATAGAATTTATGTTTATAAAATAGTGTGAGCACTCTTAATGAAAAAGGCGCAGTCTTTTTTCTATTCTTTTTAATGGGACTATCCTAATTTTTCAGAACCTCATCATCATGTAATCCACCTCCTGGCATGTTTAAACACTTGACGAATCTGAAAAAACCGGTTAATCTCTGCTTTTATTTTTTTTCGGGAAGATTAATCCAGTGAAAACCGTCTTTGGCTATGAGTGCTTCTGCATTTTCCGGCCCCCATGAATTGGCAGGATAATTTGGGAAATTGTTCATTGTATTATTTTCCCAATAATCAAGAACCGGCATGACCACTTCCCAGGCCGCTTCTACCTGATCTGCCCGCATAAATAAAGTCTGATCCCCGGAAACTACATCCAGCAGAAGCGTTTCATAAGCCTCCGGAGAATCGGTCTTTGTTTTTTCGGAATAATCAAATACCATATCTACAGTATTCAGGGCCATTTCAAGACCAGGTGTTTTGCTTTCGAGCTGAAACCTGATTGCCATATCTGGCTGAATACTTATAATAAGCCTGTTCTGTTTCAAAAAATGCTGTTCTCCGTTATTGAACATATTATGGGGAACTTCCCTGAACTGTATGATTATGTGCGAATCTGATTTAAAAAGCCTTTTTCCCGTGCGAAGATAAAAAGGTACTCCCTGCCATCGCCAGTTATCGATATTAAATTTCATTGCAGCATACGTTTCGGTATTAGAATCCGGCTGTACATCGGTTTCCTCGCGGTATCCGGCAACCTCTTTCCCTTCTACCCATCCTGAGCCATACTGACCTCTCACGGCTACAGTATCAATCATTCCCGGCACCATTTTCCGGATCGCTTTTAAAACATCCACTTTGCGGTCACGGACAAGGTCGGCATCAAAATTTACGGGCGGTTCCATGGCAATGATGCATAGTAACTGCAACAGGTGATTCTGAATCATATCCCGTAAAATTCCGGAATGATCAAAATACCCTCCTCTGTCTTCCACTCCGATCTGTTCCGTAACAGAAATCTGCACATGTTCGATATGCGTACGGTTCCAGAGAGGCTCCATAATCGTATTCGCAAAACGAAACGCCATCACATTCTGAACGACCTCTTTTCCTAAATAATGATCTATCCTGTAGATTTGTTTTTCATCAAAAATAGTCAGCAACTTCCTGTTTAATTCCTTTGCCGATTCCAAGTCTCTACCGAATGGTTTTTCAATGATGATGCGTGCAGTTTCTTTACTGTTTTCTAATTTACTTTTAGAAATGTTCTCTGCAATAGGACAGAATAAATCGGGAGAAACCGCACAGTAATACAGGATGGAACAGTCTTCTTTCCACTCCTCTCTCAGCTTGCTGATCTTCGAATTAAATTCGTTATAGGAAGCAACATCTTTGATATCTGCTGCCTGATAGGAAATATGGGAAGAGAAATCGGCCCATTCTTCTTTTTTAGCCTTCCCTGTACGGGAAAACTTATTGATCCCTTCCAATAAAGAATCCCGATACTTCTGATCGGAAAAAGCTGTTCTCGACGTCCCGATAACTGCAAATTTTTCAGGAAGCCTCTTTTCAAGAAAAAGGTTATACAGCGCCGGAATAATTTTCCGCTTGGCCAGGTCGCCGTTACCTCCGAAAATAATTAACACCGTAGGATATACCTTTATGTCTGATGTATTTGCCATTGTTTACTGTTTTTAAAATTCTGATGAAATAATATTTTAATTTTTAATATTTTCCATCAACCATTTGGTGTGAAAGACTCCTTCTTTCCCTTTGAGTTCATAAGTATGGGAGCCGAAATAATCGCGTTGTGCCTGGATAAGGTTGGTCGGCATATTTTCATTCCTGAAATTATCAAAATAACTTATTGCTGCTGAAAATGCAGGTACTGAAATACCGTGGACCACTGCATCAGAAACAATTGTGCGGATATCCGGAATACTCTGGGTAAGGTTTCCAGCAACAGATTCATCCAGAAGTAAATGCTCGAGCTTCGGATTCTTATTGAATGCCGTATAAATATCCTCTAAAAATCCGGATCGGATAATGCAGCCCCCCCTCCATATTTTTGCAATCAGATCCAGATTCAGATGATAGCTGAATTCTTCATTAGCCTGGTAGAGCAGATGCATTCCCTGTGCATATGCTGAAACCATCGCAAAGTAAAATGCTTCCTCCAGCTTGTCCAGATAGTCATTCTCATTTGTCTGATAATTCATTTCTGTAGTTTCAGGATATATCCTGGAAGCCTGAATCCGCAAATCTTTTAAGCTGGAAAGATCACGCATTGAAACGGAAGTGTCTATAACGGGTGTAGGAAGATGTAGATCCATAGCAGCCTGAGAAGTCCATTTACCGGTTCCTTTTGCTTTAGCCTCATCTCTGATATTATCTAGTAAAAGATGTTTCTCCCCTTCATTTTTATAAGCGAAAATATCAGTTGTAATTTCAAGCAGATATGATTTCAGATGACCTTCATTCCATTTTTTATACACATCATGTATCCGTTTATTCTCCATTTTCAGCCCTTTTTTCATGATTTCATAAGATTCGGAGATCAGCTGCATAATCGCATATTCAATTCCATTATGCACCATCTTCACAAAATGGCCTGCAGAACGGTCTCCCATAAAAGCAACGGTAGGTTCGCCGTTCACATGAGCGGCAATTTTCATCAGGATCGGTTTTATAATTTCGTATGCCTCCTGATCGCCTCCGGGCATCATACTTGGACCTGTCCTCGCTCCTTCCTCACCGCCTGAAACACCCATTCCGACAAAATGAAGACCTTTGTTTTCCAGTTCTTTATGACGACGTTCGGTATCAGTATAATGGGAATTCCCACCGTCTATAATGATATCGCCTTTATTCAGGACAGCCAGCAGCTCTCTGATCACGCTGTCTACGATTTCTCCGGCAGGAACCAGCATCATGACAATTTTCGGACTTTGGAGACTCTCTGCAAATTCCTTAATATCTGAATACCCACGGATATTATGAATTTCTAACCCATTAAGGGCGTTAACTTTATCGGTACTGATATCGTATCCGGCACAGTGATACCCATGATCAGCAATATTCTGTAAAAGATTGGATCCCATCGTACCCAATCCTATCATTCCGAATGCGTTCTGATTTTTATTTTCGTGTTCCATCTGTAGATTTTATTTTTTTAAATTATATTATGGTCAACCCAGCTGGCAGATGTTTACTTATTTTATTATAATAATTATGATGATCAAAAAAAATGTTCACATCAGATCCATATCTGCTATTTCAATAACTGTTCTCCAGATCCTGAATTTTTTTCAGCCGTCTGAGATGTCTTTCGGCTCCGGTAAATTGTGCATTCAGAAAAGCCAGAACCAACTCTTCTGCATTTGCAAAGCCGGTTACGCGGCCGCCAAGACAGATTACATTCATATCATCATCTTCCACTCCCTGATGTGCTGAGAAATGGTCGGTAATCAGTGCTGCCCTTATCCCTGAAATTTTATTGGCAGCCACACAGGCCCCCACCCCACTGCCACAGACGGCAATACCACGGAAAACTTCTCCGGCAGCTACAGCTTTCGAAAGCGGAACTACATAATCCGGAAAATCATCTGTATCATTAAGCGCTAAGGCACCATAATCAACCGGTTCAAAGTGATTTTCGGCTAAAAAAGTTTTGATTCTTTCTTTAAGTTCAAAACCGCCATGATCTGCGCAGATTCCTATTTTTACCAATACTGTTGACATTTTCTTTTTTATTGAGGGATTTTTTTTTAATATCCATTATTAATTATACTTATAATCTTAATACGAAGTATACGCCGTTTGTAACAAATAATTGTTTTTAAACGTCGTTACAAATCCGTTTGCCTTTATCATAAGATTTATAACCAAAACGAGAGCTTCTCCGGTTTTTATTGATGATTAATTAGGGACAGCCAATGATTCTTAGTGAAAAAGGATGGATGAGCATCGATTTTATTCATCGCTCAAAAGCAGAGCTTTCGCTTTTTTCACCACGTTTTCGACCGTGAATCCATATTCTTTCATGACTTCTTCCGCCGGCGCTGATTCGCCAAACCTGTCTATCCCGATGACATCACCATCATCAGTGGTGTATTTAATCCATCCAATCGGTGAACCGGCTTCTACTGCCAGTCGCTTACGCATGTTTTTCGGGAATACTTCTTCCTTATAGGAAGCAGTCTGCTGATCAAATAAATTCCAACACGGCATGCTTACCACCCTTGCATTGATCCTGTTTTTCTTTAATTCTTCCTGGGCTTCCAGGATCAGATGAACTTCTGACCCACTGGCTATAAGAATGAGATCCGGTTCACCTTCAGAATCTGAAAGAATATAAGCGCCTTTCTCCAGATTTTTTGCACCTGCATATTTTTTTTGATCGATGACCGGTATTTCCTGTCGGGTCAATGCAATTGCAACAGGTCCGTCTTTATGCCGGATGGCAACGCGCCAGGCCTGTGCAGTTTCGTTTGCATCCGCCGGGCGGATTACGGTCATATTGGGAACGGTCCGCAATCCGATCAGCTGTTCTACCGGCTGATGGGTTGTCCCGTCTTCTCCCAGAGCAATGCTGTCGTGGGTAAAAACCATGATCTGGCGTATTTTCATAATTGCAGCAAGCCTCAGCGGCGGACGCATATAATCTGAAAATATCAAAAATGTTGCTCCATACGGAATCAGGTAATGGCTCAGGGCCATTCCGTTGAGAACTGCTCCCATGGCATGTTCCCGGATCCCAAAATGGAAATTACGGCCGTCTCGGTGCTGTGCGGAAAAGGATGGATAAGCTTCCAGAACAGTATTGGTAGAAGGTGACAGATCCGCTGAACCCCCGATTAACTGAGGCAAATATTCTGCGACCGCATTCAGTACCTTTCCTGAAGCTTTACGGGTTGCAACAGGTGTACCAGGTTCAAAAACCGGCAGTTTTTCTTCCCAGCCATCAGGAAACTGACCTGAGATAATTGCTTCATATTCCCTGGCAAGATCCGGATGTGTTTTTTTATAATTTTCATAGAGTTCGTTCCACTCCTCTTCTTTTTGCGCAGATTCCCTTCCAGCTTTATGATAAAAATCCAGTACGTCCTGAGGAATGACGAAATCTTTATCAGGATCAAATCCTAAATTTTCCTTTACCAGCCGTACCTCATCTTTCCCTAAAGGAGAACCGTGTGCAGCTGCAGAATCCTGCTTATTGGGACTTCCGTAACCGATGTGGCTGTGTACTTTGATCAGCGAAGGACGTGCTGTTTCCATCTGAGCGTTTCTGATCGCAACGGACATTGCTTCAAGATCATTGATATCAGGTAGATCCTGTACATGCCATCCATAAGACTGAAATCTTTTGGATACATCCTCATCAAAAGCCAGATCAGTATCCCCCTCGATCGTAATATTGTTGCTGTCATAAAAATAAATCATATTTCCCAGTCCCAAATGTCCTGCGAGCGATGCAGCTTCAGCAGAAATACCCTCCATAAGATCTCCGTCACTGCATATGGCATATATTTTATAGTCGAAAATGGTAAAATCCGGCCGGTTATAACGGGCTGCCATATATTGCTGGGCAATGGCCATCCCTACTCCATTGGCAAATCCCTGTCCCAGAGGACCTGTCGTGACTTCAATTCCCGGGGTGAGCCCGTACTCAGGATGACCGGCAGTGATACTGTGTAACTGCCTGAAATTCTTAATGTCATCAAGAGTGATTTCATATCCTGTCAAATGTAAGTAACTGTACTGCAGCATACAGGCATGACCACAGGAAAGTACAAACCGGTCCCGATTTGCCCATTCTGTATTCTTTGGATTGTAATGCATGACTTCCGACCACAAAACGTGGCCTAACGGAGCTAAAGCCATCGGTGTCCCGGGATGTCCGGAATTTGATTTCTGTACTGCATCAGCCGCCAAAACTCTTACGGTATTGATACTTTTCTGAATTAAATTTTCATTTTCCATTATTATATTTTGCTTTAACTGGTTCTATGATTTTTTCTATTCTTTACTTTGGTCTTATAACTGACCTTTACTCAGGGATCATTAAAGCACCAGAAACTTTGTATTTCTTTTTCTGTGCCGGTAATTGAGATGCCGCGGTTTCTACATCAAAACTGTGACCAATTTAATAATCTCAGACTGTCAGCTTGTAAGGCAAAAAAAGTAATAGCCAGATCACAAATATCATGGATTACCAAAACACGGCTGCAGGAGATTTACCCAGATTAAATGCTGTAAGTATTATCGGTTTTTTATCAGAAAGCAATATTTTTATAAAATGATTTGATTACATTAGCTTTGGTTAATATTTTAGATCTACTGAAGTTTTAAAATACCTCTTCACTCCCCTGTTCATATCAATAATACAATGCCCGACAATCACAAATCAATTTACAGTGCCCTTGCCGCCAATCTTTTAATTGCGCTGACAAAGTTTATAGCGGGAGCCTATACCAACAGTTCTTCCATGATCTCTGAAGGTATCCATTCAACTGTCGATACCACTAACCAGCTATTGCTTTTATACGGAATAAAAAGGAGCAGAAAACCGGCTGACGAATCTCATCCTTTCGGATATGGCAAGGAACTTTATTTCTGGTCTTTTATCGTTTCTATCCTGATCTTTGGTCTCGGTGGTGCTTTATCTGTTTATCAGGGAATTTCTCACATTATAGAACCTGAATTGATGAAAGATCCGTTCTGGAACTATATTGTATTGACACTTTCCCTTATTTTCGAGGGAACTTCCCTGTTTATTGCAGTAAGGGAATTCAATAAAACCCGAAACGGCGTGAAATGGTGGGATGCGGTCATCAAAAGCAAAGACCCCGCAAGTTTTTTGGTTGTTTTTGAGGATGGTGCAGCGGTGGCAGGTCTGCTGACTGTAATGGTATTGATGAGTTTCAGTCATTTATATCAGATTCCGGAATTAGACGGGCTTGCCTCTGTCATTGTAGGGCTGATCCTTGTCTTTGTTTCTTTTATCCTGGCGAGAGAAAGCAGGAGTTTACTGATGGGGGAAGGAATTGCACCTGAAACAAGAGGAAAAATTGCACAACTGGCTGAAAAAGATACTGCAGTAGTTAGAACAAAACATATATTATCCACCTATCAGTCACCGGAGGAAGTTGTTTTAATGCTTATTATAGATTTTGAAGAGCATTTGGATACCGAAGAGATCACTGAAGCAATTCACCGGATTCGTGAAAGTATCAAAAAAGAATTTCATCTGGTTCGGTTTGTCATCATTCAGCCGGAATAAATTCATACAACCGAAAATCATTTAGAAGGGTATCCTTTCATTAATTAACGCTGCTCTCCCTTTTACGGGACAAAAATGATATTCTTCGCATAAGGAACTGTACTCATTGATGATCATCTATTTAGTTAAACTGAGTTCGGGATAAACAATTTTTAAATAATTGATTTTCAAAACAATGCTAATTTTATCGCCAAAAAAAAACAAAGAAATTCTACTTTTTGAAACGCTTTCAAATTAAACAATGCCACTTCGTTTATCATAGCTATACAAGAATTTTGTATTACCTTGATAAGTTCACGCCTTTGTTTATCCTAAATCTTAGAAAATCACGTAATTACTATTTTTGTTTAGCTTTGCGTTTTATAGAGCCTCATCCCGAACTGAGGTTATTTAAATTTTAAGCCGGAAAATCAGATTTAAGTTATAAAACTGAAGAATAAAAAATTAAAAATCCGGTTTTGCAGCAATCTACTTTATAGAACAAAAAATAGGGATTGGTCAGCAGATATAGCTATCCAATCATGATCTGAAGGATTCATCTGTACTGCGGAATTGACTGCGAAACTAAAAATGACTGAAAATAATACATCGGAGTATGAAGCTGTTATGGAAAACCTGTTTCCGCATCAACCTTAAGGTCTGAAATTTGCAGACAGACTCAGCTCAGTTCATTCTTTGCCTTTATCAGTACCCATCAGCATTTCGACAGGGATCGAATGCAATTTAACCGGCACTGAACATCTAACAGAACCTTTAAAAAACCAATATAAATTATGCAAAACATTTTCAAAACGATCACCCGGTATTGCGCTTTCGCGCTATTTGTAGTTTTCGCCCTTTCGATCCAGTCGTGTTCAGAACCTGCTGATAAATTTTTTGACACCGCTGTTTTAAATACGAATACCATCAATGATTTCGCAACACCAATACTGGCGAAACATATCAATGATGAGACTGTGGAATATCCGGATATCCCTTCAAGCAAAAAACAGGGTAACGAAGCCACTAAAATGATACAGAACAATATTCTGTATATGGAAAAATCGCTTAAAGATATAAAAGCCCTGTCTGCAGGTTCGGATGACAGAAAGACCATTAAGGAACAGTCGATAGCACTTTACGAATTTGTGATTCCTGTGTATAAAAATGAGTACACGAATTATGCAAAACTTTGTGACGGTAAAGCGTCCCAGGCAGAAAAGGATGCGGTGATCCAATCGATAGATCAGAAGTACAGGCTGAAATTTGAAACACTGTACAGCGCTTTGCTAAACAGTGGTAAAGATTTCGCAAAGGCTAACCAGCTGAACGTTGACTGGAATTAGATCAGCAGCTTCTTTATAAAGATGATCCCACGAAATAGATATTGTTTACGGTGTTCATCTTTACGTTCCGGTACATTTCAATAAAAACAGGGGAATAATATATATCAATTCAGGGGTATCAGCGTATATATGTTGATACCCCTCTAATACTCCCTTAAGCTTAAATAAAACGACGGGAGCAGATCATTATCTGAAAATCTTCTGCACAAATTGATAGAGAGATCTTCGCCAGGTCAGCCATTCGTGGTAAGTCTGAGGGGATCTGTATTGGAAGTAAGGATACTGATGCTGATCTAAATAACGGGTAACCGTCTGATTGTACTCGGTGAACCTGGCATCTTCCTTCTCTCCTATTCCCAGAAAGAAGAACGGTTTCCGTTTCGAACCGATCAATTTGCTAATCGGCAGTTCTTCAAAAGGATCTTCAGATGTTCCTTCATAAATTACAGGGCTGAAGACACCGACAGCAGAAAACAGTTCCGGATGACCGGAAGCTATATACATGGCCTGGTAGCTTCCCCGTGAAAGTCCGGCAACAGCTCTCTTACCATTTGTTTTGTATTTTTTCTCAATATAAGGAATCAGTTCCTGAATGATAACCTGATCCAGATTTTTTGTCGAAAGAACCGTTCTCGGATAATCATCAGGCTGCTTTTCCTGTTCTGGATCCAGTGCAACTCCGTAATCCATTACCACAATCATTTCCCTTGCTTTTTTTTCCGCAAAAAGATTATCGAGGATATTCCTGATGTCTCCCTGTTTTTCCCAGCCGGTAATATCTTCACCGGTGCCGTGATAGAGATATATGACCGGAAATTTACCAGTCCTGTACCCTGGCGGAAGATAGACTTTAAAATTTCGTTTTCCTTTGGTAATGACCGAATTGAGACTGTCATTAACAATGCTGCCATGCTTTACCTCTTTCTCCGAAAAAAAATCTTCACCGGAAGGAATCTCAATCCCGCCCGTAGGCTGACCGTAACCGAAATAAAGTTGTGAATTCGGGTCATTGGTGCGTTGCCCGTCAACATTGAACCAGTAATAGTGAAAACCGATTTCCATTGAATCAGCAGAAATCTCCCAAAAACCGTCCGGATTCCTGTGTACTGTTGATTTTACATTTTTCATTCCGTCCCCGCCATCCAAAACAACCTTGTCAGCATTAGGAAAATAGACTCTAAACACAGCTTTTCCATCAGCACTCACCTTCGGATATTCTTTTCCCGGCTTTGCCGTTGCTGAAGTCCTGAATTCCTGGGAAAACAGAAGCGTCGAACAAAGACCGAGAATAGCAGCCAGATTTTTAACTTTAAAGTATTGCATGAATTGTTTTTTAAAAATTGTAGAAAATTTATGAGCCCGCTTGTATAAAGCATCACAATGTATATGTAGTAACGATCAGCAAAAATAAATATTTAACTTCAGTTCGAGATAAGAAAACAGAATATTTACTAGATGCTGGTGGAAGTATAGAATGAATACTTGTAATTTACTTTCAATGTTTACCAAACAGATTCCACTCTCAGCGTACAGTTTATCTTTGATTTCATCGAATCTTCGATATCCGGAGGAACTGAAACCTCAGCGTACAGTTTGTCTTTCCAGAGGAATCTAAACCTGGAAAATCATGGCTTACAATGATATTACAGAATTTATTTTTTTAAACGCAAAGTTTTTATCATGCAATCCGCAAAATTAAAGGAGCAAAGAAGGGCGGCAGAGCCGCTGATGAAGCTCGCTTTATGAGAATCAATGTTATTGATTTCTTTTTTTCTCCTTAAATAGGATGCATAATTAATTAAAACTTTGCGTTCATCTTAAATTTGCGATTGAAGATTCCTGCGGAAATCGAAGATTCGATGAAATCAATGAGAGAGATACTGTCAGATTATTGAATGAAAACCTGTAATTTACTTCCATTAAGCACACTATACACACTAAACTCTCAGCGCATAGTTTGTCTTTCCGGAGGAATCTAAACACAGAAAATTCTGGCTAATGATAATATTGCAGAATTTAATTTCTTAACGCAAAGTTTTATCATGCAACCTGTTAAGTTTTAAGGAGCAAAGAAGGGCGGCATAGCCGCTGATGAAGCTGGCTTCTTAAGAATCAATATTATTGATTCGTTTCTTTGCTCCTTAAATAGGATGACTAATTAATTAAAACTTTGCGTTCATCTTAAATTTGCGATTGAGATTCCTCCGAAATGACAGAGAGGCTGCTAGAGATACTAAATACAAACTTGTAACTCACTCTCAATGTTTAGCAAACTGACTCATCTCTCACCACACAGTTTGTCGTTCCAGAGGAATCTAAACCAGAAAAATCCTGGCTTATGATGATATTGCAGAATTTATTTTTCTTAACGCAAAGTTTTATCATGCAGGCTGCTAAGTTTTAAGGAGCAAAGAAGGACGGCGTAGCCGCTGATGAAGCTGGCTTATTAAGAATCAATTTTATTGATTCCTTTCTTTGCTCCTTAAATAGGATGCCTAATTAATTAAAACTTTGCGTTCATCTTAAATTTGCGATTGAGATTCCTCCGGAAGGACAAAGAGGCTGCTAGAGATACTAAATGAAAACTTGTAACTCACTTTCAATGTTTAGCAAACTGACTCATCTCTCACCACACAGTTTGTCGTTCCGGAGGAATCTAAACCAGAAAAATCCTGGCTTATCATGAAATTGCACAATTAAATTTTCTTAACGCAAAGTTTTATTATGCAAGCTGATTAGTTTTAAGGAGCAAAAAATGTAGCCGCTTATGAAGCTAGCTTTAAGAATCAATTTTATTGATTCCTTTCTTTGCTCCTTAAATAGGATGCCTAATTAATTAAAACTTTGCGTTCATCTTAAATTTGCGATTGAGATTCCTCCGGAAGGACAAAGAGGCTGCTAGAGATACTAAATGAAAACTTGTAACTCACTTTCAATGTTTAGCAAACTGACTCATCTCTCACCACACAGTTTGTCGTTCCGGAGGAATCTAAACCAGAAAAATCCTGGCTTATAATGATATTGCAGAATTTAATTTCAACGCAAAGTTTTATCATGCAAGCTGCTAAATTAAAGGAGCAAAGAGTGGCGGCAGAGCCGCTGATGAAGCTGGCTTCTTAAGAATCAATGTTATTGATTTTCTTCTTTGCTTCTTTAATAGGATGACTAATTAATTAAAACTTTGCGTTCATCTTAAATTTGCGATTGAGATTCCTCCGGAAGGACAAAGAGGCTGCTAGAGATACTAAATGAAAACTTGTAACTCACTTTCAATGTTTAGCAAACTGACTCGTCTCTCACAACACAGTTTGTCTTTGATTTCATCGAATCTTCGATTTCCGGAGGAATCTAAACCAGAAAAATCCTGCCTTATAAAGAAATGCAGAATTTAATTTCTTAACGCAAAGTTTTATCATTCAAGCTGATTAGTTTTAAGGAGCAAAGAGTGGCGGCGTAGCCGCTGATGAAGCTAGCTTTAAGAATCAATTTTATTGATTCCTTTCTTTGCTCCTTAAATAGGATGCCTAATTAATTAAAACTTTGCGTTCATCTTAAATTTGCGATTGAGATTCCTCCGGAAGGACAAAGAGGCTGCTAGAGATACTAAATGAAAACTTGTAACTCACTTTCAATGTTTAGCAAACTGACTCATCTCTCACCACACAGTTTGTCGTTCCGGAGGAATCTAAACCAGAAAAATCCTGGCTTATAATGATATTGCAGAATTTAATTTCAACGCAAAGTTTTATCATGCAAGCTCCTAAATTAAAGGTGCAAAGAGGGGCGGCAGAGCCGCTGATGAAGCTGGCTTCTTAAGAATCAATGTTATTGATTCCTTTCTTTGCTCCTTAAATTGGTGCCTAATGAATTAAAATTTTGCGTTGCAAAATAACGGAATTAACCTAAACATCAAGTTCATTTGCACTGTGGAATATTGAATTAATATCTACAATTTGCTGTCAATACTCATTAAGCAGACTCAACATTCAGCTTGTCATTAGATAGATTTAAGTTTTAATTCAGGATATCTTACCGTCAAGAGATCTAAGGTTTGAGATGTTTCTCTGACAAAATAAGTGGATAATGGTGCAAAGCCCCTCTGCAGACCACTTTTAGCCCTCCTACGTCTTTATAATAATTTGAGAATATTCCAGCAAAATAGTTGAGGTAGAAAAACAGGGAATGTGGTTTTGCAAGAATATAAAGAACTGAGCCATCATTCAGTGTCAGGCAGATTGTACTGATCCTCCATTTGGAAATGATGGAATCCGGGTATATATTTTCAGTTTTTACGGTAACAATTTGGGAGGGCTGTATTTCAGTGTCATTAAACAGGATAGTATCTGTCAGAAACAGTTTATTAAGATTCATTCCGAACTTTTGAAAAATGAATGCTGTATCAAGCAGCCAGATGACAAAAAAAATCATTCCTCCAAGCCACAGAAAAGCATGTAACGGATGAGCAGAGAAGATTGCGCAGATGAATCCACAGATCACAGCCATAGGAAAAATGACATACCTTACCCTATCCAAATAATTACCACTGATTCTCATATCATTTTAATCTTTTTATTTAACATAATCTTTCAAATAAAATGAATTTCTGCCATCTTCTTTTTCCTTTTCATCCACAAAATTTCTATAGGTGTATTTTTTTCCGGTATGCTGAGGCTTACTGTTCTCACGAAGATAGTCTCCGTAATACTGAAAGCCTCCTGAAATAAAATAGTCTTTCAGCTGCTGATCTCCGCTGGCAACGATATACAGATTGCAGGATGTAAATTTTTCACCGTTGTATTTTCCTGTATTGTTGGTCTCGAACAGGTAAATTTTATTGCCTGCATTCCATACCCTATAGGAAAATTCCGAATTCCTGTAATAGAAATCTGTCTTACCTAATTTCTTTTCCAATAGTTTTTCAAACTTCTCCGCTTTCGAAGTTGTTTTTATTTCCAGCCTGTAGGCATTCACTTTATTGGTTTTCCTGTTTTCGTAAAAAGATGCGTAATTGGTGGATAATATCGATTGGTCCTGCGTATTAAGCGTTCCGGAAAAAGAAAATCCGGAGAAGTGCAGCAATGCAGGATCGGTACTGTTGTAAATGATCACCCCTGAAAGGTCACTGTTTTTACTTAATTCATATTTTTTCCCAACAGATGCTATATCGATGGGAAATGACAGTTTCTCAAGGTCAGCATGAGTGGCCTGACAAGCCATTAATAATGGAAAAAGGAAGAAAATAATAATAATAATAATAATAATACTTTTCACGGTCAATATCTGTTTCAGCGGTTATACTATAAAGTAAAGCTAATTTAATTCATTTATCATCATACTTACTATTTTAAAACTAATAATTTAACGGAATCATCTTCTGTCATGACGTTTATAATTTCTCAACACTTTTGTATGTTGAGTCTGCAGTCTGCATTCAGATTCCCGAAAAATTCTGGAGGCCGATACATTTAAGATCTATTCTGTCCGGAAGAACGGGATGGGATATTTTTTGTATTGGGAGAATATTATAAATCTTACATTTATGAAATGATTAAAAGAATTATTTTCATGGTAGTGCTGTATGCTTTATTAATTACGGCAGTGACGCTTATACTATCAGAGTCCGGTGATATCTATCTTATTATCATTACAGTTTCAGGACTTATTTTTGGTCTGTTGGTTTTCCGTGAGGTCTATAAAAAATACTTTATATCACTGCCTTCAGATCAAAATGTACAGTACAGCAGTTCAGGGACTGAAGGCATGCTTAAGATTTCAGGAAGGCCGTTTTTCTTGGGTCTTGAAAAAAAGATGGTTTCTGCCGACGATTTCTATTTTGACGATTCGTATTTTTATGCTGTAAATAAGGACAGGCAGACTGCAAAATTCAGTTTAGAAGATATTACAGAACTCAGCAAAACTTCTTACCAGATTAATAACAGCAGGATCTGGCAGGTTAAAATCAGTCATCAGGGAGAAGAAGCTGTGTTCAGATTTACTCACAATTATTCTGTCTGGAACAGGAATTTCGTTACCTTTTACCATAAAATAAAAGAGGCCAATCCTTCAGTAATCCGGTCAAAATGGAGCTTATGGAGCATGTAATTTTCACAGATAAGCATTAACAGTATGATTAAAAAATTCACAGAACATTTTTTCAGGTTCTTAGGATATTTCGGGATGGCTGCACTGGTCATCATCTGTGTCTTTATAGAAAACCCTATAACCTATCTTTTATATGCATTTCTGATAACTGTTGCTGTTCATTTTAACCGTTTAAAAGATATAAAGACTGATTTCCGTTATGTGATCAGGGATTTTTCAATTATTTTAAGTGTCATTTATCTCGTGCTTATTATCGTGATGTCCCTTTCACCTTTTCTCAAAATCCAGGAATTCAAAATATCTCACTGGAACTGGAAAGCAACCGAAACAAAAGAAATAAAAGCAGTGACTGCCTGGCACAATGGTTACAAACGAATGGGTAATTCCTATACGGATGTTTCTTATACTTACAAGGCAGGTAATGAATTATATAAGAAGACAGAATCCGATGCCATGAAAAAATATTACCCTTTCTGGAATTTTCAGGAAAATGATGAACGCGTAAATGAGTTTTCCCAGTCAGTTTCGGAGAAAATCAGGAAAAAAGATTTTGTCATTTTCTACAGTCAGAAAAACCCAGAGAAAAGTAAACTGTTTCTGTCCGGTGATCTGTTTTACTTTCAGGGCTCTTTATTTTATGATTTTGTCACAAGTTTCGTGATAGCAATTTTTACTGTTATAGGATTATTATGTGCTTTTTTCATTTTTGAAAATAAAAAAAGGGATAAAACAAAATAACAAAAATTACTTATGGTCATGAAATGATCAGGAAGATCAATTGAGCTAAAATATTCTCCCGGACTTTTCCAAATTAAAATGGTTTAACAGCATAATAAAGAAAATGAATCGAAAGAAGTTTACGTAAAACTGAAGCAGCTGATTTTTTTCCAGGCAAAATTCTGCTCACTCTTTACAGGTAATCAAATCTACCCGTTTTTAAAACAGCAAAAAGGGGTTTTCTATTCAGAAAAACCCTTTTTAAATTTGATATTGTCAAGTGCTGAGAAAACCATTAACAACTTATTGTTCTTTTACAAATATCTGTCTGATCATGGCACTTCCCGTACCGTTTGTCAGGTTCTCTGCTTTTCCGTTTTTCCAGTAAACGGCTGCGGATCCTCCACCTTGGGACTGCTGGTATCCTCCGACATACAGATCGTTTCCTGACAGATAGAGGCTTAAAGCAGCAGATCCGTCTGAACCCAATGTAACAGGTGAACCGTTTTTCCAATATTTTGAAACTAAAGACTGACTGTTAGACAGAGTACCGGTTCCTGCGATATAGACATCATTTCCTTTTACAGTAATGGCCGTTCCACCTGCATAGGAAGTCCCATCCTGAATAAGGGTGGGAGCTGCCAGGTTTTTAGAATAACGAGTCTGAAGCTGTCCTGAACTGTTATAGACAACAGACCACATCATATATACATCATTGCCTGATACCGTGATATCCTGGTGATCTGCAGTTGTGCTCTGATCCGAAAGATCCGTACGCTGTCCGTTTTTCCAATAACAGGTGACCGGAGTGAGCCAGTTCGCCATCCTGCGTTCCCCGATCACATAAACATCGTTTCCGCTTACGGCAATGCCTGTGGCAATGACATTCTGTGCTTCATCCGTCAAGGTAACCGGCACACCGTTTTTCCAGTATTTTGCTGCATAGGTCGTTTCACCCGACTTCATTTCCTGCCCGGCAATATAGACATCATTTCCGCTGATGAAAATATCATTGGCAAAAGCATCCCTGGATCCGTCCGTCAGGTCTTTAGCCACTCCGTTTTTCCAATACCTGGCGACATATTTCCCTGTGGAATTGATTTCATATCCTACATTGTGTACCTCATCCCCTACAACGACCATTCCCATAACATCAGAACTGCCGGATCCTTTTGCCAGTAATACTTCTTTTCCGTTTTTCCAGTATTTGGCTTTGTAATCTTCACGACCGGCGGCGTAAACGACAGCTCCGTCCTGATTGGCAGGATCATCATTCTCCCCGTCACTCCGGCACTGGACTGCAGTGATTCCGGTAAAAAACAGGAAAGAAGAAACATAAAAAAGAGATTTAAAATTCATAAGATGGTATTTGCTGATTTCGAGGCAAAAAGTAAGCCGAATACCTGTCCGGAATGTAAAACAGATGAATCATTAAAACCTACGTTCTACACTGTGCAGCAACCATCGACCAATTCCAATCAGTGGATACAAATTTTAAGAGAACCTGTGCATCGCTGCAGAAGAAAAAGCTGATCAAAAACACAAAAGATATTGTAAGTTCAGTCCTGAAGATTAATGAGAGTATATGTGATAAGCCTTCCGAATTAACAGATAATAATGAGAACACAGGAAGTCTGCTATGACCAGAAGAATAAATGGAGCCTTCAAAATGAAACTCCAGATACTACATACAAGCTAAAAGATGATATATGATTCACTACTTATGAGACTGTACCCACATGGTATACCAAAAACCGGTAATTTTTCCACAAATTCAATTTCTTCCAGGTTTAGATTTTCTTTACTTCGAGTTTCCGATTGCTCAGAATTCATGTCCTTTCATTTTATTAAAAAAATAACGCAACACAATTGCACAAAAGAAATAATTTTTATATTTGCAATACAGTTGCTTTAATAAATTAAAAACTAAAGATAAGCAGCCCGTTCTGTTTGAATGGTATTAATATTAAAAAAATTATGTGTTTATGGCAGAATTTATTACAGTGGAGATTAGAAGAAGTATTTCTTTTCGACATAGTTACACTTATAACATAATCTATTAAAAAATAGTGAGTTCTTCTATTTTCCATATCGTTTTTGTATTAACGGTGATGTTTGCAGGCCAGTCTTTGTCAGCACAACAGTCTGTTCTGAAAGGAAAAGTTAAAGATAATCGAGCTGAGGTTCCGTACGTTAAGGTTGAGATTAAAAACATAGATAACCTCAACGATCAACAGTATATACAATCAGACAGTCTGGGATATTATCGGTTACCAGTACGTCAGAACAGCAGATATACAGTCAAATTCTCTCATCCCGGTTATAATGATTATACAAGCGACACGATTAATATTTCATCAGTTCAGAAAGAATACGTTTTGGATATTTTTCTCGAAGAAAAGTCCAGAATGGTACAGGAGATCGTGATAACAGGTAAAAAGAAAATACTGGAAGCCGATAAAGGTAAACTGACTTTTAATGTAGAGAATTCTGCATTGACCACAGGACAAACGGCGTTGGATATGCTTAAAAAACTACCCGGAGTAACCGTCGGTCAAAACGAAGAAATCATTTTTCGCGGAGTTTCTGCTGTAAGTGTGATGATTGATGGAAAAATGACGTATCTATCGGGTAGCCAGCTGGCAAATTACCTGAAAGGAATGAGTGCGGAAGACATCAAAAAAATAGAGCTCATTACCGCTCCGTCCGCAGAATTTGACGCGGCAGGAAATGCGGGAATCATAAATATTATTTCAAAAAGATCTTTGAAAAAAGGCTATGCGGTAGATCTGCGTTCATCTGTTTCTTACGGTAGATTATGGATGACCAACCAAAATCTTTCAGCAAGCCTGCGTACTGAAAGATTAAGTTTGTACGGCTCTTTTGATTACAACACTCCGCACAGTTACCGGCAGAACAAAACCCTAAATACGATAAACGATAAAGGCAATCTGCTACAGTTGGATAAAGATAGTGAGGTCAGGTACAAAATCAAATATTACACATGGCGGGCTGGTACAGAATGGCAGTTTTTGCCAAAACATAAAATCGGTGTGGCCTATCACGGCTACCTTGACGATTTTAAAAGCTCCAACAGTACTATACTGAACAGGATTAATAAGATGGGCAAACTTCACTCTTATCTTCATTCAGACAACAATATTCACGAACCCTATCATTACAATTCTGTACTTTTTAATTATCAGTTTGATGTGGACAGTTTAGGAAAAAAAATCACAGCTGATGCCAGTCATACTTCTTACCGCAATTTTTCAGACGGATTGATGGCGACGGGGAATTATAGTCCTGACGGCTCTTTTCAGCAGAAGTCCCAACAGAAATCCCATCAGCCAGGATTTATAAAAATTACCTCTGTAAAAGCTGATGCCGATCTGCCTTTTAAAAAATTCAACTTTAAAACAGGTATTAAGTATGTTGAAATTGAAAATGATAACCAATTCAGGTTTGATAGTTTACAGGCCGGAAATTTTGTGAAAATCGAAGCAATGAGTAATCATTTTAAATACCGTGAACAAATTGCTGCTGCGTATGTTTCAGGATCAAGAGTTTTTGGTAAAACAACCCTTGACGCCGGTTTACGTTTAGAGCAGACCCATGCATACGGGTATACAGTTAAGCAGGATATTACCAACAGATGGAAATACATAACACTATTTCCCTCAATTTCCATCAGTCAGTTTCTTAATGAAAGTAATAAGCTGAATGTATCGTTCAGCAGAAGAATTAACCGACCTTCGTATGCAGATCTGAATCCTGTCCGCTGGTACTCTGACCCCTACTTCTATTATTCCGGAAACCCCGGAATTGTACCCGAACTGGCCTGGATTTCATCACTTTCCTACAGTCTGAAAAGCAAATATATTTTCTCGGCATCATATAACCAAAGTGTCAATTATATTAACAGAAGACTCATTATTGATGATAATGGGGTTAGTATTAAAAGCCAAAGTGACAACTTCGGTAAACGCCATCGTTTTGACTTTACGGCATCTGTACCGTTTAAGCCTTTCCCGTTTTGGGAAATCCAGCTTTTCTCTGAACTGAGTCATACTTCTTATCCCATATCGCAGTCACAGGGTGACCAAATCAAAAAACTATGGGCATTATCAGCCTCCCTGCAGCAGGACTTGTCACTATCTTCTGATTTCAGCATTAATCTTGCTGCTTATTTCTACTCATCAGAGCTGAGAGGTATTTATATCACAAAGCCTACAGGTAGTATTGATCTGGGTATTAAAAAGTATTTTATGGATAAAAAACTGGTGGCTCAGTTATCTGTAAACGATGTATTCAATACGAATAGGTATAGAGCCCGATCCCTATCCGACATTACAGATTACAGGTATAATGACAAACCGTATTCAAGAATTATCGGGCTCTCGTTTAAATACCATTTTGGTGGCGAAATGATGAAGTCCAGCAGTAAAAAAACCGAAGAGCAGGAACGGCTTTAAGTATTGATGACAGTTAAGCTCCCGATACTGGATGCTGCTTCATGAATTCATCTATATGAATCAGTAAACCTTCCGATTACCAGCATAACAAAGTTTCTGTGCATTTTCTGTAATTCCCGAAGCAAGAGATATTGCTATTTCTCTACTATATTTGAAAAAATATCATTCAGAACACAATCATCAGGAGCAAAAACAGAAGAACAGATGACAGGAAAATAGTTTTCTCAAAAACTGATTGCCATTTTGTATACATTTTATTCTCCGTTATTTACCTGGACGGGAATTGGTTTACTACTATTACAGCAGATGGACTGATACCGAAGATTTTGATTTACTGACTTCACAATAAAATACGAATAAAAAGAAACCGGAACAGAGAGCCCGGTTTAAGAATCATGGATAGCCAAAGCGTGAAGTGGGAAATAACCGTTCGTTAGAATAAGTAATGATAAAAATCATAAAAAAAAATATTTAACACCTCATTTTATTTTATTTATACAGGTAGACAATAAATCGTCCGGATATCCCAAACAATAAAAGCAAATGCTTATAAAATATTCTGCCTAAAGTGCTAATTTCACGGTATGATTACTCATTGATCAACCAACAGTCAATTAACCGCAGCTTCTTTACCAAATTTTCTGAGCGTTAGAAAATGCGACCGCAGTGCCGATGAAAAACTCTTATTTTCGATGTAGGGAAGATCAAACTCTAATGCAGTCTTCTTCACAATAACCGAAATTTCCCCGTAATGGATGTGACAGACTTTAGGAAACAGGTGATGCTCGATCTGCCTGTTCAGCCCACCCAGAAAAAATGCGGCGAGCTTATTATGGGTTGCAAAATTTGCCGTTGTACGCATCTGGTGCTCCGCCCAGGCTTCTTCTATCTGTCCGGTTTCGTTGGGCAACGGGAAATTGGTTCCTTCAACTACGTGAGCCAGCTGGAAAACCAATCCCATCGTCAGTCCCTGAGCAATATGTAAAAGCAGGAAACCGATCAGAAACTGCCACCAACTTACATCCAGCACCAGTAATGGCAATACGATAAACAGAAAATAATAAAGTGCCTTGTAGAAAAATAAATTAAAATATTCAAGTTTGGGATGTTTACTTTGTTGCGCTCCGATTTTTTTCTGGAAAAATTTTACATAATCTTTACGGAATACCCACGACAGTGAGGCCAGGCTGTAAAGCGGAAATGCATACCAGTGCTGGTACCGCTGAATAGGGTTCACCTCGTCTTCTTCAGCAATCCGGATCAATCCCGGTGCGACTTCAATGTCCTCATCGTGTCCCGGAATGTTGGTATAGGTATGATGAACCACATTATGGGTAATACTCCAGACGTATGGATTGGCGCCGACCAGATTAAAAACAAATCCGAAGATTTTATTGATTTTTTTACTGCCTGAGAGTGCACCATGGATCGCATCATGACAAACATTGAACCCTACAAACGCACTGAATATTCCCAATAACGCTGACAATGGCAAAAGCATCCAAAGGGGTAAAAGCCCGGAAATGATGATAAGATAAATTCCCGTGAATCCCGTTAGGAAAAAAACAGCTTTGCCCCACATTCGGTTATTGGCATGCTGACTTATCTGATGCTGACTGAAATACTGCTCTACCCTGCTTCGTACGGTTGCATAAAAACGGGAGCCGGAGGCGGATGAGAATTTTAATTTTTGTGACATACTGTATCATGATTGATCTACTTTATGCGAACAAACAGATATGCTAAAATCGGGTGTTGGAATAAGGAGAATATTGAAATTTCCTGCACATTACAGGACTGTATTGTATATAACGGAGTAATGATTCTTTTAGTATGTTTGGATTCAACTCATTACCGTTTTCTGATCATGTATTTTAGAATCATCCATGAAAGAACTCATTAATTTTTCAGTGTTTAATTTTCCAGGCCAATAATAAATGATGTAAATGCATTTATTTTCAGATGCACAGTTTCGTTTATTAGATCGAGTGTCATACTTCATACTCAAAGAGTGTAGTGAGATCACTGTAGAAAAATCTCAGTAAATACTATAGAGCCCTTTCGCAACTTCACTTTCGTGTATTTATGATTCAGTCGTTTTCGCTCTTTTAAAAATAAATTTCCTGTTATTTTTTATCAGGATTAATGAATCTACGTTTACTTTTTTATGATTCTAAAAAGAAGATTGACTTCTATCAAATAGACACGACAATCATCATTCCCTAAACTGCCGTAAATCAAAAATTTTCCTTCTTTTATACTTGAGTATAATACACGAAATCGTATTTTTTTTAGTATAAAATTTGTTATCCATGTCAAAAGCATATCCTACATTAAAACTTCCTGTTCCCTAGATTAAAGTATTAAATTCTGAAATACTAAAATCTCGGTTTACCGAAGTTTTGTTACAGTCTGTTAGTGATAGGCTTAAAAATAGTATAATAAAAAATTGGCAATAATATTTTTGAGGTTCTGACACGCACTTTATTAATCTAAAAATTAGCAGAAAGGCCGTTTTTCTATAATACTTGATTAGTTTTTTAGATCAATCATAAACACAAAAAAAACCTTTAAATTAGTTGTATTCAAAGGCTTATTATTTTAATTTCTTAAGCAACGGGAGAGAGAGGGTTTTTGTAACTTCTTCTCATCCTTTTATTGATAAGCGTTTCGCTGTAGCATCTTGTGAAAGGCCTTAAATAGGGCATTTGCAAAAAGCGGTAAAATCCAATATAAAAATTTTACATAGTAAAAGTAGAAATTTTCGTTCGGATTTGAAAGTAAAAAGACCAAAATTTGAACAAGTTTTTTAGAGTTCAAACCAAGAATTTAATCCTTCTCTTTGCACCTGAAATTTCTCGGTTGAAATGTTTCCAAAAGAAAACGAAGAAAAACAGAAAAAAAAGAAAAAAGAAAGCCTTTTGAAAATGAGCTAGGCATTCTGTCAAGGTTTTTAGGAAAAAGTTTTTGCGTAGATTTTTATACGCAAAAATTTTTTCTGAAAATCCAGAGGACCTTGACAGAATTTAGCTGGGGTAATGGGAAGCGAATTATCTTTGGCTTCTGTTTTTATTTTTTGCGTGAATACTTTAGAATAATTATTATGATTAAAATAAATGATAATTTAGAGCGTACGGCAAAAACGCTGTACGATTATTGGTTTGTACAGTTTGACTTTCCAGACGAAAACGGAAAGCCTTATAAATCAAGCGGAGGCAATATGATTTGGAATGAAATTTTGAAAAGAGAAATTCCAGAAGGTTGGGAAGTTAATAGATTAGGAGATATATCTTTTGTTAATGCCGGAGGAGATAAGCCAAAAAAATTTTCTATGATTAAAAATACAGAATTTAGTATTCCAGTTTATTCAAATGGAATATCCGATAATGGTATGTACGGCTTCACAAATCTTCCTAAAATAATAAAACCAAGTATAACGATTTCAGCAAGAGGAACTATAGGGTATTGTTGCTTAAGAATGTCACCTTATTACCCAATCATACGTCTAATCACTGTTACACCTTTCAAAGATAATCTAGAACTCTTTTTTTTACATGAGATTCAAAAATTAGTTTTTGAAAATTCGGGTTCTGTTCAACAACAATTAACCGTGCCGCAGGTATCGAATTTATATATATTAAATCCTGATGAACAAGTATTAAGAGATTTTTATAATTTTTCAAAATTTCTTATTGATAAAATTGAGCTTAATAAAATTGAAAACCAACAACTTAGCTCTCTTCGCGACTGGCTTTTACCTATGCTGATGAACGGGCAGGTAAAAGTTGAGTAAAATAGTAAGATAAATTATCATTTAGTTTATTGTTTATTTCTATTTTATCATCTAACGATGATAAAATAGAAGCTATTTTTTGTTGTTTAAATATTGATTTTGTTCCTAAAATTTTTATTGGATGTAAATGATTTCTATTCATTGTTGGAACCCCAGAACCACTCTTGTATTCATTCAGTTTTAACGATTTTAATAAATAAAAAATATAAAAAACATTATTTCCTTTAAAATCTTTAACAAATAATGAGGTGTTGTGAGGGAAAAAATCTTTATTTATAAATTGAGGCAAACCTACTGTACCACTACGTCCAATTGTTATTCCTGGTGCTTTTGATTTAACTTCGTTATGATAACCCAAAATACCATTTGAAGATATTACAGGTACATTTCCTTCTTGAAATTCAGACTTAGGCAAATCATAGCCCCTCTGAAATTCAATTAAATCACCTAATTCAAAATTTTCGAAATCACTCATATCTCAAGCTTTTAAGCTGTTCCTTAATTTTTTGATCTAAAGCATTTCCTTCAGCAAAAAGACTATGTAAACTTGTTTCAAAATCTTGCATTTTTTCTGCAAATTCTTCTGGCGTGATGTCTACATATTCAATTTTAACTTCAAAATATTGCCCTGCAGAAAAAGAATAATTCTTTTCTGCAATTTGTTCTTTCGTTACCAAAACAGATAAATCTTCAACGGCTTGTTTTTGATTAAAGGTTTCGACAATTTTAGCTTCTTCTTCGGGGGTTAAAACAGTACGCTGATTTTTGCCTTCTTTCACTGTTCGTCCCAGCTTGGAAGCATCCATTAAAATAATGTGCTCACTATCCGCTCTTTTGTCAAAAAACAGCACCGATACATTAGTTCCTGTACTAGCAAAAATATTACTTGGCATACTCACTACGCCACGAAGCCAGCCATTACTAATTAACCTTTCACGAATTTTCTTTTCAATACCACTTTGAGCGGTAATAAAACCTGTTGGAACAACAATGGCAGCCTGACCTTTTTCGTTCAAACTGTACAAAATATGCTGAATAAACAAAAGGTAAATAGCCATCGACTCTTTTTTACTTTTTGGAATATTTGGAATTCCAGCAAAGAATCTTTGTTTAAAAGCATCTTTCTCTAAATCATCTTTAAAATCAGAAAAATCTAACTTAAAAGGTGGATTAGAAACGATGTAATCAAATTTTGTATCTAAATAATAAGGCTGCGCAATGGTATTAGTTTTAATAATATTAGGAATCGAATGCGTAAGGCTGTTCAAAACCAAATTCAGACGTAACATATTACTCGATTTCTGTGAAATATCTTCTGAATAAATTGTACAGTTCTTTTCACCAATCTGATGTGCTAAACTCATTAATAAAGTTCCCGATCCTGCACTCGGGTCATAACATTTTACACCTTTTACTTCATCCGGCACTAGAATTTGTGCCATAATACGGGCAACAGCGTGTGGTGTATAATACTCTGCATATTTACCACCACTATCTGTATTGTAATCTTTAATTAGATATTCAAAAATAGTTGCAAAGAAGTCATATTTTTTAAAAAACATTTCTTCAAAAGAAAATTCAAACAATTTGTTAATCAGTGCTTTTGCAAAAGCATCTCGCTGAGAAGCATCCGAGATAAACTGAGTAAGCTCATCGAACAAAGTATCTTTTGCACCACTAAATGATTTTACCGAAAACACATCAGCATTTTCAATAGATATTTGTCTTAAAGTATCATCAAATGTTTTTCCAAAATTACTGTCATTTTGAATTACGAACAAATGCGAAATCAAATGTTCCGGATGTAATCTTGGAATATTCGGATGCAAGCTTGCCAGTAAAAAATGATATTCGTCATCACTCATCTCACGAAGTGCTTTAGAAAAATTTTCAGCTTCTGCTACTTGAGGCTGTTCTTCTTTTATCGCAAAACGAAATTTATCATTAAGAAACTTGTATAGAAATATTTGTGTGATAATCTTGAATTCATTTCCGTCATTTCCCAGCCCGTAATTGGCACACACACTTTTAAGATTATCGATTAAAGATTTTGTTTTGGTTATAAAGTTTATATCTTGAGTCATTATATTATTTCTGTTGATTTTCTACCAGTTATTTTATTTTCATAAATATCTGATATTATTTTTTTTGATTCTTTTTTTATTTTATCTACATCAGTTTGTATATTTTTAATATTTATTTTAGTCTTCTCATAATCCAACTCATTGTTGCTATTAAATACCATCCATTTATCCGCAGGAATAATGGCAAAAGTTAAAAAATTATGGCAGCTGTATTTTTTTGGTTTAGCAACTATCTTATCTAATAATTTTGAAGACGAAAAAATATCGTAATATCTATTATATATCTCTCTTACATCATATGTTCGTAGTTTTTTCTTAAATTTTTTATACGCATTCCCTTTTGCATCATCCATTAAAGCAAGATCAAACTTAATTTTTAGCTTAAATCTGTCTAATTGCAAATAGATTCTTTCACTTGCTTCATTGTAATATTTATAACTATTGGCGTAATATTGTTTACTACCTCTTCCATTGGCAAACTGCCAGTCAGAAATAATTTCATCAGTTTCTAATTTTTTATAGAAGGCTTCTATTATATCATTATCATGCTCGTTAAGGTTATTTTGCATAATCAAAGAAGTAAAACTTCGATATTTTTCAACCTTTTTATACCAATAACAAAAATAATCAACAAAAAAAGGGTGGTCTATTTCTGCATTATAATTTGACATCATAGAAATAAGATTTTCGATATTTACGTGTGTCCAAACACTTGATTTAAATGAACGTTCAAAATTGTTCTTGGATTCTAGACCTGTCTTAAAATAAACTGCCTTTAATCGCTTTGAAGAATCTGTTAACCATTTTACTTTTGCATTATTATAATATTTATCTAATTGATTTTTTCCAGCAACACTTGCTGTTTTATTTTCAATTATTATCAAAGTCTGATTATTAATCTCGATCCAAATATCAATTCCAAACTTTTGTTTCTCTATTTTGATACTTTTAATATCTAAATAACTGGTCTCACTAAATAATTGCAAAATTTCTATTGCTAATTTATTTAATCCGGAAAAATCTCCATTACTATATTTAGCTTCAGAAAAAGAAAAAAGCCAACATAAAAAAGCATCCTGAGACAATTCTTTCGTTGCATAACTGAAAATATTAGGCGCGGTTATTTTTGTCATGCTTTATCTGTACTGATATTGTTGTAAGTATTCCTGTGAAATTAATTGATTTATTTTTTCTGTAGTTGAAAAGTCAATATCAATATTTTCTTTCTTTTTAAATTCGTCAATAACAAGTTTTAGAAGATATCTTTTGAAGTACGCTTCATTTTTAACCATTTCCTCCTGATTGGTGATAATTTCATCTACTTGTAATTTCACCTGCGTCAATGCTCGGTGAAGTTGTGATTCTTTTGTATTTAAAGTTCCTTTTTCCGATAAACGTTTGTGAATTCTAGCGTATTTATCATCGTTATCATATTTAGCTTTTAGTAAAGCATTTTTTCTGTTCAATTCTTTAGCTTGATCATAGATTTTCTGAAGAAGATGCATATTTTCTACCATATCTTTTTGAGTCACTTCACTAAGATTTTTTTTCTTGAAAATCCGTTCCAATTCAGATCTCAGACTTACAAATTCAGGATCTAATTGATCAAAATTAGTTTGCAAAGATTCTCTGGCTTTTCGTAGAATGTTTTTAAATTCATCAGCAAGTACCAATTCACTTTCATCGACTTTAACAAATTGGAAAATTATATCCTCTAAAGCCTCATTTAGTAAATTTCGATTGGCTTCTTCGTTTCCGATACTTTCCACAAGATTGAGATTGTCAAGTCGATTTTGAGTTTCTATTAATAGACGGTTGAGAAGTTCAAAATCTGTTAAACCTTTTAAAACATCATAACCATTTAAGACAATTAAGTTTTTTAATTCTTTTGCAGTTCGTAGAGCCTTTACAAGTCTTAGAAGTTCTTGTTTGTCATTTAATTCAGCTATTTGTTGAGAGAATAGTTCTTTATTTTGAGTGTCATAGTGAAATAATGTATCTTTTATTTCCTCAAGTTCTTGTCTTATTTCTTCTTCAGATTTAAATAGATGAGAGTACATTTCCATTTCATCACCCAACTGTTCTTGTAACTCATCAAAATAGAGTTTATTCGTACGATCAAAAGCCTTTGAAATATCTGCAAAATCTACAACATATCCGTATTGGTATTTTTTATAAGGACGATTAACTCTTGTGAGTGTTTGTAATAAATTATGATCCTGAATAACTCGTGCTAAATACAATTTTTTCAACCGCTTAGCATCAAAACCTGTCAATAGCATATTATAAACAAACAAAATATCGACGTGTCCTTTTTTATATGCCCTTATAAGTTCTTTTCGAATCTTTTTGTCGTTTTCATCGTGTAAAATTAAAGAAGCGGTAATTTTTGGTTCTTCTTTCAAACCGTATTTTTCTCGTGGTTCTGCAACCATTAACACACTTGCATCTGTTTCCTGCTCTCCATATTTCTCTTGAAACAAACGAAATAGTTCTTTTGCCTGATCTGCAGAATCACAAACGACCATTCCTCCCAAAGTAGCATCTTGTTGATCTCTGCGGAACTTTATTAAATCATTACAGATATAATCTAATAATGGCTCTGCAAACTTTGTGTTTTTATAAATGTCTTTTGCAGAAATATCACCTCGTAAAACTTTAATCTCATCAATGACATTCTGCATTTGCATTTTAAAATTGCTCTCTATTTGCTCCCTTATCAATCTGAGCGTATATCCGTCAGCAATAGACATATTGTAGTAATACTTATGGATATAATTTCCAAAAAGTAGTTTTGAATCATAATCTTTTGCAACTTCCCTTAATAAAGGCGTTCCGGTGAGTGCTATTTTGATTGCATTTTTATCAGAATTAATAAGATTTGCTAGATAATTTCCTTTCGGATTATAAGAACGATGTGCCTCATCTAAAAAATAAATCCTTTGAACGTTAATATCGTAATTTACATCTTTTAAGACAGTAGCATCCTCAGAAAATTTTTGGATATTAACAACAGTGATTTCTGGTTTACCGCTATCGTTATGAATTGCACCAACAATTTGTAAATCTTTAATAAAATCAGCTTTAGAATTTACCGAAATTACTTTTAAACCACGATTGGAAAATTCTGTTGAGGCTTGAATCAAAAGGTCAATACGATCAACAATAAAATAAAATTTAGGAATAATATGCTTCTTGGCAAAATAATGTGTTAAATGTTTTACATTATAAAAAGCTAAAGCTGTTTTACCTGAACCTTGTGTATGCCAAATGATACCTTTATTCTGCCCAGAATCAATTTTTGCAGCGATGGCTTGAGTTGCAAAGATTTGCGGATAACGCATAATATGCTTTTGATGAACAATTTTACCATTATCTTCTTCCTCAACATAAGCAATAGCAAACTGTAAAATAAATTTTAATCGTCCCTTACTGAAGAGAGAAGTAAGAATTTTATTAGTAGGACTATTTTCACTCTTATTGGTAATAAAATCAGGGTTATGCTTAATGACGACCAAATTATTATCTCTCAAAATCTCTAACTCTTTGTCTTCACTTAATTCTAATAACCTTTCTTTTACGGGATAATCTGAATCTTCTCTGAAATAATTAAATGAGATATTAGAATAAGCAGAAGTTGCATAATAAGCTCCAAAAATAGGCTCAACAATTCCGTCCTCATAATTCATATTATTTGAGAAAATCATTAATTGAGTAATGTTTGCAAAACGTCTAAAATGTTTATTTGCAAATCTTTCATTGATACGTCTTCGTTCAGCAATAACTCCATCTTTATTATGTGGTTTTTTTACTTCCACAAATGCTAATGGAATTCCATTAATGAGAATTGTGATGTCCGGACGATATTCTTCATCGCCAGATTTGCAGGTTAGCTCAGTTGTGATGTGAAAATCATTGTTTGAAAAATTTTCAAAATCAATTAATTTAATACCTGAAGTCGATGTTAAACGTTCATAGAATTTTTTTCCAAGATCCTCAAAATCTAATTCCAAATTAATTTCATCCAGAACTCTTTGTGCTTCTGTTTCAGAAATACTATTTATCTCTGCAATTTTAGACAAAAAAATAGAAGGGAAAATATTATTTTCTTCTATTCTATTTTGATTTTTTAAAGAAATATATTGATAACCTAATCGCAACAAATGCAAGATGGCTGGTATTTTAACTCGTGAATCTTCGTTGAAAGACATTGGCTAATTTAGTTTTAAGTCTTAAAGATAGTAAAACGAGTAATTAGATAAGCACTTTTGTGACTAATACTTTTTAAATGATGGTTTGCCAAAAATCATATAATCCATTTATTATAATTAGAGGCTTTTATTAGCATCTTCGAATTGCTGTTACTTCCTTTTTGAAGTATGCTTCAAATCCCCCGCAAAATCCAACATAAAAACTTGACTTCCTTTGAATGGATTATAGGATGGCTGATAATCAATATAGCCCGAAGAATGCAGATTCTTCAGGCATTTGTGGTAGGTGGCTTTTGAATGGATTTTACTGATTCGCATCACCTCATCACGAGAAATACTGACCGGATTTCGGAAACGGCTGAAATTCCAGAACTGGAATAATGCTAAATAGAGGCTGATGTGCGTGGGATTAAGAGTATTATCCTGAGCCACCTTTTCATAGAAACCTGTGAGATGTTTTATGTAATTCATTTTGTTAATAATAAATTATCCTTTGCCATTTAACATTTTCTCGATGTCTTTGTAATTGTAATATAATGTGCCACCGACACGAGTATAGGATAAGGTTCCACTGACACGGAGATTCTGTAATGTTCCGGTAGAAATTTTCAGGAGTTCTTTAACCTCTGATGAGCGCAGCCATAATTTCTGCTCTGAAATTTTGATATTAAAAAGATTTTTAATGTCTTCAAGCAATTCGGTTTTGAATTCCTGAAGGTCTTCTTTAGTTACAAGGTTTACTCTCATAATTTTTTCACTTTTGTTTTTGATAAAATTTCTTTTGCAAAATTGGAACATCAAAATCGTTAAAACAATAGTGTTAAAGGGAGTTGGATTGAATAAGAACAATCTGGAATAATTTGGAAATACGTGGAGATTAAAAAAGAATAAATAAGAATAATTTGGAATCTTTAAACAAATTTTAAGAAAAACAAAAAAACAAGTTCCGCAGTTTTTTCCCCTTTTTGCAAAAAAGGCAAGAGAGTCTTTGGATATCAAACTTGAAAAGTTTGTATATACAAAGACACATCTTGCTGTACAAAAGCTCTGATTTTCAGAGCTCTGAAATCATTATTTAAAATATTGATTATGAGAATGTTTTCAGGTTTTTGCTTTAGAAAGAAAAAAGGATGAAAAGAACCAATCTGCAACCTGCATCTTTTTTACGCACGTTTACGATTAGGGTGTATCTATTTTACACACGTTTGTAAGCGGACTGTATAAAATTTGTACACGTTTTGATTTTGAGTGTACATTTTTGTACATGTCCATAAATAAGCTGTAACATATTCTTACTCGCTTATAAACGTGGCATCCTAATGAATTATTAAATGAGCTTTGATATGTGGATCAAAATCTTTTAACTTATCTTGTGCTTATTGTAAGGATTAGTGCTAAAATGGAAATGGAGAAAAGAATTAATAACCAACCCTATAGTTATATATATATAGTAAATTATCTAACTAGAAAAAAAATCTAAATATATATTTTTTTCTGCAGATCTTTTCCAAGAATATTAATTCTTATCTAATTTACCATTAATTAGTCTCTCATAAATTTCTTCTAGATCTCTGCCAATAATGTCAATTTTGGCAGGATCTAAATCTTTTTCAATCATCATCTTAAGTGATGATGTAATTGTACTCCAAGCCAATTTTTCATTATTAAAACCACTTATAGGTCTAGCTTGATATGGTAATGCTGAAAACCTTTGTAAATTATAAGGACCTTTACGTCCCCAATCATAAAACTCTAAGATTATTGGGATGATTTTAACCTTATCGCCGTTGTTATATCTGTTAATAGTCGTTGTAATCTCATGATCAACAATATATTTTGTGCTATAAAAATATTCACTGATCATAAAAAATATTATATCTGCTTCATCAAAATTGCTTTTTATTTTATCATTCCAATCTTCTCCTGGGTTTAAGAAAGTACAATACCAAGGTTGCTCAATTAGATCAGAATCAATTAATGGTTGTAGATATCGCCTTAATGTATGTACATGAACCAAATCTTTCTTGGAATAAGAAATTACTACTTTTTTCTTCGCTACAGGACTATCAATAAATTCTGCAAAGTCTTTCAATTTAAAGAGTTTTTCATCTTGTTTTAATTTTTTCAAGTCGATTAATTTTTTTTCAGAAAATACATACTTTCCAATTTTAGCATATTTCTCTAATATATCTTTTGAGATATAATCTTCTCCATCAAGTGTTACCATTTCTTCTAGGTCATAACCGATATTTACACTCCTAATAAACTCTCTAACTTGATCTCTAAATATGGTTTTATCAGATTTGTTCAATTCATAGATATCAATACATGCATTACCATCCTGATTACCAAGATGAAATTTTATCATAATAATTTCATTTGTTACAGCGCTTTTTACTATTAAACCATCTTTCCAGTAGTAGTAATTATCATGATCCTTTTCAACAGGGATTTGGGATCCAAATTCCTGGAAAATACTTAAAATTACACTTTTATGTATGTAACCTTTATACTCGAATCTACGCCATGGCTTTTGCTTTTTATCTAAAAACAAACCAATTTTTCCAGAAGGTGTTTGAGGAAGATAAAGTGGTGCTATATAATATTCTGAATATGGATGTTTGAAAATCATTTTAAAATCTTGCATCATTACCAAAATATCATCTACAGACTTGTCGTCTTTACCCAAAACTTTTACGACATAATTTCTATTAAACTTTCCGTTTTCTTTGCTAAGATTTTTAAGGATTTTATGAATATTGTCTATAATCCACCTTTTATCGATGTATATATTCTCATCAAGTCCTCTAGACGAATACAATAGCACGCCTATTTGTTGTAAATATTTCATCATCCTTCTACATTGTTCTTCATCAATCGGTTTTTCTACAACTTTATTGCAATGATCTAAGAATTCTGCAAATGTTAATATTGGACTTCCTTTATATATATCAATACTTTGCTTTATTGGTGCATAAAACTTTGGAAGAATAGCTCCGATAATCTCCATATTATTCAACATTTCTGATAAAAGATTATCAAAATGAATCATGTTTCTAGAGGGATTCTTTATTGAAACATTGATCATTTCGTAGATAAAGGAATAATCTTCTTTTAAATCAATTCCATTTCTAAATACTATCTGTGATGCATCTGCTACTTTATTCTGCAACAGTAATAATGAACTGTTATATGACACTTCCCTTTTTATAGAAGATTCAAAGTTATTCGCTTCAACATTCCTAATATAAAATTTCACAGAATCAAGCCAATATTTTAATGGATAATCTTGAGTTTCAATTTCTACATCTTCTCCTTCAAATGTTTTTTGTATAGTTTTTCTCAATTCAAGAACATCTGTCTTTTGATCCCATAAAAGAACATAAATTGTATTACTAGTGTAAAATAGATGATGCGTATCATGGAAATAATCATGACCTCCAAAATCAAAAACATGCAAAAAGCACTCTTCATTAAGTTCTGCAATTTTATATTTGCTTTTAATGATTTTTTCTTCCATCCACAGTGTTGGTGGATGTTCATCTTCTAAACCGATTTTATTATCAAGATACTTTAAAAGTGTTGATTTTCCTACCTCACTGTTTCCTACTAAAATAACCTTAATTTCATTATTTACATATTGTCCACTTTTCTCAATATCTTTAAAATGACCTAATACATCTTCTTTCCCTAAGTTAACAATTTGCATTGGTGGTTGTTCCAAAGGGTTATTAGATATGTTAAATGTATTGACTACCCATTTCTCATTGCTTATTCCTATTTTAGCAATTATTTCAATAACTGGTGTTAAGTCTCTAATACGATTATGATGTAGATCTAAGGTTTTTATATTTTTTAAACCCTTCAAAAAGTCTAAATTTTCTATTTTATTGTTACTTAAATATAATTCCTCAAGATCAGTCATTTTTTCTAAGGATTCTACTGTAGTAATCTCATTGTTATTTAAATGAGCAATTTTTAGATTTTGTAACTTGTTTAAACCACTAAGATTTGTTAATTTATTGTTACTGACATTTAGATATTCTAATTTTTGCAATGATGTTAATAACCCGAGCTTCTGTATTCCCCATCTATCTTTATCGTAACTATACCAGTCACCTCCACAAATTAAATTTTTTAATTCCTTTAAATTAACTATATCGTTAGGAATAAACTGTATATTATTTTTTTTTCCTTTGTTTAAACTTTTAACATCCTTCCATTTGTTTTCTTTGTATACCGCCCACTCATTACTCAGAATTAAAGTTTCAATGTGTGTACACTCGAACAATTCCGGAATAACAGAGAGGTCAGTAAGTCCACAATTACCTAAATCTAGCTTTAATGATTTAGTTCTAAGACATTCCTCAATAATTTCTCCAGCTATTGATAAGTCAATATTTATAGATTCATTTAAACTAAATTTTACAAAGTTTGTTTCTGCCCATATTGGCTTTATAAATGGTAAATAAAGAATTCTACTAATTAATACACCAAGATTTAGAGGATTATTCGGTTTGAGTCCAAGCCTTTGGAAGTAATCAAATAAAAATCCCCTATATACATCTTCATAGTCAATATTTGGGAAAATACTTTCATAAACCATTTTTCTATGATTTTCAGAAAGCATTGTAAGATTATGCTCTGGATCTTCAAGGTAATTCAGCGCATTTCTGATATTTGAACTGACGGATGAAAGTTTTTTGGTTTTTTTATATTTGAGTAGATTCAGAAACCAAATATTTTGGCGAACAGCTGATTTTGCTATTACTCTTTTGTCAGAATATTTATTCCACAAATTTTTTCTATATGCATTGAGATCGATATAAGCTACTAACTCACCACATAATTTTGTAAACTTATATTCTTTAGTATCTGGAGATAATTTTGTATTAATAAAATCCTGAAAAGTGGTATGAGAAAATTTAAATTGATCATGTAAATTTTGGTAAAAAGCACTTGGCATTTCAAAATCCAGAAACTGTTGAAATTTTTTGTGTGCTAATTCATGATAAAATTCCTTTTCATAGAGAATTTTTTCTATAATTTGATGAATTCTAACATTTGATAACTCCGCCTCAATAATTAGTTGACTACTTGGGGATTTTAGATTAAAGTTTCGTCCAATTAATGTTTGATATAAAGATTCGTCTGTGGTACAAAAAGACAATTTTATTTTCGCAGTACCAGCAATTTCATAAAAAGCGTTCCCTAGTATATTAATACTTTTCTCTGGATCTAACTTTCCCGCACCAGTACCTAGTAATGGAAGAGCTATAGTATTCACATTGCCAAATTTATGAATATCATTTGCAAGCCTTCTTCCAATCAATCTAATCGCATAATATTCACTCTTATAATTATCTACTGTACATACAAATGCAATCTTTGTTGTCTTTAGTGGAATTATTTCAATGTCTCCAAGTTGAAAATTTCTGTCATCAAATTCAAATGGAAGGTTTATTTTTTCCAAACCATTTTTAAAACTGTTTGAAATAGTACCCTCTGTTGAAATTGGAATTACTCTTAAATCAGCATTGACATCATATATACTTTGTTGTAAAATATCCATGAGAAAAAGATTAAATATTATTATACCTTATTTCTAATTTTTTGTACTAAATCCTTTTTTGTGCTAGCCAAAGTGTATGTTCCCTAGACATAGCATTTTCGGAGTCCAATACGAAAATTTTGAACTTTTCTTCTGTATGTATAAACTCAGCTTCTTGTTTAATTAAATTGAGTTCTGAAGTTGCAGTTGTATAGGCTTCTTTATTTTCCTGATATTTTTTTAATTGTAACCATCCAAAAAAACTTGCGGACAGTGTAGTAAATAATCCAACAAAATTAAAATTACATTCCGGACTTAAAACCAAATATCCAATTGAAATTAATGCTAGTAGTTGTGTTACAATAACTCCCCAAAACCAGCCTTCGTACTTAGTCTTATTTGTATCTGCTTTATCTGAATACCATTTAATTTGATTGTCGATTCTATTTTTTAAATAAAATTCTTTTCTACTTATTAAATCTAGATTTCTATTTTTTTCCATTTCATCAGTTATTACTGGTAGAGATAAATTTTTTGCCTTCAAAAAAGAATGTAAATCTTTAAACTCGTCATGTAATTCTCTTATTCTATGATTAAATCTAGATTTAGCTTCTTCGTTTGTTAAAGAATTTTCAAAATATTCAGATTTTGTCATGAATCGCCAAGTCAAGGTTTTTACAGACTCAGCTAAAGCTCTTCCTCTATACCAAATATCTTCATACTTTTTATTTTTAATAACCAAAGAAAAAATAATAGCCATAAGCATTATAATTCCTGAAATAATATAAATTATTTTCTTGCTATCTTCTGACTGAAAATTATAGATTGTTAATGCGGCACACAAAACCATTAAAAACAAATCCAACCTAACATATCTGGTATATAGTTTTTGTGCCAATAAAGATGCCTGATCTCCGGCAATATAGTAGTTAGGGAAATCTTTTTCGTTCATTATGGTTTTACTTTAGTTTTATTAGAAATGGGCTGAGTCCTTTTATTGAAAGCTAAATCAATGTAATAATTAGGAGTAGAACAAAATTCTTCCCAAGTTGTTAAAACACAATACCTATCTTCTTCACTCCATGCGCATTTATCATTAGGTATATAATAATTATAAGAAAATTCTTTAATTACAGTATTATCATTTATACTAACAAAATTATGATTTCCACCGCAAGCTGTACAAGTATATGAACCTCTGAAAATTTTATCTTTCATTGAAGGTAAAACAACTCCTAAAATTCCATTTTTGGTATTTCCGACTCCGTGATATAAAGATGCTTGTAGCTCTCTTTTAATAAATGTTTGATTCTCAAACCATGAATTTTCTGCAGATTTATTTCCAATCAAAAATATGGTAACAGTAGAATCGGATAAATAATTCTCTCTAATTTTCCTCATAATATAGTCTTCATCATAAGAATTTATTGGATCATGTAATGATTTGTCAATCATATCTACATCAAGATGATCGTGGATAAAGGTTTTATAAGCCCTATCTTCTGTTTTGAAGGAAATGAAACATTTGTGTGCCATAAATTACTTCTTTAAATTTTTTAAATGTTCAATTCCTTCTTCAAATGTTTCAATTTGCCAAGGTTCTGTATTTAATCCATAAAATTCATCTTTGTAAATCTGAAAATTTTCTAAATCATCTAGGGCAAAATAACAATTTGCCGTGGTAGCATAAATCCACATTAAATCTGAACGTTTTTCAAAATCCTCATCATTCTTTAATTTTTCTATAATTTTAATGATTTCTTTACGGACTACATTTGACACATACCTAAGTGAAATTTTCTCTGTAGGATCAGTTGATATTTCTGATTTAAAATCTAAACAAAGAGCATAATTCTCTCCATTATAATAATCCTGCTTTACTGTGAAACCTCTTCTGTAATATTCTATAGCTTTATCTAGGTAGTCAGTGGCTATTTTATTATTTTCCCACATTCTTTTATAAATAGCTCCGGTTATTCCTAAGGTTTCAGGATCTGTCGTATTCCAATTTTCAGGATCTAATTTACTTATAATAGTTAAAGCGTTTGTTAAAGCTACATTTGGACTATCTGTTTTGTCTTTATAAGTACATAATGCCCATTGCTGTATGTAATAAGCATCATTTTCTACTCTTTCACTTGCTCTCTTCCAAAGCCCTGCAGCCTCATGAAAATTACTGGCAGACATCTCTCTTTTCGCATTTTCTACCAATGCAAATACACTGCTATTTTTTTCAGCTAAATCCTTGATAATTTGACTATACTCAATTTCGGGCAATATGTAAGGGGTCATTCCTCTTATATGGTGAAACAGCGGACTATCAGTTTCCTTAGTTCTGTTAACTTCTAATATTAAATCGGTTAAAGCTTTTATACATCGTTCAGATTCTGTCACGCCAATATCTTCGCCCATGTGCGAATACATAAAGATAGAACTATGATTAATATCGAATGGGATGTTACCTTCTTTTTCTTTCATTACAATGGTTGAAAACGGTTTTGCTGCGTGGCGAACCCCCAATTCATATATTGCATTAGGGTTGAACGTTGTAATATCTGCAATACACAAATCGGCATGGATAAGTAATGCATACATATTTTTATCAATAATTCCTGAGTTCAGAATTTCATCACTACGAACACATGTAAAACCTGCATTTTCTACAGCGGGTTTTATAATGTTATGATAGGTTTTATCTAAATCATAGGTTTTTCCTAAAGTAGGGTCAGTTTTTTTGCCGTAACCCATAATTACAAAGCATAGTTTCATGTTAATTAGTTTTTATATGGAGTATTGAAATTCTTATTTCATATAAATTTATTTTAAATTTTGAAGTTCCTTCAAAGCTGTATTAATTACGTCTATTTGATTAGGGTCCTGATATTCAGATTTATAAATAATTTGGAGAGTTTCATTCAAAATATAATTAATATCTCTCATATAATCTTTCCCAAACGTTCGAGCAGCGATATAAAGTGCTATAGAAGATTGGTAACCTATGAAAGGTTTCTCTCTGTCGCCAACATGTTCAGACAACCAAGTAACGTAAAAATAATTTGGAAATTTTTGTAGTTTTATGATTGCAAGAAGTCTCTCTCCAGCCAATTCACTATTTGTCCAATACTCAAGATTAGTTAGGGGATCTATCATCGTTTCAGCCATTTTACTAACTATTTTTTGCATCATAGAAGTTCTCAAGTTGCTTGCTTTAACTTCTTTTCTTATTTTCTCATACTCCTCTGCTAATAACTTTTGTTCATTCAAAATTCTAATGTTTTTATTATCTTTAGAATTATTTTTAGCTTTAATTGATTGTTTTTTATTAATAATTTCTGTAATAGCAATTGCAAGTCTATCTATCTGTTGACCGAATTGTGCTCTTAATTTTGTACTTCTTACTGTATCTTCATAATTTAAATTACTAAAATCCAAATACAGCCTATTCCTAAGAGCATCAGGCAGCAATACGATATTCTCACTCTCATTTTTATTAGAATATATTATTGGAAATAGTAGATTGGTTTTGAAAGATTTTTCTTTTTGTAAAATAAATGATAATTCAAATTTTTGAAAAGAACTATTTAAGGTTGTATTTGTTATTACATATACGTAAGTTCTCGATTTAGAAATGATATTTTCATAAGATAATGGCGAGACCGACTCATTAAGTGAAAATTCTTCAACATCAAAATAAATCTTCGGGTAACGACCTAATGTATCAGTTAGATATTCAGTTAACGCAGGAATCAACAATTCTCTTACCCAGTGATATGCTTCTCTTGGATAACTTAGGAATACATCATAAAGATACTCACCTTCTTTCTTGCTGGAATTTAGTTCCTTCTCCAATTCATATTCTGTCTTTTTTTGTTCATAATATTCTTTACCAACAAAATCATCTATATTACTAAAATCATTAATAAGTAAATCTGATATTCTTGCGTAAATATATCCCATACTTTCTGGATCATTTATACCCTGCTCTAATACAGCTAATTTTTCACCAAAACTGAAATAATCAATTTGCGGAATTTTTATTTTCTCCAATATGTATTTAGGTTCAATCCATTTGGGAAGCCAATCTTTATAACAGTCTTTCAAGATATCAGCAATTCTATCTAACCATTCTTGCGACTCTCTAAACTCAACTCTAGTTCCAAATCTTGAAGGAATTGGTAAAACAGTCAAAATCATTCTGTCAACATTGAGTTTTTGTCTTGCATTTTCAATGTATTTTACAATGTCTCTAATACCGAATAGACTTTGATAGTTAGCTGTAAACATTGGAATTAAGATATCCGGCATCAGAATCGTACATATTCCACTTGAATCACTTAAGCCGGTTCTACTATCTATAAGGACAAAGTCAAAATCTTTCTTCAACTCTTCTCGAAGTACTTCTAAGTGCCTTCCACCATTATATTCTGAAAAAAAGATATTCCAATTAAAATCTTGTAATGAGGTAGAATATTTCGCAGGATCATTTTCTCTTCCACTATGTAATAATGATATAGGATATTTACTTGAAGTAAAAATTTTCCATAAGTAATTATTATAATTAATGTTTTCATGTTTCTTGTATGACATTAAAAGTTGTAAAAGACCTTCCGATGAATTTTCAATTTCAAAATCACTAAAGTATCTTTCAATTCCTGGAGCTTCTAAATCCCAGTCTATAATAAGTACTCTTTTATTTCTTTTAGTAAGTTCATAAGCAATATTGGACAAAGCCATGCTTCGACCGACGCCTCCTTTATATGAATAAAATGTAATAATATTTCCCATTAGCTTGTAAATTTTGGAAATTGATTTTGGTGATGCGATTGTTCATGTAATTCTTGGACAAGTCTATCTACCGCATCTAAATTCCAATCTTCTTCCCAATCAGGAGCGGCATTAATAGCTTCTGCAATTGTTATACTCATCAGTCTTAACTTGTCATCTAGAACTTCCGCTTTAGGACTATCAATCGACATTCTTACATTAAAACATTCTTGAATTTCAGTTTTTTGTATTGTTGTTAAATATAGTGGCAGAGTTTCACCATCATGAATAATCGTAGGGAAAATTAAACCAGTTGGTTTTTGATATGTTCTGAAACCACATTTTTTTTCTCTTTCAATCATGTGAGAAATTTCATGTGTACACCAGACACTTCCCAAGTATGTTTTTGTCCACAATGGAATTATAAGTCTAGACCTACCTAGTGCGCTTCCTAACTCTATAGGCCAAGTAGATCCTTGCTCTAGTGTTGAATCAATAAAAATAGTCGGTTCTCTTCCTAACTCCATTTTTATGTGCAGCTTAAGCAAAGGAACAAGATGTGTTTCAATCCATTTTAGTGTCAAGTCATCTCGTCTATAACTAATAAAAATATCATATTGATAATCCATTTTATTACTTCTTATAAAAAATAATTACTCAAAACTTTACTCTCTGCACTTTTTGCTCCAATATCATATAAGAGATACCTATTGCCTGCATTACTCATTTCGGCTATATCTCTAATATCCCTTGACGTAAAATCTCTATTCAAGCCTAAACCATTTAAAGAATTTTCTGACAAACAAATATTGAATCTTAAATAATTCAATATTGGCTTTTCATACAGGCAATCATCTTTTAAATCTTTAATTTCCGAGTCAATCTCTTCTGCAGTAGGTGACTTTGATAACCATTGTAAAATAATTTGGTTTTGCCAACTTGCGTCCTGCATTAACATATCAGGAACGCTTTTAGCCCAATATAACAACCAAGACTCGTCGATTTGTTTTGTATGCTCATGATATTCTGTATATCCTGTACCAACAGATACTAATGTAAGATTTTCTTCCCCTACTTTCCATTTAAAAGGAAATCCCTTCATTGTTGAAATCATTAAAAGACTTAAAGATGGGTTATTTGCCATACTTACTCCGCCATCTACAAATGCAGCTATTTCTCCTTTGCCTATATCAATGGATTGAGGAATAAAATAAGAGGGAGCTGCAGAACTAGCCCTTAGTAATTGCCATAAAGGAATATTTTCATTGGATTCATAGAATAATCCTTTAGGATGATTAATAAAAAACCATGTACTATTAGAATCAGCCCTTTTAGCTACAATACATAAACCAGTTTTTAGTTTATCACTTCCTAAAGTTATATCTCCGAAATGTTTTTTAAGGTGCTTCACTAAACTTCTCTCACTAAATTCAGATTTAAAAAATCGATAGGTTTCTAAGGGATTCCACCAATTGCGCTTTCCTGCGAAGATTTCTCCACCTAACTCCATATACATATCCTTAATTTCATCTACCGATTTCCCTAAAGCTAATAAGCTTGCTATGATCGCTCCTGTTGAAGTGCCACCAATAAGATCAAAATAATCACTCAAAACATAGCTTTGATTATTTTCTTTTTTACGTAAAATAGTTTCGATTTTCTTAAGATAGCCTAAAGATAATGCTCCTCGAATACCACCTCCGTCCAAAGAGAGTATTCTCTTAGGCTTTGAATTACTAAGCCTATCTAAAAGATTGTTTTTCACAGTTTTTATAGTTTTATTAAAAAATAAATTTAGTAAAAAAACTATAATTATAAATGTTTTTGTGAAGAATATTAGGAAATCTCATAGTATGGATATGCAAATAAAAATTCCAGTATAAGTTAAGCTACATTTTTGTAAATTTTGTTTTGATTGTTAAACTCTTCTATTGTTTTGTAATTTAGAGTACTGTGGCGTCTTTTTTTGTTGTACCAGACTTCGATGTATTCGAAAACTTCCAACTCCATTTGTTGTTTTGTAATGAGTTTGTTTCCATAAATGAGTTCCGTTTTTAATGATTTGAAAAAACTTTCTGCCACTGCATTATCCCAGCAATTTCCTCTACGGCTCATACTTCTTGTAACGCCGTAAAATCCAATGGTATTCACAAATTTTTTATTTGCATATTGAACGCCTCTGTCGCTGTGAAAAATTAATCCATCAGCTGTTTTCCTGTTTTTGACAGCCATTTTCCAGGCTGCAAGGCTTGTTTCGTCGGTGTTCATTCCGTTACTCAAACTCCATCCGATTATTTTTCGGTCATATAAATCAATCATTGTTGTCAAGTACAAAAATCCTTCTTTGGTTTGAATGTAGGTAATATCAGAAACCCAAGCTTGCGCAGGTTTCTCGGCAATGAAATTCCTGTCCAACACATTCTCTGCCACCAAATAATTGTGTTTAGAATTTGTAGTTACTTTAAATTTCCTACTCAATTTACTTCTCAAACCCAGCTCTTTCATATATTTTGCAACAGTTATTCTGGAGATTTTGTAGCCTAAAGAATTCAATTCAAAAGTAATTCTTGGACTTCCGTAGCGTTGTTTGGATGAGAAATAAATTGAGGTTATCTGCTCTCTTACTTTTTTCTTCAAAAGCAGTTTCTTGCTAAAGGGTCTGCTTTTCCATTTAAAATAGCCACTGGAACTTAGTTTTAAAATCTGGCACATCTTTTCAATCGGGAAAATAGATTCATTATTTTTTATGAATTTATATTTCATCGACCGCTCTTGGAAATACGAAGTATTCGTAAATACCTTAAAAAGAAATAAAAACTAATGAACAGAAGATGCCGATTGCTTTTTTTAATATATCGCGTTCCAGTTCTGCATCTTTCAGCTTTTTTTCAAGCTCGTGAATCTTTTCCTGTTCAGGGGTTAATTTTAAATTCCCGTTTCCCGGAAAGCTTCCTTCCCCGAATTCTTCATATTCTTTACGCCATTTATAAAGCAGCGTGACTGCGATTCCCAGTTCCCTTGCGAGTTCTGATGCTTTAGTTCGTTCTTTACTAAGCTGAACGGCTTTGGTCTTAAAAGCAGGATCGTAGATTTTTCTCTCTCGTTTCATAAGGTTAAAATTAAGGTTTTATGCTTAACTTTAACTGGACGCTAAATTAGTACATCCAATCATCTACTTTCAAAAGAAGCAAAAAAAGGTGTTATGATTTCTAAATATCTAAATCTTCTAAGTGGTCTACTTGAGGATTTGAGAAAAATAAAAATTTTCATAAGGCGATATCCATTTAAAAAATTTTATAAGGAAAATGAGATTAATAAATTGAATTATATTAAATATCATTACGAAGTTTTTTTACATAAAATTCATACAATTTTAGAAGTTAAAAAATTAGCAATAAATGACTACTGTAATATTGGTTTAAAAGAGAAAGATTGTACTTGGAATAATCTAAAAAACCAACCCAAATTAAAAAACTCTCCATTAAAACTAATAATTGAAAATTATTTTAAAACTTTTGAACATTTAATTGAGCATCGTAATTTGAATACGCATAGAGCAATATTTGCTGATGAAAAAAACAAAAATCTAAATACTGATTTAATGCTATATGAAAATGCTGAAAAATATGGGATTGAATTAAATGAGTTAATTTTGAAATTAAAACCTAAATTTTTGATTGAATATAAGATTGGAGTTTATAAAAAAGAAAAGCTGGAATATATAACCTCAGGAATTGAAGCTTTGGAGCATTATGTGAAAGAGTTTAACTATTATTCAATGCTAATATTTATGAAATCATTAAAAAAATAGAAACAGTATTACCGAATAAATCTGTCGCATAATCGACAGTAGGAAAAAACACAAGATGCAACTAAAATAAATGTGAATTAAATATGGAAATGGAATAATGGTCAAAAAAGGTTGTTATTAAAAAAGTAATGGTGAAAGAAGCTATAAAGGCAGTTTAAACTTCTATTGCAGATGTGAAGCAGTATCTTGGAAAATCGTGTGAGTTTCAAATTCAATGAATAAATCCTGACTTTGTTTAAGATTTATTAGTTTTAAAAATAACCAATTTTTATCAAAAGGATTTAATTCTACATTTGTGATATAACAAAAAAGAGAATTTATAAGAACAGAATAAAAATTATACATATAAAAATTTTGCGTTAAGCAGTTCATTTTCTTCGTTCAAATACTCGAAATATAAATACTAAAGAAAATATGATTGTGAGATGCGCCCTTCCGGGGCGTGTTTTGCGTAATTTCTTTAGTGGGTTATTCGAGTAACCTGAACGGAGGGTGATGTCAATTCACGCTCTTTTTATTTCAAAAATCACCAACTAAAAAAACTAAACTATGAAAACATCCGTAAAAACACAGGAATCAGAAAGGGGGAATATACCTATAATATATTTCACGAAATTTTCTTATTCTTATACAGTTAAAAACACAAACTACAAATGCAATGCGAAAAGTTTATTTCTCAGTTCTTTTTCTATGTGTTAATTCGATAGGATTTTCACAGATTCCGAATCTGCCTACTATACAAAATCCTGTACCCAATACTTTTCAGAATTATTCTAATAACAATTTGCTTACATCAAGTAAAAGCAATTTTCCTGCTGTTCCCCAAAACTATATCAACGGTAGCTTATCCAAGCAAGAAGAGCAAAATAGAAGAATGGTTTTAGAGGATTTCAAACGTGTTGAAGCCGAAGAAAAGGAAAGAAATCGCCAACAGGCAGAATTGAACAAGGTTGCAGAAGAAATGAAATTTCGTGAATGGGTAACGAACGGAGGAAATATGTCTTATGACCTGCCTACATTATCCGGAAAAGCAGGAACACAATCCTATTACGAAGCTTTTGATAAACTCTCCGGAATGGATGCCGAAAATTATTCTTTGGCAGATGCTAATTTTACTGTTGAGAATGCTTTTTACGGCAATAAACAGAGTTTAACACAATTCAAATCCGGCGTACAGAAAACTGCAAAACAATTGTTGCAGAAAATGAAAGAACAGAAACAAGATACCGAGAGCAATGTTTCTAAAAACCTGATGATATTTGAGTATTTCTCTAAGGATATGAAATTGGGCGGAACAACACACAAAGCCTTTGAATATGATTTTAAAGATTATTTGGGAGAAAAAGACTGGAGCAAAATGTTTGTTTCCAAACTTCTGAAAACGGGATCAGGGCAATGCCATTCGATGCCTCAGTATTATTTGATGCTTGCGGAAGCTATGGGAACAGAAGCTTATTTAGCATTAGCCCCCAATCATTCCTACATTCGTTTCATAGATGACGAAGGAAAATTGCGGAATATAGAATTGACCAACGGAATGTTTTCTACTAATACGTTTTTATTGGAATCAGGCTACATTAAATCCGAAGCTCTGCAAAATAAAATCTATATGGAAAACCTTACCAAAAAAGAATTGTTTGGAATGGTATATTTTGATTTGGCAAGAGGATATGTTCACAAATTCGGATATGATGAATTTGTAAATAAAGTTATAGACAAAGCATTAGAACTTTACCCTAACGGAATAGCCCCAAATATGGAAAAGTCAAACGTCAGCCGGACAAGGTTGTTGTCTGCATTAAGACGATTAGGAATTAACCCGGATGATAAAAGGGATTTGGAAAGAACAGGTTATTTTCCAAAAGCTGTAGATCAGTTTAAACAACTGCAAGAACAGTTTAGCAAAATTGATAATCTGGGATATGCTGAAATGCCTGCATCCGCTTATGAAGCGTGGCTTGGAAGTCTGAAAACCGAAGCCAACAAGCAGGAAAGTGAGGCACTGGCAAAAAGAATACATTTGTATCAGTTACAAAAACAACAACAGGAAGCAATCAAAAAAACGGAGGATAAGAAAAAGCAGGATAAAAAGCCTAAATATATTCCGATAGATCCAAGTAAACTATAACAAAAAAATAAATAACTTTAACCATCATAAAGGCAAATGACTATGAAAAAAATATTATTGATTGCTTTTGCAGTAATAACAGGTTTTACACAGGCACAGGTCAAAAAGAAGACCCCAACCACACAAAAGCCTAAAACTGAAAAGAAATGGGTGAATCCTGTACAATTGACCAAAGAAGAACGAAACCGTCCTTACATGGACGAGGTTCTAAAGACCAGAGATTCTATTACCCCGGAAGAAGCAGAACGCAGACGCAAGAATATAGCGATTGGGAATCCATTTGAAAAATATGGATATTATCCTAAGATTGCTACTTTAAGCAAGGGCAAGTATTTAGAGTTTCACGATACAGATAGTATTGTGGTTATTGGCTCTATAAGATACAATACAAAAAGCGGAAGTATAATTGAGGTAAGAGAAATTGATCTATCTGATCCTGATGCACAGCCAATTGGTGACACGCACGGGCGTTGGATTTCACCTGATCCTTTGAGTGAGGAATTTTCAAGTTGGTCTCCTTATAATTATGCTGTTAATAATCCATTGAATTTTATTGATCCTACCGGAATGGCAGCTGAACACGTGGATCCAAGCGCAATTTTTGAAAAAAATAAAGATGGATCATATAAAAATCCTCAATTAGTAAAATCTTGGAATCAATTTGCAACTTCAAAAGATGGAGTGGCTTATCTTTCTGATTACGCTAGTAAAGGACAAGTAATTGCCGGTGTAAAATATGATAATGCTGGTAAATATGATAAAGCTGGCATTGATTTAAGTTTTGATTCAGGACAGGCTTTATCCAATCGAAACGATACAAGTTTAGAGCAAGCGGTAGGTATTACAAGTACATCTGTTGACAAAGGCAGAGTTAATTTTAAAGTGAGTATTGAAGATAGGGCTTTCACAGATTTAACGTTAGAAACACTTACTCACGAATTAGGTATTCACGTTAAATTAGGTTCAATGGATTACTTTGATAACAAAAAATTTGATTTTTCAAAAGGTTATGAGTCAATAGCAAAAGATGGCTACAGTCAATCTTATTTGAATAAGTATTACGGAGAAAAATCTGGAAGAGGGACTAATGTTCCAGATCATTTGGTTGATAAAAAAACCAATCAGGCGTATAATTTGGGAGCACCAATTTTACGATCATTTTACCAAAAACTAAATATTAAAAGAACAGATGCACAAATTAAAAGTTTATATAAGTAGTATAATTATACTATTATTAATTACCTGTAAAGAAAAATCAAAAGATGTATCGTCAATAACAGGTATTTTTTTTAATGATTCAAAAAATCAATATGCTATTGTAAAAGATAACAAACTGTTATATCCTTTCAAAGCAGAGAATAAATTTAAAATTCAAAATAAAGAAATTTTTTTGGATAGTAATTTATATACTCAGATAAAGACAGATGATGTGGCTAAAAATTTTGACAGTATAGAAATTTCTTATAATTCGGATAATTATGAATCACTAGGTATTAAAGAGTTTGATGCTAAAATAAACCAAAATTCCGTGACTTTTTATGATGTAGAAAACAATATCACAAAAAAAATAGAATTGGATGACGACTTTAAAAAATGGATAAATGTGTCTTTAGATAAAAGAAAAATGGATTTAAAAAATATTGATAAAACGAGTAATAAATTCTTTATTTCTTTAATCAGTTATAAAAATCAGAAATCAGAAACTATTTATAGCAATGCATTTAATAACAGTAATGACGATTTACATATGTTTATGACCTTGCTTTACACTTATCTTTCGATGCACAGAGATAAAGCAATAGTTGTTGATAATAAGCAAAATTTTACAAGCCCAGATTCTTTGAACACTTTTATAGATAAAAATAATTTTGGCATAAGAAGAGTGCCGCCACCGCCAATGCCAATTAAATGATTTAGTGATTTGTGAATATCAAGTAATACAATTTCGATTAAACACAAAATGAAAAAAGTAATTCTAATTGTTATGTTTGTAATTTGTTATAATTGCCATAAAAAGGAAAGTATAAGACTAAGCTCTGAAAGTTCTTTAAAGGATAAATTATACAATAAAATAGATCACTTTATAGATTCATCCAATTGTGAAAAAAATAGAATAATTGAAATAAGACATCAAAAATATAAAGGGAAAGATTTTTTACAAATATCAACTGCGAAAATTTTTATGCCCGATTCGTTATATGTGTTAACACCATATAAATCGGATTATTTATTAGCATTCTATAATAAAGAATATTTCAAAAAATTTATTCGACAAGATTCTTTAAAAAACAAAGAAACAATTGAAAGTAATAAACAATTTAATTTCAACAAAATAAATTATACAGAGACTGGAATTCCTTGCCACGATATGTATATTTTAACAAATAAAAAAATTGAAAAGGTTTCTCAAAACTCATATTACTACAATAATTTATTTGCAAGTCCACCATTACTTACGCCACCCCCATCGCCTACAAAATGAAAAATTATATCTTATTTATTTTATTTTCAATTATTTTAGTGAGTTGTAATAATGACAAGATTGAAGTAGCCTCTTTTTCGACAACTTTTGGAAATGCATTACACGGTGCAATTACTTTCAATTTTGATCCAAGCCATAATCTTTTAATTTTAAAAAGAGTTGGTTCTAAAAAGATTCCACCAACACCGCCACAAGGTTCTGACTATAATTTAAAAGAAAAAGATAGCTTAAAAAAAGAGCAAGAGCAATATTATTTGAATTATGCGAAACCAAAAACTGCGGTCTATAAATTAACAAAGGAAGAATCTCGTAAATTTATTACGCTTATCAATTCTATCCCAAATAAAAATCGAAAAGATTCCTATTTTGATTTCCCTACCGGTGACGGATTTGGTTACAATTATCAAATTATTTTTTCCAACGGAAATATCGAAGATGTGGAAGTGGAACATATCAATATTTCTTCTCACGCAAAAATAATAGCGGAAATGTTGAATTATGCTAAAAAATATGAAAAGGATCAAAATAATATCCAAGTATTAAAAAATTTCGAAAATTGGAACCACCCTAAATATTAAGATGAGAAATATATTTACAATATTCTTGCTGACAATGATCTTTTGTGCAAAAGCTCAAGAGAACAAATTTTATTCTGATGCATATGAAACTATTGACAATATGCTTGCTGATAAGCAAAAGTATAGTTTTAAAGAAGGAGTTTTTAGTGTAGAAAATGCTTACTATCAAGGAAAACTAGATACTGTAGAACTAAATAATAAAATTAATTTTTTAAAACATTTCTGTAATGTTTTGCTAAAAAACAGGAAACTTAGCTACACTGAAAAGGACGAAGCTAAAGTAAATAAGTATGCTACCATTTATAGCGTATTGTGTCAGGCAACTCCTGTAATTATGGGAAATGATACTATACGATACAAACCTTTTACTTATGATTTTGATGATGTTTTTGGGAATAAAGAATTTTCGAATCTGTTTGTTTCAAAATTGTTAGATACTCAAAAAGGTAACTGTAATTCAATGCCGTATCTATATAAGATTTTAGCAGAAGAATTAGGAGTTGATGCAAATTTGGCACTTGCTCCAAACCACGTTTATATCAAACATAATATAAAATCTTTGGGTTGGTATAATACTGAACTTACAAGTGGCATATTTCCGCAGGACAGTTGGTTAATGGCTTCGGGATTTATCCATTTAGAAGCTGTTCAAAATGGTGTATATCTAAAAGCTCTTACTAATAAGGAAAGTCTTGCACTTCTTCTGGTTGATTTAGGAAACGCTTATAAAAGAAGTTTTCCTAACAATGATGGGAGTTTTCCAATAAAATGTGCAGAACGAGCAATCCAAATTTATCCATACTTAGCGAATGCTTTGCTATTACAAGCAGAAACCCATACAAAGCAGTTTCAAAAACTGATGAAAGAGCAGAATACAACAGATATTCAGGCTACATTAAGCGATCCGAAAGCTAAAGAATTATTTGATCTGATGAATAAGGAATATGCCCACCTTCATAAAATAGGTTACCGTAGTATGCCACAACAAATGTATCTTGACTGGCTAGTATCTTTGAAAACTGAAAGAGTAAAATATGAAAATACGAGGTTAAAACAATAGGAGTGATTAGTCATTAAATATATATATAACGATTAGAACAAAATTCTTAACTGTAGTTGCAAAATCTTTATCTTAATTCCTCTCTTAATCACAGTTTTTGAGCTATCTCCTGTTCTGTTTCTATAATCTCAATTTGATCTTTAACTTGTTCCAAATCAATTTTAGTATTATTCAACAACGTAAATGAAGGTTCAATTGATTTTTGTTTAATTTGGTGCGTAATTAAACGTATTTTTTCAATATTTTCATCATGATTTGAGAAGATCCCAGCAAAGAGCGAATGAAAACTCGTAACAAAACCTAAGTATTTTTTTTGCTCCGCAATGAACATCATGTTTTTGTCAATTAAGCCTTGCAACGCCTGTGCAATTTCACTATTTGCAGGGTTGCTAATCGCTGCTAGCTTTCCTTGGTATATCCTTTCAAGCGACGTTAGCTTTTTAGGTCTAGCGTCTGCCAGACTTAAGTTCAATGTATTAAAGAAATCTTCGTTAAAGATTGATTTAAGCCGTTCCCTAGCTTTTTGTTGGAATGTTCTATGATGGCGTTGTGTCATTTTATTTAAATCATTTTTGAATTTGGCAAAAACGTTACCTGCAAGCGCCCATACCGCACTGCTAATCAGCCCAAATCCTATCGTCCAGCGAACGGAAGTGGGAGTAATCATATTCAGCTTTACCAAAAAGAAGTAGAATAAGATACCGCAACCAGCAGCGATACTTGTCCATTTAATAATTGCTGTCCGCCTTGTTTTTCTCTGCTTTTTCTGTTGCCCGCTAAATTCCAGAAAATGCCCTCTATGGCTCTCAAAAGCAGTCATTAGTTTCTCCTTATATAACCTATTGACCTCGGTCTCCAACGAAAGCACTGCATCCTCCATTACATCTGCAATTTTATATTCACCCTTTTGAAAGAAATTATTAATAGTCGAATCTCTTTTTATAGAAGAAGCCCCCAGTTCTCTTTTGAGTTCCAAGATACAATCTTCTATTGCAGCCATATCTTTTTTCATATCCAATATCTTTTCATCTTTTTTCGGGTATATGGTAGAAATCGCTTCATCTTTTTTTGTTAATTTGTATTCCTCAGGGAATTCATCATCCAAGTCGTCAAGTTGCTTTCCTATCCTTAATTTTTGAATGGTGTCTTTTGTATTTTTAGTCAGAACGCTTGCTTTGTACATTTCAATAACATCGAAATATTTATCGAAATTTTCCGAAATCGTATCTGCCCCTTGTTTATAGACATCTTCAAGCGCATTAATTAACTGCTGTCTGTTCATTGCCCCTAAAAACTGTTCTAACCTTGCTATTAACGAGCTTCTTTGCTCATCTGCCAAGCGGTAAAGCCTATTAAGATAGCTAATCATGGGAGCATCCATTTTTGGAAAATCGATTTCCAGTTTTTCATCGATGTCTGAAAGATTTAGTCTTGCCGGGAAAACCTCCCTGATATCTTCGACCGCCAAATCCGTATCATCGTTATTCAGAATGTTGTCGATATCCTGCTTAATCGCGAGGATTTTACTTTTTGAGAGGTTATATAACTCAGCGGTGAACCTACCAATATTACCATTTGATTGATTTTCGATAAAAGTGGCCATACTTCTCTTTTCTATTGACATCTCTTCGGTATTGGACAGCATTGTTGGAACATTCATTTTTATCATTCCGTCTAATTGCTCACTCTCTGCCTGTAGCGCCCTTTTAAGCTTCCGGTCGCCATCTGCCCAGACGTTTCTCAATTTCTCGTTGTTGACCTCTACCGCTGCATCGAATTTATGTATGTTTTCACCGGCAGTCCTTAAGAAATCTCCTGTAACCTTAATTTTGTCTTTTATAGTATTAAGAAAAAACAATTCTAGGTCCTTAAGGTTGCGGGAATAGAATTCCAATTTATGGCTGTGATTGTTCCATATTGAACTTTGCTCAAGTTCCGTAGACCAGTGGGAAATTTTTGCCCTCAGTTCTTCTATATTATACCCCTCCTTATTGTCTATAAAAACAAAATTATTTTCAGAAAGCTCAGAAGCATCTGCAAATTCCTTAAGCCTTGACATCAATTGTCCTGTAAAACCATTCCTTTTACTTGTATCGATATTCCCTTCAGAAAGCGGCCGATCAGCAACCAGTTTGAACTCATCTGATCTGGTTACGATAAAATACAAAGGAATGAATGGAAGTTTTTTATTTTTTTGAAGGAGCAATGGAATATCCGCCTGATCCACAGGATTCGCGGCTGAAACGAAATAAAATATGTAATCGCATATTGGTAGGAAATCCTGGATAAGCTCATTGGCTATATTGGGGTCGCCTGAGCCGGGTGTATCGGCAATGACCAGATTCTTCAGAAAAACTGAATCAATCGTTGCTGTTCTAACGGGAACATAGACACTCTCTTTTGTCATGTGGATGATCTTTTGCGAGTTTGCCTTATCAGTTATCAGCGTAATCGTCGTATCTGTTGGATTGAGGTCTGTATTCCTTTCATCTCTACTTCCTTTAATTTTTAGGATACTGTTGATGGTACTCGACTTGCCCGAAGAATAGTGACCAACAAAACCAACATAAACCAAATTTTGTTCCTTTGCTATATATTGTTCCAGACTGGAAACAAGCCGATCCAAAAGCCTTTTATTTTCTGCACTGATAGCAGCTTCTTTGATTTCGAGTGCTTTTGCAGCCAAATCCTTATTTATAATTACGTTTAGTTCCTTAGCCTTATAAAGGACTTTTCTTATTTGAGTTTCGTCCATGTGGTCATTAATTTAGATTTGAAAAATAAACAGATTTTGTTCGCCTTACAATTTATGAAAATTTATAAAACCCAAAAGCCCAGCTATAAAATATTTTTGCCCTATTGTATACGATTAAAGAATTTGATTCCTAATTATTTACCGCTAAAATGCAAGTTGAAAAATGCTATAAAACTTCATAATAAGAGTCTTATAAAGTAGTTATGAATCTGAATTTCTTATTAGATTAGAATTTTAAAATGTCTAAAAAAGTTTTCATTCTATTTTAATTTCATAAATATTATGAATGACCCTTTTAGAAGTTATTATTTATTCTCCTCAGGTATTTTACAAGTAATGTGATCCTTAGTTTTTGTACTACATCTAAACAGCCGGGTTTCTTTTTTTTATTTTTTCATAAAAATTAAGATATTCAGAAGTGATAGTTTTAATAATCTTTTTAATATTACTATTATTTAATACATCTTGTAATCTTCCCTGAAAACCGGAGCATTTAAAAATATAGTTTTTAAATTTGGAA
>CAURNW010000019.1:0-71655 GCA_963526305.1 uncultured Chryseobacterium sp. | reverse complement strand
GTTTAGATTCTTTCAGAATGACAAACGTTGTGGTAATTTTAATAGGTCTGAAAGATGGAATTTTCACCTTGTCTTTCATTGATAAGTTTACGGCTTTGTTTACCTTGAAAACATAAAACTTGTAAAAAACTTTGTCTTTCCTTGCGTTAAATCTTGAATAATTAAAGAGGAATCAATGAAATTGATTTTTATAAAGCTAGCTTCATCAGCGGCTTGGCCGCCACTCTTTGCTCCTTAAAACTTGGTAGCTTGCATCATAAAACTTTGCGTTTAGAAATTAAATTCTGCAATTTCTGATAAGCCATGATTTATTGGGTTTAGATTCCTCCGGAATGACAAACGTTGTGGTTATTTTAATAGGTCTGAAAGATGGAATTTTCACCTTGTCTTTCATTGATAAGTTTACGGCTTTGTTTATCCTAAAAGCACAAAGCTTTTAAAAAAAAGCTCCCCAGAGTCAGAGACTGTGGAGAGCTTTGGTTATATATTGAAAAGAAAGATTTGCAGGTATTCTGAAGAGAATTCATTTTTAATTTTCAGGCATCTGGGGCTCATTTCCATTATTGCACCAGTACATTGCATTGTATACACTGTCTTTTGGAAAGACCTTGAAATTATCACTGTTATTCAAATCATTAATTGTCTTTGTTCCTGCATGATCGCTAATGATCGCTGCCCGGTTATAAGGAGTGATATTTTTAAGACTTGAAAGAGAATGAGTCAGCCATGCATCTACATCAGTGTGTTCTGTATCTGCATTTAAATAAAGAAGATAATTCAGTTCATCAAATTTTTCCACTTTATTTCTAACGTGGGGGATGACGATATTTTCAAAATCTTCCTGATTAATTTCACCGCTGGCATTAAATGCCGCAACATTTTCCGGAGCATCGTTGAGTAAGGTAATCATATCTTCTATTTTTTATGGTGTGAGAAAAGTTTATCAATTATCAAACCAAAGAAAAATAATGTGGTATGTATAACTGAGATCTTTTATTCCAATTAAAATAATGAAGAAGCAAGATTACAGTGACAAGTTAAATCTTTTATATTTTTTTTAAAGCTGATTCTTTGTGAACTGCTTTTTTACCGGTCTTTTCACTCATGACCTCATATTGAGGTTCACTTTCTGATGCTCTCCTTTGGCGGTTCATAAACATAAAATCTTTTGTATGGATCTTCATAATTGTTCCGTGGGTTTCTCCGTTTTGAAATTGCCATTTTACATGGTCTCCTTTTTTTAGCATAATAATCAGAATTGGTGATTGTACAATTATTGGTTTTTCAAAGCAACAAATACAAAAATGATACTAATAATGAGTAAGACTGGTCGATAATGAATCGTTTTATCTCAGTTTTTCAGATATTATCTAAATATTTTTATTTCAGTCACCTTTTAACAACTACAGTATTGAATACAAAATATTGATGTATTTACAATTCACTGAAATATTGGACTGTATATTTTGTCTTTTTCAAGAGGAAATTTTTAAGGTTTTTGAAGTTTTAAGCGCTTGACCTGAATCTTCGTATTGGTTATTTCTTCTCAAGTTTTAGTATGGTTTTTAAGATCATTTCTCTGTTTTTATTTGAAGTTATCCATTTTTGCAGCCTGCTCCCTAAACTTTTATTAACCATATTTTCAATATCTCTTTCTCTTAATTTTGCAGAAACAAAATTTTTAATAAAATTCAAATGTTCATAATTGTATGCCCAAAATAAATTTTCTCCAACATTTGCTGTATACCACAAAGTTATGTGAAAGTATGGATCAATTCCACCTCCAAAAACGATCATGCTTTCAATCATATCACTTGAATTTTTAGTACTTGAGTATCCCAAATATTTTTTATCGGAATTCCTGTTAAATCCACAATTGGGACATACTAATTTTACATTGATGTATTGAAATTTTTCGGATTTTATAATTGCTTTTTTTTCACAATTTGGACAAATAACATAAATTTCTCTGATAAAATCAAAAACTAAAATTTCATAACTGTCTTTATTACGGGTTTCATCCATTTAACTGATTTTATTTTGCCTGAATTTATATTTTAATACTGTTATTTAGAGTTTAACTGCTGGTATATTTCTTAATAGCTGTTTCGAAAATTGATATTTGGTTTAGCCCTTGATGATTGTGAACGAAGATAGTAAATCAAAATCTAATTAATAGGGTACGCACAATAGCATAAATCTCTTATTATTGTGTTTTGCGTAAAAGGTCATTGTTTTGACTGTAGGAATAAGACTCAGCTGCTTTCATATACAATATGGTATTTACTGCTGGCGAAAGAGCATGAATCTGTTTCATCGTTTCGGTCTTTTACAATAATTACGTGAAGTATAATTACCAGTTTTAAGCACATTAGAAAAATACAGTCTGTGGTTAAGATCCGATAAGGTTAATAGATTACCTGTTATGAATAAGATCCCAATTACTGATACAGTATGTTTAGAGCCGAAAAACATTAATCAATGAATTGCGATAAATTATCCCAATTCCCTATCATGTATGGCATGGTTTTAGACCTTTAGGAAGCGTTGGACAGCAATTAAAAACCTTCAATATGTATGATTCATCGGGATTTAAGAAGTTAGTAATACAGTATCTGGAATTTTTGGTTGCGGAAGATTTCGGCTATGACTATGAGCTTGGTCACGAGGTAATCTTTACAGAAAATTTAGTTTCAAAAAGTGTGGTGATTGTTCCTGATTTTTCAGAGAGAATTGAGGATGATATTGCATTAAGGGATTATCTGTCCATCATTATTTCCAATATTAATCTCAGGCTTATTCAGACTGAAGATATGTTCAGGACGTTGAACCAGTAATATTTACTTTCAGATCAACCGGCAATTTCAATTTAAATAAAAAAGGCTGCAATTTTTCTTGCGGCCTTAACAGTATCAGTTATCAGTATTGTTTTTTACGACATCAATCATCTCATCAATGCCAAATGGTTTTGCAATGTAATCATCTGCTCTGCATGCTGCTGCTTCGGCAGCAAGGTTAGTGGAGGTTGACGTCAGAACTGCAGGAATTTCTTCTGTTTCAGGATCGGACTTCAGTTCTTTGATCACCTCAGATCCTTTCACCGTGCCCTTGATATGATCATCGACAATGACAAGGTCAGGATTGATATCCTCAATATTTTCGATCGGTTCTGTTGTGAGGGAGCCCGTTACGTCAAATCCTTCCTCTTCCAGTACATGATCCATAATCTCAAGAATATCTTTATTATCCTGTACAAGTACAACTTTTTTCTTCATTCAAAATAGTAAAATAATAATGCAAATATAATCAATATTCCTTCACGGTGAATTATCTGTTTCAGATTTATGGAATGGTTTGGTTCTTAGTATAGTATGTTTTCCTTGGAGGATGTATTTTCCGGTCTCTAGAACTGCAGTTTGAAAGGGCCTTCAAAATAGGTGTCATATGAATCCAGCATTTTGCCTTTCTCATCAAACACACCGATACTGATGTTCTGTTTAGACAACTTCATTTCCTTTTCCGGAAAACTGATATTTACCGATCCTTTGGTAATTTTGTTCCGGTCAACAACAATTTTACTGGAGGCGCTGTAAGTGATGTCACCATTGGCAGGTTCAAGAACTTTGATGGTTACGGTTCTTTTCTCATTACTTTTATTCAGGAAGGTGTAATTATAGGTATTTGTTATTTTTCCGTCTCTCACGAAGAATGTACTTCCTGCAGGCTTGATAAATTTTGCTTCCATTGTCCCGCGGTTATACAACATAAAACCTAAGAACAGCTGAAGTGCAACAAGTATCACTACAAAACTCATCATCCGTGTCGTAAATTTTGCAGGCTTCTGGGTTTCAATTTCATTCTCTGTGGCATAACGGACCAGTCCGCGCGGCAGGCCTACTTTATCCATCACCTCATCACAGGCATCAATACAGGCAGTACAGTTCACACATTCCAGCTGTTGTCCGTCCCTGATGTCAATTCCGGTCGGGCAGACGACCACACACTGGTAACAGTCGATGCAGTCTCCCTTCCCTGCGGCCTTGCGGTCTTCGCCTTTTCTCCATTTCGAACGGTTTTCGCCCCGGTTGAAATCATAAAAAACATTGATTGTTTCTTTGTCGATGAGCACGCCCTGCAGTCTGCCGTAGGGGCAAACAAGCGTACATACCTGTTCCCTGAACCAGGCAAACACAAAATAAAATGCAGCGGTCAGAAGGATCATCACGGTGAAGTTGGTGGGATGGGCAAACGGTCCTTCAGATACAATTCTGAAAACTTCTTTATATCCAACAATGTACATAAACATGAAGTGCGTAAAGATCAGGGAAAGTATCAGGTAAATGGTCCATTTCAGACCCCTTTTCCATATTTTTTCCGTGTTCCATTCCTGGCGGTCAAGCTTCATCTGCTTATTCCGGTCACCTTCAATCGCATATTCGATTTTTCTGAAAACATTTTCCAGGAAAATGGTCTGTGGACAGATCCATCCACAGAAAATCCTTCCGAAAGCAATCGTAAAGAGGATGATACAGATCAGCGAAACAATTGCACCCAGCGTCAGCAGAAAAAAGTCTTGTGGATAAAAAGGCTGTCCAACAATAAAAACCTGACGGTTGATCAGATCAAACTGCAAAAAAGGATTTCCGTTCACAGAGACAAATGGAATAGCAAAATAAAACGCCAGTAGAGTATAAGCAACGATGTTTCTATAGTTGGTATATCTTCCTTTCGGTTTTTTAGGAAATACCCATTTTCGTTTTCCTGACTGCTCCATTGTACCGATGGAGTCACGATAGGTTTCAGGCTCAAGCACCTGGCCCTGTCCTCCTTTTATTTCACTTTCTTCTATCTGAGACATGTATTGGTATATTTAGTCAGCTGACTGTTTGATTTTATCACAATGTTTTGAAAGATATGTCAATTCTTGTACCAAGTGTTTTCATTATTGACATGGATAAAGAAACATCATCTAAAAAAATATTCTTTTTCCTGTATTGACGTATTATAGTAAATGTATGGTAAAATACCTGAGAATGCTATGATCAGGGTCATAACAGCTCCATGAAAGTTTGGCTAAAGGAGGATTATGGAATATATACAGGAGCTTCAGTAAAAACCCTCTCCGGAGAGAGGGATAAAACACAAATGATGAAAAAAAATTGTAACCGTATTTCAACGCTTCAATAATTACAAATGTATATAATGAAAACTGATCACAATGTGCGTTGAATCATATAGATAAAAAAAGATAACAGAGAATAAAAAATTATAATGAGGTAATAAAGTTTATCTGTTTTTTACTCAGCAATTACCCCTGTCTGTATTTCATAAAAGGGTACAAAAAAGAGAGCAAAACAGGATGTGTTGCTCTCTTCTCAATAATTAACTCAAATAATAACTATAAAATATATAAAAACAATACCTGTTTCCTGAAGCCTGACCTATTCTATTTTAAATGATCCTGTTCCACAAGGTATAGATGTAATCTTTTGACTGATGTAAAAATACTTTTTATTACCATAACATTCTATGACTGAACGCATAGTGGTCTAAAATTTACATTCGACAATATATATTACATCAAAGGGTCATGATTAACCGGATTCGTTCATCTTTTTAAGGTCAGCCAGTTCATTAACTTTGTTGATACCAAAATCAGATATAGGAAAACCTTTCCGGCATCTCGAACATACAAATGATTGAGTAGAAATTAAAAATTTAAAATACTGACAAAGCTCTTTGATTTTCTCGTTGTTGACACAGGCAGTCCTGATAGAAATTGATGCTTCCGGACTGGTGAAAATATTCAGAACAACGACATGACCAATTTTGAGTATTAAGCTTTTGATTACTTAAATAAAAGCTTTTGTAGATTCCCATCCATTATTTCTTCTGAAATTGCACTAAAAATAATAATCAGACATTGATCATAAAAATAATAAAAGATGTTGATTATATTTGCTTAAAGAAGTTAACGGAGAACCGTTTCGCTAATAAAAGATCTGCTATGACTGAAACCGGTAAAATAATACATTCCTATAATGAGGCAGTTGCCGAAGGGAGAAAAACAGCTTTGGCAACGGTGGTAAGGGTAGAAGGATCCTCCTACCGTCAGCCGGGAGCAAGAATGCTGGTTACTGAAGACGGAATCCTGACCGGAGCGATCAGTGGAGGATGCCTGGAAGGGGATGCTTTAAGAAAAGCACTTCTGGCAATCAATCAGAAACAGAAAAAACTGATTACTTATGATACAAGTGACGAAAGTGTTCTTGAATTCAGTGTGCAGTTAGGCTGTAACGGAATAGTACATATCCTTTTTGAATATATTGATGATCAGGATCCCTGTAATCCGGTGGAAATACTGAAACAGGTAGAAAAACAGCGCACTGACGCTGTAGTGGTCACCCTTTTTTCTCTGAAGAGAAATGCTGAACAAATGGGTACCGTTGCAGTATATCGCTCCAGGGATCATATAAAGAATGACAGGTACTTATTGCAGCAGGAACTAAAGAGTGTTTTTCTTAACCGTTCAACAGAGATCAGGGAAGTAGAAAGAGGTGATATCGGACAGACTGTTTTGCTGCACTTTATAGCGCCTCCGGTTTCGCTGGTGATTGCCGGTGCAGGAAATGATGTACAGCCCGTTGTGAAAATGGCTGATCTGTTGGGTTGGGAAGTGACGGTCGGTGATGGAAGAATGACCCATGCAGCGAAGAGAAGGTTTCCTGAAGCTAAAAATGTATTTGTTGGAAAACCTGAACAACTGCTTGAAAACGTAATGATTGATGATCGGACCTATTTTGTACTGATGACCCATAATTATCAATACGATATAAAAGTCCTGAAACTCATTTTACAGAGTGAAAGTCCTTACATAGGGATTTTAGGACCCAAAACAAAAATGGACAGGATGCTCAGTGATCTGAAGGAAGATGGGATAACAGTAACGGATCAGGATCTTCAGAAGATCTACGGTCCGATTGGTCTGGATATTGGTGCAGAAACATCTGAAGAAATTGCACTGTCTGTCATTTCTGAAATAAAAGCCGTTATGGAAAGCAGGAAAGGGATTTCTCTACGCTATAAAACGGAAAAGATCCATGGGTAGCCCGTCTGCCACAGAATAAATAAAATGATTAAAGATACTTTCGGAAGGGTGCATGATTATCTGCGGATCTCATTGACCGATAACTGTAATCTGCGTTGCTTTTACTGCATGCCGGAAGAAAAATATGCCTTTGCGCCGGCAGCAAAACTGATGCAGGTCGATGAAATTGAAACCATCGCTAAGCTTTTTGTAGCGAACGGGGTCAGGAAAATAAGACTTACCGGTGGCGAGCCTCTCGTAAGAAAAGATGCGCCGAAAATTCTGAGATCGCTGGGAAAACTGAACGTTGAACTTGCCATCACCACCAACGGAATCAGAGTGGATGAGATGCTGACAGAATTACTGGAAGCCAATATCAAATCCTTTAACATCAGCCTTGATACCCTGAAGCCTGAAAAATTCTTTACGATTACGAGAAGAGACCTGTTTCAAAGGGTTCGGGATAATATCAATCTTCTTCTCAACCACGGGATGCGCGTGAAAATCAACGTAGTAGTGATGAAAGGACTGAATGATGATGAAATTCTTGATTTTATTGGGCTTACAAAAGATCATCATATAGAAGTGCGTTTTATCGAATTCATGCCTTTTAGCGGAAATAAATGGACTGGCAACCAGGTATTTACCCTGCATGAGATCCTGATGAAGGTCAGTACAGAATACGAAGTGATCCCCGTTGAAGCTGAACCTAACGATACCTCAAGCAGGTACAGGATTGAGGGACATACCGGATCATTTGCGGTCATCAGTACTATGAGCCAGCCATTCTGTGATACCTGTAACCGAATGAGACTTACGGCAGACGGGAAACTGAAAAACTGTCTGTTCAGTAAAGATGAAACAGACCTTTTGGGAGCGTTACGCCGGGGCGAAGCAGTCCTGCCCCTGATCGAAACTACAATGATGGCAAAGGCTAAAGCTTTGGGTGGACAGTTCAGCGGTGTTTTTGAAGACATAGATGCATCAAAGTTGGAAAACAGAAGTATGATTACAATCGGAGGATAATGAAAACAGCAATACTTATTTTAGCGGCAGGGAATTCTTCCCGGCTCGGACAGCCTAAACAGCTGCTGAAATTTAAAGGAAAAAGTCTCTTACAGCATGTAGCCACACAGGCACTTGAAGTCACTCCGTATACAGCAGTGGTAACAGGATCCGATCACAGGCATATCAAAAAAGAAATTGAAGACCTCAATATTTCCATCGTGGAAAATCCGGATTGGGGCGAAGGAATGGGTTCCTCTGTCAGAATAGGGCTCAAAAGGCTTTTAAATAAATTTCCGGAGATGACCAACTGTATTGTTGCTGTCTGTGACCAGCCGTTCATTGAAGCCTCTGTATTCAGGGCACTGATCAGTGAACAGGAAAGTTCTCAGAAAGGCATTGTGGCATCAGCTTATTCAGGGACTTCGGGAACTCCGGCTCTTTTTACACAAAAATATTTTAAATACCTCTCCGGTCTTTCCGGACAGGAAGGTGCCAAAAAATTACTGCATCATTTCAGGGAAGATACAGCCGAAATCAGTTTTGAACTGGGAGCTGTTGATATTGATACCATAGAAGATTACGAAAGACTGATCCAATGAAAATGATTTCTGTACAGCAAGCTAAACAAATTATCCTTGAGGCGGCGCTGCCTGTCAAAAGCAGCCTGTTGCCTCTTGCCGATGCCTTCGGTCTGGTTACTTCAGAGGACGTGACTGCCGTTACCGATATTCCGAATTTCGCCCAGTCTTCCATGGACGGGTATGCCCTGCAATTTGCAGATAAAGATATTCCTCTCACAGTTACCGGAGAAATGGCTGCGGGAGCTTCAGAGCCTTTAATCCTCCAGAGAGGTCAGGCTGTGAGAATCTTTACCGGAGCCCCTCTGCCGGAAAATGCAGATACGGTGATCATGCAGGAAAAAATCCGCATCGAAAATGAACTGCTTATTGCTGAAGATGATCAGCTGAAGTACGGAGTCAATGTCCGTCCGAGAGGAGCAGAAGTGAAAAAAGGAGAAGTTGCCATGGCTGCGGATATGTATCTTTCCCCAGCCGCCATCGGTTTTCTGGCAGGAATAGGATGTGTGGAAGTTTCTGTCTATACCCCTCCCAAAGTTGCGGTTATTCTTACAGGAAACGAATTGCAGCAGCCCGGAGTTCCGTTGGAATTCGGACAGGTTTATGAAGCCAACTCATTCCAGCTGAATGCAGTGTTGCATCAGGTAGGAATTAAAGATATTGAAATTTTCAGAGCTGATGATCATCCCGAAAAGCTGAAAAAAGTTCTTGAGAAAGCCCTCGAAAAAAATGATGTTGTCCTATTAAATGGAGGTGTCAGCGTAGGAGACTATGATTTTGTTACCTCTGTTGCGCAATCCTGTGGGGTTCAGGAGAAATTTCATAAGATCAGGCAAAAACCGGGAAAACCTCTTTTTTTCGGAACAAAAGGGGATCAGCTTATTTTCGGACTTCCCGGAAATCCTTCCTCTTCGCTTACCTGTTTTTATGAGTATGTTTTACCGGCACTTGAAAAAGCCATGGGATTACCGCACGGAATTCAGGAAATGCACGCTATGGTTACCCATGATTATCCAAAAGCAACAGGGCTCACCCACTTTTTAAAGGCTTTCTACAGCAACGGAAAAGTAACCCCGCTTCATGCACAGGAATCGTTCCGTCTGCACTCCTTTGCCCAGGCAAACTGTTTCATCGTACTCCCCGAAGAATCTTCCGGCTGCAAAGCAGACGACAGGGTAACCATACATCTTCTTCCCGTTTAAATCACTGTTAAAAAACTCAACTCTATCAAGATATGTCTGTAGAATTATTTTATGTTATCCTGTTCTTTGTTGCCTTTCTTTACGCCGCCGTAGGTCATGGCGGTGCCAGCGGATATCTGGCTCTGATGGCTTTGTACGGTGTTGCTCCCGAAGAAATGAAACCGACGGCACTTGTGCTTAACCTTTTTGTTTCTCTCACCTCTTTTATCCAGTATTACAGGGGAGGATATTTTTCAAAGAAACTATTTATCCCCATTGCCGCAGCTTCGATTCCACTGGCATTTATCGGCGGCATGATCACCGTAGAAGAAAATATTTACAAACGCATCCTTGGCATCCTGTTATTGTTTCCTGTGATCCGTTTTTTCTTTTTTAAGAACGTGGATGACAGTGAACTCAAATCTCATAACACGGTCATCGCCGTGATTACAGGTGGAGTGGTGGGCCTTCTCTCCGGAATGATCGGGATTGGTGGAGGAATCATCCTTTCACCCATCTTACTGTTACTTCATTGGACCAATCAAAAGCAGACCGCTGCGATCAGTGCTGCATTTATCTTCGTTAACTCCATAGCAGGTCTTGGCGGAATGATCACGCAGGGGATTTCCTTCACCTCCAATATGATGATGTTTATTATCATAGCCTTTACCGGCGGACTGCTCGGTGCTTATCTGGGGTCAAAAAAATTCAATCAGAATGTCTTAAAATATGTATTGGCGACTGTCTTGCTGATGGCATCCTACAAATTATTATTTACAAAAGCATAGTATGAAAATCCTTTCATTTTTTATTGTACTGTTCGGTGTCACATTGAGTGCACAGACCACCCAATCCATTGCGGTTACGGGCGATATTGTACATCCTGTAACAATCCGTTTTGATGATCTTAAAAATTACAAAAAGTATACGGTGGACAGTCTCGTGATCTACAACCATAAGATGGATTATAAAAGTACTCTCAGGAAAATCAGTGGGGTTGCACTTAAAGATGTTCTTGAGAAAGCAGAATTTAAAACCCAATCTCCCAAGCTGTTGAGCGAATTTTATATTGTATGCATTGCTGAAGACGGTTATAAAGTGGTGTTCTCATGGAATGAAATTTTTAACAGTGCCAATGGAGACCAGGCACTTCTGATAACTGAGCTGAATGGCTCTCCTGCAGGAACAATGAAAGAAAATATCATGCTGGTCACCCCGACGGACAGAGCAACCGGACGCCGTTATGTCAAAAATATGTCAAAAATAACCGTTCAACAGGTTAAATAAGCCGTTATGGAAATAAAAATCATCGCATTCGGACAGATTTCTGAGATTACGGGGAAAGAGTTAACGTTTGAAAGTTCAGATCTGTTTTCACTCAGAGCCGGCTTAATTGAAAAATTTCCCGAGCTTGCAAAACGAAAATTTATTTTTGCGGTCAATAAAAAACTGGTTCAGGGAAATATCACCTTACAGCAAGATGATGTGGTAGCCCTGATGCCGCCTTACTCAGGAGGATAAATATGGAAAAATACAACGAAAGATACGCAAGGCATTACAGCCTTTCAGATTTTGGACCTGAAGGTCAGCAAAAGCTGTCCGGAGCTAAAGTACTTGTTATCGGTGCTGGTGGCTTAGGATGTCCCGTTCTACAGTATCTCGCAGCAGCCGGGATCGGAACCCTCGGAATTGCAGATCATGACCAGGTTTCATTAAGCAATCTTCAGCGGCAGATCCTCTTTACGACCGGTGATATCGGAAGCCCTAAAGCTGAAACAGCTTCTCAAAAGCTTCAGAAACTGAATCCTGAAATTACGGTGAATACCTATGCAGTAGAACTGACCGCAAAAAATGCATGGGATCTTATATCAGATTATGATGTCGTTGTCGATTGTACCGATAATTTTACTTCACGGTATCTGATCAATGATGCCTGTGTTCTTTTGGGGAAACCTTTAGTATTTGCTGCCATTTATAAATATGAAGGACAGGTATCTGTATTCAATGTTCATTACAAAGGCACTGATCCGGTCAATTACAGAAATCTTTTTCCCAATCCGCCGGAACCGGACGAAGTTCAGGACTGTAATGAGGTAGGAGTTTTAGGTGTTCTTCCAGGGATGATCGGTATCATGCAGGCCAGTGAGGTTATCAAACTGGTTACAGGAATAGGTGAAGTGTTGGCTGGTAAGTTGCTGACTTTTAATATGCTTACCTATCAGATATTGGTCATGGATATTTCAAGTAATGATTCGGAGATTAAGGAGATCCCGGCAGACCGTGAATCATTCGAAAAAATGAATTACAGTTTTTTCTGCGGTGTTCCCGGTACAGTCATCCGCGAATTAAATAGCGATGAGTTCATTAAAAAAAATTCAGAACTGACTACCACTACAGTGGATGTCAGAGAAACCGGAGAACTCCCTGCTGCTGATTTTCCGCATATTCAGATTCCGCTTTCGGAACTGAAGGACAGAATATCGGAAATCAGGGGTGAACAAATCCTTTTATTTTGTCAGAGCGGTAAAAGAAGTCTGAAAGCGGCGGAGATTTTGATAGAATATTTTGGAGCTTCAGAAAATATAAGTCATCTAAAAGGTGGAATAACAGCATTACAGGAAAGAACAAAATGAGCAGATCAATAAAGAATATTTTTATGGAAGGACCGGTCAGTCCTCTGTTTATCTCGGAAAGCATAGCCAAGCATGCCTCCAAAAAAGACATTGGCGCCCACAGTATCTTTCTCGGTCAGATTCGGAAAGACCTGATAGAGGGTAAAACCGTCAAAGCCATTGAATATACAGCATATGAAGAAATGGTCCTTGAGCAGATGCATACCATCAGAGAAGAAATTTTTCTGAAATATGACCTTACCTGTATGCACGTTCATCACAGCCTCGGCACTGTAAATTCCGGAGAGATTTGTCTCTTTGTTTTCACCTCTTCCAGACACAGAACGATAGCAATAGAAGCCTGCAGTGAGATTGTAGAGCGCATAAAATCAGAACTCCAAATCTGGGGAAAAGAAATTTTTAATGATGAATCCCATCAGTGGAAAGTAAATAAATAATATGGTTGACATTACCCACAAATCGTCCACACTCCGTAAAGCAGTTGCAACGGCAACAGTACAGACCTCTTCTCCTGAAACAATCGCAGCGATAGAACAGCGTAAAGTTCCGAAAGGGGATATTTTTGAATTTTCCCGTGCCTCGGCATTATTTGCCGTTAAAAAAACCAGTGATGTGATTCCCGACTGCCATCCGCTGCCTGTGGAATATACTTCGGTAACCTTCAGAATAGAAGATCTTTCTGTAATTATTTCTGTTGAAGTTCACACCGTTTATAAAACCGGCGTGGAGGTGGAAGCCATGCACGGAGCTTCTGTAGCGGCATTGGTAATGTATGATATGCTGAAACCGATTGACAAAAATGTTGAGATCCGGAACATCAGGCTGTTGGAAAAGCACGGCGGAAAATCCGGCGACCGTAAATATCTTGACCGTACACTAAGGTCTGCGGTGGTAGTCTGCTCAGACAGCATTTTCAGAAAAGAAAAGGAAGATGCTTCAGGAAGAGCGATTGTCGCTTCGCTTGAGAAATACAGGATCATGAATTCTGAATACCAGGTGATTCCTGATGATATTGACACCATCCAGTCTGTGCTTAAAAACTATCGTGAAAATAATTTTGATCTTGTTATATTTACTGGCGGAACCGGTCTTTCGGCACGTGATGTTACGCCCGAGGCAGTATCTCCTCTGATCGACCGCGCGATTCCCGGAATTATGGAAACGGCAAGAAATTACGGTCAGCAGAGAATAAAAACGGCGATGCTTTCGAGGGGAGTAGCCGGATTTGCCGGACAGACGCTTGTATTAACTTTACCGGGCTCTAAAAAAGCTGTGGAAGAATCAATGGAAGCTCTTTTTCCGCAGATCCTGCACGTTTTTCAGCTTGATAACAATCCTATTCATTAAGCACTTGAAAAATTCTGCTATATCGGTGGAAGAAATTGCTGTAATTTGTTAAAAATCAACATTCAAAAATCCCTCTCTAAAGGAGGGGTGACAATATCCTGAAAATAATTTTCGTTCGCAGAGGCATTCTACTCAGCAACGGTGAAGTTCCTGATTAACATAAACTTAACGCAAGGCAATACAAAGTTTTTTTTAACAGCTTTATGCTTTTAAGATAAACAAAGGCGTAGACTTATCAATGAAATAGAAGGTGAAAAGCCCATCTTTCATTCATATTGAAATTACCGTACAGTTTGTCATTCTGAAAGAATCTCAACATAGAATTTTAACGCAAGGCAAGACAAAATTTATTAAATAACTTTATGCTTTCAAGATAAACAAAGCCGTAGAATTATCAATGAAAGACAAGATGAGAATTCCATCTTTCAGACCTATTAAAATTACCGTACAGTTTGTCATTCCGGAGGAATCTAAACCCAAAAAATCATGGCTTATCATGAAATTGCATAATTAATTTTCTTAACGCAAAGTTTTATGATGCAAGCTGCTAAGTTTTAAGGAGCAAAGAGTGGCGGCGTAGCCGCTGATGAAGCACACTTTATAAGAATCAATTTCATTGATTCCTCTTTAATTATTCAAGATTTAACGCAAGGCAAGATAAAGTTTATTGTACAGTTTTACGCTTTTAAGATAAACAAAAGGTGTAGACTTATCAATGAAATACAAGGTGAAAATTCAATCTTTCAGACCTATTAAAATTACCATAACGCTTGTCATTCTGAAAGAATCTCAACATAAATTTTAAAGCAAGGCAAGACAAAGTTTATTGTACAGCTTTACGCTTTTAAGATAAACAAAGGCGTAGACTTATCAATGAAATACAAGGTGAAAATTCCATCTTTCAGACCTATTAAAATTACCGTACCGTTTGTCATTCCGGAGGAATCTAAATCCAAAAAATCATGGCTTATAATGAAATTGCATAATTAATTTTCTAAACGCAAAGTTTTATGATGCAACCTGCTAAATTTTAAGGAGCAAAGAGTGGCGGCGTAGCCGCTGATGAAGCACACTTTATAAGAATCAATTTCATTGATTCCTCTTTAATTATTCAAGATTTAACGCAAGGCAAAACAAAGTTTATTAAATAATTTTACGCTTTTTTAAGATAAACAAAGCCGTAGACTTATCAATGAAAGACAAGGTGAAAATTCAATCTTTCAGTTACATTAAAATCATCGTACCGTTTGTCATTCTGAAAGAATCTCAACATAAATTTTAACGCAAGACAAGACAAAGTTTATTGTACAGCTTTACGCTTTTAAGATAAACAAAGGCGTAGACTTATCAATGAAATACAAGGTGAAAATTCCATCTTTCAGACCTATTAAAATTACCGTACCGTTTGTCATTCTGAAAGAATCTAAACATAAATTTTATCGCAAGGCAAGACAAAGTTTATTAAATAACTTTACGCTTTTAAGATAAACAATGGCGTAAACTTAGCGATGAAATAAAATGGTTTTGCAAAAACCGTATCGAGAAGTTTTTGTTTTAAAGACAAATTTTGTGTGCGGTTCACGGGTTCTCGATACATTTTTCTCCGCTTAGCTGTAAAAAAAACTCGAATTGACGGAGCTCGAACTAAAGGAACGACTTTGGTTCGGACAGGGCATCACTTCGAGTAGGTTTTTTGAAAAACCGTATCGAGAATTCGAGATATACCGAAATTCTAACATTCTCCAGAACTTAGGTATTAAAGGTAAAGTGTTCTTTGATAACCATAATAATGTTGATGATCATCAATGTGCTAATTAGTACGATTATAAATAAGCCGGAAACAATACCACATCTCATTTCCTTCTGTCATAACGGTGCTCTATTTGTTATACTTCCGTCATACCAAATTACTGAATTATGGCAAGTAGTGAAAAACAATCGATTACCCTCAGAGTGAATGGTACGGACCATCATCTTGAAGTCTTACCCTGGGTGTCCCTCCTGGATGCTTTACGGGAAAAAATACATCTTACCGGAACAAAAAAAGGATGTGATCACGGACAGTGTGGCGCCTGTACTGTTTTGGTGGATGGGAAACGAACCCTGAGCTGTTTATCTTTAGCAGTGATGAGAGAAGGCACCGAGATTACCACCATTGAAGGAATTGCAGAGGACGGAAATCTTCATCCGGTACAGAAAGCTTTTATTGAGCATGATGCTTTCCAGTGCGGATACTGTACGCCGGGACAGATCTGCAGTGCTGTAGGAATGCTGTCTGAAGGAAAAGCAAATACCAGGGAGGAAGTCCAGGATGCTATGAGCGGAAATCTTTGCCGGTGCGGGGCAAACAGAGGAATTATTAACGCTGTCATGGCAGTGAAACAACTCGGATCTTATGAATAATTTTACCTATACCAAAGCAGGGAATATCACAGATGCTGTTGCGTTGACCAAAGGAGCTGAAGACAATAAAATCATTGCAGGAGGAACCAATATCATTGACCTGATGAAATACTTCGTTACTGAAGCAGATTCATTAGTCGATATCAATGCCATCCCTCAACTCAGTGAGATTACTCATTTGTCAGAGGGAGGAATCAGAATCGGTGCTCTGATGAGAAATTCAGAAACCGCTTACCATCCTGTTATTGAAGAAAAATATCCTTTATTATCCAAAGCTATTTTAGCAGGAGCATCGGCTCAGATCAGAAATATGGCAACGAATGGAGGGAATTTGCTGCAACGGACCAGATGCTATTATTTTTATGACGTCCATACGCCGTGCAACAAACGGGAACCTGGCACAGGATGTTCGGCCATGAAAGGATACAACCGTATTCATGCAATCCTCGGACACAGTGAAAACTGTATTGCCGTCTTTCCTTCTGATATGTGTGTAGCACTGGCAGCTCTAAATGCCGTTGTGAACATTTCCGGACCGGATGGAGACCGTACACTTGCCTTTGCCGATTTTCACAGGCTTCCGGGAAATACACCGGAGCTGGACAATAATCTGAAAAAAGGAGAAGTAATCACCGGAATCGATCTTCCTGAAATTGGATTTGCTGAAAATTATTCTTATCTGAAACTGAGAGACAGAAGTTCATATTCATTTGCACTGATCTCTGTAGCCACGGGTCTCCAACTGGAAAACGGACTGATTAAAGAATGTCATATTGTTCTGGGAGGGGTTTCTCACAAACCTTGGAGAATACAGGAAGCGGAAGACTTGATGAAAGGTAAAAAACCTGATGCTGAAAGCTTCGGTGCAGCAGCAGATATCATTCTGAATGGCGCACAGGGCTTCGGCTACAATGATTTTAAGATTGGTCTGGCAAAAAAAGCGATCGTCAGAAATGGTATGATGGCACTTGATCCCTCATCACAACGGCCGGGAGCAAAACCGTCATTATAAATCGTATTATTTAATTCTAACTAAAAATTTATGAAAAATATACCATCTGTCGGAACTGCGGTCAGTCGCCTTGAAGGAGAGCTTAAAGTAACCGGAAGTGCAAAATATGCAGGAGAATATGATGCCCCTGATTTACTGTACGGATATGTTGTCAACAGCAGCATTACAAAAGGAAAAATAAAAGCAATTGATACATCAGAAATAAAAAAATTAGAAGGCGTTATTGAAGTTTTTACCCATGATAACAGACCGTCCACTGCTTGGTTTGATTTTCAGTATGCCGATATGGATGCTCCTCCGGGAACGGTTTTTAAGCCGTTGAAAGATAATGAGATCCGTTACAACGGGCAACCTGTCGCTCTCGTAGTAGCAGAAACTTTTGAAATGGCTCGGTACGCCGCTACAAAACTGGACATCGTTTACGAAAAAGAATCCTTTGAAACTGACCTGAAATCCAATCTTGAAAAGGCGAGAGATCCTAAAAAGGGACTGGCTTCGATGCTGAAACCGCCGCCGCCCAAACCCACGGGGGATTTTGAAAAAGAATATGCAAACTCATTTGTGCAGATGGAAAGTCACTTCGGTCACGGAACAGAGCACCACAATCCTATGGAAATGTATGCATCGACCGTGATCTACGAAGGAAAGGATAAACTGAAAATCTACGATAAAACACAGGGAACGATTAATTCCCAGATGTATGTTGCCAATGTTTTCGGGCTTAAAATGAAGAATGTTCAGATCATAGCTCCCTTTGTGGGAGGAGGTTTTGGTTCAGGTTTACGTCCTCAGCATCAGTTATTTATGGCGGTCATGGCATCGCTGGCACTTAAAAGAAATGTACGGGTGACCCTTGACCGTGCACAGATGTACATGATCGGTCACAGGCCGCCAACCCTGCAGCATACGAAGTTCGGTGCTGACAAAAACGGAAAAGTAAATGCGATCTATCACAAAGCTACAGGCGAAACTTCACAGTTTGAAGATTATGTGGAAATAGTAGTCAATTGGGCTAATATGCTGTATCCGGCAGAAAATACGCTGCTGGAACACGAAATCGTCCCGCTCGATGTATACAGTCCACTGGATATGCGTGCGCCGGGCGGAAGCACGGGAATGCATGCGGTTGAGGTAACGATGGATGAAATTGCTCATCAGCTGAATATTGATCCGGTTGAATTGAGGCTGATCAATTATTCTGAAACGGATAAGAGCAGCGATAAAGAGTTTTCGAGTAAAGAACTCAGGAACTGTTATCTCCAGGGAGCGGAAAAATTCGGCTGGGATCAGAGAAATCCTGAACCCCGGAGCATGAAACGGGGTAATAAATTTGTAGGATATGGTATGGCTACCGGAATGTGGGATGCGAACCGCCTTTTCGGACGTGCAGAAGCTATAATGACCCCTGACGGAAAAGTCGAAATAAAAAGTGCCGTAACCGATATCGGAACTGGAACACTGACGATCATGACACAGATCGCTGCTGATGAACTCGGACTTCCTATGGAAGATATTACATTTTCCTATGCAGACAGTAAGATGCCTTTTGCTCCCATTCAGGGAGGATCATTTACCACCGCAACCGTAGGGCCTGCAGTGCAGAATGCCTGCCAGGCACTCAACAAAAAACTGTTTAAAATTGCAAAAGGCATGAAAGATTCTGTTTTCAGTGAGTATAAAATGAAAGATGTGATGTTCAGTAATAATTTTATTATGCTTAAAAACAATCCTGAGATTAAAGTTCCTGTCAGTGAAATTTTTAATGCAAACGGAGACAAGTCTGTCAAAACGACCAATTCAGCCATGCCGAATCCTTTAACCTACGGTAAAAAAGCGAGAGCGGTACACAGTGCTGTTTTTGTAGAAGTGGAAGTAGATGAGGAATTGGGGATCATCGAAGTTAAAAGAGCCGTTACTGCAGTAGCTGCAGGAAAAATAATCAATCCTAAAACAGCAGAAAGCCAGGTGCTCGGAGGAATGATCTGGGGAATCAGCAAAGCGCTTCATGAAGAAACGATTCTTGACCATGAACTTGGAAGGTATATGAATGCTAATTTAGGGGAATACCACATTCCGGTACATGCTGACATCCATGATCTGGAGGTATTGTTTGTAGAGGAAAATGATCAGTTTGTGAATGATCTTGGGGTTAAAGGAGTAGGTGAAATCGGTGGAGTAGGAATGCCTCCTGCAATTACCAATGCTATTTTCCATGCCACTGGTAAAAGGATCTATGATCTTCCGATTCATTTTGATCAACTGCTGTAACAGTTTTTTTATATAAGTAAATGTTGAGAGGCTGGCCGTGCTTTGCGGACAGCCTTCTGTATGTTTTAAACCCTTCCGTAGTTCAATCGCTGGAAGGGTTTATTTTTAAAAATTATACAAAATAATGAAATGCAACTTTAGTATGTCTGATCAAATTTTAATATAAAAAGATTATTTGACCGTTTCTTTATATTCTCAGCCGTTGAACAAGTTCTGTTACTTTCTTAACAGTAAGATCAATTTCTTCAGAAGTGGTTAATTTTCCCAGGCTGAATCGGATCGAGCTTAACGCATCTTCGTCAGATAATCCTATCGCTTTCAGCACATGTGAAGGAGTATTTGTCACCGCAGAACATGCCGAACCGTTCGATACGGAAATATTCTGCAGTCCGATGATCATCTGCTCAGCGTTGACTCCTTTGAAACAGATGTTTGAAGTATTAAAAACCCGGTTGAAAGGATTTCCGTTAACAGCAGTGTTTTCAATTTTTAAAAGTTCTTTCTCAAGCCAGTCACGAAGTTGATTAATTCTGTTCCGGTCGTAAATCATCTCTTCCCGGGCAATGGTGCAGGCAGTGCCTAAGCCAATTATACCAGGAACATTCAGGGTTCCGCTCCTCATATTTCCCTGTTGACCTCCACCGGTAATCTGTGGATCTAACCGAATTTTGGAATTTTTAGACATATAGAGTGCACCCACTCCTTTGGGACCGTACAATTTATGGGCTGAAAACGGCATCAGGTCAATGTTTAACTCCTTTACATCGACCTCTATTTTTCCAACGGCCTGAGTGGCATCGCTCATCAGCAGAGCACCCGATTCGTGGGCAATCTTTCCAATGGTGCTGATATCATTTAAAGTACCTGTTTCATTATTGACCATCATCAGGCAGACCATCAGGGTTTTTTGTGAAACCGACTGTTTTAAATCTTCTATCCTGATATCTCCATTGCTGTCTACGTCAAGATAAGTTATGTCATACCCGTTCTTTTCCAGAGAACGACAGGTATCCAAAACGGCCCTATGCTCTGTAACGGAAGTAATGATATGTTTTCTCTTTTGATTACTTACCCCACGCAAGGCAAGATTAATGGCTTCTGTTGCACCTGAGGTGATGATCAGTTCTTGGGGATGCGCACAGATAAGTTCTGCCATATTCCAGAGAGCATCATCGACCCCTTCACTGACGGTTAATCCTGCCAGGTGGCTGCTTCCCGGATTTTCAAACAGATCGGTAAAGTAGGGGAGCATTGCACGGACGACCCGATCATCGGATCTGGTGGTTGCGTTATGGTCTAGGTAAATTTTTTGATTCTCCGACATATTGATTGATGATGAATTGAGTTTTTTTAGATCACCCCTATTATTTGACTGAAAGATGCTGACAACGAAAATATAAGAGTACAGTACTTTCCCTGCGAGCCACAGTAAAAATACCGAATTTATTTTCTACTATAAAAAATGCAGTGAACCTTAGCTGATTTTATTAGATGACAGAAGAAATCCTACTTATCTGTATTCCTTTTTGGAAGTAAAATAAGACGGATCGAAGGGTTATTGGTTATAAATAATCTGAACCAGTCCAGTGCTAACCTGATCTTGCTTCGGAAACTGACCAACGGAATAACATGAATAAACAGCCAGGTAAGCCACGCAAAAAATCCGTTGAAGGAAAACTTAGGCAGATCGACTACCGCATTGAACTTTGAGATAATCGCCATGCTTCCCTTATCATTGTAGGTAAACGCTTTGAGTTCTCCGGAATTTTGCATTTTCTTAAAATTGGCTCCAAGATTTTTACCATGCTGAATAGCAACCTGCGCCAGCTGCGGATGACCTTTTGGAAAATTCGGGTCACTGAGCTGAAGGCTGATGTCTCCGAGCGCATAGATGTCATTCACTCCATTCACTTTGTTAAAAGCATCCACCATTATTCTCCGTCCTCTGCCGATACTTTCCGCAGGTAAGCCTTTTACTTCCCGGCCGATCACACCTGAAGTCCAGATCAGGGTTTCGGTATCGATAGAACTGCCATCAGAAAGAATTACTTTTTTATCAAGATAATCTTTGACCGATACATTCAGAATGATCTTCACTCCTAAACTTTTCAGTTTATTGTACGCCGTTTCCTGTGCCATTTTACTCATAGGGGACAGCAGAGTAGGCAGGGCATCAATGAGGTAAATATTAGAAAGACCCAGTTTGATTTCAGGATATTCTTTTTCTGCAATATATTTTCCCATTTCTGCAAGCATCCCCGCCAATTCAACTCCTGTAGGTCCGCCGCCTGCGATCACCACATTCTGAAGTCGCTGGGCCGTTTTAAGATCCTTATTCCGTGCCGCTTCCTCAAGGTTCAGAAGCATATGGTTTCGGAGATAAAGGGCTTCTTCAATACTTTTCATGGGAAGACCGCATCGCTGTACATTTTCCATCCCGAAAAAGTTGGACTCGGTTCCCAGTCCCAACACCAGGTAATCGTAGCTGAGGTCACCGGTATCGGTTTCGATTATTTTCTTTTCAGGGTCTACTTTGACAAGACTTCCCATATGAAAATGCACATTTTTATATTCGGCAGTCATTTTTCTGAAAGGATAACTGATATTGGATGCCTGAATGAATGAAGTTGCCACCTGGTAAATGAGCGGCGGAAAGAAATGATAATTATTTTTGTCGACTAAAGTGATTTTGAAGCGGGTGTCATTTTTTAGAGACTGGATTAGATGAATACCGGCAAATCCGCCACCTACGATAATAATATGTTTTTTCATAATGAGAACATTCAATTGGATGTTGTTATCTCTTCAACAATAAGACCAAAATAAAAGGAGATCACAGTCTTTCAGGCAGACTTTTATTGACGAAAATAATTACTTCAGCCTGTTGTTTTTAAAAAAGCAAAGTTTTCTTAAAATAAGGAATAAATGAGTAATGAATAAAAGGAATCAATATCATTGATTTTTATAAAGCTAGCTTCATCAGCGGCTATGCCGCCATCCTTTGCTCGTAAGCAGGTTACATGATAAAACTTTGCGTTAAGAAAATTAATTATGCAATTAATGATAAGCCAGGATTTTCTAGGTTTAGATTCCTCCGGAAAGACAAACTGTGCGCTGGGAGTTGAGCCTGTTTAGTGAATACTGGTTATTACTTCAAATATTCACTCCAAATTGTCATTGATTTCATCGAATCTTCGATTTCCGGAGGAATCTTAACAGCGAATTTTTAATAAAGTTAGAATCTTCGGAAATTAATCAGTCATAAGCGATTCGTAAAAAACTTCACTATTTAAATTGATTCGCTAATTTCAAATGCAATGTTTTAATTAAATAATGAATAATTAAAGGAGCAAAGAAATGAAATCAATAAAATTGATTTTTATAAAGTTAGCTTCATCAGCGGCTTTGCCGCCCCCCCCCTTTGCTCCTTAAAACTAAGCAGTTTGCATAATAAAACTTTACGTCAAAAAAAATAAATTCTGCAATTTCATTCTCATCAAAGATTTTCTAGGTTTAGATTCCTACGGAAATCGAAGACAAACTTTGCGTTAAAATTGAGTCTGTTTACTATTTAAATTGATTCTGTTATTTTCCGACACAAATTTTTATTTTAATACCAAATAATAAAGCAGGTATAGAAAATAGATAGCATCAAATGAGCATTTAAAATTTTAAATAGAACAATACCAAACAACCTCGCTTAATTTAGCGAGGCTGTTACAGATATGTTTTCTACTATAAATCTGAAAGCAAATACAAGACAAATAAAGAAATTTTATTTAATCTTATCATAAATAAGTTTGGTAACCCAAGCTCCGAAGACATAATATCCAACCGTCATGATCTTCTTTTTATTATTTTCTGCTACAGGGGTATCATCTAAACCCATTTTATTGGGAAGGGCAATAGCTCCTACACCTGCCAGCAAACCAGATGTAAAATTATGATTGGTGGCAGTAGTAGCATAATAAAGTCCGTTACTGATGATATCACCTGCCAATGTTGCAGCATAAAGACTGTTTTCTCCTGTGATATTAAGAGGAGTGTGATCTGTCATCTTTAACAGTGCTTCTTCACCCAGTTCGTTAATGTGGGGTACGTTGTCAAAGTTTTTTCTGATGGTCTCGTGTAAGATATTCAGGGCAATTGCGCCGCCGAGACCTGCTAAAATTTTCTTATACATAATAATATATTTTTATAGTGGTGAGTTGATGTGGATTCACTGAATTGAGCAGGTAGAGTCTTTCAAAATTGAGACCAATACCATTTTTTGAAATTTTGATTTTTTTGTATCTGAAAACATTTTAAAATTAAAAACGGATTCTTCTGTTTTCAATTTTGAGGATATTCTTTCCCTCCATTTTTTTGACGGTACGGATCACTGTTTCTACTCTCAGTCCGGTCAGCGAAGCAAGCTCCTGACGGGTCAGTAAAATTTCAAACGAATGGGGCGTTTTGTCTTCATTGAAGCTTTTTAAATAATTGAGAACTCCGATGAGCCTCACCTCAGGATCGAGAGATGAATTATTCTGAAGCATCAGGAATTTCTGATAGAGCCTTTCCGCTAAAAATTTGTTGATATCAAGAGAAATCTGATGATGGTCATCCAGCAGTCTGAAAAAATTCTCTTTTTTGATTTTTAATGCAGTGGAAGGAGTAAGCGATATTGCATTGACCGGATAAGATTCATCGATGAAAAGCATCAGTTCGCATACACTCTGTCCGGTGGTCAGAATTGTTTGGATAAATTCTTTTCCGTTTTCATCTATATGATTCAGTTTAACACGTCCTGAAGTCAGCTGATAATAGCATCTCGGCTTACTGCCTTCTGTGAAAATGATTTCTGATGGTGAAAAAGTATCTTCTGTAGCTCCGTATTCTATAAGTAATTTACTGTCAATTAACATAGTTTTGTAATGTGAGTCTTGGTTATTTATCTAATTAATATGATAATTTTGAAATTTTAGTGATGTTCGGAATTTTTCAGGCATTATTGCTATTAAATAAGGTTCTAAATTCCAGTCAAAGATTTATGTATTATAAAATATATTACCGTCCTTAATTAAAAATGTTATATACCAAATGTATACCAATTCAGCGGGTTAAAAATCTATTTTTTTGATAGAATATTTCACTTCATATGATCCTGATCATAGCATCCCATTCCCTTCTTCAACTACCTTTGAATCTCATATCAATCTCATAGATGTGAGATCAATCCATTGTATTGCACCGCAACGTGCAATACTTTATTTTTTAATTAAGAACCAGAGATATATTCGATCAATGTTAGTCAGTGAAGAATTACTCTTTCATTACGGAGGAGAGCTGTTACATTTCAGTAAAAATGATTTTATATTCAGAGAACTTGAAACCCCGAAATTTTATTTTCAGATCCTGAGCGGAGAGGTCAAGATCAATAATTACCAGCAGGATGGTAAGGAATTTATCCACAGTCTGCCATCTTCGGGTCATTGTGTAGGAGAAACATTTCTGTTTTCTGAATCACCTTACCCTGTCAATGCAGTGGCCATGAAAGAAAGTAAAATTATCAGGGTTATCCGGTCAAAATTTTTTGAACTGATTGACAGTGATTCCGGTATCCTGAAAAAAATGTACCATTACACCGCAGAGCGTATGCGTTACCGTTACATAATGATGAATCTCATTACAACATCAGACCCCGCTCAGAAGATCATCGGTCTTATGGATTGCCTTAAATCGTACCATAAAAAGACGTGTCCATATGACTATCAGGTTCCATACACCCGTCAGGAAATGGCTTCGCTGACGGGTTTGAGGGTTGAAACAGTTATCAGGATCATAAAAAAAATGGAGAAAGAGAAACTTCTGAAAATCAGTAACAGAAAAATCTTTTACTAAGTTTTTGTCTGGTGATCAGGCATAGATGGGATTGAGCAGGGATTCAGTAATTGTTTCTGCAGCGGTATCACAGAAATCAAGACCTGAATAGTCAGGGTTGAGTCCTCCAATGTAGGCGACCGACATGATATACAGTTTTTCTCTGACATTTCCGTAAGAATCAAGTGACTGGAAATTATCATTGATGCTCAGACCTTTTACCTGCAGATAATAATGATTGTTTTCTCCGGCTTTGACCATCGTATTACCTTCCTGCTGCAGCTGGACTGCTTCTTCAGGGTTTTTAAAACTAAGATAGCCGGTGCTTGCGGCTCCCTGCTGTTTCAATCCTTCAAACGGAAGGTCGTTGAAATTCATGGCACGCTGACCTGTGGCATCAACGTACATCTCATAGGTATATTCCTGAGAATTACCTGCGTCATCCTTATATCGGTAAACTGCTCCCTGCTCAGCATAAGGCTCCACCGTACTTTTTTTATCAACATTGTAAAGATTGACTACCCCCGCATCATACAGGGCGATTATTTCGCGGTAAGATGACTGGGGAAGTGCTGCAATGATAATGGAAATCAGGGGCATAAGGGTAGTCGTAAGTCTCAGCATATCTTCTGCAGAAAAATGTTTTGCAGGATAATTCATTGCATAACTGAATGATGTCAGGGCTTCTTTCCAGGTGATGGACTGATGTCTTCTTATTGACTTTTCGGCCTCAGCATATTCGGCTTTGAAGAGTTCGAAACTGTCCAGTTCCCTGCGGAGTTTCATCATCTTTTCTACAAATTGTTCAATACTCAGGTCTTTGATCTCATCATAAAACTGAGGATCTCTTTTCTGAACGACCAGTTTGAAATTTTTTTCGAATACATAATCCAGGTCTACAAATCCACAGTGATCTTTTTTATAATTATAAATCTCTTTAATTGTCATTTTCCATTGGGTGGAGTAGGCTTCATCTTCTGAATGAAACCTGAGTGCAGGCAAAAGACCGCTTAGCGAATAAAGATCAATTTTAAAATTTTCTGATTGCGGATGAAGGGTATACCGCACCTCACCATGATGATCCTTAGTAAAAGATCCGTTGAGACGCGATAAGGTTCTGATAATATCCACTGCAGTAAGTGATGCCCCTTTTACTGCGACAGGATGATTGGTAGGAGTGCTGAATTTTGAAGGAGGATAAGGTGAATCATACCAGCCTTTATGCTTTCCTTCGAAAGACTGAGTCCAGTGATGCCCGGTGCACAATACGATAATATCTGCATGCTGCCTGTTTCCAGAAGTTGTTATGACTGAATATGAATGATCACGATCAGCTTTAATATCTTCAACTGCGGTATTTGTGTTTATTATGACATCGATGCCTGCTTTTCTGGCAAGTTTGATATATGTATTGAATTGATTTTCAAGATATTTTCCCAGTACAAGTCTCGGAATAACCTGATCTCTGTTAATTTTACCTGCAGTAAAGTATTCTTCAAAACCTTCTATAGTATGATGACTGATAAACTCTTCAATATCATTATAAAGTTCGGGAATTTCATTGGCTGAGACATTGGCAACATGCTCTTTACCGGATCCTGAAGGTCCGTAGGGCATACCCATACCCAGATTTTCGTTTTTTTCGAAAATGATGACTGAGGAAGGCCTGATCTTTTTTGAGACCAGATGTTTCAGGAAAAATAAAGCGGCAGGACCTCCGCCGATTAGTGCAATAGTTTTTGAGTCGATATCTGACATGGTAAATATAATTGATCTCATTTATCTCAAAAGCTATACCTAAATTTTACTGCATATTCATAAAATAAATAATTTTTTATGATTTCGATCACAGCACGAGATGATAAGTCATCTGAAAGAGGAGATTTGAACAGATATGGTCTTACGTCAGTCTTGTTGTATTGATGGCTTTTACCCATTCGCTGTGGTCACATCTTGTACAGGTGTGTTCTCCCGGTTCCAATGCTTCGGTATGGGCACAGTAGGTACAGGCATAAATATCTTCTGTAATGATACGATTAATCTTTTCTTTATAACGTTTCGGAAGGATTGGTAATCCGTAACTGACCTGGTCATTTTCATAATAATAAAAACTTATATTACCTGTCGTTTCGAGGATAGCTGTCTTTACCTGTCCGATATGTTCTATAGATTCCTGTCGCATTTCCGAAAAGAACTCGTCCTTGGCAAACGTATGGTCTTTTTTCACACCCAATACGAAGTTTCCGTTTTCGATGACATAAACAGGCTCTCCTTCAATGATGTTTTCGAACTTTTCACTCTTGATTGCAAAATAAGTAATTGAACGGTACAGCATAATAATGGCTGCAAAAACAATAATTGAAGGAAGTAAAGGCGCATCTTTGTTAAACATAGGGTCGCCTGCCGCAGAACCTAATGCAATAATAATAGCCACTTCGAAAAGAGAAAGCTGACGTACTCCTTTTTTTCCGGAAAGCCGTAAGACCAGTAAAACCATACTGAACATAATAAGGGTACGGATCACAATTTCCAGGGCAAAGCTGAAATCAAGGTCGCCGATAAATATTTTATTCCAGTCCAAATTCATAATATTTCAATTTAATCAGTGATTTTACAGATAGATGAGTGTCTGTTGAGAAACAAAACTGATTACAAAATTCCAGCCATTGACATAAAAATGGTTTTATACTGGTTGTATTTTAATCTTAAAAAGATATTTTCTTTTTAAAAATAATTAAGAATAAATTATGGTTTCATCAGCTGTAATGGTACGGCTGTTGCAAAGACAAGGATACACTAACTTAAAACATATTATTATGGACAGTACTAAAACAGTTTCAGTTTTAAACGATTTATTAAATATTACCAATGACAGAATCGAAGGGTTCAGTAAAGTGGAAGATAAAGTATGGGAAACCCATTCTCCTCTGAAAAATGATTATGATCATATGGTCAGAGAATCTCAGGAAATGAGAGCAGATTTGATCGGATTAATCACAGAAAGAGGTGGTGAACCTGATGATACTTCATCAACAGCAGGGGCAATTCACAGGACATGGATCGACGTAAAAAATGCTTTCACTGGTGACAATCCTGAAGCAACATTGGAAAATGTAGTATTTGGTGAAAAGTCAGCTATTGCAGCTTATCAGGAGGCATTACAGAGTGATAAACTGTGCCCTCAAAGTACAGTTGTTGTTGCAGATCAGCTTGAACAGCTGAAGTCTTCTTATGCAAAATTCCACAGTTTAGAGAAGTAAATAAAAAAATGAACAGCTAATTTGTTCTTTATTTATCATATTATAATCCTGAAAGGTTTTTCTTTCAGGATTATTTTTTTTTGGTTATAATATTTTATGTAAACGATACGACTGCAATGAATTCTATTGACAATCCTGAAAATATTTTTCGGTCGCAACGGCGTTCTACTCAGCTACGGCGAAACGTTTTAATTATTCGAGATTAACGCAAGGTTAGACAAAGTTTTTTTCAACAGCTTTCCGCTTTTAAGATAAACAAAGGCGTAAACTTATCAATGAAAGACAAGGTGAAAATTCAATCTTTCAGTTACATTAAAATTACCGTACAGTTTGTCATTCTGAAAGAATCTCAACATAAATTTTAACGCAAGGCGAGACAAAGTTTATTGTACAACTTTACACTATTAAGATAAACAAAGGCGTAAACTTAACGATGAAAGACAAGGATTCTACCTGTCATTTGGAGTAGATTTTGAAAAAAAACGTATTGAGAAGCTTGTGATTCAATGGTTGTCAGTAGTTCACGGGTTCTCGATACATTTTTCTCCGCTTCGCTGCAAAAAAACACTCGAACTGACGGAGCTCGAACTGATGTAACGACTTTGGTAGGGTAGACAAGGCGTCACTTCGAGTAGGTTTTGCAAAAACCGTATCGAGAAGTTTTTGTTTTAAAGACAAATTTTGTGTGCGGTTCACGGGTTCTCGATACATTTTTCTCCGCTTTGCTGCGAAAAACACTCGAACTGAGGGAACGACTTTGGTTCGGGTAGACAAGCGTTACTTCGAGTAGGTTTTGAAAAAACCGTATCGAGAAGTTTGATTTACCAAAATTTTGAAAATTGTTTGGGATTTTTAACGTAAACAACATCGCAAAGTTTTTTAACGATCCTGAAAATATTTTCCGTTCGCTAAGGCGTTTCACTCAGCAAAGGCAAGATGATTAGTATAATTTTAATACTTCTGTAGAATTCCTACTTATCCTTAATAATGTTTTCAAGTTTATCAGCCATCTCTTTTTGCTGTAAAAGCATACGCTCATACAGCTCAACTATTTTATCGATTGGGTTAAATGTGCATTTTATATTTTCAGCAGTACTTCCTACAACTGATTCATCACCTATTACCAAATCCTTTCCTGACTCATTTCCTATAGTGGAATCGTCTCCAACTGTAGTATCATCATTGAAGGTATTGGTAATAATACTAATGGCTTGTTGGTCATTAAAATTCTGAAAAGCTTCTACAGGTATTTTAAGAACTTCAGAGATTTTTTGGAGCAAAGAATTGTCAATCATTTCTTTCTGTTCGAGAAGGGAGACTTTCTTTTGGTTCCAATCTTCACCAAGGTCGAATGCTAAAGCTTCCTGTTTAATTCCCAGCATTTCCCTGAATCTTTTGACGTTACGTCCCTGATGTACTTTGTGTTCCATGTGTTTATTTTTTCTGAGTGATAAAGATACAGTCATTCTGATAACTGTACGAAAAGTAAAGTTAAAAATTCTCGTGTAAAAATCCTAATGTAAACTTTTTTAGGGTGTTGTTTTGGAGGGTTTTTAACGCTACGGTCGCAAAGTTTTTTTACCATCCTGAAAATATTTTTCGTTCTCAAGGGCGTTCTACTCAGCAACGGTGAAACGTTTTAATTATTCGAGATTAACGCAAGGCTAGACAAAGTTTTTTTCAACAGCTTTCCGCTTTTAAGATAAACAAAGGCGTAAACTTATCAATGAAAGACAAGGTGAAAATTCAATCTTTCAGTTACATTAAAATTACCGTACAGTTTGTCATTCTGAAAGAATCTCAACATAAATTTTAACGCAAGGCTAGACAGAGTTTTTTTCAACAGCTTTCCGCTTTTAAGATAAACAAAGGCGTAAACTTATCAATGAAAGACAAGGTGAAAATTCAATCTTTCAGTTACATTAAAATTACCGTACAGTTTGTCATTCTGAAAGAATCTCAACATAAATTTTAACGCAAGGCGAGACAAAGTTTATTGTACAACTTTACACTATTAAGATAAACAAAGGCGTAAACTTAACGATGAAAGACAAGGATTCTACCTGTCATTTGGAGTAGATTTTGAAAAAAAACGTATTGAGAAGCTTGTGATTCAATGGTTGTCAGTAGTTCACGGGTTCTCGATACATTTTTCTCCGCTTCGCTGCAAAAAAACACTCGAACTGACGGAGCTCGAACTGATGTAACGACTTTGGTAGGGTAGACAAGGCGTCACTTCGAGTAGGTTTTGCAAAAACCGTATCGAGAAGTTTTTGTTTTAAAGACAAATTTTGTGTGCGGTTCCCGGGTTCTTGATACATTTTTCTCCGATTTGCTACGAAAAGCACTCGAACTGACGGAGTTTTCACTGTAGAAAAAACTTTCAATCATTAAGAAGTGCAAGGCTTAAACTAACCTACGAATTACAAAGAAAAAAGACAAAACATAAAATGTTCTGCCTTTCAATATTAATAAAGTGATGGTGTCTTTTTTATGAATCGCTTCGGGCGATTCTGAAGAAATGATTCTCTGATCATTTTCTGTAACAAATGTAGGGATGTTGATTCCATCATGCAAAACATCGTTGTAATGATTTATGAATTTGTACAGGAAAATAAACGGAAGGTGAATCAGATGTATTTATAATGGGATTTTAAATAAAAATATTCAAACAAAATAGGATTATTGTTCTTATGTTATATTGTAAATATTTATAAATAAACAGTCGTAAATAAATTTGAATTTTAGATTATTGTAATTTCCTGTGAATACATGCAGGGGATAATTATAATATCTCAGCGGGCATACCATTTGTACAACAATGGGTATATGAAAAATAAAAAACCGGGTTACCTGAATTTTAATCATGCAGATTATCTCTGGAAACCAGATATTGATTACCGAATACATCCTGAGTTATACCGTGTCGGAAAAGGGGAGCAGGGTGTACTTATTTGTGAGCCTTATAAAAGTGAAATCGGGCAATATTGGCGTTTTAAAACTGAGGACATCGCAAGGGAAAGCTCATCAAAAATTGTAAGCCTGTTTGAAAATTATCTCGATAAGAATGATTTTGTAGGTGCTGATATGGCAAGGAAATATCTGCAGATGGGTTTTACCAGAGCCCGAAGGTATTATAATTATAAGGGAGGTAAAAAATATGATGCCGACAATGATTATCAGCTTTTAGATCGTGAAACCGGAGATCCGGAAAAAGGATTGGCTGCAGCAGTTTTTTATGATGAATGGAAAAAGGCAGAGGCAAATCCTGTCTATTCTGAGATGAAGAAAAAATGGAAAAAAGAGATTGGCTGATAAAATGTTGCCGGTTGAAAAATGAAATAATTTGCAGGTTTTTTTAAAATGAGATGGTTCAAAAATCTCAGTCATCAAAAAGAGCCTGATCTGAAATCAGGCTCTTGCTAAAAATGTATTTTTCTTTTTATTTTTTATGGCTGTCCGCTTCCGCCTGCAGATCCATAAATCTGTCCGCTGGCAAAACTTGCATCATTGTCTGCAAGCTGAACAAATATCGAAGCGAGCTCTGCTGGTTGTCCCGGTCTTCCCAATGGGGTGTCATCACCGAATTTTTCTATATTTTCCTGGGTCTGTCCACCGCTGATTTCCAAAGCCGTCCATACCGGTCCCGGTGCAACGCCATTGACACGGATTCCTTTTGGACCCAATTGTTTTGCCAGAGATTTTACATAACTCGTTGTGGCAGCCTTGGTCTGTGCATAATCATATAAATCTGGTGACGGATCATAAGCCTGCACTGAAGACAGTCCTATAATGGATGATCCTGGTTTTAAGTGGGGTAATGCTGCCTTTGTTAACCAGAATGGGGCATAAATATTTGTCTTCATTGTACGTTCAAATTCTTCCGTACTGATATCAAGAATAGATTCGTGCGTTTTTTGATGACCTGCATTATTGACCAGGATGTCCAGACCGCCTAATGCTTCAACTGCTTTCGAAATAAGCTCATTACAAAATGATTCTTCACGGAGATCACCGGGAATGGCTACTGCTTTTCTTCCTGCCTGCTCAATTAATTTTACAACTTCTTGTGCGTCTGATTCTTCATCAGGCAGATAATTGATTGCGACATCAGCACCTTCCCTTGCGTATGCAATAGCAGCTGCGCGTCCTATTCCTGAATCTCCTCCTGTAATCAGAGCTTTTCTACCGGTTAATCTGCCCGAACCTCTGTAAGATTCTTCTCCGTGATCGGGTACGGGAATCATCTTGCTGACCAGACCTGGGAATGGCTGAAACTGTCTTTCAAACGGCGGTCTTGGGTATTTTGTAGTAGGATCTGTAAGGTTTACTTTTGAATTATCGGATGTAAATTGATTGTTTTGTTCTGTATTTTTATTTTCCATATGAAAATTTGATCTCGTATTAATTATTAATGTGATAATTGTCTATTTTCTTTTGTATTCTTCGATTTCTTTAAATTGATGATAAGACAGTTTTAAACTGTGAAGTTGTTCGTTGATCAGGTCGAAAGTCTGCGGCGATAAATAACCGTCATCAAGAACTTTCTGATAAGCATCCATGGCGGCTTTTTCACCGAAAACTACATTCGATAAGGTTGATTCTTCTACACTGCCTATGGTAAAAGAGTTTTTGATATCAATCCATGTTCTGTGCAGAGATCCTGCAGTGGAGGTGGAATCGTTCGGAGTGCCGTTGTTTTCGGTAATGAGATTAATGAGTTCATTTTTCATCATTTTGGATTGGGAGATCATCCTGTCATACTCGTCTTTGATATCCGGATATTTTTCCCACACTTTTCCTTCTACTTTTCCGAATCCTTCAATCCGATCATTGGTAATCTGTAAAAGATCATTGAGTACAGCTACTGTTCTGTCATTTTCCATAATAAATTTTGTGATAGTTACAATTGGTTACAAGAACTATGCCTGCCACGCAAAATATATTGTGAAAATCAAAGGTGTGGTATCAGAAAATATAAGTGTGGCGGAGTGTCTGATGCATAGAATATTTATTGAATAAGAGATTTTAAGTAAGAGTCAGTTTGAATTTTCTGAATTTCGTGTAGCGTTCAAATTTTTAAGATCTTTTGATTAAAAGATCATATTCTATTGACTTGTTCTTCTGACGCTAAGCTTTATTATGCTTATTTTGAGGGAGCTGAGTAAAGAATCAACGAAGTTGATTCTTTAAAGCATATAGATTACATTGCTGCTATATCACTGACAAAGCTTCATCATTTTACCCATTTGATACAATGAAAACTCTACATAAGTTTTGTGCTAACTTTTATCGAAAATAATTTCTGACATGACTTAATTGAATCTTATTTCCAGAATGCGTCTGATAATCAGTTGGATAATAATCTCTTAATCTGTTAAATATGTTCTGATATGTTTAATTTTTTGATACTCAGTGATTTGACTGATTTGGATGATCAATTAATGTTAAATAAAGTTAAAAAATGAATCCAGGTTCATAATGGCATAATATTTCCTTAGTGTTTGGTTCTCATGTTTAATTGAGTTTTCATGGTTATTAGTTTTTATCCCCGGATTCGTCCGGGGATTTTTTATTTCTCATTCACTCAACTGTTTTTTACTTTGAATCCTTCAATTAAAGAATTTGTTTAAATGATGATTCGACATTATATTTTTTGATCACCACTATAAATAATGAGAGTTCTGAAATTTGTCAGCCTGATGGCATTGAATGATTTTGAAGTAAGTTTTTTTACTAAAAACCAGTCTGGTGAAATTTATATTTTTTATATCTTTTTGAAATAAAATTTATATTTTTTTAAATTTTATAAATTGATAATTATTTAAAAAAATATTAAAATTTTATTATTTTTTTTAATTAATTATTTTTTATTGAACAATTTATTTAAATTAATAGATTTTTTGTTAAATATATTGTATATATTTGTTTATCTAAATGATTGAATATTTAGAAAAAATAATATTATTATGATAAAAATTTTACAATTACTAACTATTGTGGTTATGATGGTTAGTTCTTCAGTAATTGCCCAGGCACCAGTGCTGGGAGCTACATCAAATTTTGCATTGTTCTCATCTAATGGTGCTGTGAGTAATACTGGGTTATCACAAGTGACAGGCGACGTCGGAACAAATAACGGATCAAGTACCAATTTCGGAAACGTAGATGGAGTAATGCATGATGCGGACGGTGCAACTGCAACTGCAGCAGCAGCTTTAACCGTAGCGTATAATCAGTTGAACGCAGCAATTCCCAACTTTTTTCCTGCTCCTCTTTTAGGTAACGGTCAGACTTTGACTGCAGGTACTTACTTAATCGGGCAGAGTGCTACTTTAAATAATGTACTGACTCTTGACGGTGGAGGAAATGCCAATTCTGTCTTTATCTTTAAGATTCAGGGAGCTTTTTCTTCAGCATCAGGTGCACAGGTCGTTCTGACCAACGGAGCTCTTGCCTGTAATGTATTCTGGAAAGTAGAGGGACTTGTAGATTTGGCCGCCAATACTTCAATGAAGGGTACTGTTATAGCTAATAATGCTGCGATAGTCCTGAATACGGGAACTACCTTAGAAGGTCGTGCTCTTTCTACAACAGGTGCAGTTACGGTATCCGGAGTTACGGTAAGAAAGCCAATCGGGTGTGGAAGTGCTGTATTGACAGGACCTGCTCAGCCGGTTCTTAATTCGGTAGCATGTTACACTATTTTTACGGGTAGCGGAACGGTTATGAATACCGGGATTTCCCTGGTTACCGGTGATATTGGTTCAAATGCAGGTCTTACAACAGGGTTTGCTGCAGCTAATGTAACAGGTACAATCCATTCGAATCCTGATAATTCTACCGCAGCATGTGCTTTTGATCTGAATAATGTATATACCTATCTGAATACGCTTCCTACAGATATTCAACTGCTTTATCCTGCTGCATTCGGACAGAACCTGGTTCTTACTCCACATACTTATCTTTTAAACGCGGCTACTGTTCTTAACGGTGCTGTGATCTTAAATGCTCAGAATAATCCCAATGCGGTTTTTGTAATTAAAATCAATGGAGCCCTTTCAACAAGTACTTATGCTTCTGTAGTTTTACAAAACGGAGCCCAGGCTAAAAATGTATTCTGGAAAGTTGACGGTGCTGTCAATCTTAACGATTATACAAACTTCAAGGGGACTGTAGTTGGTAACAACGGTGCTGTCAACTTAAATATTGGTACGACTATCGAAGGTCGTGTTCTTAGTACGACCGGTGCGGTGTCAACAGTAAGTATCAATGCCCAGATGACTCCGGGATGTACTACAGGTTCTTTGGCTGTCGGATCAGCTGTGCAGAAGAAAGATGCTGTCGTAGTGTATCCTAATCCATTCTCGTCAGTTTTAAATATCAGTCAGGTGAATCCGGGATCAGATTTTACCCTGTTTGATGCTGCCGGAACAAGAGTACTGGGAAAAGTATTGAAAGAAACCTCTAATACAATCCAGACAAATCTTCCTGCCGGAATTTACTTTTATCAGATACAGAGTAAAGACGGAAAGGTACAGTCCGGAAAACTTATATCGAAACCATAAAGATAACTTGTTATCTATATACAGAAAGTCTCACCTTGGTGAGACTTTTTTGTTTTTTTATAGAAGTAAGTGTTTATTTTTCTTATTGCGGGAGATGTTTTGAGTATTTGTCCGAAACGATTGACAGTGAGTGCAATCATACAGAAGATAACAGAAAAATTCAGAATGTTGTTTAAGTTCATTTCTATTACTGATACTTCATAACTTTAAAAGATTTTGCTCATTTCATCAACCAGTAATTTTACCTGAAGCGGCCGTTGTTTTTTATCGACATCTAATTTGTTGTAAAGTCCCGTTTTAACGATAACCATATTTTTTTCAGGAATCATAATGATAAACTGTCCCAAAAATCCGTAGAAGAACCGATGTGGAACAGTATGCTCATTATCAGCCCAGATATTGTAACAGAAGGCATCGTTTTCCTGAGTCGGTGCATATAATTTCCTGCAAAAATCTTTACTGAGGAGCTGCCTGCCTTCCCATTTTCCCTCCTGCATGATCAGCTGTCCTATTTTTGCAAAATCTCTTGCACTGGCATGGATACAACAGAATGCTTTTTCGACTCCTTTTTCATCGGTGCTCCATTTTGCGGGATATTCCATTCTTAAAGGTTTCCATAATTTTTCAGACAGGTACGAAGCTAAATCCTTACCTACAGCTTCCCGTAAGGCTAATCCCAGGAGCTGCGGGGAAACGCTCTGGTATTTGTATTTCTGTCCCGGCATTTCGCTGACTTCAATCTTAAAAGTCTGTGCTGTCAGATCATCAGTGAAATACTGTTTTGAGTTTTCTGCAAACGGATGATGATATTCTTCCTCCCAGTCGAAGCCTCCCTGCATCGTCATCAGGTGTCGAAAAGTAAGAAATTTTCCGTAACGGCTTTTCTTATAATCAGGAAAAAAGGTTGATATCAGTTGATTTTCAGATTCAAGATATCCGTCTTCTACAGCAAATCCGGTCAGGATGCACAGGATTCCTTTGGCCATAGAGAAAGAATTTATCAGTGAAGAAGAGGAGTGTTCTTTCCAGTATTCTTCATAAATCAGTTTATTGTTGCGTATAACAATAAGAGATGAGGCTCTCGTTTTTTTAAGATCTTTCATAACCGCTTCCGGAAGAGGGTAGTTATTGATGGACGTATCTTTTTCCCATGGTTTTGGATCACCATTCGGGATTGTATGAGATGGAAATTTTTCTTCATCATCTGTTGACGGAGTCAGTGGTCCTTTCTTCAGGTTAATGCCAATTGCTTTAAAAATGTAACCATATCCTGAAAGGTAAATTGCTGTAACAGCTGTTCCTGCTAAAATCGCAACCCATATTTTTTTCATATTGATGCTTGTAAATGCTTATAAATTTAAATATTTTACAGGATCTCTGCAGGATCTGATGTAAAGTCGATGGGTTCCAGTTCTGTATTGAAGTGTACTGTTTGAGGATGATAGACCGGGCTGTCGCAGCCTTTAATGATGGACTCCTCAAAGGATTGGAGGTCAAGAACTCTGAATGTTCTTTTAAATACGGTCAGCTTTTCCGTTATCATGTCCATGACGGCAATCTGCTGAAATGTACCCTGTAAAGCATTTCTTGTCCAGACCGGTATTGTTAATAACAATCCGTTCTTTTCCCAGACCGGAGGACCGCCGCACCAGTCGTGCAGTTTTATTTTTACACCACCTGATGTCTCTACGCAGCAGGGGCCTCCTAGCGGGGCTCCCATTGCAATTTCATTTAGATTATAATAAACTGCTTTGTAAAGGCCATTTGGTGATATCATCGACTTTTCGGTATTGCAAAAGTTCCAGGGATTATTTTTTCGTTGATTCATGGATTAATTCAGGTTACATAATAAGATCACTTAAACTTACAAAATATTATCCGATTGAAATATGAGGTTATTTTTTTAGGTTCAGTCAGTTTTTGATTATGAAATTTACCTGTTTCACTGAATAAATCATCAGGGATGAAAATATATTATTTAAGGATATTCCAGTCATAAATTACTATGAACTAATATTATTTTTTTATTTCGCAGAAAGTATTTCACAAAATTCCTATGGTTTAATAAAACAGATGCTTATGCCGGTTATATGATAAAATAGTTTTAAGATACTGTTGTATAGTTAATTAGGTTGTGTTTGATTTTAATTGATCTTAGTTGCCTGCTTAATTTATTTGTTTATTGTAATGTATAATGAGTAAGTTTTATATTTTTGTTAAAATAAAATGAGAATAAACGTGTTTTAAAAATTAATTTTTTTATAACATAAATACGATTATTATGAAATTACTAAAATCGTTTTTGCTAAGGTCATATGATATGATTTCGTACTACGGCCTGGGAGAGGTTGAGTCACATGATGACAGAGATTTTGTCATTTTGCTTAACAGGTATATTGTTTTATGTTTCGTGATTATCATATTTCACAGTTTTTCCAATATTATTTTTTTAGGACTTACAAAAGACAGTGTGTTTTTATTTGTGTTCTCTATGATCCTTCTCTTTTGTTGGTTTTCATTCAGTAATATAATAAGGAAAGGCTACTTTATTTCTGCAGTTTTAGTCATCTTAACTGCTGTTGTAACCTATTATTCTTCTTTTTGTGGTGTTGAGAGCGGAATGTATCTTTTTTATTTTCCTCTTCTTTCATGTCTGCCTGTTTTCTTCAGTTTTAAAAAGGATAAAATTTCAGCAGTTTTTATTTTCGTTCTGATTATTGTAAGTCTGTATGTATCTGCATTCACAAATTTCACCCTCGTAGAAAAAAATCCTTTTTTAGGAACTTATGCCCATCAGTTACTTATTATTAATATCAGCAGTATTTTGCTGCTTGTCGCAGTCAACTTTTTTTTATTGCTGAAAAAAGAGCTGATTATTTTTTTATTTTGTACAGGAATACTTTGAGAAGGGAGCAGGTCGATGATCTCAATAAAGAGGTGATCAGGCTCCGGAAATTACTGAATCAGGAAGATTTTTCAGAAACAAAAATCGAAGAGCTTATAAAATCCTTACAGTTGAATGATGTCATCTTTATTCAAAATTTTGAAAAATTATTTCCTGATTTTTTTATTGAACTAAAGCGCCTGTCCAATGTTCCGCTGACTACTTCTGATCTTAAATTCTGTGCAATGCTGAAATTGGGATTTTCAACCAAGCAGATTGCGCTTTATACAAAATCTACCATCAAATCTGTTGAAAGTAAAAAATACAGACTCAGAAAAAAAATCGACATTCCTTATACAGACGATTCAAAAATCTGGATATCAGCTATTTAATTTTATTATAGGTTTTTACAGATCTCTCGGTTACACGTGTGAGTGTAAATAAGGGGGTATGTTTTTAGTTAGGTATGTTTTCTTAAAATAGTTTTGCGGTAAATTCTTATTTGTTGAAGCACATAGATCTGACAAATACTTTCACGCAGAGAATTAACCTGGGACCGTATTTCGGAAGAATTTTTCATTGATCAGAAAGTAAACTTTCTGTTGTCAGCATAAATATCTACTCAATATTTTACTTTTTCTGCTGATATTAATTTATTGATATAGATCAATATCTGAATATTGTGCTGTTTATATTTTTGTAAATATAGTATTAGAATGAATGAGTTTTAAATAATTCATTTTTTAAAACACAATTATGATGAAATTTTTAAATTTGCGATTACGGAGATTGTATGAAGTAATTTCTTATTACGGATTGGATGATGATGAATCACAAAATAAAAAAGATTTTATTATTTTACTTAACAGGTATGTTGTTATATGCTTCCTGATATTTGTAAGTCACAGCCTCTGCAATCTTTTATTTTTAGGAATTACAAAAGATAGTATTCTATTATTTTTTTTTTCAATACTGCTTTTTTTCGCACGGTTTCTGTTAAATAACAATGTAAAAAACAGATTCCTGATTTCCTGCGCACTGGTGATTTTAACATGTATTGTTACTTATTATTCTTCCTTTTGCGGCGTTGAAAGCGGGATGTATCTTTTTTATTTTCCTCTTATTTCCTCCTTACCTGTCTTCTTCGGTTTTAAAAAAGACAGGTTTTTAATGATTTTCCTGTTCATTTTTATGCTTCTAAGCTTTTATCTTTCGGCTTTCACAAACTTTACAGTTGTGCAGCGAAATCCTTTCTTAGGTGACTATGATAACACACTGTTGCTACTGAATATTACGGGTATTTTACTGCTTCTCGCTGTCAATCTGTTTTTTATTTACGAAAAAAGAACTGATTATTTTTTTGTACTGTATAGAAACACATTAAGAAGAGAGCAGATAGATCATTTAAACAGCGAAATTACAAGACTTCGGAAATTACTCAATAAAGAGAATTTTTCGGAACAGAAAATTGAAGAACTGATCAGATCATTACAGCTTAACGACGTTATCTTTATTGAAAATTTTGAAAAACTGTTTCCTGATTTCTTTTTGGGATTACAGAATATTACTTCGGTTCCTCTGACAATTTCTGATCTTAAATTCTGTGCAATGCTGAAACTTGGTTTTTCAACAAAGCAGATTGCAATTTATACAGGTACCACCATTAAGTCTGTAGAGGGCAAAAAATACAGGCTCAGAAAAAAACTTAAGATATCAGCGGATTATGATTCAAAAACATGGATGTCGGCTCTATGATAAGATGGGACAAATACTTTATTTATCCATGATTATGAATTCGAGGATGTGTTTTTAGTAAGTAACAGTCCCTTGAAATAATTTTGTAAAAAAATCTTACAGCAGAGGCATGTTTTTGCATGGAGTCAGACTTAATTTTCGTTAAACAGTCCGTGGCTGAATGAGAGTTAAGTGAAATTAAAAAAAACTGATATATAGATACTTAGCATTAACCAATACCCTCACTTTCACTCTTAAGAGATAACAAGAGGGTGATAAATTGAAATTATTCTGTTTCATTAAAATATCTTTGTACCAATCTTTTATCATATAATAAGATTTTGAAAATTGATAGGTCAAGACGATTTTAAAGATAATAAATTCAAGGTTCAATCAATCATTTATTTATTGTATTAAAATTTGAGAGAAGATACTCTCTGTGTATTTTCTCATTTTCTTTTTTTGCAGACCGCAATTCTACTAGAATAAAAACAGCAATATATATTAAAAAATAAAGAAGTAAATACAAAAGTTGAGGAAGTCAACCTGGAAATTACTTTTGAAAATTACACTGATGATAGAATGTTACCTCTAACAAGTAAATTTCCCATAATTGTAATTCAGGACGCAACCAAATGTGATCTTCAGCTATTCATTTTAAAAAGGTCGAAAATCAATTTTTCAGCAGGTTTTGAAGAACGTGTTGCATTTTATAAAAACGCTGTTTCAAAATTATATTCATTCAAATTAAATTTTCAAATAATACGCCCGCCGCCTGGGCTTCTGCATCTTCACAAAATAACAATCTGAGTTCAGATAATTAGACTTAGAAAAAATCAATATAGTTAACATATAAAAAAAAATTGATGAGAATAATAAATAATTTTTTATTGCTGATAGTCCTTATAAATATCAATATATTCGGACAGGTTGGTATCAATACAGATAAACCGGCTCAATACTCAGGACTACATATTTCCGAAAGAATTGATCCCTCAAGTGCAAATCCTGATAAATACAGTGGTGTCCTGATTCAGCGTTATACAGAAGCCCAGAGGGATGGGCAGCTTACACCAAATATGAATAATGCACAAAACAGTATGCTTATCTACAATACAACAGAAGATTGTTATAATTACTGGAATAATATTGAGCAGGAATGGAAAAGCCTTTGTGGTCAGTTGGGTAAATCTCAATTTACTTTTGACTGTGCAGGTATAGAGTTAAGAGGAACTTACGTCGAAGGCAGAGAGCTTACAGCATCTAATTATCTTTCAATTCCTGTAACTGTTACCAAAGCAGGGGAATATACTTTTCTAGCAACAACTACCAACGGTTACAGCTTTTTTGTAACAGGTACTTTCCTGAATACAGGTTCTTATACAATACAGGCCGTAGCTCAGGGAACACCATCAGTTGTTCAGACGGATAATCTGGAAATCAATGCAAATGGATTAGATGTAATCTGTACACCGACAAAAACTGTGACTGTACTTTCAGCTGCAGGTACCTATACCATGAGCTGTAGTCGCGCCACCGTGAACGGAGTTTATAAAGTAGGTACAGCACTTACAGCAAATAATACCATTACTTTACCTATGAATGTAACTACGCTGGGCAGCTATACCATTACAACAAATACCGTGGATGGAATTTCATTTAGCGCTTCAGGTACTTTCACGGCAGCGGGAGTCCAGAATATTACACTACATGGGACCGGAACACCTTCTTCCACTTCAACCAAAGTACTGACAATTACATCGGACAGTCAGGGAGCGGTATCTACAACCTGTAATGTAAATATCATTGTTGCTGTACCTGTAAAAAAGATTGTTCACGTAAGCTATAATAGTGATTATGGTTTTGCAGCAGGTCAAAAGGCTGCATATAATTTACTGAATTCTCCTCAAAACTTCGGGACATTAGCAACAAGTTTAGTCAAGACAGAGGGATTTACTCATGTAAATGTAACTTCGGCAGGAGGACTTTTAACACAGCTGAATGCGGTGGAAAAGCCTGATATTGTAATTATAGCTGTCCATTATATCATTAATGCCGCAGAAAGAACAGCTTTGGTAAATTATCTTAATCAGGGAGGTGTTCTGATTTTAATGACAGATAATGCTAACGGTTCCGGTGAAGTAACTCCCCATGTGAATGTTTTGAGAGATGTATTTGCTTCTCCGGCAATCACTTATTCAACAATATATTCTGCGGGTGCGGTATATCCTATGATAAATCAGAATGATAAAATTTTAAATGGCCCGTTTGGTGATATCAGGGGGAAACATTGGGGTGAAGATTCATCCTCGACTATTATGCTTCAGAATGTTCCGTCATCAGCGATAACTGCCTATTCAGGAGGTTCAGCCATTAACTCGACAACGACTAATAATGGTGTTACTATGTTTAAGCATAATTCTCTGAATTTATTCTGGATTGGTGATGGTGGTTTCCTGGCAAATTTCTATGCAAACGGAGAGTACCCCGGATTTACTGTACAGCCATTTGTAACTGATTCCAATAATTTTCCATTATTAAAAAATTATGGTTTTGCCGGGAATGGTTATTCAGCAGGAAGTCTGCAGGTTTATAATTCAGTATTGTTTGCAAACGTTATGGCGTGGGCAATCGAACAAGCGGAATTTCAAGGTATAAATACACAGTAATTAATAAATCTTATTAAATATTGAAAGCTTGATCAAATAAGATTTTAAAGATGCGGGATAGTAATGTCCCGCATTTTTTATTTTCTGTACAGTTCAGCAGATGATATGAAGATGTACCAACAGACCGGTGACATTATCAATATATTTCTGTTTTTAAGTAAGCAGGCAATCGGATTGATAAGCAAAAAGATATAATCCGGCATTTAAATGACCACGGAGATCTTAATATATCCTTGATATATCCAAGATGAATTCGGCGGTTTTGAGGCTTGAATACTGAAACTCAAACTGCAGAACGCAGGACAGCCGTGTCATACATTCTGAAGCTGTAAGACAATAGAAAATGTTTCAGAGGGAAATATTCGTCATGAAATGCTGATTCGTTTTGGTTTGATATCTAAATTCATTTTTTGATTTAAATACAATAATGATGAGATCACTGATTGTTTTTTTGAAGATTTTGTGGGTTGATTTATATTGCATTGAAAGATCAATTAAATTTACAGAGATCATACGATTAGGGTAGTGCTGATACGATCAAGAAAATTAGCTTACGGAAATATATATTTTTACTATATCTAAATCAATTGAATTAAACAATGTAAAGTATTGAAAATTTTAAAAATTTGATATTTTCACTGTCAGAACAGCTTTTTTAGTGGATATTGTCATTATACTTCGGTTGGTTATCCAGATAATTTAATATTTAATTTAAGTTTTATATTTTTGCAACAGAATGTAGGTGATGAATTTATTTTAAATTCGTTTTCTATGTAAACACAAAATGATGAGATTTTTAATTGCGTTTTTGCAAAGATTGTATGAATTAATTTCGTATTATGGAATAAGAGAAAATGATTCACAGGATGCTAAGGATTCTGTAATTTTACTGAACAGGTATGTTGTTATATGTGTTTTGATATTGGTATCCCACAGTATTTGTAATTTCTTTTTCTTTGGCATTACAACAGATAGCCTGTTTTTAGTGTCAGTTTCTTCATCTTTATTTTTAGTCAGGTTTTTATTAACGACTAATATTGAAAGAAGATACTTCATATCGGTATATCTGACCATCTTAACAGGCGTTGTTACTTATTATTCTTCTTTCTGTGGTTTAGAAAGCGGGATGTACCTTTTTTATTTTCCGTTACTTTCCTGTCTTCCGGTATTATTCAGTTTTAAGAAAGATAAATTTTTATTAGGCTTCTTCTTTATTTTAATTATTGTCAGTCTTTATGCTTCTGCTATCGGAAATTTTACCATCGTGGAGAGGGATCTTAGTTTAGGAAACTATTGTCATAAGTTACTGCTTCTGAACATCACATGTATTTTGCTTCTGATGACTGTTAATCTTTTTTTTATTCTTGAGAAAAAAGCAGGCTATTTTTTTATTTATCATAGAAACTTATTAAAAAGCGAGAGGATTCATCATCTGAATACTGAAGTAAACAGGTTAAAAAAAATACTGACGAAAGAAGATTTTTCAGATGTCAAAATTGAAGAAGTTATCAAATTGATACACGTCAATGACGTTGTTTTTGTCGAAAAATTTGAAAAACTTTTCCCGGATTTTTTCATAGAACTGCATGATATTGCTTCTGTGCCTCTAACCGTTTCTGACCTTAAATTTTGCGCTATGCTAAAGCTTGGATTCTCTACAAAACAGATTGCAATCTATACAGACTCTACAATAAAGTCTGTGGAAGGTAAAAAGTACAGGTTGAGAAAAAAACTTAGAATTTCATCGGGAAGTAATTCAAAAAACTGGATGTCAGCTATTTAGGTTGTTTTTAGGTACCCTCTATCTTTCACGCGAGTGTAAACGAGGGTAGTTTTTTTTAGCTTAAAGTACTTTCTTTGGATAATTTTGTTTCAAAATAATGTAATGATAAACAGTCGTGACGTAGAGACTTTTATTGTCGGTATTTACAATTGCTTTGCTGTTCCATCAACATTTGTCATTGATCTGAGTTTTTTTTTATTCCAATAATTATATAGATGGTTTTATGACACAAAGATCATATATACTGTTTTCGATGGTGCAGATAGTCAGACTGCCGCCATCCACGTTTAAATCATTCTGATTACAAAAAATATTTTACTACAACTTTTAGATATTATACAAATGAAAAAAACAAAATTACTTTTATTAATGCTTTTCTATTCAGGATTCAGTACTTTTGCACAGGTAGGGATAAATACAGAAAATCCTCAGGGAGTCTTTAATGTAGATGGCGGAAAAAATAATGCTGTGACTGGAACTCCGACGGCAATACAGCAAAAAGATGATGTTGTCGTGACGGCATCTGGGCAAGTAGGTATAGGAAATACGTTGCCCAATAATTATGCTATGCTGGATATCAGTTCCGATGACAAAGGGATTTTGATTCCACAGGTCAATCTGACGTCAAGTAATATGGACCTCAATTCTGACGGTGACAATAATATAAGCAATCAGCCACACGGACTTCTAATCTATAATAAAGGAACTGCCCTGGCACGGGGTTACTATTTCTGGAACGGTACAGAATGGAGGACAATTGATAATTCGTCAAGTACAGAAGCTGTAACTACGATCAATTGTAGCAGCGCAGTTCTGGATCCCTCACAAAAGATTGATGGTGATCTTCCAACCCCAATTATTTCAGGAACGGTTTTGAAAATCCATTATTCAGGTGCAAACGGAGGTCGGTATAACGGTATAACTCTTACTTCCGTAGGAAATCCGAATATTACAGCGACTATTACATCAGGAAAATTAGAATCAGGTTCAGGTAATCTGGTGTTTACCATACAGGGTACACCCAGTGCTTCCCAATCATCACCGGCTGGGATAAGCTTCGATCTCGCTCCTTTTATTGCGGCTAATCCGGGCTTCACCGGGTGTAGTTCTGTCACCGTAGGAACCCAGGTATATGCAGATGTACAAACACGTGCAGTAATGGACTATATGAAATTTGTAACGGATCCTGATACAGGGGTAAAAGGCTTTTCAGTAGATGCTAAAACTCCCGATGGGCTCTATACAATAAAGGTCTTTATGAGACATTCTTTACAGACTGCTGCTGCCACGGCGCATAACAACACAACTCCCACTACCAGCGGTACAGAGAATAATGTTCTGATCAGAAATAATACTTCTGCAAACAAAGTCCTCATGTGGAATTATTCCACATTTTACGGAGGGCAGATCACAGATGCAGGAGGAAACCTGAACATTCCTGCCGGCATACCGGGAGGGGGAACCGGAAATACCTGGAGAAGTTTATCAACAGCTACAGCAGGTACAGGTGCATGGGGAAATCAGGGAATTTACAATGCAAACAGTAACGGGCCGGAGTACAGGTATTACAGCTGGATTGACACCTCTAATACGTCGAAGGTGGCTTACATTGTTACGGTCATGGCAGGAATGGACCCCAGTGCTTCAAACACAGAAGTTATCAAGCAAAAAGTTTTTATAAGAATCGAACAGATCACAGGTGTTTAAAAAAGTGCAGCTCATTTAGATTTCAATTTCAAAATAAGATTGAAAAGTTGGTGACTCAAAGTCGCAGAATGCAGGACAGGAATGTCCTGCATTCTGCAGTTTATAATACAGAGCATCAGTCTAATTCGTAAATTTCTTCGAATGAACTTTTTTCTCTCTTACTTTGATCACGAATGCCGGAAGAGATTTGATTTCACCGGTCTTCACAATAAAGCCTGTAACAGGATTTTCACAGTAGGTATTGGCAGAAAGGCTCTCGTCTCTGATCCTGACCGTGTAGCTTCCCACCGGCAAGAACGAGATAAATTCCGCATTGTCATTGCTGTAGACGGTCTCCATTAGAATATCATTCCGATAAATATTGAACTGTATTCCATTGATTTTAGGCACAAAATCCAAAGCAGTTCTGCTGTCTGACTGATACTGTATCTTTCCTGTTACGGTACCGTTCTGATGCAGAGGAATTTCTGCTGTGCTTTTGTACCGGTCAATGTCTAGCATCCGCTCATCATAATACCAGCCCTGCTGCACCGACTGTTTTAAGGTGTATCTTCCAAAAGGGATATTCTGATAGAAAATTTTTCCGGCAGCATCTGTGGTGAAGGCAATATTGTTAATGGTGATCAGGTAGTCTGCTGCAACCTCTTCACCAACGTCAAACACATTGTTATTATTGATGTCGTAAAAAGCAACTGCCTGAAGGTTTGATTTTTTCCGGGTGCTCAGGGATTTACTGTGAAGGTTTACCGTGATTCCTGCCTCTACCGTAAAAATGTTATTCTGAAGACTGAGCGAATTGTAATTATACCATGACGAATTGACAAAAAATTCATAAAAACGGGTGTTCCATCTTACGTTACAGAATGCGGAAGGTGCCCGCCCATAAATGTTATCATCGGTAAAAGCAATACCTGAATTGATATTCAGCTTTTCTTTAAAAGCATTTGTACCATAGAAGAGTGAAGTACTTAGCTTCTTATACTTTTCGGAACCTGATATTCTTGAAAATGCATATTCGGAAAGGTAATAACCTCCATACTGATACTGAGCGGTAAAATTAATTCTTCTGTAGTTGTAATTGGCAGAAAGTTTTGACTGTAGACGGTATTCGTCGGATTCAGGATATTGTGCGGCTCCTATCTCCATGCTGATATTGGCAGAGTGTTTTTTATTTTCACTTAGCCATGTCGTATTTTCTACAAGCCGGTGAGCTTTGATGGTAAGTTCGCGGTTATTATTGACCGGGTAAAAAAAAGTATTGTACGAGTTGGATCTTTCCAGTTGGTACTGATACGCAAAAGAATAGGTGAGTGTACTCGTCTTTGCAAGATTTATCCCGGACTCAAATCTGAAGTTATTCGAAGAAATAGTAGAATTGAATAAATTGTATTTTGGTGAAAAATCAGAATACAATACATTGCTGTATATATTGTGCTTTTTGAGCAGTAACATATTGGCATTCTGCTGAATCTGAATACTCCCTCTTCTGTTTCCCGGATAATAATCTGAGCTGAAGAAAAAATTTCCGTTCAGGTTCACTGTACCGACAAGTCCTGAATACTGAGATTCTGCAGCTACCGATGGTCTTGATTCAGTACTTTTTTCGTATATACTGTATCCACCGTAAAGCTTTGATGAAGTCTGCCAGAAATTATTGATGCGACGGGTTATTTCGGTTCCCAACAAATGATGGGTGGCTTTTTCAAAAGGATCATTTTTAAAGATATAAACCGCTGATGTATTCCTGGTATAGTTAAAAGGATTGATGAGACCTCTGACGTAAAATCCGTATCCGTTTTTTAGGAATGAGTTTTTCTCAAGTAAACTGAAGCTTTGTTCTACAAACCCGATCTCAACCTTTTTATCCTGAGTACTGTTCAAAAAACTGTATTCAGCTCCCCGCCCGAACAGGGACAGTTCTAAAAGCTTACTGATATTTCCGACCGTAAATTCACTTTTTTCCCTTCGATAGGAGATGTAGGTATTGTTAATCATCGGATCGGTCTGAGAATTCATCATGAAAAAATTTCCGCTGAGAAATACATATCCTGAAGGAACATTAAAGCCTCCCGAGCCGATAACCTGATAAATGTCAAGATCACGCCCGATCTTACGGTAGCTTGATGTAACGGAATTTTTTGTAAGCCTGTCAAAACCATTTCCCGATTCATCCTGGAATTTCTGAGTATTTGAGATGTTCCGTACAGGTATTCCCACAGTCCCGAATATCTCTTTGGTAGGTTCTCGGAAACCTGTCACTGAAATTAAAAAACTGTTGCGGCTCATCATTTCACGCGATGGCAGAAAATGGAGCGTAAATATCGTGTCTTTTTGAGGACTGATTGTTGCATTTTGCTCTATAAAAAGATTGTGGTCACTGTAATCAGGAATTTTAAAAACCAACGTTGTTTTCTGTTGCATATTGCCCCTGTTGCTTACTTTAACTTTCAGCTGTAAAGAATCACGGCCATCTTTCCTGAAAATCTGAAGAGCTTCAGCTGACATCTGCAGAATATTGTTCTCTGCGATTATTTGGGACACTGTTTTTTCGTCCGTTATTTTATCCTGTTCGTTATTTAGTAAAAGTCGAATACTGTTTTCACCCGCTCCTGCATTTTCGCTTACCAGGATCTTTACAGAGATAAATTTTTTTTCACTTTTATTGATATTCAGGTTGATATCTTCTGTAAGAATGGTTTTAAATCCTTTAGGAACTGAAATTTTCAGTCTGCCTTTGAAGTTTTCAGGACTGTTATTGGTGACTGACACTACAAGATCAACGATTCGTGCTTCCTGGCTGTAAGTCTGCTCCTGAATATCTATAAAAACCTCTTTGCCGTCTTTTGTAGCTTGACTGTATAGGGAAGACTGCACCATCATGAATAGACAGGCAGTCAAAAATCTTAAAATATTATGAACAGGCAAGGTGTGTACTATTGTGGTGTTATTTCATACTGCAGCGTAGCAGAATATTCATCGGATTTTGCATTGATGAGATTTTCGTCATTCGGACGAGTGGAGTACTTAATGCTGTAGTCTACAAAAGAGTTTTGTGTGGAAGGTCCTTTGGCTACAGTCTGTGAATTCATCTGCAATGCTACCGTAGTAAGAAAAGTAGCAGAATTCTGCATCACAGGAACAAGTGTAAGCTGAACACTGTTGACCGGGATCATTTTTCCACCGGCTGATGAAAAGTTATTCTGAACGGAACGTACGGTGATCTGATAATTGGTATTCGTTTTTACAGAAAGCGCATTGGGGTAGGTGACACTTTTTCCGTCGGTGTAATCCTGGATACTGCTGAGTTCAAGCAGTCCGTTGCTGGCTGCTGCATTGACCTTTAACGAAAGCTCATTAGCAGAAGGTGGATTTCCTGAAAGCGCACCAATCTGGAACTGAAACTGATGATCAACTCTTCCTATGACAGCATTGTTCTGATCATAGGCTGTGAATTCCACAGGAGCTGTAAAGGTAATCCATGCAGGATAATTTCCCAAATAGGAGCCACCGGCTACACTCAGACTGAATTTCAGCTGCAGGTTATAATATCCGTTGGGCTGGCTCGGATGATTATACAATGCTGCATTTGATTTCGGAACCAGCAGAAAATCTGCTCCTTCCGTTACTATAGTATTGGCAGGAATCCCTATCTCTGCAATGGAAGGCACTGGATTGGGATATGCCTGACCTGATGAAGATACAGGCTGAAAGGAAATCATATTAGCGGGGAAAGTATATGTTCCGTTATTGGCGGTTATGCTGCCCTTTAATCTGGCCGACAGTCTCCAGTTAGGAATATTGAAATTTCCGTTGCCTGCAAATGTTACGGTATAGGCATCAGGATTAATATTCCCCTGATAAGAGTTGATCTGCAGGTAACTGTTGGTCCAGGATGTGAAAGATATCTGGGAGTATAGAAACAGGTTCGTGCAAAACAGAATGAATATGATGCAGGACTTCTTAATCATAACTAAAATTTAATTCACCCATTTCCATGTTTGCTGAATCACCGTAATCCATCAGTACTGAAGCTGTATATTGGCCTTTATCCAGTGCTGTGTCTACAGGAATCTCCAATTCTCTCTTATTACCCGGCATGGTGTAAAAGATTGTACTGTTCAGTGTAATCTTTTTCCCGGTTTTTACATTTAAAATATCTGTTAAAACTTTACCGTCAACCCAGATTACAGACTGGTTTTCAAAATGAAGGACAAGACTTTTCTTAACAGGATCAAATTTTAAGGAAGTAATCTCTACTTTTTTGATATTTGTTCCCGTGGTTCTGTGAAAAATCTTAATTCCTGACCGTATGCTGACTTTGATGTTCGCTCCTTTGCTGTCAACATCATCCACAGGATTCATCTGGCTGACAAACAGCAGTGCAGTATGAGCGGTAAGACTGTCCTTTGGTATATTAGGTGAAGTAATGACTACTTCAATGTCTTTTCTTTCGCCCGGTTTGAGGGAAAAATAAGCGTCTTCTTTTTTAAAGGTAATCCAGCTGGAGCAGGAGGTCGGTAAAGTATTGGGAGGGTACATCTGATTTTCGCCTTTATTGTCATATTCCCAGTCACCGAGGCTTAGTGCTAAATCCAGACTGTTTTTTGTGCTGACGTTGGTCACCGTTATTTTCTCTGTATTGCTTACTCCCGGAGCTGACTCAAAATACACGCGGGGGGGCGATACTGATATACCGGTCTGGGCATTGGAAATACCGGATACGGTTACTAATAAAAACACCAGCAGATGAAAAATGTTTTTCATATAAAATTGCTTAATGAAAATAGAAGTGTCACAAAAATGCAACACTTCTATATCAATTATGTTTTCTTAAGATTATTGAGAGACAATGGTGTATGTCAGCTCTGTTGTATATACTGTCGGATCCTGTCCTGCAATATAATTATCTAAGTATGCATTACCTCCTGCTCCTTTGTATTCGATGCTGATTTTTTTATTTACCCCTCCGTTTGAAGAAGTTACCAAAGTTGTTTCATTGGCTGAAAGCTGAACGTTCTGTGCGTACTGAGCTCCATTAACTGCTTCAGATCCTGCAGTTGCCTTAATCTGGATCGTGTTGGACTGAATGGTTTTTGCTCCGTTCTGAAGTGCTGCATTGGCGCTTTTCACTTTTACCTGGAATCCACCTGTACTGTAGATGTTCAAATGATCAGTGTTGACTGAACTCACCCCATTGTTGTAATCGTCTTTCGTTACATAATCAAGGTTAACTGTTTTCTGAAGATTGTTAACGATCAGGGTCTGGATTGGTTTAAGTCTCACATTAAGGGTTACATTCTGAGCATTGATGGTTACTGCACCTAGTAATACCAGGGATGCAATGATTAGTTTTTTCATTAAAGTTTAGTTATATTGTTTTTATCGTTGTTTCTGGCGCAAAGGTATGATGCCTGCAGGAATTATCGATTGTGAAAAAAGACTAATGTTTTGTGAAATTTAACAAAAATATATCATTGAAAATCTAATTAATTTTAATCTATATTTAAGCTTATGTTACTATAGTGAATAATTATTTTAACATTTATGGTGTTTGGATTGCGAATTGTACAATTTAGTTTCGGTAATTGATGAAATTTTTAAATGCCGGAAAAATAATGTTGTTATTCAAAGCATATTGAAAAATTCATATTTTCTTAACAGCCTACTGTGATATAATTGTGTAAACATACATTTTACTGACGTCGTCTGTTATGCAGCCAACCGCAGCACGGTGTTTTTCTGAAATGACATTTTTAAGGTGGAGTTTTCTGTTGATCTCGGCAAGATCGCTCGCATACAGTAAAAGAGGATTGGTTTCGCAGTTTTTACTGTTGTTTTTTTGTGAAGCTGTCATTTCTTTTTTATAGACCGGATTATTTTCACTGCGGACTTTTATCTGGTATCCGTAAACACTTGATACTGTAATTTCACGCGAGGAGATTTCAGAAGGAGATTTTTCCCGATTTTCTGCAGAATCGTGTGATGAATAAACAGACATACTCTGCACAGGAAAAATCCTGATATTCAGACGGGCCTGATCGGTTCCCTGGGCGGATAAAATTGCAGAAATGCCTAACAGGCAAAGGAGCAGCATATATCTGACATACATAATAAATAAATGACTTGGTCAGATAAAGCTACAAATTTATGTTGAATACTCCCTCATTTCAGAAGGTTTTTTTCCGGTATGTTTTTTTACGAAATTGCTGAAATTACCTTCATCACTGAAACCCAAATCATAAGCGATTTCTGACATAGTGAAGTTGGAAAATTTAATTGCTTTTTCACATTCATTTTTAACCTTTTCAATGATGATCTGTTTTGCAGATTTACCGTAAGCATGCTCAGTCATTTCAGTAAGCCTTCTGATGGAGATGTTTAATTGATCTGCATAGTGAGAAACTTTTTTTGCTGTTTTGAAATCACGCTGAAGGAGTACCCGGAATCTGTTGACATATGAAACATGATCCAGACGGCTGTCTTTTTTGTTTTCAAGATTTTCAACATATAGGTAGGCATCTAAAATTAGCCCTTCAATTACATTATGAGCCGCTGAAATATAAAGGCTTTCGCTTTTAGTCTGAAATCTCATCAGCCTCTCGATAAGTATAATCTGGTTAAAAGAGGTATTTCCAAAATAGGGGGCTGCAAAAATATCAGACTGGCTGCTGAAGAAAACCTGGGAGTTCAGGAATATACTGTCTTTTGAGGTCTTGTCATAAAATTCTGAGGAGAATGCAATGACATAGACCAATTTACCATCTGTATCGCCGATCTCCACTTCCTTTTGCGGACCTATGAAGATAGAGTATCCCCCTTTAATATGGTGCTGGATTCCGGAAACGATCAGATTCAGATCCTGTTCTACAAGAAAAATACAGAAGTATTGTGAAGTGTTAAATTTTCTCTGATGATTATTTCTTTGAATAATACTGCTAAGGAGCGTAATGCTAAATCCTATTTTGGTGAGTTGATCGGTTATCTGATACATGATAATGATTCGGTAATAATGGTATTGGTTTTAATTTTTTCAAAAATAATATTATAATTTAATAAATTGGCAACCATTGACCGGAAAACAAAAATATTTAACAATTTGGTGATTTAGGGATAGACTTGTTGATGTTGTTTTTAAAAATAATATGCTTTTAAAAGATTAAAATACAGCAGTACATTCTTGTATCTGAAAAGAAAATATAATTTTAGCCGTATTATCTTAATCAGCATATAATAATATGCCGCAAACAGTTTTTACTGCTTAAAATAAATTATTTAACAATAATTAATCAACCTTTATTGATTTAATGGATTAACTGCTAGTGACTTAACTGTCACGCTGATGCTTTAACAAAATTTAACAGTTATGATATGTAACAGGTATTCATATTTTGGTGTCTTATAGGTATCAAAAACTATATTTAATGAAAACCATTGTGACAACAGTCATTCTTTTATGCGGAGGGTTTATTTTCTCACAGACTGCGAAAGATACCGTTCAGTCACAGGAGAAGGAAATTGAAGCGGTAACCGTAACTTACAGAAAGCCGACTGTTGAATCTAAAGTTGACAGAACTGTTTTTAATGTGGCAAACAGCTCTATTCTTGCAGGAAATACAACCTGGGACGTTTTGAGGATGACTCCTCTGCTGAGTGTTGACAGTAATGATGCCCTGAAAGCGGAAGGAGAATCTGTTACGGTCTATATCAACGACAGAAAATCTGTTTTTACAGGAAAAGAGCTGAAAGAATATCTGCAGACGATTCCGGCGGATAATCTGATGAAAATAGAAGTTATCACAAGTCCGTCTTCCAGATATGAAGCAACGGGATCTGTTATCAATATTGTTTTGAAAAAGCGTGATGATGAAGGTTTTAAGGGGAGTGTAACCTTAAATAATAAACAGAATACCCAAAATTCACAATACACCAATTTCAATTTAAATTATCACAGGAAAAAAATTACGCAAACGTTGATAGGAAGTTACAGTGACAATGTGTTCATTCAGAAAAACTCATTTGCGAATACGTTATATGAAAATAATGTTATCACTTCCGGTATTACAGACAATGTCTACAGAGGCAGGCATACATCACTTTCCTCTACATCAGAGTTTGAGATTGATGAAAAAAATACCATGGGTGTAATTTTTGAGCTCTATCGCGGCAAAAGAAATAATACTTCTGAAGTAGAAGGACTCAGGACCAGTAATGATGTCCTGGATTGGTCTTACGACCAGCATCAGCAGTCAGCAGCACTTAACCGTACAGTAGGGACTAATGTTTTCTATAAATATTATGATAAAGAAAAAAACAGGATTTTAGATTTGAATTTCGGAGTCAATTATGACGGAGAATCTGACCACAACTATTTTATCAGGAATACAGCTTCGGTTAAAGATGGAAATTCTGTGAATGAAATTGGAGTGCTGTCTGATGTGCAGAATAGAAACTATTATGCGAAAATAGATTATACCTATCAGTTGGGTAAAACAGGTGGGAATTTTGAAGTAGGAGGAAAGATTGATTTCAACAACAATATTGTTCCCAATGATCTTTATGGAAATAACCTGAAAGATCTAAGCACAAAAGATGTTTTCAGGTATGAAGATATGATCGGTTCCGTTTATGCAAATTATTCTAAAACATTTTTCAAAAAACTGGAAACCAGATTCGGGATCCGGTATGAATATATTGATTACCGATTGCGCCAGGATTTTGCGGGAGCTACAAGAAAAGATTCCTACGGAGCATTCATGCCTAATATTCTGGTTAAATATTCGTTCTCGGATAAATATGATCTGAGTCTGACTTATAACAGAAATTTATGGAGACCATGGTACTCAGAATTTAATCCTTTTATGCAGCCGACCAATGACGGATTTTATACCCGTGGAAATATCAATCTTGATCCTAATCCCAGTGACAGGCTGTATATGAAGTTTGGTTTTTTAAAAAAGTATTTCCTCTCAGCCAGGTATCTCTTTACTGACCAGGATTACTGGACAGCATATATTACGGAAGGGGATAAGATTATTTCAGAGCCGACTAACTTTGCAGGTAAAGTTCATAAATATTATGTTTATGCCAATACCAACCAGTCTTTTTTTAAAAACAGACTCAGTGTAAATCTTGGATTTGGCTGGAATTATCTGGATAACAGTGATTTTAACAGACGAAATCAGCTCAGAGGTGCTGTAGATTATCTGAGCTACTGGGCAGGTTCTACCAATCTGTCCTATACTAATTTTTTAAATAAAAATATCAATTTAAGTGCTTGGGTGGAAGTTTCCAATCAGAACAACGGAAACTCTTTTGCGAACAGAACCAACGTTTTTCACAATATTTCAGCAACAAAAATATTTCCTAAAACACAGATGGAATTCAGTATACAGCTGATCAATATATTCAGCAGGCCTGATTTTGACTCAACAACGTTCAGCCAGGTAGGAAGCTTCAGAAATTCAACCCGTTCTGACTGGTATGGAGTATCTTTATCATTTGTTAAACGGTTTGGTAATCAGAAGGTGAAAGAAAATACAAAAACCGACGTAGAGAAAAATAATGGAGGAGGTAAATAAGGAATAAGCGATACAGAATGAAAATGTATTATACTAAGTCAGGCTCAGTGTGAAAAATCAGTAAGGCTTCCTGTACTTTAGTCAAAAAAACCAGATACGCTGATGCTGAATTACGTGATTGTAAATCATATTGTATATTCAATATTTTACTTACAGAATATCAATTTTTTAAGATCTGCAGCGGGATAATCAATTTTATTATCGGCAATACCAGGCATCCTCAATCTAAGGGGATCGCAGAACATATCTTTATGCTGGTTTTGTCTGCAAATATGTAAATTGCTGAATACAGATACTTTATGTTTTGTGAATACTACCACAAGATGGCTCATTTTATATACTCATTATCTACTCATCTCTATACTAACTCATAAAATACATAAATAATTAATGTATAATTGCAATTTCAAAATAGAATTATATCTGTAATATTGCTGTGGATTTTCGATACTGATCTGTTTATATTTCTTACAGCTTATTTACCGGTTCCATAATAACAATTTGTAAGATTGGCTTCTTTCATTGAAAGCAAGAAATATTTAATTATATAAATGAAAACAAACGAAAATATCAGAACGATATTTGAAGGTCTGGGAGATGATTTTTTAAAGGAATTGGAAGAATTTTGTATTCTGGCGGATATTCCGGCACGAAAAGAAATTATCAGTGAGGGAGAAAAAATCCATTATATTCCTGTTTTGTTAAAGGGTTCTGTCAAAGTATATGCACTCAACGATGGAAAAGAGCTTTTGTATTATTACATAAAACCTTCTGAAAGCTGTACCATGACTTTTTCTTCCATATTCAGTGATGCAAGAAGCAGGATATATGCCTGTGCAGAAGAGTCATCCGAAGTTTTGTTATTACCGGTTTCAAAGGTTCTGGATTGGATTGTGGATTTTCCTTTACTTAACCGCTTTTTTTATAAACAATATGACAAACGTTATGTGGCGATTATGGAAATGGTTACACAGGCTGTTTTTTATAAACTTGACAAGAGGATTTTAGATTTACTCCATAAAAAGATTGATGAAAACGGAGGACATCCAATCAGAATTTCACATAAAGAGATCGCAAATATTCTCGGAACAGCAAGAGAAGTAGTTAGCAGGATTTTAAAAAAATATGAAAATGAGGGTGTGATTATCCAGGCTAACAAGTCGATAGACATTATCAAAAAAAAGCAGACTTAACTCAATAGATTATATCTATAGTGTGAATTATTTTTTAAAGAAGGAGTGGTGACATTAGTCACCGCTCTCTTTTTAAAAGTAGAAGTAGATTTGCCATCAAATAATAAAAAAGTATGACAAGAATTCTCTTATTTTTATCGGTGATTTCTTCAGTTCTTGCCTATTCTCAGGAAGATCTGCTGAAAGATATCGATACCGTTTCAGCCAAAAATTCTATCTCGCCCCCAGCTTTCAAAGCACTTCAGATAGTGACCGGACAGTCGACTAAACTCACCGCAAAAAATGAATGGTATATAGTTGTTGCCCATAGATTCGGAGACGTAAGCACGGGTTTTAAAAATTTTTTCGGACTGGATGATGCTTCCACTAAATTGGGAGTGATCTATGGTGTGACAGACGGTATATCATTAAGTCTTTCCCGTGAAACAAACATGAAAACATTTGAGTTGGGAGCAAAATATAAGCTTCTGAAACAAAATGACGATGTTCCGGTAGATCTTGTAGGATATAATGTAATGGGACTGAATACGGACCTGAGAAAAGAAAGTTATCCTTACCTGAAGTTTGGTGACAGACTTTCATATCTCACTCAGGCACTTATCTCAAGAAGGTTCAATGAGAAATTTTCCCTGCAGCTGACACCTTCTTATGTACATAAAAATCTTTATGATCCGTCAGTTGAAAATAATAATCAATTCTTAACCGGATTAGGAGGACGCTACAAAATATCTAAAAGAATATCAATCAATGCAGAATATTTTGTGAACTTTGATAATCACAGTTTCTACAAAAACCCTTTATCTCTGGGAATGGATATTGAGACAGGAGGTCATGTTTTCCAGCTTTTATTCAGTAATTCTCAGCTGAATTCCGATATCGGTTACCTGACCAATGCAACCGGAAAATGGGAGAAAGGACAAATTTTCTTTGGGTTTAATCTTTACAGAGTATTTTAAAATGAAAAAATTTGCATATATCATTGTTCTGTCCATTCTAATTGGCTGTGAGAGCAGAACGTATGAAGAAATCTCGGACAATACGCCGATTACCAGTGTGGTAAAATATGAATCTGATCTGAAGCCGATCATCGAAAGCAGCTGTATCAACTGTCATTCTGCTGCAAGTTTCAAACCTTTGGTAACCTATACCCAGGTAAGAGACAATATTGATAATATTATTGACAGGATTCAGAGGCCTGCAGGAGATCCTCTCAGAATGCCTCAGGGCGGTTCCCTGTCACAGAATCAGATTAATTTTTTCGTCAAATGGAAAGCTGATGGTCTTATAGAAAATTAAAAAAATAATTAAATATGAAAAATGTAGTATTAATAATAATTTCATTGCTGTTCAGCAATCTTATCTTAGCTCAGAAATACAGCTCAAAGACTGGTAAGGTAACGATTGAAGCTTCACTGCCTATGTTTGAAGATGTATTTGCACAGGATGATAATAATGTTGTGATTCTTAATGCGGATACCGGAGAGATGGCTTCTGTTTCAATGGTGAAAAACTTCAAATTTAAAGTTAAACTGATGGAAGAACATTTCAACGAAAGTTACGCAGAATCAGCCAAGTATCCGAAAACTACTTTTAAAGGAAAGATACTGAATTTTGATAAATCAAAACTGGGTGCCAGTCCACAGAAATATACGGTGCAGGGAGTTTTGAATTTTCACGGGACAGATAAAAATGTTTCATCTTCTGCAACGGTTTATTCAAAAGACGGAAAGATTTTCATGAGTGGAAATTTTGTTGCAAAGACTGCGGATTTTAAAGTGACCATTCCGAAAATGGTGATGAAAAAAGTAGCAGAAAACGTCAATGTAGAATATAAATATACTCTTGTAAAACAATGAGAAAACTAATCCTGACCATGGTTTTTTTCCTGAGCCTATCATCAATATCTGCTCAGGAAAAGGCAAAATCAGTTTTTGATATTGCAAGAAGCGGTACGCTTACCGAACTTAAAGATCTGATGAAACAGAATCCTGATATCATCAATCAAACCAATGAAAACGGATTTTCACCTTTGATTTTAGCCTGCTATCGCGGAAATACGGAAGTTGCAGATTTTCTGATTGATCATGTGAAAAATCTGGATTATAAAAGCAGCGAAGGAACTGCTCTCGCCGGACTTTCCATGCATTATAACCGGGATCTGGCAGAGCAATTGCTGAAAAAAAATGCCAATCCCAATATAGCAGATGCTACCGGTACAACACCACTTTTCTGGGCAGTAAAATCAGGGAATAAGGATTTCGTTGAACTGCTGTTGAAATATAAAGCTGACAAGACAATGAAAGATTCAACGGGGATGACCCCCTTTGAATATGCTCTGAAAACCGAAAATAAAGAAATTATCAACCTTTTAAAAAATTAGTATATGAAAAAACTTCTACTTATGTCAAGTTTAGCTTTGACAGCTGCATTACATGCGCAGTTCAGTTCAGGCACAGTAAGTTTAGGATCAACGGGAATGACCGTAAAGCTGGATACTTCTTCTTCTTTAGTAACAATCACATTAAGAGGAGCAGACACCTCTTACCTTGGTATTGGTTTCGGAAATTCAGGAATGGCATCCGGTGCAGACGGATTTATTTATAACTCAACTGCAAACAGAGACTATATTTTTAACGGAATTGGTCCTGCACCTACACCGGACGCCTCTCAGGACTGGACACAGGTCAGCAATACCACTACCGGCGGAGTGAGAACGGTTATTGCGACCAGATCATTATCGGGTGGAGCAGGTGACGCAGCGATTGCAAACAGTGCAGGGGTAATTAATATTTTCTATGCACGTGGGGGCTCTACTACAATATCACAGCACAGTGGAAGCAACAGGGGCTATGCAACCTTAAACATGACTGCAGCTTTGGGGACAAGTGATCTTCTGGCAGAAAGTAAAAAAGTTGTTCTTTACCCAAATCCGGCAAAAGAAATAGTAAATTTCAAAAATGCTGATAAAATACAGTCTGTTGAATTTTTTGAATCTACCGGCAGAAAAGTTAAATCAGTAAATCTGGATGGGGAGAGCATTAATATTTCAAACCTGGAAAATGGTGTATACTATCTGGAAATCAATTTTAAAGATCACACTCAATCGGTTGAGAAGCTGATAAAAAATTAATACTGAAGGATCATCAGTTCTCTTTTTAAAAAAAGCTTCAGCCTGAGATATCTCAAGCTGAAACTTTTTTACTGTCTGACGGATCTGCCATACTATTTCTTACAAAGTACCGGATTATTTTCACCATTTTTATACTGTAATTGATCTCAAGTTTTTTTTAGAATATATTAAGACGTCAAAAAAATGGTATCTATCCTATTATAAAGGCAGGCATGTATTTTACAGAAGGTTGTTTTCTTTTGATTATTTAGGAAGAAAAGGGGGAGTGATTCTCTGCGTTTTTGTACCTAAGGTATGCAGAAAAGCTTCTAACTGACCAATTTCCTGAGTACTCAAGTCTAAAAATTTCAGCATTTCAGACTTTTGAGAGACTAAAGTGATTCCCTTGTATACTGTTGACCTTTTCTTAGGAGGTTCAGGATTCCCATTGCTGTAAAAAGTCAGCACATCCCTGAGGGGAGTGAATGCTCCATTGTGCATCCATGGTCCTGTCCGGGTAACCTCACGGAGGGTAGGGACTCTGAATTTTCCGGCATCCTCAGGGTTTCCCGTTACCAGATACCTTCCAAGATCTTCCTGCCTGGATCCTAATAGGGAAGTGCCATCATTTTCAAATTGATTGTTTGAAAAATAACCTGAATTGTGACAGTTCATACATTGTGCCTTTGTACGGAACAGATGTAGTCCCATAACCTCATCATCCGTGAAAAGTGCAGACTGTCCGTCGATGAATTTATCAAATTTACTCTGAGGACTGATGAGTGTTCTCTCAAAAGTGGCAATTGCTTTACCTATTTTATCTTTGGTCACATCTTTAGTTCCGAATGCTTTTTCAAAAAGTGCTTCATAGCCTTTGATCTTTGCGATCTTCCCTGTGGCAATATCAATGTGTTGATTCATTTCTCTCTGATCTTCGATCGGCATGTGTGACTGCTTTTCAATGCTTTCAGCTCTTCCATCCCAGAAAAGTGATTTAGCATAAGCAACATTCATGATGGTCATTGCATTTCTGGAACCCAGCTGCCGGTCGTGTCCGAAAGAAAGAGTTCTGTTATCTGTCCATCCCAGTTCGGGATCGTGGCATGAAGCACAGGCAATCTGATCGGATACGGACAGTCTCGGATCGTAAAAAAGTGTTTTCCCCAGAAGTGCTTTATCGGCAGAGTACGGATTGTCTTCCGGAAATTTAACCGGGGGAAGATGTCCGATCTCAGAAAAATGAGGAACTGCCATCTCGTCAAGGATAGGTTTTGGCCATCTTGAAGAATCCCCTGATGAATAGAGCTTTCTTATTTTATCAATAAAAGACTGATTCTGAGATATTTCTTTATGAATATTGGTTTGTAAACAATTGTTAAAAAAGAAAAAGCTTACTATTAAAATTAAAATCCAGCTTAAAGCATTCTTCATCTTCTGATATTTTGAGACAAAAATAGTAATTCTGTATTTGGATCTTAAAATTTTTTTCGTTATTTTCGTTTAGACTAATTTAAAATAACACTTATTATGAAAAAAGCATTAACTTTTTTAAGTTTAGCAGGATCATTATTGGTATCTGCACAGTATGAAAGCTTTAATTTTTCGGGTCCGTTATCCTCCAACGGATGGTCTTCACACAGCGGAACGCTGGGGCAGTTATCAACTTTAACATCCGTATCAGATTTTGGGAACAGTTTACATCATCCCGGTCTTCCAACTCCTGTAGGAAACAGGGCATTTCTCACTTCCGCACAGTCAGAAGATGTTAATTTTACGCTGCCGCAGCCCATTACGACAACAGCATTTGTCTCCTTTTTACTGAAAATTACCGATGTGAATTCTCTTGCTGCAAATACTGTCGCAACTCCTCCGGGATATTTTCTCCATTTTTCTGCATTGTCTGGAAGCACTTTGGGAACGACGGGTATGGTGTCAAGATTATCTTTAAGGAAAGGGTCTGCTGCCAATACATTTAATATTGGCATATTGAATACTTCAGGGGGAGCAGCTAGTATGAATGATATTTACGGTACTGCTGCGCCGCAGGACTACCAGGTAGGGATTACGTATCTGGTTGTTTTGAAGTATGATATGACAGGAGCGACAGGACAGACAAGTCTGTGGATCAATCCTTCTTTGACATCTGAGGGAAATCCTAATCATTCAAGTGCGTTCGGTTCTTCAGCCAAACTGTCACAGGTAGCAAGTATTGCTTTGAGACAGGCGAACAATATGGGAAGTCTGGAGATTGATGAGATGCGACTTGGAACTTCATGGGCTTCGGTAATGGGAGGAGCATTATCTACAAGTGAATCTTCTGCTTCCAAGGATCTTCTGATATCGAATACATTAGTTGATCACAGTTTCAAATTATTATCAAAAGGTAGATCGCAGATAGAAATCTACAGCACCACTGGGAATTTAGTTAAGAATGGCAGTTACAATTCCAATGAAACGGTTGATATATCCGAACTTTCTTCAGGAATTTATTTCTTAAAAATCAGTAACGGTAAAAATATTTCTACGGTTAAAATAGTAAAGAAATAATTACTCACTTTTCTGCAATGGAGACCTGCCGCATCTTGCGGCAGGTTTTTTTATTTACTTAGTACCCGGGATTTTGCTGCATGGCAGAATTGATACTGATTGTTGATTGAGGAATAGGAAGAACAAATTTGTCGTTAGGATATGCTGGGCTGCAGTTGGTGGAAATACATCCGTTATTCCTCACAATATTCCTGTGATTTCTTATCAGATCAAAAAAATACTGATTCTCAAAAACAAACTCTTTTCTTTTCTCTTCAAGTAAAATATCCATGTTGATAGAAGTAAGATTTGTAAGACCCGCTCTGTTCCGGATTATATTGATATCGTTAAGTGCCTGTAGAGTATTGCCTGATCTCAGAGAAGCTTCTGCATGAATAAAATAGGCCAGACTCAGGCGGTAAATTAAGCTTCCCGTATTTATCTTATACTTTCTTGTAAAATGGTAAGGAATGTTGGTAAGCCCTGAATTGGTATTGGTTTCTAAATTTTTAGTCTCAAAAAGACTCTTACGGTTGTCATTTGAAGAGTACAGGCTGTAGATATCATCAGTTGCCACATAACTTGATTTACTTGATGCACTTATAAAATTATAAATCAACGAAGCAGGAAAATCATTATTATTGTTATTGGCAATTTCAAAAATTGATTCGGAAACGGCCCAATTCACTGAAACTTCATTAGGCGGAGTTAAATGATACAACGAATTCTGAATCACATCATTGCTGTAATCAGCGGCTTTCTGCCAGTCATTTTTCCATAATGCTATTTCAGCAGCAAGTATTCTCGCCGCATCTATATTCATGAAATTTTTCTTTTGTCCGTCCGGTATTGCATGACTGGGCTGAAAGAGAGAGATTGATTGATCAATATCATTCTGAAGGGAAATGAAATTTTCTGCAGCTGTTTTTCTGAAAGGGTAGTCTACACCAACCTTCAAAGGCTCTGTATTGTAAACAATTCCCAGATGGGATGCATCTGCGGTGTAAGTGTAATTCTGAGCATAATATTTGAAGAGATGAAAGTGAGCGAATGCCCGTAATGCCAATGCCTCGGCTTTTATTTCACTGATTTCAGAAACAGAAGCGTCCGGCAGCTGATCTGCATACTGTAGGATAAGATTTACATTATTGATCAGTTGATACGTATCAGAATAAAAAAGAGCTAAATTACTTGCGATCTTCTGATCATCAAATTGGTATACATTGGCTACGGTAACATCGACTATGATATTTTTTGATGACGCCGGGGAAAACTTCAGATTACCCGACATTAAATCTCCATAGGTAAGCGGTGCTTCGGAGAAATAAGTTGATCGGAGCTGATAATAAGCGCCATTAAGTGATTTTAACATTCCTTCCTTAGATCCCAATTGCTGTGTGATCGATATACTTTCAACTGGCTCGCTGTAAAGAAAATCACTGCATGCCAGAATGCTTGCCAAAGATATTGCGGTAAGAATTATTTTTTTCATAATGCTGATTAATTAAAAATTAGCTTTAAAACCAAAACTGAACGTTCTCATTTCAGGATATAGATATCTGAATTCTCTGATACCGTTTCTGCCTGCCGGAGATTTTTCTTTGTACCAATATAAAACGTTGGTGCAGTCTATAAAAATATTGGCATTTTTGACGAATCTATTTTTAATATGCTGTAAAGGAATCTGATAACTCAAATTGATATTCTGAAGCTTTATATGTGTATTGTCATAAATATATTTGCTGCTGTTTGCAACGTTTGTTTTACTTGTCGGTCTGTGATTAGAAGCTGTATCGCCTGGATTTTTCCAATAATCCAAAGCGTTTACACTCATATTTCTGTTAAAAATAATGCTGTACTTATCAATGAGTTCTCCCTGTACCAAAACATCACCGCCAATTTCAAAATTGACCTGAAAAGAAAGACTGAATTTTTTGTAACTTAAAAAATTACGTAAACCGCCGGTTAAATCCGGCTGAGAATTTCCTATTATGGAGTAAGTAGATACATCAGGAGTGAACTGATTTCCGTCTTTTACCTCCCCGTTGACTAAAAATAGATCCTGTCCGTTTGCAGGATTGATTCCTAACCATTGATACCCCCATAGTGCAGAAGTGGAAGCTCCTATTTTTTGTGCACGTGCTACTGCCGCTGTAGAAAAAGAATCTTCAAGTCCTATAAGGTCAGTTACTTTATTCTGTACACTGGAGATATTAAAAGTAGTATTCCATTTGAAATTTTTTCCTGAAATCCAGTTACCACGCATTGAGATCTCAATACCTTTATTATACATGGCGGCCCCATTGATCTCTGCAGAAGAATATCCCGTTTCCAGAGGCACATCTCTGGACACAATCATATCAGAGATATTATTACGGAAAACCTCTACCGTAAAATCTATTTTTTTTAAAAGACTGAAATCCAGTCCTACATTCCATTTTTCATTTTTTTCCCATGACAGCAGTCTGTTGGGAGGTGATGAAGATTGGGGGTAGGCATAATCATAATCGTAAATAAAGCCATTTTGGAAAACACTGTAAAGTCCGGTTGAGCGGTAACTTCCAGTCCTGGAATTTCCCGTCACTCCCCATGAAGCTCGTAATCGAAGGAAGTTGATGACTGTATTGTCTTTTAGAAAATCTTCTTTGGTCAAGACCCATGATGTTCCGACAGCACCATTTAACGAAGCATTGGTATCCGGTCCGAAAGTTGAGCTTTCATCCCTTCTTATGCTGGCGGATAAAAAATATTTTTTTCTGTAATCATAATTCAGCTGTCCAAAAATACTTCTTCCACTACTTTCCTGTGTAAGAGTTTTATAGGTGTAAGTAGATCCTAATGAGGGATCCTGGTATATTTCATAATTAGCAAAATTACTTCCTACATTAGCTTCTTTCGAATCTTTATTTTGTCTCAGTTCCACTCCTGCAAGTATATCCGTATGGTGTTTTTCACCGAAGTTTTTCTCGTAAGCAACATGTCCACTCCAGTTCCATCGGAATCCATCTGAAATAAATAAACGGCTTCTCCCGAAATTGTTGTTTGTCATTCCGCTTTGATTCAGTCCTGATCTCCAGTCAATATTGTTTTTTTTTGAGATATCAACTCCAAAAAGACTGCTCACTTTTAAACCTTTGGCAAGATCATAGCTAACATTAAGACTTGAAAGCAATGAATTGTTATTGACATTGATTAAATTCTGGTTTGCAGCCGCTAAAGGATTTGGGATACCGTTGTTTCCTGAAAGAGCATAGCTTCCATCGGACTCGTAAGCCTTACGATCCGGTGCCAACACAAAATTAAAATAAGTATTTGGCTGCTCTTTGTAAAGATTATTATAAGCTGCGTAGAGATTAATTTTAAGCTTTTTATAGTTAAATCCCAGGGTAGCATCAATCCCTTTTTTTTCCAATGAATTCATTATCTTAGATTCATTATTTTTAGAATAGTCAATGCCGACCCGATAGGTAAAATATTTACTGCCGCCACTTGCTGTGAAATTACTTCTGAAAAAATCTCCGTTTCCGTTCATCAGTTCAAACCAATCAACGTCAGTCCCGTTCCAATGATAGCTTCCGTTTCCATTGCTACTGTTATTTTTATTGAAATCATTAAATATTTGTGAGTATTGCTGACCATTGAGGTATTTAATTTTATTAATACTTTGAGATACACCATACTGAGTACTGAAGGAATAAGTAGGCTTTCCTTTTTTTCCTTTTTTTGTAGTAATGAGAATTACTCCATTGGCTGATTCTGCTCCATACAAGGCTACAGCAGCTGCATCTTTTAAAATATTAATGCTCTCAATGTTGTCAGAATTGAATCTTGCCAAAGGATTGATATTCATTTCGGCGGTAGCACCTCCGTCGAAATAAGCTTCTCTAAATGGCATATCTTCCCTCATGATAACACCGTCCACAACGATTAGTGGCTGTGTAGAGGTACCCGAAAGACCACTGATAGGGATCATACTTCCTAAACCTCTGATGTTAATACTTACAGGTTTTCCTAATTCTGTATTGTTGGCAATCTGTACACCCGGAGCTAACCCGGCAATCATCTTATCAATACTTTCAAAAGGCTGTGTTGTTGCGATGTCTTTATCAGTAAGTGTCACAATGGATCCCACTACTTCTTCTTTCAGCTTTTGGGTTCCATAGGAAGAAGTGATAATCACTTCATCGATCAGTTTGGTTTTTAAAGAATCGTTAATTTCAAGTCTGGATGTCTGAGCGTCTAACTCATAAAATCCACAGATCAGCAAAGCACTGGCTACAATTTTTTTCATGCAAAATAGTACAGGGCATAATAAGAATACCTTTGTGTTTTATTTAGAATTAATAAAATTAAGGTACAAAAATAATTATTTACATTGTAACAGGCTTTATGATTCTTTGTGAATCATTATGATAATTGTCACATTGTAAAAGAAAGAACATTTATAATTTTGTAAATTATTTATAAATAATACAGGATTTATTTTGATAAGTATGAGAGAATAATTGTTTTATTATTAATTATATAACCAGAATAAGATAATGTTATAAAAAGATTATTCTTAATTATTACATCAAAATCAGGTGAGTGAAACTGATATGAAATCCTATCATTGGATATTTCATCATTTATTAAAAAAGTTTATCAAAATGATCATTGCTATTTTAATAGTCAATTGCATTTTCTATGATCTTTTATAAAAAACGGATAATGGTGACAACTGTTTAAATAATTGAAATTAATAAATCTCTGTTTTAATTTAAAAATATTTCTCTTAACAGAGTGTAAAATGGTTATGCAAAGATTAATCAGCAAATCACATCGATCGTAAGAAATCAATCTATTCCAATACCTGATATTTTAATTCTGATTTTATTCTGCTATAAATTATAGAGGTTTTTGCTGTGACCTGATTGATTATTTCGAATGATGCAAAACAAGGTATTCCCAGGGGTTCATCGTGAGGATCGTCGTTTCAGAAACAGATTTTTGATCATCGGTAAACAGGTTGGTGTAGATTCCAGTGTCAAAAGAAGTGTCAAACTGTACAAGGATTGTCTCGTTACTTAAATTGATAAAGGTTAGTACCTTATCGCCGTTTTTTTCTCTGACAAACGAGATCACCTGATCCATACGGTCATTGATGATCCGCACCATTTCACCACCATGGCTGCCATTCCAGAGTGCCTGATTTTTGTGCTTTAAGTTGAATAGAGTAGTATAGAAAGATTCATTTTCATGCAAGGTCCATTCAATTGGATCTTTTTCAAAAAATTCAAGTGAGCGATCAAGTCCGGCTTCCTGTCCGCTGTACACCAGTGGAATACCATCCATTAAAAACGTAAAAAGTGTGGCTGCCTTTAAGGCATCGCCAAAATTACTGTATTGATTGCCTTCCCACGAGTTTTTATCATGATTGTCAATGAAGTTCATTCGAATCCCCTCTTTAGGAAAGATCGAAACATGTTCTGCAAGATAGGCTTCACCCAGTGTTTTTGCGTTGGCAACATTCATAGCAATCTGATGAAGAATATTCCAGAGAGTCCAGTTATAGGTAGAATCGAATGCGCGTCGGTGAAGATCTTTATCTTCAGCTTCAGCCAGCATGAATACAGGCTTTATAGTGTCGAGTTCAGTCCTTACATTTTCCCAGAAATCAATCGGTACAAAACTAGCAATATCACATCGGTATCCGTCGATGTTATATTCTTTTACCCAAAACTTCATTACATCGGTCATGTATTCCCGGAGGTCAGGATGTCTGTAGTCAAACTCAATGATGTCATCGTAATCCCTCCATCGAGTGGACTGAAAAGTTCCCTTTCTTGATTTCATATACCACTCAGGATGCTGGCTGACCAGTTCATTATCCCAGCTGGTATGGTTGGCAACCCAATCTAGGATCACGTACATTCCCGCATCATGAATAGCATTCACAAGATTTCTGAAATCATTTTCGTTACCGAATTCAGAATTGATTTTCATATAATCCTTTACAGAATAATAACTTCCGAGATTTCCTTTACGGTGGATTTCTCCTATAGGATGAACCGGCATCAGCCAGATAATGTCAATACCCATTTTTTTGAGACGCGGAAGCTGTTCTTCTACAGCTTTAAAAGTGCCTTTCTCTGAGAACTGTCGGATGTTAAGTTCATATAGGGTAGCATTTTTCACCCAGTCCGGAGTTGTGATTTCCACGAATTTTTTTGGCTGATAACGATTTTCAGTTGGGTTTTCCATAAGAGAATGTAAAAATGAGTATTGGATTAAACTATTCATTTTTTATAAGGAATAAATGTGCCACTTTATTAATCAATACCAGTTATGCGTTTTGAATCTTCATATTTTCAAAATTAACTGAAACCGTAGTGATCACCATTAAGTCTATCAATGTTGTTTCGATGTCAGCTAAACGTCGTCGAATACTTTCGTTTTTAGCATTCATTGATAATTCCTTACTTTCCATTGTCTTTTTATTTCACAAAAAATAGATATGTTTGTTTTCATTTCAGGCTTGATATATAATTATTGTATCTATTAAATTTTGAAATTTTTCAGAAAAAGACTTAGAAGGTTTAATATTTGCAATTATTCGGAAAGCGGCAGCACAACTGTCATCATCTCACTTAATCAAAAAAATAAATATATGATTCCGAAAAAAATACATTACTGTTGGTTTGGCGTTCATCCAAAGGATAAATTGGCAGAACACTGCATTGCTTCATGGAAAAAAATTCACCCTGATTTTGAAATCATTGAATGGAATGAGAGCAATGCTCCGCTTCAGGATAATAATTATGTAAAGGAAGCATTTGCTCAAAAAAAGTGGGCATTTGTTTCAGACTATGTACGGTCAAAAGTGATGTATGAACATGGAGGCATTTATATGGATACCGATATGGAACTGAAACTTCCCCTTGATGAATTTCTGGATGAAATTGCCGTATGCGGTTTTGAGGTAAAAGGAGTTCCATATTCTGCTTTCTGGATGGCAGAACCCAAGCACAAACTTTCTGAAGATTTTACAGCGTATTATGACAGGCAGGAAGGATTCGTTGAGCGAATCAATACAGATATTTTTTCTGAAATGCTTGAAAAGGAATACGGAGCAGACCGGTATAGTGATACTGTACAGAAACTGAAGTACGGTGTAACCCTTTATCCTTCCGTTTATTTTTCACAGGATCTCCCAAAGAATTATGTCAGTCATCATTTTAACGGTTCGTGGTTTGGAGGCGATGAGGAGAATACCCATAAGAAAATGGTTACTGTGTACGGACTCTTAGAAAGACTTGTTAATGAGCCTGGTGCACAAAAAGCCGTACGCAGTATCATTAATGACCATAAAATTATTGATATTAATGCAGTTTTAGATTTATTCCCTAAAGAAAGGATCAGGGAATATATTGGGAAAGGTATATAGCATACAGCTTTTTATATCTTCTTGTTTTTATATTGAAATATTTTCAGATTGATGAACATCAGAGCTCTCTTTTAAAAGAGAGCTCTGATGTTTTTACTGCACGTGATTAATTTCTTATTTCAATAAAAAATATTTATGAATTATACCTATTTTTACGAAATTATATAATTAATCATTGGATATCTGGTGACCGGGAAGATAATAATGATCAGTTATCAGAGAGATGCTTATCAAAACATAAAAATATCATACCTATGAAAACGAAAACAACATCTGAATGCTTTTTGATCCTTTCTGTATTTCTTACTCTTTTCAATTGTACTCAACCGTCAGTGGTGAATAAAACTGAAGACAAAAATGAGAAAATAGTGAAAACCTATTTTCAGTTATTCAATCAGCACGATTGGCAAAGGTTGGCAGATATGTACAATCCTGATGCGGACTTTAAAGATCCATCCTTAGGACAGGGAATATTCAAACAGACGAAAAGTGATTTTATAAAAAAGTACGCAGAGCTGAATCAAATATTTCCGGACCTGAAAGATAAAGTGATTAAAACGTATCCTTCGGGTGAAAAGAATATTATTGTAGAATTTGTCTCTTCAGGAACTGCTGCTGATCAGTCAACTTTTGAACTGCCTGTTTGTACTGTTTTTACGATTGAAGACGGTAAAATAACCCAGGATTTTACCTACTATGACAATTTTGATGAGTCAGTAAAATAATATTTTGACCCTTTCCTGTTACATGATTTTTATATATTTTAAAATTCCTGAAGACAATAAAAAAGAATCCGTCTCACAACTAAAATTGAGGCGGATTTTTTATTTTGGTAGAAT
>CAURNW010000018.1:0-79921 GCA_963526305.1 uncultured Chryseobacterium sp. | reverse complement strand
CGTAAGAAGTTTCACTGGTCACGCCGTCGCTGTTCGTGGTCTTCTGTCTTGTTACTTGATGATGATCGGCTGACGTGCTGAAGGTTTTTGTAATGGATACAATATGCTGATTTCCCAAATGTTCTGTTGTTGTTTTTATAAAATCCCCGTTCTCATCAAAATTCCGGAATTTATAATAAAAGCTTCCAAACGGATACCCTGTTCCGTACGATACAAAGTCTGTTATATTTTTAGGCTTGAAAATCATATCATAATCAATCCCGTATACTGCTTTCGGTTTGATGGCATTATCATCAGTAATATAATATTCATAAAATTCTTCCTGCCTGTCTCCTAAATTATTGAATCTTATTTTTCCGTTTTTAGGATAATCGAAACATGGAAGTGTAGAGGAAGCTCCCATATAGTTACCCTCGAGGCTGTTATAAAAACATGATCCAAAGTAATCACCCGGTATGGTTTTGTTTTCAAATATCGATTTGATGGTGATCTTCTCATTGGCGGATGGATTGACTTTATCTTCCTTTGCGGCGGTATAGGAAATTATTTTTCCACTGCCGGTCTGTAAAGGAAACCTGCTCTGAGAATTGACAAAGTTTTTCCCGGGAATCTGCTGAAGGAAATCAAGCTCAAAATTACTGATTCCGGATTCTACACCGTTCTCATTTTTATAATCATATTCTCTTACAAGGACAAGATCATTATTTTCATTATAGTTTTCAATCCTTTTTATCCTTACTCCTCCAAAAGGAACTTCTATTCCATAATCTGTCTTTCTTGCCAGGAGCGGATCAGTCTCTTTCCAGTTGACGCTGAATGTTGCTTCATCAGCATTATAGTCAAAAAACTGACTATTGGGAGTATTGGGATTTCCGGAATATACTTTGAGCTGAATCGTATTTGAAGCGGTCAGCTGACTGTACGGAAGTTCAATAACTTTAGTCTCATTGGTCAGTAACTTCTGAGATACAAGCTCTACATTATTGTTATTTAAAATTTTATAATAAATAGAACAGCTTCCGTTGGTAGGTAAGGTTAGATCAGGGTAAATGCATTTTGTCGTATGGATATCAAGCTCAAATCTGATACTGTTCTGACTGGTGAGTTTATTAAAATCAATATTCAAAGGAATATTAAAGGTTTTATTGGTTTGCTGCACCGGATTTTCCGAGGTTGAAAAATAGGTATTGGCTACTTTGTAAGGAATAATATCGTGTATCTTATAAGTTCTTTTTATATCCTGTTCAAAAAAGATCCCTCTGTTATTTTCGGGGTAAAACTTTGTTTTACCGCCGGTGGGCAGAATAATTTCTTCCAGCTGTCCTGCAGCTACAAAATCAGGATTGACATTCCTGTTGTTTTCCTCTTCAAAAACGACATCGATACTAGGCGTTAATCCTGCATTGGATGTTTTCCCATTGTAATATCCCCACCAGTCTCTGGCGTAGGAAAAACGGTGAGGAAGCAGCTGGCTGTTATAATTAAACTGATAAGACTGATGCAGGCTGCTGTCTCCAAACCACACTTTTTTAAGCATCAGCCTTTTAGTGATATTATTGGCATCTTCCATATGATTACATGAGTAAACCGGATTTGAAGGCGGAAAGGAAGTCATATAATCATATTGAAAACTGACCGTGTTGACTGTTCTTCCAAAGTTGTCTTTTATTTCAATAGACTCAAGTTTTTTACCTGTTATATCATCAAGACGGATGGATTTGTTAAATTTCACCTCTCCGAAAGTTCCATAAATTCTTTTGATCTGATAGTTATAGCCTTTGGTTCTTGCAAAGCTCGTATATACCGTTCCTCTGGGATCATTGGGATCTTGAGAATCAACCGTTTTTGATTGTCCGGCCAGTTCGCAGCTGTCATAGAATATTCCTTGTTCATATTCAAAATTCAGTTCATTATTTTGAGGGCTGATGATTTTTTCCAAAATCCATGTTTGCGCATATATTCCCTGCTGGCCTGTCGGCTCGGTTCCGATTGACGTTCCTCCGTGGGTATAGGTATGTGAAAAATGTAATGTATTGCCTGTTTTATAGATATATTGAAACCCTGACGGACTGGTAATAGTCCATTTTCCGGAAGTATAATGAATTTTATAATCCGAATCAGGAAACTGTACAAACTGTCCAACGGGATTTTCAGCACTTCTTTCCTGATTAACCATAAAGGAGAGGGTCTGTCCGTCGGGTAAAAAAACTTTATAATCATCAGATTCCAGATCCAATGCACCGCTTCTGTACCTGCCGTCGATATCATAGGCGGCACTTGCAGGAAGCGCTCCCTGTTCTATTTTATATAAAGTTTCGGCAGCAATCGGTACGGTATACTGTGTCTCGTAAAAAAAACCTCCCGGAGAATCATCCGGAAGCTGCCTTACGGTTCTTACGAGGGACGGGGTGGACAATGACCAGCCAAGGCCTACCCAGGGTGATTTTTCATTCACGGAAATTCCGCTGTAATTATAGGATAACCTGATATCGTATACAATATCTGCATTTTTTATGGTGTAAACAGGAACCGAAATATCGGGATTTCCTGAATTGAGGGAGACCGGATTTTCAAAATTCTTTAATAAAGAACTGGCTTCCGGTGCCTGCGGTACAATTTTCTGATACGTCTCAGCTGTCTGCTGGCTCATGTAAAAATTACAGGTAAGTAGTGCAGTAAGGTAAATATATTTTCTCATCTGTTTTTATTTTTTAATCAATTTAGCATTCGCCGTTTTATTCGTATCCGTTTTCACCGTCACCAGATACGCTCCCTGAATCAGATTCTGCGTATTGATCTTGGTGACTTTATTCTTGGTCTTTAAACTCTGCAGCTGTCTTCCGCCCATATCATAAATCGTGATGTCTGCTTCTTTGAAACCCTGCCCTAAGCCTGTCGAAGCATCAAAACCTATTTCTACATACGCATAATCCGACACCGGGTTCGGGTAGATCTTAATGTCCTGCTTTTCGATCAGCTGGTCAATCTGTCTATCACCCAGTTTCACGATCTTCCAGTTTTCTCTGCCCAGTTCCTCAGCACTGGTTCCTGCTAAAATAATAGAACCGTCACGGTTGAGTTTGATATCCGATAACCGTTCTTCCTTCTTCCTGGATTCTCCTTTGACGTGCTTTCTCCATTGTTCGTTTCCGTTCTGGTCGAGGTAGAGCATCCAGAAAGTTTCATCATCTGCTTCAATTCTTCCCTCTGCCTGCGTGTAGCCGCCGATTAAAAATCCTTTCGAATTTTTATCGTCTGCACTTTTTATAACGCTGAGTCCCATCAGGATATCCCGGTTCTTAAAACTGTAGGACTTCTGCCAGTTTTCTTCTCCTGTTTCTCTGAGCGAGAGGAGCCACAGATCTGTTCCCTCTTCAATTCCCACGGTTTTATTTCCTGATCTCTCAGATCTTGATTCGCCTCCGATGATGTATCCTGTAGAGGTCATGGCTAAAGTTCTCAGGTGGTCATCTCCTTTCCCTCCGTAATTCTTCTCCCACTCAACTTTTCCTTCTTTCGATATTTTAACGATCCAGTAATCTCCTTCACCCTCATTCTCTGTTTTTTTGGAATAGGTATTCAGTTTTGACTGGGAATTCTCAGGCGATGAATCTCTCAGCTCCTTTCCTTTAGGAGAATTGAGGGAGGATGCACTCCTGGAATACATGCCTAACAGAACACCGCCGTCAGCGGTCGGGATCATTTTTTCCACTTCATCATTTCCTCTTCCGCCGAGGATCAGCTGGGAAAGTTCTTTTCCGTTTTTATCGAGCCTGATGATCATGACATCTTTAGAACCGTAACCATCGGGTGAGTTCTGTACATTGCCTGCAACAACAAATCCTAAGTCAGTGGTCTGGATGACCGCTCTGGCTTCATCGTCCTGGGCTGTGCCCAATGTTTTCTGCCAAATTTCATTTCCCTCCGAGTTTGTTCTTATCAACCATAAATCTGAGCCTCCTTTGGAATCTTCCTTTTTATCCAGCCCTTTTCCGGAGTACGAAGTTCCTATTATGGCAAATCCACCCTCCTGTGTAGCGACGGTTGCAGCAAGGAAATCATGGTTCTTTCCTGAGAAGTATTTTTCAAATACGGTATCGCCGTTTTGGTTGAGCTTGATGATTTTAAAGTCATATCCATTGTTCTGAGATCCTTTAGCCTGTTGAAGGTTGGAGCTTTGAATGGCACTTCCGCTGATGAGATACTGCTGGTCGATGGTGGTGGTCACCTGGGAAAGGAAGTCTTGAGTTGATGATCTGATATCATGTTGCCAGATTAAATCCTGTCCAAATGACAGACCTGTGAAGCAAAGAAGGCAGGCACTCACATAGATTTTTTTCATACTTGAGTTTTTAATTATTATATTTTGGCGAATTTAACTTTTTTTTAACGGATATTACAGTACTTGTGGGGATATTTCATCCAAACTTAATATTACGGCAAACATACAGAGCCAATGCGACAGAACCTGACGTGTTAAAAAAATCTTTTTTAATTATAGGAAAGTGCAGAATTGAGTTTTTCTTAACGCAAAGTTTTATTTATGCAAGCTGCTCAATTTTAAGGAGCAAAGAGGGGCGGCAAAGCCGCTGATGAAGCTAGCTTTATAAAAATCAATTTTATTGATTTCATTTCTTTGCTCCTTTAATGATGCGGTACTTAAATAAACTTTGCGTTTGAAAATAGCGAATCAATTTAAATAGTGAAGTTTTTTACGCATCGCTTATCACTGATTAATTTCCGACTAATCTAGTTTTATTAAAAATTCGCTGTTGAGATTCCTCCGGAAATCCAAGATTCGATGAAATACAAAGATTCTACTCGTCAATTCGAGTAGGTTATTGCAGAAAACCGTATCGAGAATTTTTGAACACTGGACAAATTTTGTTTTAAGTTCACTGGTTCTCGATACAAATTCTTTCAGAATTTTACTCGACCTGACGGATTTTTAAAAGTAGCTTAACTTTCAGTCATATTAAAATAACAGAATCAATTTAAGTAGTAAACAGACTCAACTTTCAGCGCACACTTTGTCATTCCGGAGGAATCTAAACACAGAAAATCCCAGTTTATCATGAAATTGCAAATTAATTTTCTTAACGCAAAGTTTTATTATGCAAACTGCTAAGTTTTAAGGAGCAAAGAGTGGCGGCAAAGCCGCTGATGAAGCTAGCTTTATAAGAATCAATTTCATTGATTCATTTCTTTGCTCCTTTAATTATTCAATATTTAATTAAAACTTTGCGTTTGAAAATAACAGAATCAATTTAAATAGTAAACAGACTCAACTCTCAGCGCACAGTTTGTCTTTCCGGAGGAATCTAAACCCAGAAAATCCCGGTTTATCATGAAATTGCATAATTAAATTTCTTAACGCAAAGTTTTATCATGCAAGCTGCTCAATTTTAAGGAGCAAAGAGGGGCGGCGAAGCCGCTGATGAAGCTAGCTTTATAAAAATCAATTTTATTGATTTCATTTCTTTGCTTCTTTAATGATGCGTTATTTAAATAAAACTTTGCGTTTGAAAATATCGAATCAATTTAAATAGTGAAGTTTTTTACGCACCTCTTATCACTGATTAATTTCGGACTAATCTAGCTTAATAAAAATTCGCTGTTGAGATTCCTTCGGAAATCGAAGATTCGATGAAATCAATGACAGAGAAGCTTTCGGAATTATTGAATAAAAACCTGTAATTTACTTTCAATATCCACAGAACACACTCAACTCTCATCACACAGTTTGTCTTTCCGGAGGAATCTAAACCCAGAGAATCCCTGTTTAGTTCATGAGTAATTTGCATATTTTTATAAGCGCAAAGAATTCTACCATTTAAACTTCTATAAAAAAGGTCAAAAAAAAGGCTCAACCCAAAAGGTAAGCCTGCTTCTTTTTACTTATTAATCAGCCTTTCAAGCCGGTCCATCATATCTTCTTTTTCTTTCAGCATTCTTTCGTAGAGCGCAATCTTCTGGTCGTGCAATTCGATCATTTTATCAAGGGGGTTGTAGTTGTTGACTACAAAGCCTGTAGCACTGTCACTATTTGTAAAAGTATTGGAAATAATATTCACGGCATTCTCTTCATCGAAATTCTGAAATGCTTCTGTAGGAACCTGTAGGACTTCGGAAATCCTTTTCAGCAATTGGTCGTCAATGACCTCTTTGTGTTCAAGAAGAGATACTTTTTTCTGATTCCAGTCATCGCCTAGGTCAAAAGCCAGAGCCTCCTGTTTGATTCCCAGCATTTCTCTGAAGCGTTTTACGTTTTTTCCGTGGTGTACCTTCTTTTCCATAGTGTTTATTCAATTTAAAAGCTTCAAATAAGCAATCCCGTTAAATATCTGAATGGTAAAGTTAAAAAATATCCTGTAAATATCCTTTTTTACAGAAAAAAAATATCGCATTTCATCCTATTTTTTATCCCGTAAATAATCAGTTGCGTTGGTGTTGCTGGGGTTCATCTGTAGGGATTTTTTATAATTGATGATGGCTTCTTTTCGGTTTCCCAGCATTTCAAGGAGTTCTCCGTAGCTGTCATAGACATTGGCGCTGTCAGGAAATAAAAAGGTGTTGAATTTAAAGATCTGTAGTGCTTCATTCTTTTTGTCGAGTCCGGAAAGCAGATAGCCCCATGAATTGATTTCATCTTCCGCCAGGGTGAAATTTTTATTGTCTTTTTTCAGCTTTTTATAAATGCTTTCGACATTTTGAAAATTACTTTTGATGAGCTGCTGACGGAACAATTTTAGATTTTTGCTCAGTCCGAAACCATTTTTCACTTTCATATCCGGGATATAGAATCCTGCAATTTCATCAATGAACCATTCCGGGTTGGAACCCTGAAGGTTCGTCAAAACGATAATGGACAAATCATCATGAGGATAGACGAAGAGTGCGGACCGCATACCACCCACCGGCGCGGCAGCAGGATGCTTATCCCGGGTTACGGTCGGCCAGCCTAACGCATAGCCATTGGTCAGTGGATTGAATCCGCCGATCTTTCCATCGTTCAGCACTATCGGTGACCACATCTGTTCAACACTTGCCTGGTTTTTCAGCAGTTTTCCGCTCTGCAGGGCAATGAGCCATTTGCTCAGGTCTTCGGCAGTGGAAATGATCCCTGTAGCAGTTCTGAAAAATACCGGGAAGGTCGCAAAAGAATTGTGAAGCTTTCCGTCTTTGATCCATTTTCCGTTATCATTAAATATCGTTGAGTAAGAATTTGAATTATGGGGGATAATATCATTGGAGTCTCCGAATCGGGTAGAGGTCATGCTGCAGGGTTTGAACTGATGATCATCAATGAATTGCGTAAAATGCTGACCGCTCACCTTAAGAATGATTCTCCCCAAAATATAATATCCCGTTTGGTTATAGCTGAACTTATCACCTGGTTTGAATTCCACAGGAAGTTTTTTGACCGTTTCCCAATTCATATTTTCGGTACCGTCGCCGAGCACCTGTTCTTTCTCATCGATATTATTGGGAAGCCCGGACGTGTTGCTGAGCAGCTGTTCGATCCTGATTGCTTTCCATTCATTGGGGATATCATCAACGTAAAGGGATATCGGGTCTTTCACATTTAATTTTCCCTGTTCCTGTAACTGCATCATTGCGACTCCGACAAAGGCTTTAGTCATCGAGTTGATCGAAAAAGCTGTTTCTGAATCCGTTGCCACCTGATGTTCTAAACTCGCAAAACCATAATTCCCGGATTTCTCTAATTTTCCCTTTCTCACAACCGCCAGTTGAAGTCCGGGAATAGTCAGTTGGGTCATCTTTTCTTTGATAAAGTAATCAATACTGTCGGAAGTGGTTTGTGCTGACCATAGCTGTGATAATGTTAAGGTTAACAGAAGTAAGGCTGTCTGGATGTTATTAAGAGATCGTTGCATTGGTTTATGGTTGGGTGTTATAGTTAAGACAGCTGGATGGGGGAGTTTGTTACATCGGGAGAGTTTATTTGATCGGTAAATTATTAGATTAAAAATGCTCAATAGAAGGAAATATCTTTCTTATTTTTGAAGAAAGGCTCAGATTATAAAATCCAAGCCCTAACTTTTTAACTTATATACTTCGTGGTAAAGTGTCTTTAGTTTCTCCAGATTTTTTTTAAACAAAATTTTATACTCGTAAACACCCTATTTCAGGCTGATATCAGATAAATAAAATGAATCTACAATGAGTGATCTAAAGATTGTTATTGAGTTTTTGGATTAAGGAATCTATTGTCTGTTCAATTTTGTCTTTTTTCAATTCACATTCCCAAACTGTTAAAACTTTCCAACCATCTTTAATGAGTAAATCGATGTTTTTTTCATCTCTTTTTTTGTTACCATTAATTTTATCAATCCAGAATTCTGTTCTTGTTTTAGGTGTAACATAATATCTGCAATTCTCATGACCGTGCCAAAAACAACCGTTCACAAAAATTACTGTGCCATACTTTTTTAGTACAATATCAGGTTTTCCCGGTAAAGTCTTACTGTTTATTCTATATCTGTAGCCTTTAGCGAAAAGAATTTTTCTGAGCAAAATTTCGGGTTTTGTATTAGTACCTTTGATCTGTTGCATATTAAATCTTCTCTGCTCAGGAGTATGTTTGTCACTCATTATGGATGGTTTACGGGTTCCCGCATTAGTGAATGGTTGAATATATGTAAATTTACAAAAAATGTATTTGATTTAGAATTTAGGGTAATATTACGGTATTTTATTTTCTATAAACAATGTAATTTTGTAGATTGAAAAAAATAATTAGTTAAACAATTATCGGCAATTGTTTTCAAGTGTAATAATATGTCAGAACTGAAATTTATAGATTTATTCGCAGGTGCAGGCGGACTCTCAGAAGGGTTTGTGAGAGCAGGTTTTATTCCTGTTGCGCACGTTGAGATGAATAAAGACGCATGTGATACTTTGCGAACTCGAACTGCTTTTCACTGGTTAAAGGAGAATGGTAGAGCGAAGGAATATTATGATTATCTCCAAGGAAATATTTCAAGGGATGAACTTTGGTCGAAAATTCCTCAGCATCTGATAAAGTCGGTTATCAATACCGAAATTTCAGAAGAAACATTATATACAATATTTAAGCAGATAGATGAAGAATTAGGAAATGATGCCGTTGATTTAGTAATTGGGGGACCACCCTGTCAGGCATATTCTGTTGCAGGAAGAGTGAGAAAAGATATGACGGATGATCCACGAAATCATTTATACAAACACTATGTGAGATTTTTGAAAAAGTACCAACCTAAAATGTTTGTCTTTGAAAACGTACCAGGTATTCTTTCTGCTAACAACGGTCATTATCTTCAATTAATTTTCGATGCAGTAAGAAAAGCAGGTTACGAACTTGACTTAAAAGTACTGAATGCACAAGACTTTGGTGTGTTGCAGGACCGAAAAAGGGTAATTATCATTGGTTGGAAAAATAATTTGGAATTAGAATATCCCCAATTTGACAAAGTTGAAATGAAGTTTGAAATAGCTAAACATCTTTTTTCTGATCTACCCAAAATTAACAGTGGACAGGGACAGTGGGGTGTTTCTGAATATGTTGGCAAAGCAAACAATTATTTAGAAAGTACAGGAATCAGAAACGGTATTAACTTTACTACACAGCATATTTCCAGATTTAATAATGAAAATGATCTTGAAATATATAGAATTGCCGTCAATAAGTGGGTCAATGAAGGCAAGCGATTAAACTATGCTGAACTACCTGAACGTTTAATTAAACATAACAACACCAAAACATTTACCAACCGTTTTCAGGTGGTAAATCACAAAGGAGTTTCTCATACCGTTGTAGCACATATATGTGCAGATGGACATTATTATATTCATCCAGATATTAATCAAAACCGATCAATATCGGTGAGAGAAGCTGCAAGGATTCAGTCATTTCCTGATGATTATTTTTTTGAGTCGAGCAGAACTGCGGCGTTCAAGCAAATAGGTAATGCGGTACCTGTATTGATGGGTGAAGGAATTGCAAATAAAATACGTAAAATGATTAAATGATAAATTGGCAATATTTCCCAAAAAGTAAAGAGATACCTATACATCTGAAAGATGTTATACGCATTTTTAATTTTAATGAGAAATTCATTTCATCTGACGAACTTTTTTTGCATAGTAATGAAGTATTGGAGAAGCTAACTTTAAATCTTTTAGAATTAAATTATCGTGTTGAATTATCGAAGAGAGTAATAGATAAAATTAAGATTCCTGTTTTGTTTGGATTGAACGGAAAACTTGAAAAATATTTTGATGCTGATGCATACAATGAAGAATTCAAAACGGTCATTGAGGTTGAGGCGGGAAGAGCAGTGACGAATTATCAATTTTTAAAGGATCTGTTTCAGGCTTGCATTATGCATGAAGTTGATCATTTGGTAATAGCAGTTAGAAAAAGTTACAAAAAAAATCAAGATTTTCAAACTGTAATTACATTTTTTGACACATTATACGCTTCCGGAAGATTGACTCTCCATTGGAAGGTATACTAATAATCGGATATTAATAGACAAACAAAAACTAAAACCACTGAATCTTAATTATAATTAAATGCATGAATTTAAAGCCGAAATAGCACAGCCAAGTCCAAAATCAACTATCAATTCTTACCGAAGTTTTGGTTATAATTTATCAACTGCAATTGCTGATATTATTGATAACAGTATTTCAGCAAATGCCAATGAAATTTTCATTAATTATAAATGGGAAGGTCAAGATTCTTTTATTTCTCTAAAAGATAATGGAGATGGAATGAATAAAGACGAATTGGTTACAGCAATGACTCCGGGAAGTAAAAATCCTGAAGATGAGCGTTCTGAAAGAGATTTAGGACGTTTTGGAATGGGATTGAAAACTGCTTCTTTTTCTCAATGCAAAAGATTGACTTGTGTTTCAAAACGTGTCAATTTTTCAACCATTAAAAGATGTTGGGATATTGATTTTATTAATGAGACAGAAAAATGGCAATTGTTAGATTACATTTCAGATTCAAATTTCCTTAATGAGATCAATGAACAAAAATGTGGAACTCTCGTTTTATGGGAGAAATTAGATAGAATAGTTGGTAAAGCAACAAGCAACAACGAAAGTGTAAAAAATGCGTTTTATCAAGAAATGGAAAATGTTCGTGAGCATCTCGGATTGGTTTTTCATAAATTTATTGAAAGCAAAAGAATCAAAATTCTTTTTCAGAACGAAGAAATTGAAGCCTACAACCCTTTTTTATTAAATCTCGACCCAAAGCCTGAAATGGGATTGCCTGAAAAATTCGATAACGTAGAAGTTACTTATTTCGTATTACCTCACATGTCTGAAATTGGCAAAGAGGATTATGATAAAACTGGTGGTTCTCTTGGTTGGTTCCAACAACAAGGATTTTATGTTTATCGTGGAGATAGATTGTTGGTTTCGGGAGATTGGATGGGATTAGAAAAGAAAAGAGATTACGCAAAACTAGCAAGGATTTCTGTAAATTTTTCTAATTTAAGCGATTTCAATTGGAATCTTGATATTAAAAAATCCACTGCAACACCACCAATTGAAATACGCCGTGAGCTTTCAAGAATTTCGAAAATTGCAATAATGAAATCTGCGAAAATTTACAATTGGCGCGGTCAAAAAACCATATCGCAAATCACGAATTCAAATTTTGAACCTTTATGGAAAGACGAAATCACGCGTGAAGGAATCAAGAAATATAAAATCAATAGAAAACATCCAATAATAAATTCGTTATTGGCAGACAATAATAAGTTGATGTCGAAGGCTTTAAAACTTCTCGAAGAAAATGTTCCTGTTGAACTAATTTTAAACAACCAAAATGAAGATCCGGCTTTCCACGAATTAGAAAAGCATTCAGAAACACCGAGCGATGATTTGCTAAAATTAGCAGTTGAATTGTACAAAATATACGTTCAGCAAGGGATTCCTGAATCTTTAGCAAAACAGCAAATTATGTATTCAACACCTTTTAATTTATTTCCACTAATTAATGACTATCTAAAATGAACGATGTAAACCAAACCGCTAAACTCATTTGTCACGCTTATTTGAATTTAATCCCTCGTGATGAAATTGATGATGATACTATTTCAAAAACTATAAATGATAAAATATCTTCAGCTATTGAATTTCAAAGTGTAGATAAAGAATTGTTATTTGAGTTACTTCGTGCGGATTTTAGCATTGGAAGTGGAACAATCACAGAACTTTATGATGAAAATGTTACACCTTGGCTTAATGATGAAAAGGTAAATATTGATTTTGAATTGTGGAACAGATACAAATTGGAAATGCAAAAAAATGACCCTTCATTTCCTGTAAATGATTTGGACGATTTCACAGATAAAATTCTTGATAGATGCGTAAATCCGAAAGAAACAAAATCATTTGATAGAAGAGGAATGGTTGTTGGTCACGTTCAATCTGGTAAAACTTCAAATTATGTTGGTTTAATCAATAAAGCTACAGATGCAGGTTATAAAGTAATTATTGTAATTGCAGGAACAATCAGTTCATTAAGACGACAGACGCAGGAAAGAATTGATTCAGGATATATTGGAAGAAACAGTTCTGCATTCATTAGAGAAAATGAAAACAAAATTATTGGCGTTGGGAAATACAAAGTCAATACTGATATTTATTCTTTGACTTCATCTTACTATAAAACTGGAGATGAAGGAGATTTTAGTCAATCCGTTGCGAATAGATTAAATATTCCAATCGGAAAAAATCCAGTTGTTTTTGTCATCAAAAAAAACAAAAGCATTCTTGAAAATCTTATTGATTGGTTTTCGAAGGATGTTAATGCAAAAATTGTTGACGGTTCGCCGAAATTATTTGATGTTCCGGTTTTAATAATTGATGATGAAGCCGATGCAGCATCTGTAAATGCAAGCAAAAGCATCGAAGACATCAAAACGATTAACAAATTAATTAGAACATTACTGAATTTATTCAATCAAAATACCTTTATTGGTTACACAGCAACTCCCTATGCAAACTTGTTTATTTCGCAGGAGCATAACGAGGAATTGAAGACTATTGTAAAAACTAAAGAGTATAAAATTGGGGAAGATTTGTTTCCCCGAGATTTTATAATTAACATAAAAGCGCCAACAAATTATATTGGTGCCGCAAAAATATTTGGATTTGAAAATCAGGAAGGGGACGTAAAAGAACCTTTGTCTATTTTCAGAGCGATTGATAAATTTAAAGGCTTTGACAACAAGAATAATCCGATATATGAAGGAGACTTTGACCCGCCATTTTTTAGAACCATAAACAAATTCAACAAAGGAAATTTACCAGAATGCCTTCCGAAAAGTTTAGAAAAGGCGATCAAATCCTTCATTCTTACTTGTGCAATTCGTAGATTAAGAGGTCATGAGAATAAGCACAATTCAATGTTGATTCACGTTGCATTGTTGGTAAAATGGATTGACCGAGTTGCTTCTTTAGTCAATGAAAAAGCGAAAGGATACGCCAATGCAATCAGAAGTGAAGATGCTGGAATTTTAAAAGAACTGAAAGAATTATATGTAACAGATTTTGTTCCAACGACAGACAATGTTTTAGAAAATTTAGATTATAAAGACATCCGAATCAAACAACATTCTTGGGAAGAAGTGAAAGGCGAACTGAAAAAAGCAGTGTCAAAAATTGATGTTCGTTCAGTTCACGGAACTCGCTCTACAACCAATTTAGAATATCATAACATTGAAGAAATTGATTACAACCGACACGAAAACGGTTTGTCTGTAATTGCAGTAGGTGGAAGCCGATTATCAAGAGGAATCACTTTGGAAGGATTGTCTGTAAGTTATTATCTACGAACCACAAAAATGTACGATTCCCTAATGCAGATGGGTCGTTGGTTTGGATATCGACCAGGTTATGTGGATTTGTGCAGATTATATACGACAGAACAAATTTTCGAATGGTTCAACCATATCACAATGGCAACCGAGGAAATGCGAAACGATTTTGATGAAATGACGGCATCTCATCAACGCCCGAAAGATTTTAGATTAAAAGTGAGAAATCATCACGGTTTGATGACGATTACGAGTTTAGCAAAACTTCATTTTTCTAAGAACATTGATATTTCATTTTCAGGAACGAATCCTCAAACTTATCAATTGTTAAAAACGAAATTTGCTATTGAAAATAATTTTAAAAATTTCCAATCATTGTTGGATATTGGAAGTAAACCGGTTGAAATATTTAGACATAAGGATGGGGATAAAATTCCAAGATATGTTTTGATTAAAGATTTTGACAAAGAAAAAATTGCAACATTTTTAGATAATTTCAAAATTGATTTATTGAGAATTAAAAATGCCAAATTAGGAGAGTATGTTTTAGCTCAAAATGAAATAAAGGAATGGTCTGTTGCTGTTGTTTCAAATACCGATACCAATACTTTTATTGATTTTAAAGGTGGTTCTAAAAAGGGTGAACGAGCCAATAACACAGAAGTAAAAACCTATCAGATTCGAATAGGTAGTGAAACTTTTGAGTTAGGTTGTTCAGTGCGTAATCAACAATTAATGAGAGAAGGAGAATATTATTTAATATCAAAAAACCAAATTGACGATATAGTTGATAGACAAATTGATTTAGCTGTCTCTGATTTGAAGAAAAATGATGCTATAAAAATTGAAAGAGAAAAGGAGAAAAAAGGTTTGCTTTTAATCTATGCTTTAGATGAAAGAGGAACGCCAAATGTAAACAACGGAATCCCAATAATTGGCTACAGTCTTCACTTTCCAAAGATTGAGAACGAAGTGAAAACTTCTTATACAACTACCATTTTTGATAATTTCGACGAAGACCCACAAGAAGATGATGATTCTACAAATAACGATAACGAATAATTATGGTTAACATCAAGTCAATTTGGGAAACGCAGAAACCAACTGGAGACATCATTATAAAAACAAGGATTGAAGATATTTTGCATCTCAATTGCTACGCTGCGACAAATCATATAACCGGACAGCATTTGTACATAATGTCTGTTTCTAAAAATGTGGAAATACCGGAACTGAAAAATTATCGTTTCAAAGGCGTTGAAATTTTCATTTTTGGAACGGATGATTTTAGCGAACTAAATATCTATTTGTTAGACAATGATTTAAAAGGTCTTTTTTCGTTGTTTATCCAAAATATTTTAGAAGATATCGATGAAAGCGTAACGGAAACTGAAGCGGTTATAAAAACACTAAACGTTATTTCAAAATGGAAAAAACTTTTTGATAAAATTAATTTTAACGGTTTAAGCATTGAACAACAGAAAGGTTTGATCGGCGAATTGCTTTTCATTAATCATCTATTAGATTATCATAAATCTCCTTCAACAATTTTAAATGCCTGGACTGGACCGGATTTTGAAGACAAAGATTTTGTTTTTGGAGCGATAGGAATTGAAATAAAATTCACTTCTTCAAAATATCCAAAACTAAAAATTACCAATGAGGGACAATTGGATGCTCAGAATCTGAACGAGTTGTTTCTGATATTGTATACTGTAGAAGATGTGAAAGAAAATGGTTTCACACTCAATTCTTTAATCTACCAAACCCAACAAAAATTGTTTGTAAATATTGATGAACTCAAATTTTTTAATGAAAGATTAATGTTTTTAGGATATTTTGAAGATGATAATGAACACTACAACAAAATGTATTCTTTGAAGAAAATATATACTTATTCAGTGTCCGAAGAATTTCCGAAAATCATCAAAAGTCAGCTTCCAATAGGAGTTTACAATACTTCGTATTTCATCGAACTTTCGGCTGTGGAAAATTTCTCAGTAGAGATGGAAGAAGTTATTCAAAACATTTAATTAATGGAAAAAGCAGTACAAAATTACATTGAGGAACTAAAATCCGATGTTGCTTCTTTGGTTTATTCAGACGGAGAAGGTGCCAGTTTTGAGGATAAATTTACAGAATATTGCATTGAAATTTTTGAATCCATTGGAAAATCTGAGGGTGCTAGAGTTTTGTCTTACATTTACCCTAACAATCAGGGCGGAATAGATTGGAAAATCAACGGTTATTGCCTGAAAGACCACTTTAAAGATGAAAATAACAAGACGTATTTTGAAACTTTAGACTTGTTTATTACGAGTTTTAGAAATGACAGTTTTGAATATAATATTTCGAAAGATGAGTATATAAAGTCTTTAAATCAAATCAAAAGGTTTATCAATTCATCACTCAAAAGGCATATCACTTACATTGACCATTCGCATACAGAACTTAACGAACTGATAAAAATTATTGGAAAACAAGGGAAAGATTTCGATAGAATCAATGTTTACATTCTAATTAATGGTTTTTCCAATCACGAAAAAGAAAAACTGGAAATCAGTGACGTTGATGTTTTCGTTCACACTTGGGACGTTGCGAGATTATTTAAAATCAATGAAACCAACAGTGTTCATGAGCCGATAGAAATTGATTTTGCAAAATTTACGCATGAAGGAAAAGGTTTACAATGTCTTCAGGTTCCGAGTATCGACGAATTGTATGATTGCTATTTGGCGATTGTTCCTGGTGAAGTGCTGGCGAATTTGTACAAAGAATTTTCCAACGAATTACTTGAAAGTAATGTACGTGCATTTCTTGGACAGAAAGGAAAATATAATAAACCTATTAGTGAAACGATAAGAAACAAGCCACATATGTTCCTTCCTTATAATAATGGAATTACCGGAACCGCAGAAAGTGTCGAAACTAAATTTGAAAATGGGCAATTAGTCATTACTCGCTTAAATGACTTCCAAATTGTAAATGGGGGACAAACAACAGCATCTCTCTATCATACTCAAAAGAAACATAAAGAAGCAGATTTGAGCAAAATTTTTGTTCAGATGAAGCTAACAGTAATTAAAAATATTGAGCAAAAGAATATTGAGGTACCATTTATCGCTCGCTTTGCCAATAGTCAAAATAAGGTTACAGATTTAGACCTATCCTCCAATAATCCATATTTTGTTCATATAGAAAATCTTTCACGAAAAAAATATGTAGCTAATACAGAAAATAGAAATCAATCAACATTGTGGTACTTTGAGCGCGCTAATGGGCAGTATAAAGAGAGTTTAAATAAACTAACAACACTTGTACAGCAAAGAAAGTTTAAAGAACAAAATCCCACAAATCAAAAATTTGTAAAATCGGATGTAGCCAAATTTATTAACATTTGGGAATTGGAACCTCATTTTGTAGCGCAGGGTTCTCAAAAAAACTTCATTCATTTCACTAAGAAAATAAATATTTTAGTAAGTAAAAATAAAATAGTTGGTGAAAATTTTTATAAAAAGCTTATAGCAAATGCTATTTTACTCAAATCAACCGATAAATTATTCGGTAGAAAAGGATTTGATGCCATAGGAGATACGAACTTAAAATCGTTTACTGTTGCTTACACCTTGTCTTACTTCCATTATTTGACGGATAATCGTCTAGACTTATGGAAAATTTACGAAGATCAAAAAATTGATGATGTTCTGAATAATCATTTAAAAAAACTATTAGTTTTTGTATACAAACATTTGGTATATGAAGCAAATAATAGTTTAATTTCCGAATACGCAAAGAGAGAATCTTCTTGGACTCGATTGAAAGAAATAAATTATGACGAAAATTTACAGGCGATCCTTATAGAGTATCTAATTTCTATAAATGAAAAAGAACTTCGAGAAAATGAAAAAGACATTGACACCAACGATGAAGAAGAGAGACTTTTTGTTATCAGTGAAATCCATAAGTTTGGCTTAAAATTTTGGGACGGATTTGTTAGTTTTCTCGAAAATAACTCTTTGGAAGGTTTTAATAAAAATTCGGTTGAAGAAGTGTTGAAAGCTATTCAGAAAAATAAAAATTTCTTACCTAGAGATATTACCATCGGCAGAAAAATGCTTAAGTATTTAGCAGTTAACCCTTCTTTTCTTTTAGAGATGAAAGTGCTTTCTAATTTCGAGGACACAGAATCGGTAGAAATAAAATATATGTTTGACCGTTTAAAACTTTTGGCAAAAAATGATTGGAAAAAGATAATTGACTTGGCAAATCACACAAATATTTTTACAATACCTGAACTAGGCAACGTAAAATCGATACAATCATCATTGTCGAAAAATGAACGTGTTAAAGAACAGTCATTATTGAAAGTATATGAGTCAATAAAAAAATTGAAAAGATTTGGAATCAATATTTAGTAGTCTTAATTTAGTACTAAACTTTTAAAAGGATTTTTTGATCACGTAAAATGCTTGCAACTACCATTGCTACAATTTAATTGACATCTATTGAAATTCAATGAAATCAATATCATATAAAAAACCCTTTATATCATTGATATAAAGGGTTTTTAGTTGTCAAAAGGTTTTAAAACCTTTCATCCCGGTGGAGTTGGAGGATATACAACTCCTCCCTATTCATAGTTGTTTGTGCATATCTTTTACTTAGTGCTACCACTCTTGCTACCACCATTCTATGGTTTATTAATAAACCTACATCTAAATTAATGAATATTTAACTGTTAAATTTTTTGATATATTGGAAGTCTATTATACCATTTAATTAACGAGTAAGACGACTTATGCATAAAAGTATTTAATTCCTCCAAGTCGACATCAGGGCATTCCATGCCGGTAGAATCATAATTTGATTTAGCGTGTACAATTTGGTTTCTGGTGGAATACAAAATATCCCCAAGGATATCCCCAATTTTATCTAATACATCTTTATTGGTTTTATAATTAATCGACCTAATCTTGATTTTTTTATTTCGTACTGAATCGGGCAACCAATGATATAAATCTACTAAATCATAAGCGTTATTAATTAATGATTTTACCAACTCTTTATCACGTAAACTTTTGTCGTACTTCCTAGCAAGATCAAAAAATGAATTCATGTAATCCGAGTCATGTATTTGCGAATTAACATTATCTAATTTCCTTTTTAGTAGTTCAAAAGCCTCAACTTTGGAATAAATTGGTGCAAAATATTCATAAATTTTGTAATAAAATAAGAATTTTAAGTCTTCACTCAAGGAGCTGTTCGCCTTAATGAATAGGTCCATTCCTAAATTATACTCCTCTAATTTTGTTGAATCTATAAAATTGTTATTCTCCTCATCAATGTCATCTTTAGTTAAATGAAAACTTGAAAATTTTAGCGAAATTTTTTGTTTATTAGCTATCTCAAAAAAATATGCCTTAAGCATTTTGTCCTCATCCTCAGTGCTTAATCTTTCTTGTTTGGAAGGATATATAATTTCGACCGCAACGTGCCTGCTACATGGCGAATTGTATTCATTGTATTGTTTTGTCTTTACAGCAGCAAGTCCTATAAGCAATGGACTAGCTATTATCCGAAGTATTATACCGTTTCGCAAAAAGTTTTCATAGTATCCGAGATACAGATAATAATACAAATTTTTATCGGGTTCAATGACTTTTTGCGTTATTCGTTCCGATATTACAGTACAACTATCAATAATTTGTAATGTATCAATTTGATCATAATACATTTTTAACTCTTCAACATCATAGCTATTTAATTCTTCTTCGTCATCAGGAAAAGGCAGATATATTTCTTTAGTATGATAGTGTATGGCAGAATTAAACTTCTCCAAACCAAAATCTGTAGTGAGTTTCTCTAAAAAGACGGTTAAGTCTTTTATTTGCTTCCTATTCATTTCTGTTAGATGTCATTTACGCCGAAAAATCTTGAGTATATTATCTGAATAATTTTAGTGAGAGATGGAATTTTTTTAAAAGAAAAATACTTCCGGATTTTCTTTATGGGTGATTTGAGATTTCAACAAAATGTCCGTAGTATAAGTTATCTCTGATGACCCATCGGTCAATTTGATAAATTCTAATTTACTGTTTAGGCAATCATTTATTTTAATCATTTTTTCATTCGCTTCTCCTTCTTCATATTCAAATGAGTTACTACCGTATTCGTTACTAATGGTTATTGTATACATGATGATATTTTTTTACGCTTAGATAAAGATATTGGTTTTTTTTATAAAAATTATATTTATAATTAAATAAAGTCGAGTACATATTAAAATACATTACAATATTTTTTAATTGTGAAAATCCGTTAGTTTGTCAAAATATTACTTATAGCAGAAATTAAGTTACGTCATTTATTGAAATTTTTCATACTTTTGCAAACTTTTTTTTGAAGAAACCAGAATAATGTGTAACTTTCAGAAGTTAAATAATTTAATATGTTGTACAATCCAATCACTATAGCTAATTATTTCATTGAAAAGTCTTTTGATGAGGGAATTGTTATTACTCCGATGAAAGTTTTGAAATTGGTGTATATAGCCAATGGATGGTTTTTGGGGTATACAAATAATACTTTGATTACGGAACGCTCACAAGCATGGCAATACGGTCCTGTCATTTCATCTGTCTACGATGCTTTCAAAATTTATGGTAAATCACCAATTGAAAAAATGTTTCTTCCAAATAATATTCTTCAAGATGAGTATTCGAAATTAAAAAATGACAAATACACAAATTCTTTTTTAGATTCAGTTTGGAACGTTTACAAAAATTATAATGCTCTTCAGCTTAGTGATCTTACTCACCAACCTAATACTCCTTGGTCTATAACTTATAATAGTAACGGAGTAAGATCAACAATACCTAATGATTTGATCGAAAAACATTACAAGGAAAAGATTAATTTGCGGGCTGATGCAGGAAACTAATCAAACTGAGTTTACCGGTGAGATATACGAGCCTAGAGTTCCGGAGCAGGTTTCGCAACAATCAATAGATGAACAAGAAAATCTTTTTCAGAAAAGAGAAAAAAGGACATTTCATAATGTTAAAATCATACTAATTTACACTTTTGGACTGTATGTGGTTCTGATATCTGGAGTTGTTATATGGCATATGCTAGTAACTAAATCAGCAAGGTGGCTTTCACCAGAAGAGATTGCTGCTTTGGAAAAAATGTTCGTAACAGGTATTGGTGCTGCGCTATTAGGCAAATTTGGCAATAAAATAGCAGACTTTAAATAAATCAAAAAATCCCCGATCTTCTGAATGTTGTTGTGCCATTTTGTAATAAAAAATTATCTTTACCTAATTAAATCTTTCATTATTACATTCTCTAAGACGCATATAGATATCTGTAATTTTACAATAATGTATATTAAAGTATGAAAGAAAAAAATCTATTATAATCTTTTCTTATTAATTATCTAATATTATTACGCACCAATTAGTTATGAATATTTTATTTAACGAAGAAAAATTGAAACATCCCTACTACAAACTCATGGAAAAGAGAGGAGATGATCTGGAAACAGAACTCAATTCTTGGTCAAGACTTGATTTAATTGAATGGTTGAGTTGGAATGACAGAAATGGAGTGTATAGAGATGAAGATTCTTTACGGGAGTTTGGTAACACAGTAGGCAAAGAAGAGGCTATTGAGATCATTACAAAACAGATAATTCAAGATTAATTTCTGAAGCAAATATTTGAACGTTGGTTTACTCCTAAACCTAACTACTCGTCAAATAAAAAAGCCTGAAAATATTTCAGGCTTTCGATTTTACAACTACTTCTTTCCGGAGTTTCCACTTTTGGGTGACGGTGTTGATTTAGGAATGTTTCCTCTGTTTCCTCCGGATGGATTTCCTGTTTTGCTTGGATAGTTTGGATTTGTTTCTTTTGAATTGCTCATGACTTACAATGTTTCTAATGTTATTATTCTTTTAATGTCATTGTTGTGTTTCCTGTGACATATATCAGTATTCGAAATTAATGCCATATCATGATAAACTGCTAAGTCATTCTTCTTCCGAACGGTAAAATTTTATACATATAAAAAGTTGTAATGTAAAGAGACCCATTAAGACAAAACACATATTTGTCCCTGTGTCCAAAATACCCGCTTTCTTATAAATATCCCGGTTATGTTCAGATTCATATGTTATTCCCAATGCTTCCCGCAAGACGGTGTAAAAATCATTATGGTTATCAATTACAGCAAAAGAAATAATAATTCCTAAGATACTGACCAGAATTCCTATTAGTGATAATGTCCTCATTGATGTAGCTTTACTAATTGTTACGGTTTAAAAAAAATCTTTTTCTGAAGGTTGTTAAATATTTAGTATCCTCTGTTATTTTTAAATTCCTTTTCACATTTTAAAGAACAAAATTCTTTTTCATCAGAGATCATACACTGATACTTACGTTGACTCTCGTCAGGGAGTTCATAACTTACAATACATGTTTTAGGACTGACAGTAAATGCACCAACCACTGATGCCAATATTTCAAATGGATCATCTGATTTTGGTTTTACAATTAACCTCAGTAAGTCTTTTGAAGTATTAATTGTACCAGAGATATTACTTTCCTTTCCGCACCACTTACATTCCTTAGTTCCCGTACTGCAAGATTCTCCATTCCGCATTAATGGATCGGGATTGGGGTCACTCATAATCTTCTTCAGTTTGATCAGGTCTTCAGATGACAAACCGTCATATCTTTCGGACAGTTTTGCATTATTAATGAGGTTTTCCGCCTCTGGAGTAATATCAATATCATCCCATGAAAATGTTGAAGAATTTACGTTACCGGAATTGGTTACTTCTGCCACTTCAGTACCGTCATCACTGTAATTTTCCGTAAGTTTTCCGTTCTGATTGTCTGTTACTATTGTATGCGTAAACCGAAAGTTCAAGTTTTCTTTCCTGTCAAAATAATCATACATAATCATGATTGTAGAGGCAACTATTAAATAAGAAAACCAATTGGAAAAGATCGTTACTTTAGGTATTTCATCATCTTCATCATCTTCTGCCACAAACGAAAATAGTATTACTGATAAGATTTTGAGAATTACGATAATACCGAAAAATGGTAACAGAAAAGTAGTTGAAATGATTGATTCAAAGTCTAAGTTTTGAAGATAGTGTGTGAACTTCATGGTGTGTTTTTCTACTTTTTATAATAATCTAATCTTTTCTCTTTCGTTCCGTCACCGTTTTGATCATAGTATTCATAATCCTGAAGAATTAATTCTTTTGAGTCAACATGTTTAATGTAATAACGCTCACCATCTATATCTAAAAGGTTAGTTGAAGAGGTGTAAGAGTATGGATATGACTCAACACTTCCAATCTGTTGACATTGCTGAGTGGATGAGTTTAATACATAATTTGTTAAAAGATATTTACTTCCGGTGGTGAACTCATGTATTGCCTCTATCTCACATTTAGCATGATCATAAGAATTCAAAGGAATGTCGGTTTTTCCGTTGAGAATTACTGTTTTATACCGGTGCCATTTACCGATAAACTGTTGTGATTGTGTTTTGTTTTCTTCTGTAGCATCATTATTATCATTCGTACATGAAGCCAAAGAAAATAGAATTAAAAGAGATAAATAAACTTTTTTCATACAAAGTTTTTTAAGTTCTTTTCAGTCCCGAAAAAGAGTTGTTAATTATTTGTAAAGAAAGCGTGAGGACCACTAACTTATTCTATCGGATAGGTTCTGGTAAACCGTTGGAGTCAAATAAGTAGCAGACCCCCACGCCATATTGATATGACATGAGAGTTGCTAACATATTCCCTCCCTTTAAATTTACCAGATTTATCCGAGGAATGTCGTTAGACAAGCGTTCTATGTTTCGAAAATGTTATAGTAGAATATTTAAGTATTCATAATATTCACAAATATAAAGACTCTTTTTCTAAGGCAGAAATTTAATCTCATTTTTAAGTAAAACATTTTCGAGAAAATATTACACATTTCTTTTAAATCTATTTATAACACGTCAACTTTTGTCGCATTTAAAAATCAGTTTTGTTGTTAATAACTTTTGTGTTCTACTATAAGATGAGAGTTTAAATTGATCTAATTTTATCGGATGATTTTACAGGGTTATTTGGAAGTTTTCAGTTTAAAGAGTTTAAAACCGATGATTTTAAAACCTTTGAAAGAACCGTTAAGTGCCGGTGGTTACGGCGCGTTTCCAAGTGCTGCACTGGATTTTCCGGATGACAGTATTGACTTTTTAAAATTGTTGGTGAAAGATCCGGTTACTACTTTTCCGGGTAGAATTTCCGGTGATTCTCTAAAGGATATTGGTGTACTTGATAGTGATTGGTGCTTGATTCAGAAAGGTATTGAAGCAAAACCTAATGATTTGGTTGCGGCAACTATTGACGATCAGTTCTTCATCAAAAGATTCAAACCAAAGTATAGTGATAGAAACCAATTACAGACACTGAAACTTAAATCTGCTAATCCGGATTTTTCAGATTTCGATATCACCGATGAAACAGAATTTTATCTTTGGGGGGTCATCACATGGACATTTAGAAATTGGAAGAAACTATGATCGCATTAATTGACGGCAATAATTTTTACGCATCCTGTGAGCGGATTTTCCGGTACGATTACCGGAAAAAACCTGTTATTGTTTTAAGTAATAATGATGGATGTGTAATTGCACGGAGTAATGAAGCGAAAGAGATAGGAGTAAAAATGGGAGAACCATATTTTATGGTTAAACATTTTGAGAAATCTCACGGATTGATTGTCTGTTCTGCCAATTTTGTATTGTATGGAGATATAAGTAATCGTGTCATCCAGATTGTAAAAAGATACTGTAATGATATTGAGGTGTATAGTATTGATGAAAGTTTTCTTTTTCTGGATGGTTATTCAAGTCCATTGGACAGGATGAAACAGTTAAGAGAGGATGTATTGAAAGGTTTGGATCTCCCAACAAGTGTGGGGATTGCTCCGACAAAAACGTTGGCAAAAGTTGCTAATAAAATTGCAAAGAAATTTCCGAGGAAAACAGGATCTGTATACATGATAGATTCCCAAAAGAAAATAGAATCTGCGTTGAAATGGTTTCCTTTGGAAGATATTTGGGGAGTTGGAAAAAGGTACTTTGAGAGATTCAAGAATTATGGAGTAAATACTGCATACGATTTCACAAAGTTACCGGATGACTTTTTACGTGATGAGATGGGAATTTTAGGTGTAAGAATGAAGAAGGAACTGATGGGGATAAGACAGTATGAGATGACCATACCGGAACCGAAAAAAAATATTGCGACGACAAGAACCTTTGATAAATCATACGATGATTATGATTATATTGTTGAGAGAGTTTCAACTTATGCATCTGAGTGTAGTAGAAAGTTACGGGAACAGAAATCCTGCTGTAAACATGTGACGGTTTTCATTTTAACGGACAGATTTAAGAAAGACACCACACAATATTCCAACTCATTTACGGTAACACTTCCCAACCCAACCAACTCTGCAATAGAGATTTCAATATATGCGAAGATTGCATTGGATAAGATATTTATTCCCGGTATCAAATTTCGAAAGGCAGGAGTAATTACCGGTACATTCGTTGCGGAAAATGAAAGAATGACAAGTTTGTTTGAAGAGGATTTACAGGAAAGACATACACCACTTATGATGGCAATGGATTCTCTCAATAAAAAATTGGGAATACAAAAAGTTAAACTTGCGTCTATGGATATTCAGAAAACTTGGAAGATGGATCAGAAAAATATGTCACCTAAGTATAGTACCGATTTTAATCAGTCAATAATTTTGAATGCTAAATAGAAATAAATTTAATGAGTCAGAATTTTTTGAAAAATCTGGCAAAATTTTTTTTCAGTTTTTCAGTATTTTGGAGTTAGTAAAATAAAAAAGTGAAATTCTGACAAAAAAACAGTACAGATTTTTTTTTCATATCTGAACCTCGTTATAACGCTATAGTTGAGGGGAATGCAGGGAAGAGAGGGGATTTATAGGGGGCTAGCCCGGGAGGTGTAGTGATAGATTTAATTTCTCAGAAAATCTGTAGTATATCTAATTTTATTTTGCACTGAACATTTTTTTTGGAATCCTAATAATACCTTCAGATTTGTTTTGCAACGATCTTTGCGTGCAAATATACCGTAGTAAAAATGAGCACACACTGATAGCTAATATCTAGCTAAAACCTTAGGCAAAATGACGATTTTGCGGTAATTATGCCCTTATAATTAATTGAATACAAAATTATGATTGTAAGGTATCACAGAGTAAGTACTCACCATCAGACAGCAGGAAGAATCGAAACTGATAAAAAAAAATACGATAAAGATTTTTTTGAGAAAATATCCGGTAAGGTTGATTTCAAGGACAGACCCAAGGCAAAAGAACTTATCAAACTTATAGAACAGAAGAGAGTTACCGAATTACATATTATGGAACTGAGCCGTTTGGGTCGTAACACCTCAGATATTCTTAACACGTTGGAGTGGTTACAAAAACATGAAATTAATGTCGTTATAAAAAACATTTCACTACAAACAATGAGAGATGGTAAATTAGATCCCATTTCGAAATTATTAACAGGGATTTTGGCAAGTATAGCGTCTTTGGAACGGGACAGCATAATTGAAAGGTCAAAGCAGGGGATTACTGCTTTTTTAGCTAGAGGCGGGGTGTTAGGAAGAAAGCCAGGATCTACAATTTCCGATGCACAGTTCATGGATAAACCTACAAGTAAAAAATGTTTGGAATTATTAAAAAAAGGTAGAACCATAAGGGAGTGCGCTAAAATCTGTGACATCTCAACAAGGACTGTGCAGAAGGTGAAAAAAATTGTTACGAAACTTGAACAGTAATTGCATTATTTTAATACGTTTGAAAGTTTACGACAAAAAATTACGTTAACTTCACGTTTGTAACGGTAGTTTTTCCGGTGAAAATATCTTTCTAATTTTGTTGATTTAAATGTATAGCACTGTTGTACAGTATGTTGAGATTGTATCAAAAGGGCATATTTCATCATATTGCACCAGAGGATTTACGACAAAAAAGGTCTTTGAAAGTACCAAAAAGTACAATTTTTTGACCTTTTTTCCTTTAATATACCATATTGGTGCAAAACAATTTCTATAAATTCTACAGTAGCCGGTCCGGCATATATCTCAGTACTTCAGTTTAGCAGTAAACTTTATTATTTGTTCACAAATTTGCCTAAACAAAAAAATCTCTTTTCTTTTGCTAAAATTTTTTTAATGAAAGTACATGTTTCTTCTACGTTTGATTATTCTGAAAATGAATTTAATGAAGTTTTGTTTTTACTAAATTCCGTTCCAGGTGCAATAAATTTTGTTAACGGTGGATCTGTTGAGGAGAATGTTTTACAAATTATTTCACCGGATTATATTTCTGACTCACCGCTGACTTTCGAAGGTTTTTGGAGTCTTATTAATAATTACAGAATTTTAAACAAAATTGATGGTGCTGATTACGTTACGCTCCTGACTCCAAAAAGAAACAGACCGAATTGGTTCAGTGCATTTCAAGGCAAAGATATTTTTGTAGACACAAATGACTGGGATTTTTATACTAAGAAAGAATCAAAATACGGGGTTGCCTTTTCTGTTGTTGAAAATCTCCTCCAGACAATGATGAATTTGAATATAAATTCTCTAAGTACTGAGCCAAATATTCACAGACAAACAACAGGATGTATTAATGATCTCTGCCAAATGAAGGAGGATATAATGTTTAAACTCCGTGACTGCTATATATGTGAGTCTTGTAAAAATCGTATAAAAAAAGAAAAGATTGCTGTACCGGTCATATTGCATTTGATCCATCTCATGGAGTATCTGAGAAAACAAATGGTTGACAATTTCAGTTGGCTCACAGAAGTGGAAATAGATCATGTAAAAGTTGACAGTAATGGTGTTCTTAAGATTGGAGATATTACTGTTGAGATGGGCGAACAGAATAAATCAATTTATTTTCTCTTCCTAATAACTCCTGAAGGAATTCCAACACAAAACTTAGATGTACATAGAGATATTTTATCCAGATTGTATTACACATTAAAACACCCGGAAAATCAGGTCACAGTTCCTGAAAGTGTCATGGAAAAAGAAAGAAATGTTAATAGATCCATGGTACAAGAGAGTAAAATGAAAGAAGTTAAGGGTGCAGTCAAACTGTTGGTAGAAAATAAACGGTTTAGAGAAGAAAAAAGTAAAATAAACAGAAAAATTAAAGAAGCCTTAGGTTTGAAAATGTCGGAATTATATATGATTCACAATTTAAATGAAAATGATCTCAAAGTTTATAAGGTAAATATAGAGCAAGACAATATATTCATAGATGGAAAGTTTATTTTATGATTTATTTAAGGTGCTGATAATCAAAACGTGCAACGTTGCAAAATAACTATTGCAACGTTTTTTCTTTTCCGAAAAAATCACGGTATTCACAACTTTGCAATGTCAACAATGACAAATAACTAAAAATTTTTAAAATGAAAAATTTAAAAGATTCTGCAAAGGCTGTGTTATCACAAACAAGAAAAATTGAAATCATTCCAACACATTTACTGGAAATTCCCGAGGAATATCTACAACTGTTTGGTAAAAGTTCAGAATCAGAATTTATTGATCAATTGGGTGAACAGATTCAAAAAAATGGTTTTTACACACCAATTACCACTTTCAAATGTGATGATAAGTATGTCATTTTGGATGGTGTTTCAAGACTGAGGGCTCTGCAAGGTTTAGGAGTAAACGACATCAACTGTTTTGTGACAGAATTAGATCCTCAGTCTTCAGATGAGGTCAAAGATCTGATTATTGAATTTAAATTGAAGACAACTTTCAGCTTAAAAGAAATTAAGAACATAATCCTCCATTTTCTGCGTATCGGGGGGCAATATTCTGAACTTGACGAATCAACTGTGAACCTGAAAGTGAAAAAACTGGCAGAGATTCTTCCTCCGGGTTGGGGAAGAAGTAATATCTTTCACTGTCTGAATGTTTACACTTGGGAAAAACTGAATCCATCGTCTCATCTTCGCCTGATTGACAAAATCTTTGACGGAGAGATTACAGTTGGAAAAGCCAAAGATGCAATCGAATTTTTTAATGACGAGTTTTTACCTTATACCTTAGAAAATGAACTTGAAAGTGGTATTATAGGAGAATTCATTAAGGGAAATATCAGATTTAAAAAAGATGTAAAAAAATTAATTGAGGCTTATTTTCATAAGACGATAGAAAGATTTACTCCGATTAACACTCCTGACAGAATCTGTTCAGACAATTATCAGATTATTCACTGTGACAGCCGTAAAGTTGAGTTCAAGGATGATACAGAAATTCAAGGTATTTTCACTTCACCACCATACTATCAGCAGATCAGATACTCAAAACCAAATGACCCGGAATACAATAATGAATTGGGTTGGGAAAAAACTCCCGAAGAATACGTTAAGAATGTGATTTCAGTGATTAAAAGGGGTGCAGATGTGATGGATGAAAAAGGTGTAATAATGATCAACATAAACGAAACTTTTCAGAAAGGTGGCTGTGTTGGGATTATTCCTATGATGATTACTGAGATGAAAAAGGATTTCCATTACATTCAGACATGCATGTGGGTAAAACCTGATGCAAAACCACAAGGCAATAAGGTGAAGAGGCTGATGAATTCGTTCGAATATATTCTTATTTTCAGTAAGAGTAAAAAGTATAATTACAATCAGTTTAAACTGTACAATTCTGACAAATCTGCAAGTGTTTCAAAGGGGTGTTCGGAACAGTCCGGAAACGGGAAAAAAGTTTCAGGACTTCATATTTCAAATACTTTTGATCAGTGTAGGGATTTTATGTTTGAGGATGATTTTACTGATTATCTTGTATTAAACCATGGTTCAGGAAGGTCACAGGATGAAAATCTTTCACAGGATTTTTTCGGGTCATTTCCTACTCTTTTACCTATTCCATTCATCATGTCTTTCGTACCTGAGAACGGTACCGTCTATGACCCCTTTGGCGGAACCGGCACCACAGGAAGGACATTGCTGTCTTTAAACAGGAAAGTAATTGTTACAGAACTTTTGGGAAAGAATATCCCCAATATTAAGATGATGCTTGAAAAAGGTCAGTCTGATTTTGATCTCAGTACCTACTCTAAGATGAAGGAAGATCACAATTATCAGGAAGGTATAATAGATCTGGCAGCATAGCCTACCGTTATTCACAAAGTCACCGTTCCGGTGCAGTAATCAAACAAATTTTATTGTGAAAATTGTGTTGCCAAGAATGGCAGCAAGTATTTCTGTTGCTCATATTTGGAATGGTGATGATGTGAATATTTGTTGAACAAAAAAATACCCTTTACAATAAACATTATTAATAATACTTTTTATTATGAAAAAAATTAGAATCCCTTCCTCTGTTCCTGTCAAGGAAATATTCGAGGATTTTGAAATTAAATACGCAAAATATTTAGGTGAAGACATTTCAGCAACAGAACTGTCGAATATTAAAGATTCGATACTTCTTCTGCTACATTTTTTACTTCCTGTAAGAATTGAAAAGGATGATAAGACCGGATATTTTAAAACATTAAACAGTAAGATCTTCAATGATCTCACCGGTAAAAAATTCAAAGTGGCAAAAGATATTCTTATGGATGAAATTCTACCAGTTATTGAGTCTGACAACAAATATCATGAGGGGAAATCATACGGTTACAAATTGATTGACAGATATTTTATGACAGTCGGGTCTACACTGTATAAATCACATGGAAGACTTATTAAGAAATATTATAAAAACGCAAGGAGAAATCGAAACAAAACTTTTCCAAAATTAGAGTTTTTAGAGCGTAAACTCACTAAAAGAATCACCACCAACAAAAGGGCGTCCGATTTTCTTGATCACTTTTTCAAAAGATTTGATGATAAAATATGTCAACTAAGTAATGAAGAATTTGATATTGATAGAGTCCAAAAGAAAAGGAAGATTATTGAAATGGTATGGAGAAATGATTTAGGGTTGATTTCTGACGGCATTTTTGGTGCATCTGAATCTGAATCATGTCAGAGATTATCGTCGATTTTTACACGGTTAAAAAGAGAATTAAGACACTTTATTGAAATAGATAGGGAAGAAACTGTTGAGATTGATTTGAAAAGTTCACAACCTTATTTTCTTAATCAGATCCTGAATTCAGATTTTTATGATTCTACAGATAGTATCTCTTTAAAGTCAATATTTCCGGAACTGTATAATGAATTGTTTAATACAAAGAAGATGGTGAAAATTGATAACAGTAACTTTAATTATATTTTAGGTCATCCCTATCTATTAACTCTAAATAAATTTAATCTTTTAAGTAATACAGATGAATTACTTTATAATAATATTATAAACGATAATAGGGTACAAGAAGTCTTCAATTATGAAATAAATGATAATTATACAGACAGTATATATTATTCATTTAAATCTACAGATAACAATATTAAATATTATATATATTCAGATATAAGATTATTATATAATGGTGGTTCCCCACCCCTTATATATATGTGTGGAAAAATTGAAGGAATAGCAGATATAAGGAAGTTTCAAAGTATGAATTTTCATGTGGATTTTTATCAGCATCTGTCAGATTATTTAGATTTGAATCTGAATCGGGAACAGACTAAAGAACGTTTTCAGTTATTTCTCAACAACTCCGGTGACCGGAATAAAGACTTTCTGTCAAATTCTATGAGAAGATCTTTTCCGAACGTCAATAGAATTGTTGAATTTTTTCTAAGACTCAAATTTGAAGATTTACAACTCCGACTGAAATATAAAAATCCATTTTCGTTGTTGTTGCAAAGAATTGAATCATACCATTTATTACAGGTTGGCGTTAAGAATTTCTGTGATCAGTTTCCAAAGGAACCGGTGGTTACAATACATGATTCCGTAATCGTGAAAAAAAGTCACCAGAAGCAAATGATAAAGTCGCTTAAAGATGCAACCGAAGAGATTACCGGGATTCCGGTCAGATTTGATATTAAAAATTCAGATCCCTTTGAAAAAGTTGATGACCTTATTAATCAATATTTAGATGACTGCAGAATTTAGTTTACAGCTAAACTGCTACCGTAACAATTAATTTATAAAAAATGAAGAACATATTAATTTTAGAAATAACAAAACAAGAACTGTTGCAGGAACTGAGAGATACAGTTGTTAATGAAATAAAATTACTTTTAACTGAATCACATTGGGATAAAAAAACATTTCTGACACGAAAAGAAGTGTGTGAATTTCTTGATATCAGTGAATCAACTTTAAACAGATGGACTAAAGACGGAAAGCTTGTAACCCATAATAAAGGAAACAGAGTTTATTATCAGAGATCCGAGGTTGAAAACTTTTAGATAAAAAAGATGTCGTACTGTTACGACATCTTTTTTTTATACTTCTAATAATTCAAGTTTCTTCAGTATCAGATCCTTCTGTTTTCTTGCCTTTTCAAGTTGAGTGTTCTGATCGTATAATTCCACCATCGCCTGTGTCTTGTGTCCGGTGTTTGTCATTATTCCTTCATCGCCTAAAATGTGTCTGAAATTCGTAACAAAAGATCTTCTGCAAATATGTGAAGATATTAATTCCCACTTTTCATAAGTGTCTACTACTTTTCTGTTTCCAACCATTTTACCTCCAACCAATTTTTCATCTAATTCAGCTAACTGACAAACAGTTTTTATATAGTCATTAAATTTCTGATCAGATATTTTTCTTGGAAATTGCCCGTTTCTTTTGGCGAGTATTTCTTTGACCTTTGGAATTAAAAAAATAGTGATTTCATCATTTGTTTTCTTCTGAGTAAAAGATAAAAAATCATCCTGAACTATGTTTTTATGATGAAAGTTTAAAAGGTCTGATACTCTCTGGCCTGTAAAACATCCTATCAGCAACCAATCTCTAGCATTTTCTAAGTAGTCATGAGATAATTTAACTGTTTCTATTTTTCTAAGTTCCTCAAATGTGAGAGTAGGGTATTTGTAAGTTTTTGGTTTTACATAGAAAGACCAGTTGGCAACATCATCACTGACTTTAATTTTTTTTGATTTTCCAAACTTAATAATGGACTTTATAAATTTCAAATCTTTTACAATTGTTACCTCTGCATACTTTTTTGCTCCACACCATCTGGTAAATAGGTCTCTAAAATTGTCGTTAACATCTTTGACAGTAAGGTTTGGATTTATCTTAGTCAATTTACCCTTTATGACAAGTAATTTACTTATTGAAGCTTTTGTAAGAGGTTTATGTTTTCCAAGAGAAAAAACACTTTTTTCTTCAATATATTTTTCAATAAGTTCGGAAATCAGTAACGGAGATACCGTTGACTTCAATGGTCTTTTTATTGGTGCACCACCATAATTTTTTGCAATGAATCCTTTAATCTTATCGCTGTCTATCTGATAATTATTAATTAAAATGAAACCGTTCAGAGAGACTTTAAATTCATTTAATTTCAAATTAAGAGCATCTATATTTTTGTTATGTAATTTATCAATCTCATTTTTAGGACTTCTTTTTCTCAGACTTTCTCTATAACACTCATTTTCAGAATCCCAATGTTCCGCCTGAATGGAGAAAGGTGTTGTGAGAACTATATCATCTTTTCTGCCCCGACGATATCTGAAACTGATTTTTGTTTCACCGGATTTTTTTCTTAAATAAAATTTCACGCTCATAAATGTATTATTTATGGCTAATATCAGGCAAATAAAAACAATCTCAAGAAATATATTGAAAAAATAAACGATGAAATAAAAGATTTTTAATATATCAATATAATGCGACGAGTTTTGTCGTATTAAGTAAATATATTTGTTGATCAAAGTACATTGCTTAGATTAGAAAGAAATTTTAACATGATGTCAAAAATAACTAATTTATAGTGCTAAGATAAATTTGTACTTTTGTTTTATAAAATGAGTAAAAAAATGAAGAAACCAAAAGTTATTTCGCTTTTTTCAGGGTGTGGGGGTTTAGATTTAGGATTTCATAATCAAGGATATGAAACTATCTGGGCGAATGATTATGCTCATTGGGCGTGCGAAACTTTTAAAAAGAATTTAGGTGATGTTATCGTTGAAGGAGATATTGAAAAAATTGATCCTTATACTGACAAATCTATACCAGATTGTGATCTAATACTTGGTGGTTTTCCATGTCAAGATTTTTCGATGATATGGAAGCAACCGGGACTTAATGGGGATAGAGGTAATCTTTATAAAAGTTTTTTGCGTTTTGTGGATGCGAAAAAACCAAAAGCATTTGTTGCAGAAAATGTTAAAGGATTATTGACCGCAAATAAAAAACAAGCCATTCAACAAATAATAGAAGATTTTGAGAGTATCACACCAGGATATGTAGTTAAAGCGAAGTTATATAATTTTGCAGAGTATGGGGTTCCTCAAGTGAGAGAAAGAGTTTTAATCGTTGGTATTAGAGTGGATACAGGATTTGATTTTGAACATCCTAAACCTACACATGGTTCTAACACAGGGAAGCCGTACGTAACTGCTGGAGATGCATTAAACGATGTTAAAAATGCTATCCATAACAATGAACTATTAAAGATTTCAGAGAAGACGAAGACCATGTTAAGTATGATTCCAGAGGGGGGGAATTTTACCAGTATTCCTAAAGATAGTCCATATTATGTGAAGGGAATGATAAGTCATGTATACAGACGTCTGAATTTAAGTGAGCCTTCAAAAACAATCATTGCTGCAGGTGGTGGTGGAACTTGGGGTTACCACTATCCTGAGCCACGTGCATTAACTAATAGAGAACGTGCAAGATTACAATCTTTTCCTGATGATTTTGTTTTTGAAGGTTCAACAACAGAAGTAAGGAGACAAATAGGTAATGCTGTTCCACCATTTGGTGTTGAAGAATTAGCAAAAACTCTGTTGCCACTTTTTAACGAAGATTATAATGTTATAAATTTAAATACAGTTAGAGATAATCTTCTAAAAATGTCCTTTAAAGATAGATTGACTTCGATAACTAATTAAAGAATGAACTGATGGAACTTTTAATGTCGGGCTATGCACCTGCAAGATTTGGAATGCAAACCTCTCAAAGAATATGGACGGAATATTTATCCAAATCTGATACTGTTCGAATAGCAACCGGATATGTTTCGTCAGAATCCTTGATTGAATTACAGAAAATTATTGAAGTAAATGAAAATCCTCGGCTGGAAATTTTGATTGGCATGCATTTTTTTGAGGGTTTCACGAAACAGCAGTATGAGTCAACGGTTGCGTTAAATAGAGTTTTAAATGATCGAAACCGAGGAAATGTTTACATTTCAGACAAATTAAAGTTTCATGGAAAATTATACTCTTTTACTAATAATCATGATTGTTTCGGAGCAATCATTGGATCTTCCAATCTCAGTAGTATAACAAGTACTTCAAATAGACTTTATGAAGTAGATTATTTACTGAAAAATGAAAATGCAAAACAGGTAGATAATACAATTCTCAACCTATTTAATAGTCTTGGTACAGAGTTGAATAACTTACCGCCGTTGACTAAATTTATTGGCAGAAACGATCTATTAAAAAATCATTACGGTGTAGAAGAAGTACCTATAAGTGAAATGACTAAAATATGGGATACTCAAACAGATATTCTTTTTAATATTCCTGTCAAAACTGAGGTTAAGAGTAATCTCAATATTTATTTCGGAAAAGGTAGAGTTAATCAGAGAAATTTTGAAGTACCACGTCCTTGGTATGAGGCTGAAATTATTGTTTCAAAAAACATTACAAGTTTAGATGGCTATCCGAGAAACAAAAGTTTTAGAGTTTACACTGATGACGGATGGTCATTTATATGTGAAACAAACGGACAGAATAGTAAAAACTTACGCTCTCAAAATGATTTACAAATATTAGGTAAATGGATAAAGGGAAGATTAGAGAATAATGATGCTCTAAAAATGGGAAGTTTAGTAACTGACGATGTTTTGAATCATTATGGAAATAAAGAACTAAAATTAATAAGTACAACAGATCCTAACATATGGTTGTTAGACTTTAAGAGCAAAATAAATTTATGATAAATTTTACTGCGTATGAGCAAACATTGGAAGATGTCTCATTAAATAAAAGTGTAATTGAAACATCCGATTCTGTTGTAGAAAATATAACCAAATATTTTACATATAATAATCACATAAACGGTTTGTTATTGGGAAATGTTCAAAGTGGAAAAACCATTCAAACGTTAGGGGTTATTGCTAAAATGGCCGATAATGGATTCAACATTTTCTTATTTCTAACGTCTGATAATGTTTATCTGCAAAAACAGACTTTTGAAAGAGCAAATACTAATTTGCCATCATTTCAAATATTTGGAGAATATGATCAGGTTCCGTTTTCCATTGCAGAACATAATAAACCTATATTAATAGTTTTAAAGAAGAATACTAATGTTTTAAAAAAATGGAGAAATAATATTTCATCAACACAAATATGTTCAGGACAACCAATAGTTATTATAGATGATGAGGCCGACTCCGCTAGTCTAAACACACTTATCAATAAAGGAAATTTCAGTACAATCAACACACATCTTAATTCAATTAAGAGTTTAGCAAGCAGTAGTATTTATATTCAAGTAACAGCAACACCTCAAGCTATTTTATTACAGTCCCAAATATCCGGCTGGAAGCCAAATTTCGTAACATTTTTTCCTCCAGGGTCTAATTATATTGGTGGTGAATTTGTATATTCAGATCCTCAATCATTTTGTATTAAATTAACTGATGAATGTGAATTAGATGATATGAAAGATGATAGTGGATTCATTCCATTAGGATTGACTAATAGTGTCATGTCATTTTTGATTGTAGCAGCACATTTTAGAGAGCTTAATAAGGACACGTGTAATTTCTTAATTCATCCCAGTGTTAGGATTATGGATCATGAGTCTTTTGCGGATAAGATTGGAGAACACTTAAATTTTCTATTATCGGAATCAGATGAGGAGTGGTTTGAGGATAGTTTACTGGAAGCTTGGAAGGATTTACAGCAAACAAAGCCTGATATGACTAATTTTGAAGATATTAAAAATGGTATTTCTTCACTTTTGGAAGTTATAAATATCGTTGTAATGAATTCTAAAAGTTCAATTGATATAAATTATAACAGAGGATTCAATATTATAATTGGAGGGAATAGTTTAGGACGAGGTGTAACAATTCCAAAGCTACAGATAGTGTACTACTGTCGTAAATCCAAAACTCCACAGGCGGATACATTTTGGCAACATTCAAGAATGTTCGGATATGATAGAGATTCCGGGGTGCTAAGAGTGTTCATACCTCCATCACTGCACAAATTGTTCAAAGAACTTAATAGTTCAAATAATGTTCTGATTAAACAAGTGGTCGCGCATAGTTTAGAAGGTATTCAACTCATCTATTCTAAAGGCATTAACCCAACGAGAAAAACCGTTATTGATAAGAAAAATGTTAATTTTATTGCTGGTGGAGTTAATTTTTTTCCTAACTATCCAACACAAGATTACACAGATCATATTGATTTTTTATTAGGTCAATATGGAACAGAGGATAATAATATTGTACAAATTTCAGAAATTCAAGAATTATTAAAATACGTTGGAAGTAATGCTGAAGATGATTGGGATAAAGATAAATTTTTAAATTGTGTTAACTCGTTATCCCTAAAAAGGCCACGAACGAAGTATAACTTGATTGTCAGACGCAATCGTGATATTTCTAAAGGTACAGGAACGTTATTGTCGCCGAATGATAGAAGTTTAGGGGATAAATTACATGACTCAGTAGTGTTAACTATGTACAGAGTAAACGGAACCAAGGAGAAAGGGTGGAAAGGTCATCCATTCTGGATTCCAAATATCAAATTTCCAAATGATTCTGGATTTTACGATATGAAGTAGTATTTAACAAACGCTACCACTATTGCTACCACTGTAGTGAGATCCAATGATAACTTATTACAAACATTTGTAATAAAAAACCCCTTATATCTTTGATATAAAGGGTTTTTAGTTGTCAAAAGATTTCATAACCTTTCATCCCGGTGGAGTTGGAGGGATTCGAACCCTCGTCCAAACAAGCAATACATAAGATTTCTACATGCTTATTTTACTGTTGATTTTCGACCGGAGGCAGAGAGCAAACACCCAACTTCCGGCTTATCTTCTGAGGTTTTCGAGTTTTAGCCAAAGCGTCTAAAACCTTATTCCTGCATTACTATATCTCAGGATCAAACGCCGCAGAACAGAGCATTTGTGAGACATCCTGCTTCCTTACTATCTTCGGGAAAACGCTTGAAATCTTACTTTATTCGGATTAAGCTGCAAGAGCGAACTCTTCGTTGCCAGTTAAAAGTTTGTAGCAAGGGATTAAAGAGATCGCACTACGGTTCTCTGCATGCTTACTTACCTATTGATCTTGCTGTCGAAACCAGTCAACCCCATGTGTTAGTAAAGGCAAAGATACAGATTTTTGTTCAAATACGTTCATCCGGAAATCCTAATTATTGAGAACTGCCTGGAAAATCATGAAATGACAGTGTCTGAATAATTATCCGGCACTGTCATTACATCGGTTCTGTATCAATCAGAAAATTTAATACTGTTCGAATGCAAGCACATACATTTCCTGCTCTGCGCCTGCGCCGTTTCCGTAATTATTAAAGCCGTAGAAGTTTCCGGCCAGAAGGTCATTGCTTCCCGGAACGACTCCGTCCTTTGTGGAAATTTGATACTGATATCCCCATGAATTATTCCATACACCGTTGGACAGCGCTCTTGACCATGTATTCCAATTATCTGGAGTAAATGTAACAGACTGTTTTCCTCCGCCGGTGTTGTTTCCAAACCAGTGTTCGTTGGCGTAATAGGTGACATCTGCAGCAGGTGCTGACAATAACCGGACTTCAAGATAAGTAGATCCGGCTGTGGTAGCGAATCTGAACTCCATATTCATGGATGGGACGTGAAGGGTAGGCTTGTCGTATCCGTTTACAGCAAGATTTCTTCCCCTGTATTTTGTTTTCGTCAGGACAGAACCTTCAGTTTCTGAAACCACATTCAGGATTTCCCATTTTGTCCCGTCATTAAGATAAAGCCCTTCAGATAAACCGTTTTGGATGGCTGTATTATAGACAACCATTCCTGCAACGTGCTGATTTAACGGGGAGGCATGTGAAGTGGAGGTCAGTGCAAGTCTTGGAGGCAGGAATCCTTTGTTGGAAGATGTGATGTCCAGGACAGCATCCTGATTAGGTGTGGTTGTATTGATCCCAACCTGTGCAATTCCAATTTGGCAAATAAATAGTAATACAATAAAGCTCAATGCTTTTTTTAAAAGATAATTTTTCATAAGTTGTGTGGTTTAAATGATATTTTAAAGTTAACTATTCAAATTTAGGAAAAATGGATGTATTAATAGCCTGATGCTTATTTGAAAATTTTGAAAAATAATTTGGCTACTCCGAAATAAAGTTCTATTTTTGCAATCCAAAATGAGATGTAAATTATGTTAATAATACCTGTAAAAGATGGTGAATCCATCGATAGAGCACTGAAAAAATACAAAAGAAAATTTGATAAAACTGGTACAGTTCGTCAGTTAAGATCGAGACAAGCTTTTATCAAGCCTTCTGTAACTCTTAGACAAGCAAGATTAAAAGCTGCTTATAAGCAAAGAGGATTAAGCAAGGAAGAACAGGCTTAAGAAATTTTCTTAAACACATACTCCGTCACTTCTTAAATAGTTATATTTGAGAAGTGATTTTTTGTTTTATATATATGCCATGCGTGAGAAGTTTTTAGACTATCTACAACTTGAAAAGAGGTATTCGCCTCACACCATTACGAGCTACCGGAAGGATCTTGATGATTTCTATGCTTTTTATCTGAAAACAGAAGGGTCTGAAAATATTATAAAAGCCGATAAAAAAACAATCAGGAATTTTATCGTTGATCTCAGTGAGCGTGATATTTCCAAAAGAAGCATCAACCGAAAATTATCTTCCCTCCGAAGTTTCTACCTGTTCCTTCTCAAAATCCGTGAAATCGAAGTTTCTCCGGTCGATGCCGTCAGCTCGCTGAAATTTTATGCAGAAAAACAGATTCCCATGTCAGAGGAAGAAATGGGAACGCTTCAGGATACGATTCTGAACCATTCAGACGATGTTCTTGAAAAATGCATCATTGAGGTTCTGTACCAGACCGGGATCAGGAAGGCAGAGCTTTGTGGCTTAATATTTGAAAGTGTAAATCTGGAAGGTGAGCAGCTGAAGATTTTGGGTAAGGGAAATAAAGAACGTTACATTCCGATTTCATCTGACTTGGCAAAATTATTGATGCTTTATAAAGAAATCAGAAAACCTCAGGAAGGCTTCCATCAGTATTTTTTTGTCAACAGAAAGGGAAAAAAACTGACCGAAAAATTTGTTTATGTAACCGTTAATAAGTACCTTAGTCTTGTGACTTCAAAGCAAAAGAAAAGTCCGCATATCCTGAGACACAGCTTTGCAACGCATGTTTTGGATAACGGGGCAGAGATATCAAAAGTAAAAGAAATTTTAGGGCATTCCAGTCTCGCAAGCACGCAGGTGTATACGAATGCCAATATAGAACAGTTGAAAAAAGTGTTTAATCAGGCTCATCCAAGAGCTGTTAAAAAAGAAGAATTATGAAGATTTCAGTACAAGCAATCGGCTTAACTCCGCACGAACCGCTAGAGTCACATGTTGACAAAAAAGTAAGCAAGCTTAACACCTTTTACGATAAGCTTCAGGAATGCAAAGTGTTTTTGAAAGTGGAAAACAATTCTGATAGAGCCAATAAAACCACGGAACTCATTTTGGTTGTTCCCGGTGAAGATATTGTCGTAAAAAAGACAGGTACAAGTTTTGAAGAAAGTTTAGACCAGTGCGTTGATGCGGCTAAGAAACTGTTAATCAAGAAAAAAGAATTGGCTTAGAAAATAAATTAAAAAAAGTTTCTAAAAAAGTTTGAGATTTCAAAAAATCTGTTCTATATTTGCACTCGCAAAAAGGAACAATCGTTTTTTGAAATCTTTTTAATTTTTGCCTCCGTAGCTCAGCTGGCTAGAGCAGCTGATTTGTAATCAGCAGGTCGTGGGTTCGAGTCCCTCTGGAGGCTCAATTTAATATAAAATATCTGGGGAGATTCCAGAGTGGCTAAATGGGACTGACTGTAACTCAGTTGCTTCGGCTTCGCAGGTTCGAATCCTGCTCTCCCCACATTTTATATTAAAAAAAATGTTGCAGGTTTAAAAGGTTTTTCCTAAGTTTGCACAGCGTTTACCAATGGTTTTGGAAACAAAATTGCGGAAGTAGCTCAGTTGGTAGAGCGTCAGCCTTCCAAGCTGAATGTCGCGAGTTCGACCCTCGTCTTCCGCTCAATTTCACACCATCAGGCGTGATTTTTTTTAACTGCTGATGCAGCACAGAGTAGAGTTTCTCTGATAGCTTTCAGTTTTTATGTAAATTGCCTCCATAGCTCAGTTGGCTAGAGCAGCTGATTTGTAATCAGCAGGTCGTGGGTTCGAGTCCCTCTGGAGGCTCAATTTAATATAAAATATCTGGGGAGATTCCAGAGTGGCTAAATGGGACTGACTGTAACTCAGTTGCTTCGGCTTCGCAGGTTCGAATCCTGCTCTCCCCACATTTTATATTAAAAAAAATGTTGCAGGTTTAAAAGGTTTTTCCTAAGTTTGCACAGCGTTTACCAATGGTTTTGGAAACAAAATTGCGGAAGTAGCTCAGTTGGTAGAGCGTCAGCCTTCCAAGCTGAATGTCGCGAGTTCGACCCTCGTCTTCCGCTCAAAAAATCACCCTATCACAGCGTGATTTTTTTCTTTTAATGCCGACTTAGCTCAGCGGTAGAGTGCTTCCTTGGTAAGGAAGAGGTCACGGGTTCAAGTCCCGTAGTTGGCTCACTGTAAATCCCGATTTCTTCGGGATATTTTTTTGCCCGAAATTTTCAACCCGCATTTCAACATTTCTGAATCTGAAAACTAAAATATTCATCTTTTGTTTTTAAAATGTAAAAATATATTTTGAAGATTAAGAAAAACATATTATATTTGCACCACCAAAAACGAAGATATCATCGGAGTTTAAGGAGAGATGGCAGAGTGGTCGATTGCGATAGTCTTGAAAACTATTGACTGTAACAGGTCCGGGGGTTCGAATCCCTCTCTCTCCGCAAAGCGGGAAACCCAATACAATAAAAAGCCTTTCAATATATTATTGAAAGGCTTTTTATATTTTGAAAATCTTCAGAATTTTTAGTATGTCCAGCTTTTTAATTCATAAGCCGCTTCCCAAAAAGAATACTCCATCCTTGAAGAAGTAATAAATGCTTCTGTCATTTTTTCCCTGATGGCCGGAGTCGTTTCAGAAGCTGCGCGGTCACAGAGGTCAATCGCCTGTTGGACAGCATCTGCAAAGTCATCTCCTGCGTACGTATCAATCCATTTCTGATATGGATTATTTTCAGAATGCAGATTTTTATAAATATGTTCTCCTACCTTCTGATAGATCCAGAAGCAGGGGAGTACCGCTGCCATTGCAATTTCTACCGAATCAAGTGCCGCTGTACTCTTTAAGAAGTGTACATAATGATGGCAGGCAGGCTGCATGATCCCTTTTTCAGTAACACCAAAATCTTTAAAATAAGATTCGTGAAGAGCATTTTCAACAATGATAGCCGTTTCTGCGTATCTCAAATAATTCAGCGTATTCCTGATATCATGTGCCCGTGCAGCAATTAATGCCAGTGCCCTTCCGAAGTGTTCCAGGTACAGGGAATCCTGAGCCATGTAAAACTTGAATTTTTCAAGAGGCAGGCTTCCGTCAGCCAGTTCAGTGACAAAAGGCATCTTCAGGATAGACTGATACCTGGTCTCAGTCTTTTCCCAACTTAATTCAGACCAGTTCATTTTTGATAAGTTTTTGTGGATTAAAAAAGTGATTTAGCGGGCCGTTTCCTCTTCCGGTCACAACATCTTTTCCGCTTCTGATCGCTTCAAATACATATTGCTGTGCCAGTGAAACTGCGTCGCATAATTCTTCACCGCGGGCAAGGTAAGCAGCAATAGCTGAAGAGAGTGTGCATCCCGAACCGTGGGTATTATTGGTGGTGAATTTTTCAGTTTCAAAAGGTATCTGTTTCCCGTTTTCATTAAAAAACAATGACGTTACGGTGGGGAGTTCCTGATGTCCGCCTTTCAGCAGTATATTTTTGCAGCCTGATGTCATCATCTTTTCACCGGCGACCTGCATATCCTCTAACGTTTCTACTTCCATATCCGCTAATATACCGGCTTCATCCATATTGGGTGTTATAATGTCAGCGAGGGGAATTAATTTATCTATAATCGTGTTGACGGTTTCCTCCTCAATCAGCCGGTGTCCGCTGGTCGCAACCATGACCGGATCAAAAACAACCGGTATTTTTGGATATTTACTTAAAGTATGAACGATGGTATCCACCAGTGATGAAGTATGTACCATCCCGATTTTAATGGACTGGGGAAAAATATCATCCAGTATTGCTTCCAGTTGATCTGCAACAGCTTCCATCGGGATAGGATATATTTTTCTGACTCCCATTGTGTTTTGTACAGGAAGCGCGGTAAGTACAGACGTTGCATAACATCCCAGCGCCGAAAATGTTTTGATGTCTGCCTGTATACCTGCGCCGCCGCTGCCGTCGAATCCGGCAATAGTCAGTACAGAAGGGTAGGTGTATTTTTTCATTTCAGTATTTCATTTTTAAGTTGGTAGGCTGCTTTCTCAGGATTTTCAGCTGCACAGATCGCAGAAACGACTGCTAACGTATCCGCTCCTGCCTTCATAATGGCAGCTGCATTTGACAGATTTATATTTCCGATGGCAACCAGAGGCTTTTTTGTCAGGGAGCGAATTTTTGCAAGTCCGTCCAAACCCCACTCGGTCACTGTATCTTTTTTGGTATGGGTGCTGAATATGGGACTGATGCCTAAATAATCAGACAGTTCTGTATTCTCATTTTCCAGCTGGCTGAGATATTCAATGGAATACCCGATCATTCGGTCTTTGAAGAAATTTTGGTTTCTCAGAACCGATGGAGCGGTATCGCTGTTCCCAACGTGAATGCCGGCAGAACCTGCTTTTTCAGCCACTTCAGCATGATCATTGATGATAAGCGGAGTGCTGTATTTTTCGGTGATCTCTCTGAGCTGTAGGGCTTTGTAAAGAAAATCTTTCGTCGAAGCATCCTTTTCACGAAGCTGAATCATATCCACACCTCCTAAAATCGACTGTTCAGCGACTTCAAGAAAATCTTTTCCGAGGCAGTCTTTCTCTGAAATCACCAGGTATAGCTGATAGGGAAACGCCGGATTACAGATCATGAGTGAATAATTTCAAATGCCCGGAAAATTCCTCTTCACTTATATTGTAAAGTTTATCGATAATGGTAAGCTGCAAACTTGCAGGACCGACACTTTCCTGAGCCGCTAATTCTCCTGCAATGCTTAAAAAACTCACAGCGGCAACTACAGCTTCCGTTGTATTTTCAGTGACCCCGATGAATGCACCGATGAGGGCTGAAGCCGTACACCCCAGTCCTGTTACTTTTGTCATCATTGAATGACCGTTTTTCAGATAGATCATCTGATCTTTGCTGATAACAATATCAGTTTCACCCGAAATACAGACTGCCGATTGATGATTTTGCACGAGAACCTTTGCTGCTTCAACCGCTTCATTGCTCGCAGACGTACTGTCGACTCCCTTTGTAATCGTGTTGTTAAATTGTGCAAGGGCAATGATTTCAGAGGCATTTCCGCGGATCACTGTAGGATTCAGATCCAGTAGCTTACTTAAAACAGAATTGCGGTAAGAGGTTGCCCCGGCTCCTACAGGATCTAAGATCCAGGGTTTGTTTAATGCATTCGCTTTTCTTGCCGAAAGCAGCATTGTCTCTTCCCAATATTCATCTAGGGTTCCTATATTGATTACCAGTGCGTGCGAAATGCTGACCATTTCTTCCACCTCGGATTTTGCATGAGCCATGATCGGGGATGCACCAATCGCCAGGAGCGCATTGGCGGTATTGTTCATGACCACATAATTGGTGATATTGTGAATCAGGGGGGAGGTTTTTCTTACGTTTAGTACGTGTTTCCAGAGATTGTTTTCCATTCTGTTATTTTATGAATAAAGCTTTAGGATCAATCGGGAACAACAGTCATCTTCTGTCAGAATAATGACTTATTGCTTTTCCCTACGTCGGTGTAAGCCGTATCAGGTTCAAAGGGACTGTCTCAATTCTTTTCAGAATACCCCTAAAGCATATACAAAAGTATTTAAAAATATTGAGTTATTACATTCGAAGGTTTTAAAAAATTATTTCGCTGCGAAGATAGAGGATGTAATAAGTAATCTGCCGATACTTTGGTGAGGCATAAACTCCTTTGGGGCGTCAAAAGTGAACATTTGTATTCCTCTTAAAAGTTTAATATTATTTTAATGAATCATAAATGAAAAATGAAAAACAGACAGGTCAGCAGCTTTATATCGAATACTGCTTTAACATTTTAGGTACGGACAGGAATTCTTACCTCTTCCGATACGTTTTTACATTATTTTTTTCGTTAAATTCGTAATAAATATCCCCTTGATGAATATTCTTCTATTAGAAGACGATCTCATTCTCTCAGCAGAACTGAGTAAGTTTTTAGAGTCCAACCGTTTTACCACCGACAGAATTTATGACGGAGAAACTTTCCTGCGCCAGATCAAAAGCAATTCGTACGATCTGTACCTGCTGGATATCAACGTACCGAAAATAAACGGATTGGATGTCTGCCAGACCATCAGGTCTTTCGATAAAAACACTCCAATCATCATCATTTCCGCCTATGGGGATCTTTCAGATAAAAAAGATGCCTTTACCCGGCTCGCAGATGATTATCTGGTGAAACCCTTCCAGTTTGAGGAACTGTTGTTGAGAATGAATTCTCTACTGAGACGTAAAGTGCCGTCCGATGCAACAGATCAGGATATCATCAGAATCGATGACCTGATTATCAATAAAACAGAACAGAAAGTATTCCGGTCTGGAAACGAAATTGCTTTGACCCTGAAAGAATTTCAGCTGTTGGTTTATCTGGCAGAAGCCCAGGGAAGGACAGTGTCAAAACAACAGATCACAGAAAATGTCTGGGAACATAATTTTAATACCAATACCAATACGGTTGAGGTCTATATCAATTTCCTGAGAAAGAAACTGGATAAAGATTTTAAAGTTAAATTAATTCATACCCGTTCCGGTTTCGGATATTATCTAAATCCTTTATAGATGTCTTTAAAAAGGAAAATTGCACTTACCCTCAGTATTTCATTTTCATTACTTTTTGGTTTTGTTCTTATTATCATTTACATATCTTTCAACGATTTCAGAAAAGAGGAGTTTAGAGAAAGATTTGTCCGCAGATTGGATTTTACCACGAACTTTATTTCAAAATCTAAGAATTTTGAGGAGGAAGCGCCTATCTTTTTTAATGAGAATTCAGATAATGTCCTTTTAAACGAGACCATTCTGATCTTCAATTCCAAAAAAGAACTTATTTACAGTACGATCAAGGACAGAAAAGTGACCTGGGATAAAAAACTTCTGCAGGACATTGATCAGAAGAAAGCTGTTCATACTGAAGATACCGTGCCCGAAGTCTACGCTGCCCTCAAAAAAATTAACGGGGAAAATTATTATATCCTCACCAGTGCATTTGATACCAACGGACAGTCAAAACTTGACTATCTCAAATATCTTCTGATCACCGCATTTATTACCTGCACACTCCTGATCGGATTTTTCAGCTATTATTTTATGGGAAAATTCCTTCAGCCTTTAGAAGATCTGAACAAAGAAATTTCTGAAGTGACTGCCCACAAACTAAACACACAGATCCCTGTGGAACAGTCTAATGATGAGATCAGCATCCTGGCAAAGTCCTTTAATACCATGATTGTACGCCTTAACGATGTTTTTCAGTCACAAAGGGATTTTACAGCCAGTGCATCCCATGAAATCAGAACTCCGATCACCCGAATGGCCTTCCAGCTGGAAAATCTGATTAAACTTGAACAGCATTCTTCTGAAACCCTTTCTTCTCTGAAGCAAATGCTGAAAGATGTCTATCAGTTGTCAGACTTAACAAATTCTCTTCTGCTTCTTACAAAATTTGACAAAGAGAATATTCAGACAATCTATGAAGAGGTACGGATCGATGAAGTGATATTTGAATCTTTTGAGCGCGTCCAGAAAAGCTTTCCCAATCTTACAATGGATTTTTTGATTTCTGAAAATACTTCAGAGCAGGCTTTTCTGACCATTAACGGAGTACAATCCCTTTTAAATATTGTCTTTATTAACCTTTTAAAAAATGCCGCTGTCTATTCATCGGATTCTGAAGCAAAAGTATTAATAACAGAAACCGAATCTCAACTCACCGTAGATGTTATTACAGCAGGAAGTACCATTTCAGAGGAAGAGCAGCCTAAACTTTTTGATGCTTTTATGCGTGGAAATAATTCTCAGAATATTACCGGCTCAGGTCTCGGTCTCCGGATTGCCCAGAGAATCCTGGAATATCATAATGCGAAAATTAAATACAGTTCGCCGGCCGAACAGATCAATAAATTTACCGTTACTTTTAATAAATAGTGAATTGAACTAAAGATGTAAGAAATTATTTATCATTCTGCCTTTATAAAAAATCTGTTTGATTTTCTTGAAAATTATCCTTTCATATCCTTATTGTCGCAACATTACTGATACCTCCCTAAAATAAATTTAATTTTTTTTTAAGCATCCTTTAAGGTCGTTTTAATCGTGGAACCGCACTTTTGTCATCAAAATTGAGAGAATGAACAAAATTGCAGGACTGTTCGTTGTTATTTCTTCTATAATGACAGCGCAACAGCAAATGTCGCTTTTGGATTGCGAAAATGCCTTTCAAGCCAACAATCTTCAGCTTCTTGCCGAACAGTACAACATCAACATGGCTGATGCAGATATTCTGCAGGCTAAAATCTGGGAACTTCCTCAGATGAGCGGTTACATCAACGCATATAATCCTGAAGACAGAAAAGTCCTGCAGGCAGGTAAAGCCAAAGGTTTTGAGATTACCCAGCTAATCTACATGGGGGGTAAAAAGAAAAATGAAGTTGCTTTTGCAAAATCCAACAGAGAGATGGCACAGCTTCAGTTTACTCAGCTGCTGGTAGACCTTCGTACCCAGCTGCATACCAATTACTACAATCTTTACTTCGAGAAACTGAAGCTCAAAAATACCGACAAGCAGCTGGGATATATGAATGATCTTCTCAAAGCCTATAAGATACAGTCGGCCAAAGGAAATGTTTCTCTTAAAGACGAGGTGAGGCTGCAGAGTATTGTCATTCAGCTGAATAATGATAAACTCGGGATCAGTAAAAATATTCTTGAATATGAACAGAACCTGAAAGTTCTTACAGGAATTACAGAAAATATTGAGCTTCAGATCTCAGATGATGAAGTGAAAGAAATTCTTGCGGCACAGCCTTTCGGAGATGAATCTGATCTTCAGAGAAAAGCACTGGAGAACAATGCAGATTATCAATTTAACCTGAAACTGATTGATAATTCCAAACTCTATGCGCAGTGGCAGAAATCCCTCAATGTCCCGGATCTGAATGTAGGTGCAGAGTACGATCAGAACTCAGGGACTTTCAGAAATGAAATAAACCTTAAAGTCGGAATTCCATTGCCGCTCTGGAAAGTAAATAAAGGCAATGTGCAGAAAGCCAATTATGCTTTACAGCAGAATCAGAGAAATGCAGAATTCCAGAAACTGAATCTCGAAACCAAAGTGCAGTCAGCTTTTCAAATGTGGAAAAATCAATACGATCAGCTGCTCGAAATAAAATCAACCGATCTTGACAATCTTGATCTGGTCTACAACGGGATTCTGAAAAATTTCAGAAACGGAAATGTCAATCTCATCGAATTCACAGACTTTATGGAAAGCTACAGAGAGACTTCGCAGCAGATTTATGATATGAAAAATGAACTGATCCAATCTGTAGAACAACTCAATCAACTCGTACAAACGAAAATCTTCTATTAAAATGAAAAAAATAATATTCCCTGTGATGATCACACTTGTTTTAACAGCCTGTTCTAAAAAGGAAGCTCCGAAAGAAGCTCAGCCCAAAGGCTTTGAACTCAGCAATACCATGCTTGAATCCATCACCATGGCAAAAGCCGAATTCAGAAATATAGAAGATACTTATAATTTTTACGGAAAAATATCTGCTGACAGGAACTCTTACATCGATGTCTATCCGCTGGTAGGCGGAAATGTGATGAGTGTCAATGTTGAGTTGGGAGATTATGTGAAAAAAGGGCAGGTTTTGGCGACCATCAGAAGTACTGAGCTGGCAGATGTACAGAAAGATGTGAGTGATGCCAAAACAGATTTGGTTGTTGCCCAAAACAATCTTCGTGTTGCTAAAGAAATGTATGAAGGAAAACTGACAACCGAAAGGGAGGTTCTGGAAGCTAAAAGCCAGGTCCAGAAAGCACAGGACCAGATGCAGAGATCTGCTGCAGTAAGTACTGTGTACAATGTAAAGAAAGGAAATCTTTACAGCGTTCTTGCACCGATCAATGGATATATTGTCCATAAAGACATCAACAAAGACATGCAGCTGAGAAGTGACCGGAGCGAAAACATTTTTGATGTTGCCAATACCACCAATGTCTGGGCAATCATGAATGTCAATGAATCTGATATTGATAAAATCAGTCTGGGAATGGCCGCTCAGGTTTCTACCCTGTCTTATCCTGACAAAGTATTTGACGGTAAAATAGATAAAATATTTAAGATCATCGATCCGCAGACCAATGCGATGCAGGCGAGAGTTGTTCTGGACAATGCCAACGGACTGTTGATTCCGGAAAGCAAAGCAACGATAAAAGTCTCAAAATCTGAAAATGCTTCCGCGCTGACAGTGCCTTCGAAAGCAGTGATTTTTGATGATGACAGAAGTTTTGTGGTGGTTTTCAAATCGAGAACCGATGTGAAAGTAAAAGAAATAAAAGTTCTGAAACAGCTGGGTGACGTTACCTACATTTCTGAAGGTTTAGCCGAAGGAGAAAATGTGATCACCAATAATCAGTTGTTGATCTACCGATCACTGAAAAACTAAGCTCAGGATTTTTTCAACATCATCAATTAAATACAGTAAGACAGGTGATTTTGTTCATTTCAAAATACTTAATATCTGAAATCTATTATCTAATATCTATTCAGCATGAATAAATTCATTAAAAATATAATTTCGTTTTCCCTTAAAAATAAAGCATTCACATTTATCTGGGTGGCGATTTTGGCAGTTGCGGGATTTATCAGCTTCAAAAATATGCCGATTGAAGCCTTTCCTGATGTGACCAATACCCAAATCGTCATTATTACCCAGTGGAATGGTCGAAGCGCAGAAGAAGTGGAGCGTTTTGTTACGACTCCTATCGAACTGGCAATGAGCCCGGTTCAGAAAAAAACAAGTGTGAGAAGTACCACGATGTTTGGACTTTCGATTGTTAAAATTCTTTTCGACGATGGAGTAGATGATATGTTTGCCAGGAATCAGGTGAATAATCAGCTTCGGAATGTAAGTCTTCCGGATGAAGTTGATCCTGAAGTACAGCCCCCCTACGGACCGACAGGAGAAATTTTCAGATATACCCTGGAAAGTAAAACCAAAGACTCCCGTGAACTGCTGACCTTACAAAACTGGGTGATTGACCGTGCGCTCAGAGGGGTTCCCGGTGTTGCAGATATCAACGTTTTTGGCGGACAGGACAAGGTTTTTGAATTGAGTATTGACCCCAGAGCTTTGGATAAATATAACCTGACCCCCTCACAGATTTTTGAAGCAGTGACCAAAAGTAACCTGAATGTCGGGGGAGATGTTATTGAGAAGAACGGACAGGCATACGTGGTACGTGGGATCGGTTTGGTGCAGTCTGTTGAAGATATCGGGAATATTACAATTCAGAATGAAAGCGGAAATCCTGTTCTCGTCAAAAATGTGGCAGAAGTTCATGAAAGTTCGTTGCCCAGGGTAGGACAGGCAGGTCTTAACAGCCATGATGATACAGTCGAGGGAATCGTGGTGATGAGGAAAGGCGAAAATCCTCGTGAAGTTTTGGTTGGTGTAAAGGCTAAAATCAATGAACTGAATGAAAAAATACTTCCGAAAGACGTGAAAATGGTTACTTTCTATGACCGTGATAACCTGATGGATTTTACAACCGAGACCGTGATGCACAATTTACTGGAAGGGATTATTCTGGTAACGGTCATCGTTCTGATCTTCATGGCAGACTGGCGTACGACCCTGATTGTTTCGATCATCATTCCGCTGTCCCTTCTGTTTGCTTTTTTATGCCTGAAGATGGCAGGAATGAGTGCTAATTTGCTGTCACTGGGTGCCGTTGATTTCGGGATCATTATTGACGGTGCCGTCGTCATGGTGGAAGGGATCTTTGTGATGCTCGATCATAAAGCCAAAAAGTACGGTCCGGAAAAATTTAACAAGATGGCAAAGGCGGGGTGGATCAAGCAGACAGGGACCGGTTTGGGAAAAGCGATCTTCTTTTCAAAATTAATTATTATCACATCACTGATCCCGATCTTCTCATTCCAGAAAGTAGAAGGTAAAATGTTTTCACCGTTAGCATTTACCCTGGGATTTGCTTTGATCGGAGCCTTGATTTTTACTCTGACCCTGGTTCCTGTACTTACCCATATGCTTTTGAATAAAAATGTGAGGGAAAAGAACAATCCTTTTGTGAATTTCTGGGACCGAATTGTCCTGAAAGGTTTCAGTTTTACCTTTAAGCATAAAAAACTGAGTTTGATAGTTGCCCTTTCTTTCATGGCGGTCACTCTGTTTTCGGGTAAATTTTTAGGAACAGAGTTTTTACCCCAGTTAAATGAAGGCTCCCTTTGGATTACTGCAGAAATGCCGATGAGTTCATCATTAAAAGAATCACTGAAAACTGCAGATATCCTTAAAAAAGATATTATGAGCGTTCCTGAAGTAACGGATGTACTTGCACAGACCGGACGAAGTAATGACGGAACAGACCCCAACGGATTCGGTTTTGTACAGTTTGCCGTTAATCTACAGCCAAAAGATGAATGGAAACGGAAAATAAATTATGAAGAACTGGTAGAAGAGATTGACAAAAAACTGAGAAATTACCAGGGGATTACTTTTAATTATTCCCAGCCGATCTCCGATAATGTGGCTGAAGCAGTTGCAGGTTTTAAAGCAGAAAACGGAATTAAAATTTACGGTGATAATCTGCAGACACTGGATCAGTTAGCCGATCAGGTTCTCAGATCCATTAAGGATGTAGAGGGTGTAAAAGATGCCGGAATTATCAAAAATATAGGTCAGCCGGAAGTCAGCGTGGTGCTTGACAGAGATAAAATGGCAGCGTACGGAGTGATGCCCGATGACGCACAGTCTGTTTTGGAAATGGCTTTTGGTGGAAAAACGGCTTCTGAGATGTTTGAAGGGGAAAGAAAATTCCCGATCAGGCTTCGTTACTCTGAAGAGTACAGGAAAGATGAAAAAGATATTGCATCGCTGATGGTTCCTACACAGGACGGTTCAAAGATTCCGTTAAAAGAAATCAGTACGATTGTGAAAGATAACGGGGCCGCTTTTATTTACAGGGATGATATTAAAAGATATATCGGGATCAAGTTCTCAATTCGTGACCGTGACTTAGGCGGAACGATAGGTGATGCACAGAAAGAAGTCGCAAAAATCAAAATTCCTGACGGATATTCTGTAGGCTGGACAGGGCAGTTTGAAAATCAGCAGCGGGCTTCTAAAAGATTGATGCAGGTTGTTCCGATCAGTATTATAGGGATTTTCTTTTTGTTATTCATTCTTTTTGGAAATATGAAAGATTCATTTCTGGTATTGGCTAATGTGCCTTTTGCGCTGATCGGAGGAATCATTGCACTGCATATCACCCATATGAATTTTGGAATTTCTGCAGGAGTCGGGATGATTGCTCTTTTGGGAATCTGTATACAGAATGGTGTTATTCTCATCACAGAATTCCATCAGAATGTAAAAGACGGATTAAAAATCGATGAGGCAATATTTAATGGGGTCAGATCAAGAACCCGCCCTGTGATCATGACTGCGTTAATGGCATCTATAGGTTTACTGCCGGCAGCGCTTTCTACGGGAATCGGCTCAGAATCACAGAAACCTCTGGCTATTGTGATCATCGGAGGATTGATTACAGCAACATTTTTAACGCTTTTGATTTTCCCGATCATCTTTTGGATATTCAATAAAACGAAGAAAACGGTTGACGGCTTTTAGATCCGTTAAAACCGGAAGATAGGAGAAGCAAAGGTTTATACAATTTAAAAAATCATTCTTTCATTATTTTTATATAGTTGAAGCCCGGAACAGAAAATCTGTCCCGGGCTTCTTTATATAAAATCAAGTCTTTATTTTTAGAACCCTAAGCCTACTGTAAATCCTCTTACCGCATTAGGATATGTAGCAAGAGAAGCAGCAGATCCATTGGTTGTATTAATGGTGTAGATCTTTGTTTCAGCTCCGACAGTGGCCAGTAGATAAGCTTTCTGGCTTGTGCTTCCGATATCAAATCCGTTAGCTGAAGCAATGTTGATTCCTAAAGATCCCCTTTCCACCAAAACTCCGTTGTTTGGAGGGCTCTGAAGGTAAAGTTTATCTGTATTATGATCAATGACAAACAAATTGGTTGTCGTAGCGCCTGCAAAATTATCAGTATAAGCGGCCGCACCTATGGCAGGTGTTCCGGGATTAAGAGCTAAATCTGTAGCAGTAATTCCTCCCGTAACAGGATCTAATCTTAAATTCTGCCCGGTATTGCTTACCACTCTTATTTTATCAACCGTAGGATTAAAATCAAAACCAAAGTCAGTTCCTGAAAGAAGGGTCGGAAATTGTGCGCCAACTGCTGTTGCTGCTCCGGTACCTAAATTAATCGTGTAAATTCTGCTTGAGTTCCCCAAAGCATATAACTGTCCGTTTAAAGGTCTGAAATCAATTCCCAGAATATTTTCTCCGGACTGTAATCCTGTAATTGGTTTTGAAACCGGTTCAGGTTTATTAGGGTCAAAAATCTGAAGTGCATTTGTATTATCAATTGCATAAGCAACCACATTCGTCGGTATTGCAAGATCAATAACTTTTTGAGCAAGCGTTCCTAAACTTGATGCTTTCCCTGTACTGAGATCTATCTTATAGAGTGCGTTTTGCCCGCCGCTTGTAACAGCCATCAGTGCATTGGCATTATCAGGGCTGATATCAAATGCTGCCTGACCTGTAAATGTCAGACCTAAACTTCCCACTTCTACCAAAGTTCCGTTGTTGGGAGGATCCTGCTTGAATAATTTTCCTGAAGTTAAGTCAAGGTCATAAAGTACTGTAGAAGTAGCACCGGATTTACTGTTGGTATAAGCAATCCCGGAAATTGAAGCTGTAGTGGCGATATTGGTGTCAGTAGCTGCGGTGACTCCGTTTTCAGGATTGATCCGTAAATTCTGTCCTGTATTGCTTACCAGTCTCAGACGGTCAACGGTCGGGTTAAAATCAATAGAAGTGACAGTTCCTGAAATGGCAGGAGTAAAAGCAGTCGTGCTCACTACTCTGGTAGCTGCCGTAGAAGTATTAATAATATACAGCTTACTGGCATTTGATACTGCATAAAGCTCACCGGTAGCAGGTCTGAAATCGATGCTTAACAGTTTTTCTCCTGATACAAGCCCGGTAATAGGTTTTGTGGACGAGAAAGTATAGCTGTTATTCGCATTAAAAGTTAAGAGCTCATTATTTGCGCTCAATCCGTAAACCATAAGATCCGGAGCCGGAGTCGGTGTTTCGGGCATGCTGTTTTCGTCATCATCACAGGATAATACTGTGGCAAAGGCAAATGCAGCCAGACAGATGTTAAAAAGTTTTTTCATAAAATTTATTTTAATTAATAGTTCATTTAAATATACGAAAGAAAAATGGCTGCGGATTTGTAATGTGTTTTTTTTAATTCATTTTTTTGTTATAAATTTGCATTTCCAATATACAGAAAAAGGGTGTTTGCCATTTTTTGGATTTGAATCGTAAGTTTTTTTTAACAAAAAGATTTTAGTATTTAAAAATTCATTATATTTGCACACCGAAAATTTGAATAAACAATAAAATAAATAATTTAAATCATGGCAAAGGAAACGTTTAATCGTAACAAACCACACTTGAACATTGGTACTATTGGTCACGTTGACCATGGTAAAACTACACTTACTGCAGCAATTTCTGCTGTATTGGCTAGCAAAGGTCTTGCTGAGAAAAAAGATTTCTCTGCTATTGACTCTGCTCCAGAAGAAAAAGAAAGAGGGATTACTATCAATACTGCTCACATCGAATACGAAACTGAAAAAAGACACTATGCTCACGTTGACTGTCCGGGTCACGCGGATTACGTAAAGAACATGGTAACTGGTGCTGCTCAAATGGACGGAGCTATCGTAGTATGTGCTGCAACTGACGGTCCTATGCCACAGACTAGAGAACACATCTTGCTTTGCCGTCAGGTAAACGTACCAAGAATTGTTGTTTTCATGAATAAAGTAGACATGGTTGATGACGCTGAGTTGTTAGAGCTTGTTGAAATGGAACTTAGAGATTTGTTATCTACTTATGATTTTGACGGAGATAACTCTCCAGTGATTCAAGGTTCTGCACTTGGTGCTCTTACTGCTGCTACTGCAGAAGGAGGTGCTAAGACTGATGACCAATGGTTCAAATCTGTTGAGCAATTAATGGATGCTGTTGACGAATGGATCGAGCAACCACCAAGAGATACTGATAAGCCATTCTTGATGCCAATCGAAGACGTATTCTCTATTACAGGTAGAGGTACTGTTGCAACTGGTAGAATCGAAGCTGGTATTATCAATACAGGAGATCCTGTAGATATCATCGGTATGGGTGAAGAAAAATTAACTTCTACAATTACAGGAGTTGAAATGTTCAGAAAAATCCTAGACAGAGGTGAAGCTGGTGATAACGTAGGTCTATTGTTGAGAGGTATTGAAAAAACTGACATCAAGAGAGGTATGGTAATCGCTAAGAAAGATTCTGTGAAGCCTCACAAGAAATTCAAAGCTTCTGTATATATTCTTTCTAAAGAAGAAGGTGGACGTCACACTCCATTCCACAACAAGTACCGTCCTCAGTTCTACGTTAGAACAACTGACGTTACAGGTGAGATCTTCTTACCGGAAGGTGTAGAAATGGTAATGCCTGGTGATAACTTAGAAATCACTGTAGAATTGTTACAGCCAATCGCTCTTAACGTAGGTCTTAGATTTGCGATCAGAGAAGGAGGTAGAACAGTTGGTTCAGGTCAGGTTACTGAAATCTTAGACTAATCATCTTAATATAATTAAAGTTCCGTAAGGAAACTTACGGAACTTTTAATCTACGGGCATCGTCCAATGGTAGGATACCGGTCTCCAACACCGTTGATCAGGGTTCGAATCCTTGTGCCCGTGCAAAAAGAAAATAATGAGCTTAGTAAAATTTTTAAAAGGTTCTTATCACGAATTCAGACACAAAGTAGAGTGGCCGAAATGGTCTGATCTGCAGTCTTCAACTATCGTAGTTACTATTGCAACTGTTATTTTGGCATTATTCACCTTTGGCGTTGATGAATTGTTTTCTAAAGCAATCAGCAATATAATAGGAATGCTAATCAACGTGTTCAACTAAAAAAGTAATTTCCCATAATGAGCGAATTGAAATGGTATGTGCTGAAAGCAATCAGCGGACAGGAAAATAAAGTGAAAAACTATATTGAGACGGAAATCAAGCGTTTAGGCTTTGAGCAGTACGTTACTCAGGTAGTTATTCCTATGGAAAAGGTAATTCAGCTTAGAAATGGGAAGAAAGTACCAAAAGAAAGACCTTATTATCCAGGTTATCTGATGGTAGAAGCAGAACTGATGGGGGAGATTCCCCACGTAATCAAAAATATTCCGGGTGTAATTTCTTTCCTGAGTTTAACCAAAGGAGGGGATCCTGTTCCAATGAGAAAATCAGAGGTTAACAGAATGCTTGGAAGAATGGATGAACTTTCAGAATTTGCTTCAGATGCAGAAATTCCGTTCATCGTTGGTGAAAACGTGAAAGTTATCGACGGACCATTCAATGGCTTCAACGGTACTGTTGAGAAAATCCTGGAAGACAAGAAGAAAGTAGAAGTTTCTGTTTTGATCTTCGGAAGAAAAACACCGATGGAATTAAGCTTTATGCAGGTAGAAAAAGTATAATTTACTTTTCAGATATAATCAAAAAGCCGCTCAGAAATGAGCGGCTTTTTTGTATAATGATGATCAGAGTGGAATGGCGCTTACAGGAGTAATGTTCTGAATGTTGGAAGGATCAAGATTAAACTGATGGACCGTAGAAGAGGTGAAGGCATACATTCTGTTTCCATCAATAATTAAATCTTTTGCTGGAATATTGGGAATGGTCTTGGCAACCGTGACATTCTGAGGATCTGAAATATTAAAGATGACAATGTCATTTTTATCACAGATGAATAAATAGTTTCCGCTTAACGCCAATCCTTTCGGTTCCAGAAGATCTCTCTCAGATATCAATAAAGGATTTTGAATGTTTGCAATATTATAAACCATCAGTTTATTGTTGATTCCGGCATTACAGACTGTATTGGAGTGCAATGTTACAAATGCGTGTGTAGAATTGGCAACTACAGGGTCACAGGCTGTAAAATGCAGCGCCTTTGAAACGAATACCGGTGTTTCCGGATTTTGTGTAATGCTGTAAATATACATTCCGCTTCGTGAGCCTATAAATAAATAATGATCCATTGAGAATAATGTTTCGATATTGAAACCTACATTCACTGTTTTTACTTTTACAGGATTCGCTGGTTCAATAATACTGAATACATTTAAATTCATTTGGTCAACAACATACATGTAATTATTCTTGAGAATAAATGTTGCTGTAGAGCCTTCTTTGCCGTCAGCTGACTGAGCATCGGCCGTATCACCGTTATCACTGCAGCCTATTACGATGGCTAAAGATAATAGTATAAAATATTTTTTCATTGAGTGCTTATTTTTGTTTCCAGTCGATTACGATCTTATCAGTGCCGGCAGCATCAAAACCGTCGGGTGATTTTAAAGCTGGAAAAACATTTTCAATTCTTTTTAAAATCTGGACTTCGTTGGTGGCAGGATTGATTTTGAGGGCAACCAGATCCCTTGCCTGGTTGATATATAAAATATCATTCCTGATCGCAATGTCAGTAGAGCCCAGCGCTTTAAGATATTTTAATTTTTGTGGATTTGCCGGGTCAGAATTGTTGATGATATGAAAGCCGTCCCGTCTGTCGTTGACAAATATATATTGGTCTTTCACATAAATTTTTTCATTGTTCATCGTTGATTTAATAGTTTGGAGGGTGATATTATTCAATTCTGCTCTGGTAACAAGTACCGGTATAAAGGCAGACTGAGGTTCTGATAGAGGCTCGTCATTCCCGTTCCAGGGCCAGCAGGAACTCAGGAACAGACATGAAAATGAGATTAATACAGATCGGGTAGTTTTCATGAAAATCGTTTTTTTAAAATTAATCAATTATTTTACAGCTAATAATATATTTTATCATTTAATTTCTGAAATTTAATGAGTTAAGTATTTGCTAATTGAAAAATATTTCATAATTTTGCAGTCCGAAAAGTAGGGTTGCTGTATGTGAGTAGGTAATTCTACTGAATAATAAATGCTTCCAAACTCATTAATTATTCATTATTAAAAATTAAAAAATGGCTAAAAAAGTCTTTAAAATGGTTAAACTTCAGGTGAAAGGTGGCGCTGCCAACCCTTCTCCACCAGTAGGTCCGGCATTGGGTTCTGCAGGTGTGAACATCATGGAGTTTTGTAAACAATTTAACGGAAGAACTCAGGATAAGCCAGGTCAGGTTTTGCCTGTAGTTATTACAGTATACGAAGACAAATCTTTTGAATTCGTTATTAAAACCCCACCTGCAGCAATTCAGTTAATGGATGCAGCTAAAATCAAAGGAGGATCCGGTGAACCAAACAGAAACAAAGTAGGTGCTGTATCTTGGGATCAGGTTAAAAAGATCGCAGAAGATAAAATGACAGACCTTAACTGTTTCACAATGGATTCTGCTCTTTCAATGGTAGCAGGTACTGCCAGATCTATGGGATTAAGAGTAACAGGAACTAAACCAACTAACGCTTAAAACTAAGAGAAATGGCAAAATTAACTAAAAAGCAAAAAGAAGCTTTAAGCAAAGTAGAAAAGGGAAGAATTTATAACCTTGAAGAAGGTGCTGCGCTTGTAAAAGAAGTAAATACTGCAAAGTTTGATGCTTCTGTAGACATCGCTGTAAGATTGGGTGTTGACCCGAGAAAAGCTAACCAGATGGTAAGAGGGGTAGTGTCTCTTCCTCACGGTACCGGTAAAGATGTTAAAGTATTGGCATTGGTTACTCCGGATAAAGAAGCTGAAGCGAGAGAAGCTGGTGCTGACTATGTAGGTCTTGACGAATATTTACAGAAAATAAAAGAAGGCTGGACAGATGTTGACGTAATCGTTACAATGCCTGCTGTTATGGGTAAATTAGGACCTTTGGGTAGAGTATTAGGACCAAGAGGTTTGATGCCTAACCCAAAATCAGGAACTGTTACTATGGAAATTGGTAAAGCGGTAACTGAAGTAAAAGCCGGTAAAATCGATTTCAAAGTTGATAAATACGGTATTATCCACGCAGGTATCGGTAAAGTATCTTTTGATGCTGAAAAATTGAGAGAAAATGCTCAGGAATTAATTTCTACATTGATCAAAATGAAACCTACTGCTGCCAAAGGTACTTATGTAAAAAGCATTTATCTGTCTTCTACAATGAGCCCGGGTATTGCAATTGATAGTAAATCTGTTAACTAATTATAATCCTTAAGACAATGACAAAAGACCAAAAAGTTGTAGCAATACAAGAGATCAAAGACTTGCTTCAGGATGCTAAAGTAGTTTATGTAGCAGATCTAGACGGTTTGAACGCTGCAAAATCTTCTGACTTCAGAAGACAGGCTTTCAAGCAGAATATAAAAGTAAAAGTAGTTAAAAACACACTTTTGCAAAAAGCAATGGAACAGATTGAAGGAGTAGATTACTCTGAAATGTTCGAAACTTTCAAAGGAAATACCGCATTAATGATTGCTGAAACGGCTAACGCTCCTGCAAAATTAATCAAGGATTTCAGAAAGAAAGAAGAAAAGCCGGCATTGAAGTCTGCTTTTGTACAGGAAACATTCTATGTTGGTGACAACAATCTTGATGCTTTAGTAAGCATTAAATCAAGAGAAGAAATGATCGGTGAAATCATCGGATTACTTCAGTCTCCAATTCAAAGAGTTGTTTCTGCTCTTCAAAACAAATCTGAAACAGGAGAAGCTCAGGCTGATGAAGCTGCTGCACCTGCTGTAGAAGAAACCCCTGCTGAAGCGGCTCCTGAAGCACCTGCAGCAGATAGCACTGAGGAAACTCCGGCTGCTGAATAATGACTCTCAAAAAATTAAATAAACAATCAACAAAAACATTACAACAATGTCAGATTTAAAAAATTTAGCTGAAACGCTAGTAAACTTAACAGTAAAAGACGTAAACGAATTAGCTGCTATCCTTAAGGATGAGTACGGAATTGAGCCAGCTGCTGCTGCAGTTGTTATGGCTGGTCCTGGTGCTGGTGAAGCTGCTGAAGAAAAAACAGAATTCGATGTAATTCTTAAAGCTGCTGGTGCTTCTAAATTAGCAATCGTTAAATTAGTAAAAGATTTAACTGGTGCTGGTCTTAAAGAAGCTAAAGATATCGTAGACGGAGCTCCTGCTGCTATCAAAACAGGTATCTCTAAAGACGAAGCTGAAGCTCTTAAGAAGCAATTAGAAGAAGCTGGTGCTGAAGTAGAATTGAAATAATTTTTCAATTTTTAAATATAAGGAAGCGGTAAACATTGTTTATCGCTTCTTTTTTTATTATATATCTGAGAATACAAAATTTTGTAAAAATAATAAGCACGCCAGTCAATTTTGGAATATTTACTCCTTAAAGATGTGGTATACCCGATCAGTTTTATAGGGTTTTAAGCTGTTTTATATTATTATTCAGCTTGAATATTTATCTTTTTTTCACTAATTGAAGAGTTTAAGTGTTTGGTAATTAGTGTATTGTGTTGAAGTTGAGTTTTTTTTTAAATAATTAAGTGAATTATTTAGACCTTCTTATTTTCATTTACACTAATTTTATAGAAACTAATAACAAACTTTAATATGATAATCAATAAGCAATTACTGCTCTCCTATGGAGGACAGATAGAGCGGTATAAGAGGGGGGAAACCATCTTTCTGGAAGGCACTACACCTAAATACTATTTCCAGATTCTCGAAGGAACAGTCAGGATAAGCACGGTACATAACGACGGTAAAGAGTTTGTACATGGATTTCCTTTTGAAGGGCACTGCTTTGGAGAAAGCTATCTCTTTACGGAAAAAGATTATGCTATTAATGCAGTCGCAGAACAGCATTGCAGTATCATTAAAATTGCAAAGAACAGTATATTTGATATTTTTGATGAGCAGCCTGATGCGTTGTACAGTATTAATAAATATTCTGCAGAAAGACTTCATTTCAGATATATTATTTCGAGCTTTCTGGCTATTACAGATCCTACTGTAAAAATTGAAATCCTTTTCAGGCATCTTAAAGATTATTTCACCGCTGAAGAAGAAGAAAAATCACTTTTTCATATTCCTTATACCCGTAAACAGATAGCAAGCCTTACCGGTCTCCGTTTAGAAACAATTGTACGTGTAGTAAAACGGATGAACGAAGCCGGAACCCTTAAGGTCATTGACAAAAAGATCTATTTTTAGATTGATGGTCTACCTTTCAATTGAGCGAATTTTAAGTTAGATTCAGGTTGTATTAATGCCATCGGGGGGAATTATTTTAAATTTTAGATTATTTTTTTGTCACTTTGTGTATATTTTTATAATAGGATGTTTTTATTTTAGTTTTTATTAGGAATAGGGTATTTTGTTTAATGTATTGATAAATAGTGAATTAATTTATTCTTATTTTCGCATAATCTATTATTTGTTTTTACGAATTATGTTTTAAAAATTCCTAAAAGAATAGTTTATTTTTAAAATGATTGATCCAAGTCATACAATTCTGTTTTCATATTGTTTTATATTTACAGTATTACTAAATCGATAACCATTAAAATATTATAACATGAAAAAGAAATTATTTTCTATAGGAATGATGTGCGTCAGTATGCTCGCTTTCACTCAGACGGGAAATGTTGGAATTAATACTGAAACTCCGACCGCGACTTTAGATGTTAATGGAAATGTAAAAATAAGAACCATTCCCTCCTCATCTACGATGACAAACTATACCGTTTTAGCGTTGAATAATTCTTCTTTTGAAGTAACTTCTTTAGATTCTTCGCTCTTCACTTCTTCTGCATCAACTCCTAATACCACCATATTCGCTGCAAGAAAGACAGCAGGAATCTCTTTATTAAGTTTAGGCCTGTTTCCTACAGGTTTCAGAGCTGTAAATTTTCTCAATGCAGAAAGAACTGTAGGAAGTTCAGCTGTTTTTAGTGATACTGATAATACGTATGTTGTGCCTTCAGACGGTTTGTATAAAATCAATTTTACTTTTAGATACGGAACCGGACTGCAGGCATCCTTACTGGCAAACTCGCCGGGAATAGGGATTGTGAGAAACCGTGCAGGAGTGTCAACTCTTGTAGGCAACCGTCCGTTTAGTGGGGCTAACCTGATCCTTCTCAGTCTCACAATCTCAGAAACGACACTGGATTCAATATATAATTTTCAGGCTGGCGACAGAATATCCTTTGGTCTGACAGGGTCTACCGCATTGGATGTAGGTCTGCTGGGTTCAAGTCTTAGTAATTTCTCTATCTATAAAATTTCAAATACACTCCCATAATAAAAAATTATATTATGAACTCAATTCCTTAGTTGAGAATCCATTATACAATAACCATGCTCCTTTTAATGTTGAGAAAACAACAGAAGAATCCGTCTCACAATTTGTGAAGACGGATTTTTTTTACCCTGTGATTTGGCTGGTTATACTTATATTAGGAGCAAATCAGGTGGACTCTGATAAATATATTGAAGAAAATCTCTATTGTATTTCCATGCTATTCTGGTCTTCTACGGATAAGGGATAGGTTTAAGAGATCAAAACTAAATCTCTTTTATTTGAATTGAAAATTTTGGATTGTTAAAATCAATGACAGATATATGATTTGACGCATAAAGATTTATATATTTGCAAAAGATTTTATAAACTCTTTACTTTGAAATCTTTACAACTACTGATGATACAATTTTTACCTCTTATGATTCTTACTAAATTAATAAAGGCTCTTCCTGTTGCGTTTCTCCTTTTCACAGGTTTGTTATATGGCCAATCTGCCGATTCTGTCACCGAAAAGCCTAAAGCTAAAATTGTACTTGACAGCAAAGCGAAGATTTATTCGACAGACGGTGCTTTCAATAAGCAGGTTTCTACAGGTAAAATAATTCATCAGGAGACTGACGTTACGTACGACAAGAATGCATCAGGTGTGAAAATAATGAAAGTTTCATCAACCAAACGCAATCACCCGGCTTCAAAATCAAAGGATCAGGCAGTAAAGAAGAAAAGGCTGACTAAAGATTTGCCCGCAGAGGATAATAAAAAGAAACCTAGATAGACATCACAGTACGGTATTTCTTCATTATTTTGACAGATGTTTATGGTAAATACCTGTAATTTTGAGATATAACAGGCTTTTGCTATAAAATATAAATAAATTGTATTATTATGTTGCGTAATAATGTAATTTTTACTACATTTAAAGTATTAACCATGGTTAATTCAATTTTCACTGAGCAGGATTTTTCCTGCTTTTTTGGTGTCTGAAAATTTTGAAGTTTCCTGTACGCTGTATTGAATTTTTTAAAATATAATAAAAAAATCCCCGATTTATAATAAACGGGGATTTTTCAATTAATATGGTAATGATTTTGGTATTTTAATATTTGCAATTATTATGCCTAACATAGTCTTTCTGTCCAAGTTTTCTAAAATAAATGTTCACAAGGAAAAAATATGAGCACCCATAATAGTTTATGCTATTTGATTTTTCAAATCTTACTGAGAAGAAATTGATGTCAATGAAATAAATCCGGAAAGGAATAGTTGATTTGAAAATGATTTTACTTCAGTATTAACAATGATTGATTTTTGATTTCTAAAGATATTTATCTAAATTTACTTTTTTAACATTTAACTGAGTTGATCTTCATTAAGCCCTTAAAGATAAAAACGCATGGAAAAGAAAATACATCACGGACGTAATTTAAAACGTTTCAGAGAAATGTTGGGAATCAAACAGGAATCCTTAGCCTTTGATCTTGGTGATGAGTGGAATCAGAAAAAGGTATCCCTTTTAGAACAGAAAGAAGTCATTGATGATCTTTTACTTGAAAAACTGTCTGAAGTTATGAAAGTTCCTGTACAGGCTTTTCGGAATTTTGATGAAGAACAGGCGGTAAATATTATAGCCTATAATTTTCAGGACGATGCAGTTGCTTACGCTCAACAGTATAAATGTATTTATAATCCTTTAGATAAAATTATAGCATTGCATGACGATAAAATTGCTCTTTACGAAAGAATGCTGAAAGAAAAAGAGGATATGGTAATAAGGCTGGAGAAGCTGCTGGGTGAAAAATAATTTATTAAATCTTAAATCCAAGATCACTAATCTAAAAAAAATGAAAAACATACATGGAAAAGAAAATACATCACGGACGCAATTTAAAACGCTTCAGAGAAATGTTGGGAATCAAACAGGAATCCTTAGCCTTTGATCTTGGTGATGACTGGAATCAGAAAAAAGTATCTCTTTTAGAGCAAAAAGAGGTCATTGATGATCCTATGCTTAAAAGACTTTCCGAGGTTTTGAAAGTTCCTGTACAGGCTTTTCAGAATTTTGATGATGAACAGGCTGTAAATATCATTTCAAGCACATTTAATATTGAAAAAGATGCTTTTATTGGAAATTCCCAGCCGACTTTCAATATTAATACATTTGAAGAAATCAAAAAAATTCACGAAGATAAGATTGACTTATACGAAAGAATGTTGAAAGAAAAAGACGAAATGTTGATAAGGCTTGAGAAGCTGATTGATAAAAATAATTAGAAACAGACTTGTTTTCTCAGTGAAATCCATCTCAAAATGAGGTGGATTTTCTGTTTTTAGCTTTTTTGCAAGTTCCATTACCACTAAAATTTTTGCATGAATTTTTTTGGTATGGCTAAAAATTAAAATCAAATTTAAAAGGGCTTAAAAAAAAATTAATTATTTATCAGAAGATGGTTTTATTTTTACTTTTTGAGTGCCCCTGTCAGTATGATATATTACAGTTTATTAATGTGATTTTATTGTAAATTTTACAACATAATGTTTACTTTTGCGCTCTTAAATTATCATAATTGCAAACAGCTTCATATTGTTTAAAAAAAGTTGCGAAAAATTTTGACTTTTGTAAAAGGTCAGTTTTTTTTCGTTTTTTTTTATGGGCTGGATTCCTTTTGGCTTATGGTAGTTTTAATGCTCAGGAAAGTGACAGTATAAGGAAGGTTTCGCCTGCTACGGTTGTAGTGACTGGTGATGCAAAGATCTATTCGACTGATCCTAACTTTAACCGGCAGTTTATTACACATAAAGTAATTCTTAAAAAAGGTCAGCTGTCTTTCAGGAAGAATTTCAATAAAGAAAATTCTCTTCAGGTAATTTCTTCGGACTCAAAAAAGAATTTGTCAGATTTTAAGACAGCCCTTAAAGTCGCTAAAACTAAAAAGCGTATTGAGGAGCTAGAGATTGAGAAGCAGATAGAAAAGTACGAGAATCGTAAAGAAACTTTTGAAAAATTTGATTTTAAAGGCTTTCCTTCTCCTGATGTATTTTTTGCGTCAAACATAATTCTCAAAAGCTATGTTGCTCCTGGTGATAATAATCATGATTTTACTAAAATTCACCCGGCAGAAAAGTATAATTCTGCAACCTATTCATTAGAGTTTTTATATTCTCAAAAATATGTTTTTTATAACAGCAGATCTTTTGATTTCTGTTTTTCCAAGGTTTTTTCTGTAAGACCACCACCTTTAAGTATTTGATTTTAAATATTTTACGGCTGTTTGCAAACCCTGTAGCAGCTTATTCTTTAATTCAATAAACTTAAAATGTATAATAAATTCAAATTATTATTCCTGTTCTCATGCGGTGTTGCTCATGCGCAGATAGGAATTAACACCACTACTCCAAGAGCAACATTGGATGTTAATGGCGATGTTGTGCTTAGAAAAGCGCTAATCGTACCCAGTACTACAACTCCCGGAACTTTGGATCCCGGTAATGTCGATCAGGTATTGGTGTCCAGAGGTTCGGGTCTTCCGCCTACATGGAAAAGTGTGAATGTTCCTTTTATGGAGAACTCACAGTACAAATTAGTGAATACATATTTACGAAATGATGAGGCAGGTATTACTACGCTCTCAAACGGTGTCGCTGTATCGACTCCTCCCACAAGTGTTTTAGGAGAAGATTACACAGCGGCATGGGTTAAAATAAGTAATCTCACTACAACTCTGCAGATAAGATCTTCTCAGAATAAAATTACCTATCAGGTGCAGTCCGGGGTGGAGTTGGTGAATAAATCTGCGGGCAGTGGATCATCAGTCAATTTTATATGCGGTATTTTTAAAAATAATAAATTGGTGGCTCTCCGTCCGGATGGTATTATTGCAGTGGATGCAACTCCGGTTCAGGGAATTTATACATTAAATTACACTGAGGAAAATGTTGTTGCGGGTCCTTATACGTTAGAAGTTGCCTGCAGAAAAACATTTTCTTCAGATCCTACCAATAATTATTTCAGAATCGGCATCAATATTCCAACCTACGGTCCTGCTCCGATTGTTACCAACACAAGATCAAATGCCTTTGCACTGAGGTCGCTGTTTAAAATTGACGTGGCAGAACTAGTAACATATACCAATTAAAAAATGAAAAAAACATATATTATTCTGAATTTATTTTTAGGAGTTTTGTTAAGTGCACAAGGTAATATTGGTGTTAAGACAACAAGTCCTCTTGCTAATCTTGATGTCAATGGAGACCTGAATATAGGAAAAAAGATTTTTCTGGATAACGGTAGTGGTACTATGCTGGCAGGAACAAACGGTCAGCTGCTGGTTTCGCGGGGTGCTAATAATCCTCCGACCTGGAAAACTTTACGGATCCCGGAATATCTGACCAATCAGTTTTATCTTATTTTCAACGACTCTTATAAGGATTTTGACACCGCTAACCCTAATACTTCTCAGGGAACAGCACAGGGTCTTCGCTTTGATGACAGTCAGGTTGCGCCCGCTGCATTTAATCCCTCGACAGAATTGGTGGTTGATGCTACATTTGCCAGTCTGCAGAGCAGAGGCTTCAGATCAATTGCAAGTCTTACACGTAATTTTACCGTTAACAGTACAGTGAGCAGTGCATACTTCATGTTTGAAACGGTTGTGCAGCAAAATAATGCAGCAGCTGATGCCACGGATATTAAATATGCATGTGGAATTTTTGTAGACGGTCTCTTGAAAAGTGCCAGGCTCAATGTGCTTACCAGAAGTCCGAATGCGAATACCTTTATTACCCATACTCAAATAGGTGGCGTAGAAAACGTTTCTACAGGTTCTCACACTGTCAGTGTAGCATGTGCAAGATTAACCAACCCTCTGGCAGGTATTACCCTGGGTGTAGGAGTGCCTGCTACCGCTACAACGGTAAATTTGAATAACTTTATGACGCAGTCGTCTCTCAAAGTTGACGTTTATGAAATTCCACAAAACTTTTCATCAGTAATTATACCTTAAAATGAGAAACATATATATAGTACTAATGTCTTTTTCTTTAATCGTTGTCAAGGGTCAGGTCGGTATAAACACCGCAACTCCTCAAAAGACTCTTGATGTTAATGGAACATTGCATGTCCGCCAGGAAATAAGAACAGGGGGAACATCAGTAGTAACAGGTGCTCCCGGAGCAGCCGGACAACTTTTCGGTGTTCAGGACGGGGTGTCTGATACATGGAAAACCGTTCAGATCGCAAATGGTACAGGAAGCTTATCTCTGTTCTATCTCAATACGACAAAGGATGTCAACGGAATACAGTTTACACAGACTGGAACTACAGGCTCTTATAATTTAAATTCTACTTTCACTACTTCTCCGTCGACTCCAAACTGGGTTTATATGGAGGGTACTACAGATAGTTTTGATGTGACAAAAAATGATAATCTCTCCAAGGCTGTTTTGTCTTTTCAGACTACTGTTCAGATCACGAGAGGCGCCGGGCAAACTTGGACGACAGGTTCGGCTAGTTATGCCTGCGGAGTGTTTCTGAGTAGGAATTCAGGCCCATTTCAGCTTAAAGCAGTAAGAAACGATGTAGTAAGAGGTGGTGTCGGAACTTACAGGATCTTTAATCTCAATGTTACCTTGGATGCTCTTGAGCTGGGTTCATATCAGGTTAAGGCAGCCTGTACCAACAGAAATCTGGGTAATACCACTGCCGGAACTCTTACCACGTTAGGTATTGGAAGAGCTGTTGATGCTACGACACTGAATAGTAATATGGCGCAATCAACGATGACAACTTCGGTTCTGCAGACTTATTAAAAAACCAAATATTTTATCAGCCCTGCTCCGGTCATCCGGGCAGGGTTTTTAATGGAATCTTGCAGCTGTAAACAGAATACAATTTGCCTGCGTGAGAAGGAATGTTCCGGATGGCAATACACTGACCATTGGGGTTGAGTCAGGCGGGGTCGATCACTCTGAATCCTCAGATGGTGGTACGTCTCTTTCTGTTCAGGTTCTGGAATCAATCCAGTAACGCAGTTGGTCAGTATGATATAACTTTATACAATAGTAATCCCGCAATACATCAAGTAAAGCGGTTTTTTTTGCTTGATTACTAATTTAAAATCTGTGCAGATATCTGGAAATAGTAATAAATGGATAACCACTTCAAAACGAAGTGGTTATTTTGTTGTCTGTCCGGGATTTATTCCGTATATTTGCAGTTCTTTTGGCGCTAATAATTGTTTATACATCAGTAAAATATTGTAAATCAACTCTTTCATGTTTTTGAAAGGGATTTCGTGTTTATGGATTTATGAGCATTTTTTTTCGTCTAAAGTATCATTAAAAATATTTTGCATTACGCTGTGAAAAGATATACCAGCGTTGCAGTTAGAAAGATTAAGACAGTAATATAAAGTAAGAAAGGTTCTTTCGTGAGCGCCAAAAACACTTTTACCTTTTATCACTTTAGTTTATTTTCTTGTCGTTCTGATATTTTTTGTAAAATCAAAATATTTTTTAACCCTTTCTTAAAAGTTTTATGAGTAAAACAACCGCAATTACTACTAAAGGAAATGAGAGAATTAATTTCTCCACAGCGAAAGGAAAAATCATTACTCCGGATTTCTTAGATATCCAGTTAGAGTCATTTAAAGATTTTTTCCAGCTGGACACCCTTCCTGAAGACAGAAAGAAAGAAGGTTTGCACAAAACCTTCCAGGAAAACTTTCCAATTACCGATTCAAGAAACCAATTTGTATTGGAATTCTTAGATTATCTGGTAGATTCTCCGCGTTATTCGATCGACGAATGTGTGGAAAGAGGTCTGACGTATTCAGTTCCTCTTAAAGCCAGACTTAAATTATACTGTACAGATCCTGAACATGAAGATTTTCAGACAGTTGTACAGGATGTGTATTTAGGTCCGGTTCCTTATATGACCCCTTCCGGCTCGTTTATCATTAACGGTGCAGAGCGTGTTATCGTAACTCAGTTACACAGATCTCCGGGGGTATTCTTCGGACAGACTTACCATGCCAACGGAACAAAATTGTACTATTCAAGAATTATTCCTTTTAAAGGATCCTGGATGGAATTTACGACCGATATCAACAGCGTAATGTATGCGTATATCGACCGTAAGAAAAAATTACCTTTAACTACATTGTTAAGAGCAATCGGTTTCGAGTCTGATAAAGATATTCTTCAGATCTTTGACCTTGCGGAAGAAGTGAAAGTTTCTAAAGCTGCGCTTAAAAAAGTAGAAGGTAGAACTTTAGCTGCGAGAGTACTGAACACATGGTTCGAAGATTTCGTAGACGAAGACACCGGTGAAGTTGTTTCTATCGAAAGAAACGAAATCATCTTAGACAGAGAAACGATTCTTGAAAAAGAACATTTAGATCTTATTTTGGATGCCGGCGTGAAATCTATCCTGATTCACAAAGAAAATTCAAATGAATTCTCTATCATCCAGAATACATTACAGAAAGACCCTACCAACTCTGAAAAAGAAGCAGTAGAATATATTTACCGTCAGTTAAGAAATGCAGATCCACCCGATGAGGAAACTGCAAGAGGAATCATTGAAAAATTATTCTTCTCTGAGCAAAGATATTCCCTTGGTGAAGTTGGACGTTACAGACTAAACAAAAAGTTAGGTCTTAATATCCCGACGACCACTGAAGTTCTTACAAAAGAAGATATCATTGCGATTGTAAGACACCTGATCGAATTGGTAAACTCTAAAGCTGAGGTTGATGATATTGATCACTTATCAAACAGAAGAATCAAGACTGTTGGTGAACAGTTGGCAGGACAGTTTGGCGTAGGTCTTTCGAGAATTGCAAGAACAATTAAGGAGAGAATGAACGTTAGAGATAACGAAATTTTTACTCCGCTTGACCTTGTTAATGCAAAGACTTTAACATCAGTAATTAACTCATTCTTTGGTACCAACCAGCTTTCTCAGTTCATGGACCAGACCAACCCGCTATCAGAAATCACGCACAAGCGTAGACTTTCTGCCCTGGGACCTGGTGGTTTATCAAGAGAAAGAGCAGGTTTCGAGGTACGTGACGTTCACCATACCCACTATGGTAGAATCTGTCCTATCGAAACTCCGGAGGGACCAAACATCGGTTTGATCTCCTCTTTAGGTATTTATGCTAAAATTAATACTTTAGGTTTCATCGAAACTCCATACAGAAAAGTAGAAGGAAGTACAGTAGATCTACATGCTGACCCTATTTATCTGAATGCAGAAGACGAAGAAGATAAAGTAATTGCTCAGGCAAACGTTGAGCTTGACGATAACGGAGGATTCTTAACAGACAGGATTATTGCCAGATTAGATGGTGACTATCCGGTAGTTGAGCCTTCTCAGGTTAATCTGATCGATGTTGCACCTAACCAGATTTCCGGTATTTCAGCTTCATTGATTCCATTCCTGGAGCATGATGATGCAAACCGTGCATTGATGGGATCAAACATGATGCGTCAGGCAGTTCCTTTGTTGAAGCCACAAGCTCCAATCGTAGGTACAGGTCTGGAACAGCAGGTTGCCAAGGATTCAAGAATCCTGATCAATGCTGAAGGTAGAGGAACTGTAGAGTATGTAGATGCTGATCAGATTACGATTAAATATGAAAGAAGCGATGACGAAGATTTAGTGTCATTCGAGTCTGCTACAAAAACCTATAAACTGACTAAGTTCAGAAAAACCAACCAGAGTACAACTATTACCCTGAGACCAAACGTAAGAGTAGGGGAGACGGTAGAAAAAGGTCAGGTTCTTTGTGACGGTTATGCAACCGAAAACGGAGAATTGGCTTTGGGTAGAAACCTGGTAGTAGCATTCATGCCTTGGAAAGGATACAACTTTGAGGATGCAATTGTAATCAACGAAAAAGTTGTACGTGAAGACTGGTTTACATCAATCCACGTGGATGAGTATTCTCTTGAAGTTCGTGATACCAAATTAGGGATGGAAGAACTGACAGCAGATATTCCAAACGTTTCAGAAGAAGCGACTAAAGATCTTGATGAGAACGGGATGATCAGAATCGGTGCTGAAGTGAAGCCTGGTGATATCATGATCGGTAAGATTACTCCAAAAGGAGAATCTGACCCGACTCCTGAAGAAAAACTTCTTAGAGCCATCTTTGGTGACAAAGCCGGTGATGTAAAAGATGCTTCACTGAAAGCAGATTCTTCATTAAGAGGTGTTGTGATCAACAAAAAATTGTTCTCAAGAAACATTAAAGATAAAAAGAAAAGAACTGAAGAAAAACTGAAGCTTGAAGAAATTGAAAACACTTACAAAGCTAAGTTTGACGAGTTGAGAAATACTTTAATCGAAAAATTAAACACATTGGTCAGCGGAAAAACTTCTCAGGGAGTTACCAACGATCTTGATGAGGAAATTATCGGTAAAGGAATAAAATTCACGCATAAATTACTGACTTCAGTTGAAGATTATGTAAACGTAAGCGGTGCAGACTGGACGGTTGATAATGATAAGAATGAATTGATCAAACAGTTGATTCACAACTACAAAATCAAGTTCAACGATATTCAGGGAGTTAAAAACCGTGAGAAATTCGCAATTTCTATCGGGGATGAACTTCCGGCAGGTATTATGAAACTGGCTAAAGTGTACATCGCTAAGAAGCGTAAACTGAATGTAGGAGATAAAATGGCAGGACGTCACGGTAACAAAGGGATCGTGTCAAGAATCGTTCGTGAAGAAGATATGCCATTCCTTGAAGACGGAACACCGGTAGATATCGTATTGAATCCACTTGGGGTGCCTTCCCGTATGAACATCGGACAGATTTATGAAACCGTTCTTGGATGGGCGGGTCAGAAATTGGGTATGACGTTCGCTACACCAATCTTTGATGGGGCAACTCTTGATCAGATTACAGAATATACTGAGAAAGCGGGAGTTCCTAAATTCGGTCACACTCACCTTTATGATGGTGGTACCGGAGAAAGATTTACACAGGCTGCAACGGTAGGTATTATCTACATGTTGAAACTTGGACACATGGTAGATGACAAAATGCACGCACGTTCTATCGGACCTTACTCATTGATTACTCAGCAGCCATTAGGAGGTAAAGCTCAGTTTGGTGGTCAGCGTTTCGGAGAGATGGAGGTTTGGGCTCTTGAAGCATTTGGAGCATCCAATATCCTGAGAGAAATCCTGACTGTGAAGTCTGATGACGTGATTGGTAGAGCAAAAACTTACGAAGCTATTGCGAAAGGTGAAGCAATGCCTGAACCGGGTATTCCTGAATCATTCAACGTATTACTTCACGAGTTACAGGGTCTTGGATTAGACGTAAGATTGGAGGAGTAAATTAAAAGATTTAATTATTAAAAAATTAAAACATTAATTAACTCTGAGATGATAAGAGCGAAAGTAATTTTAAATCTTTCAATCTTTTAATCTTTTAATCAAAAATTAAATTATGTCAAATAAAAATAAATCAAGTAGATTTAATAAAATAACCATCGGTTTAGCTTCACCGGAATCCATTCTTCAGGATTCCAGAGGAGAAGTTTTAAAGCCGGAAACTATTAACTACAGAACTCATAAGCCGGAAAGAGACGGTTTGTTCTGTGAAAAAATCTTCGGTCCTATCAAAGATTACGAATGTGCTTGTGGTAAATACAAGAGAATTCGTTATAAAGGGATCGTTTGTGACCGTTGTGGTGTAGAGGTTACGGAGAAAAAAGTACGTAGAGAAAGAATCGGACATATTGGTCTGGTTGTTCCTATTGCGCACATCTGGTATTTCCGTTCTTTACCGAATAAAATCGGTTATCTTTTGGGGATTCCTTCCAAGAAATTGGATATGATCATCTATTACGAGAGATATGTTGTTATTCAGCAGGGTATCGCTAAGAAATTAGACGGTTCTGATTTTGATGATAAAGAATTCCTTACAGAAGAAGAATATCTTGATATCATGGAAACCCTTCCTGTAGAAAATCAATATCTTGATGATGCAGATCCAAACAAATTCATCGCCAAAATGGGTGCTGAAGCTGTTGAGGAATTGCTGAAAAGAATTGATCTTGATGCTTTGTCTTTCGACCTGAGACACAAAGCTCACAACGAAGGTTCCAAGCAGAGAAGAACTGAAGCTCTGAAAAGATTAAACGTGGTGGAAGCATTGAGAGGTGCCAACACCAGAATGATCAACAGACCGGAGTGGATGATTATGCGTGTGCTTCCTGTAATACCACCGGAATTGAGACCATTGGTTCCATTGGATGGAGGACGTTTCGCAACTTCTGACTTAAATGACCTTTACAGAAGAGTTATTATCAGAAACAACCGTTTGAAGAGACTTTTGGAGATCAAAGCTCCTGAGGTAATCTTAAGAAACGAGAAGCGTATGCTTCAGGAATCGGTAGATTCACTATTTGATAATACAAGAAAATCTTCTGCAGTAAAATCTGAGTCAAACAGACCATTAAAATCACTTTCAGATTCACTGAAAGGTAAACAGGGTCGTTTCCGTCAGAACTTATTGGGGAAAAGGGTAGATTACTCGGCCCGTTCGGTAATTGTTGTAGGTCCAAACTTACAGCTTCACGAATGTGGTATTCCTAAAGATATGGCAGCTGAATTATACAAACCGTTTATCATCAGAAAACTGATTGAAAGAGGAATTGTAAAAACAGTAAAATCTGCCAAAAGAATTATTGACAGAAAAGAACCTGTAGTATATGATATCTTGGAAGGTGTAATGAAAGGTCACCCTGTTTTATTAAACAGAGCACCTACTTTGCACAGACTGGGTATCCAGGCATTCCAGCCTAAGATGATCGAAGGTAAAGCGATTCAGCTACACCCGTTGGTAACAACAGCATTTAATGCCGATTTTGATGGTGACCAGATGGCAGTACACTTACCGTTAGGTCCGGAAGCAATTCTGGAAGCTCAGTTATTGATGTTAGGTTCTCAGAATATCCTGAACCCGGCCAACGGTTCTCCAATTACAGTACCATCTCAGGACATGGTTCTTGGTCTTTATTTCATGACCAAAGAATTAAGCTCTACAGATGAGAAAAAAGTATTAGGGGAAGGTCTTGCATTCTATTCTCCGGAAGAAGCGGAAATCGCTTATGCTGAAGGCAGAGTTTCACTGAACGCTAAAGTAAGATGTAGACTTCCAATCAAAGAAAACGGTGAAATCACAACGAAATTAACTGAAACTTCTGTTGGTAGAATCTTATTCAACCAGATCGTTCCTAAACAGTCAGGATATATCAATGAACTTCTTACGAAGAAATCATTAAGAAATGTTATCGGTAAAGTACTTGCTGACACAGATTTCCCGACAACAGTGAAGTTTCTTGATGCAATGAAAGACTTAGGGTATTCAAATGCATTCAAAGGAGGTCTTTCATTCTCACTGGGAGACATTGTTGTTCCTGTTGAGAAAAAGAAAATGATCGCAACATCTATTGAAACAGTAGACGAGATCAGAGCCAACTATAACATGGGTCTTATCACGGATACTGAACGATATAATCAGGTAATTGACGTTTGGACAAACACCAACGCAGGATTAACTGAAATGATCATGAGCAGAATGAAAGTTGACCAGGGTGGATTCAATTCTGTATACATGATGCTTGATTCCGGTGCGAGGGGTTCCAAAGAACAGATCCGTCAGTTATCAGGGATGAGAGGTTTGATGGCAAAACCGCAGAAAGCCGGTTCTACCGGTGCGGAAATTATCGAAAACCCGATTCTTGCAAACTTTAAGGAAGGTCTTTCGATCTTAGAATACTTTATCTCTACTCACGGTGCCCGTAAGGGTCTTGCGGATACGGCACTGAAGACTGCCGATGCAGGTTACCTGACAAGAAGACTGGTAGACGTTGCCCAGGATGTCATCATTACTGAAGCAGACTGTGGAACACTCAGAGGAACTGAAGTTACTGCACTTAAGAAAAATGACGAAATCGTTGAAAGAATTTCTGAAAGAATCTTAGGTAGAGTATCTCTTCACAATGTATATGATCCTGAAACTGACGAATTGGTAGCAAACGCTGATCAGATTATTGATGAAGCTTTAGCGAAGAGAATCGAGGAGATGGGTATTGAAGCATTAGAAGTACGTTCACCATTGACCTGTGAAACCAAAAAAGGAATCTGTGCCAAATGTTACGGTAGAAACCTTGCAACCGGTAAGAAGATCCACATGGGTGAAGCGGTAGGTGTAATTGCTGCACAGTCTATTGGTGAACCGGGAACTCAGTTAACATTGAGAACTTTCCACCAGGGGGGTGTATCTACGAACGTATCAGAAAATCCATCAATCGCTGCAAGAAGAGACGGTATTGTTGAATTGGATGAGGTAAGAACAATTACTTCTGAAGATGAAAACGGAAATAACGCTGAAGTAGTGGTATCCCGTACAACGGAATTCAGATTGGTTGCTGATAACGAATCAAGAACTCCATTAATGGTTGCCAACGTACCTTACGGTTCTCAGTTGCTGGTTAAGTCCGGTGATAAAGTGAAGAAAGGCGATATTATTGCAAAATGGGATCCGTATAACGCGGTAATTATTGCAGAAAATGCCGGTAAGGTTGAATATGAGGATATTATCCAGGGTATTTCATTCCAGCTGGAAATTGACGAACAGACAGGATTTGAAGAGAAAGTAATCTCTGAATCTAGAAATAAGAAAGCCGTACCTACTTTGAAGGTGGTAGATTCTAAAGGTGTTGAACAGAAAGGTTACAACTTACCGGTAGGAGCCCACTTAATGGTTAACGATGGTGAAAAAATTAAGGCCGGTAAAGTCTTAATCAAGATCCCGAGAAAATCTGCTAAGTCAGGGGATATCACCGGAGGTCTTCCGAGAGTTACCGAATTATTCGAAGCAAGAAACCCTTCAAACCCGGCGGTTGTTACAGAAATCGATGGGGTAGTTTCTTACGGAAAAATCAAGAGAGGTAACCGTGAATTGATCGTGGAAGCTAAAACCGGTGAGAGAAAAATTTACCTGGTAAAATTATCTAACCAGATCCTGGTACAGGAGAATGACTTCGTAAGAGCCGGTTCGCCGCTTTCTGACGGATCAGTAACTCCGGACGACATCCTTAAGATCAAAGGACCTACTGCGGTTCAGGAATATTTAGTAAATGAAATTCAGGAAGTGTACCGTCTGCAAGGGGTAAAAATCGACGATAAGCACTTTGAAATCATCGTAAGACAGATGATGACCAAGGTATCCATCGTTGACGGAGGTGATACTCAGTTCCTTGAAGCTGCTTTAGAGCACAAATATGATTTCTTAATTGAAAACAACAGAGTATTTGGTCTTAAAGTAGTAACAGAAGCGGGGGATTCTAAAGAATTCAAACCGGGTCAGATGATTACTGCAAGAGAACTGAGAGACGAAAACTCTAAGTTGAAGCGTGAAGATCAGAAATTAGTTGAAGTGAGAGAAGCACTTCCAGCAACCGCTACGCCGGTATTGCAGGGGATTACAAGAGCGGCTCTTCAGACTAAATCATTCATGTCTGCAGCATCATTCCAGGAAACGACGAAAGTTCTTAACGAAGCAGCCGTTGCCGGTAAGGTTGACAGTCTGAACGGACTTAAAGAAAATGTAATTGTAGGACACAGAATTCCTGCAGGTACAGGTCTTAAAGAGTACCAGAATGTAATCGTAGGTTCTAAGAAAGAATTCGAAGATTTAAATTAATAAAAGAGTTTTGTGTTCCGGGATACCAACAGCGTATCTCGGATCACGCTTCTCGAAAATAAATTAAAATTTAATATTTAAGGTTGAAAGTTTTTTATATTTTTGAGCCTTGAATTTTTTAAACATAAAACTTAAACAAAATAATGGACAACCAAAATCAAAACCAAGATCCAAACAACATCAACATTCAACTGAACGAAATGGTAGCTTCAGGAGTATACTGTAACCTTGCTCTAGTAAACCATTCTCCATCAGAGTTTGTAGTAGATTTCATCCAGTTAATGCCGGGTGTACAGCAGGCGAATGTGCGTTCAAGAGTTATTCTTGCTCCACTTCACGCTAAGAGAGTTCTTACCGCTCTTCAGCAGAACATCACAAACTATGAGCAGCAGTTCGGAGAGATCAAAGAAGTTGAACCTTTCGTATTAGGTGGAAACAACGTACAAGCTTAAGATTTCTTAAATATATAAGAATCCGTCTCATCATTATTGGTGAGACGGATTTTTTTATTCGGGTTAAAAAAATACTGGAAGTTATTTGTTGATCAGCCGTTCGATATGTCTGAAAATTCATTACATCTTCATTACATAAAATCAATGGATTAACCATTGGAGACTAAAGAATATAGCAATGAATGAATTGAACAGTGATCTCAAATCTATGCGTTTGTATTTTATTACAATATATTTTAAGTCCAGTAAAATACTTTTTACCGCTTACAGCTCTTTTGATAACTTTTTGCCTCTTGAAATTACTTGTATTTAATCTTTATAATTCATACAATATAGTCTTTCTTAATTTTACTGGAGAATTAAAGGCATTTTTCCCAATGAAAATGAGTCTTTTTTTTGTATCGCTATTTCAGGACTAGACATATTATATAAATAAAAACCTCACATTTTGCAAGGTTTTTATTTATCAGCTCAAAGTCACAGACTTTGTGCGGCGGTACGGTAAATTATTATTTTAACTGAATTTTATAATCCTCCATTTTTAATATAAATAATGATTAAACATATCTTTATGATTAACAATATTAGAAATAATATTTTGATATAACGACTTATATAAACCCGAAGGAACAGTAAACAAATAAAAATTATCAGGTATGACCAAAAAATAAATGCTACAACATTGCTGTATAATTCACTTACGTATGTTTCGTATGTAAACGAAAAATTTAGAAGTGTAAAAATCGTGTAAATTATATCTATTACAAACAACATCAAAAATAATATAAATGTTGCATTTATGTATGTACCTTTATTGCTCATCATTTATCTTTTTTTTGCATTTCCTGTTGTATAAGTTGAATAGATCTTTTCATAGTATTTTCATCAATTGTTCCATGAGCATCTTTACCTTTTCCAGAAGTTTTATCAGTTACATTATTATTCACGATTTCAGTCTTATCATTACCTTCAATTGGTGTCGCAGTAAAACCTCGAGAACCAAATTAAAGATCTGTTCTTCTTGATAGGTATTATTTATCTTTTTACATTATCAGGTATGTTAATATTTTTTCCAAAAAAACTAAAAGCTGGATCAACTGTAATAAGTAAATTTACTTTGATGTCTTTGGAATCTAACATTTTTGTTAATTGAGTTGCTCCTACACCTCCTAAACTATATCCATAAATTATTACTTTTTCTCCTTCTTTATGATTTGACATTATATCCATAAATACTTTTCCATGAGCAGGACGCTCGCACTAGTTGGGACTTTGCTCAATGGTTTTTTATTCTATAATCTTTTTACAACAATTCTCCCTATTATGGTAACCAAAGCAAATTACAATATAATCTCCTTGTTTGTCTTTAAACCAATCTGTTCCTTGTCTACCATCAGGATCAATAAATCTAATAGGATTGTTAAACGCATAATTATATGGAGAAAGATCATCAAACTCTTCGCTCAAAGGAGTTACCTATTGAATTTTAAAATATCAATTCTTTTTGTATTTTTAAGATTTTCATTTAATTG
>CAURNW010000017.1:0-90345 GCA_963526305.1 uncultured Chryseobacterium sp. | reverse complement strand
TAAAATTAAGGTTTTATGCTTAACTTTTACTGTACGCTAAATTAGTACATCCAATACATCAGGAAATTTTGGATATACTTTCTGAAAAGAGTATTACAACAGAAAAGTTGGATGGTGCTTAGGTATATCATAGAATGATAAAAACAAATATTACATGTGCTGTAAAAATAATTTTAATCATTACTCTAGTGTGATAACTATCGATACTTTTTACAATGATTTTTATCAATCGAAATTATATTAGAGATCAGCTATATCTAGTTTGAGTGTTTTAACTTCCTAAAATTAAATTTTAAAAAGTTTATTATGTAATAAAATGAGCTTTGTAACTCTTGTCTAATATGGCTTAATCGAAGTAAATCATCAATAAAAGTGTTTGAAGATATGCTCATTAAGGTCACAAGACCGACATTTAAAGATGTAACTTCTTTGTCGGTTTTTTTATCCCCTACTCTTTGTTTATCAAATAATACTCGCCGTCGAAGATTAACTTTTCAGGATATATTAAATCAACAATTGCCCTTTTATAACTGGTGCTGCCGATTTTATAATATAGATTTTTCCAAATTTCTAAATCACCAAAAATTATCTAAAGGAAGAAAAAATATTCCTCTTTTATTATAATAATTGCAGTTTTTCATTTTATGTTTCATTTCTACTTATTTTAATTTCAATCTTATAACTTTGTAGAGATGAAAATTTTAATAGTAGAAGATGACCAAAGAGTAGCAGAGCTGATCCAAAGAGGACTCAGTGAACATGGCTTTTCTGCTACGATTGCTTATGACGGTCTTTCAGGTAAAAAATTAGCGCTTAATAATCAATTTGATATGATCATTACAGATATAATTTTACCCAAAATCGATGGACTTGATCTGTGTAAGGAAATCAGGCAAATTAAGCCTGATATCCCTATTATAATGCTTACAGCATTGGGCTCTACAGATGACAAGGTAGAGGGTTTTGATGCTGGTGCCGATGATTATCTGACAAAACCTTTTGAAATGCGGGAACTTCTGGTTCGTATCAGAGCTTTATTAAAACGCAGCCATGGTAGCATTCCACACAATGCTGGTTACATTTTGAAGTATAATGACCTTGAAATGAATCTACAAACTAAAATTGTAAAAAGAACTGAAAATGAAATCAACCTTACTCCAAAAGAATTTAAACTTTTAGAGTACATGCTCCAAAATACTGAACGTGTTTTATCACGCGTAGAAATTGCAGAAAAAGTATGGGATACTCATTTCGATACAGGAACTAATTTTATTGATGTCTACATTAATTACCTTAGAAGGAAAATTGATAAGGATTACGATACAAAACTCATACATACAAGATCAGGAATGGGCTTTATTTTGAAAGTAGAATGAAAATAAGAACCCGACTCACCATATTGTTTACGCTTATTACGGCCACTATTTTGTTAGTATTTGCCGCGATTATCTTGTTTTCGGCGCAGGAAAATAGGGAAAAAGAGTTTTATGCCCTGCTAAAAAAAGAAGCAATCACAAAAGCTAACATATTCCTGAATGCTAAAGTAGATAGCAAAACGCTGCAGAATATCTACAGAAATAACAGAACGACCTTAAATGAAGTCGAGGTTGCCATCTATAAGCCTTCTTTTGAATTGCTGTATCACGACGCTGTTGATATTGATGTGGTCAAAGAAAATAAAGCAATGATCGATGAAATTGCTAAGAAAGGCGAAATAAGATTTTATCAAAAAGACTTGCAGGTTATAGGAATGACTTATCGGTTTCAAGGAAAAGAATATGTTATTACTGCTGCTGCATATGATGGTTTTGGTTATTTGAAGTTTTACAATCTTCTTGAAACCTGCATCATTGTTTTTGTGATCTCTATTGCATTGCTCTTTTTGGCAGGACGTTTTTTTTCTAAAAAAGCATTTGAACCTATTGTTAAAATGACCGATAAGGCTAAAATGATCTCTGCAACAAATCTTGATTTGCGTCTGGATGCTAATGAAAGTAAAGATGAAATTTCGGAACTGGCTTCAACATTTAACAAAATGCTGAATCGCCTGGAGAATTCTTTTGATTCTCAGAAACATTTTGTTTCGAATATTTCTCACGAATTACGAACTCCCCTTTCGGCAATCATTGCAGAATTAGAGATCTCCACACATAAGGAACGCAACAATGAGGAATATAAGATCGTTATTTTGAATACTTTGCAAGATGCTAAGAAACTGGCTAAACTTTCTAATAGTCTGCTTGATTTGGCTAAGGCAAATTATGATCCTTCTGAAATTGCCTTCCGAACGGTTCGCATAGATGAAGTTTTACTGGATGCGCGCCAACAGGTCCAAAAATCAAATCCTGAGTACCAAATTGCCATTCATTTCGAGAATGATTTTGAAGATGATGATCAAATTTCATTCAATGCAAACGAATATTTACTAAAGGTTGCCTTTGTCAATTTATTTGAAAACGGCTGTAAATTTTCTGAAGATCATCAAAGCCTTGTATCAATTTCTTTTAAAGGAAATAAAATAGAACTTAATTTTTCGGATAATGGAATTGGAATTTCAGCTGACGAATTAGAATATATTTTCAACCCTTTTTACAGAGGATCGAACAAAATTCACGCTGATGGAAATGGTATCGGACTTTCATTGACAAAAAAAATCATTCAACTTCATAACGGAGAAATATCTGTTTTCTCTAAGGTGAATCAAGGAACTACCTTTACGGTAAAGTTTCATTCGTAATAAAAACTATATTTCATTTATTTTCATCTACTCAATTCTTAAAGTTTTATCTTAAATATAGCTTTAAACCACTCTACACGTTATTTATATTTGATACTTCAAACTGTTCATCTCCACTATTTCTTTTCAAAAAGAGGGCAATCAATATCACAAAAAGGATTGTTTTTCTTTCTAATAAAATTCTAATTTTTTTCTAAACTATCTCTAATCGCTTTTTCGGTAAAGCCTAATTACTTTTGCCAAGTGGTTGATAAGTATTTAAATCACCGACTTAAAGCTGGATAGATAATTAGTGGGTTCGTAAAAAATGTTTTAATCATTCTTCATGTACCCGATCAGAAAAAATAAAAGAATATAAAATGATTGCAACTTACGAATTCATAACCCGAATTTCACTCGCAACAGTTCTTGGAGCAGCCATAGGAATAGAAAGACAATGGCGTCAGAAAAATGCAGGACTTCGTACCAATACACTTGTTTCTCTCGGTTCTACAGCTTTTGTTCTGCTATCGGTTTCTTTGGGTAACGGTACTGACCCAAGCAGAGTTGCTGCCCAAATTGTATCAGGAATTGGTTTTCTTGGAGCGGGAGTCATTATGAAAGATGGTCTTAGTGTGCAAGGATTAAATACCGCTGCAACACTTTGGTGTTCAGCCGCAGTCGGCTCGCTTACGGGTATTGGTCTCTACGCTGAAGCTATGATTGTAAGCGCAGCTGTAATGATCACGCATTTGATACTACGTCCTGTAGGCCTAAAACTAAACCAATTGCAATCCATAAAATCATTTAATATACCTACTGATTACCTTTTTACAATAAAATGTAAAACAGAAGTCGAAAACCATATTCGTGTAATGTTAATACAGAGCTTGGGTAACGAGAATTCACTGTTGCTAAAATCACTGACCAGTCACGACAATCATGACCCTTCTGTAGCGATCATAACTGCCGAAGTAAAAGCAATGACCTCTCAGGACAGCCTTATGGAAAAAATGGCCAGCCGACTGAACATTGAAGAAAAAGTAATAAAAGTGAGTTGGGAAATTATGGGAACACAAACTGATCTGTGATTTCTGACGCTATAAAATTTTCTCTAATTTCTTTTTAACCGCGTTGGCTTCATAGCAGACGATCTGAATATCCTTCACTCTATTAATCAGATACATATATACATTTTTAACCGGTTTTGCTTAGTGTATTTACACAGTGATCAGAATGCAAATTAAAGAACATAATTCCGTGCTTACTATTTTTTGATGGTTGGTAGGTTATGTATAAATCTATTGCGCTAGGAAGATTCAATCAGGCAAACTTATACTCAAAGTTTATTACAAGATTTCTGTTTTTTCGATATACAAATTTAGAACAATGAAAATAAAAAATAAAATCAAACACCCCTTCCACTCCATAACCAATAGCAATGGGATGAACGAGGGAACAACCACCAAATTGCGGAATGCTTCGAGAAGCAACTCCAATTTTGTTTATGCAATGCTAGAAAGCTCCGAAGATGGAATTACTAAACTTACCTCTGATGACCGTCTTAAAAAATTTGGTCCTAATGAGGTACAGCACGACAAGGCACCTTCGTGGTTAAACCAATTACTTAAAGCCTTTATTAATCCGTTTATCTTCATTTTGCTCGTCATTGCTGTGATATCCTCTATCGTTGATATCTGGATGGCAGCGCCCGGAGAAGGTGATTTTAAGACGGTTATCATGGTAGCGGTTATGGTACTTTTCAGTGCATTAATTAGATTTTTTCAGGAATTTAGAAGTAATCGTGCCGCTGAAAAACTAAAGGGCCTTGTAAAAACTACCGCCACTGTTTTAAGAAAGTTTTTAGGCAAACAAGAAATTTCCATGAATGAACTTGTACCGGGTGATATTCTTTATTTATCTGCCGGAGATATGGTTCCTGCTGACTGCCGTATTATGCAAAGCAAAGATTTATTTGTGAGTGAATCAATGCTCACTGGTGAAGCGCTGCCTGTGGAGAAAAATTTCTTACCGATTCGTGATGCCGATACTAAACAGCCTTTCGAACTCAATAACCTTTGTTTTATGGGGACCAATGTAGTAAGTGGTACTGCGAAAGCGATTGTAGTTGAAACAGGAAATCGTACATATTTTGGAAGCATTAGTAAAACTATTATTGGGAACCGACCTGAAACAGCCTTTGACATTGGAATAAACAAAGTAAGCTATTTACTTATTCGTTTCATGCTGGTTATGGTTCCTGTCATTTTTCTTGTAAATGGTTTTTTAAAAGGTGACTGGATGCAGGCTTTATTGTTTGCCATCGCTGTTGCGGTGGGTTTAACTCCAGAAATGCTGCCGATGATCGTTACCGCAAACCTTGCGAAAGGAGCCATAAATATGAGTAAACATAAGGTAATTGTAAAACGATTAAATGCAATTCAGAATATTGGCGCTATGGATATCCTTTGCACAGATAAAACAGGAACACTTACGCTGGATAAAATTGTACTCGAAAAACACTTAAATGTTCTGGGAATAGAAGATGACGAAGTTCTAAAATGGGCATACCTCAATAGTTATCATCAGACCGGATTAAAGAATATACTTGACAAAGCTGTTTTAGAGCATGTTGAACTACATGACTATCTTAAAGTAGAAGAATCCTTTTTAAAAGTAGACGAAATTCCATTTGATTTTCAACGCAGACGGATGTCGGTCATCCTTAAAATGCGCAACGGAAACCACCTATTAATTTGTAAAGGTGCGGTCGAAGAAATTCTGGATTTATGTTCCCACAGCTTTGATCCGGGTGAAGATAAAAAACTTCATCTGGAAAACGACAAAGTCATCCCGATCGATGAAAAAATGCACAATACTGTTCTGCAGACTTCAAAAAAGATGAATGAAGAAGGTTTACGAGTATTATTGGTGGCCATTCGCGAATTCGACGGAAAACATCCACTTACTTATTCCGTGGAAGACGAAAACAATCTTACGCTGACTGGCTTTATTGGTTTTCTGGATCCTGCAAAACCATCTGCAAAACCGAGTATAGAAGCACTTCAGGAATTGGGAATAGGTGTGAAAGTACTTACAGGTGATAATGAGATCGTCACTAAAAAAATATGTAACGACGTTGGTATTCCTGTAAAAAACATCCTGTTGGGCAGCGAGTTAGAGTCGATGCCAAACGCAGAGTTAGAAAAGCGTATTGATGATGTTTCCATTTTCGCCAAACTAAGTCCTCTGCAAAAAGTAAGAGTAGTAAAAGCATTACGAGCAAAAGGACATACTGTTGGCTTTATGGGTGACGGCATCAATGATGCCGCCGCATTAAGAGAAGCTGATGTAGGTATTAGTGTGGACACTGCAGTGGATGTCGCCAAAGAAAGTGCCGACATTATTTTATTAGAAAAAGATCTGATGGTACTACGCAAAGGAGTGATTTACGGACGAAGAACATTTGGTAACATCATCAAATACATTAAAATGACTGCCAGCAGTAATTTTGGTAATATGTTCAGTATGCTGGGGGCAAGTGCATTCCTTCCTTTTTTACCCATGCTTCCGGTACAATTATTAACACAAAATCTTTTATATGATATCTCGCAAACCACTATCCCATGGGACAGAATGGACGAGGATTTCTTGAAAAAACCTAAAAAATGGGACGCTTCAAGTATTCAAAGGTTTATGTTTTTTATTGGTCCGATCAGTTCCATTTTTGACTTTGCCACATTTGCTGTGATGTTCTATTATTTCAAAGCAAACAGCCCAGAGCTCCAATCTTTTTTTCAAAGTGGATGGTTTATAGAAGGATTGCTTTCTCAGACATTAATAATACATATGATACGAACCAGAAAAATTCCATTTATACAAAGTTGGGCTGCAACACCGGTAATTGCATTAACGACATTGATAATGCTGGTGGGCATTGCAATTCCTTTTTCCCCTTTGGCTCCCATGTTAAAAATGCAGCCGCTTCCGCTTGCTTATTTCCCCTGGCTATTTGGAATACTCACCTGCTATTGCCTGTTGACACAATTTGTTAAAACATGGTTTATTAAAAAATTCAATGAGTGGTTATAAAACTAAAAGGTATGAAACAGAACACTAAAATCAACTGCAGACTTCAAAAGTCCAAAACAGTCATTAAGACGATCGAATGTAAAAATCTCCTCTTAACGTTATTGGTAGCAACAACACTATCAGGCTGTAACAAGAAAACCGAAACAAAAGAAATTGATTCCTTCACTTTGCAGGGGGATACAATCGTAGTTCCTGCAAAATCAATGATTGGAAGCAAACTAAAACTGGAAACAGTAAAAAGTGAGCCTTATCAATTAGAATTGCAGGCGGCCGGCACGGTCAAAGCAATTCCTAATTCCTATGCAGAAATTGCTCCTCCGTTTTCCGGCAGGGTTACCAAAGTTCATTTAAGACTTGGAATGAAGACGCAAGCCGGAACACCTTTATTCGAGATGATCTCACCTGATTTTACAGATGCACAAAAAATTTATTTCCAGGCAAAATCCGGTTATCAAATTGCTAAACTTTCTTTAAAACGTCAGCAGGATTTAAAGAATAACGGTGTGGGTTCTCAAAAAGATTTAGAAGAGGCGATAAACAATTTTGAAGTCAGTGAAAAAGAATATCAAAATGCTGCAGCCGGTCTAAAAATATTTGGAGTCAACACCAATAAATTGGTATTTGGACAGCCTCTGGTTGTCACCTCGCCTATTGCCGGAGAAGTTATTACGAACGACCTGATCATGGGTCAGTATATAAAAGATGATGATGCTCCCAAAGCAAAAATAGCCGATCTAAAAAAAGTATGGGTCGCAGGGCAGATTAAGGAAAAAGACATTCGATTTATTCAGGAACTTGATGGAGTTGAGATTCAGGCAGGGTCTTACCCTGACAAAAAAATCATTGGAAAAATATATCATGTCAATGAGATAATCGATGAAACAACCAGAAGCGTAGAAGTTTTAATTGAATGTCTCAATCCTGAACATATGCTTAAACCCGGTATGTATGTATCGGTCAAATTTACTGATACGCCCGTAAATTCCTTATTTATTCCGGAAAAAGCGGTATTACAGTTTAACGATAAGAGCTTCGTATTTGTTCGGGTTGCAGAAGGCAGATACATACGCCGGTATGTAGAAACAGGAACTTCTCAGAATGGGAAGATTGCAATTTTGAAAGGATTAAAACCAGGTGAAACTATAATAAGCGATGGGGCTTTCTATCTTCTTGAAGCAAAATAATCTAAAAAAATTACGCGTCAAAGAATGTAAGCTTTGATTACAGCTATTGGGTGAGGTAAAATAACATTCAGTAAAACATATTGTCTCAGAATCTCAGCAAATCAGTCCCGAACGCCAGGGATAGCAACTTAGCAATTAATACTTATGAAAAAAAATATATTTGAAACAACAATAGCAAAACGCTGGCTTATTCTGGCGTTATTTCTTCTACTCTCATTATTTGGCTATTACTCTTGGACAAAGCTTTCGGTTGAAGCTTATCCTGATATTGGCGATGTGACTTCACAGGTTGTAACGCAGGTTCCGGGTCTGGCAGCAGAAGAAATAGAACAGCAGATTACTATACCAATCGAGCGCGCAATAAACGGTTTACCGGGTATGCATGTTATGCGAAGCAAAAGCACCTTTGGTCTATCGATGGTAACTATTGTTTTCGATGATGGGGTCGAAGATTATTTTGCCCGTACCCGAATTCAGGAACGCCTGAACGATGTCGAACTTCCTTATGGAGCAGCACCAGGTTTAGATCCGCTAACCTCTCCTACCGGAGAAATTTACCGCTACATTATCGAAAGTAAAAATCATGATCTGCGAAAATTAAGCGAACTGCAAGAGTATACTATTGTGCCAAGAATAAAACAAGTTGCCGGTGTAGCTGATGTGACCAACTTTGGAGGAATCACGACACAATATCAGGTTGAACTTGACCCGCGTAAAATAGAACAGTATGGATTGTCTTTAAGTGAAATAACCGAGACTATCGGGAAAAACAATGCCAATGTAGGTGGAAGTGTTATCAACCGTGGCGATCAGTCTTACGTCGTGCGCGGAATCGGTCTGGTAAAAAATCTGGATGATATGAGACGCATTGTTGTGAAATCTGTCAATGGAATTCCAATTTACCTGAACGATATTGGTAAACTAAAATACGGTAATCTGGAACGTAAAGGTGCGTTAGGATACACAGACAAACGAGGTGTTGATTATTCTGATAACATTGAAGGAATTGTACTTTTATTAAAAAACCAAAATCCGTCAGTAGTATTAAAAGGAGTTAATGAAGCGGTTAATGATCTCAACGAAAATTATCTTCCGGAAAATGTTAAGATCCATGCTTTTCTAGACAGGACTAATTTGGTAGACACGACCCTTACAACCGTTTCACATACTTTGTTAGAAGGAATGGCGCTGGTAATTATTGTTTTAATTGTTTTTCTGGGAAGCTGGAGAGGTGCATTATTAGTCGCAATTACGATTCCTATCTCACTTCTGATTGCTTTTATACTAATGAAATTCACTAATATTCCTGCCAATTTGCTTTCTCTCGGAGCAATAGACTTTGGAATTATTGTAGATGGGGCCATTGTAATGATGGAAACAATTCTGAAAAAACGGGAAGAAGATCAAAATAAAGAACTCACTGAAAAAAGCGTTGCCCAAAGTGTAAAAGGTATTGCACGTCCCATCTTTTTTGCGACTCTTATCATTATTACCGCATATTTGCCATTGTTTGCTTTTGAGCGGGTTGAGAAAAAGTTATTTACACCTATGGCTTTTACAGTTGGTTATGCGCTTTTCGGTGCTTTGTCAGTTGCCTTGATATTGATTCCTGGCCTGGCTTATTTTATCTACCGCAAGCCTCAAAAAATGTATCACAACAAATGGCTGGATAAGCTTACTGATTTATATCACAGACGTATTCAAAGTATAATGCAGGCTCCAAAAAAAGTTTTTGTTCCCTTAATTGGTGTACTGACCCTTGCTTTACTACTTACCGTAACCGTTGGAAAAGATTTTCTACCTCCTTTGGACGAAGGTTCTATCTGGCTGCAGGTTTCATTACCGCCGGGAATCACTTTAGAAAAATCTAAAGAAATGAGTGATACATTACGTCACAGAACTTTAAAACATGAAGAGGTCACTTACATGATGGTACAGGCAGGACGTAATGATGATGGTACCGATGCCTGGACGGCTTCGCATTATGAATGTAGTGTGGGATTAAAACCGTACAGCCAATGGAAATCAGGAAAAACAAAAGAAGACCTTATTAAAGAATTGGCTGCTGAATATGCGACCATGCCCGGTTATAATATTGGTTTTTCGCAGCCTATGATTGACGGGGTAATGGATAAAATATCAGGAGCACACAGCGAATTAGTCGTAAAGGTATATGGCGAAGATTATAAAAAAACACGACGAATTGCCGAGGATATTATAAAAACCTTAAAAGGTGTAAAAGGAGCAGTCGATCTGGCTATAGATCAGGAACCGACTCTACCGCAGATACAAGTCATTGCAGACCGTCAGAAGATTGCACAGTACGGTTTAAATGTCGATGACGTATCTGAACTTATTGAAGTTGCTATGGGAGGAAAAGCAGTCTCACAAATTTTTGTCGGCAATAAAGTTTATGATATCACGGCACGTTACAACGAAGAAAGCCGTAACAATCCTGAGAAAATAGGGAACTTAATGCTGACCAACTCCGAAGGCATCAAAATTCCGTTATCGCAAGTATGCAGTATCAGACTGAATACAGGAGAAAGTACCATTACGAGAGAACTTAACAAACGCCACCTCACCGTTCGTTTAAACCTGCGCGGTAATGATCTAAGTTCATTTTTAAAAGAAGCCCAGTCCAGAATTGAAAAAGAAGTAAAATACGATCATGGACAATTTAAAATAAAATGGGGCGGTCAATTCGAAAATCAGGAACGTGCATACAGTCATTTGGCTGTCATTGTTCCTTTGGCACTAGCTATTATGTTCATATTACTGTATGGTGCATTTGGAAAATTCCGTCAGGCTGGATTGCTTATGAGTATTGTTCCCTTGGCATTATTCGGCGGTATGCTTGCGCTAAATGTTCGTGGTATGACCTTGAATGTATCTTCAGCTGTAGGTTTTATTGCCTTATTTGGAGTTGCCATACAAAATGGTGTTATAATGATATCACACATCAACCAACTGCGCAAAAAAGGCATGGGATTGATTGAAGCCATAAACAATGGTACAAAACAGCGTTTTCGCCCTGTTCTGATGACAGCCACCGTTGCCATATTAGGATTATTGCCTGCGTCATTGGCAACAGGAATTGGAAGCGATGTTCAACGACCTCTGGCTACTGTTATAGTTTATGGGTTACTCTTTTCTACCATTCTAACCCTTTTTGCCTTACCGTCACTTTATTATCTCATCGAGAAAAAATTTGAAAAAAGACCAGACGAAGCATATAATAATTGATCATTAATAAACGACTCTTTATGATAAAAAATATCAGACAATGGACAGCATTGATTATAATGCTAAGTTTCTCTACGGTAGCAAAGGCACAAATTGACACTACATTTACTTCAGTTAAAATACTTTATCCTGATTTTCTTTCACTGGTTAGCAAGAATAATTTAGGATATGCAGCTGAAAAATACAATGTAGATATTGCACAGGCAAATGCAGAAGCTTCAAAAGTTTTTCCTGATCCTGAATTGGCAATTGGGGCAAGTGATAGCGGACAACGGAGAATGAAAATGGGGTATGGTTTTTCGACAGAAGTTAGCTGGACATTAGAAATGGGCGGAAAGCGAAAAGCCAGAATAGATCTGGCAAAAAGTACTGCTGAACTAACCAAAACCTTATTAGAAGATTACTTTAGAAACCTGCGCGCAGATGCAACTTTAGATTACTTGACCGGCATCAAGCAAAAAGAAATTTTTAAGGTACAATTAGACTCTTATACGATTCTTAAAAATATAGCCCTAACTGACAGTATTCGGTATAAATTAGGAAGTATAACCGAAATTGATGCCCGACAGAGTAAACTTGAGGCAAACTCAATGCTTAATGATGTTTATCAAAGTGAAGCAGACTGGAAATCATCATTATTGGAATTGGGTAAATCATTAGGAATTCAAAAAGCAGATACTTTGTTTTTACCATCCGGAGATATTTCAAATTTTGACAGAACATTTGATTTGAGCGAGCTGATAGTTACAGCTCAGAACAACAGAACAGATCTCGCAGCAGCACTTAAAAACAAAAATGTTGCTCAAAATTCTTTAAAACTTACCAGATCCAACAGGGTTGTTGACTTAACATTGAACTTGGGAGTAGAAAACGCCTCCGTGGTAAGTAACTTTGTCGCGCCCACTCCATCCTCAAATACTTTATCTGCCGGTCTGAGTATACCGCTTAAATTTTCAAACCGAAACAAAGGTGAATTAAAAGTTGCTGAATACGGTTTGCAACAAGCCGATGTATTGTATAAACAAGTAGAGTTACAAATTCAGACCGAAGTTCGAAAAGCATGGTTTTCATATATCACTGCACAAAAACAGGTTCGACAGTTTAACTCCGGCCTATTGTCCGATGCAAAAAAACTGCTCGACGGAAAAGTCTACAGCTATAAACGTGGAGAAACTACTCTACTGGAAGTATTAAATGCACAAAGGATATACAACGAAACGCAACTTAGTTATATTGAAATCCTTTTTAATTACGCTGCTGCATTAGTAGAAGTGGAAAAGAATACAGGTATCTGGGATATTAATTTTTAAATAGTTTTAATAATGAAAAATACGATTATAATTTTCTTTCTTCTTTTTTTTGCATTAAAAATCCGCGCGCAGCAAGGAGAGATAACTTTTGGTTTTGTTGGCGGTATAAACAGGTCATCCTTAATTGGATCAGATGTGGATAGTTTATCAAATGGCGGATCACCAAAAAATTCGAATGGAACAGTATTTGGGATGACGATTGATAATAAAATGTCAAAATATTTTGGACTTAAACATGAATTATTTTACAGCCGAAAAAATGTAACACTTCAATTAAGTGATACCGGCAATGGAGCTTTTAGCAGTAAATTTAAACGTCAATATATCGAGTTGTTTCCTGCAAGTGCAACACTTTATTATAAAGGAATACAACTTTACGCAGGACCGTATATCGGTATTTTACTAAATGCTTCAATACAAAGGAAGGATGATGAAGGCATATTATACACCGACAAATCAATCTACGGTTCGGCACGAGCGCTCGGTAAATACAGTCAAAAAATGGATTTTGGATTTGTCGCGGGTATAAATTATCAATTAGCCAACGGTTTTAACATTGGAGCAAGATACATACAAGGTTTTGTTCCCGTGATCGAAAATACAAGTATTGCTCAGCAGTGGAAGATTTACAACAAAAATTATTTTGTTACTGTGGGATATACTTTTAAGATCAAGTAGTTACTAAAAACAGGAGTATATTCCTGCAAATAATGACGTAATAAAACTTATTCGTATTAAGCTGTAAGATATTATAATAATTGGCCGTACATCTTCTAAGAGGCATTGCATCTCAATGTTTATAAACCACTATTTTGCTATATTTATTTACAATAAACAGTAGTTTTACAAAGATTGGCTTTAGCAGTAATTGTACAGAAAAACAATTAAAAAATTAAATCAAAACATGAATGAACATTTAGAAAAAATTATCCAAAATTATTTAGACGGCTACAACGAATTTGATATCGAAAAAATGACTCGTGATTTTAACAATGAAATCGTTTTTCATAACATACAAGACGGAAAAGTTAGTATGACAATAAATGGAATTAGAGATTTTAAAGAACAAGCCGAACAAGCAAAATCTTATTTTGAAACCAGAGAACAAAAAATAACCGCAATTAATCACAATGACGACAGAACAGAAATTGAAATTGATTATTCCGCTGTTTTAGCAATTGACTTTCCAAACGGATTGAGAAAAGGACAAAAACTTGAATTGAAAGGAACATCTGTTTTTACATTTCGAGACAACAAAATCATACAGTTAACAGACAAAAGCTGATATAAACATCGATTTCGTAAACTGACAATCCACTGGAATTAATTTATTATGGAATCGAACAAAAAGTAAGAAATCATAGTATTTTTTTTGATTTCTTGCGAAAAAGAAATAAAAACATAAGCCATAAACCAAAATTATTATTAAGACATTAAAATAACAAAAGGATAATATAAGATATGATTTTTTTTAGCCTTATTAAAAACATTCGATGATTTTCTTCATTTATTCTGCGAAAAAGATAATTGGTAGTTTATATACTAAAAATCAGAATTTTAAATGAATTCTAAAACTGCGGAATAGTAAAATCTTAAAAAATAAACCAAAGCAAAATTTTTGCTTTGGTTTACTGATTTATTTTTGAATTATATTAGAATGTAATTACTGAATTCTAGAATAATTAATTCTTTATACAACGTACCGACGCACCTGTCGCACGCTGTACATTGGACGTTGCAACAGATCCTTCAATAGTATAGATAGCTGATGTACTACCTGAAACCGTACTGGTGTAATAATTACCATTGACTCCTTCACCACTTATTGCACCTGCAGTACTTCTGATACCTCCCACAGTTAGTTTCAATGGAGAAGCGAAAGCTGTAGCAGCACTGGTAATAGCTGTTTCAGCCTGAAACTCCAATAACGTTGGAATACGAAAACCCACCGGACACGGATTATTAATACCGCTTATCCCCTGCCACAAGCTATTGTTCGGAGTTGTACGCCAATCTGTACCACTTGTAATAAAATTAGCATTTCCCGGTACATCAGTCGCACTGGTTACAGCATTTGTAGTTGACGTACGAATCTGATGTCCGTCTGTCAAACGTCCCCATTGATAAAGATGCCCATAAGCATTGATATCGGTAGAACTTGCAGCAACCTGAGTTGCCCCTAAATTACGGTCCATCCATATTCTTCCTGTTGTTGGTGAAGTAACCACTGAAGTTCCGGCATCCCAAAAAGACCATTCTCTACCATTGAAAACAGCCAATTGCTGAGGCGTTGTACCGGTAACAAATACCATCATACCTGCACTCGGATTAACAATATCTGCATATGAATTGACTCTTGGCAACACCATCGCTTTGTTTGTATCTGCTAAAACCAAAATACCATTTGTGATATTTGCCGTTGCGATAGCAGGCGTTACGGATACAATTACTTTTGCAGTAGAAACTTCATCATTAATATCTGCAACTCCTACTCCAACAGCAGGAATTAATGCTCCTGCCGAAAGATCTAAATATTGACTTATGGCTGTTGCATCAGCTGTTACTGATCTGCCAAGCTTTACTTTTTTGGCAGCCGAATCAAAAAACAAAGTTCCGGTAATCGGTGCCGGATTTGTTCCGTTAACAACAGCTTCACTCGTTGCCCAGGGTAAAACAATCCCCCGAGCACCTCCTGTAGCATCACCAAACTCTATCGATACTGTAGCGCTTGCAGGAGCCAATGTTGCAGATGATTTACCAATGGTAATCTGACTAAAAATATGCCCCGAAACAAGTAAACACAGTGTTATTATATATTTATTCATTTTTCTTTTAATTAAGGATTATCGTATCACAGGTTGGATTACTGAAACATCTCCAGGTATTCGTATTGTCATAAATTTTCAGACAATTAACTGTCGTATCATATACCATCATTCCCACTACAGGAGTAGCCAATGCGTTTAATTGAGTTGTTGTCAGTCTATTGATTACAAAACCTTTTGATTTTGCATCTAATGCACTATAAGCACCAGTGATTTTCATTGGCCAGTTTCCGGTTGTTGCACCCGCTCTGGATAATGCAGTAATACCATGAGTGGTGGTAAGACCTCCCGTTCCAGGTGAAGTAGCAGGACGGAAACATCTTGTACAGTCACTATCCTGCACTCCGCTATTTTGAGCAGTACCGATTCCCTGACCGGCATCAGCCGTTCCGTCTGTATTATCAGCAACTCCCGCTACACCACCTGTATTATTTGCAGCATTGTTAACCAATAAAGGAACTCCGTTTGCTGCGGCAGCAGTACTCACCACTTGAACAGGTGTTCCCGCAGTCACTCCGTCTGCAAGAACTTTTATCTGTCCTCTGTTTGCATAATTGGCATCAGAAGTTGGCAAACTCAATGCATGAATCTGAGCAATACGAACATTTTCTGAACCTTCAAGTGCGTCTGCACAACCATCGTTATCTGAATCAACATCAAGATAATTTGAAACTGTATCTCCATCTGTATCTGCATTACAATTAGCATTATAAACGCCAAAGATGATTCCATGAGGATCATTTCCTCCGGTTAATGTCATTGTTAAAGAGGCAACGTTGGAAGGTACCAGAAAGAATGTGTAACCCTGCACTGTTGTAAGCGGGGTATTGGTACTGAATACTGTTCCTGTAGCTCCGGGAGCAGCGGCTACTCCATTTAGTAAGGAATATAAATTTGTATTAAATACATTTGCGTTGCCGGCAACGGTTAACGGAACCGAAAAAGTATTTGTCACCGAAGCATTCTCTCCTCCCAAACCGGCAATACCTATGATGTACTGATAAGTATTACTTGAAGTACTTAATGCATTGGCAGAGGTACCAAAATCAATGGTAAGTGTCCTGGGGATAGTACCGATCAAATCTAAATAGGTAGTTGGAAATGACGAAGTAGTTACACCATGTACAGTTGTAGTCGCAGTAGCTACCGGAGGTGTAAAAGAGCCCCATGTGTTGGCACCGCTTGTTCTGGTAACCCTAACACCGTTGTTAGGTAGCGTAGCACCCGGAGGCACTAAAGGAAATACAGCTGTTCCTGTATTATTTAAACTGGTAACAGTTCCGGATGTCAGGGTGCCCATCGTCACTGTGGCCGAACATCCTTCAGCAGTATCTAAGATCCCATCGTTATCATCATCCAGATCAAAGTAATTATCAATGCCATCTCCATCTGTATCGTTTGCAACGACTGTTATTGTTGCTACTGCAGTTTTACAGTTGGATGTGAAAGTTTGGTCGCATATCTGGTAGGTAACATTATATACACCAGCCGGAGTTCCCGGCGCAGCGGTGATGAGCCCAGTTGTTGGATTCAAGTTTACACCGTTATTTGTTGTTGATACTTGCGTTAACAATACGTCTGACAATGATGCCGGAGAAACATTATTTACTGTATCATTATTCAAAACAGAAATAGTTGTTGTAGAACCCGAAACAAGGTTGAATGCATCATTATTAGCAACCAGTGTAGCGGTAGCGTAAATAGTATTTACAAAGACTCCTGAATCATACTGAGTGTCTGCCGTATCAGCAATAATTATTTTAAAAGTATAAGTCGCACCAGGTGTTAATCCTCCTAAAGTGTATGTTATTAATTTTGTTATTGCATTGAACTGTACAGCTACCGGCTTTGGACCCAAGTTATCATTAGCGACCAATTTGCCCCCACTTACTGTTGTAGGGTGTCCGTTATTGATATACAAAGCATTTTGTGAACCGTCATAAGCAGGACTAAATGGATTATCAGTATATACTCCGGGAACTCCAAAATTAACTTTGTTAATAGATGTTGGATTATTATTAGCCGGCAGTCTTGCCAAGTTAGCAGTACCCGTAATACCCGGACCGGTTACAAAGAAACCAAATGCGTCATCATACTTTGATCCTACAAAGTCTGGATATTCTTCAGAACCAAACTGATATCTAATATTTAAAGTACTCGCTTTTGGCCCTATCGTCACTGAAAAAGAATACGAAACCACATCGTTTACAGCAAACGCGTCAACGGTCTGCAAATCAGGATCATTGAATACGACTCCACCCCCTGGAGCATCACTTGTCACTGTATTTGTATTAACGGTTAAAAGGTTGGCATTTAACCCTGTTCCGAAAAAAACCCCGGAACCCATTTCTAATCCGGCAGCTATACCGTTGTTAAATGTCGCAATCTGTGTATTTCTCACCCCATGATTAAGCGTTCCACCGGAAACGATAATGTTATTCCCAATAACGGATGTATGAATCTGTGCATTAGTGGGATTGGAAGTATAAGTAACCTGCGAAAAAACAGAACCCGCAAGTAAAGTTAAAAACATCAGTAAATGTTTTTCTATATATTTATTATTTTTAAATTTCATTTTGCATAGTATTAGCATCACTTATTACAAGACATAAGAATAATTGATTATTAGTATTAGAAGCTTTTATGAAAGTAATATCGGTGGCGGTCTCACAAAAAAGAACTCAGAGAAACAGAAATCTAAAGATTTGTTATTGTAGAAGGTATATTGTTGATTGTGTAAATCATCTAATGCACAATTTATGGAATAATCTTTATTACAAGATCTCCTGGAGATAAATTTGTTATGAGCAGTTGTGATATAAATCCTGGACGTAAAGAATAAAGAATAGAGCCGTGAAGACGAAGGATAATTCTTGTAGTTCAGCTTCGCAAAAGATCTGCTTCTTGCTTCATGTATGTTTATTTTTTCCTTTATCTGCTTTAGTAATTCTCTACGCTTTTGTTCCTTAAAATTGCTGATCTGATGACTAAGGTTTTGTTTTTCAGGACATTTGTTAACGGAAGTTATCAGAATTTCAGCATTATCCCTGTTTTTTGAAGAAACGACAGCATTTTTCAGAACAATTTTTTTCTGAATGATTTGTTGGTTAAAACTATTATCTAAGGAATAAAATTCAGCACCGTTATCTAAAAAAATGGTTACCTGCTGATCTCCAATCACCGGGTTTTCGTGTTGAGAACAAACTAAGTTAAAAAAAAATAAAAACAGTAAATTTATAGTACGGAAATAACATGAATTCTTGAATAAATCCATATCATAAACACGTATAAAACTAAAAAATAATTTTTTCACCAACTCAGAATATTAATCGCAAACTACATGATGATTTGATTCAAAATGCATCATAATTAAAAAATACAGTTTCCGTAAAAACATCATTTACAAAAAATCTAAGTTTTAACTTTTGCGCACAGCTATCAATTCATTACTAAACTCAGGCAGAAATAATTTCTCCCTTCCTTTTTTCAGTATTTTATTTTTCGGTGTTTGTTAAAGAGTATGAAGAATATGATATTTGCCAAGCCAATAAAATTCTTTAATACTATGAAATATTTTAAAATACAATCAGTATCAATTCTTAACATTTCGTCAAGATTTTTTCATTTTAAATTCTGGATTTTGGTATGGGTTCTCGAAATAATCTTTTTCACAATTTAAATATGAACAATTCTTTCGTAAAACAATATCGTATTTAAATTTGTAATAATATCGCTATATGAATATCAAAATTTTGGTTCAAAAGTACATTGTGAATACGAATTTCCACTTGTTAAAAAAGACTTTTGAATTGTCAAATCGATCCGTATAATCTTACAGAATATTCAAAAACAAATTTGGGAAAATGATAGTTTATTCATTGAAATACAAAAAATCAGCTTTATATCAGAGTAAGGGTGTTGATCAGATTTCTATTAATTCAAGATATGACTACATATAGAAATTTTCTTCATAATCATCATACAGGAGTGACTTGAAAATCATTATACTATTTGAATAATATTCTACTAACTAATATTAAAATTACTTGCAGAGAACAGACATGTCGATCTTATAACAGCAAATGCAGGAGTCAAGGCAGCTCCTTTTAGAAAAACCATAGATGGATTTGAAACCTATTTGGACACTAATCACTTAGGAAAATTCGTTTTCTTAAAACAGGATAACACCATTACTTATAAACAATTCACGGTTTGTGGTCATTTCCTCGATGGCACACCATATATCAGATGTAGATCTCGAAGATCTCAATTTATGTATAAATCTTATTCGTAATGGTTAGCGTATTGGCAGTCTAAAAACGGTATTTTTTGCTGTCGAGTTCAATCGCAAAGCGAGAAGTTTTCGTACCACAGCAGTACATCCGGGATCTGTTGAGACAGATATAAGCAGATATCCGGAGACCTGACCTTAGCAGGAAGTTGTTTTGATGACCGGAATAATAAACGTGTTGCAGAAGGTATAAAGCCTATGATATTGAAGATGCCTTCACAGGGTGCCGCTACTGCTTTATGGACAGAAATTGTAGCTCCGGTAAAAAAGTGGCAGTGCAGTGATGTACGGATTGCCATGTTTCAGGTGCTAAAACTGGTGACCGCCTAACAGATGGAGGCTGTAACAATATTTAATCTAAAAGAATTTATTTATTAAAATGATTTTGAAATCCTTGTTTATTTGGCTCAACAGAACACAATCATTGATACAATTGATTGAAGATATGCCCTTCTTGGCCATTAAAAGTCAAATAAAGCCATTTTAAGACAAGTGGGGTTGTTTTACTTTGGAACTCATAAACATCCAGATTATTATTATTTTTAATTTCTAAAAGAAAAAAGCTTAGTTAAACTATTTTATTTCCCTATTAAAGCAATCTTGGTTGTGGTGGAGTTTCGGAAAGCAATTTTTACCTCATCAAATGATGGAGCTGAAAGTTTGGGCCTGTAATTTTTGGAAAAACCAAATCCTTCAGTCGGATAACCAATCATATTTCGGTCACACTTTCCATTGCCATTTGCATCCTGGTACACAGCAACGGCGTACTCTCCCAATGGTAAATTTTTAAATGTATAACTCACCTTATTTCCCTTTACCTTAACTTTTGCATTGGCAACTGAAGCACTTTCCTTCAAAAACCCTAACTTCTTATCATATAGACCAAGATATACAAAGCCTTTATCGGCTGACAAATCTGACACCTCTACCGTAAAATGATGTTGTGCAAATAAGGTCGTATTGACAGTGATAAGTAGCATTATTCCTATTATTTTCTGTAGCATTTTCTATTTTTTAAGTTTATTAATAAGCTGGTTTTACCATTTCCATTTCATTCGTTTTGAAAAAATGTTTTATTTCTTCTTCGTCCCCATTTCTGTAAGCGCGGTACGGTTCAGATTGTAAGAGTAAATATCGTTTAATGAGTTTTCTAAAAAGAAAAGTTATTTTTTTCTGAAAAGGATGAACCTGTTGATGAACCATCCCGAAATAATCGTTTAAATTTTGTCTGCGAAAATGAATGATTTCTTCTAATCTGTTGCCATCAGAAAGTATTCCGCAATGAAAGTTTTTCTCTGCAAACGCTTTTTCAGGAAAATCTGCCTCGCCCAGTCCAAACTCATCAAACATCTTTTCAAGAAAGGAACCGTAAGTAATGACACAGTCTTTTCCTCCACCCAAGTTAAAGATTTGGTTTTTGAGTTGATCTTGAAATGCAGCTGCATTGGCAAAAGCACGCCCAGTATCCTGTGGTGTACATATTTCTATGGGTGTGCAGAGCGGCATATGAAACATCAGCCTGGAGATTTTGTGACTCCCCATAATAGCTGCCAGACGGAAAATTGACCAAGACAAACTTGACTCTGAAATCAACTTTTCACAAAGAACCTTCGTCTCACCATACTGATCACCAGGACTGGGTTTCAGTAAATCGTTCACCGAAATTTCAGGGGTATCGATGCGATCACCGTAAACAGATATACTTGAACTGAAGAGTAAATGACAGTGCGGAGAATTCTTTTCCAAACTATTAACTAGATTTTCTGTTCCCTTTACATTGACACGATAAGCCAATCCTGGATTTATATCTGCAAGTGGCGGAATAATTGCTGCCAAATGAATGACAATTTCTTTATCATAACTTATTTTTTCCACATCCGACACATTTGCAATGTCACCATATACTATCTCAACACGTTTACTGAACGGCGCTAATTTTTTTACGGATTTTGCAGTCTTCATATCAAAAACAGTAATATTATATGTTGGATTTTCTACCAGATGCTTCAGCGTTTCGAAACCAACCGTTCCAGATGCACCGGTAAGAAGAATTCTTTTTTTGGCAGTAACTATATTCTTTTTCATTGTTTTAAATTTAAAATGAATTGTTTGTAGAAGATCAAATCTTCGAAATAAAACATAAATTTGTTATACATCTTGTTCATTATATAACATAATGATTGATTACGATCACAATGTAAAACTATCATTTAGCACTTAAATTTTTATGGCAGAACAGTGAATGCTGTCTTTTAAGAAACAAATTAATCAGATTTTGTAGCGTAAATAAAAAAAATTAAGATGATTTTAAGAAAAGACCGACGGGTTCAGTATACCAAAAAACTACTGAGAGAGGCTTTATTTGATTTGTTGAAAAAAAAAGAATTAAGCCAAATCTCCATCACAGAATTATGTAAAACTGCTGATGTAAATAGAAATTCATTTTACCGGCATTATACGGTTCCTCTGGATATCCTGCTGGAGTTGGAAGAGGAAGTGTTTGAAAAATTATCGGCTGCACTGCGTAAAAGCTACAACATGGATGAAGTGATATTGCTAAGCTGTCAGCTGCTGGAAAATGACAAGGAAATGAGCAAAATAGTTTTCACCAAAGGAGATGGAAGCGGAATCTTATCTCGTATTCTGACCTCTGTACGAAATCACTTTCCGGTAGAAAATCAAATCGAACTGACTCCGGAAACACAACCGTTTGTAGAAATGGCCTACCAATTTGGAGAAAAAGGCAGCATTGCTGTCATCAAAAACTGGGTCGAAAATGATTTTATACACCCGGCCGAAAGTGTTGCGCAAATGATTATCTATTTGGTTAATAAACTTAACAAATTATAGAAAAGTAAGATTCTTATCAAATGATTTTCCTATACTTTGCAAATTATTCCGAAGGAAGCAGATAACAAATCTTCCACTTTCCCATATAGCTTAACTAATAGTGAAAATTTTATTTGCACAGTCATTTGAGTATTTACGCTCGGAGATACTGGCTGCCCTATTTATGTAACAGAATTTGCTGCCTGCTAAATAATATGGCTCAGTTCGTTTCAAAAATCCTAAATAAAAAACACAAATATCAAACGGGTTTCATCTATTTTTTATTTTAACTGATTGTATCTGGAACTTTTACCATTACTTCATCAAAAAACTACATTAAGGCGTTTTGTACAATAAAAAAATCACCTGATTATAGCCATTCGATCATTATTATAAACATTTTATTGATAATTTGTTAATTTAAATTAATAAATATCTTGGTAATTTCAGATATTGGTCTTAGATTTGATTTTAATAACATTCATTATTATGATTTAATTTTGAATGACACACCACATTACCTTTAACTTATTATTATGAAGAAACAAATCGTAATCGTTGCTTCGTTTCTGGGAGCAATCGCTTTAGGAAATAACCATGTTCTGGCACAAAATTCTCAGAACGTCAGCACCTCAGTTAACATTATTTTAGCAGATGTTCTTGCAATGGACGTGGGAACTGCTGCTTCCGGAGGAACTGTTGATTTTAATTATTTGAATACAGCAGACTATAATTCTCAAAAAAATGTGACGGTTCCGAATAGTTTAGTCATCATTTCCTCGAAAAATTTCGATGTAAAAGTAAAATCTGAGGGTGCCAACTTTGTAAGTGGTACAAACGTTATTCCGGTAGATATATTACAGGTCAAAGCAATACCTGGCGGAAGTTCAATGGGAACAATGAATGAGGTCACCTTATCGACATCCGATCAGGTCTTGGTAAGTAACGCAGCTTCAGGGGCAAAACAATCCTTAAATATTGCCTATTCTATTTCCGCAGAAAAAGCATCGAAGGTGCTCCTTGGAAAGCCTAAAGGAACTTATACACAAACGGTAACGTATACGGCAACAGCTTTATAATAAAAACAAACAGTAGTTTTATATAAGCCCTCAACACTTAATAAGTGTTGAGGGCTTTTCTATTTACAGCGATTGAATTTATAGGTGTAGTTATTTTACTACATGAACTTCCATTTTCCACTACAAAGAAACTTTTATTGCTGCTGTAGATTTGTAGTGTTCAAAAGAGAACAACTAAACAGAAATAAAAATTAAACAATACGATCATGACAAAACAAATTGCAATCGCAGCCTTAACCATCGGAGCCTTCATCTTGGGAACTAACAATGTTCACGCTCAAAATACTACTGCAACCACAACCGTAAATATTACCCTGAACGATGTCATCTCTATTGATACGGGAAGTACTGCCATTGGTAACACCGTTGACTTTAACTATGCTACTGCAGCAGATTATAACTCCGATGAAACAATTACTAAGGCCAACTCTTTAAAAGTTACCTCAACGAAGAATTTTAATGTAAAAGTAAAAGCAGGAGGTGCGAATTTCATGAACGGAACCAACTTAATTCCTGTGAATGTTCTGATCATCAAAGCATCTACAGCTCCAGGAACCATGGGAGGTACAAAAAATGCTGTTGTTTTATCTGCAACGGATCAGACTTTAGTATCAAATGCTCCGCTTGGAAGCGCATTAACTCTGAATCTGGATTACACTATTCCAGCGGCGAAATCATCATCTTCTGACATCTTAGGTAAACCGGCCGGAACTTATACGCAGACAGTAATCTACACTGCAACTGCTTTATAATAAAACACAATAATTATATATACACGCCCTTAACATTTTTCAGGTGTTGAGGGCTTTTCTATTTAAAGCGATTGAATCATACTGTAGTTATTTTACTACATGAACTTCCATTTTCCACTACAAAGAAACTTTTATTGCTGCTGTAGATTTGCAGTGTTCAAAAGAGAACAGTTAAACAGGAATAAAAATTAAACAATACGATCATGACTAAACAAATTGCAATCGCAGTCTTAACTATAGGAGCCTTCATCTTGGGAACTAACAATGTTCACGCTCAGAATACTACTGCAACCACAACGGTAAACATTACCCTGAACGATGTCATCTCTATTGATGCGGGAAGTACTGCCATTGGTAACACGGTTGACTTTAACTATGCTACTGCAGCGGATTATAACTCTGATCAGACAATTACTAAAGCCAACTCTTTAAAAGTTACCTCAACGAAGAACTTTAATGTAAAAGTAAAAGCAGGTGGTGCGAATTTCATGAACGGAACCAACCTCATCCCTGTCAATGTTCTGACTATCAAAGCAGCTACAGCTGCCGGAACCATGGGCGGAACAAAAAGCGCTGTTGTTTTATCTGCAACAGATCAGACTTTAGTATCAAATGCTCCGCTTGGAAGTGCATTAACTCTGAATCTTGATTACACTATTCCAGCGGCGAAATCATCATCTTCGGATATTTTAGGTAAACCGGCCGGAACTTATACGCAAACGGTTACCTATACTGCAACTGCTTTATAGTAAAAACACAGCAATTATATATAGGCCATCAACAGCTAAAAAGTGTTGAGGGCTTTTTTATTTAAACCAATGAATAATCCTGTAGTTATTTTACTACATGACCTTCCATTTTCCACTACAAAGAAGCTTTTACAGCCACCGTAGATTTGTAGTGTTCAAAAGAGGACAACTAAACAACAATAAAATCAAATAATACGATAATGACAAAACAAATTGCAATCGCAGCCTTAACTATCGGAGCCATCATCTCAGGAACTAACAATGCTCACGCTCAAAATACTACCGCAACAACAACCGCAAACATTACCCTGAACGATGTCATCTCTATCGATGCAGGAAGTAGTGCAATTAGTGGAGCAGTTGCCTTTAACTATGTTACTGCAGCGGATTATAATTCTGAAAAAACAGTGGCTCAGGCCAACGCTTTGAAAATTACCTCAACAAAGAGTTTTAATGTAAAAGTAAAAGCAGGGGGTGCGAATTTCATGAACGGAACCAATTTGATCCCGGTTAATGTTTTGACCATCAAACCTTCCACAGCTGCCGGATCCATGGGCGGAACAAAAAGCACTGTTATCTTATCTGCAACGGATCAGACTTTAGTATCAAATGCTCCGCTTGGAAGTGCATTAATACTGAATCTGGACTACACCATTCCGGCGGCAAAATCATCATCTTCTGATATTTTAGGTAAACCAGCCGGAACTTACACACAAACAGTAACTTATACAGCGACTGCTTTATAATAAAATTTTTTAGTTTGTAAGGGTTCCTTTTGTTACGTTTTCAGTAGTTTTGGGAATCTTTACTTTTAAATAATTTACACCATGCACAAGTTTATTTACCTTTTCATTTTCCTGATACTTACGGGGTCTTCTTCAATTCTTGCACAAAGTATTTCTATGTCGCCGACACGTTTGTTTTTTACCGGTAATCCGGGAGAAAAAGTGACACAGACCGTGACGCTTCAAAACAGCTCGGATAAGGATTATGTTTTTAACCTCAACTACAAAGACTGGGTAAGGGAAGAAGACGGAAATAAGGTTTATCTTGATGCAGGCAGTTCAAAAACTTCCAATGCCTCCTGGATATCCACGCTAGAAAACTCTGTAACAGTTCCTGCGAAAAGTACAAAGGAGATTGTAGTAACCATGCAGATTCCGACAAACGCATCAAAGTCAACCGTTACCAACAGCATGTTGTTTTTTACCCAAATTCCCCAGCAGGCAGATAAGGCACGTATTCAGAACGGCATTGGTATTATCACCTTATTTGAGGTGGGACTTCATATCTTTTATACTCCATCGGGTAACCTTACAAAAAGCCTGGACATTACCAATATTTCAGAGGTGAATAATGAAAATGCAGCAAACAGAAAAGTCGCAGTAAGCATCCATAATGATGGAAACACCATCAATGATGCCACCGTTTCGTTTGAACTAACTGACACAGACAATGGTAAAGAAATAAAATTACCCGCAATTTCCATCTCCATGCTTCCGGACAGCAATCAGGTCGTTCAGTTTTCTCTACCGGAGAACATTTCAGGGAACTTCCTTGGCGTGGCTATTATCAAGATGGCAGAATCCAATGATATACGCGTAGGCGAGAAAAACTTTAAATTTTAAAATTAAGTCTTGAAACCACAGAATGGAATATCGACATCAATCCTAAGAAGAACAATCTTATTTTTTGCATTTGTTCTTCTGCACTTTTCGTTGGCCTCTGCGCAGGAAAAGAAGGATATCCAAATCCATTTTGAAAATGACAGGGTCGCTGTTGAGAAAGGATCTACCTTTACTGATTTCCTGGTCATTGAGAATAAGAGTTCCGAAGAGATTACCATTCAGAATATCATCCCTGCAGAAACATATCCGGGATTGCTTTTCTATCCGAAAAATGAATTTACCTTAGGTGCGGGCCAATCTAAAAATCTTCCTGTGAAATTAATCGCTAATGTGGATTTTATGAAACTGAGATCGAATGAGATCAAATTCCAGGTTTCATACACTACCCCAACGGTCACCAGAACTGAAAGCTCCTCGTTCTTCGTCGACAAAGACGAGAATAAAAACATTGCAATCTATACGGAAACCTACGAAAATTTCATTAATCCTGCTGCCCCCGAATCCTCAATTCTGCTGATTGTAGAAAACCAGGGTTACAGTAAACGAACCGTTAAGATTGATTTGCAGTCAATTCCAGATGGTTTGGAGATGATGCCCAAACAACAGACCGTATCTCTGGAAGCTTTGGAAAAACAAACGGTTGAGATCAAAATCAGGGTCAGAAAACAGAATACGGTTTATCCTGAATTTAATATCAATGCAACCGCCACAGACCTGCTTACTAATGAAATCGCAGGAAGCAACACGCTCTACCTGGTTATTTTATCGCATAACAGGCAAATTGCCCGTGGAAATGAATCGGTGAGCGGAAGTAATTTTGCGGAAATTAGCTATAATGAAAACAGTTCAGGTTTTAATTTTCTTCAATTGAGGGGAAACACCGCATTCAGGGTGACTGAAAATTTGAAATCGCGCATTAATATAGGTGCTGATTACTATCTTGAAGACGGCCGTTATAACGTATATGATACCTGGCTGGAATTTGAGAGAAAAAATACCGTATTACGGTTGGGAAATATTAACAGTGTTGATTATGATTACCCGGTTTTTGGGAGAGGAGGTAAAGTTTCTACCAAATTTGGCGAAAATAATCAGATTGAAATTCTTGCGCTTGAAAATAACTATAACCTGTACGGTACATATTTCCAACAGACAGAAGGATCTACCATAGCAGGGGCAAAATATGGTTTTGGGAATGCTAAATCTTTTACCGGGAAAGTATCCTATCTATTTGACCATGATCCGCGTTTTAACGTCGATACGCAGGTGGCGAATGCGGCAACATTACTTTTAATTAACGATAAACATATCATCCGGACAGAGCTGGGCCTGAGCAGTGAAAAAGGACTTTCAAATAAAGATGAAAACGTCGGAGCTCTGATGGGAGCCAACTACGAGGGAAAAATAGGGAAATGGGATATACAGTCTGTTAATTCCTTTGCCACCAAAAGTTATGCTGGGATCAAACGGGGATCTTTTATTTCCAATCAACGGATCAGCCGCCAGTTTTCGCCATCTCAGCGTGCTTTTATACAATATCTGAATTCGCAGGTAGACCCCGAATTCCTGAGTTTTCAGAACGCACCCATCCAACCGGGGAATACGGCTAATCTGCGTTATTATTTCAACAGTACAGAAGCTTTGGGATCAGGTTACCTGTTTTCTCTGAGAAAGTGGAATTTTCTGCTGGCTCCAAAGGTTGAAAGGCAAAAAACAGCCAATTTTTATACCTCACAGGAACTTTTTTCTTACCGGATGGAGGCTAACATCAGCACCACATTGGGTGCCCATGGACTGAACCTGATGGCGGAATATTCTTATTCAAAAGAGGACAGTATGCCAGACTGGTTCAACAGCCTGAAAGCAACTTTGTCTTACAGGTATAAATCTTTCTCTCTTAACGGAACAGCCCAATGGAACGCAGCCAATGTCTTTGATTTAACTTCTTATTACAATACAGACCGTAATTTCGCCAACTACAATGTGTATGCCTCATATAATTTCCAGATGCTTAATAATAATCTGACCGGATCATTTTCAGCCGGAGCTTTCTATTCGGAACTTTATAAAAACTTAAACAGCAATGTAACCGGTAATGTGGAATATAAAGTTTCGCCTTCCTGGGCGACCACAGGTTATTTTAATTTTTCCGGTTATAAATCTACAGCTGCTTATGCAAGCAGTGGCAGTTATTACCAGTTCAGAGTAGGGATTAAAAAATATTTTACTGCAGCGACGGCTCTTGGAAACCATAAAGTGACATTCCAGTTATTTGAAGATAAAAATTTTAATGGGCTCCTGGAGACCGGTGAATCTGCACTTGCCAATGAAATAGTGAAACTGGACAGTTTTGTCGCATTGACAGATAAAAACGGAAAAGTAGTTTTTCAGAATGTTCCTGAAGGTATTTACACCCTGAAGGTGAACGAAAATGCGGGCGCCAGACTGATGATGGATCCTGTAATAATGGTAGATAATAATATCAACCGCAAAGTAGGCCTGGTAAAAAACATCAGGGTCAGTGGGAAATTAACAGAAATCAAACAGGCCTATGATGTTGTGGAAACGGATGTAACCGGAATCGTGGTGTATGCAAAAAGTGAAGACGGCATGATCTATACTGCCGTTGTTAACCAAAAAAATGAGTTTGAGTTTTTCCTGAAAGACGGAAAATACGACCTCTATATTGAAAATGACAAATACAGCTATACACAACCCATCCAAACTGTTAAGGTAACAAAAGAAGGTTATTCAGAAACTGTGGTTTTTGAATATAAGAAGAAAGACACTACCATTAAGGTGAAAAAGTTTTAAATTTAGAAGTATGAAAAAGATGAAGGCTTTTTTAATAGGAATTTTTACTGTGTTCTGCGGGTCAACAGCCACGAAAGCTCAGGATGTGTATCTCCAGATTCCTGAAAATAATATTTTTAACAGGAGTGAATTTACTTCAGTGCCTACAAGGGTAATGGTGAACGCCAACAGAACAAACTGGGATTATGCCTTTTTTGGATTTGCGCCTGTAGCTCCAACATTTACCTCTGTATCCGGAACAACTTTCACGCATTCTTCTTCCTCATCCACTTTACCCAACTCCACTCTTCTGTGGCAGTTAGAAAGTATGGGCGGACAGCTGCCCTCTAACGGATATTCCGGATTTTTACCGGGTTTTCAGTCATTCAGTACAAGCGCTGTAAAATGGTTTGAACCGCCAGGGTCTGTTATTTTCGGAGGAGGATTCAACCGGGGAAATATCAATTTTACATTTAAAATACCGGCATCTCAGTTTACGGCCAATGCCTACCGGGCAGGGAATTATTCTATGGATATTTTTCAGAATTATTATGATTTCACGCCACGTAATTTTAAAACAGTTTTAGTCATTCCCCAATCCGTCAGATGGCTCACAACATCTTTAACAAAATACATAGAAATATCTTCCCTGAATGATTACCGAATCACAGGCACGCGGACATTTAGTTTGGAAAATGCGGAAATCGCACATACAGTCGATTTTAATTTATGGGCGAAAGCTGCTGCCCCAAATATTCAGTTTACTTCTTCCAAAGGTGTTCCGGGCACCAGAAATATAGGAAGCGTTAAATTGGGCAGCAACGGATCTACCCTGATGACCAAAGCCTTAACTTCTGATTTTCAGAATTTTTCTGCTGCTAATTTCAGTGTTGTAGCGGGAAACAGAAGCAACTTCAGCCCAGAGCTTTATGTGTCTGCGGAAGATTTTAAAAACCTTTTTTTTGAAGCAGGAACCTATACGTTTGAATTGAACCTCAATGCAAGAAGTACAGATAACTCAATTAACGGTTTGCAGAATACGGCTGTTCAGTTAAAGGTGCTTCCTCTGTCGGAGATCACCATCCCCGGTTCCGGACGAAATGTAAACTTTAATTTTAATACAGCTGCCCAGTACAACAATGGTCAGTCACAAATGATCCCAAACCAAATTATACTGTCCAATAATGAAAGTTTTGAGCTTTATGTAAAATCAGACGAAAATTATTTCAAGAAAGGCGGCCTTCAGACCAACATCAATTCCAATATACTACAAATTGGTATAGATGGAAGTTCTGTAAATGCTCCCTTATCCAAAACTCCCCAAAAAATACTCTCTAACGGAACACCGGTTCTGGACCGGGGGCTGAACGTACGGTACACTATACCACCTGCGGGTGCCCAAAGTCTGGTAGGGAAGGAAAACACCACCTACTCTATCAATGTTTATTACAGCTTTACGGCAATTTAACAATACTCTCTAAAAAATTCTTCCTTATGGACCACATTCATGGTAAAAATCAACCGCCGGATCAGTATTATATTGATAAATTAAATGCATTCGAAAAAAAATATACCGATGTTTTTGATTTATTGGTTTTCGCAGCTGCTAAGATGACCAACGTGGAGCTTTGTACCATGAGTATTACCTCGGAAGGGTATGTCTATGTTCTCGCTTCCAGTGATGAATCCCCCAATCATATTTACCCTCAGAATCCCCACTTTCTTTCGGATGATCAGACTTCGGTTTATGAGTTTGGAATCACTGAATTTAAATTTCACAGAAGCTATCCCATCCCCGGTCTGGAGGCTAATCTGACTGCGCATTTAAATATATTTGACAGGGAAGAGAAAAGTTTAGATAAAACAGAGGAAGAGTTTGTTGATAAGATCATCAACCAAGCAGCAAAATGGTATTCGGGTAAAGAAAAAGAACAGCTTTTAACCAATTACGATGCGCTTTTTGAAACATCCAACGATCTGTTAGGTGTTTTGTCTCTGGAAGGTAAATTCGTAAAAGTAAATCCTGCCTTTTCTAAAATACTGGGGTGGAGCGATGAGCAGTTTATGAGTAAAAGTTTTGTGGAATTTGTTCATCCGGAAGACAGAGAAAGTACTTTACAGGCGGTAGAAGCATTGGCGATGGGTGAAACCCTATCTAATTTCACCAACAGATACATTATAAAATCCGGAGAGGTAAGATGGATCCAGTGGACTTCTATTCCTGAACCTGAATCCGGTGTTGTATATACCATCGGAAGAGATGTTACAGAATTTACAACCAGGAAAAAATTACTCAAAAGAAGTGAACACAAGTATCGGCGTCTTTTTGAAAAAAGCCAGGGGATCATAAGTATTCATGACACCGAAGGTAATTTTCTGGATGTCAATGAGGCGGGTTTAAAGGCCTCAGGCTTTTCAAGAGAAGAATTACTTGGCCTCAACCTTTTCGATCTCATCATCCCTGAAAAGCATGGAAATGTAAAAATGTACCTGAACCAGATCAAAACTTCAAATCATGCGTCAGGTGAAATGACCATCCGCAAGAAAAATGGAGAAAAAGCGGTCTGGCACTTTATGAGTGCGATAGACGAAGATATTGACGGTTATTTACAGGTGATGGCGAATGCTGTAGACATCACAGAAAGAAAAAGAATGGAGAATGAGATCCTGGCAGCTAAAGAATCAGCAGAAAAAGCTTATGCCCTGAAATCTGAATTTGTAGCCAATATGAGCCATGAGATCAGAACCCCTTTAAATGGGGTTATCGGTTTTACAGAGCTCCTTCTGGAAACCAATCTGGACGAAACGCAGAGACAGTACCTGGAAATCATCAACCAATCCGGTATATCCTTATACAGCATCATCAACGATATTCTGGATTTCTCAAAATTAGAAAAACAAAAACTTAAGCTCAACCTCGACAAAGTAGAAATCGAAGAACTGGTTTCAGAAGCCTTCAATATCGTTGCGTACAGCAATACCAAAAAGCAGTTAGAAATGCTCATCGATATTGACGACAGTTTACCCAGATATATATGGACTGATGAGATGCGCCTGAAACAGGTTTTCGTCAACCTTCTGAGCAATGCCTTAAAATTTACAGAGGAAGGCGAAATTGTTTTATATGTTAACGTTTTGGATGATTTGGGAGAAGGAAAAAAACGAATCCGATTTGGAGTGCGGGATACAGGTATCGGGATCAGCAGCGAAAAACAGGCAGAAATTTTCGACGCATTTTCACAGGAGGACGGCAGTATCACCAAAAGATACGGGGGTACGGGTCTTGGACTTACGATTTCAAACCAAATCCTGGCACTTGCCGGCAGTGTTTTACAGGTCGAAAGCGAGCAGGGACAGGGAAGCGATTTTTTCTTTGATATTCAGTTCGACACAGAGGAAGAAGAATATGATTTAAGCTTAACTGATATTAAAAGAGTTTTGATCGTGGACGACAATGAAAACAACCGCAAAATCCTGAAAAGGATGCTTGAACGGAAAAATATCGAAGTAACGGAATGCGACAGCGGTCTGAAAGCTTTGCTCCTCATCATGGATAAAACCGAATTTGATGTGATCATTATGGATTATCACATGCCTGTAATGGATGGCATTGAAACCATTAAAAAAATGAAAAATATCATCCCCGAAGTCAGCCATGTGGCACCGTGCATTGTTTTGTACAGTTCATCGGATGATACTGATCTGCAGGATGCCTGTGACGAATTAAAAATAGAAAACCGGCTTGTAAAACCGATTCGCATGAAACAGATGTACCAGGTTTTATCCACCTTGAAGAATTCTGAAAAGAAAAAACCGGTGCAAATAAAACATGTTGCAAATGAAGTGAGTAAACGCGAAATAAAAATTTTAATTGCCGAGGATAATGCTGTAAATTTACTTCTTACCAAAACTTATTTAAAGGATATTATTCCGCAGGCTTTGATCGTTGAGGCAAAAGACGGCACTGAAGCGGTTGAAAAATACCAGAAAGAGAATCCGGATCTTATTTTAATGGATATTCAGATGCCTCATCTTAACGGTATTGAAGCAACAAAAAAAATAAGGACCTTGGAAAAAAACATCGAAATACCCATCATTGCAATAACGGCAGGGAGCCTGCCTGGTGAGAAAGAAAAATGCCTGCAGGCCGGAATGTCAGATTTTTTAGCCAAACCTTTATTAAAACAAACCCTGTCTACGATGATTCAGAAATGGTTTGGTATAGAAATCTAAAAAAAATAAATAATAAACTATGTTTTAAGAAATACTGGTAGCAGTTTTTTTTAAAGCTATGACACCGAATTTATGAATGACCATGACCCTATCAGCGAACTACAGTTAAAGATCGAAAGGCTGGAAAATGAAATCAGTTTTAAAAACGGGCTGATCTCAATACTGTCTCACGATTCTAAAGAAATGTTTGGAAATTTTCTGTGGCTCATAGAAGCGTTGGAAGAAAAAACCATCAGTGAAGAAGATTTTTATAAGCTGCTGCCGCAGGTAAAAAGCGACGCTCAAAAGAACCTGCAAACCATTCAGGACAGTACCTCGTGGTTAAAAACACAGTACGGGGAATTTAAGATTAAACCCGAAAAGATCATGGTGACAGATCTTTTTCAACATTTTGAAGAAAAATATGCTGGCAAATTAAAAGAAAAAAATATTAAATTTTATTTTAAAGGAGATACCAATGCATTTGTGACAACCGATCGTACGTTGCTGGAATATGTTTTAGACAAAATTCTCAATAATGCAGTGAAATACACTTTGTCCGGACATGATATTCACCTGCAGGAAGTTACCGAAGATGATCAGGTTATAATTTCTGTGATTGATTTCGGAACGGGAATGAATGAAAAATATTTATCTACGATCTTCACTTATGATAATCCAGTGTTCCACGGTACGGCCGGTGAAAAAGGAGCCGGATTGAGTATGAAAATTGTAAAAAATTTTGTATCCTTGATGCATGGAAACATCCAAATTATTTCCGCTGAAAATAAAGGCACTACAGTTTCCCTTTTTGTACGTAAATTTGTAGAATAATGGGTTTAAAAGTAAATGTTCGTATTATAGTAGCAGATGATCACGGTATCGTCCGGATGGGTTTAGTACAAACTATAAAACGCCTCCGGCCTGACGCTGTAATCTCTGAGGTAGAGGATTTTAAATCACTGTACAAAGTAATTTCGAAGGAAGAATTTGATCTGGCCATCATGGATGTCAATATGCCAAATGGTTCTGTTCAGGAAGCGATTGATTATATAAAAATGCATCAACCTGCTTTAAGAATTCTCCTGTTTTCTTCTCAGGATGAAGAGGTGTACGCAATGCGTTATTTAAAGATGGGTGCCGGTGGTTATCTGAGCAAACAAAGCTCCACTGCAGTAATTGAAAATGCTTTGACGGCGATGCTTGGTACCGGCAGATATGTAAGTGAAGACGTAAAAGAAGCGATGTTTTTAGAATCATTAAACGGCGCAACAAAAAACTCCCCTTTTGAAGCGCTGTCAGACCGCGAATTACAAATAGCCAATAAGCTTGCAGAAGGTCTTCCCCTCAAAGAAATTTCCAATCAACTTAATCTTCATTCATCTACAATCAGCACGTATAAAAACAGGCTGTTTGAGAAGCTGAAAATACGATCTGTAACTGAATTGGTGGAGATTCTCAGGCTGTATAATCATTAAACCTTTTGTAGTTTCTTATTCTGTCAACCCGGGGAATCATGATATCACGGGCATCACGACAAAATTCTTCACTCCGTTTCTTTTGGGAAATGCTCGGGCAAATCACTTTGTGCAGACAGAACAAGAGTCGGCAGCTCAATAAAAGCTATCCTAACGAATTCCCTGTGCTATCAGATCTTTTTTTTCATGACTGAATTTGTTCATCACACCATCACGAAGATTATATTCTTAAATAAATCTCTGATCTTACTTTTTGCAGCTCTCAAAATTTTTTTTCTGAATCAACAACCTTTGAAGGAAGAGTGATCTGAAAGATTTTTTTACCGCGGTCAAAATGAACGTAGCTTTTTATTTTATTAAACTTTTTATCAGATCTAATCCTATTGTTATTTCTTTTTCTATTTCTTTCACCATCACTGAAAAATCTATATTTTCATCTGCTTTTTTCTCCCATTTCAATGCACAGTCTGAAAGCCTGAAAAGACCGGCAGTGCCGGCAGTGCCTTTAAGTTTATGAAGAATTGTTTTGACATCTTCTGCATTTTTGGTAACGGTTGTAGCAACAATATTATTCTGTGTCTGGATAAGCTCATTAATAACAAGGTTTAAAAATATTTCTCTGAAATTATTATCATCACCAATCTGCTCATTCAGCATATTAATATTGATATATTTCTCCGTTACTATTTCATGTTCTTCCTCAGTATCGTTCTCTTCTTTAGTGACAATATATTTTTTGAGCTTTTCTAAAAGATCAGCCTGTCGCAAAGGCTTGGGCAGGAAATCATTCATTCCTGATTCCAGGCATTTTTCTTTTTCTCCCAGCACGTTTCCTGCTGTTACACCAATAATGGGTACATTCTCATATCCCGGCAGGAGACGGATTTGTTGTGTAGCTTCAATACCGTTCATTACCGGCATTTGTACATCCATAAGAATAATAGAGAATTTTTTCTTCTTACATTCTTCCAAAGCTTTGAGACCGTCTACCGCTTCTGTAAGATGCGCATCGGGAGTTAGCGATTTCATCATTCTGTTATTCAGAACCATATTCACCGGATTATCGTCCACGAGAAGAACTTCCAGATCTTTCATAAAAGAAAACTGCTCTTTTTCAGCGAGTTCCTTGGAAGCAACTTCTACCACATTATTTTGTACTACACGTTTAAGTGTCTTATAGAGATCATCAGATTTAATAGGCTTCAAAAGAAAATAAGAATTGTCTTCTTTACGGAAAGAATTGATGACATCGTGCTCCTCCGAAGAAGTATGAAGAATAACCAGTGGTGAAGTCTCATTCCGTTCTTTAAACAACTTTTTGATCTTGTCAATTGTTTCCAAACCTGAAATTACCGGCATATGATAGTCCATCAGTATAACATCGAAATGTTCACCATTCATCAATATCTGTAAAGCCTCAATTCCGTTGGCAGCCAGTGTAGATTCTATATTTTTATAGGTAAGCATGTGTTGAAGAATGATTCTGTTTGCTTCATTATCATCTACCACAAGCACTTTTTTTATATTGAGGTCCTCTTCTTCTCTCAATTCGGATATTTCATAAGGAGTTTCAATATCGAAGGAAAAAACAGAACCTTTTTCAGGCGTACTGACCAGCGATAAATGACTTCCCATATATCCGAGAATATTGTTTGAAATGGTAAGACCTAGACCGGTTCCTCCGTACCGTTTACTGATAGAACTGTTTTCCTGAGTGAAAGCGTCAAAAATATGTTTCTGCTTCTCAACAGGTATACCAATTCCTGTATCTCTCACAGAAAAGCGCAGAACAATGTTGCTCTCATCCATGCGAAGTTTTTCCACTTTCAGCTCAATCTCACCCTGTCCCGTGAACTTTACGGCATTACCCAAAAGATTGATAAGGATCTGTTTTAATCTGGACTCATCAAGTAAAAGCGTTTTTGGAAGTCCCGGCTCAATATTTAGAAGAAGTTCAATATTTTTTTTCTGAGACTGATACAGGATTACATTGATGACCTGACTTACGATGTCATAAACATCACTTTTCTCTATCAGAAGTTCCATTTTGCCGGATTCTATTTTAGAAAAATCCAGAATATCATTAATAATATTCAGCAGGTTTTCCCCTGATTCATTAATATAATGAAGGTATTGAGTCTGTATATCGTTGAGAGGAGTTCTCAGAAGAAGATCAGAGAACCCGATCACTCCATTCAAAGGTGTACGGATCTCATGGCTCATATTAGCAAGAAACTCTGATTTTGCTTTGCTTGCGATATCAGCCATTTTTTTTGCTTTTTTAAGTTCTTCATTGATGTGTACAGAACTGGTAATATTCTGTACAGAGACAATCACACCTCCGATTTCATTATCCGAGAGATACCAGGGACCAACTTTAAGATCAAAATGCTGAATTTCTTTCTTGCCATCTATACTAATCGCAAAATCCTCATTGATATAAGTTTTACCCTGCAAAGCAGCACGATAAATTTCTTTCCTTTCTTCAGGAATATCTGTTGATACAGTAAAAAGATTCTTTCCGATCATATCAGTCTCTTCCATGTTGAATTCATTTCTCCATCTGCTGCTTACAGAAATATAATTAAGATCTTTATCAAACATCGCCACGGCAACCGGAACATAAGTTACAAACGATTGCATCATTGCTTCTTTTTTAGCAATATCAAGGAACATATTTTTGAAGACATCAATATCCTGAATTATCCCGTAAACTCTGTTGCAGACACCATTTTCACATTCCGGAATTCCTTTTACCCTTACCCAGATCGTAACACCGTCATTACGTACCAACTGAAATTCATCATCATACGGAATTCCTTCTGTAACCGCTCTGTTGAATAAAAATTTAATTCTTTCTCTGCTGTCTTCTTTATAAAAACCAATAGCATTTTCAAAATCAGGTTGAAAATCGTCACTTATTTTATGAATTTCTCTGGTACTTTGTGACCAGAATACGGTGTCTTTTTTCAGATTTACTTCCCAGCCACCTACCTGAGCTACAGAACTTGTCTGCTCAAGCATTTTTTTTGTATAAACCAGATCTTTCTCTAAAGTCATTCGTTCGGTGACGTTCAGTGCCGTACTTAATGTATAAGGTTTTCCTTCTTTATCGATCTCAACCAGGTTATGATACATCCAGATCTGCTCTACCCCATTTTTCGCCTTCAGAATCATAGTTCCGAAATCCTCCTTATTTTTATTAATCCGGTCAAGATATTGACTTAAAGAAGGCCAACTATACTCTGGAACAAGGTCTCTAAGGTTTAAATTTTTCACTTCATCCACAGAATAATGCAGCATTTCTCTACCTTTTTCATTGACAGCGAGAATATTGCCCTCCATATCATGCATACTCATCAATCCGATGGCATTTTCAAAAAAGCTCCTGAAACGTCTCTCTGAGCTTTCTAACTGACGTTTTTCTTCAGTCTGCGCAGTAATATCGGTTCCGAAACAGAAAATTTCAGAAAGTTCCTGATTGGACTTCAATAACCATTCTACTATCACCGGACTGCCGTCTTTAATTACGGTAGAAGTAGTAAAAGACACTTCTCCTGTGATCTCGGAAAAGTTTTTAAGCTTTAAAATTTCCTTATTGTCTTCACCGAAAATCTGACTGAAACCAAGCCCTACCGCTTCTTCCTTTTTTAATGAAAAAATTTTTTCGACTACCGGATTAAAATCTTTAAACTTCAATTTGTCATCCAGAACGCAGATCAAATTATTGGATCTATTGAAAAGTTGCTCGAAATATTCTGCATAAATTGTCTTTCTCTTTACCATCAGAAGTTTAGAGATAACGTGTGCAAGCTTTTTGAGTGCTGAAATCTGACTGTCTGTTATAGTTCTCGGAATGTAATCTATCACACAAATAGTTCCCAGCGGAAAACCTTCGTCGTCGATACATGGTACGCCTGCATAAAATCTAATCCCTCCATTCAAAATTAATGGATTATTCTGAGATCTCTCGTCCAGTAACGTATCATTGATAATCACCACTTCCCCACTCGCTATTGAATACTGGCAAACCGTGTTTTTGCGTTCTACAGAATCGATCTCAAGACCGATACAGCTTTGGATATTCTGTGTTTCACTTTCCATGATTGAAATCAGGGAAGCGGGACAGTCGGAAATCAGACATGCAGTCTCTGCAAAAACATCAAATTGAGGATCTTTGCCTAAGTTCAGGAGATCAAAAAACTCTAATTTTTTCAATCTTCTTATCTCATTATCAGGAGTAATATTATTCATCTTATTAGCCGCAAAATTATTTAAAAATAAATAAATATCATTATTATATTTATAAATATTTTAAGCTTCCAGATACGGTATAATCCCTACTTACTCAAAAATCACTAGTCAAATGACAATAATCCTGTTCTGAATTTTAAAGATGATAACATCTGCTTACCCTAACTCATTTTGCCTATTAAATGAAAAAGGTTATAAATTATAGATTTCAGGCAAAACGAATGTTTATATAGTTCTAAGATAATGGTACAGGATAAGCAGAGCTAATTGAACATTCACTAATCAAAATTACAGGTTTCAAACGTTTAATTAAATTACAAGAAATTTTAACCTCAAAGAAAATTACCTGATAAAGAATGGGCTTTGTATTTCTTTTTAATTTGACTCAATTGAACCAGATCATCAATATAAGTTTCTGAAGATAATCCAGTTTTTGTTAAAAACAGCCAAATGCAGCCAGGAAATCCTCTTTGATCAAGATTAAAAAGCAATCATCCTCAGACTTTACATTCTTGAATGTAACGGTCTGATTCGGTCTGAAGAAAATCATCTTGCCCCTTGCATGATCAAATTCTTTCCTGCAATAGATGATACTGCCTGAGATGAACTTTTGGAAAGAGATGATATAAAAACCGGCACTAAAAACGATGTCATCGATACTGCCATTGCTTTTATGGCCAAAGGAAATACTGAAGAGAGGATACTCAGGTGCCTCTATTCCTGCATCTTTGCTAAAAGAATTCAGGTCGTCATAATTTGGTATCAATTACTATTGATTACCTTAAAACATCGTCTGGCATGTATTATAATCCTGTCATTTAAGAGAAAGGTTAAGACCTTATTTGCACTTACATGATCGAAAACAATTTTGAATTCAAAAATTAATTGAATATTTTACATCTAAATTTTAAACTGATCAGTTTAAAATAGTATATTTGCAGAGTAATGGCAAGAAAAAAAGAGTTTGGATACGAAGAAAAGCTAGATATAGCAATGAATCTCTTCTGGGAGCAGGGGTATCATGTGACGTCACTTAGTGATCTTGAAAATCATATGAAGATCAACAGAAGCAGCATCTATCCTACTTATGGTGACAAAAAAGAACTGTTGCTAAAATGTCTTGATAAATATCAAAAATCAAAATTATCAGAATATCAATCTTTTCTAAATGATAGAAGTGACAACGCATTGGAAGATTTGGTAAAAATATTGAATCTATCTGTAAAACAAAGCATTAACGATAATAAAGTCTGCTTAGCTGTAAGAATGATCTTTGAAATTGCCTTGGTGGATAAGGAAATCAGTCAAATGCTGGTTGCAAATGAGAAAGCCATTGAAAAGGTCTACCTGGCCATATTACAGCGTGGTGTTCAACAAAAATTCGTAAAAGAGGAATTGGATGCAGAAACTACTGCTGCCTTTTTTTCAAGTTCATCCACTACCCTGCTAAAGAATTATGTTTTGTATAAAAATAAAACACAAATAGATGCAATGATCAATCTATTGGTTCAATTAATCAGTCGGTAAATTAACTTCTATTTACATATACCGGGTCATCTTTGCTGCTGTAATCCAATTTATAAACATATATTTTTTTACCCTATTTTAAACCGTTCAGTTTACTATGAAAACAAACTTAAACAAAAAGATAGCATACATAGGCTGCTTAGGTATTGTCGGAATTATCAGCACAGAATTTGGAGTCATTGGTATCTTACCACAGATCGCCGTACATTATAACATCAGTATTGCCACCGCCGGATATCTTCTCAGCGCATTTGCTTTACTCATTGCCATTACAGGACCTTTCACGGTTTTGTTGGCGTCCAGATTTGATAAGAAGATAATAATGCTGTGGGCAATGGGATTATTCCTGATATCAAATCTTTTCTCAATTTTCAGTCCACCGTTCTCAATCCTGATGATACTTAGAATACTGCCTACGCTCCTTCACCCTGCTTTTTTTTCTATGGCTATAGCAGCAGCTGTAAAAGGTACATCACAAAAAGATCAGATGCGTCTTACGGCTGTTATCATCGGTGGAATAGCTCTTGCGCAGGTAACTCTGATCCCCATAAGTACATTTCTGGCGAGTATATATTCCTGGCAGGTGACCTATGTCGTCCAGGGATTTATTATACTACTGACGATACTGATTATTCTTAAATTTCTTCCGTCTTTGCCTAACGAACAGCCTGCCTCTTTTAAAAGTCAGCTATCAATACTGACACGACCAAGATTTATCTCAGGTACACTTTTGAATTTACTGCTTATAACCGCATGGTTTTGTTCATACAGCTATTTTGCAGATTATCTCAATAAAGAAAAGCATATGAGTGAAAAAGAAATAAGCCTTTTGCTACTGCTGTTCGGAGCAATGGGTGTAATTTCAAACTACGTAGCGGGCAAATTATTGGGAAAGAATATGTTATGGACGGCCCTGTTTTTTATTGCAGGTATATTTGTGATCCCTTTTGCATTTAAATATACAGATACTTCTTTTTTAAATGTTGCGCTGGTTACAGGTATCTGGGGAATTATGTACGGTCCCTGCTTTTTGATCGGCTTGGGTTATATGATCTCAGCAGCACCGGACGCCAAAGAATTCGCCAATAGCCTGCAGACCTCATTTGGGAACCTGGGCGTATCATTGGGAACATCTGTTGGCGGTTTCTTTATTTCCCAAAATGGATTATCGGTAACACCTTGGGCAGGAATTGTCTTTGGTATTTTAGCTATTTTTGTCATTATATGGCGCGCTTATTTAGATAAACATCATTCAGAAAAATCATCGTACTGATATATTGTGGCAATATGCCTTCTGTACATACTGTATTGTTAGTCAGCATATGCGTTCGCTGTTATTCAATTTTTCTAAAACTATTTTATTAACTGAATAAAATAATGAAGTTGGATATTGATAACAACACTTCACTTCGTTCTTTTTCAAAACAAATGGAGAGTGAGACCAAACGAAAACATTTATAGAATGATATTTTGATCTGACTAATTACAAAGATGGATTGGTTGTTAATTTGCGAGATCACTGTTTTCAATTTTTCTTCTCGTACTTTTAACCTCGTCTTTAAGCTTTCCGAATTTGTACGTGATATTCAGACCAAAAGACCTGTAATAATCTTTCACATAATTACTCTGGTAGAAGTCATTTCCAACTGTTTCAGTCATGGCTTTCCTGAATGTGTTAAAAGGATTATTGATATAAGCTGAAAAAGAGAGTTGGTTATCCTGAATGCTTTTGCTGAAACTGAAAGAGGAACCTGTAAAGGCATTGGTCGTGCTTTGAAGACCGGCTGGCATTTTACTGTTGAATTCAAGATTTGAACTCAAATTCCAGTTCTTTTCAAACTGATAATTAGCTGAAATATAAATATAATAGGTAAAGAGATCATTCCTGGCTTCAATCTCATTCACTTTTCCATTGATAAAAAAGAAAGCTGAATTTCCATTAATTCCTAAAGTGAGCCTCTTTGTAACAGGATAATTAAGGTTGTAGTCTAAACCCAATCTGCTGACACTGCTTGAGTTTTCATAAGTTGTTCGTGTGATATTTGTCGAAGGATCATACTTGGAGACTTTCAGATCGATCTTATTGGAAAAGGAATAACCCAATCCAAGATTTAAATTGACCTTATGGTTATAAGAATAAGTGGCCATTAGATCATTATTCACAACCGGCTTCAGGTAAGGGTTTCCACTGATCCGGAAATAGGGATTCGATTGATTGACAAATGGATTCAGACGGTTGATGCCCGGTCTTTTGATCCGTTGAGAAAATCCGAAACTGATGCCGTGATATTCCTTCCAGTTTTTTCCGACAGAAACATTGGGAATCAGATTAAAATAATTTTGGTCAACTTCCGTGTTGGTTGAAGTGAAATTGACGTTGGTATCTGTACTTTCTAACCTTAAACCTGTCTGAATATTCCAGTTGAGCAAGCTGAATTTTGTCGTAAAATAAGCGCCGTAAATATTCTGTTGGTTTGAAAATTTATCGGAATTCAACAGGCTTTCCGGAATGGTTAGATATTGACTGTTATTTTTTCTGAGAATCGCTTTCAGGCCTGTTTCCAAATAGACTTTTTTGATGTTCTTCACAAAGTCGATCTGGAAGGTATTTTCGCTGTTGTGATTGTCATTGTTCTGGTTGATATTGTTTGAAGAATTGGTGATTCTATTCTGTAAATCAGTTGCACTGTTTACTGTATAATCGTAATTGTTGAATCTGTAGGAAAAGGTCAACAATCTGCTTTTATCATTTTTGAAACCGATCTGATAGTTAGCAGCAACTTCAAAACCTTTTCCATTACTTTCAGCATTATTGTTGGAATTATTATTTTCTGTCAGAATATTTTGTTGAGAAAAATTAGAATTAAGAAAATCTCCAGATTTGCTGTTGGTAAAATTGGAACCTACCTGAATATTTAAAAGATTCAGGCTGTCAATTTCGTAACTTGTACTGATGTTGAAATAACCACCATTCCCCTTGCCTGAAGTCTTTCCATTCTGAATCAGGTCATTTGTTGATGTTCGCTGAAAATTTTGATAACTGATCTCCGGATTTTTTTTAAAATAACCACCACCGTACGCTGAAATCCCTAATCTCTTATGTTGAATATTCAATGAAAATCCTGCGTTTTGTTCCTGCTTTGGAAACCGTGCCCCAATATTGACAGAGGCATTGTAGCCATCCTTCATCTTTTTTGTGGTAATAATGTTGATAATTCCGGAAGCACCTTCAGCATCATATTTTGATGAGGGATTGGTGATGATCTCAATATTCTGAATCGTACTTGCGGGAATATTTTTCAAAAACTCTTTTGGATTATTGGTCAGAAGCTGTGTTTCCTTTCCATTGATTAAGATTTTAAAGTTCGTATTCCCTTTGAAAAGGATGTTTTCGTTGGCATCCAGAGAGAGATAGGGAATCTTCCTCATCATTTCAAGAAGATTTTTAGATCTGCTGTCCGGATCCGACTGGACATTATAAACCAAACCGTCGATCTTGGTTTTGATCAAAGGCTTTCTTCCATTAATGACCACTTCCTGAATGGATGTTTCCTGTTTAGGAACAAGAGAATCTTTTACTTTTTCCTGAGCCGTTACATTGCTGAATAAAAAGATATAAGAAAGCACTGAAATTATTTTTGTTTTCATAATAGTTGTTTTGAGATTTGGACATAGGAATTCTGAGAACAAAGTTTTTGTTCTTTAAAAAGTGAATATTATTTTTAATTATTTAGTGAAAGAAAACCTACTTTTTCTGATTCTTCATAAGGAAGTAATATGTAAGGAAACCGAGCGAGACAAAGACGGTCATTATTCCGTAAGGAAGAGGTGAATTTTCATTGTATGGAATAAATTCGAGAACAATCAAACCAATCCCTCCAAACAGTAAAATAATTCCCCACTTCAGCATCTCTGAGCCCAAACCGGTCAGATTATTAAGAATGACAAACATCTTATCATCAATGTTTTCTTTATTCAATATCTTCTTTTTAAGGTCATAATTCGTTAGAACCACGATCACGACGGAGATTGCAATTAAAATTGCGATCATTACTATAAAGGGTGCAATATGTTTCATTGTAGATGATTTAACCAATAGACAAATAAATGCATTTCAGGTTACAAAATTTTGAATACATTAGAAAATTGTAACCGATTTTAAAAAATGCTGTCTAATAGAATATGTTCGATGAAGAAAAAGTCATTACTGATATTTTAAAAGGCAACCTGAATTCTTTTCAGATTGTCGTAAAACAGTATCAGAGACTGGTCTACTCAGTTCTGAACAGGATGCTGTCCAATGACGAAGATATCGAAGATGTCGGGCAGGAAGTGTTTATTCAGGTTTTTGAAAATCTGAGATCATTTAAGAGAGAATCTAAATTATCAACCTGGATAGCCAGGATCACCTACAATATTGCTATTAATTATCTGAAAAAAGAAGTAAAAAAGAAGTATGACAATTTAGAGGACAGTATTGATTTTCAATTCTCTTCCGAAACCCCAGAATCCAAGTTGATTGGAAAAGAATTTGAGGAGTATCTGAATAAACTGATCCGCCAGCTTCCCTTGCAGTATAGAACGGTGATCACGCTGTACCATTTGGATGAAATGAGCATTCAGGAGATTCAGAAGATCACAAAATTCCCCGAAGGCACGATAAAAGTATATCTCCTTAGGGCTCGGAAATTATTAAAAGAAAAATTACAGAAAGATGGATATCCCTAAAAAAAAAATCATCAAGGATTTGGAAAAAAATACCAATTATATGGAAAGTTCTAAATCAGATTCAGAACTTTACGATCTCTTGGACAGCCTTCTTGAAAAAGAGAACACTGATTGTTTCTCACTGGGATTTTCAAAGAATATTATCCGGAAAATTGAAGCGAAAAAACAACGTGGGTTTAATTTAAAGATCTATATCCTAATCTCAATTTTAGCGGTAGTAAGCATTCCGTTGTTTGTCAGTTTTCTTAATACAGAATTCATTTCAATACTATTCTCAGTATTGTTAAAGTATAAATTCATATTTATTTTTTTAGTTATTATGGTGATTTTAATTCAATTTGGTGAAAAATTACTTAATCCTGGAAAAGATATTCACTGAGGATAATGTCACAAATTTGTTTTTTTAATTTTTCAATGTAACAAAAAGTCATTTAAGGCTGTCCTACTACTATGAGAATTTACCTTTTACTACATCTGTTAGTTTGTTTACAGTTTTCCGCACAGCAAACAGAAATCAAAGTTGATGAGATCATTAACAGAGAAATGAAGGAGAGAAAAATCCCCGGTTTGCAGTTGGCAGTTATACAAAATGGTAAGATCTCCCTAAGCAGATCCTATGGAATAGCCAATCTGCAATATAATCTCCCGGTAAGCAATACAACAATTTTCCCGATCAACTCGAATACAAAGGTGTTCACCGGAGTTGCTGTGATGCAGTTGGTCGAACAGGATAAAATTAAATTGAATGACCCGATCAGTAAATATCTGGAAGATCTTCCTGCTGAATGGCAAAAGATCACTGTTGACCAGCTGCTGACCCATATTTCAGGATTACCTGAGATCCTTCAATTACTTGATCCAATGACCGGAAATATTGGGCCGTTAAAAACCGAAGTAGCGATATGGGAAAAACTCAAGACACTTCCTTTGGAATTTAAAACCGGGGAACAGTTCAGCTACAACCAGACGAATTATTATTTGCTGGGGAAAATTATTGAAAGGCTTACCAATAAATCTTTTACAACTGATTTTGAGGAAAATCAATTTAAGATCGCTCATCTTAAAAATACGGTATTTGGAGATTCGAGGGACATTATCCCCAACTATTCGCCATCATACCGTTACAACAGTTTTTTTGACGGCAGAAAAGGTGAGACGAAACTGACCAATACCTACACAGAATTTCCTGATTTCACAAGAACAGGAGCAGGTATCAACAGTACCGCTGAAGATATTGGAAACTGGCTCATCGCATTGCAAAGCGGTAAATTATTTAAAAAGTCATCAACATTGAATATGATGTGGTCGACAGGAAAATTCAATAATGGAACTGCTACCAATTGGACGCGTGGCTGGGGCATTGCCAAATTCAGGAAAAGTCATAGAGCGATTGGAATGTCAGGAGGAAACAGATCTGTAATAATGGTATATCCTGACGATAATCTGGCAATTATAGTATTGACCAACCTGGCAGGAAGTGCTCCCGAAGATTTTATCGAAGAAATTGCCGGTTGTTATAACGCTGATATTATAAAGGCGGATGCATTGACTTATTTAAGAAAAAACCTAAGGAAAATAGGATTTGACAAAGCAACTGATTTTGTAAAAATAGAACAAAAGACCAATCCCTCATTCAGTCCCAACGAATCCGACCTTAATAATTGGGCATACCGAATGATGGCCAATAATCAACAGATAGAAGCTTTAGAGATTTTCAAGCTCAATGTTTATCTATTCCCAAAGAGTTGGAATGCCTATGACAGCTACGGAGAAATTTTATTGAAAATGGGAGATAAGAACAAAGCCATTGAGATGTACAGAAAATCCATAGAATTAAATCCGGACAATGAAAATGGGAAAAAGGTTTTGGAAAATTTATCCTCAAAATAAAATTGCTTTTTATAAACACATACCAATCATAAAATTTTAATACTCCGTTTCCCTATAATCTAAGTATGCGGCAGGAGGAATCTCACAGGTTTTGAGCAAACATTATCATAAATGCCTGAATTAGCTGGTATTTATTCCACCTACTCAAAATTTACCGGATAAGATTTTAGTAAGCCCTAATATATAATAGGGATTTGGTATTTATTGTAAAAAATAATTTAGTGCAAAATTACAGGCTTTCACACCTAATTTCAATTTTCCTATATACGATTTTAGTTTTAATTGACTTTGCTTTCTTAGCTGAAAACATTCCATAACGTTTTGCATTTCTTATGCAAAATTTAAAATTGAAACAACCATCTTTAAAGGAACTCGTATCAACATATTTCATCATGCAAAACATGTAGAAAATAAAAACCGTTTGATTGAATATTCTAAATCACTTTATGCTAAAGTATACAGAATTTTGGAAAATATCCTTTTAAAATCATCAATTCAGAAACTTAAAATATAGTTTTTGGCGGTTCAGCTGAGAGATAATTGACGTTGATAAAGTTCAAAACCATTTTGACAAAATACTTTGAAAAAGTCCATTAGGAAAGAAATCGTAATGGACTGTGTAACCTTCCAAATTTCTTTGTAGTTGATACAATTGTTTAAAGGGCTATATATAGATTTGTGTTAAAAATTATTTTACATAGACATCAGCTTTTCCCTGAGCTCCCCAGATATTTGCGCCTCCTGTATTAATCTCACCCTCTCTGTGGACCATTAAATCAAATTTATACGTGCCTGCTACAGGATTATTAATAGTATAAACTACAGGAGCATTCCATCTGGGCCCTAAACCGGTATCGAATGCATTAACCCATCCGCTCATCATAATACTCACAATCTGAGTAGGCGTATTACTTCCTAGCTGTTGTCTTACAGCATACCGTAAGCTCCCTTGTGAAGGGGCTAAACCAGGCGTAGGATATGAACTTCCCCAGATATCCCACCTTAAAACCACTTTGTTTTGTGAATAACCTGTAGGTACTGTAATTGTTAATGTAGTGTTATTAACTAATTCATATGGCCCGCTGTCGCTTGTTACCAATGTGAGGCTCTGACTTTGATTAATACTGGAACTCAATGCAGTATCAGCCAACAACCAACTGTTGTTATTCACGGTAGCAAGCATTTTTTTCCAAACAGAACCGTCAAAAAAGTAGTAACCAGCAGCTGTGATATTCACCGTTTTTGGAGTTGAATTGGTAACAGGAGCAGTAGCATAAATCAATGTACCGTTTTGAGCAGTTACGTATTGGCTATCTGCAGATTTTATCTGATCACCTGTCAGCCTGGGAGGTAAAATGCCTTCTGGTCTACTGCCATCTGTTGACCTGGCAGTTACATCAAGAGTAGCATTGGGCGAAACTGTGTTAATTCCAACTTGTGAAAAGAATAATTGTGTTGCCATTAAAATCAAAATTGAGATTTTCTTTTTGTTAATCATTTACTTGCTGTTTTTGAGTGTTTTTATTTGATCATCTTTTAGCTTCCCAGATGAAAAACTTTTCTGCAAATCAAATAAAAAGTTCAAAAAACTCAAAAAAAACATCCCCCCAACAACCTACCTCAAAAAATAAAACATTAATAATCAATACATTAAAATCAAAACATCATTCACATTACATATTCTCTTATAAATACCGACAAATCTTTATCTGGAGAAAGATTTATTTTTTTCCGAAAATTAGATCGATTATTTTCTATAGTTTTTACCGCTTTAAAGGTGTACGTTGCGATCTCTTTGCTGGTAAAACCTAAATAGATATATGCACTGAGTGTTAATTCGGAAGTTCGTAAGTTCGGATTTAACGAAAGTATTTTACTACGATAATGAGGATGCACTTCCTGAAATCTGATCCAAAAATACGGTGAGTTTTCCTTTGCTAATTTTACAAGCTCTTCAAAAGATTCGTTAAGCTTTACATTTAAATCATCAATCTCATTTTGTTTCTCCTTAATGATTATTTCATTCTCTGAGATACGCATTGATTTATTTGTCTTTAATCTAGTTAGGTAGTTGTAAAGATATAAGATCATTGCAAGTAAAACGATAATAGTCGACAGTACGATGATTGCATAATTAATATTATCTTTTCGAACAATTTCCTTCGCTTCCTCGTCAAGATACCGCTCTGCATTCGCTGAGTCCAAATTATTTGATTTCAAATCCAGATTCCTATATTTCTCTGCTCTCGACAAATAAAAATTGGCACTGTCAGCCATTCCAATCTTAAAATAGGCTTCAGCAATTTTTGTATCTGCAGGATACGTCCTCTGATAAAACTGCTGCTTGATTTCAATAGATTTTTTATAATAAATAACTGCTTCACGATAGTTTTTTTTTTGCATGTAATAATCTCCAAAGCATTCAAGTGGCAATCCGCTATTTCTGCTTTTTTCTTTAAATACCTGTTCATAGGATTTTTTAATAAAAAATAAAGCCTTGTCAGGATTCTTTGCCTGGAGAAATAGGACTGCACAGTAGTAATAAAGATATGTCTTACGTCTTAATATTTTACGAGACCGCAAATATTCTTTTTCTGGAATGCTTTCTACTAGTTTCAAAGATTTCTCTGCAAATTGACGAGCTAACATAAAATTTGATTTCTCGGTATAGTTATCTGCTACTGCCATTAATGAATTGGCATATAGTAATTTTGAATCAAGATCGCTTTTATTTTCAAGTAATTTTAGGAGTTTGAAATTCTCTTCACTCTCTTTTTGCAGTAGTCCTACCCTGCTGTGATAGTTTGCATTGACAGATATAAAAAGTGTATTTAGAAACGGATCTGATAAGGTTGCTTTCTCACCAAATCCTTTTCTGATATACGTATGACATTGATCAAATTTTCTCAGAGATGAATAATTTTTTGCGAGATAATAATAACTTAATGATTTCCTGTAAGAATCGTTTACATTTTCGGATTTTTCAGCTGCTTTTCTTGCGTAGAAATTAGATTTATGAAAATTGACATCTATGTAATCATCAGATATCTTAAGAAGACTGTCGATTTCATTAATTTCACGAGAGCTTTTCGACGATTTTTTACAGCTTACCAATATGATTGGTATTAGAATTAGCGATATTCTGATTACATATTTCAGAAGATAAAAACTGCTTCTCAATGTTTATTAAAATTTTTGGTTATGTGTCATTTTTGAGATTAAATTTATATTGTAAAAATTACAGTACTTAAACAATAAATTACTTCCTCTAAAATTAAAAAAAATAAATCTATACTACCGAATTCAGTCGAAAGGAGATAAATTTGGGATCATTTCAAAAAATTTAGAGTTATATTGTTACTGACATCTATATTTTTTTTATTCCAAATAACTTGGTGTGCAAAATATTAATAAAAAATTACTCCGTTATACTTTTATGGCAAATATTTTGGTAGCAAACATACCATTGTATTTAACCTTTCATCATGATGCTATCTTCAGCAAAAATCAGCGGTTCAACTGAAATGTCAGCCAGCATAAGAGAATTTCCCTGGCAAACTACCAGTTTAGGATCAGTTTCAACTTGGGACAATAATCTTATTGTGCATATCAATATGATGTTGGCATGCCCATTTCCTATGATGATATGGTGGGGTGAAGAAAAAATACAGTTCTACAATGATGCCTGCAAAAAACTTTCAGGTATTCAACACCATCAAAAAAGTAAAGAATCTTTAGGACAACCCGCTGAAAAGTGCTGGCCCGAAGCATGGGATACCATCAGGAAAAAACTTGAAGTATTAAAAAAGGATCCTTTAGGGGTTTTTGAAGAAGATCAGCTGATTCCCATTTACCAAGGTGATCAGCTTGAACCTGTTTATTGGACTTTCAGTTACAGCCATCTTCAGGATGAAAAAGGCGATAATGAAGGAACGCTTATTATATTTAAAGAAACGACACATACTAATATTGAATTAAGGAGTAAAAGAGAAAAAGAAACTTTTCTTTTAAGGCTAGGCGATCAGCTTCGGGGTATCACCGACAAAAAAACAATAGAGACAGAATCCGGGACTGCCTTACTTACCCATTATAATCTTCAGGAAATTGGATTTGTCAACATACTTGCAAATACAGTTAAGTTAGTACCGCACACCAAAGTAACTAAAAATAATTCTGCCATATTGATTGACAACTTTGATGATAAATCCTGTGTTGAATTTTTACCGGCAAGTACTGTGACTGAAGATATTTCTTACAGAAATGAGAAGGTTTATCAGTTGGGACAATATTCAGTATTCATTACCAAAATAAATGAAGATCAGAATAACCATCAATATTTATATGCAGTTTCAAAAATTGACGATAGTTGGGATCAATACAAAAAAAATACAATTGCAGAAGCATCCAGACGGATCGGTGAATTTTTAACGATCACAGAAGCTCAGAAGGACCTTATCTTGTCAGAAGCACGTTATCGTTCGCTTTTTGAGAATATACTGGATGCCTTCATGGTCATTGATTTTTCATTTGATGCATCCGGGAAACCAGTGAATTATACCTTTTTAAGTACCAATCCGGCTTTTGAGATTCAAACGGGTCTTGAAAATGTTGTCGGTAAAACCATTCTTGAAATCATGCCTGAGGTTGAACAAGAATGGATGGAAGGTTACGGAAATGTTGCCATCACCGGAGAGCCGGCGAAATTTGAGCAGTATAATGATGCTACCAAACGGCATTACGAAGTTTTCGCTTCATCCATAAAAGACTACCCCTCTCAGGTAGTTGTTGTTTTTCGCGATATAACAGAAAGGAAGCTGGAGACCGAGAGTAAGAAAAAGTTTCTGAATGTTGCAAGTCATGAACTTAAAACACCTTTAACCTCCGTTTATGCTTCTATTCAACTTGCTCAAAAAATGATTAATGGGCAGAAAATAGATAAGGCTTCATCGCTTTTAGAAAAATCAATAACCTCTCTTACTAAAATGACTAAGATTATTAATGGTTTTCTTCATCTGTCAAATCTTGAAGATCCGGAGGTAGCAATTAAAAAAGAGGTATTTGATGTTTCTGAATTACTGAAAAGTTCTTGTATAGAAGCAGGATTTCAACATTCATCGCACCAATTCATTTTGAATAGTGAAGACTGTAAAAATGTTGTAGCAGACAAAGACAAAATTCGTTTAGTGCTCCAGAATCTGATTACGAATGCTGTTCAGTATTCTCCACAGAAGACAAACATTACGCTGTCATGCATCAGCATTGAAAATAGGATAAACATTTTTGTAGAAGATCAGGGAATAGGATTAGATAACCTTGCGATTAAAAATATTTTAAAAAAATTCTTCAGGGTTCACGATAATCCGATCACCGGAGTATCAGGTCTCGGTCTTGGACTTTACGTCTGTTCTAAGATTTTGAACCGTCATGATTCCGAATTGAATATTGAAAGTATACCGGGCAAAGGTTCAAAGTTTTCATTTAGTTTAAGCACAATTTAGACGTTAAAATGTATATATAAATTTTACATAAAAAAAGTACATTTGTATAATTTTCATCGATAACAATGGCCATGTCCTGATGACTGGTTTTAAATAAACATTAATTATAAGTATATGATAAAAGACGATCTGGATCTGTGTAGTCAAGAACCAATCCATATTCCTGGTTACATCCAGTCGCATGGACTCCTTATCATCATTAATAAAGAAGGCTATATCAAATACTGCAGTGAAAATTTCACACAGATTATCAGCCAACAGCCTGAGCATATTTTAGGAAAGTCTATTTCCGAATTCAGTTCTGTTTTCGGGAAAGCCAAGAACCATAATTTTATTATGGATCTTATTGCACTTTCATGGCAAGGTCGCAATTTTAAGCCGGTTAATCCTTACCAGGTTGAAATTGGTGATATAATTTACAATGTTATTATATCTACTTCAGGAGAAAATTATATTTTGGATTTTGAGCCGGAAGCGTCTGATCTTTTTAATGACCCACAGAATATTGTTGGAGCCAGTTTATCACAGATGCTTGCAGACAAGAATCTTGAAACGATTCTCAACAATGTAGTTATACAGATTAAAAGCATTATCAATTATGATCGTATTATGGTGTATCAATTCCATAACGACGGCCATGGCGAGGTGGTAGCAGAAGAAAGAAATACTGATCTGGACACCTGGTTAGGTTTACACTATCCCGCTACAGATATTCCTGAACAGGCACGAAATCTGTACAAAAAGAATTTTACGAGACTCATCAGCAATGTACATGAAACAACGGTACCGGTTCTCAGCCTTAGTGATCAGCCTGCTGACTTAAGCAACAGTACGCTGCGGGCAGTATCACCGGTTCATATACAGTACCTCAAGAATATGGGTGTTGTCTCCAGCTTCAGTGTATCTATTATTGTTGAAGATGAGCTTTGGGGCCTTATAGCCTGTCATAATTATTCTCCCCGATTTATCAATTTCAGACAAAGGGAAACTGCCAAGCTCATAGGGCAAGTTTTAAGTTCGTGTATTGGACTTCGTAATCAGGAAAAATTTCAGAAAGAGGATATGAAGCTGCAAACTACCGTTTTAGAGGTAAGCCGCAGTCTTCACAGTGAAAAAATATCAGACTTTATACCAGATTGCGCATCAGCACTAATGGAATCTCTGAAAGCAAGTGGTATAGCATTTTTGTATCAGGGTGAACTGACAAGTATTGGAAATGTTCCTGATCTCTCTCAGATTCAGGAAATTTCTGAATTACTACAAGAAGGCGAGAGTGGATTCTTAGCTACTGAGAATTCACTTTCAGATTTCCCTAAGCTACAGCTAAATCCAGTTCATTATTCCGGATTTCTTGGATGCAGACTGACTCAGGATATCAAAGATTGTCTGATCATCTTCAGACCTGAAATTGTTCAAACCGTTAAATGGGCAGGAGATCCTGCGAAAATAGTAAGGTATGATGATCAGGGGCAGCCATTTATCTCCCCTCGTAATTCTTTTGAACAATGGTCCCAGGAAGTTAAAGGCAGTTCTGAAAAATGGTCTGCAACCGAAAAAAAGGCACTGATCGAGATAAGGGATGAAATTAATTTCGCAGTCGGCAGGAAAACTGCTGAACTCAGAATATTAAATGAGAAACTTCGCGACGCCTATGCAGAGCTTGATTCGTTTGCTCACACAGTATCGCATGACCTAAAGATTCCTTTGACCACTATTAAAGCTTTCGCAGAATTGATTATAAGAAAATCAAATGAGGATACTGTAAAAATGATGTCTTCAAAAATTGTAGACAATGCGGACAGGCTTAATCAAATGATTAAAACCGTTCTTGAGTATTCTAAGGTTGGGCAAAAAGAGATCCAGAAAGAATCAATCGATATGACGGTTCTTTTGAATGATATTGTAAGTCAGCTTTTAATGAATTCGGCCAACAAGAATTTAAAATTGGCTTTGAGCAACACCCCGGATCTTGATGGCGACCCTATTCTGATCTTTCAGGTGTTTCTCAACATTATTGAAAATGCCGTTAAATATTCCCATAAGACAGATTATCCTCTTGTTGAAATAGAAGGATGTGTGGAGAATAACGAAGTCATTTACACAATAAAGGATAACGGAGTTGGAATGAGTGAAGATCAGCAGACAAAAATCTTTGGTTTGTTTAACAGAGTTGGACAGACGGACGAATATGAAGGAAGCGGAATAGGTTTAGCAACCGTTAAAAAGATAATCACAAGACATAACGCTACAATAGGCGTAAAAAGTGAAGAAGGTATCGGAAGTACATTTATTGTCAGATTTTCAAAAAAGAAGGTGCTGTAAATAACTGTAATATATGCATCATAAATAATACTAATCATGAAAAAGATTGAAAATCAAAAAATCATTCCTTTAATTACCTGACGACCAGTAATATACTGTAAAAATCCCAAATAATTGACTTTTGCATACCAAGGTTTGATTCATGACACCGCTATATCAGGCATTTTCTTTATTCCGATAAATTGATTCATCTTAAGAATGCAAAAAGTTAAGTCAAAAAAAAACATTAATTTTGTCGGATAAAAAGTTGTTGTTTATGGCAGAATAATTAAATTCGCATTACCATATTACATCATATTAAAAAAATCACATGAGAAAAATAATTTTATTATTTGCCTGTATGCTCAGTTTATCTGCATTTTCTCAGATCAAAGTGCTGAAAAATGAGACCTTAGTAGAAATCGGTAAAGACAACTCAGTAGGTCTTTACAAAAAAGAAAACAGATTTACATTTAATTACCAGGATATCAATACCAGTAATCTCAATACTTTCCGTTCATTCTCTTTTCTGGACGTGAACGGAGACGTTACAGATCTTTATAAACTTGTAACCGACGGATTCATTGACGAGCCTTCAGGAAATGTTACCCTGGAGCTTCCTAATGATATCATCGAACTTCACTACGAAAAAAACTACGGCCAGCCTACAGTACAGTTTATCCAGTACATTAATAAAAACAAAAAATACGTTGGAAAATCTCAGTTTCTGACCAAAAAACAGATTGATAAAATTTTCGGAATCGGAACTCCGAAAGCAGCGCTGTACAAAAAGAATACAGCAAGGGTAAATCCGGTTTCAAATGTCGGAAATACACAGAACCGCATGACCGAAACACCTGCTGCTAATAAACCTGATCCTGTAAAAGGAAAGAAAACGAGAAAATAATATTTATTTTTATAATACTCAACTCATTCTTTAAGAATGAGTTTTTTTATTTTATTTTTGTAAAAAGATATTCCAGAAACTATGTCTCTTCAAGTAATCAATTTAACGAAAAAGTTTGCTGATCAAACAGCACTTAACAATATCAACATATCGATTGAAAAAAATGAAATCATCGGGCTTCTCGGTCCCAATGGAGCAGGAAAATCTACCCTGATGAAATCTATTGTCGGAGCTTTGAGAATTGACGAAGGTGAAATTATCTTTAACGGCAGGAACGTTTCAGAAAATGAAACAGAAAGCAAAAAAAACATTGGTTTTCTTCCGGAAAACAATCCACTGTATCTCGAAATGTATGTAAAGGAATACCTGCAGTTTGTTGCCAACATTCACAGAATTCCGGAATCAAGGATAAACGAAGTTATTGAACTCGTTGGAATTACTCCGGAAAAATCCAAGAAGATCAGCCAGCTCTCAAAAGGCTATAAGCAGAGAGTCGGACTGGCGCAGGCAATCATTCACCAGCCGGATCTGTTGATTTTAGATGAACCGACGAATGGCTTAGATCCCAATCAGATCATTGAAATCCGTAATGTGGTAAAAGAAATAGGAAAAGAGAAAACGGTTTTACTCTCCACTCACATTATGCAGGAGGTTGAAGCGTTATGTTCCCGTGTCATCCTGATTCACAAAGGAACCATTCTTCAGGATTGTGCCATTGAAGAATTTAAAGGGAAATTTAATAGTCTTGAAGAAGCTTTTGCGAGTTATACGCAGACAGAAACCACTTCTTAAATTGGCTTTAAATTTGATTACATTCCGGTATATAACCTTAAATACACCATCAAAATGATTAAGAAAATTGTACTGGGAGCCTGTTTAATACCTGCTTTATCTTTTGCTCACATTTATGAGAACACTAGTTATCTTCCTGAAAAAATCACTGTAAACAGAAATACAAACCCACAGGAAAAAATCCCTAAAACCGTCATCATCAAAACTAAAAAGTTTAAAATAAGAGTTGACAAGCAGCCCAACGGAAATTATCTTTATCAATCCTGGGGAGCCAATACCAGGATTACGGCAAAGCCAAGCATGATCATCTCTGACGGAGAAGTGGTTTCCGACGGATCAGGAGGTAATTATTATATCGAATTTAACAATAACGGAACACTCTACCAGATCTGGAGAAATTATCTGACCAACTCAACGAAAAAAGCACCTTACACGCTCGTGGTCATTGATTCAAATGGTGAAACACTGGTAAGACAGGATGCACAGGTTGTTAAAAATTAAAATAAACAAAATCAAATAACAGTTCCTGATTTCGCAATCAGGAACTGTTATTTTATAAAGAAATCAGAATGGAATTTACAGTAAGAGGAAATTTAATAGATATCATCGCTAAAGAAACATACGCGGCTGAAATTACAGTGTCAGGTAAAAAAATTGCTTCCATAAAAAGAATTGAAGAAACTTTAATTAATTATATTTTACCGGGTTTTGTGGATGCTCATGTACACATTGAAAGCAGCATGCTGGTACCTTCAGAATTTGCCCGTATTGCTGTAAAACACGGAACTGTAGGAACCATTTCTGATCCGCATGAAATAGCCAATGTCCTGGGGATTGCGGGAGTTGATTATATGATCGATAATGCAAAGCAGGTTCCTTTTCATTTTTACTTCGGGGCACCATCATGTGTTCCTGCTACGAATTTTGAAACTGCAGGAGCGGTTATTGATTCTGAGGATATTGATCAGTTGCTTGGCAGAAAAGAAATTGTTTACCTGGCGGAAATGATGAATTTCCCAGGGGTCATTTATAAGGACGAAGAGGTTTTAAAGAAAATAGCCTTTGCACAAAAACACGGCAAACCTGTTGACGGTCATGCTCCGGGGCTGATGGGTGAAGGAATGAAAGCATATTTTGACGCCGGCATCACTACAGATCACGAGTGTTTCGGACACACGGAAGCTCTGGAGAAGCTGAAACATGGCGTCAAAATAATGATCAGGGAAGGAAGTGCTGCCAAAAATTTTGAAACCCTGATTCCACTTCTGGCTGAGTATCCTGAACAGATTATGTTTTGCTGTGATGACAAACATCCGGACAATCTCATCGAATCCCACATCAATGATCATGTAAAACGTGCATTAAAGAAGGATATTGATCTTTATACCGTTTTACGGGCAGCTTCCTATAACGTTATCAAACATTATAATTTACCGATTGGATTACTGCAGGTAGGTGATTATGCAGATTTTATTGAAATTGATCATCCGGATGATTTTAATATAGTAAAAACATATATCAGAGGTGAATTGGTCTCCCAAAATGGTGAGTCATTCATCCAGTCTGTTGACGTTCCTACAGTTAATAATTTTAACTGCAGCTTAAAACATCCCCTTGATTTTAAAATCAAAGCTGAAAGTGATACCATTCGTGTCATAGAAGCTCTTGACGGACAGTTAATCACTCATGAAGTCCATTCTGATACTTTAGTAAATGAGAGTTATGCAGAAGCGGATATTGAGAAAGACATCCTGAAGATCGCAGTGGTCAACCGATATTACGATGCATCTGTGGCGGTAGCTTTTATTAAAAACATCGGCTTAAAGACCGGAGCAATTGCATCCTGTGTGGCTCATGACTGTCACAACATCGTGGTCGTTGGCACCAATGATGATGATATGGCAAAAGCCGTCAATGCAATTATTAAGGCCAAAGGTGGAATTTCTTTAGCTACAGAAAATGAAGAATTGGTTTTGGAATTACCCATTGCAGGGATCATGACCAACCTTCCTGCAGAAGAGGTCGCTGCTGAATATATCAAGCTGGATAAGCGGGCAAAAGAATTGGGAAGTACATTACGTGCACCTTATATGAGTTTATCATTCATGGCTCTCCTGGTAATCCCGGAACTGAAATTAAGCGATAAAGGATTATTTAACGGTAAAAGTTTTGAATTTACAGACGTGTTTGTGAAAGAGAACTGAAAAAATCAGCATTTTCAGCTCTCTAATTCTTTATAGAAACTGCTTTCAGCAAAACTGTTTTTAGCAGCTTCGTACCCGATATGATACATCTGTTCCAGACGGTCTTTTTTTCTTTCAAAATTTCCGAAAGGTGAAAGATCCTGAGAAGATATAAACCAGTCACAATGGTCAAATTTTGTTTTTTCAACCCGATAGGAGAATAAATCGAAAGAACGGGAAACGATTGATTTAATGGTTTTCAGATCACTGATCTTAATGTCATGTGGAGGTGATACAAATACACCGATCAACTGCTCACATTCTTTTCTGATGATATCAGCTGGAAAATTATTAAGTACTCCCCCATCACAGTACATTTCTTCTCCGGAAATATAAGGTGTTGTAATTCCCGGAATTGAGCAGGATGCAATAATGGCATCAGTCACAGGAAAATCTTTGCCGAATATTTTTTCTGTTCCGGAAACCAGTTCTGTTGCGACGATCTTCACTTCTTTGTCCAGATCACCAATGGTCATATCCTGAAAAATGGGCTTCAGATAGTTGGCAAAAATAATTGAGGAGACCAGTCCCGGCTGATTAAATGTAAAATGTTTCCAATTAAAAAAATAAACAGACTGAAAAAAATCTAAAATTTCCACGGGCGTTTTTCCGACTGCATAGAGACATCCGACAATTGAACCGGCACTACAGCAAGCCAGGATATCAATATCAATGTTCTGCTCACTTAAGAACTGTAAAACTCCTGCATGGGCAATGCCTTTTGTACCGCCACCTGATAAAACCAATCCTGTTTTTTCAATATTCATTGAATAAATTTAAAGAAAAACCGGCGTTAAATCGGGATCAATGCTGTTAAATATTATGCATTGCTGTTAATTTTTTTTAATTTTTACTGCAAGTTTCTTTTATCCTGATTTCTCTGTAACCTTGTTGTACATTATTATTTTAGATTTTAGATTTCAGATTTCAGATTTCAGATTTCAGATTTTAGATTTCTTCTATATTCCCCCAACAACCACCTGCATAACACAGGTAAAAATGATCTTAGACGCAAGCATAAAAAAGCCCAGAAAATCCGGGCTTTTAAATATATAAGATAATTCTATTTTAATTAAATGTGAATCACTTCACCGTACGCCGCAGCAGCCGCTTCCATAATAGCTTCAGAAACCGTTGGATGCGGGTGAATAGACTTAATGATTTCGTGACCTGTAGTTTCAAGTTTTCTGGCAACAACAGCTTCAGCAACCATATCAGTCACTCCTTCACCGATCATGTGGCATCCTAACCACTCTCCATACTTCGCATCAAAAATCACTTTAATGAACCCGTCGGTATTCCCGTTTGCAGTTGCTTTACCACTTGCAGAAAGAGGGAATTTCCCAACTTTGATTTCATATCCTTTTTCTTTAGCCTGCTTTTCTGTAAGTCCTACAGAAGCAACTTCAGGATGACAGTAGGTACAACCCGGGATATTACCGTAGTCGATTTTCTCAACATGAAGTCCTTTAATTTTTTCTACACAGGTAATTCCTTCAGCAGAAGCAACGTGTGCCAATGCCTGCGTAGGGATAATATCCCCGATCGCATAATAACCCGGAACAGAGGTTTCGTACCATTCGTTTACCAAAACTCTTCCTTTATCCGTCTGGATTCCCACTTCTTCAAGACCGATGTTCTCAATATTTGCAGCAATTCCAACTGCAGACAATAAAATATCAGCTTCAAGAGTGATGTTGCCCTTAGCCGTCTTCACTGTTGCTACCACACCGTTTCCACTGGTATCAACGCTTTCTACAGACGCATTGGTCATGATTTCGATACCTGTTTTTTTCAGAGATTTCTCTAAGTGCTTAGAGATTTCTTCGTCTTCTACAGGAACAATGTTCGGTAAGAATTCTACAACGGTTACTTTAGTACCCATGGTGTTATAAAAATCAGCAAACTCTACTCCGATAGCACCGGAACCTACAACGATCATAGATTTCGGCTGCTCAGGAAGAGATAATGCCTGTCTGTATCCGATTACTTTTTTACCATCCTGTGGTAAGTTCGGCAATTCTCTTGAACGTGCTCCGGTAGCGATAATAATGTGGGTTCCCGAATATTCAGTAACCTTACCTTCTTTATCCGTTACAGAAACTTTCTTTCCTTTCTGAACTTTAGCTGTACCAAGAATTACATCAATTTTATTCTTTTTCATCAGGAATTCAATCCCTTTGCTCATCTTAGAGGCAACACCACGGCTTCTCTGGATTACATTAGGAAACTCAAAACCTGCTTCCACTTTATTTAAACCATAATCTTCAGCGTGATTGATGTAATGAAAAACCTGAGCTGACTTCAATAAAGCTTTGGTTGGAATACAGCCCCAGTTAAGACAGATTCCCCCTAAATTTTCTTTCTCGATAATTGCGGTTTTAAAACCCAACTGTGCTGCTCTGATTGCTGTAACATATCCACCAGGACCACTTCCGATGACAATAATATCGTAATTCATTAGCTTAAAATTTTTATGCGAATTTACGGAAAAATATTGGATGTTCAGCGTTTCTCAAAATTCATCTGCTATTGTGCAGTAAAGGTTATTTTCATTTTTATAAAAAGTAAAAATGAGAACGCATATGCATTCTCATTTTATTTTTTTTTCATTTTAAATGAAATCGTCAGCAATCTTTAAAAAATTTCATCTTGCACTTCTGAGGAGCTTCTTCTCATTCTGATATCTGATGTTCAGCGCTCTCAGCTGATCATTTTTCATTTTTTTTGTAGCTATCGGGTGATTCATGATCATTTTCTTTTCTGAACGGTATCTCCTGTCCAGTTCCCTTGCCTTATCGTTTGCCAACTGACTTTTTGAAGGGTGCGGTGGAACCGGTGGGCGTCTCTGAGCATTGACGCTCATTGATAACCCAACGAGCAAAACAGATGATATTAATAACTTTTTCATGACTTTTAACTTTAATAATTAGAAAATTTAAAATTTCAATCGGTTATGCTATTAATCCTGCATATTTCATACCACAAGACTATACAGCATCATAAAATAAAGAATGAATCTTATTTTTTGTTGTGTGATACTCTCCATACGATACCGCTTACATCATCAGCAACCAGAAGAGATCCGTCGGCAATCTGTAAAACTCCCACAGGCCTTCCATAGACATCTCCCTTTTTTTCGTCTGCAATAAATCCTGTCAGGAAAGGCTGGTAAGGTGCGGAAGCTTTCCCATTTCTGAAGGGTACAAATGCCACCTGGTATCCCACCAGTGAAGAACGGTTCCATGATCCATGCTGTCCTATGAAAGCACCATTCCTGTATTTTTCAGGGAACTGATTCGCGGTATAAAAAGTAAGACCTAAAGAAGCCGTGTGAGATCCGAGAGGAACATCAGGAACAATGGTTTTTGCTACCAATTCAGGTTTTTCACCTTTTCTTCTTGGATCTTCATTTTTCCCGAAATAGGCGTAAGGCCAGCCATAAAACTGATTTGGTTTTACGCTTGTCAAATAATCAGGGACGAGCTCGTCACCGAGTTCATCTCTCTCGTTTACAACCGTCCAGAGTTCACCCGTAGAAGGATTCCAGCTCATTCCAACAGGATTCCGAAGGCCGGATCCGTAAATTTTTTCACCGCTTCCGTCAGGGTTTATCTCAAGAATATTGGCTCTTCTCACTTCGTATTCCATTCCGTTTTCTCCAACGTTACTTCCCGAACCTACTGAAATATAGATTTTCGACTGGTCTTTATTGGAAATCAAATTTCTTGTCCAGTGGTTATTATAGCCTCCGGCCGGAAGACTGACAATCTTCTTCCCGGGTTTCGTGATTTTGGTTTCCCCTTCCTGATAAGGATAGACCCAAAGCCCATCGGTATTGGCTACATAAAATTTATCCTCGATGATCAGCATTCCGTAAGGCTGGTTTAAATTATCAAGAAAAACAGAAGATGATTCTGCTATACCGTCTTTATTGGCATCCCGGTACAGAATAATTCGGTTGGCCGATTTGCCATCGACTTCGGCATCACTTTTACCGCTGATGTCATTTTTTATCTTTTCCGTTTTTGTACGCTCAGAATTGGAAAGAACAACAAAGACATCCCCATTCTCAGCCTGAATCATATTACGGGGACTTTTAATATTTTCCGCAAAACGGGTAACCGTAAATCCTTCAGGAGCTGTCGGAGTCTTACCGGCAGGCCACCCAATAACATTACTGAATTTGTTCTTTGCCCCTTTTTCATCAGGTGAAGGAAGTTTCAGAGTATCTGTTTCAGTAACAACTTCTGTTTCGGAAGCTTTATGATTTTTATTTTCTTTACAACTGAAAAACAGCACTGCGACTGTAGGTAGAAGATATTTTTTCATAAATAAATGGTTGAGGTGTTAGAAATATTTTTGCTCCAAAAATTGCAAAAACCGTTCCCTAAAAAGAAAACGGTTACAATACTTTTAAAATTGAAATCTGCTGAAACGATTTGCCTAATTATAATGAGCAGTAAATTAAATATTGATAACCAGTGGAATCCCGGATGATCTTCCTTAAATCGCTGAATGATATTGAGTAAAACACGTTGTCGAACAGAATAATTCAGATAATTTTAAATGAAGTCTTGTGAAGAGCCCTCTGAAATAAATAGTCCGTTTATGAAAGCACTATTTTACCTCAATATTCTGTTTTAAAGGAAGATTTTTTGATGAATTTCCCACCATTATTCTATAAGTTCCTTTCTCAACGACCCAATTCATTTTCTCATCCTGAAACTTCAGTTCACTTACAGGAACTTTAATTGAAATTTCTTTGGATTCACCCGGTTTTAAATATATTTTCTGAAAGCCTTTCAATTCTAAAACCGGTCTGGAAACTGAGGCCAGTAAATCTTTCACATACAGCTGAACTACTTCGCTTCCTGCTTTTGAACCTGTATTTTTAACGGTTACTCTGGCAACAACCGTGTCATTTTCAGAATACTTTGATTGATTTAATTTTAAATCAGAAACCTCAAAAGTCGTATAACTTAATCCAAAGCCAAAAGGATACAGAGGCTCTCCACTCAAATCATAATAATCATTTCCTCTTCCTGTCGGATGATGGTTGTAGGTCAAAGGTAACTGTCCCTCCTCTACAGGGAACGTTACAGGTAATTTCCCTGATGGATTTTCTGCTCCGAAAAGCACTTTTGCAACAGCATTTCCGCCTTCTTCTCCGGGATACCACACATCCAGAATAGCTCCTACTTTATCTTTCCAACCTGTTGTTTTTATGGCTGAACCGCCTGTTAAAATAACAGCCGTCTGTTTATTTAATTTTGAAACTTCGTGAATAAACTCTTCCTGATTTCCGGGAAGACTCAATGAAGAGCGGTCCTGAAATTCACCTTCATGAATTCCGGCAGTAATGATAATATAATCAGCATTCTGTGCTAATTTTAAAGCTTCATCAAAATCTTTCCGGTAATTATCTACACCGTAATTCCAGATCAGTTCTATATTGGCTTCGCCTCTGTTTTCATGAAACTCTACTTTAATATCATATTTTTGACCTTTCAGAAAATCAATATCCACAGTTTTGGTTGAGTAGCTTACCTTTTCCCACTGATCAATAATCAGTCTGCCGTTTAAGAACAGCCTGAAACCATCGTTACCACGGAGTCCCAACTGATATTTTCCGGATTCCGGAGCCTCCAGTTTTCCGGTCCAGCGAACACTGTAATTATCTGCCTGCAGTTTTTCAGGATCAGGAGCATATAAAGTCCATTTAAAATTTAACTGCCCGTCCTGTTTTTCATACGCAGGATTTCCTTTTAAATCTGAATTCGAAAAGTACGTCCCTCTCAATCCCTTTTGATTTTCAGAAAACAGAAATTCAGCAGGTACCGTTTTCAATTCTTTTAAATTCCAGTCAATTCCTTTTGAATAGGTGATTTCAATATTTTTATTTTTAACAAAATTTTTAATTCCTTCCAAAATACTTACTTTCTTATTTCCAGGTCCTGAATACCCTCCCAATCTTGCATCTACGGCATCGGTTCCTACAATTAAAATCTTTTTTACCTTTTCAGAGATCGGAAGAGTCTGACGATTATTCTGAAGTAAAACAAAAGATTCAACTGCTGTTTTTTCAGCCAATGGTTTATGGCTGATCTTTTTCAGTTCCTTCATATCATGATCGGAAACGTAAGGATTTTCAAAAAGGCCTAATTCAAATTTTGCTCTCAGAACTCTGGCAACAGCATCATCAATTCTCTCTTCCGAAATCCTTCCGTCCAGAAACGGTGGAATAAACAGCTCATAATGTTTGTATTCTGTCTGAAAAATCACATCAAGCCCCGCATTGATTGCCTGAGCAGAGGCATCATCATAATCTTTCGCCGTAAAATGCAGCACATTTGCGCCACCCACCGCACTTGCATCGCTGATAACAAAACCTCTGAAATTCCAGTCTTTTTTTAATTTTTCAGTTAACAGCCAGTGATTAGCTGTTGAGGGCCGTCCGTCCAGTAAGTTGTAAGAAGTCATTACCGATCGGCTTTTGCCTTGTTGAAAGGCTTTTTGGAAAGGAACCAGATGGGTCTCCTCCAGATATCTTCTGCTCCAGTGTATTGGGTATGAATCTCTTCCCCCTTCACCTACATTGGCTAAAAAATGTTTCGGAGTGGTAATAATTCCCTGATCTTCAAAAGAACTCACAAAATTCACCCCCATAACAGAAGTCAGAAACGGATCTTCGCCATACGTTTCCTCTGTTCTACCCCATCGGACATCACTTGCCAGATTGACTACAGGAGTTAAAATCTGACGGATTCCTCTCAATCTGGATTCTTTTGCAATTGCCGCTGAAACTTCCTTCATGAGCTCAGGATTGAAGGTTGCTGACAAACCAACCGCCTGGGGAAAAGCAGTAGCTCCCTCTCTCATAAGCCCATGCAAAGCCTCATCAAACGGAATTATCGGGATTCCCAGGCGGGATTCTTCAATAAAATATTTTTGAATAGCATTGATTTTTTTTGCTAATCTTTCGGCATCTTCATTCGCATTATATTTCAATAATTGGCCCGCTGCTCCTCCACCCTGATTTCCTGCACTCACCTGCAATCCGAAAATACCGTGGGAATATTGACCTTTCGGAATATTGTCCAAATCTCCGGGAATCATAAAGCATTGCCAGAATTTTTCTTCTGGAGTCATGCGTTTCAGCAAATCCTGAACTCTGGCTTCAACAGGTTGTTTTGGGTCTTTGTATAAAGGTTTTTGAGCTGAAATAATTGCAGTACTCAATAATGAAATTGCTATGATTTTAAAACGAAATTTAAAGTGCATAAATAATTTGATTTAATTATTGTTCTTTTGTCTTGAAACAAAAGAACCAAAAATTCAAGACTGGATTCTTCAGCTAAAATTTTGAAAAACTCCCTAAAATTCCCAAAACTCGGGCGGAAACATTGATTTTTTCTCAAAAGAAGATTTTTGCCGTCACTCAAACAGTGGAAATTTTTTAACGGAACTTTTTCAAAATTTCTTAGCGCTTCCGAATCCTAAGTCACTAAAAAAAGTCTATTCACTTATTTGAATTACCGTTGAATATTTTAATTGACTTCTTTCTTTTGGTAAAGTAATTTCAATTGAGTTTCCAGATTTTTTCCATTGAATTTTGTTTGATAATCCTAAAACTTTCACTGATTTTGGTCTAAAATTTTCAGGAATTACAAAACTTAATGTTGGTGGAGATTCATAGTTTATTTTTTCATCCAAATGAAAAACATTTACTGTTTTTCCATCTTTGCTTTGTGTATAATAGAAATTTCCCTCGTGATAAGGGGCGACTGTTCTCGTTGCAAAAACTGCCGTTTGATTGTCATCCATCCATCCGGAAATTTCTTTTAATCTTTCGTACACTATAGCGTCATAATCACCGTTGGGACCGGGAGCAATATTCATCAGGTAATTGCCGCCTCTGGAAATGATCTTCACCAATGTCTCAATGATTTTCTGAGACGATTTATAATTATCGTTCGGCACATACGAAAAGGAATCCCCCATTGTGATACAGCTTTCCCACGGAATTGAAAGTGCTTTTTCCGGAACTGCCTGCTCAGGAGTGACATAATTTTCCCATTTTCCGGGAACAGTACGGTCCACAATGATAATCCCCGGCTGATTCTTACGGGCCATCGTCCCTATTTTATCCATGTCAATATCCTGTTCGACCTTAATGGTCCTTTGCCATTCAACATTCGGATCGATGGTATGAAATGGACGGACCCAGCCTCCATCGAGCCATAGAATATCTATTTTTCCATAATTCGAAGTAATTTCATTGAGTTGATTAAATGTGAATTTTTTAAATCTGTTCCATCTTTCCGGATATTTTCCGGGATCATAGTTTACATTCCTGTCTTTCGGCGGAAAATATGACCACCAGTAATCATCCGAATGCCAGTCAGGTTTTGAAAAATAAGCTCCGATTTTAAAACCGTCTTTTCGGAATGTATTGAAAATTTCCTTTGTGACATCCGCTTTCGGATTTTTAGAATAAGGAGTTTTTGAGGAAGTGATTTTGTAATCAGATTCTTTTGTATCAAACATCGCAAAACCATCGTGGTGTTTTGTGGTAAAAACCACATACTTCATTCCTGCTTTTTTGGCTGCATCTGCCCATTTTTGGGGATTGAATCCTGCCGGATTAAATGTGGTCTGAAGATTTTCGTAGTTTTCTACATATTCGTTGTACGATTTCCCGTGTTCAGGTTTTCTCTGCGTCCATGATTCGTCTTCCGGACAAAGACTCCAGCTTTCCACAATACCCCACTGACTGTAGGTTCCCCAATGCATAAACAGTCCGAATTTCAGATCCTGCCAGTCTTCAAGATTTTGAATAACAACAGGATCAGTCGGTTTCTTATAGCCGTCTGATACATTATGGGCCTGGGAGAAAAATGCAGATGAAAGGAGGAAGGATGACAGAAAAAAGGTTCTCGTTTTTTTATCCAACATAAAGTTTTAGTTTGGTCTAAATTTAATCATCATTTATGTAATCACAAAATGATTTATCTGACCCTTACATCAACTCTAATCTGAAGATTGCCCTATCTTAAAATAGGTGTATTTAATAGATAAGCTTTACTGTTATAAGCGAATTAATCTAAATCCATAATGATCACCATCTGATTAAAAAATTTCTCATTTTTCAACCATTGTGTAATTATTGTAAAATATAATAAGGTTACTGAATTCTTTGATTTTATTCTTACCTATTTTTATCTTTTTAACTAAAACGGATGTGACTTATGGGTTACCATAAAAATAGATCAGATCAGTTTCCAATCAATTCCTCAAAAGCACCTTCAGCAGTTGGATATAAAAACTGAAACCCACTCTGGGTTAATTTTTCAGGATAAACATTTCTGCTTTTCAACAGTAATTCTGTTTCGGTTCCTAAAAAAACTGAGGCAATCTCCAACTGCCAGACCGGTGCATTCAGACCGAACGGGATTTTCAATTTCTTTCGTAATATCTGCATGAATGATTCGTTCGATAAAGGATGGGGTGCTGTGATATTGATCTTTCCTGAACCTGTATCATTCTCAATAATAAATTCCAATGCTCTGCAGAAGTCTTTGATGTGAATCCAGCTTACGTTTTGATTCCCTCTTCCCTGTCTGCCTCCTAACCCTAATTTTGTAATCATCTTAAGTTTTGTAAAAGCGCCACCGTCATTCCCCAAAACGATGGATGTTCTCAACGCAACTTTTCTGACATTTTCAGTTGGAATCCTGAAAAATTCTGTTTCCCAGTTTTTACAGATATTCATCGAAAAATCATCCCCGACAATTCCGTTTTCCTCAGTGTTTATATGAGTTTCCGAGTGAATATAAATGGTCGCCGAACTGGAATTCAACCAGACTTTTGGTTTATTGACACACTGATCAATAGCCTGCTGGAGAACTTTTGTACTTTCAATTCTTGATGTATAAATTTCTTTTTTGTTTTTAGCAGTATACCTGCAGTCAACTGACTTTCCCGTGAGGTTGATGACAACATCCGCATTTTCGAGATCATCTTTCCAGTCACCTAATGTTTTCGCATCCCACCGGATTTCATTTTTATGTTTTGGACTTCGGGTCAGGATATATACTTCATTCCCTTTCTCTGTAAAATACCTGTTGAGATTTCTTCCAAGAAATCCGGTTCCTGCGGCGATAATTATTTTCATTTTGTGGTCGTTTTTTATTATTACAATTTTTTGAGTTTGAGATAAATATATAAGATTCTGAAAAGAGGTATAGTTCTGTACCGTACTTTTCAATCTTTTAAAACTGTTTCTGCCGTTGACCTGATCAGTTTATTTCGTTCGGTCAGGAAATTTTTCATATAGTTTTTAAGAAAAATTATATTGAAAATTTTACCGATTATTCCAAATGGTGATTCAAATTCGAATAGTTCTGTCATGATGGTATTTTCACCTTCTTCTCTGAATATGTGCTGATGTTTTAATGATTTAAAAGTTCCCTGCAGCATAACATCAGTAAAATGATACGGTCTGTTCATCTCTGTTATTTTTGAAGTATGGGTCTGGTAAAATCCTAAATGTTTTGCACGCCAGGTAACGGTCTCATCCAGTTCAATCAAGCCTGAAGTTCGGCCGGCAATGGCTTTTTCTCCTGTTTTGAAAGTTGATTTTTGATGAAGATCAATATCCCTTGCCAAATCAAAAACGGTTTGGATATCAGCTTTTATAATGGTTTGTATGTGAATGATCGTCATATCTTTACTGTTATTGCATTCTATATTTTGTCATAATTTTATCTAAATCAGAAGGTCTGCTTCTTTTGTAATTGAGGTAATGCCTGATCAATTCTTTGGGCAAGTTCCGGTAATTTTATGGTTGGGACTGCCGGGAAAAGGTGATGTTCCATGTGATAAAACATACTGAAAGTTAATTTATTTTTCCAGAACGTGCGTTGGGTTCTTGCAATGCCGGGATTTTCATGAGTATCGTGATGAACGGTCCAGACCGCAAAAAAAGCCATTAAAAGTTCTCCTGCGAACATGACTACCATATGATAGATCAAGAAATGGACCTGAAAATAGATAGCAGTGAAAACAAAGATTGAGATTGAAGTAAGTTCTATCAACATCGTATGCCTGTAGTTCTTATTGGCTAGCTTAAAGGTCATCAGATGAATTAAAATCAGGTGTTTCGGTCCGTACAGAATTGCTCCATACCATTTCATTGAAGCCGATCTGCCTTCATAGTCCTGATCTGAAAGACAATATTTATGATGTCGGATATGATTAAATTTTACGGCGTGAACAGATGTCATCATTAAAATACTGTTAAGATACATCGACAGCCATGTGAAAAATTTTCCGGTTCCTAAAGAATTATGAAAACCGTTATGAACCTGTCGCAACGCAGTAAGAAAGTAAAACCCGGAAAAAGGAAGAGCTGCCCAATAGTAACCTTGATACGCTAAAAATACCGAGATGAAAAACCATGGAAGACTGATATTATTTTCTATCAGCATTTCTTTGAAGGAAAGCTTTGTGAGGTCTTTCCATTCTACTTTTTTTGTAAGCTGGTGATGATTCATATAATTTTTTTAGAAATTCAATCCAATGATTAATGCCGCAACTGTCATTCTGAAAATCGTCCATGAGACTGTCGGAAGAAGATTTAACTGCAGAATTTTACATCTTCTCAGATGTTCCAAAAACATCATTACCACGACAAATCCGAAATATAAAACTGACAGTGCTTCGTTTAGATTTAAAAGCAATGACGGAATTAAGAGCAAAGTTCCGATTAGTGAGACGGTCATCATATTTCCAATATAATCCCAAAATTTTTCTTTCAGATAATTTTTCAGAAATAAAGTCTGCCACGCAATCTGACCTGCACAGACCGCAAATTCTCTCCAGAAGTTCACTTTCAAACCGACATTCATTTGAGCAGAAAAAAGACTTAAAACAGATGCTGAGAAGATAACGATAAAAGAAATATAAGCCAACCGGGATCTTAAATTAAAATCAGGAACACAGCCCTGCCCGTTGTGATCTTTTCCGGAAGGAATAATTTGTTTTCTGTTGTAGGAAACAAAAGAATACAGTTTTTTAAGAAACCAGTAAAGTGGTTGTATTCTTGCCATTTTTTCTAAAGCCGGAAAAGAATTTCCAATAATTAAAAGAAGGCTGTCTAAACCGTAAATCACTTTACTCTGCCGGTAATCAACGAGTGCAATTTCATTTTTTGCACGGTTAAAATCAATCAGGTTATTCCTTTCAGAACTCAGTTCTGTGAAGGCTTCTCTTCCGTTTTCATCCAGCATTCCTGCTTTTATAAAACCTTTTGAATACATGTTGCACATCGGACATTCACTGTCATAAATGAGGATGTGATTTTTAAGTGTTTTCATGATGTCAGTTTTGAATAATTAAAATTTTCGCTTCAGAGATTGGTGATAATCTTTATAATAGCCTATACCACTGTACTCTTTTCTAAAACAGTGATTTCTGTTATTAAAAGTATAATAAAGCATACCGCAATAAACGTCTGAGTATAATGATCATATCGAATAAATGTTTTCATGGCGTCAGTTTTTAAAAGGTTATTCTCTTCGTTTTTCCTCCGAAATAGAAAATAAGGACTAAATGAACAATTAAGTTTTTCATAATTATAATATTTTCAATAATTTTTGAAATTTAATTTGAAATAAAAAGATTTACTTAGTACTTTTCATTTCACCTGATAATTTTTTAACGGTCAAATACCCGTAGATCAAGTAATACATATTAATAAGAAATCCTCCTGCCTGCATAAAATACATAACAGAATTTACTGCAGGATCGAACTTAGACATCAGGTATATCATTAGAAAGAATACAATCACTCCAAAGAAATAATATTGATGGAAACAGCTTTTGACAACTGATATTCTGAGAACAAACCCCAAAATATTTGCAAGCCCCACAAAAAACAAAGCAATAAAAATTTCACTGATCTGGTCTTTTTGAAAATAATCATTGATGAGATAGATGATGCTTCCGAGTGTTAGCATAATTTGAAAAGTAAGCTCTGTAATTAAAATTTTAAGTTTCATGTCTGTAATTTTTATTGATAATCAAATGATTTTATTTACTATACTTTCAGTAATATTTGAAAGTTAATATGAAATAAAAAAGGATTGAAGTCCTTTCTATTTCAGTAAATTGGTAATTTTACCGACCAGCCAGTGGTCATCACTTTTGATCGCGAGATCCATGATATTATTTATTTTATTGGTAACATTGCTGAAGTCGTCCATCAGCTTAATGAACTCTTTCGCTTCTGCAGAATCGTTGTCTTCAATATTTTTTAATTCTTCCAGAAAAGAAACAACCGGTTCTATTTCTCTCTTTCTGCGTTCTTTTGTAATCTGTTTGAATAAAAACCAGACATCTTTTTCAGCAGTAAAATATTCTTTTCGGTCGCCCTTAATAAATTCTTTTTTTACGATCCCCCAGTCCATTAATGCCCGGAGATTCATATTGGCGTTTCCTCTTGAGATTTCAAGCAACTCCATCACCTCATCGGTAGAAAGTGGTTTTCCGTTTGCCAGAAGCAAAGCGTGAACCTGTGCCATCGTCCGGTTGATTCCCCAACTTGTTGCGAATGTTCCCCAGGTCTGGATGTATTTTTCTTTGGCTTCTGAGAGTTTCATTTTGTTCTGTTTGATTTCTATTACAAATATACTTATAGTTTTTGAATTTTCAATAATATTTGAAAGTTTATTTTAAATAAAAACAGACATTTGAGATAATGCCTGTTAATTTATGATTCTAGTTTTTTATGATTTTAAAGGTCTCCCATTGATCATTAAATCTCAATCTGAGAAGATAAATGCTTTGAGGGTAAGCAGTAAGATCGATTGACTCATTATCCGTTAATTTTTCTTTTCTCAGAATAATTTTTCCTGCAAGATCGTAAACAAACAGCTCATCAACTGCCTTTTTTGTTTTAACACTAATCAATCCTTTTGTTGGATTTGGATAAATAATTACTTTAGAATCTATTTGATTACCAAGTTCCGTTTCGAGTTTTTTATTAAGATAATTGTTGGATATTCCATTGCTGCATTCCGGAAGAGTTGATCTCTGAAGAATCAATCTTAATAAAAGATCATTGAGTTTTTCAACTTCATAAGAATCTATGGTTGGTTTGATATGATTATTACCGATTCCGCTGTCATTCGTCAGAAAAGTATAGGTACCGTTTGTAAGCAAAGCAAAAGTTCTCATCAAATATTCTGTTTGCTTATCTGCATCGCTTGCTGCTAAAGGAATAATCGTAATTCCTTTTTTTGCTGCCATTTTTACATAGCGAAAAAGTTTTTCAATATTTTCTTCAGATTGATGTGGAGGGGCATCAAGAATTAAAAACATTATTTTTGTTGAATTTTCTTCACTCCACTTCAGTCCGTTTACTGAAATATCCATTGCCTCAACCACAGCTTCCGGAAAATCACCACCACCGCCAGCATTTTGTTTTTTAATGAAATCAGTTAAATTTTCTGCCTTATCGGAAAAATCAAATTTTCTTGTAACATATTCGTCTCCATGATCTCTGTAAAAAACCGAGCCATAACGAACATCAGTATTTTTCAGTTTATTTTCAACATTTTTCAAGACATCCAAAAGTTCTGATTGAAGATAAGAAATTTCGTCACCCATAGAACCCGTAGCATCTACAACGAAAGCAATATCTAAAGTTCTTTTTTTGAGGCAGGCTCTGTCTAAAATAATAAGGTTCTGCCCATTTTTAAAATCTCTGACATTTGAACTTATCACCTGTCCCGTACCATCCGATAAATGAAATTTTCCAGAAGTTGAAATTTCATCTTTCAAAGGATTGATCCATAATTCTGCATTCCCAAAATTATCTGAAATAGCTTCCCAAATAACTTCTTTTCTATCATTCAGAAGTTTAATTTTTTCACCGATTGCAGGTTTTTTATTTTTATTTACCAATTGTACGGAAACCCTCCTTTCCGGAAAAAACTTCCAAATATTTTTGTACTCGTCAAGAGTGGAAACTGCGATATCATTCCAGTAATTCCATTTTGAAAAATCATTGATCTCTCCTGCTGTCAACAATCCTGCTTCAGGAAGTTCTTTTTCTTCTTCTTTCGGTTTTAAGATTATTTCTTTTCTTTTTTCTGATGCTGTTTTTTTTATCTCTTGTTTTTCTGATTTTGACAAACCTTTTGTAGTGACCAAAACAACTCCGTTTGCAGCTTTACTCCCATACAGTGAAGTCGCCTCAAAATCTTTAAGCACTTTTATTTCTTTAATTTTTTCAGGATCTAAAATATTTAAAATTTTAGAATCTTTACCTGCGACAATTCCGTCAATAATAAATAATGGCGATGAATCTTTTCCTGATGAACTGATTCCTCTTATAAGAATCTTTGGTTCTCCTGGAATTTCGCTTCCGTAATTTACTTTTAATCCTGAAACAGTACCTCTTAAAGAATTTATTGCGTCAGGTTTAGAATTGCCTGCTATAAGATGTCCGCTTATCGTAGACGCGGAAGAAACACTTCTAGCTTTATTACTTGTTTTGCTATAACCCATTACTACGACTTCTTCTATACTCTTTTCTCTACTTGAGCTAACAGCAATCCCTTCAACTCTGCTTTCCAATGTTTGATAAGTTGTTGATACCATATTGTCAGGAATTGAAATGAGTGGGGTAGTATTTTTATAGCTACTCGCATTTTTTAATTCTATCTTTTTGATAACATCATCATTAACTTTATTATAAGCAATTTCCTTAAATTCAGAATTATCTTTTTTATTTATAGATTTTTTATCGGTAGAAAATTTGCTTCTTCTTACTATAAAGATTGAGTCCCTTTTTTGTCTCATATTCTCATATACCAAATTGTCACCGTTCCTTTTATCTTTAGAAATTTCAATTTCCTTTTCAATATTAGATTTCACAGTGCTGTCAATTACCTGAACTTTAGGATTTACTTTTGGTGAAGTAGTATTCTGAGTAATTTGAGGTTTTGAAATATCAATTACTTCCTTTTTATTGATAAAATAAAAAGCTCCCAAACCAATAATCAGACTCGCAGCAATTCCGTACGGAAACCAAATGGGAATTACTCTTTTCTTTTCTTCTTTCTTATCTAATTTTTCTTCAACTTTTGCCCAAACTTTATCAAAACCCTGAAAAGTCGCAGGTTCTTCTACAGAATGAGAAGCGTCATTGAATTTTTTATCGATATCGTGATTGTTTTCCATTTTTGTAAAAGTTTAAATGTTGTGATTAACCAGGAGTTCCTGCAGTTTTTTCCGTGCGAAATTGAGCTGTGATTTTGAAGTTCCTTCACTGATCGAAAGCATTGTCGCAATCTCTTTATGAGGATATCCTTCAATGGCGAAAAGATTAAAAATCGCTCTGCAGCCTTCCGGTAAAAAATTCAGCAGCTTTAAAATGTCTTTCTCAAAAGAAATACTGTCGGTTGGTGAACCCGTCGATTCAACCCATTCCTCCTCTAAAGAAACATCGAGCACTTTCATACTTCTAAGCTTCTGCAGACATTCGTTGACCGCAATTTTTCTTGCCCAGGCTTCGAAAATCTCGTGGTTTTGCAGTTGATTCAGCTTTGTGAAAATCTTATAAAAAGTATCTGCCAATACTTCGTCAATGTCTTCGTCATTTTTCAGATAGCGTCTGCAGACTGAATACAGTTTTCCCGCCATTTTTTCATAAACTTTCCGCTGGGCGTTGCGGTCGTTCCGTTGGCATTCTATCAGTAATTCTTTTTCCATAGTCAGGCATTATACTCTTATAGATGCAGGAAATTTCAGAAAGGTTGGAAACATGGTAAACTTTTTCTAAAAGTAAGGAAATATCGTTCATTCAGCTTTTTCTCAAATAAAAAAAATCTGCCTGTCACTCTCCATAATATCTCAGGATCATTTTAACCATTTTTAACGTTAGACGTTGTAACATTGGCTTAACAATACCGACTATTTAAACATAATTTTTCCTGTTAAAGCTGTATTAATCCTTGTTAGGACTGACAGTCAAATTAGATAACAGTAAAATAAATATACATTTTCATATGAAGAATAAAAGATTTGCATCATTGTTTTTTGTTTTATGTGCAGGAAGTATGATGTTTGCTCAGGATGATCTGATCAACAAATTAAAAGGCAATCAGTCTCAGAATGCCAATTTTCAGTTTACCACCTTAAAAGATGTAGGCGCTACTTCAGTTAAAAATCAGGGTTCATCAGGGACGTGCTGGAGTTATTCAGGAAATTCTTTCCTTGAATCTGAAATGCAGAGAATGGGTAAAAAACCTGTCGATTTAGCTGAAATTTTCACAGCAAGAAATTCTTATCACGACAAAGCAAAATTATTTGTTTTAAACGGCGGAGCGATCAGCTGGGGTGATGGCGGCGAACTGCATGATGTAGTGAATATGTATAAAAAATATGGTGCCGTTCCGCAGGATGTTTATACAGGATTAAAATCAGGGCAAACTTTAAATAATTTCAATGAAATGCAGGGAAAACTGAAGCCTGTTTTAGACAGCCTGGTTACTGCATCACAGAAAGGAAAACTGTCAGACAACTGGATGTCTTCCGTGGATGCAATTTTAGATGAATATCTTGGAAAAGTCCCTGTGAATTTTACCTATGAAGGAAAAAATTACACCCCAAAAACTTTTGCGAAGGACGTTGTAGGGATCAATCCTGAAGATTATGTAGAATTGTCTTCGTACAAAGATTATCCGTACTATCAGAAATTTGTCGTTCCGATTCCTGACAACTGGAGTCATGATTCTGACTGGAATATTCCGATGAATGAAATGACGGCTATTATTGACAATGCTGTTACAAAAGGATATTCTGTAGGCTGGGCAACAGACGTTTCAGAGCTTTATTTCTCCTACAAAAATGGTGTTGCGTATGTTCCTGATGTAGATTTGGATCAGATTACTCCGGAAGTAAAAAAAGAATTGTTTACACAGCCTAAAAAAGACAAAACCATCACTGAAGATATGCGTCAGAAAGCATTAAATAATCTTTCTACAACAGATGACCACGGAATGCATATCGTAGGCCTTGCGAAAGATCAGACCGGAAAAGAATATTATATGGTGAAAAATTCGTGGGGAGTAACCAACGATTTTGAAGGTTATCTGTATGTAACGAAACCGTATGTTGAGTATAAATCAACAGCAATCCTGGTACATAAAAATGCGATCCCGAAAAACATCAGAAAACAACTGAAACCAAGCAAAAATATTGGTTTGTAGGAAATCATTATTGTCATTCAGATGACAGTTTTAGATATTTTTAAACTTGTTAATAAGCCGCTTTGAGATTTTTCTTGAAGCGGTTTTTATTTGATCAGATAATGCTGTTAAATGTCTTCAGATAATTCTCCGGTGTCATTACTGATAACCGGCTTGTTTTGTAATCTTTAACATTCCTGGTAATTATTACATTGATTTCCTGATAGCTTTGGGCTGAAAAATTTTGAAGTGCATCTTCAAAGTCTTTAAAATCAGAATCCAATGCTCTCAGAACGGCTTCTTTATCAGTTTTTAAAACATCAGTTAGACTTAGTAAAATTTTCAAATGATCTATTACTTTCTCATGCTTAGCCGTTTTTCTCAGAAGATAATAGATATTGCTCAACATAACTGAAGTTATGAAAGCTGTAATTTTTCTATTTTCGCATAAGCTTAAAATTTGACAGGCATCTTCTGAAAAAGGTTTTCTGTCGAAGAAAAAATCTAACAGAACATCCGTATCAATTAATACCTTTCTCATTATAAATATTTTTCAGATAAACGTTCTGTCAGTTGCTGTTTATAATCAAAATCTTCAGGCAATTGAAATGAGCCTCTTAAAGACTTTACAACAGGAGTTATCTCATTATCACTCACAGATTGTCCACTCGTAATCGCTTTCAAATAATTTTCAATCAAATCAGAAAGACTTCTTTCTTTTTCACGGGCATACTTTTTCGCTTTTTCGATCACTGCCAGTTCCATTGTCAAAGTTAATTTTGTATTCATTGTATTTTTTAGATACAAATATACTAAAAAAAATTCACACGTATAAAATTCAAAAATTAAGCACGTATTAATTATTGTAAAAAACTTAGTGATAATAAACGTTTATAAAAAAACCGCTCCCAAAAGGAAGCGGTTTAAATTTTATTTAAAAACCCAATTAAAATATCGCAGGATATTTCTGAGGATTTGTTTCATTAAATAAGGCATAAATCCTTTCAACCATATCATCTGAAGACGGCTTGCTGAAGTAGTCTCCATCACTTGCGTATGCAGGTCTGTGATCATTTGCAGCAATTGTTAGCGGATCAGAATCTAAATACCTGAACGCTTTTTGTTTTTCCAGAATCTGCTGAAGGATAAACGCTGAGGTTCCTCCCTGTACATCTTCGTCAATCACCACTAATCTGTTGGTTCTTTTTACGCTTTCCGCAATTTCGCTTGTTAAATCAAAAGGGATTAAAGACTGAACGTCAATAACCTCTGCAGAGATTCCTAATTTCTCCAGTTCTTCCGCTGCTTCCATTACAATTCTCCAGGTCGAACCGTAGGTTACCAGAGTAACATCCTTTCCTTCTTTTGTAATCTCAATTTTTCCTACCGGAACAGTAAATTCACCTAAATTATCAGGCTGCTTTTCTTTTAATCTGTAGCCGTTCAGACATTCAACAATGACAGCCGGATCATCACTCTGAAGCATGGTATTATAAAATCCTGCCGCTTTGGTAAGGTTTCTCGGTACCAGTACCAGAATACCTTTTGACAGATTTAAAATACCGGCCATCGGCGAACCTGAATGCCATACTCCTTCAAGTCTGTGACCTCTTGTTCTAATGATCACCGGAGCTTTCTGACCGCCTTTTGTTCTGTACTGAACTGTTGCCAGGTCATCGCTCATTCCCTGCAGGCAGTATAAAATATAATCCAGGTACTGGATTTCTGCAATCGGTCTCAGCCCTCTCATGGCCATTCCGATTCCCTGACCCAGTATCGTTGCTTCACGGATTCCGGTATCGGCAACACGAAGTTCACCGTATTTTTCCTGCATCCCTTCCAATCCCTGGTTCACATCACCGATATTTCCGGCATCTTCACCAAAGACAAGGGTCTGCGGATATTTTTCAAATATTTTGTCAAAATTATTTCTTACCACTACTCTTCCGTCAACATCTTCGGAAGCATCGGAATAGACAGGTTTCACTTCTTTCACATTTTCAGTTTTCCACTGAGACTGTGAATATAGGTGAGAAGAATAATTGTCTTTTTCAACTTCAAAAACTTCGTTATACTTCTGCATCAGCTGCGTTCTCTCGGCTGAGTCGGTTCCTCTTGTCGCAAGTAAAGATTTTCTGATAAGATGGAAAACATCTTTTTTAGCTTTAGAGACCAGTTTATTATATTGGTTCAGATACCCTTCAATCTCAGCATTCTGACCTTTTAGGTTTTCGACCAGAGGTAAAACTGAAAACGCAAGCTCCGTGATGGTTTTCTGATAATTTTCCCACGCAAGTTTCTGTCCGTTTTTCACTTTTTTCTTTGCCTCTTCATCGATTGCATCCAATTCTTCAGTACTGGCAATGATTTCTTCGTTTCCTTCAATTTCAATGGAATAATTTAAGATCCATTCTCTGAATTTTACCAGTCCGTCAAAATCTGCTTCCCATGATAAACGGTCTTCATTTTTATATCTCTCGTGAGATCCTGAAGTAGAATGGCCCTGCGGCTGGGTTACTTCAATGACATGCATAACCACGGGAACACTTTCCGTTCTTGCGAAATGCTCTGCTTTTGCATAAGCATCGAGTAAAGCAGGATAGTCCCAAGCTTTTACCTGAATGATCTCGCAACCCTGATTTTCTCCTTCTTTTCTCTGGAAACCGCTCAGCATTTCTGCAATATCAGCTTTAGCTCTCTGTTTCATCGTTGGTACAGAAATTCCGTAGCCGTCATCCCAGATTGAAACAATCATCGGAACCTGCAGTGCACAGGCGGCATTCAGGGTTTCCCAGAAATGACCCTCTGCTGTAGAAGCATCGCCAATGGTTCCAAAAGCTATTTCGTTCCCCTCTTTAGAAAATTTCTCAGATCCGTCGAATTTTACTGATTTATATATTTTTGAAGCTTGTGCCAGGCCTAATAATCTTGGCATCTGTCCTGCTGTGGGAGAAATATCTGAAGAAATATTTTTCTGGGCAGTCAGATCTTTCCAGCTTCCGTCTTCATTTAAACTTCTTGTAGCGAAGTGTCCGTTCATCTGTCTGCCGGCAGAGGCAGGCTCTCTTTCCACACTTGTATCTGCGTAGAGCTGAGCAAAGAAACTTTCAACCGTTAATGCGTCAGCAGCCAGTGCAAACGTCTGATCCCTGTAATATCCTGAACGGAAATCTCCATTTTTAAAAACTTTCGCCATTGCCAGCTGCGGCAACTCTTTACCGTCACCAAAAATTCCGAATTTAGCCTTTCCGGTCAGCACTTCTCTTCTTCCAAGATAAGACATTTCACGGGAGATCCTTCCTAATTTATAGTCTTCAAGTATTTGATTTTTAAAATCTTGAAAAGAGATCTGTTGAGTTTCAATATAGGTTGTCTGCATAGCCAAATATTAAATATTAATTATTAATGAAGTATTTTGCTAATATACACTTTTTATACTAATTTTAATTTTCAATAATGTTTTTTAAAAATTTGATAATGAAAAAAAATGTATTTACTTTGAATAAAACTCTGTAATATGGGAAAAAAATCTACGCATATTCTCAATGCATCGACCAATCTTCTGGGATTTTCTATGATTATCATCACCTCTTTGAAAATCACTAAAACGAGTCATCATACATTTTTGGACGAGTTTGCAGGGATTGCAGCCATCCTTTTTGCATGCAGCAGTTTCTTTTCTTTTATGTCGATAAGATCCAGGAATGAAAGCTTGGGAAACAGGTATGAGAGTATTGCGGATTATTTATTTTTAATCGCTTTATTTTGTATTGTTTTGTCTGTGATTATTATCACGACAACTATTATTGATTAGAATTTTCTTTCAATTACATAATCCAGCATCATGTGCAGTGATCTTCTTACTTCTGAGTCCGGAAACTCATTCAGGATATCTTTTGCTTTCTGCTGAAAATCCTTCATCACGGTAATCGCATATTCTAAACCTCCGGAACTTTTAACAAATGCAATCAGCTCTTTCACCCGTTTCTGATCATTGTTATATCTCTTAATCGTATTAAAGTAATATTTCCTGTCAGTTTCGCCGGCAATTTTCAGGGTATGAATCAATGGTAAAGTCATTTTTTGCTCTTTAATATCAATTCCTACTGGTTTTCCGATAAAATTTGAACTTAAATAGTCAAAAAGGTCATCCTTAATCTGGAAAGCCATTCCTGTATAGGTTCCGAAATCCTGCATTTTTTTTGCTAAATCTTCATCAGCATTATTAGACAATGCTCCTATCTCACAGCATGCAGCAATCAGCGTGGCTGTTTTCTGGCGGATAATTTCGTAATAAACATCTTCGGTAATATCAAGTTTCCTTGCTTTTTCCAACTGAAGAAGTTCGCCTTCAGACATTTCCCTGATAGTCCTTGAAATTACAGAAAGTAAATCGTAGTCTTTATGGTCTGTTGAAAGAAGTACTGCTTTTGAAAGTAAGAAATCCCCTACGAGAACGGCAATTTTATTTTTCCATAAAGCATTGATCGAGAAAAAATTACGCCTCTTAAAGCTTTCATCAACCACATCATCATGAACAAGCGTTGCGGTATGGATCAATTCGATCATGGAAGCTCCGCGATAGGTCTTTTCGTTGACCGCTCCCACCAGTTTTGCACACAGAAACACAAACATAGGACGCATCTGTTTCCCTTTTGTGGTAACAATAAAACGGGTAACTTTATCGAGTAAAGCGACTTTGCTCTGCATTGATTCATAAAACTTCTGTTCAAAAAGTTTCATTTCCTCATTGATCGGTTGCTTGATTTCTTCTACAATATTGGCCACTATCTGAGAATGATGGATGAGTATTTATTAATTCTCACAAAGATAATTTTTTTTAACCAATTCTGACAGCAATTAGAGTTTGAGTTTCTCTTTGGGAATGAAATAGAAAAAAGGGCGGGTTTTCTTAATGGGAGAATAGAATTTTTCACCTGAAATATAAATCCCCGTTTCATCAACCGCAATTCCTTCGATCTGACCGACCGACAGTGCACTTCCCAAATAAAGATGTCTTGGCTTTTCTTTAAAAAACAAACCAGGCTCTGTTTCGTCAAATACGTCTAAAAAAACTTCAGTTTTCTTAGTATACCCTACTAAATAAAGCTTTTTATTATAATAACAGGCATCAGTGATCACAAATCCTGTCCTGTATGATTCTATTTTTTGTGCTGCCTGATCTTCTGTATTTTCAGGATCAACCAGATAATGCGTGGTCGATCTGGAAGCCCATTCTTTAGTAAAAAGATGGATTTTTCCATTTAAATAAATCATTGATTCCAGATCAAAATCTGTGCTGATATTTTTGGAACTGAAATCTGTCTGTTCGGGATAATGAAACGAAATTGTTGTCATCAGACCATTCTCAAGCTGATTATTTTTGAATGGAATCTTATATATTCTGAGATCTTTCCGGGTTCCTGCATTGTTTCCGAAGTCTCCGATGAAGAAATTTTCTCCATCATTGGTTAAAGCTTCCCAGTCTTTATTTTCAGCATCTGTCTTTAAAACAGTAAGGATTTTTCCTGAACTTTTCTCAATCTCATACAATTCTGCAGGATTTCCGCTGTCGTTGAAAGTGTACAATTTTCCATTAAAAAAATTAAGTCCCGAAGTTTCCTGAATAGAATCATTAAGGACTGCAATTCTATATTTTCTGAGCTTGAAAATTTCTGCCTGTTGAGAAAAAGCAGTGTGAAACGTAAAAATTACAAGCAATATAAAAATCTTCTTCATGCATCAAAATTAAGGATTCCGGTGTGAACTGATTGTTAAGAAATGTAGATGAACTGAGAAATATGTTACAAGTCAGAAGTAAACCATCTGTAATTCTCAATGAATCAGCACTGAATATTATTTGGAAAGAAAGAAAGAAAGAAAGAAAGAAAGAATTAAGCATTTTTATTCGCCAACTGCCCACAGGCTGCATCAATATCACCACCACGACTTTTTCTAACCATTACTGTAATTCCTGCTTTTTCAAGTTCACGAACGTATTTTTCTTCAGCTGCAACACTTCGATGGTCAAACTTACCTTCACCAATCGGGTTGTACTGGATTAAATTAACTTTAGAAGGAATCTGTCGGCAATATTTAATCAAAGCTTTAATGTCTTCATCTTTGTCATTTATGCCTTTCCATACACAATATTCGAACGTAATTACGGAGCCTGTTTTTTTGTACCAGTATTGAAGTGCTTCCATGATATCCGTCAAAGGAAATTTATCTGAAAACGGCATAATCTCGTTACGGGTTTTCTCAACCGCAGAGTGTAATGATAAAGCAAGTTTTACTTTTAATTCATCATCAGCCAACATTTTAATCATCTTCGGAATTCCTGATGTAGAAACGGTAATTCTTCTTGGAGACATTCCCAGACCTTCCGGCTGAGTGATTTTTCTGATGGCTTCCACTACATTTTTATAATTCATCATCGGCTCACCCATTCCCATAAAAACAATATTGGTAAGCGGACGGTTATAATATTCTTTACTTTGTCTGTCTATCAAAGCAACCTGATCTACAATTTCTGCCACCTCAAGATTCCTCATTCTTTTGAGCTTTGCTGTGGCACAGAATTCACAGTTTAACGAACAACCTACCTGTGACGAAACACACGCTGTAGTTCTCGTTTCTGTAGGAATAAGAACAGATTCTACCATAAGACCGTCATGAAGCTTTACCCCATTTTTTATCGTTCCGTCTGTAGATTTCTGAAATTGATCTACTGCTGCCGGATTCATGATAAAGTCACGAACCAGATGCTCTCTCAGATCTTTTGAAAGATTCGTCATCTCTTCAAAGGAATGAAGATTTTTACTCCAGATCCAGTCATAGACCTGCTTAGCACGGAATGGCTGTTCGCCGATAGTTCCGAAATAGTCTTTGAGTTGATCGAGGGATAAGGTTCTGATATCTTTCATGTAGATTGTTGAAAGTTTATGGTTGAAAGTTGTCAGTAAATAATTCTAAAATTATCAACTGACAACCAACAACTTAAAACTTATTATAGAATTAACATTGCGTCACCGTAAGAATAGAATTTATATTTTTCTTTTACAGCTTCTTCATAAGCATGCATTAAAAAGTCTTTTCCTGCAAACGCTGCGATCATCATCATTAAAGTGGATTTTGGCGTATGGAAATTGGTAATCATCGTATTGGCAACACCAAAGTCATGAGGAGGATAAATAAATTTATTCGTCCACCCATTAAATGCTGAAATTTTTCTGTTGGATGAAACTGAAGTTTCAATTGCTCTCATCGTCGTCGTTCCTACAGCACACACTTTTCTGTTTTCCTGAACTGCTTTATTAATGATCTCTGCGTTAAGTTCATCAATGATGATTTCTTCAGATTCCATTTTATGCTTAGACAGATCTTCCACTTCGATAGGGTTGAATGTTCCCAGACCAACATGTAATGTTACCTCAGCAAAATCGATTCCTTTGATTTCAAGTCTTTTCATCAGGTGTCTTGAGAAATGCAGACCTGCTGTAGGTGCAGCAACCGCTCCTTCCACTTTAGCATAAATGGTCTGATATCTTTCAGCATCTTCAGGCTCAACATCTCTTTTGATATATTTTGGTAGTGGCGTTTCCCCCAATTCCTTCAGTTTGGTTCTGAATTCTTCATAAGAACCGTCGAATAGGAATCTTAAAGTCCGTCCTCTTGATGTTGTGTTATCGATTACTTCAGCAACTAAAGATTCATCTTCAGTAAAGAATAATTTATTACCAATTCTGATTTTTCTTGCCGGATCTACCAAAACATCCCAGACACGGGTTTCTTTATCAAGCTCTCTTAAAAGGAAAACCTCAATTTTAGCTCCTGTTTTTTCTTTATTTCCGTAAAGACGCGCAGGGAAAACTTTAGTGTTGTTGAAGATGAACAAATCTTTTTCATCAAAATAATCGACAACGTCTTTAAATGTTTTGTGCTCTATCGTCTGTGTTTTTCTGTCAAGAACCATCAGCCTTGCCTCATCTCTGTGTTCAGACGGGTGCTCTGCCAACAATTCTTCAGGGAGATCAAAATTAAAATCGGATGTCTTCATTTTTTAAATTACGGTTTAAAAATTATAAAAAATTACTGATGTAATTTTCGGACTGCAAATATACAACATTCGATACCCCTTTGTCAAGTGTTTATTTCACAATCGTTACTGGCAGGGATTTTAAAGGATGACATTTTTTCATTTAATAAGATTAGCTGACAAAAAAACAGTATTTTAGTGAAATCAAATCAGATAACCATGAGCAAATATTCTTTAGAAGAATTCGTTAAAGCAACCAAAGAAAATCCTTTGGAAAGAGATTATTTCGAGCTGGAAAAACCGGCACTCTTAGAAATCAACCTAAACAGTCAGGCAGTCTGGACGAAAACCGGAAGTATGGTAGGCTACGTCGGAAGCATCAACTTTGAAAGACAGGGAATGCTTGCGGGCGGACTGGGAAACTTTTTAAAGAAAGCAATCAGCGGAGAAGGTGCCAAACTGATGAAAGCTGAAGGTACAGGCAAACTGTACGTTGCCGACTCAGGAAAAAAAGTAAGAATTCTTTATCTGAACAATGAAACCCTTTTCGTAAACGGAAATGATGTTTTAGCTCACGAGCAAAGTGTGAAGAGCGATATTACGATGCTGAAAAGCATTGCCGGAATGATGTCTGGCGGACTTTTCCAGGTAAAGCTTTCAGGAACAGGTCATATTGCGATCACGACACACGGCGAGCCCTTGACTTTGATGGTTACTCCTGATGCTCCTGTTTTTACAGATCCTAACGCAACTGTGGCATGGTCAGGCAACTTAAGTCCGGAGCTGAAAACCAATGTATCCTTTAAGAGCCTGGTAGGCAGGGGAAGCGGAGAAGAGTTTCAGATGAAGTTTTCCGGGAATGGATGGGTACTGATACAGCCTTATGAGGAAGTTTACGTGATGGAGAAGTAATATTAATGAATAAGTAACCAATTCATATAAAGCAGGAGCCGTTGTTCCTGCTTTTTGCTTTTAAATGTATTCCAAAATCTTTTTCCAATCTTCAAATTTTCTTTCAAAAGAAATTGTGTGAAGCGGACTGGTTGAAGGCAGTAAGAAGATAGGAACTCTGTAATTTTTCCCTAAAATTTTAATCAGGTTTTTATATGATTTTCCTCCATTACAGAATACAGCCCTGATATTCGGATACTGTTCCAGAAGTTCAGGGATCTGATTGGCTTCTTCATTTTTTATTTCAGAATCTAAACTTCCTTTCCTTTCACAGGAATCAATCACGTCCCAGAGGGCAACGTGATTTTTCTTTAAAACATCAATTCTATCAGGATAGTTCTCTGTAAATTCTTCATGAAACAGTTCAAAAATGATCTTCCAGAATTTATTTTGCGGATGACCGTAGTACTGCTGTTTTTCCAATGATTTCATACCGGGAACAGATCCTAAAATCAGAATTTCAGATTGATGATCGATAATGGGCGGGAAAGAAGAAATCCTGTTTTGCATGATTTAAATATATATTTTGATTGAAGCCTGATGTTTGAAAACAAAAAGCGGGCTAAAGCCTAATTATGATTGGAAGAAATCACGGTCATTTATGTTCTAAAAACTTTGTCAGTATTACCTCTTTCAGATAGTATTAGAATTGCATTTTTCATGTCGCAAAGCTTCATCGCAATATGTTTTTAGCTAATTTGTAATCCAAAGTGTTTGCTTTTTTTTTGATCAGCAGAAGCACTACCGTAATCATCACTTTATAAATCATAACCTATATTCTGTTTTTGTTGAGTGTGAGTAAGTGACTTAATTACCATCAGTTCGGGATGAGGCTCTATAAAACGTAAAGCTAAACAAAAATAGTAATTACGTGATTTTCTAAGATTTATGATAGACAAAGGCGTGAAACTTATCAAGGTAATACAAAATTCTTGTATTGCTTTGATAAACGAAGTGGCATTGTTTAACTTAAAAGCGTTTCAAAAAGTAGAATTTCTTTGTTTTTCTTTGCGATAAAATAGTATTATTCTGAAAATCAATTATTTAAAAAATTGTTTATTCCGAACTCAGGTTAATTAAGTTCCTGCTTTAAGAATCTGAAAAATAAGTCAATGTTTTGATGCTTATAGTGATAATCTGCAATCTCTTTAGATTTTTAGGAAATTTATCTGAAGCGGAATTTGAATTGCAATTTTTCCAGTTTTGGAATTGATTCTTTCTATCAATTCCAAAACGAATCTGTAGTAATAGAGCATTAAATCAAAAAGTGAACTGCGCCCAATATGTTTTTAAATGAAATGCTCATAAAGGAAAAAAGCATAAGAAGAAAATGAGAGTAAACTATTGACAGAGGCTCCTAAATCTATGCAACTTTGGACTAAAACACAAAAACCCCTTGTGAAATGTGAGTTTTTTTGTATTCATCTTCGATGAGGTTAAAAACTTCGCAGAGCGGATTTTTATTATCAGCTCAAAGTCACAGACTTTGCGCAGCGAGGACTTTGCGCAGCGAGGGATTTTATTATAATTTTATTTCTATTTGTTTCCTCCAAAATAAGCAGCAAATCCTATAAACAATGGTAAAGAAATAATTACATACAAAATAAGTAATACATCCCAAACTATTCTTTTGTTTTTACTGAAGCTTTTTATTTTTTTATCTATTTCTTCATATGATGTATATTTCCAATACCTTAAGGTTATTAATGATATTATTGGAAGACAGTACATGATTAGGAAATATTTATTTTTTGGACCCAAATTAGCAATAAAATAATTATCCAATATAATGATGAAAAATATTAGATTCCAACATAACATACCACAAGTTAAAATAATTCCAGACGCCTTATGCGTTCCATCTTTCTCAAAATACTTGTAAAAGTTGGCAAACTGGTAGTATAAATAATCAATAAATATCATATATTTTTTTTTAATAGCCTGTAGCTTTATTAAACTCCTATTATTCTCCTGCTTTCTTATTCTCTTTATAAGGACTAATTGAACTATCGATATGTTGCCCTATATCTTTGTCCTGTAGCTAATATCGTTATACCATTTGCTAAAAAATAAGCCGCAGCTATACCTTGCCCAACTCCTGTCGGAGACACCGCCAATGCAGACATAGTAAGATCTAGTGTGTTGGAAGTCGTTACTCCGTTCTGATACATATCATACCCCGCTAAACCAACTCCCACAACACCTAAAACCCTACCTGTAACTTTAAGTACTTTTGATATTTTTCCAGCTTTGATGGCGTTCATTGTCATCAATGGTTGATATATAATTCTTCTACCACCTAAAATTTTAGCCAGTGATTTCTCAAAAACTAAGGTTGTTGTGGTATATGGTTTAGGATTTCCGTACTGAGATGCACTTTGAAACGCAGGTTGAAATAGCATCTTGTTTGAAGAAAAAGCATAACCAGAACTTTTTCTTAATGTTTGGGACCAATCGTGATAATTTGTATTACTCTCGCTTTTCTTTCCTGTAACTACAACTTCTTCAATTGGTGTTACTTTTAAAGAAGCGGTATTTGTCTCAGGATTATAAAAATACACATTGTTTTTATCGTCAATGTAAGGTTTAAATTCATCTGTTTTTGGGCAGGTAGGACAATGTGCAAGAGCATTCCCGCCTTCTTCAAACAATCCTGTTGGATCAGAAAAATAAACAGGGTTATTAAATGCAAAACGATAAGGTGTCCAATCAGGCATTATTTCAGAAAGTCTGTCTTGACCGACAAATCTTGCGATATCAGGTTAATTATTAATTTTTTTTCTGCTTTTTATCTTGAAGTAGTATGAGACCAACTTATATAAGAAAAACCATAAAATTATAAAAACTATTGTTTGAAATATAAATATTGATAAAAAGGAGACATCAACCATAACTAACCCAAACAATAAAATATTGACAGGATAAGTAATTATTACTAATGGTGTCCAGAGGGGGCTATTATAATCAAAGCCGAACAAAGAGTATTCTGGAAAGCTAACCAAAACAACTAAAGTTCCCAACAATATATATATTAAACTAAATATCATTGTCCCGAATAAAATTTTATTTCTTTTCATATTATCTTAGTGATGGAAATGTTAAAGCTTGTTTCAAAACATTCATAAATGTTTGTCTTTTAGGCTGAGATGCGCTGTTCAATCCCCTTCCTAATATTTTTGCCTGTATCATAAGTTTATAGTTTCCTTCCTTTCTGTATTTTTCCTCTAGTTTACCCATACTATCAACAAAACGATTATCTGCTTTAATTGTGGCTGTATTATTAAATAATGCATCGGCTCCTGTAACTCCTAATTTATCATAGTCCTTATCGTGAATAAAAGCTGGAACTTCTATTTCAGTTGGTGCTACTGAATAATCAGATTCGCCATTATATTTTCTTGGGTTTTTTCCACCGGGATAATTATATCCAAATAAATTTTTATTTAAGGTTTCTGGATTTAATTGGTCTAAATTGATTTTTCCATCTTATAGTATAGAATATAAATTTATCGCAGCGGATCTATCACTCACCATCTTCCGATATCTGGCATACACTCTTGCATCATCTATATATACTAGTTTCCTTAAACTTTTTGAAAAATCTTATTTTAATGCATCCAATATATAGATTTCATTTAGTCCCATCTCACAGTCATCATACTAATATCCTTCTTCGAATAATGTTTGCAATCAAAATTAAGGAACTATTTGAAAATTTTGTCCCGTCCTAAAAATCCGATACAGATTATAGGTCAAAAATAATTAATTAAAC
>CAURNW010000016.1:0-119162 GCA_963526305.1 uncultured Chryseobacterium sp. | reverse complement strand
GGAAAATAAAAATTATAACCAAAAAAAATCCGCCTCAGTTGTGAGACGGATTCTTATATTTTGAAAATGCAGTATTTACTTTTTATTTTCTCTTCTTTGCGCATCCAGAACCGCTACTGTCGCGAGGTTTACGATTTCATCTACGCTTGAACGCATCTGCAGAACGTGAACAGGCTGTTTCAGTCCCATCAAGATGGGTCCGATTACCTGTGCAACCTTCATTCCTCTGATAATTTTATAAGATAAATTCGCAGATTCAAGATTCGGGAAAATAAAAGTATTTGCAGGAGTTGTTCCCAGTTTGGAAAATGGATAATCACTTAAATGATCGGCATTCATCGCAAAGTCGGGCTGAATTTCACCATCAACAATCATTTTAGGAAATTTCTCATGAAGAATGTTTACTGCTTTAGCTACCTTTTTCGACGTTTCAGATATGGCTGAAAAGTTTTCAAATCCAAGCATTGCGATTCTCGGTTCTATAGCGAAAGACTTTACCGTGTGTTCTGCCATCTTAGCAATATTCACCAAATCTTCAGCGGTTGGATTCTGATTGATTGAAGTATCTGCGAAGAAAATAGGTTTCTTCTCAGAAAGAATCATCATCATTGCAGCAACTTTTTCAACACCTTTTTCCTTTTCGATAACTTCTAAAACAGGCCGTAAGGTAGAAACATAATTTTTAGAAAAACCGATGATCAATCCATCTGTATCGCCATGCTTCAACATGAGCGGTCCAAAGTAATCTCTCTGGCGAACATATCTTTTTGCTTTGTACTCATTCATCCCTTTTCTCTGACGAAGTTTCCAAAGTGTTTCCCTGTATTTTTTTCTGTTTTCTTTCTGGTCATCGTCGGTAGGATCAATAATCGGGACGTCAATATCGATTCCGAAACGCTCCATCTGTTCTTTGACATATTTTTTATCTCCCAGAAGAATCGGGTAAGCAATTCCTTCTTCGTAAAGAATCTGAGCTGCTTTCAAGACGTTATATTCTTCAGCATTGCCCAAAGTAATTCTCTTAGGATTTGCTTTAGCACGGTTCTGCATCATTCTCACCAATTTCTCGTCTCTTCCCATTCTGTCAAGAAGCTGAGTTTCGTATTCATCAAAATCAGCAATAGTTTTTCTTGCGATTCCACTGTCAATAGCAGCTTTTGCCACTGCGCTTGACACTTTTGTAATCAATCGGTTGTCAAATGGTTTCGGAATAAAATACTCTCGTCCGAACTGCAGATTCTGAACATTATAAGCTAAAATAACGGCCTCAGGTACAGGTTCTTTAGCGAGATTAGCAATCGCGTGAACGGCAGCCAGTTTCATTTCTTCATTAATACCTTTTGCCTGCACGTCCAATGCACCACGGAATATATATGGGAAACCTAAAACGTTGTTCACCTGATTAGGATAATCACTTCTCCCTGTAGCCATAATGACATCTTTTCTCGTCTCCATTGCAAGGTCATAAGCAATCTCGGGATCCGGATTTGCCAGCGCAAAAACGATAGGGTTATCTGCCATGCTGCTCAACATGTCAGGGGTCATTACGTTCCCTTTTGATAAACCTATGAAAACGTCTGAACCTTTTACAGCGTCCTCTAATGTTTCAAGTTCTGTATTCGCTACAAAATCTATTTTTTCCGGTGTAAGGTTTTCTCTTTTATGATTGATAACCCCTTTGCTGTCGCACATCAGGACATTCTCTCTTTTTAAACCTAAAGAAATATAAAGATTGGTACATGCAACTGCAGCTGCTCCTGCTCCGTTGACCACCATTTTTACTTCTTCAATATTTTTGTTGGCAATCTGAAGTGCGTTGATCAATGCAGCAGCTGAAATAATTGCGGTTCCGTGCTGATCATCATGCATCAAAGGAATATCCAGTTCCTCTTTTAATTTTTGTTCGATATAAAAAGCTTCAGGAGCTTTGATATCTTCAAGGTTAATCCCTCCGAAAGTCGGTGCTATACCTTTTACAATCTGGATAAATTTATCCGGATCCTTTTCATCAATTTCAATATCAAAGACATTGATATCAGCAAAAATTTTAAACAACAGACCTTTCCCTTCCATCACAGGTTTTGAAGCTTCAGCCCCGATATCCCCTAAACCAAGTACCGCTGTTCCGTTTGAGATTACAGCAACAAGATTTCCTTTTCCTGTATAATCATATACTGTTTCAGGATTATGATGTATCTCCATGCAGGGTACTGCAACACCCGGCGAATATGCCAAAGACAAATCCCTCTGCGAAGAGTGTGGCTTTGAAGGAATGACTTCAATTTTGCCTTTTGGTTCTGCCTTATGATAATCTAATGCAGCCTGATTGAAATTTTTTTCGTCGCGGTGAGTTTTATTCGACATAGAATTTTATGTTTTTTTATAGTATATATTTAATATGGTAGTTCACTAAACTTTCAATAGGCTTCTGCACAACGTGTCCGACATTTAACTGAAGTTCTAAAGCTACAGAACGTAGAATATTTTCGTAATAATAAGCGATTGACCCGATAAAATTAATCTCTGATATTTTGGATTCCTCATATGGTACAACCTGGTATTCGAAGAAATTTTTCATTTCCTCGGAAACCATCTGTATAAAATAAGGATGCTCTTTTCTCTCAACGACAAATTTATTGAAATCTGCAAGAAAAGCATTGGGTCTCGTACTGTGATACATATTTTTCAATGCCTCATCAATTGTCAGATGATAGGAATCTTCAAATTCTTCATGAAGATCCTGAGGAAGTTTCTGCATAAAAAACCGCCGCACCAGCTGTTTTCCAATGGCACTTCCACTTCCTTCGTCACCCATTAGAATACCAAGTGAAGGAAGTTTTATTTTTAAATTCTCTCCATCAAAAAAACATGAGTTAGATCCGGTTCCCATAATACAGATAATGGCTGGCTTGCCATTATAAGCCGCATAGGCTGCCGCAGCAAGATCTTCTCTGACACTGATGGCTGCATTGATAAAAACTCTTCCCAATTCGTTTTTGATCGTTTCACAGTTTTGTTGAATACCACAACCTGAACCATAAAAATAAATCTTGGTGATTGAATTTTTGACAGACGTTAAACTTATATTTTTTTCGATTTCAGGAACAATGAGTTCTCTGCTGATAAAATTGGGATTGAAACCAATGGTTTCAGTTTTTAAGAAAACATTTTTAAATTCATCTAATATTACCCAGTCTGATTTTGTAGAACCACTATCGACAATAGCAACCATAATTCTTATTTAAGAGTGCTAAATTATGAATTTATCTTCAAATAGCCTGTACAAACAGATGCCGAAACCCCGGTTAATGATTAAGCTCAGCTTTTGATTTCAGTTTTATTTTGGTTAAACTGTATTAGCCAGTCTTCTATCTCTTCTTCAAGATAGGATGTCTGCATCACCATAGCATTAATAAAGTCATCGGGAATTGGATCTCCCTCTTTGTTTTCAAGATTCCAAAGCTCATCTGACATATTTTCATATTCTGAATAGACTCTCTTAAAACGTGTATTCTCCTTTTCCAAAGCTTCGATATTTTTTTGCTGAAGCTGAAATTTCCTGTATTTGTTTTGATATTTCATACAAATATTTGATTTTTTTTAATGTGTGAAAATTGAGCAATGCCTCCCAATCACTTAATACAAGATAGAAAACCCACAACAGAATGAGTTGAAAATGAATTTAGTATCAGGTAGATTTGTTTCTTTCTGAAAATTAAATTTAGATATTATTTTTAAACGAAAAAAAAAATTAACAACTTTTTTCACTGTTTAACATATAGTTATAAATTTGCATATTACTAAATTACATGAGAGAACTAATACTGCGCTACAGACAAGTCCTTTTTTTTATCATTGCCGGCGGACTGAGTGCCATTGTAGAAATTGGGAGTTTTAAGATCTTCAGCACTTATCTTCCACAAATATTTTCTCAGGAACAGAATTTTCACGGCATCCATTATCCGTTAAGTAATATTTTCTCGACGAGTTGCGGAATTCTCTCCAACTACTTTTTGAGTATCTGGTTTGTTTTTGAGAGAGGGAAGTATTCAAAAAAGAGGGAATTTATATATTTCATGGGAGTATCGTTCGTATCTACCTTATTGAGCTTATTTTTTTTCCAGATATTTTACAGCTTCATATTTAAAGAGAATATTGATTTAATTTTTTATACCTTGAGTCCGGAAATGACCAGCAAAATCTCAGCGATTCTGCTCGTTTCCATTCTTAATTATTCTGTAAAGAAAAAAGTAATTTTTAACGGTTGATTTGTGGTGAAAATATTAAATTATTTATGGAGGTTCTGGCTGGTTGTTCTGGCATTTTTGCTGACTATTATTTTAGGGTTGCCCGTTTATCTGTTTTCTCTGAATAAAAAAACCTATAAGTATGCGTATATCTTTATACGAATTTGGTGTTACGGAGTTTTCTACGGAATGGGAATGCGATATGAACTGATCAGCCTTACTGATAAAAAGATAGATAAAAACACACAGTATGTTGTCATTTCCAATCATACTTCGATTATGGACATCATGTTGCCATGCATTCTTTTTCCAAATCATCCTCTCTGTTATGTGGGAAAAATAGAACTGGTCAAAATCCCTATTTTCGGAACAATATATAAAAGAATCTGTGTGATGGTAGACCGGAGCAGCCCAAGAAGCCGGGCTGATGTTTACCGCAGATGTGCCGAAAAAATGGAAGAAGGGAACAGTATTGTAATTTTTCCAGAAGGTGGTGTTCCTGATGATACTTCTGTTATTCTTGATCAATTCAAAGACGGCGCATTTACTTTATCTTCAAAACACCATTCTCCGATCGCAGTATTTACTTTCATTGGTCTGAAAAAAATGTTCCCTTTTGAGCATTCTAAAGGTTTTCCAGGTAAAGTTAAGGTTTATTTCAATGATATTCTGGAACCTGAAGCATCTCCGAAAGATTTAAAATCATCATCTTTCGAGGCCATAAAAAAAACGTTAACAGATCTCGGTTAATCGTAGAAAAAAATTATATTTGTTGTTAAGATTTTTTTAAAAACAAATATGTCTAAAACAACTCAACCAACTAATTATCCAGCACTTTATACACTTATACTGGTGTTTTTTTTCTGGGGTTTTATTGCAGCAGGGAACAGCATTTTTATTCCGTTCTGTAAAAACTATTTTTCTCTCGACCAGTTTCAGTCACAGCTGATCGATTTTGCTTTTTACACTGCATATTTTCTCGGAGCATTACTGCTTTTTATCTTCAGTACAATAAAAGGTATTGATATTATAGGAAAATGGGGGTATAAAAAAAGTATAGTCTACGGACTTTTACTATCAGCAGTAGGTGCTGCAATTATGATTATTGCCGTAAAAAGTAACGTTTATTACGGAATGCTTATCGGTTTGTTTGTTGTAGCATTAGGTTTTTCTATTCAACAAACTGCAGCAAACCCTTTCGCTGTTTTACTGGGTGATCCCAAAACAGGAACCAGCAGACAGAATCTTGCAGGAGGTGTAAACTCTTTCGGTACTTCTATCGGCCCCATCATTGTAGGTCTGGCACTTTTTGGAACGACAGCTACGGTAGATGATGATCAGATAAAAAATTTAGCACTTGATAAGGTAATTTTACTTTACACTGCAGTAGGAGCATTATTTTTAATTGCAGCCGGAATTTTTTATTTTTCTAAAAAACTACCCGCAGGAATTTCCACAGAACCGATGGAAAAAGCAGGAAAGGCAAGAAAAAATTTAATCGCAATGACCGCTTTGGTTATTCTTTGTTTTATTCCGGTTTTTGCAAGTTACAATTCTGACGCTGCAAAAAAGGTTGAAGTACTCAACTACGATATAACAGCTCTAGATAACAGCAAAAAGACTGAAACTGATGTTGCTGCCATACAGACTATTCAAAAAAATATTGATACTAAAAAAGCAGAGCTTCAGGAAGTAAAACATCCTTTGGAAAAAACGAGAATGTACTATTTAGGAGGTGCATTGTTAGCAGTAGTTTTATGTTTGGTCTATGCCAACACCAGTTCTAAGAAAAACCCGGAAGGATGGGGCGCTATGAAATATCCGCAGCTTGTTTTGGGCATGCTTGCTATTCTTGCTTATGTAGGAGTAGAAGTTGCTATCGGGAGTAATTTGGGAGAGCTTTTGAGTTTACCTGAATTTGGAGATCATCAGTCTTCTGATTTGGCACCTTATATTTCTATGTATTGGGGAAGCTTAATGATTGGCAGATGGACCGGTGCAATCAGTGTTTTTAACCTCAACAAACAACAACAGATGATTGCGACCATTATTGTTCCGTTTATAGCATTTTTTGTTATTATAGGTATTAATGTTATTGCGCAAAAAGATATGTCGCATCTATATTACTACGCAATATGTATTGTAATTCAGGTAATTTTATTCTTGGTAAGTAAAAATAAACCTGCATTAACTTTGATTATATTCGGTCTTTTTGGTGTCACTGCTATGATCGTAGGTTTGCTTACGACAGGAAATATTGCTATTTACGCATTTCTTTCAGGCGGTTTAGCCTGTAGTATTATGTGGCCATCGATTTTTACTCTGGCAATTACCGGCTTAGGAAAGTATACTGCTCAGGGTTCGGCATTTTTAGTTATGATGATTTTGGGAGGAGGTATTATTCCGCCATTGCAGGGGAAACTTTCTGATATCATAGGAATTCACAGTTCATATATCATTCCGGTACTGTGTTTTGCGTACATTACTGTTTTTGCTTACATGGCAAGAAAAGCTTTGAGTAATCAGGGAATCAATGTTGATATTTTAGAATCTGAAAATGCACATTAATCCATCAAAAACATATCAGAAAAAGAAATTTTGGGCAACTGTATTAGTTGTCCAAATTCTTTTGTTCTTTTTTTTTTCGAAGCTTAAATTTACAGTTTCTGCTTTTGATCTTTTTTTTGAAATTCAAAAGAAGGCTCATCAGTTTCTATTTTCGGAGATTCCGTTTTCAGCAGGAGATGTATTGTACATTTTGTCAGGCGTTGTTTTTTTATATTTGATTATCAGATGTTTTAAAAAGAAAACCAGAAATGCATCATTTTTAAAATTATTGATTCTGATCAACATCTCTTACTTTCTATATCAGATTTTTTGGGGAATGCTTTATTTCCATAAGCCTATTATTTCAAAATTTCCTGAGACCAAAATCACATTAGATAAGAGAAAAAATTTAGCTTTAAAATATCTTGAAAAATGCAGACAGACAAGATCGCTTGTCCATGAAAATAAGCAGGGCGTTTTTACTGTTACAAGCTTAAAAAATATTCAGAATGAGATACTCAGTAGGCAAAAGAAAATCCCATCTTATATTTCTGATAAAAAAACGGATGAAATAAACTCTTTTAAGCCAAGCCTGTTTAAAAGCTTCATGAGTTTTACAGGTATTTTAGGATATTATAATCCATTCACTGCGGAAGCCCAATACAATGCAGAGCTACCTTCTTCTTATCTGCCTTTTACATTAGCTCACGAAAGCTCTCACCAGCTCGGGTTTGCCAGGGAACAGGAAGCTAATTTCATTGGTTATCTGACAGGCATTAATTCAACTAACCCGGAACTGAGATATAGTACAGAATATTTTACATTAAAAAGTCTTCTTAACTCTATTGTTTATGAAGATGAAAAGTTCGTTGAGACCGCACTTAAAAATTATTCAGATGGGATGAAAAGAGACCGTGCTTTCGAAAAGAAATTTATTGACGAGCACAAGGGCTGGCTTAATGATTTTTTTGGGTTTACCAACAATCTCTTCCTTAAGAGCAATCAGCAGGAAGGTGTTGTCACCTATTCTTATTTTATTGATTTGCTGGTGAGATATGAGAACCATTAATCATATGCAAAAAAAAGAATCGTATCAGGCGATACGATTCTAAAAACACAAATGATGAAAAAAAATTTATTACCTTGACTTGTTCCCTCATTCAAGGCTCTGTAAAAATACAACAATATTTTAAATTTCAAAATCACATGCTCCCTTTTTATTAAATTTTAAGAAAACTTTATGATCTTATCATTTGGGAGTATTGATGAACCAGATCAAATTACTTAAGCAACCATTTAACAAACTGATTATCAGCAATAAAAACCAGAAACAAACAATCATCTTATATCATATCCTTAAAAGAGAATACACAACTATTTATTTTTTTGATGAACTATATCAAATTGATCAGTCATCAATGCTCTCGCTTTGTTATATCGATAATCTATGGTGAAAAAAAAATATTATCAAAAAAATCATAGCACTTTTAAAAATATCAGATATACTGGCAGTTGACTAAATTATTTGTGTAAATGAATGAATCATCAACAAAAACAGATATGCAAATTTGGGGAAGTAACTAAAAGGGGAATGATGATAAGATCTATTACGTTATATCGTTAATGGCAGTGCATGTCATCTTCATGTAACCTCAGAATGTATCTCAGTTACTGTTGAAAATAATAGAATTTGTATTAACCTACCAGTAGGTTTTGGAAGATATTTTTTCCAGTATCGCTTTAAGCATTCACAATTATCAGTCAATGATTTGGAAAGTGATAATTAATCACTCTGTATATTAAAATAAAATGAGGCTGTCTTAAAAGTTTGGGCAGCTTTTTTTTCAATTTCCTTCGTACCTCATGCAGGAAGCATACTTTAATTTTCAATTCTAAAGTCCTAAGTATAAATACGCAAATAAAAAATTCAGTATTAAAACTGTGATATACAATCTCTTAACGCTGTAGATTTACATCGTAATATTACAGAAACAGTGGAGATCAGAAACCACTTTAAAAACGGGGCGGATTCTGAAAAGCCAAACGAGTAGGAAAACTAAAAACTAAAAAACTATGTCAGAATTTAATTTTAGCGAAGAAGCGATCTCACACGCATTAGAAGCAGCAAAAAGATCACAAGAAGACAGTCAGGCAAATCGTTCATCCGGAGCAGAATCGGATTTAAGTATAGCCAATGCCAGTGCAGGTCACCTTCTTGTAACTGCAGAATGTATTTCAGTTAGCGTTGAAAATAACAAAATTTGTATTAACCTACCCTTAGGTTTTGGAAAATATTGTTTTAGTATCCCTTTAAGTATTCCTAACGGAACAGTGGGTCAGGCTTGCTTAGCCATATGCACTACTTGGGGTATTCCAACAGGCATCAGAGTGACTATTATCATAGGAGGAATTACCATTATCAGCCAGTCATTTGGAAAGTGTTAATTAATCACTCTGTAGATTAAAATATGTGAGGCTGCCCTTTTTGGATAGCCTCTTTTTTTCTTAACGCTCCTTTCCCTTGCTCCCGATCATCCTTTGCAGGTGGATTTTAGAAAATCGTTTTGCCTATTCCCGTACTTCTTTTTTGTATTCTTGTTTTCCAAATGTTAGACCATGAAAATAGTGATTCTGTTGATTTGGGAATGCCGTAAGTTTGGCAGCAAGTTTAGTCTCATGCTTTGCCTGCAAATACCCGTTATCAAATCTTTTCGTGTATAGATCTTCCTGCTCATCAATGATTAAAATGTATTTTTGGTGTGTTAATTTCTATTATATTCAATCAAAAATCTCTAATTGAAGATTACGACTGAAGAAAGGTAAAAATCACCATAATACATAAAGTTATAGCATTGATAATCATAATTGGGTAATACCTTTTATCTTTATTAATTCCCATAATTTTCACCAAACATAATACAAAACATACAATTACATATAAAATAATCGGTATAAGTGCAATCTCTCCTATAAAATTAATTATTTTATTTTCAAAGGTATTATATGATAAGTAGATTAAAATAATTATTACTAACAATGATAAAATACTAAGTAGTTTTAATATTTTTTGTAGCATGATCTAATATTTAATTGATATTTAATGAATTAACATTTTTCACTGGTTTGTCAGATTTACATCCTCGCAGGCAAAACCAAGAAGGCCTACAATCAGAACACATTGTATCATGAACATAACAGATAGGATTTACATAATAACAACATCCTAAATAGTTACCACAGCAGATAGCCCGATCCTTGTCCAAGCCAGCAACGTTTACTAGTAGCGTTTTGTAGAAATCTGTTACAGAATTTTGGAAGTTTTCTTTAAGAAAATAAAAACTATAATAATCATCAAATCTAACTTTTGTTTCAGATGTATTTTGTAAATACATTATCATAATTTTTTTGATGATGTTAATTAAGTCTTTTTAGTTTTTTAAATTACTGTGCTGTGTAAAATTAGACATTTCATAATTAACAGATATTCAGCTTAATTTTTTTAAAAACACTAATAAAAAACTAAAATTAAAATGTAAAATGATATTTTTTACAAGTTTTTAACATAATATAAATATTATTCTATGCTATTATCCTAAAATATTATGAATACGATTAATATAGAAAACTTATCTCCTATTCGAAATCTTTTCGTAATCTATGTAAAGTTTATTATTTGCACTATAAATACCTGCAAACAATAAATTCTGCTGACGAAATTTTTATAAAAATATATCTTTCCTTCGAAATTGTTGTACCTAAATAGAAAAGGGTTGTAAGAAAATATCTTACAACCCTTTATTTATGAGTAGCGAAGACGGGAATTGAACCCGTGACCTCAGGGTTATGAATCCTGCGCTCTAACCGACTGAGCTACCTCGCCTTTTTGGTGGTGCAAATATATAAAATATTTAACATCTACCAAAATTATTTTAAATTTAAATAAGTCAAAACATCACCTACGTGCTCTGGCTTATTGATAATCTTATTGTTAGCATCTAAAATAAAATAGGTAGGAGTAGCATGAATATTATACGTATCCGCATAAGAACTGTTCCATCCTCTCAATTCCGAATCGTTGATCCACGGAAACGCTGCAATTTTGCTGGTATATGCATCTTTTTCCAAATCTAAGGACAGTCCGATTACCTGGATATTTTTTGCTTTCATTTCATTATACTTTTCAAGAAGCTTGGGAAGTTCACTCTCGCAGTGTGAACATGAGGATGACCAGAATACAATGACTTTTTTATCTGCTTTTACATCTGCAATTGATTTAGCGGTTGTATTAACTGCTGACTGAAATTTATAATTTGGAAATAAAGCTCCTATTTCTACATTTGCGTTTGACTTTAAAGTGGATGCCAACCTATCTGTAATGGTACATTTAAGGTTTTTCGCAAGAGTAAGATATTTATTTTTAAACTCTGTCATATCATAGACATCAAAAATATCGATGAGTTCAGATAAAACAGTCTGTCCACGGGGCGTCTCAACCTTTAACCGGTCCAATAACTTATCTACTGACTGCCCTACATTATTATTTCCACCATTATTCAGAAAAGACACTAAAATCGGTCTTATTAATGAAGAGGACTCAAGCATATCATTCGACTTATCAAAGAACTCAATTACTTCTTCCTGACTGGTTTTTTTTGCAGGATTGTTTGATAAAAATTTAGAATAATTGGTATTATAATAGGATATGAATGGATGTTTGGAAATGTCTGTCGCATCAGACCCTGAAAGTTTTCCAATTTCAGTATTCAGTGCTTTTCCAAAATCTGTGCTGTCCTTATAATACTCTTTGATCTGAGTTAATGCCGGAAGGATAAGTTCTTTCTTTTGAGACGATTCCTGGATACCACTCATTAACTGATTCGCTTCATCAAGATAAATAATGTTTTTAACTTTATTATTTTGTGTTTCCAGCTTTATACTTACATCTTTATTTTCGCTGATGAAAGTGATGCTGTTATTGGTATTCGGAAAATAGATTTTCATCATCCCCGAATAGTTTTTAGGATATTTAAAATTCCATGAATTATTTTTGTTCTGTTCTTTGGTAACAATAATATCTTTTGAACCGTTAAGCGTGTATAAAATAGCTTCTTTTTCTTTGAAATCTGCATGTGTCTGAATGTTTACAGTAAACTGTGCCTGCAGTGAGCACGCATACAACATTCCTGATACTAAGAATATCTTTTTCATAGATAGATGTAAATCTTTTTTTATTAAAAAAATCAGACAGTCATGCTTATTTCTTACATGAACATAACTGCCGACTTCATCCTGTAAAAATAAAAAAACTCCCTGACTAATCGGGGAGTTTAAAATATTTTAATAAAATTTTTATATTTTTTGAGTCTTGTATTTTTTTGCAAAATAAACAATCATTAAAATTGCGGCAATTGCTAAAACATATACATACATGTCAACAGGGATAGAGGGGCTTCCTGTACCGTTACCACCCTGACCACCTGGCTGAGGGGTTGGAGCCGGCGGCATCTGTGCATTTACAAAGTAAATTGCAAAGACCGTTACAAAGGTCAATAATTTATTAGTCATTTTCATATTTGTGATTATTTTAAGATTTTAGCATTTATAATTTCTCCATTATCAGCCACAATCTTAACTAAATAAGAATTTTTAAGAGCATTATCCAATTCAATTACAAAATCTCTCGACGTGGTAACATCTTTTTGAGCTATTAATAATTTCCCACTCATATCAAAAACCTGAATATCTGCTTTTTTCCAATTGGGATCAAATCTAACGATATAATTAGTGATTGCAGGATTATATACAACCATCGTTCTAGAAGGTTTTTTAACATCCTGAGTATTTAAAACACTGGCAGGTTGTCCATAATATAAATCATATTCGCCACCTAAAATCGGTACAACAGCATCCTGTTTAGCTTCCTGCAGGATTCCATTTGGACCTTTAAAATAAAATCCTGTTCCTGAAGAGAGTACATGGGTACTGGCAGGAACCAATTCGGCATTTTCCCTAATTTCAAATTTATAAGAAACAGCTTTATTATTTACTCCAAAATCATAATTGGCCAATTTAATATTTTTACCTGAAAAATTATTTTCATTAGCTTCATTAATATATAACCAATAAGAAGAAGTATAATTTAAATCATATCCTCCATTTGGATTTTCCTCAAATGTCCCAATGATACTTCCTCCAGCATTACCTGCCTGAACAGATGTGTTTGCGTCAGCCTGATGACCTGTTGTTGCATTAGGAGACACAACATAATATGTTCTTGCAAGTTCATTGCCCGCAGCATCCAATGCAATTACGCCTAATTGCTTTACGCTACCTGTATAATTAGATGTAGTATTCGTATTTTTAAGCGCTGTTACGGAGTATGGTGTCCCCGCCGCTCTGGAAACATTGCTGAATCTTCTTAGCGTATTAAAATTCAGCGTTTGTGGAGATGTGTTGTTACGTAATTTTATTAGAAACGCCTGCATAGGTTTAATAGAAATTGTAACATCACCTACCGGAACATTGGTCGCTGGATCAAAAGTAATGGTCAGAGGGCTGGTAGCATATGTTGTACCCGTTGATGTAGTTACTATTGTTCCCGGATCATAGGTAATACCCCAAATATTTGTAATAGCATTTCCATCACCTGGGCTTGCTGCTTCTGTATATCCTATTCTTGCCATATCCAGGTTGGTGAAAAATGGATTTCCAAACTGGTACATATTTCTACCATAGTTTCCATTCCATGCACCTGCACCTGCTGTAGTCTCTAAATTATCCTGAAGATAGGTATTATATTTCTCATTATACTGGTTGAGTGCATTTCCACCGCCTCCAAATGAGATTCCTGCACCGGCACCGGCGAGAGTTACAGGAGCAAAAGTTGCATAAGGCCTACCATTCAAAGTAAATACACTCCCTGTAACAGTGGGCGCTATCGTAGGCATGTTTGCAGGAGGCTGATCAGTATTAAGATTATTATTCTTAGAACCTAACATGTAATAACCAGTAGGATCAAGAGTAAGAGTAGCAAGATTTGTGTAATGATTAGAAACAACTGCCGCATTATTCCATTTCAGAATTTCATTCTGACTGAATCTTGCCGTAGTAAATGTTTTTCCAAATTCAGCACTCAAAGTAGTCACGGCTTTACCGGAAAACGGAAGTGCGATCTGTTGAAAATAACTGCCATTACCCTGTCTTTTTGCTCTGAACTCTTTACTTACAATAGCATTATCCAAAGAAGTCTGGGCAAAACCGTTAATGTATAACTGGCCGTAACTTGCATAATTTGTAAGATCATTCAGTCTGATAACGATATTTCCGCCGTCTAATTTTGGAACAGCCCCTGTAGCGGTAGTAATTGTTCTGACAACATCGGTAGAATTATTACCTTCGATCATTAAATTACCGTGTAAATCGATATTACCAGAACCACGTGTCTGCAGTCCCCCACCATTATAAACGAGGGTACCATTGCTTACGTACATTTTAGCTGTGTCATCTACGTGAAGTAGAACCTGCGCCTGAACAGAATTAACGATAGCTAAAAGTCCTATAGCTAATAAATTTTTTTTCATTGTATATTATTTTTGTGTGTTAATACAATTTTCACCGACAAAGATATAATTTTTTTTGAAAAAAAATATCATATCGTCTTATTAATCAAAATATTCTCATCCGTCAATGTGATTTCTTCATCTTCTCCGATCGAAAACATATAATCTTCCAATACTTTTTCGGTAGTACCTCTTAAACCTCTGGCTCCCAAACCTTTTTCCATGGTTTCATCTACAATTTTATCTATTGAGCTGCTCGTAAAAATAAGCTTTGTACCGTCCATTTTGAACAATTCGACGAATTGATTGGTAATAGAATTCTTAGGCTCGGTCATGATTCTTACCATTGTTTCCTTGGTAAGTTTTTCCAAATATGTAATGATCGGAAATCTTCCCAAAAGTTCTGGAATCAGTCCAAAAGTACGAAGGTCAATTGCATTAATATTTGTTAACACATAATCATCTTCTCCTACTTTATTTATTTTTTCTGCACTGAAACCGATAGCCTGCTTGTTCATTCGTCTTTCAATAATCTCTTTTATACCATCAAAAGCTCCACCTGCAATAAATAAAATATTCTGAGTATTTACCTGAATATATTTCTGATCCGGATGTTTTCTCCCTCCCTGTGGCGGAACATTCACAATGCTTCCTTCCAAAAGCTTCAATAATCCCTGCTGTACTCCTTCACCTGAAACATCCCTTGTTATACTCGGATTATCAGATTTTCTTGCGATTTTATCGATCTCATCAATAAATACGATTCCTTTCTCTGCTTTTTCAACATCGTAATCTGCTACCATCAGAAGTCTTGACAGGATACTTTCCACATCTTCACCTACATATCCTGCTTCTGTTAAAATCGTAGCATCAACAATACAGAACGGAACATTAAGCTCTTTAGCAATTGTTTTTGCCAATAAGGTCTTACCGGTTCCCGTTTCACCAATCATGATGATATTCGATTTTTCCAGTTCAACTTCCCTGTTCTCGTCTTTTGCGTGCAACAATCTTTTATAATGATTGTAAACAGCGATTGACAGTTGTTTTTTTGCCTGATCCTGACCAATCACGTACTGATCAAGAAATTCTTTTATCTGCTTGGGTTTTTTTAATTCATCAATAGACTCTGCTGGAGAATATCCGGCAGGAGAAACACTCTCTTTAACGATAGAATGTGCCTGCTCGATGCAGTTTTCGCAAATATATCCGTTTTGTCCTGAGACTAACATTTGTACTTCATTTCTTTTCTTGCCACAGAAAGAACATTGGTTTGCATTCATTTTAATATAAAATATAAGTAAAGAAAATCGTAAAAAATTTCTCTTTTACGATCTCTTGTTTTGTTAAGAATTAATGATTGAATTTTGAATTTCTGTATATTCTTCTACAGACAATTTCAGGCGCTCGTTTTTAAAATTCATATCCTCTACTTTTTGTAAGGGAATAAGATGAATATGAGCATGAGGGACTTCTAACCCTACGACAGCAACTCCTATTCTTATGCAGGGAACTGCATTTTTAACTTTTTCAGCAACTTCCTGTGCAAATCCCCAAAGGTTTTTATAGTCATCACTTTCAAGATCAAAGATCAGATCAACTTCTTTTTTTGAAACCACCAGTGTATGACCTTTTACCAAAGGCATTGCATCTAAAAAAGCAATGAAATCATCATTTTCCGCAATGATATATGCGGAAATTTCTCCGTTGATGATTTTTGTGAATATTGAGCTCATTTTTTCTGAAATTATAATTTTACGATGATGTTGATTAATTACAATGTAATTTCCAACACTTCAAATGACAATTTGTTTCCATTTGGCAAAACTATTTCTGCTGTCTCACCGATTACTTTTCCTAATAAGCCTTTTGCGATAGGTGTATTCACTGAGATCTTTCCTGTTTTAAGATCACTTTCGTTATCAGGAACCAATTTAAAAACCTGCTCTTTCTTAGTGTCATTATTCATCAGCCTCACAGTAGTCAATATAGAAACTTTTGACGTATCCAACTGAGTTTCGTCTATCACTTTAGAAGTGGTAACAATATCTTTCAATTTAGAAATTCTCATTTCCAACATTCCCTGAGCTTCTTTGGCTGCATCATATTCAGCATTTTCAGACAAATCGCCTTTATCTCTTGCTTCTGCAATCTGTTGAGTAATTTTTGGTCTCTCTATCTTTTCCAATTGCTCAAGCTCGGCTTTCATTTTATCTAATCCTTCCTTAGTTACATAGCTCGCCATAATCTTAAAATTTTGTTTTAGTATAAAAAAATTATCCGACATTTGTCGGACAATGTTTTTGCGTGTTAATCGTTATTGTTTTACAAATATATAAAAATTTATATTCAAATGAAAAAAACTTTCTCAATCATATTATTTTTCATCTCATTGACTTTCAGTTTATTAAACATAAACTCATGCGGAAGCCGTGAAGATACGGTAAGCTGTTTCCCCAACTCCCCAATCAATGTAAGTTTAAACCTGAACAGCCCTTTATACAACAACCTCAACTTCGTCGGACAGCCTATTTATATTGACGAACAACAGGCAGGAACAAGAGGACTTATCGTGGTAAGAACCGGAGACAGTCCCGCTTCTTTTAAGGTCTATGACAGAAACGCACCGCATTTGTGTCCTGACAGTAATACCACATTGGAAATCAAAGACAACATCAGTATTCTCTGCCCCAAAGATAACGCAACGTGGATATTGATAACCGGTCAGCCAACCGCTATTTCTTCGGTTCCTCCAAAGACTTACTTCTGGAATTATGATGCGGGATCTAAAAATTTAAATATTTATAATTAATGAAGGTTGTAATTCAAAGAGCCTCTGAAGCTAATGTAAAAGTGGACGGGGCCATTGTCGGAGAAATCGGAAAAGGATTAGTACTTCTTATCGGGATTGATGAACAGGACGAAAAATCTGATGCTGACTGGCTGATTAATAAAATTTTAAATCTCAGAATTTTTGGAGACGAAAATGAAAAACTCAATTTATCAGTAAAAGACATTTCAGCAGACATCCTCTGTATCAGCCAATTTACTCTGATTGCTGATTATAAAAAAGGAAACCGCCCCTCATTTATCAAAGCAGCAAACCCCGAAAAAGCCATTCCTCTGTTTGAATACTTTAAAGAAGAAATAGCAAGATCAGGTCTGAAAACTGAAAGTGGAATTTTCGGAGCAGATATGAAGGTTTCTTTAATCAACGACGGCCCGGTGACGATTGTTATGGATTCTATTACAAAAATTTAGATTTGTGACTTGCATAATTACCGTAGGTAAAAACCTATGTAAACGGTTACGATTTCTCAACCTGATCTGATATGGTTCATACAACGACAAATGCTTTCTTTTACAGAAAGCATTTGTCGTTGTATGCTAATGATTCATTTATCTTACCGGTACACTGCTGAAGTTCAGGGCTACTTTAAGATTCATATCCGAACTCGTCTGGTTTTTTAATTCGTAGACTGTTCTTACAGTGACTCCTGTACTTTTTACAACCTCATCTAAAAATCCTGTTTCACTATTCAGATCCAGATTAAGACTTGTAGAATTTGATGAAATCCCTGACCTTGAAGCCACCAGCCTTTCTCCTGTTCCACTGGACGATATATATATCTTTACAGATTTAAGAGCACTGAGATTTCCTCCCACAGGGGAAACCACTGATATTTTCGCATCTGCAATTCTCACATCTTTGATCTGAGCATTATTGTTGCCGCCAAACCATGTCTGAACATTTGTTGCTGTTGCTGTTGAAGAAACTTCTTTATCTGCAGCAACTCCTGTGGATACTAAAACATTTGCTGTATACGGAAAAGTGTTTTGTACCAGAGACTGTACTGCACCGCAACTTATCATTGCTGCAGAAGCTATCATTGCTATTGGAAATATTTTTTTCATTATTCGAAAATTATTGTATTAAAATTAGATTAAATGGTCGATCCATAATTTTGATAAAGATCATTAAATAACGGCGATTTTGCATTCATATTTTGCAGTTTCGATTATTCATCAAAAGCAATCTACTCTACTGTGACAGAAAAGTTCCCTTTTGTTTTGCCATCTGCCATATTATTTTTGCCGATAATCAGCCAAACCTCACCGGATGTGGGAACATCATAAATGATTTCCCTTGAAAAAGGACCATCCATTTTCCCGTCAGGCAGCTTTATCTGATTAAATCTTATATTAAAATCCTGCTGTCCGGTTGCTATCTTTGCTGTAATTTTTGATTTATTAAAATTGCCTATTTTTAAAATCAACTTGTCATGTTTATCTGTAAATTCCTCGCCAATTGTGAAGGGAAGACGTTCACCGTCAGCCATTCGTATAATCACCCTGTCCTTTTCTTCTCTCATCACTCCGGTTCTCAATACTTCCTTTGTCGCGGGTGCATTGTTTATTACAGAATCTTTCATTTTCAATGAAACAGAATCAGACCCTGCCGACGGAGCTGGCTGCTCACTTACGATAACAGAATCTTTATTTGCTGTATCTGAAATAGAGGCCTCTTTTTTACATGATAAAATCATTAAGGGTATGATTAATAAAACTGATTTTTTCATTTGATATATTTTTTAATAGTCTAAAAATCACTGCAGGCAAAATATTATTGTGTTATAGTATCATAATACAATATTTTTGATAGCAGCGTTTTGGATTTTTCAATTTTTACTTTTTCCAGAATTTCCTTTTTTATCTTCTGACTGTTTTTCTTCTGAGCATATTCCATCATATCTTTTTCACCAAAATTGACTGATTTCAGGTGATAACTGAAGTCAAAGTCATTTCTTTTTAGATTTTGAGAGGTGATAATTCCGCCCCAATTGATGTAACTGCATGCTAAAACTGTTCCATAAAAATACCAGATCAAAGCATTGAAAAGGTAGACATTCTTTTTCTTCATCTGAATTTTTATGAAAGTCATGATCAGACCCAACAATGACAAAATGAGAAAAGCATAAACTCCAATACGTTTATAAGTAAAACCGTAACTGACAATATATTCTGTATTTTTCAACATAGCAGAAATGACTAGGATAGCATTGAAAGCAATCCAAATCTTCGCTAAAACTTTCATTAGACCTGCTTTTGGATCAAAATTAAAATTTGATTTAAAGTAGAACATAATCACGAGAATAGCCATGACGATGGACATGATAACAACACCTACTCTTTCATGAGTTTCTTCAGAAAGCTTATTCGGAGTTTTCACAGTTTCGTAAAACTGTTCATAATTAAATGTAATGATGAAAAACAGAAGAAGAATGTTTAAACAGAAGAAAGAAATAATTCCGCTCATCCGCTCAGAATTTAAATCTAAAAATGAATAAGTCGGCTTTTGAATTTTATCTTTATTTTGAAAATCATTCCCAAGAATATGATTTTGTTTGTAGATAAGTTTCTCTACAGCATAATTCCAGTAATTAAAAGCTATAAAAAATCCTAAAAATGATATACAGAGCAACTGCCAAAGGTCAACATCTAACTCATAACCTGTGAAAAGGCCTGCAAAATGATCACTGCCGGCAGAGTAAATCCCGAAAAATACTGAAACGAAAAAGAGAGGTATAAAAATAAATGCAACTGTTTTCTGCCAAAGTCCGGATATATTTTGTTTTGGAAGCCACCGGTCAACATTGACAACTCTGCAGATAAATGTAAAACAGTTGACTACGAATACAGGGATCAGTAAAAGAATTCTCATTTTTCTTTCTCTTGAACGGTAAGAAAGCAGTAAAAGTGAAATTACAACTGCCAGAAATGAGGCAAAATCTCCGTACCATGCAAAAGCCATCCCCGAAAGCACACTGGTTACCATAAGAACAGTAAATTGTTTTGTCCTGTTTTTTACCGGAGTTTTAAAAAAGGTCAGCACAGCATATATGGTTGTTAAAATTCCGAGGTTAATCCCGAGATTTTCATTGTAAAAAAGTACAGCAAATAAGGCAGTTGTAAAAAATATATAGTGATGTGTTTTCATGTGTAAAATTTTTGAATTTAATATTCTGTAATAAGAGACTTTCAGCGGTTATGTAAGGCCTGTATTAGTACAAAACCGAAGTTTCTTTTTTACGGATGAAGTCTCTAAGATGATCAAAATTTTGCCAGAGTAACTCTTCAAAATCCCAGTAATGAAAGGCTTTCATGTCCTTCCCTTTACGGTAGGAATTCAGATATGTTTTATAATATTCAGGAAAAACGATGGTTCCTAAAGTGAGAACACCTAAAAGATAGGCACTTCGTTTTCCATTGCCAAAAAGCAGATACTGCATAGCAATTTCGTCCTGAATATTCGTTCCTAAACCGGTAATCAAATGGTAAACATCATGGTTCTCCATTTTAGGAATCATTCTGAAGCCATGGGTATGATAAAATTCACCTAATGTTCTTCCCAATGAATCCTGATCGAAACTCAGCAGCTGCTTTTCATTGAACTGCCATTGCCGTTTTTTCTTTTTAAAATATTTCCTGTACTGTTTCTGTGAATTTTCGTACATAAAAATGATAAAGCGGACGCGTAAATTTTTCATTGTTTTATATTTTTAAAAGCATATCAAATAGAAAAGAAAAAGAAGTGGAAAATTGAAAAGCAAAAGAATCATGGAATTTTTAAATTCAATTCTATTTTCTGGAAATACATAACAGAAAACAAAAAGTAACAATATGGAAATTAGATTTATAAATAAATTAAATCCAGACAAAAGCAACAAAGCATATACAAGATCGTCGTCCGTTTTAAATAGTATAAGTAAAATAATTATGGCTCCAATTAACCAGCTGACAGAAAAATAAATCAGTACGATTCTATTAAGTTTAAACACTTTCATCACGTTCAAGTTTAAAAACCGTAATTTCTGGACGCACCATAAATCTTACCTGATATGAATGCCCGATAGCGCGGTTGATGTAGAGCATTCTTCCGTCTTCAAGGTCAATTTCTCCGGAAACATATTTCCTGTTCTTTACCGGAAGAATCGGTGTAATCACTCCGGGAATCCTGCACTGTCCTCCGTGGGTATGGCCACTGAGGATCCATCCCTGGTAACCGTTCCAGACATCTAAATCACAGACATCGGGATTATGACAGAGAACCAGGTTTGCTTTTTCGGCATCATAATCTTTCATGACTTTCATCGGGTCAAAATTAGGTGACCACAAATCATCGAACCCGATGATATTTAACCCGTGAGATTCATTCTGTTCATTATTCAGCATGGTTACGCCACTGTACTGAAGAATTCTGCAGATTTTTTGAGACGAACCTAAATCTCCCCAGGCTTTGCCATAATCGTGATTGCCGAGGATTCCGAAAGTTCCCAATTTTCCGTAAATTGCTTCTGCCATCACCTTTTTTAAACTTTCATGATCTTCTAAAGTTCCGTGATTGACAAAATCTCCTGTGTACACAACAAAATCCGGATTAAAATATTGAGCTTTGCGGAAGGATTCAATCAGAAAATTCCAGTCAAAACGGTCTCCCACATGCAGGTCTGAGATCTGCATAAGGATCTTTCCTTCAAGATGTTCAGGTAAATTTTTAACGGGCAGTTTTCTTTGTACAAATTCTACCCAAAATGGCTCAATCTGCCATGAATAAAGAAGTGGCAAAGCTCCAACTGCCGAAAGCTGCAAAAGCCTTTTGAGGAAATTTTTTCTGGTCATGGTAAATGGTTGAAGTGTTTGTTTTTGATTTAATTTTGGATGATTAGGCCGATTGTGCACCTATTAATTGGATAAGAAATCAGCTCAATCTGCGGGAAATTATTTTTCTTGAATCATTTAGAAATAAAATTCCACTAGCTACCGGCGAACGGAGTTCCGAAAAGCCCAACTGCCAATTCCATCCAGACTAAAATAAGAATCACTGCAATGAAGAGACTGATTAAGATTTTAGAATTGCTGTTTTTGACGAGAATTGTCACCAAACTAATTAAGCCTGCAGTTCCAAAAAGCAGAATTGCTGCCACGAAAAAGTCAAATACTGACCAGTTCCAGCCTTCTACAAAAAGGTTTCCTAAAAATGCTGCCGTCAATAAGAAAGCCGGAACAGCAAAAATTGCTAACGTTGTTTGTTTTTGTGTCATCATTTTTGGTTAATTTTATTTTATAAAGTACTTTGTATTTCAAAGTTAATTTTCAAAAAAATATAATCTTTATCTGCCTATTAATTTTTCTAATGCATCTACATGTTCTGTAAAAGCTATTCTTCCTGACTGTGTTACACGGTATGAAGTCTTAGGTTTTTTGCCTACAAATTCTTTTTTCACTTCGATGTAACTTGCTTTTTCTAAAGCATTACTGTGGCTTGCCATATTTCCATCTGTGATTTCCAGAAGGTTTTTCATTTCAGAAAAATCAACCCAGTCGTTGACCATAAGAACAGACATAATACCTAATCTTACACGGCTTTCGAATTCTTTGTTGAGTTTTGAAATGTTGATCATAACTGTTAATATAAATTAATCCTGTCTTCGTTTGTGTTCAACTTGAAACACTTTATTATTTCTAAATCTTACAATAAGTAAATGCTCAACGAATCCAAATCCGTTTCCCATACCTGCATAGTATTGCCAATAATTTGATTTATAATTTTTGTACTCCGCCTCCCCCAAAATGCTTTTCACTTCGGCAGAATCTTTATTAATAATTAATTCATTCTTTACAAGATCATCAATCATCTCATACTTTATCATCTTACTTTCGGCTTTACTTTCTTTCCAGATATCTTGATCAAATTCCCTATTTTTCTCTATGTGTATCAAATAAACAAGTCCAACAACTATTGAAAAATATATAACTGGAGTAAGAATGACTGTCACTGTCAAACTGAATAAAAAACGCTTCTTTTTATTTCTGATTACTATAAAAGTAATGCTGAAAACAACTAAAGCTAGAAATAACATACATAAGAAAATCGAAAAATCCATTCTACTTATACTTCTTATGCATAATTAAACCATACACAATATGCAGTACCCCAAAACCTATGGTCCACGCAATCAATCCCCATCCTAAAAATAAAAAAGACATTAATCCCAGAATAATCTGGCAATAACCTAAATACTTTATATCCTTCAGAGTATATCTTTCTGCACTTACCAAAGCCAATCCGTAAAAAATCAGTGTTGAGGGAGCAACCAGTACAAACAAATGATGATAAAGCAGTACCAGACAAAATAAACCACCGGTTATTAAAGGCACTGCGAAAGTAATCAAAAGTCTTTTGGTCGTGGCATCCCAGATTTTCAGCCCCTGCCTTCTGCTTTTATTAGCCGTAAGAATATATCCGCTTAAAATGGCAACAACAAGAATGACAGCTCCGATGATGACAAGCTCAAGTACCAGGTCTCTGCCGAAAATATTCCTGTCACCGTCAAAATAATCAATCCCTTCTCTTTGGAACACAAAACAAACGTAAGCTGCCCCAATAATCGCCGTCAAACCAGCGACGACTCCAGACAAACCGCTTAACGAAATAAATCGGGAAGACCGCTCCATCATTGAGCGGATGTGTGATAAGTCTTCGTGATAGTTTTTTGATTCCATATAAAAGAACTTTGAATTACAAAGTTATGTTTTATTTTTAACTGACCAAACTTTTATTGAAGTATTTTAAAAAAATGCACTATAAAAAGCACTCACTTACTATGGACATTATACATTGCACAAAAACCACTCTCTTAAGCAGAATGGTCTTTGTGATTTAGTCTGGTGAGCATCTTCTTTCAATCAGGAAGTTTTGTACCGGAAATTTCAAACGGGAAACTTACTCTTTGTCCACCATCCTCCAGATTTACCCATGTAGAACTTGAAACGATGTATTGTTGTGCGTTGTTAAGTTTGGCAGCATCATGAGGAAGCTGTGGATAGAAGTGACTTCCGGATGAAGCCTTTGATCCCCATTTTATCCAATAAGTACCTGCAGTAAGATTAAGATCAGGGGCATTTACTTTCATTTTGTAAATTTTTCTGGTTGTGTTATCCTGCTGGCCCTGCAATATTCTGTACCATTTGGTTTCTTCCGCAGATCCATAACGGTTGGATACTGTATCGCCATAAACCTTTACAGCTCCGGTAACTGAAGGATCAGAAGCATATATTTCAAAGTAAAATTCACTTATCGGAAATGTACTTCCTGAGAAACCGGTCTGGTAGGCATAGAAATAAAAGTTCTGTATATTCCATTTCTCACCCGCCGGAATCTGAAAATCATCTGCAAGCATACGGTCTGTAATTGTTCCGTTAAGTCCCCAGGTACTTTGAGGTGTTTTCACTTCACTCCATGTAAATCCTGCAGGCGCAGAAGTTCCTGCAACAGATGTATTTCCGGTACTCATTTGTGTTACAGCACTGTAAGTAAAAGCTTCCGGCTGTGGTACAGCTTCGCTGTCTTCATTCTTACAGCTTACAAACAAAGTTAAGGTAAGCAGCAGACCTAAAAAAAATCTTGATTTCATAATAAAAAGTTTTATAAATTATTTTATACAAAATTATCGTACTCTGCTATACCCTTAAACAGGAAAACCACCCTTTTTATGGAGTGGTTTTCTTGTAATTACTGTAAAGACGGTCATTAACCTCTTTAAATTTATTTCGCTCTCAATCTTTCTTTGATTGACTCAATGTTTTTCTTAGCAGAATCCTCCAGAATAAGACTTGCGCTCATGTGAATTCTTGCAGGCATCAGCTGATCAAAATGCTCTGTCCCTTCCCATGATACTTTTTTGATCAGAGCTAAAGCATCTTCGCTTCTTGAAGCCAGAGTATTCAGGAATTTTTCTAATCTGGAATCCATTTCAGCTACAGTTTCAGAAACGGAATGATAGATATTATGCTGCTCAGCCCATTCTGCGGATCTGAAATCTGCATCAATCGCCATAGCGGAAAACTGTGATTTCCCGATCTTACGCTCGACATAAGGACCGATGACGAAAGGACCGATTCCCAAATTGATCTCTGTTAATGCCAAAGCAGAATCTTTAGTCGCAAAACAGTAGTCTGCACCGCAGGCAAGTCCTACTCCACCTCCGGTTGTTTTACCCTGTACTCTTACAACAACTATTTTACCACAGTTTCTCATGGCATTGAGCACTTTGGCAAAACCTCCAAAGAATTTCGTTGATGCCTCCAGTTCATCAATAGCTAATAATTCATCGAAACTAGCGCCGGCACAGAATGCTTTTTCACCTGCGCTTTTAACTAAAATTGCCTTTACTTCATTTTTCGATCCCTCATCCAAGATAGTCTGAGCCAGTTTTTCGAGAATTGCACCCGGAAGAGCATTGCTTTTTTGAGTTCCGAAAGTAATTTCGGCAATATTATTTTTAATTTCTGATAGTACAAAGTCGTTCATGTGTGTAAATATAATTGAAAATATATAATACAAAAATACTTTAATCTTTCTAAAAAAGTAAATGAATGATTAAATTTTATAACTTAAATCACGATAAAATAATATGCTTAATATTATGATGCAACATACTTTAAAACCCTATTATATTATCAAAAAATTAAGGGTAAATTATTGTTTTAAAAATTAAATTTATCTACTTTTATCGCTAAAACTAAACCTATGCAAAAAATGAATTATGAAGCCTATCTGTCAGCAATTAATGAATGGAATAATACCGTTTCAAACTATGCTGAGATTGAAAGACTTATTCCTTTAAATTATGTTTTTGAACTTTCTGCAGAACAGATTGAAAAACTGAATTCAGAAGATGAATACACCAAAAATTTCCGTTTGGATATGGGAATTTTAAATGGACAGGTGGTTTTGATTCTGGTACCGAGAGATGCCAGAGGAGGATTGAAAACAACTGAAGATTACTGTTATTCAATTCTTGAAAGCCTTCAACACGACATTGAGTTAAAGGAGTTAAAGCAATATACGCTGGTCAACAGAAGTATTCTATCAAAAGATCTTACAAAAACTTCTACAGATTCAGACATGAGTTTCCCTATCCTCAGCCAGCCTGCTGCAGAACAGCAGATTGCAGTAAAAGAAATCGAGGATTGGAGAGAAAATGGTATGGAATGGTTTCAGAGAGAGGACAATGAATTTGGTGGTAAAAGAATTTTCAGACGTTTTTTCATATCAAAGGATGACCTTCTTCACGACCAGAGCAGCACAACGAATATCATCTGCTCGTTTGCGCTTAAATTTTCAGACATTTACCAGAGAGTACTGGTAAGTCTTGTTTTCATTTCTTTCCAGAAAAATTTACTTGGGAGTGATATCAGCCCTGATTTCAGTGTATCAAACACTTATAACTATGCAAGGCCATGCCCTCCGGTTTGCTAAATGACAGCACCGTATAAACCATGAAGTCTCTTTATTTTATCTCACTGTATTTCTCCTACGGATTATTGTTTTTTGCCTGTTTATCAGGATTACGGAAGTATTTTTTACTGGGAAATAAAGAGAAATGGTATTTATATTATTGTGTTTTTTTACTTATTATAGAAATCGTGACAAATACATTGATTGAAGTATTCGGCTTTAAGAATACTTCTTTCATGTATCCAATATTTATCGGGGGAGAGTTTTTAATCCTGACGACTCTATACATTAAAAAATTATCTTTATCTGATTACTGGATAGTTCCTGCATCCATTTTAACTGCCGGACTATTGATTATCAACCAATGTATGACTCTCACCAATGATTATATAAAAGTAATCTCCAATATAATCATTATCTGCTTTGCAGGATATACACTCTTACAGGAAATAAAAAGCGGGAAGAAAGCCAATAACTTTCTGTCCGTAGATGCTTTTATTTTCATGTATTATTCAGTTTCTGTATTTATTTTTATACTTCAGCATCAGCTGACATCACTTTCTGAAAAAACCTATTTTATTATCTTAAGTACAAATAACATCCTTCTATTCATATTTTACAGCTCACTCATATATACATTTTTAAAATTAAAGAAATAACCCTTAATATCAGCTTTTTTTTAATACTGATTGTCGTACTGATAATCATTATTGTATTTGTTTTTTTAGCCTACAAATTTTTCATTGACCGGATCGTCAGAGAAAAAAACCTTCAGTATGAAGCTGAAATCCAACATCAGAAAAATCTGGCGCTGGAAAACACCAAAACTCAGGAAGAAGAAAGGAAAAGAATGGCAATCCTGATTCATGATGATATAGGAAACCGGCTCAATATTCTTTCTCTCTGGCTCCAAAATCTGAATGCTGACAACAAGGAGGCGTCTGAAAAAATAATCTCGAACCAGATTTCTGAGCTTATCGATTCTGCCAGAAGTATTTCCCACTCGTTATACCCTGTCAACTTAGAGAAACTCGGACTTGTCTTATACGTAGAAGAACTGATCACCAATCTTTCCAATAAGATAAAAATTATTCTTTATGTAAATCCTGAATATCAGAAGAAAGATATTTTTACAGAAGTTCAGATCTACCGTATGATCCAGGAATTTACGACTAATGTCATCAAACATTCCAAAGCTACCGAAATGAGTATCTATATCAGGGATATCAAAAATAGCCGAATCGTTATTTTATCAGATAACGGGGAGAGTTTTGACTATCAGCAGGCAAGCAAAGGAATGGGGCTGAAAAACATCGAAGCCCGGATACAGTCTCTCAACGCTTATTTCAAGTGGAAAAACAGGCTGAACCACGGAAGCAGACTGATTATTATAATTCCCAAAAATACTGAAATATGAAAATTAAAATTGCCTTAGTAGATGATGAGGAGCTTATACTGGAAGGTGTGAAGATGCTGCTCTCTCTCGAAAAAAGTATATCTGTTACAATTACATCAAACAATGGTCCTGATTTTTTAGAAAATTTGCCTAACCTTTGCCCTGAAGACTTTCCGGACATTGCTCTCGTTGATATTCAAATGAAACCGATGGATGGATTTGAGCTTGTAGAAATTTTAAGACAAAAATATCCGGATCTTAAGATTATTATCCTCTCTTCTCACTACAAAAGCAGTATTTTAGGATATATGATCAAACTTGGCGTTTCTGCTTTTTTACCTAAAAATTCAAATAAAAAAGCATTTATTGAAGCGATCACTGAAGTATACAAAACGGGGTTGTATTTCACTGCAGAAGATCATCAGATGCTTTTCTCCTATATGAACAATCCTCCAAAGACAAAATCTTTATTTGATCTTGAGGACGAACTCACAGAGAGAGAGAAAGATGTGGTAAAGCTGATCTGTAAAGAATTGACCAATCATGAGATTGCAGAAAAATTATTTCTTAGTCCAAGAACCATAGAAAGCCACAGACAGAGAATTTTAGATAAGATAGGCGCTAAAAACACAGTAGGAATTGTCATCTATGCAGTTGTTAACGAAATTTACTCACTTCCGGTGAAACTCTGATTTTTTTTAGATTAAAGTTTTTCTGCAATACAATATAACCTTCAAATACTGAAGGTTTTTTTTATACTGCAAACACCCGTTACGTATAAATACTGAATTGTAAGATTGGTATTTTCTACGGTATGCTAATCCTTGATTACATTGTTACTTTGTGGCATAGCTAAGGCAAAAAAAGATCGGATTTATTTTATGATCACAGAAAGAAGATATTAACAGAGGAAGCTTCAGGTAACAGAAATATCAAATGCAATCAATGTTTAAACCCTTATCTACTTTTAAAGAAAACATAAGAAAAACACAGAGATTTAGCTGATCAATACAATCATTAAAGATAGAATAATATTATTTCGAAAAAAACTAACCACCATGAGAACTCTTTTACACTAAGTGATTTCACCAATGATTCTATCACACGATGATGAAAACAAACCTTTGAAATAGATCAAAGGTTTTGTTTTTAATAAGACATTCATTTTTTCCCATAGAGAAGCATACGCTTAAAAGCATAAATTGCCGGAAAACGTTTAAAGTGTTCTCCAATTCTCTTTTTATATTCTGTAATAAAGTCATCCTTTCTGGTTTCATCTAATCTTTCAATATAGGAAATCAGTGCAGAGCCTGAAATAAACTGAAAGAGTTTTTCAGAATCATCAGCGATAATCGGATAAACCCTGACAGAGATGTTCAGATCTTTTAATCCCGCGTCAAACATCAGCTGAGTATATTGATCAATGCTTAAAACCGGTGAAACTCTGTTCCAGTTATGAAGCTGTGATTTATATGGCTCTTCAGATGCCAGCTGAAACAGGATCTGATTCAGAATATTATCTGCCTGTATCGGCATCTGTACCGCAAACTGACCTTTTTCACTTAATAGAGAAATCAATTTTGAAAATAAGACATCATGATTATCTGACCACTGTAATGCTGCATTACTGAAGATCAGGTCCCACTTTTCTTCTGATTTGATTATTTCCTCAACAGGCATTTTATGGAAATTCACTCTATCGCTCTGGAAAGATACGGATTCAGAGAGCATTTCAGCAGAAGAATCAATCCCCAGAAACTCTGTATGATTAAATTTTTCGGAAAGAATATGAGTCTGCTCACCAGTTCCACAACCGATATCAATAGCTTTTTTAAGATGTTCGCCCGATATCAAATGTATCAGATCAAAAAAAGGCTGATATCGGAGGCTTTTAAACTGATTATAAATTTCGGGATTCCAGGGCATTATTAAAATTTTTTGGTTGGTTATACTGAAAGATCAGATTTTTTCAATGCAACAATATACTTGTCGATATACAGATCTTTTTCTTTTGATTTGTACTGCTGAATATATCTCGGATGCTCCAGAACCGTCATTTCACCAAAAAGACCAGCTTCCTGATTGAGTCTGGAAATAAAAGCTGCATTTTTTTTCCCGAGAATAAAAACTTCCGAAGCATCGAGAGGTAAACTCAGATGTTTCTTTAAACAAGTGATCATGAAATCTTTCACCTCGCTGAACAGTCCTTTGTCATCGTAATAATTGGCGTTGATCCAGCTTCCTTTTGATTTTCTGACAATTGCCAGGGGAAACGGGGAATTGATATAAACATCTTTATAAAACAGATCTGCACCACCGTATGCACCAATCATATCATACATGAAAACAGAAGAAACTTCGTGGGTATGGGCAGATTGCATGACAATACCGCAGGCAGTTTCCAATCTTTTGGTATCTGTAAAAGGAACTCCTGTAACTCCTGCTCCATGGCGGCTGGGATTGATCCCGATCATAAATTTTCTCTGATTCGCATCATTATAATATTTATGATAAAACCCCTCCATGACTTTCATTGTATCAGGATTGTCGAGATACGGATTTAAAACCTGAAAATCATCAGGAAGTTCACCCTTATATTTTAGATTCCTGTTAAATTCAATCACCTGATCTGCGAAATTTATATCCATATTCAGTCTTTAAGAAAAACGAAATTTTCCGGCTGTTCATCGTCCTCATCCTCGTCCTCGTCACTTAAAGCCAGCTCGATATCAATAAACTGAATATACAGTCCGCAAATTTCACCATCATCGTCATAAGCAAAGTAAACAGGATATCCACCATCACCAAACCCGCTGGCAAACATCGGAATCTGGTATTCTGTATCTGGAATTGTCCAGTTGATCCAATCTCCGCCTTCTCTCTGATTGTTCGGTTTTTTCTGATAACTTTCTGCAAAGATTTCAGCAAAATAATCATCATATATATTATCGACATTCAGCCGTTCAACAAACTGGTCAAATGCCAGGAGAGATTCAGCATCAGCGATACATCCCAATCCGGCATCAACGTGAAATCCAAAAAAATCATCCTCTTTCACACCTTCAAGATTTTCATTTCCGATCAAAGCTTCCTGATAAAAAACCGGTCTTTTTTCAGTAAATTTCACTTTTACAACCGCATATGTGTCTCCCCAGTCTTCTGATTTAACTACTGCTACTCTTACCGGAAAATTTCCTTTTGGGGTTTCAGTAAAATAGGGTTTCTGTTTTGAATTCAGGAATACAAGAGGATCTCTTACAACTACTTTTCCAGAAGGTAAAGAAACATGGCCAATATCCATTACTTCAATTTTTTTACCGGCTATTTCCTCTGAAGTGAAATAAGATTCCAAATCTGTGGGACAGACCAGAATATGTTTAACTTCTTCCCATTTTTGTTTCCAGGCCTCGTTCATTATTTTATGATTTGATTGAATCCTGAAATTAGTCAATAAAAATAAGCACATCAAGCCCTGTAACATTTTTAACAAAAGATTATAAAAAAACAGTGTAACGGATGGTTACACTGCTAGGTTATACGATGACTGAATTTTTAAAATATCAGATCAATCCAAACTGCTCAAAATGATGCGTGAAATGTTTTCTCTGGAAAAGTTCCATCATTTCTTTATTCAAATGTCCAAATCTTGGATTGTAATGTTCCGCAAATGGATTTTCTTTAAAATAGACGGTAAACTCTTTTAAAGTTTCTATCAACTGAGTTTTAGCAGCATCCAGATTTTTGTTTTTATTCTGAGGAACTTCACCCTCTTTCCATAAAGGATACTGCGCGCCCGGACGTATTTTCTGATCGGTATACAGCCAGTCCTGAAGTTTTTCCAGTTTCTCTGAAGGAATCTCAGAAAAATCTTCCGATTTTAAATTACCGAAGCCATTTCTTACGACTTCCTCCAGGTGCTCAACCATCAATTGTGGAGTAAAATCTCCAAAAACTGGTTTGGTACTTTCAGTCAGAGCATTTAATTTCTTCTGAATGTTCTGCAATTTAAAATCAATAAACGGGGAATGTTTTGCTACCAAAGTTAAAATTGTAGCTACACACACCACTTCATCTCTTTGGTTCACGACTTCCACCAGCCATTTTACTACGCCAGAAGGAATATTTCTTCCTTTTACGCCTCTGTTGATCTTTTCTTTTGCCGTTAAATAAACCGTGATTGTATCTCCTGCGTAAACCGGTTTGAAGAACGAACAGTTTTCTAATCCGTAATTGGCGATTACAGGGCCTTTCTTCCCAGAAACAAACAATCCTGCCGCTGCTGATAAAATGAAATACCCGTGAGCCACAGTTTTATCGAAAATTGTTCCCGTTAAACTCGTTGCGTCAGTATGTGCATAAAAATGATCCCATGAAACATTTGAGAAATTGACGATATCTGCATCTGTAACTGTTCTTCCCGCTGTTTCTAAAGAATCACCGACCTCAACATCTTCAAAATATTTCTGGAAAGGATGTTTGTCTGCATATTTTTTCTCAGCGCCCTGCTGGTATACTTTTGTAATTGCTGTCAGAATATCCGGTGAACCCTGAATTGCTGTTTTCTGAAGGAAGAAATGAAGACCGTTCAGTCCGCCCATTTCCTCTCCTCCGCCAGCTCTTCCCGGACCTCCGTGCATCAGAGTCGGAAGCGGAGAACCGTGACCTGTACTTTCTTTTGCATTATCTCTGTTTAAGACGAAAATTCTACCATGCTGAGAAGCCATTTTCCAGGAAGTTTCAGCTACAAATTTCTCGTCGTGAGAAATGATTGAACCTACTAAACTTCCTTTTCCTCTTTTTGCCAAAGCTGCCGCTTCTTCCGCATCTCTGTAAGGCATCAGTGTAGAAACCGGACCGAAAGCTTCGACATCGTGAGAGATATTTTTAGTGAAAGGAGAATCATTTAAGAATAATTTCGGAGACATAAATGCACCGTTTTCGTAACTGGCATCGATCAACTCATGTTTTCCATCGTAAACAAGCTCATTTTCAGTTTTTAAAATATTTACTTTTCTTACAACTTCGTCATATTGCTGTTTTCCAACAAGAGAACCCATTCTGGTTTCCCTGCTTATCGGATTTCCTATTTTTGTCTGGTCCAATGCTTTGGATAAAGCATTCTGAACATCACCAATTAAGTTTTCCGGCACAATAATTCTTCGGATGGCCGTACATTTCTGTCCGGCTTTCGTGGTCATTTCAGTACGGACCTCTTTAATGAAAAGATCAAATTCGGGAGTTCCCGGCTTTGCATCCAATCCCAGAATCGAACAATTCAGAGAATCTGCTTCCATATTAAAGCGAACAGAATTTCCTGAAACTGAAGGTAAGGACTTTAATTTCCTGCCGGTTGTTGCAGAACCTGTAAACAGTACGGAATCTCCATCCTGAACATAATCCAGAATATTTCCCGGTTCACCGCAAACCAATTGAAGTGCACCTTCAGGCAGAACGCCACTCTCAATCATATCCTGAAAAACGGCATTGGTCAGGTAAGAACCATACGGCGAAGGCTTAACGATGGAAGGAACACCTGCCAGCAATGAAGTTGAGAGTTTTTCCAACATTCCCCAAACCGGAAAGTTATAGGCATTGATCTGTACGGAAACGCCCTCACTCGGTGTTAAAATGTGAGTTCCCAGAAAAGTTCCGTTGGCAGATATTTTCTGAGTTTCTCCGTCTACCCAAAACGGAGTATTGGGAAGCATTCTTTTTGCCAGACCTGAGTAAGTAAAAAAGGTACCGAAACCTCCCTCAATATCTACCCATGAATCTGCATGTGTTGCACCTGTTTTATAAGATAACTCATAATATTTCTTCTTTCTTTCTAAGAGATAGAGCGCTACTTTTTTCAACATTTCCCCACGATCATAGAACGTCATGGCTGAAAGATTTTTGTAACCTACTGTCCTTCCGTAATCAAGTGCCTGTTTGAAATCAAGCCCTTCCGTATCTGAAACAGCAACATGTTCTCCTGTAACAGCATTGTATAAAGGGATTCCGTTTCCGACACCTTCTACCCATTCACCATAGATATAGTTTTTTAACTTTTCCATATAGTTTTAATTTAACAATGTATCAATTTTAATAATGTATCAATTTTAACAATGTATCGATGTATCAATTTAATGTTTACTATTTGCTGACACATTTTTAGATTTATTTTTAAATTTTAGTTTTCTGATTTTTTTATAAATTCCAAAGTTTCATCAAATCTTTTACTCCATGGAAAAAAATATTGTATGACCATCGGAATATGTTTTTTATTAATAAAAACAGGCTTCACGCCCGGCTGAAAAGGATGAAGTGCTTTTAGGAAATTTTCATTCGCAACTTTAATAGAGGGATACGTTTTATTACCCACATACATTAAAAAAGGAGGTGTCTTTTCTGTTATAAAATAGATGGGAGATGCCTGCTTCCATTTTTCCGGATCTTTACTCCATGTAGCGTCATAATCATTCTGTGCTGTCGGTGGATTTTGTTCCAAATAATTTTTCATATCCAATCCCGCAGCGTCAATCAAAATGATACCCGATACGGTATTTTCAGGAATATTGTATTTTGGATTCATTACGGCAGATGCTGCCAACTGCCCACCCGCTGAATGACCGGAAATAAATATTTTCTGAGGATCTCCGCTGTAGTCCTGAATATTTGTTTTAATAAACTGTACGGCAGATGCTATTTCTTTTGTCATCTGATCAACATCTGCAGCCGGGCTCAGTGTATAATCAGGGATGACAGCAATGATGTTTTTACGGGCAAAGTTTTTACCCATAAGATTATAGTTGTTTTTATTCCCGGAATTCCAATTACCTCCATGAACAAAGATCAGGACTGGAAGTTTTTTATCATTACTCTTTTTTGGAGCAAAAACATTCAGTTTAACCTCATTACCTGCACTATTTTGAGTGAAAGGAATATCTTTATAAACTGCGGTAGATTTGCAGCCGGTTGTCACCAGACCGATCATAAAAAAAAAGAAGATAGATTTCATTGTACAATTATTATTTTGACTGAAGCTTCTTATTTTGGTTCCTGATATGGAAAGAGCTTGACCAGCCCTTCATACAGACTTCGGTGAAGAATCGTTGCGTGATTGTCTGTTTCCATCATTTTATATTCTGCTGTCAGATTTTTTTTACCTGAATTTTTAAGAATATCATATAAATTTTCCGCATCTTTTATCATCACCGGATGCTCACCTTTTCCTACCGAGATGTAAACAAATTTCTTCGTATCCTGCATTTTAGATAACCACTGACCGGCTCTTTTCAAAAGACTTTCATCATCCCACCACAAGCTAGGGCTGATGATAAAATAATAAGTAAACATTTCAGGTTTTTTCAGCAGAATTTCTGTAGCCAGAAGCCCACCCAGAGACTGACCAAATATATAGTTATCAGATGTTTTAAACTGACCTTCGATATAAGGTTTTAATTCTTTTTCAAGAAAGCCGATAAATTTATCAGAATGTCCCGTCGTAGGATAGTCTTTCTGCAGATCTTTTAAATCTGTATGAAAAGTGAAATCCCTTTTTCTGTCAATATTGGCAATTCCCACCACAATCGTTTCCGGCATTGTGTACATCTGATTGAAGAACTGAACCAATCCTGTAACATGGATAAAATCTTCGTTCATGCTTCCATCCAAAAGATAGATAACCGGATAAGATTTAGTTTTGTCGAAATTTTGCGGAAGATAGATGTTTAAGATTCTATCTTCATTTAAAATCTTAGACTTTATCGTTCTGATTTCTCCTATCGTCAATGGTTTTACACTTCCATTCTGGGCAAAAACCATGAACTGAAAGGCAAATAAAGTACTGACGAAAATGAGGAATTTTTTAATCACATTAAATTTTGTAAAGCTGGATTATTTCACATCATCCCAAATACTGTAATCAACAATCTTCGTAGGAATCTGTTGAACATATTCTGTAAAAGGTTCGCACAGTTGAATAGCATCTTTTCCTTCTCTTGCGAGTTCCTGATACAATCTCGTTCCTTCCGTTTTCCATTTGATCATTTCATCAGAAACATCACGAATGATTTTTGCCGGACTTCCGACAATCAGTTTTCTCGCATCACATCTGAAATTTGCAGGAACAAAAGCCAGAGCTCCGATGATGCATTCGTCGCCGATCACGGCTTTATCCATCACAACAGCGTTCATCCCCACCAGACAGTTTCTACCGATATGCCCGGAGTGAATGATCGCTCCATGCCCGATGTGGGCAGATTCTTCCAAAATGGTTTCGATTCCCGGAAAAACATGAAGCGTGCAGTTCTCCTGAACATTAGCCCCGTCTTTGATGATGATTTTACCCCAGTCACCGCGAATAACTGCATTCGGACCGATGTAAACTTCTTCACCAATTTCCACATTTCCAATAATCACCGCTTGTGGATGAACGTAAGCCGATGGTTTTATAACAGGACGAATACCGTGATATGAGTATATATTCATGAAATTTCTGTTGAAAATTTAAATTAACAATGTTTCAATCTAACAGTTTACCAATAAATGCTTCGAAAAGCTCAGCACGACAATAGAATTGATACATTATTACATTGTTACATTTCTAAAATTGTTACATTAAAAAAAACTAAACTCGTTCAATCACCATCGCATATCCTTGTCCGACACCTATACAAAGGGTACACAATGCATATTTCTTATTTTGTTTCTGAAGTTCTATTGCGGCGGAACCGATGATTCTCGCTCCGGATACTCCAAGTGGATGACCGATGGCAATGGCCCCTCCATTAGGATTGATTCTGGAATCGTCATCCTGTAAACCTAAACTTCTTGTTACCGCTAAAGATTGAGCAGCAAAAGCTTCGTTCAATTCTATGACATCCATATCGTCCAGTGAAAGATTTAATCTTTTTAACAGTTTTTGGGTTGCTTCAACCGGTCCTATCCCCATAATCCGAGGTTCAACACCGGCAACTGATGAACCTAAGATTTTAGCTTTTGGCTTTAAACCATATTTTTTTACAGCTTCCTCGCTTGCCAGAATCAAAGCAGCCGCTCCGTCGTTCATTCCTGAAGCATTTCCTGCAGTCACTGTACCACCTTCTTTTCTGAAAGCAGGACGAAGTTTCCCCAATCCCTCCATTGAAGAAGTGGGCTTGATGAATTCGTCTGTATCGAAAATTTTAGGCTCGCCTTTTCTCTGTGGAATTTCGACTTTGACTATTTCTTCTGCCAATCTTCCGCTTTGCTGAGCTTCAGACGCTTTTTTCTGTGACCACAAAGCAAATTTATCCTGATCTTCACGGCTGATGCTGTGCATTTCTGCTAAATTTTCAGCAGTGTCGCCCATCGCATCTACTCCATACATGTCTTTCATTTTTGGATTAACAAATCTCCATCCGAAAGTGGTATCAAACATCTGGCTGTCTCTTCCGAAAGCAGCGCTTGGTTTTGACATCACATAAGGCGAACGTGTCATGTGCTCTACGCCACCTGCAATGTAAATTTCACCTTCTCCCGAAGCAATGGAGCGGAAAGCATTAGCCACTGCGGACATTCCGGAAGCGCACAATCTGTTTACTGTCTCTCCTCCAATTTTGTAAGGAAGTCCGGCAAGTAAAAGTCCCATTCTTGCAACGTTTCTGTTGTCTTCACCCGCCTGATTGGCGCATCCGAAAATAACATCCTCAATTTCCTCAACAGGAACTTCAGGGTTTCTTGCAACAATTTCTTTCAAAACGATTGCTGCCAAATCATCGGCTCTCACTTCTGATAATCCTCCACTTAGTTTGGAAATGGGAGTTCTGATGTAATCTATGATGTATACGTTGTTCATTATATTTCAATTTAAAATCTTATTGATGTACCAATCTAATTAAATGTAACACTTCAGTAATAACAGTTATTGACACATTGGTGGGCTGGTACATTGCTGGATTATTTTTTTAGACTTGTACTTAATATTTTATAAATAATTTTTCCTATTTCTGTAATCTGACTTTCCAACTTTTCTTCAAACGGATAGCTTTTAGAGTGTTTACACAGATGCAACCAATATTTAGTTTCTTCCAATTCTTTAGCTGCAATCTTTATTTTATAAATAAAATCTCTTTTGCTGTTTGGATTTTGTGCTTCAAAAGAATTTGCTCCGATACTGGTTCCTGACCGTATCAATTGGTTGGCAACAACAAATTTTCTTTTTTCTTCAAGCAATTCACAGAATTCAACTATATCTAAAGAAAAGCGAACTGTTTTTTCAATCAATAGGTTGTTTTCGAAATTTATCATTTGTGTTTTATTGTGTTTATTTTATTTAATCATTCTATAATTTTTTGCAACTTTAAAATATCATACTGTTGTACCATATTAGATCGATATACTAGCACACGCATAAGATTGATATATTGGCACATGCATAACGTTGGTATGTTGTTACATTAAATAACATTGTTATATTATTACACTGTAACATTAGTATATTAGCACACTCATAAGATTGGTATATTATTACATTATATAATACTGTTATACTAAATACCTACCCTACAACTCCACCACTTTTTTTCCTATTTTATAAACTGTTCCCACGAATTTTGCAATTAGGTCATTATTCTGGTTGGTGATCTTAATATCATAAATGGCTGTTTTTCTGGTATCACTGACCTGAATGCTTTCTGCTCTGAAAACATCGCCTTCTCTTCCTGCTTTGGTAAAGTTGATGATACAGTTCAACGCGACAGCTGCATCTCCGGTGTTGTTGGAAGAAAATGCCAGTGCAGAATCAGCAAAAGCAAATGTAACACCTCCGTGGACTGTTTTCAGCCCGTTAATCATATCTTTTTTGATGGGCATTTCTATCAAGCAATAATTTTCTCTTACATCAATCAATTTAATATTCATCCATTGGGAAAAATAATCCTGATTGAGCATATAATCTGCAACTTGTCTTGGATTCATGTTTTAATTTAAAATATATTCTTTTAGTTTTCCTTTTTCTTAAAAAAATGTTTGTAGCCAACGAAAAAGATGACAAATCCTAAAAACAGAAACCATTTTTTCTGGAAATATTCGACGAAACTTTCTTCAGAATGATTGATCAACTTATTCATGAAAAAACTGATAAAAGCGATTGCTGCAAAGGCAACAACAGCATTAATAACGATTGAAAGAATTTTAGAATTCATATGATTTAAAAGATATTATTTTTTCAGTACAAAAAGATTTCTAAAAAACTGTGTGATGTGATTCATAAAAAGATGACCTACAAACATGGCAATAAAATAAAAAATCACAAAACCCCAACTGAACATTTTATCATGGTTGGAATCATCTGCAAACCTCCGGTCAGACAAATAAAAAATGCCTCCAACAAAAATTGTTGAAAACAATGCGATTACAAAAGAAGAGATTATTTTTTTCTGAGTCATCATTTTAATTTGAGAATTAATTCAATTTGAAAACTATAATTTGTTGTTATCCATTTTCAAATTATCTAATTTAATTTTCGCAGCAACGGGCTCTGTCTGTATCTTTCTTCCTGATATTCCTCGTAAAGATTCTGCAGGGTTTCTGAGACTTTAGCATATCCGATTTCTTTTCCCCACGCCAATAAGCCTTTTGGATAATTTACCCCTTTCTGCATTGCCAATTCTAAATCTTCATCGTTCGCAACTCCTAATCTTTTTGCTTCAACCACTTCGTTGATCAACATTGAGATAATTCTTAAAAATATTTGTTGATAAAGCGCATCGTTTTTTTCTGCAACAGGTTTTTCCACACCTTCACTGTAGTCATAAAATCCTTTTCCTGTTTTTCTGCCGTGAAGTCTGGCTTCCGACATTCTTTGTTGAAGAAGAGATGGTTTGTATTTAGGATCATAGAAATATTCGTTGTAAACCGTTTTTGTTACAGAGAAATTGACGTCAACACCGATTAAATCCATCAATTCGAAAGGTCCCATTTTAAAGTTACCTAAAGTTTTCATTGCATCATCAACCTGCTCTACGGTGGCTATATTTTCTTCAACAATTCTTAAACCTTCTCCATAATAAGGACGGGCGATTCTGTTGACGATGAATCCGGGAATATCTTTGGCAATCACAGGAACTTTCCCCCAATCTTTCATGAGGTTATAGATTTTTTCGGCTAATAACTTTTCTGTAAGTAAAGAAGGAATAATTTCAACCAAAGGCATCAATGGTGCGGGATTGAAAAAGTGAATCCCTATAAAACGATCCGGCTTCTGTAATTCTGCACCAAGAGACGTGATGGAAATAGAGGATGTATTGGATGCGATCACACAACTTTCAGAAACATGCTTCTCCAATTCTGTGAAAACTTTGGTTTTGATCTCTTTATTTTCGACGATAGCTTCAATGACCAATTCGCAATCTTTGAAGTCCTTCAGTTCTGTAGCAATGGAAATGTTAGATAAGATTTCAGCCATTTTTTCTGATGAAATCTTCTGTTTACCTACTAATTTCGTAAGCGTTTTTTCCAAACCTACAGTTGCGGTTTCCACCTGTTTTGCGTTGGCATCATAAACCCAGACTTTGCATCCGTTGGCTGAGGCTACCTGTGCGATGCCAATTCCCATCGTTCCGGCACCGATAATTCCTATATTCATAATTTAACAGTGTATCAATCTTACAATGCAACAATTAATCTCTGCTATGCTGAGTTTGCCGAAGCATCTCACTGGTAGAATGCTACATTGAAAAATTGTTATATTTTTTTTACTTTCCTTTATACTCAGGTTTTCTTTTTTGCAAAAACGCCTGCACTCCTTCTTTGAAATCTTCTGTTTCTGCAGCTTCCTGCTGTAAATCTCCTTCGAGTTCCAGCTGTTCTTTCAAAGTGTTGTTATAAGAATTGGCGAAGGCTTTCTTGGTTAATTTTAAACCAACCGTCGGCATATTTGAAACTTTTTCTAAAATTTCCATTGATTTTGAATTGAATTCCTCTTCAGTGAAAACCTCGGCAACCAAACCATACGATTTTGACTCTTCAGCAGATAACTTTTTGCCTGTGAAAGCTAAGTAATTTGCCAACTGTCTTCCCAATAATTTAGGCAGGAAATACGTACCTCCCGTATCAGGAATCAACCCGATATTAGAAAATGCCTGGGCAAAATAGGCTTTATCATTCGCTAAAACAAAATCACAGATCAGTGCCAACATCGCTCCGGCTCCTACAGCGGGGCCATTGACCAGTGCAATCACAGGTTTTCTGCAGTGGGTAATTTCCATTACTAAAGGATTATAATAGTCAGTAACGATTCTTCTGATAATATCGTTATCATGATGGTCACTCCCCTGTACAAAAGCATCATCTAAATTTTGACCGGAACAGAAAGCTTTTCCTCTTCCTGAAATTGCGACACATCTTACTGTAGGATCATCGTTGCATTCTTTCACAAAATCTTTTAAATCTGCTAATGATGGCTTTGTCAGCGCATTCATTGTATCCGGCTGATTGAGGTAAGCAATTTTTAATTTTCCTTCAAAGTGGGTTTCAATATCGAGTTGTGTGTACATCGTTTTTATATTTATGATTAATGTCCTAATTTAGTCATAATGTAACAATTTATCAGTCTTACTATGTAGCAAAAAATGTAATAATGTGTCAGTTTTCCAATAATTAAAAAATGTAACAATGTTTTCAGTTTACCAATGTAACGAAAAATGTAATAATGTGTCAGTTTGCCAATGTAACAAAGAATGTAACAATATGTCAGTTTAACAATGTAACAATATTCAATAGATTTAGAATTGTTTAATTATCAGATGATGTCAATTCTCAAATTATGATATTGGCACATTGCTATATTAGTACATCACAAAATTGTTAGATTGTTAGATTGTTAGATTGTTAGATTGTCACATTACTAAATTGATACATTACTAAATTGGCACATTGCTATATTGTTAGATTGCTAAATTGGTACATCAACTAATGGCATTTAAAATAATCAAAAGGTTCCAGACAGTCCAGGCATTGATAAGAAGCTTTACATAAAGTAGATCCGAATCTGCTGATCTGTTTTGAGTTCATTGAGCCGCAACGGGGACATTTTTTGGGTTTTCCGATATGATTTTCATCTGCTCCCTGTTCCGGGGGTGTAATACCGAAGACCCTCAGTTTTTCTCTCGCTTCATCGGTCAGCCAATCTGTGGTCCATATCGGAAACATTTTGGTAACGACCTTGGCATCCCAACCATTTTCCTTCATGATCTTGATGATGTCTTCCTCAATGGTAAACATGGCGGGACAGGCAGAATAAGTTGGAGTAATCGTTACTTCACACGAATTTTCGCCCGTAACTTTAGCGTCTCTTACAATGCCCAATTCCACGATATTGATTACCGGTATTTCCGGATCGGGAACTAATTCTAATATTTCTAAAGGACTTTTCAATCTTTTTTAATCTGATTTTTTTAACGCAAAGTGCGCTAGATTTTTTTTGACTAGTAACTGTTTTTAAGTTCGCAAAGGAGTTTCACTCAGCTAAGTCAACAAAGAATAGAATGTTCAGTGACAGTCAATTTATCAATCTAACAATTGTTACATTGATAAACTCCTGTATTGTTACATTCAGAATTTACCATGTACATCCCGGATACGCTCTCTGCATATACTGCAATTCGCAAAGAATAAATCCAAAGTATTCTGTGTGATAACCTGTTCTTGATTTTGGCTGCATGAAAGGATTTGTAGGATATTCCAAACCGAAATCTGCGAAATCTTTTTGTGTAATCGCAAGAAATTCTTCGTAAAGAACATCTGTATTCGGAGAAATGTTTAAAGCAATTAAATCATCCTCGCCTTCTGTTTTTGCAAATAAACCTTTTGTGTATTCCCAGATATTTTCGATAGATCTTTCCAGACGCATTTTGCTTTCTTCAGTTCCCTGTCCGAAAATTTTCATCCATGAAGCAGCGTGAGTGTAGTGATATCTTACTTCTTTCAGAGATTTCTGAGCGATGGCAGAAAGTTCTTCATCTGCTGAGTTGGACAAGGCCTGGTACATCAGTTTCTGATACACGGAAAAAACATACACTTTCAAAATCGTCTGCGCATAGTCTTCATTGGGAAGTTCTGTCCAGTGCGCATTCAAATATTCATGTTCGTATCTCAGGAAAGCCAGGTCATCTTCACTTTTGCCGTTATCAGCCACCCGTGAAGCATAAACATAATAATTGTTCGCCTGACCGAGTTCATCCAGAGCGATGTTGGTTAATGCAATATCTTCCTCTAAATAAGGACCTTCACCACACCATGCAGACAGACGCTGTCCCATAATGAAACTGTCATCTGCCAGTTTTAATAAATAATTATATAATGGGTTCATTGTTTAATATATTTAAGACAATAGATGATAGACGGATAGAATATAAACTTCAATACTTTATCTATTATTTATTGGTCTATTATCATTAAGTCTATTCTTAATTACATATTTTTCACATCGTTAGGAATATCGTAGAACGTCGGATGACGGTATAATTTGTCATCAGCAGGATCAAAGAATGCTTCTTTATCTATTCCTTCCGAAGTCACGATATATTTACTTGGAACTACCCAAACAGAAGTTCCTTCTTTTCTTCTTGTATAAACGTCTCTTGCGTTCTGCAATGCCATTTCTGCTGTTGGTGCCTGTACAATTCCAACGTGTTTGTGAGATAATCCCGGTTTAGTCTGAATAAACACTTCCCACATATCTAAATTTGCCATAAAAAAATATTATTTTTAACGTAACAATTTTACAATTTAGCAATGAAACAATTTGTAGAACCACTAAATTTAATTGTTACATTATTTTCACTGTCACATTATTACATTGTTAAATTATTTTCACTGTTACATTGATACATTATTACATTATTTCACAGTTACCGTACGATCAGCGTATGCTTTCGCCGCCTCTTTCACCCAAAGGTTTTCCTGCTGTGCCTTTACTTTGGTTTGCAATCTCTTTTTGTTTGCAGGACCGTTTCCTTTTAAGATTTCCATGAATTCATCCCATGGAAGTTCTCCGAAATCATAATGTTGTCTCTCCTCGTTCCATTTTAAATCTTTATCAGGAACAGTTAATCCTAAAAATTCAGCCTGAGAAACGGTAACGTCAATAAATCTCTGACGGAGACTGTCGTTACTTTCTCTTTTTACCCTGTAGTTCATAGAGATTTTAGAGTTTGGCGAACTGTCATCATTGGGGCCAAACATCATCAAAGCCGGCCACCAGAAACGGTTTAATGAAGCCTGAGCCATTTCTTTCTGTTGTTTAGTACCACGGCAAAGTGCCATCAGAATTTCATACCCCTGTCTCTGGTGGAAAGATTCTTCCTTACAGATTTTCACCATTGCTCTTGAATAAGGACCATAAGAATTCCCCATCAACATTACCTGGTTCATAATCGCTGCACCATCAACCAGCCAGCCAATTGCGCCAATATCTGCCCAGCTTAAGGTAGGATAATTGAAAATACTTGAATATTTGGCTTTTCCTTCCAACATGTCTTCGTAGGTCGCATCCCGGTCGGCTCTTATGGTTCCGTTTCCTAAAGTTTCAGTTGCAGAGTACAGGTATAAACCGTGACCTGCTTCATCCTGTACTTTAGCCAAAAGCGCCATTTTTCTTCTTAACGAAGGTGCTCTTGAAACCCAGTTGGCTTCCGGCAGCATTCCGACAATCTCAGAATGGGCATGCTGTGAAATCTGACGAACCAATAACTTTCTGTAATCATCGGGCATTACATCTTTCGGTTCTACTTTATTTTCGTCGTGTACGTATTGTACGAATTTTTCTAAGTCCATCTTTTTTTAATTTAGCAATGCATCAGTCCAGTAATGTACCAATGATTGTTACACTGGTAAATTATTATATTGTTACATTAATTATACGTCATAATTAAGCATCACCACATTCGTTGTCGGATGACACTGGCAAGTCAGAACAAAACCTCTGGCTACTTCGTCTTCGGTCAATGCGAAATTCTTTTCCATGAAAACTTCTCCTTCAAGAACTTCCGCTTTACACGTACAGCAAACTCCTCCCTTACAGGCAAACGGCACCGGAAGATTGTCTTTCAATGCTTTATCTAAAATACTCTCTTTTTTCGAATTCAGGTGAAATGAATATTCATCATCATCAATGATGACCGTCACCATACTCTCTATATTGGCAATGGCTTTGAATTCATCACTCATTTCCGCAGAATCCTCTTCATCCGGAGCAGAGAAGTACTCAAAAAGAACCTGAATAGCAGGAACTTTTTTATCTTTCTTTAAATAATCAGAAATCCCTTTGATCATGTCAGAAGGTCCGCAAATAAAATAAGTAGCCTCCTTAACGTCGACATCTGTATATCTTTCAAATAAATGATCTAATTTTTCAGGAGAAATTCTTCCTTCAAAAATCGGGTCTTCGTGCTTTTCACGGCTAACCAGATAAACCACCTTCAGCCTTCCTTTAAACTGCTCTACCAGCTTATCGATCTCTGCTTTTTTCATTACATGATTCATACTTCTGTTGCTGTAGAAAAGGTAAGCATCTGAATCAGGTTCCTGGTAAAGGCTCTCTTTTAAATTAGAAAGAATAGGGCTGATTCCGCTTCCTGCAGCCAATCCGACATACGTCTTTGTGTTGGTCGGATGGTAAGAGGTATTGAAGCCACCCATCGGAGGCATTACTTCTAGCACCTCGTCCATATGAAGGTGTTCGTTGAAATATCCTGAAACTCTCCCGCCTTCCAGAAGCTTTACCAATACTTCAAGCGTATTTCCTTTTTCGCTTGGAGCATTGCAAATGGAATAGGAACGGCGCTCTTCATTACCGTTAACCATGAGTTTAAAGTTCAGGTACTGCCCCTGTTTGAACCTGAATTTATCTTTCAGTTCCTCAGGAATTTCCAATGCTACATTCACCGCATCATTGGTATCTTTCTGAACTTTTACAGTCTTTAATTTATAAAATGAATTCATTTTGTCTTTAGTATTCTATTAATTTTTCCACCTTCACATTTAGGCAAACTGTTCTGGGCATGAATTTTTACTTTTGTGGTAATTCCTACCCTTTTTTTTATTTCGTTTTCGATGATCTTACCAAAATTTCCTGTGAAATTAAGATACTCATCGGAATTTCTTTCTAAATCATGCGTAAATACCAATTCATCCTCAATTTCAACATCAATATCCAACGCAACACACATTTGTTCTTTTTCAACCGGTATCAGATAGTAATTGGGAACAACACCCTTCACATGAGAAAAAGCTTCTTCAATCTGGCTCGGATATACATTTACTCCTCTTACAATTAACATATCGTCAGTCCTGCCAAGAATAGGTTTCATTTTAACCATTGTTCTTTTGGCATTTTTATCATAGTACAAACTTGTCATATCATTGGTCCAGTAACGAAGAAGCGGCATTGCCTTTTTAGTTAAAGTAGTAATTACCAAGACTCCTTCTTCACCATAAGGAAGAGGCTCTTTGTTCACCGGATCTAAAATTTCAGGATAAAAGTGATCTTCCCAAATGTAAGACCCTCCTTTTTCCTCAAAATCTTCCATGGATACTCCCGGACCGATAATTTCACTTAAACCATATATATTCGTAGCGTGTACACCAAGCTTTTCGTCAATATGCTGCCTGATGATTTCTGTCCATGGCTCCGAACCCAGAACCGCATATTTTAAACTGATCTCTTCAGCGGAAATTCCTCTCTGTGCAAATTCATCAGCGATCGTCAGCGCATAAGATGGCGAACAGCAGATCACTTCAGGTTGAAAATCAATAATCAGATCTACCTGTCGTGAAGTCATTCCTCCTGAAATTGGAAGAACACTCATTCCCAATTTTTCTGCTCCGTAATGCAGACCTAAACCGCCTGTAAAAATGCCATACCCATAAGCATTATGCAAAAGCATTCCCGGTTTTGCACCGGCAGCATTCAGTGATCTTGCAACCACCTCACTGAAAAGATCTATATCCTCTTCCGTATAACCTACCACTGTTGGCTTTCCTGTTGTTCCGCTTGAACAATGAATTCTTTTTAATTCATTTTTCGGAACGGTAAATAAACCAAACGGGTAATGATCTCTTAAATCCTGTTTGTAAGTGATAGGAAGTTTTGAAATATCTTCAACTGAGTGAATATCTGCAGAAGAAATCCCTGAATCATTCAGTTTTCTCCTGTAAAAATCAGACCTCTCTTCAAGATAACCAATGAGATTCCTGAGCCTTTCAGACTGCAGCTCCCTCAATTGATTAAGTTTTAAATACTCAACATCAAACCTCATAACTAACTAACATTTGTTAGGTGTAAATTTAAAAAAGATTTTCTAGGTGACCAAATTTTTATGACTTTTGTCATATTTTGAATGATTCTAAATAATATTTTAATTGGATTAAGATAAATAGTTGGAATCAATTCTGACATTTTAAAAGAGTGCAGTGGATTGAAATGTCATTGTTTTGATAACCAGTATAGATCCATTTTCTCTGAAATGAAAGAAGATGCTGTCTGGGAGTTTATAATTTAGCTTAAATATGGTAAACTAATGAAATTTGACATAGATTTAAATTAATAGTCGAAACTCCTTCAAAGCAACAGAACCTGATCTTTATTTAATGAAAACCGATCATTAAAAAGAACTGAATGAATATTACTGTTTCTGATTTCCTAAAAGTCCGTAAAGAATTTTATCTCTGATCTCATCCTTGATATCCACGGTAGACTCCGTATTTCTTTTAAACCAGAAATAAGAATTATTTAAGGTATGCAGGATAAATCTTGTTGTAAAAGTTGGTGACTTAAGTTCCCAGTTCTCTGCTTTATAAATTTCCAATAAAAGTTGCTCAACTTCCAGCTGATAATTTTTTCTCATCTCAATGAATTCCGGGAGCCTTCCGTCCAGATGTTTCCATTCGTTTGAATAAATATGGGTAACATCTCTGTTTTCTAGAACAACAGACAAATGTTGATCAATAAATAAATTGAGTTTTTCCTTTGGAGCGAGATCCTTACTTTTGATTTCCTGCAGCTGAGCAAAGAATTCGTGAGCGATCCCAAAACAGATCCATTCTAAAATTTCTTCTTTCGATCGGATATGTGCATACAAAGAAGCTGCTTTGATATTGAGCTTTGTCGCCAGATCCCTTACAGAACTGCCCATATACCCCTTTTCTTTGAAAAGTTCAACTGCAACTTCTAATATTTTCTTTTGTTTTTCTTTCAGTTCCATCATGTGAATGCAAAAGTAATTATTCTGATTTAAATACTACTTGGACCCATTAAAATAATTAAAGAGGTCAAAATGTACCTAACAAATTCAAAATAAAACGTATTTATAGGAAGATTTGACAACAAATAGAAATTCAAAAACAGAATATTCGGAAAATTTGTCTCTTAAATTTATAAATTCAATAATAGAATACTTTTTGAGATAAGATAACCGAATTAAATGATTAAATAAGATTGAGAACATCAGAAATTAGAACATCAGCATTTAAAAATTAGCACTTATTAGACTCTTCTGGTCTGAAATCTGATGTTTAAGATCTTAAATTAATAAGTAAAAAACAAAAAATCAAAATACACATTATATGAACTTAAACCAATATACCGTAAAATCACAGGAAGCCATCCAGGCCGCTCAGCAAGTAGCCATGGAATTAGGTAATCAAAGTATAGAACCCCAACATTTACTTGAAGGAATTTTTCAGGTTGATGAAAATATATCCCCTTTCTTACTGAAAAAATCTGAAGCAGACTCCCAACTGGTAAGAGAGCGCAATCGCGAAAATTTAGAAAAGCTTCCTAAAGTACAGGGAGGAAATATCTATCTTTCACAGTCTGCCAATAAAGTTTTGCTTGATGCTCCGAACATTGCCAAGAAAATGGGTGATGAATTTGTGACCATCGAACATTTGTGGCTTTCTCTGTTAGAAACGAATTCAGATGTATCGAAAACGCTTAAAGACATGGGCGTGACTAAGAGTCTTCTGGAAGGAGGAATCAAAGAATTAAGAAAAGGTTCCAAAGCGACATCAGCAAGTTCTGAGGAAACCTATCAGTCTTTAAACAAATATGCGAAAAACTTTAACGAATTAGCAGCAGAAGGAAAATTGGATCCGGTAATCGGGCGTGATGAAGAAATCAGAAGGGTATTACAGATTCTTTCGCGAAGAACAAAAAATAATCCGATTCTGATTGGAGAGCCGGGAGTCGGTAAGACTGCCATCGCTGAAGGAATTGCACATCGGATCATTTCCGGAGATATTCCTGAAAACCTGATGGACAAAACACTCTATTCACTGGATATGGGAGCGCTGATTGCCGGTGCCAAATACAAAGGTGAATTTGAAGAGCGTCTGAAATCAGTGATCAACGAGGTTACAAAATCAAACGGACAGATCATTCTATTTATTGATGAGATTCACACCCTCGTAGGAGCCGGAGGCGGTGAAGGTGCGATGGATGCTGCCAATATTCTGAAGCCAGCTTTGGCAAGAGGAGAATTAAGAGCGATTGGTGCCACCACTCTGAATGAATATCAGAAATATTTTGAAAAAGACAAAGCATTGGAAAGACGTTTCCAGAAAGTGATGGTGGAAGAACCGGATACTGAATCTGCGATTTCGATTCTCCGTGGAATAAAAGATAAATATGAAGCGCATCACAAAGTAAGAATCAAGGACGAAGCTATTATTGCAGCTGTAGAAATGTCCCAGAGATATATTTCAGACCGGTTTTTACCGGATAAAGCGATTGATTTGGTTGACGAAGCTTCTGCCAAACTGAGAATGGAGATCAACTCCAAACCGGAAGAGCTTGATGTTCTTGACAGAAAACTTATGCAGATGGAAATTGAACTGGCAGCGATCTCAAGAGAAGGAAACCAGACAAAAATAGACCATCTGAAAGAAGATATTTCGAAAATTTCTGAGCAGAGAAATGAAATCAATGCAAAGTGGCTGAAGGAGAAGCAGAAGTCTGAAGATCTCACCTCCATCAAGAAAGATATTGAATCTTTGAAACTGGAAGCTGAAAGAGCTTCAAGAGCAGGAGATTATGCAAAAGTTGCTGAAATTCAATACGGAAAAATAAAAGAAAAAGAAGATGCTTTGCAGAAACTTGAACTTGAGATGCAAAACCATCAGAACGAACTGATTAAAGAAGAAGTGACAGCAGATAACATTTCAGAAGTGATCGGAAAATGGACAGGAATTCCTGTGACAAAACTGCTGCAGTCTGAAAGGGAAAAATTATTACACCTTGAAACGGAACTTCACCACAGGGTTGTAGGACAGGAAGAAGCCATACAGGCCGTATCGGATGCCATAAGAAGAAACAGAGCAGGATTGAGCGATGAGAAAAAACCTATCGGATCCTTTTTGTTCTTAGGAACTACAGGTGTAGGTAAAACCGAGCTGGCAAAGGCACTGGCAGAGTTTTTATTTGACGACGAAAACAATATGACGAGAATCGACATGAGTGAATATCAGGAGCGTCATTCGGTATCAAGATTAGTTGGTGCGCCTCCGGGATATGTCGGTTATGATGAAGGCGGGCAACTGACGGAAGCAGTGAGACGAAGACCTTATTCAGTAGTTCTTTTGGATGAAATCGAAAAAGCACACCCTGATGTTTTCAACACGTTGTTACAGGTGCTGGATGATGGCCGTCTTACCGATAATAAGGGCAGAGTGGTGAATTTTAAAAATTCGATTATTATAATGACCTCGAATCTCGGTTCACATATCATTCAGGAGAATTTTGAAGGCTTCGACTCCACTCAGCCTGACAGCACCGGCGTTTTGGATGAAATTGTGGATAAAACCAAAATTGAAGTCTTCGATTTATTGAAACAGACGCTTCGCCCGGAATTTCTGAACAGAATTGACGAGACGGTGCTGTTCCAGCCTTTGAAAAAAAAAGAAATCGGAAAAATTGTTCAGTATCAGTTGAGAGGATTTAATGATATGCTCGCAAAACGAAACATCATGATGACTGCTACTCAGGATGCATTAGATTACCTTACGAATAAAGGGTATGATCCTGTCTTTGGAGCAAGACCTTTGAAAAGGGTGATTCAGCAGGAAGTACTCAATAAACTGTCAAGAGAAATTCTTGCCGGCACGGTCAATGACGGTGATAGAATTACGCTGGATTATTTTGAAGAAACAGGTCTGGTTTTCAGACCTACAGAGAAATAAGTAGTTTTTTTTCATATTATTATTTTTTTAAGAACTTCTGCAGCCGATGTCTGCGGAAGTTCTTTTTATAACAGTCAAATATCAAAACCTTAATTCACAGACAATTCTGCACGTAGTATTTTATAAGTCAATAAAAGGCAGGTATAGTTGTACTACTATATAATTTATTTATTTTTCTAAATAATCAAAATATAGAAACAATAGGTTAAAACAATAAAAAGCAATACACGAAATCTATAACAATTAGCCCTGATTGGCATATTGTTTGTTACAAAATAGAAAATTTTTATAACACAACTAATGAAAAAACTTACTTTTTCAGTTTTCACAACTGTTATATTAGGCAGCTGTGCTAACAATGCAAATAATTCAAAGAATATTGATGATTCTCAAAACACTCATCTTTCTCAAAGTGATCTAAACAAAAATGTAGATTTATTAAATAAAAAGCATCGAGAACTTATCATCAACCCATTCACAGATTATAAAATCATTAATCAGGAAAATTCTTTACAAAATAGTACCTCACCGCTACAATATATGTATCTCAAAGATGAATATGAGAGATTCAATCCAAATAGGCATTTATCTCAATAATTGTAATAAAAAAATTAATTTCACACTATTTTTCAGTAGTGGAATTTTTAGATATGCAAAATAATTGTCAATATAAAAAGAAGCTTAATAGCTTCTTTTTATGAAATATTTGAGTAACATTTTATTTTATATTCACCAATTCTACATCAAAAATGATGGTAGAACCTGCTGGAATTGCATCTCCGGCTCCATGATCGCCATAAGCCAGATCTGAAGGAATATAAAATCTGTATTTGGCTCCTTTACTCATCAACTGAATCCCTTCTGTCCATCCTTTGATTACACTGCCCAGATTAATATCCATTGGTGCACCTCCATTTTTGTCGGTAGAATCGAAAACAGTCCCATCCATCAGTTTTCCTGTATATTTTACCTGTACCACATCTGATGCTTTTGGTTTTGTCGTACCGTCACCTTCCTGTAACACTTCGTACTGCAGACCTGAAGCCGTGGTTTTCACTTTAGGGTTATTCTTATTTTTCGCAAGAAAATCAAGACCTTTTTTCTTGTTTTCACCTGCCTTCAATACTTCCTCAGACTGCTTTTTTTCATTTTGCTTCTGCATAAATTCCTGCATAAATGCATCCATTCCTTCAGCCGGCATCAGTTTCTTTTTTCCCTCCATCTCCTCTTTAATTGCCTGGGCCAAAAGATCTGCATCTACTTTAAAACCTTCCTTTTTCATATTCTGAGCGATACTGAGGCCAATATAATAGGAAGCTTTCTGGTCATCTGTATACTTGCCGTCATCCTTGGATTCATTTTTTTCAGCACATGAAATACTCAATATTGCTATGCAAAATAATGCGATAGTCTGTCTTTTCATTTGATAATTTTATTATTTATTATTAACGTTCTAGAAACGCTGCAAATCTATCATTAATTATAAAAACTTTCCTGCTGAACATCATTTATATTACAAATTTTTCAGATTATCATCCGGAGTGTAATCCATGAAAAGGCCACCATCAAGCAATACAGATTTCACTTTCTTTTTACTTTTGACAGAAAAGACAGTCTGTTTCTGATTTTTCTCCCAGATTTCAGGAGTGAAATGGATTTTCTCTGTCGACTGATCCTGATACGTAACAACTGCATCAAAAGGAATGGCAAAACCACCAATATTATCTGCTTTTACAATAATTTGACTTTTCTCCTGAACCACATCATTGATTTTAAGATCAATATAATAATTAGTGTAGAACCAGTTGTTGAAAAACCAATTGAGGTTTTTACCCGATCCTGTATTCATCGAATAAAAATAATCCCAGGGAACCGGATGTTTGCCGTTCCAGTTATACATGTAATGATGGAGTGCTTTCTTAAACAAATCATCTCCCAGATAATCTTTCAATGCCAAATAAGACAAAGATGATTTCACATAAGAGTTATTTCCATAACCGGCTCCGCTTACCTGAGTACTCATCGTGATAATCGGCTGGTCCTGCTCTGCTGAAGCATCACTGATCCATCTTTTGACACGGAAGTTCTTATAAAAGTTCTCGGCAGCTTCTTTTCCGTTTTCATCAATTCCGATTAAATATTCTAAAGTGGTTGCCCAGCCCTCATCCATATAAGCATATCTTGTCTCATTAATTCCCATATAGAAAGGAAAATAAGTATGGGCAATTTCGTGATCTGCCGTCAGTCTCGCATCCTTAAGGTCATCCGGTATGCTGGTATCGTTGATCATCATCGGATATTCCATATCTGCATATCCCTGTATGGCGGTCATGACAGGATAAGGATATTCTATTCCCGGCCAGTTTTTTGAAAACCAGTCTAAGTTATAGCGCATCCATTCTACATAATGTTCAAAATCTTTAGCCCCGGCTTTATAACCCGCCTGTACACTTGCTCTTTTGGTTGTAAGCTGAACGCTTGAGCCGTCCCAGACATAGTGATTGCTTAATGCAAAACAGAAATCAGTTATATGATCAGCTTTAAATTTCCAGACATTCCACTGATTGTTTTTGGTAACTTTTCCTGACTTCATTTCTGCTTCACTGGCAATATGGATAACTTCATTGCTTTTCAGGGAATTTTTAAACCGGCTTAGATATTCCGGCTGCAAAACCTCTTCCGGATTAAGAAAATTTCCAGTTGCCCAGACTACATAATTTTGAGGAGCTGATACAGCGAAAGAATAATCATTAAAATCATTGTAAAATTCCTGCCGGTCAGAATGCGGAAGCATATCCCAGCCATTGTAGTCGTCATAGACAGAAATTCTTGGGAAAGAATATGCGACATAAAAAGTTTCAGGATCGATCTGCCCTTCTCTTCCGCTTTGTACAGAAAGGGGATATTCCCATTCAATTTTCACCTCAGCTTTTGATTTTGACTTCAGAACTTTTTCAAGTTTCACTTTCTCTACCGTTCCCCAATTCTCGCTGTCAACCCTGTATCGTAAACCGTCTACCATAAAAGATTTAATTTTTAATCCTGACGACAGGAAATCTCTGGAAACAGAACCTGATCTTGGGGATTCGGGTTTATGTAAATTGTTAACGAAACGGATTGCAAGTTCATTTAAATCATTCGGGCTGTTATTGCTATACATGATCGTTTCTTTTCCCGAAACCATTTTTGTTTTTGCATCAACTTTGACCTGAACATCATAAATTCCTTTATTCTGCCAGTATTTTTTTCCCGGAGCTCCGGAAATGTCACGGGTTCCGTTTTGGTAAGCCTTTTTAATATTCCTGGGCATATACAGCTCCTGGGCAGACATCTGAACCGATAAAGCCATGATAAACAATCCACAAAGAAATCTATTCATATCTAATTTTAATGATTGGCATCAAAAATAGGGAAAATGTAACAAAGCTTTTATGATCATCAGTATTAAAATGTTTTTAATACTGACTTAGTGAACCATTCTCAGTCTTAAAATAAAATCAGATCAAATCTACATCCTTACCTGTTCGTCAGCTTTTTTAATAGCCTTTGCATTTTTTACGGATTGATTTCCAAAATTAAATTTCACTGATACGGAAACACTCTGTGTATCCCGATAATCAATAAAATAATTATCCTGATTGGCATATCTGGTACTTACTTTTTCCCCGGACGTCCTGAAGATATCATTAAAAACAAGACTTGCTTCCAGTTTTTTATCAAAAAATTTCCTGTTCATAACCAGGTATGCCGAAGAAGAACCTGAGATTCTGAAAGTCCCCTGAATAGAGGGTGAATTGTACCGGTGTCCTATTTCTAATTTCCAGTCGCTGCCTTTATCCAGAGTAAAACTTGTTGACAGATCAGACACGAGGTTCCACACCTGATTTTTATAAAGAAGATGGTCAACACCTATGAAATAATTTTCATTGTGCTCAAGGTTTTCGGACAAACTCAGGCTCCACCAGGGTTTTATCTGAAAGTTTTTATATAGACTCATCCCATAAGCCTGCGCTTTTTCAATATTGGTATAATGATAAATGAGATTATTAACAGCCGGATCCTGATATGAAATCTCCATTGACGGAAATACTTCTTTCCTATAATAGAAATCAAGATTCCACTCCTTCCATGTGTAGGTCAGGTTAAGATTATGAATAATGGTTGCTTTTAATTTTGGGTCACCCTGAAAATAGGAGAACAGGTTATAATACGATTTTGCAGGATTTAACCATGAATAGGATGGTCTGCTGATGCGTTTTCCATAGGACAACCCGAACTGATGATTGCCGGAAGTGGTATATTGGGCATAGAGTGTCGGAAATAATTTCCAGTAATTATTTTTATTTACTTCATAGGGCTCAGATACCACCCCTTCCAGATCAGTTTTCTCTGCCCTCAATCCTGCTTTAAAATTCCACTTCCCGGGATTGTAAGACAGTGATGAATAAAGTGCAAAATTGTGTTCTTTGTAATTAAAAATATTGCTTTTATCTGATCTATATGCTAATGCTCCGTTTTCATTATCTGAAAAATCTAGTTGGCTGCCGGTTTTCACAAAGCTGTATTTTCCGCCGGATTCTATTTCCCACTTTTCATTTTTCCACTGATAATCTGCCTGTGTAGAATACAGCCGGACATCACTTTTATTATTGGTTACAAAATTATTTTCTGTCGGAGATTGGTTCACAAAATCAAGGTAAGTAAGAACATCCTGATATTTCTGCGCATTGTTTCCAGCAAAATAATTCGTCCAGGTTAATTTACTTTTTGCATTTAATTTACGGTCTGCCTGAAAGCTTAAAGAATTATTGATCCCTCTTGAATGATGATCATTAATGGTTGTGTAGTTTGATTCCACCTCATTTTGGCTGTTATAAATCAAAGTCGGCACCTGATAGATCCCAAGCGATTGAGGACTGAAAAATCCTGAATAATTTAAACTCACATTCGTCAGACTGTCAATTTCATATTCCAGATTAAAATTAACCGTATTCTGGCTTCTGTTCTGATCTTTCCTGTTCATTATACTGATCCACCGGGTCTGATCTTCTGCATAATTTACATAATCCGTGCCTTCCCGATAATAGGTTCCGCTTCCAAAATAATAGCTTCCCATCACCGAAATTTTATTTTTTTTGTAGTATTGAGAAATTCCAGCCACGCCCTTTGCATATTGACTCTGAATATATTTTGAGCTCAAAGTACCACGATATCCTTCAATTTTATTTTTCTTCATGACGATATTCAGAACTGCACTTCCCGAAGCTTCATATTTTGCGGGCGGATTGGTAATAACTTCGACAGACTTTACCTCATCACCTCGCGTATTTTCCAGAAGATTTTTCAATTCATCCCCAGTAAGCATCACTCTTTTATCATTGATCGTTACGAGAATACTCTGACTTCCCTTGATTGCCAAAACATCATTTCCTGATGTGACTCCCGGAGTTTTCTTAAGAATTTCCCATGCATTGAGCGAAGAAATATTGCTGTTTTCCACATTAAATTCCAGGCGGTCTATTTTTCTTTTCACCAGTGGTTTTTGCTTCGTCATTACCACTTCCTGAATATCCTGAGTATCTTTTTTGAGAATGATTGACATCGTACCATTTATTTCATCAAGATTGAGAATTTTTTCTACATGAGCATATTCCAGATCACTGATCAATAATTTAATGTTACTTTCGGGAATTCCTTCCAATACAAAGATTCCGTTCTCATCAGTCTTCAGCGTTTTGAGCAGCTTATTCTGGGAATTATAGATCTCTACAGGAATTAACGGAAGTTTTTCATTCTGAATGTTGGTAACCGTAACTTCTATTTTACTCTTCTGAGCAAACAGCAGGACAGGACAAAGTAATACAATGAGTAATTTATACATGATTATTTTTTATTTTAATTGATGAAGAGCCTATCTGAAAATTCTCTTTCTTAATCGTGAAAAAAGAAAATTATTTTCTTCCGCTACAAAAGTCTGTAATGCAGGAGAGAATTTAGGTTAATGGAAGGTTAACGAAGGGTTAATGCCTATTATGCAACAGATGAATGTTTTATCTTTGTTTTAATGATTTCGAAAAGTAAAAATCTCATCGCCCTTTTTGCCACCCTGTTTCTGCTCCTTTTAGGAATTCAGGGTTATTTTATGTACAAAACCTATCAGGTTAAGGAGCGTGAAATTTACCGTGCCGTCCATAAGAGACTGACAGATTATACCGATCGCCTTGAAGATAAAGGTGGAATAAAAAGAGTACACGATGATACAGTGCAGGCCATTCTGATCCGTTTTAAAAACAAGGAAATTACACGTGATGAATTTCTGAATCTTTTCGATAAAAACAGGATCGCCACCGAAAAAGAATTCAGCCGGTATGTAGATGATCAATTTAAAGATGAAGGGTATGAGGTTGCGGTAAAGATTGAGTATTCGTCGATTATTTTTAATCCTACAAAAACAAACCTCATTACGAAGCCCATCGTTATTTACGAAACTGAAAAAAAAGTAAAAATAGCAGGAATTTTAAATACCGGAACCTGGGAAACCACTTCAAAATCGACCGACAGTGATGCTAAAACAGTGACCAGAAATGACAGTTTCTCGGTAAAAAGCACAACGGGATATGAAATTTTAAATATAAAAACAGTTGTCTTCAGAGAATTGACTTTTCTTATTATTTGCTGTATTATTCTGCTTGCCAGTGTCCTGATCTTATATATTTTCACGATTAAAAACCTCATCAGACAACAAAAACAGATTGAAATTCTGCACACCATCGTTGATAATATTTCGCACGAATTCAAAACACCTATTGCCACTTTAAAAATCGCCTCAAAAACTCTGAAAAAGAATTTAAATGCTGAAACCCTGCCCTTAGTTGACCGGCAGATTAACCGTTTGGAAAACCTGTTATTACAGCTTCACAGAGATGAAAATGCCGTGGAAACAGTTTTTATACAGCCGGAAGACTGGGATTTCTTTATTCAGGATCTAACTTTCACTTATCCGAAAAATAAATTTAAACTTCAAAACCATGTTGAGAAAGAACTTTTCTTTGATAAAGGTTTAATGGAAACGATCATTAAAAACCTCTGCGAAAACAGTGTAAAATACGGAGCTTCTGAAATCGACATCCAGATCACTGACCTGGAAAAACATTTGGAAATAAATATTGCTGATAATGGCGAAGGAATGGCGAAAAATGAACTGAGGAGTATTTTTGAAAAATTCTACAGAATACAGTCCAATAACATTCACAATACTAAAGGTTTAGGATTAGGACTTTATTTTGTACAGAAAATCGCTGCAAAATATCACGGAAAGATAGAGGTAAAAAGTGAATTAAATGTTGGGACACAATTTAAAATAAAACTGCCTTATGAATACTAAAATTCTTTTGGTCGAAGATGATTCAGACTTCGGGATGATCCTGAAACAATATCTTGAATTAGAAAATTTTGAGGTTGCCTGGTTTCAGAATCCCGAAGATGTAGTGACCACTTTATCTTCAGACTTTCCTTATCGTATTGGAATCCTTGATATTATGATGCCCAAAATGGATGGCTTTTCACTGGCAAAAATCATTTTAAAAGAAAAACCACAGTTTCCCATCCTGTTTTTAACCGCCAAAAATCAAAAAATAGACCGTCTGACAGGTCTGAAAATCGGTGCAGATGATTATCTGGCAAAGCCATGTGATCCTGAAGAGCTGATTTTAAGAATTAAAAACATTCTGAAAAGAACGGCATCCCATTCTTCCGATCCTACGCAGAAGATCGGAGCATATATTTTAGATTCAGACAAGCTTTTACTCAGTCACCCTTCTGGAAATATCCGTTTAACCATTCGTGAAAAAGATCTTTTAATTTATCTTTTACAGCACAACCATCAGATGATCAAACGTGATGATATTCTTGACCACTTGTGGGAAACAAACGATTATTTTACCGGAAGAAGCCTCGATGTTTTCATCAGCAAACTTAGAAAATACCTTTCTGATGACCCGTGCATAAAAATTCTGTCAGTAAGAGGCATTGGCTTTGAAATCAATTTTCCTGACAGATAAATTTTTAAAAACAAGCTCCATTCAGCAGAACAGAGCTTATTTTATATTTTTTAAAAAAAATACTGAGTTTAAAACTGCAAATCAGCCAAAACCGGAAAATGATCTGATGGATATAGCAGATTTTCGCGTCTGTCATTGATATGCCTGTGAGATTTTATTTTAAAACCTTTTACAAAAATATAATCGATCCTGTCTTTAGGAACTTCATTAACATTGAAGCCTGTGAATGTCCCCACAGGACCGTAATGTTTCTTTTCAGCATGATAAAAAGTATCTTCCAGGTTTTTTGAAAGAATTTTCACAGGCTGTGTATCTTCAGTTAGATTAAAATCACCTGTCAGTACCAATGGTAAGTTTTTAGGATTCAGCTCTTTTGCTTTTTTCAAAATCAGTTCTGATGATTTCACTCTTGCCATATTTCCGACGTGGTCAAAATGAATGTTCATTGCCAGAAATTCTTTCTGTGAATCTTTATCTTTAAATATGGCGTACGTACAGATTCTGTTTAAAGCTGCATCCCAGCCTTTTGAAGGCTTTTCAGGGGTTTCGGAAAGCCAGAATGTTCCGGATTTTACTATCTGAAGTTTTGTGGTATCGTAAAATATTGCAGAAAATTCACCTTTTTCTTTACCATCATCTCTTCCTACTCCTACATAATCGTAATTTTTCAGACCTGTCTTAATATCTTTCATCTGTTGGGGAAGCGCTTCCTGAACTCCTAAAACATCGGGATGATAGTACGTCAGCAAATCTGCAACATCCTGTTTTCTCTGAGGCCACGCATTTTCTTTGTCGGAATCAACATTCAGCCTGATGTTGAAACTCATGACTTTTATATCCTGAGAAAAGCTCCATGCAAAAACAAGCACTAATAAAGCTGAAAATCTGAAATTCATTCTTATTTCGTTTAAAATTAAAAAGCAAAAATAAAACTTCTGTTACAGAGAGTCCGGATAATTTTGAAAAGTTTCATATTAAATTAAATTCACAAAAAACTCCGGAAAATTTCCGGAGTCCTATTGCTATGATTAAGCCTGAAAAAATAATCTGAAATTTATTCTTTGATAAATTTAAATTCTCTGCCGCCCTGGGTAAATGCGATCGTCTTTTTATCTTTACTGTAGACCATTGAAATCTGAGCCTGATCGAAAGTAAAAGTGCTGTTACCTACATATTCCAATGGAAATTCCTGCTGACCTGCAGCCTGACCGAACAACTGATTGTCTTTTTCTTTAAACGTAAGCTTTAAACCGATCTCTTTATTTCCATACGTTCCTGCAAAATCTTTTACATTGATTTTTTCTACAGGTACTGCATTTGCAGAAGACCATGAATTGTTTTTGGAATTGACATCAGGAATTTGAGAGGCAGGATCAAGTCTGACCTCATTGATCTCTTTTGATGAGTCAAGTTTAAAGGTCCATTCTGTATTTCTTTTCCAGATTTCAACAGGTAATTTTACAATCTGTTCGGTTCCATCCTTAAATTTTACCTGAACTGTCGTCGGCATCGGCAGCTGCCCCAGGTTTTCAACCGTAATCTGTGCTCCGCTTTTGAAATCACCGTTTACATATTTCACGGTTTTAACAGCCTGGTCTATTTTCCATTTATTGATAAACCAGCCTCTCCAGAACCAGTTGAGTTCTTCACCGGAAACATTTTCCATGGTATGGAAGAAATCCCACGGAGTAGGATGTTTGAATGCCCATCGCTCGATATAGGTCCTGAAAGCTTTGTCAAATTTTTCATGACCGAGAATTGATTCCCGCAAAACCCCCAATCCAAGACCCGGCTTGTAATAGGCAAGAATTCCAATGCTGTTTTCTTTCATATTATCGGGACCCACCATGATCGGTTCATAATTGTCACTCATCAGGAAAGCTCCCGTCTGTGCTATATTTTTCTTTGAATAATATTCTCCCTTATTGAAAGCTTCTGTCGACAACTCATTGATAAATGTGTTAAAGCCTTCATCCATCCATGCGAAAAGTCTTTCATTAGAGCCAACAATCATCGGAAACCAGTTGTGCCCAAACTCATGATCGGTCACTCCCCAAAGATCTTCACCTTTAGAATTCATATGACAGAACACAATTCCGGGATATTCCATTCCGCCTTCATTTCCTGCAACATTGGTCGCTGCAGGGTAGGTGTATCCGTACCATTTTGCAGAATAATGTTCGATCGCAGCTTTTGTGTATTCTGTTGACCTTCCCCATGCATCATTACCGGCACTTTCAGCAGGATAAGCTGAAATGGCCAATGATTTTTTACCGCCCGGAAGATTTATTCTGGCCGCATCTAAAATGAATGCCGGTGAAGAAGCCCAGGCAAAATCCCTGGTCTGGCTGATTTTAAATTTCCAGGTCTTCATCCCTGCTGCGCCATTTTTTGAAATTTCAGATTCCGGTCTGATCATCACAGTCTTGTCTGAGTTTCTTGCCTGCGACCATCTGCTGTTTTCTTCTTTCGAGTAGACTTCTTTTTCATTCAGAAGTTCACCCGAAGCTACCACATAATGATTTGCAGGAACGGTAATATTTGCGGTAATATCCCCATACTCAAGATAAAATTCTGATGCTCCGAGATAAGGCATTGTATTCCATCCCAAAACATCATCGTAGACACACATTCTGGGATACCACTGGGCAATTGTAAAGATCTTCCCGTTTTTGGTATCCTGCACGCCCATCCTGTCTGATCCGTACTGCGGAGAGAGAAACGTATATTCAATTTTAATTTTCGCTACCCCTCCTTTTGCTTTAAGCTCCTGAGGAAGATCGATCTGCATTCTCGTATCTGTAACGGTATATTTCACATCTTTACCGTCATACTTTACTGATTTTATTTTATATCCGCCATCAAAGGTCTCTCCCTTGGCTCCGTTTCTGCTTCCGGAAAGCGGAACCAGTGCATTCCCACGGGAATCTTTTTCAAATAAATTCTGATCGAGCTGAAGCCATAAAAAACTCAATTTGTCCGGACTGTTATTGGTATACGTAATTTCAGCCGTTCCTGTTATCTCATTTTTCACATCATTCAGGCTTACATTCAGCTGATAATCTGCAGAATTCTGCCAGTAAGCATGTCCGGGCTGACCACTTGCAGAGCGGGTTTCCGTTCCTGTCTGAGAATAGAAAAACGGTTTAAAGGCTTCTACATAATCATATTTCGGAGCTTCCTGAGCATATACAGAATTTGCAAGAAGCATCACTGTTAGTGTAGAAATCAGGGTTGGAAATTTTAAATTCATGGATATATTTTTTATTCTTTCGATTGGTAAAAAAAATCCCGAAATTGTTACAATTCCGGGAGCATAATTTAATTATTTTAATCAATTTGATTTTTTCTGCTTAATCATTGCTTCTAAAGTATCCCACATTTCCTGAGGAATATCTTCCAGCATATTAAATTCACCTGCGCCCTGAAGCCATTCTCCCCCATCAATCGTTACCACCTCACCATTGACAAAAGAAGAAAAATCAGACACGAGATAGGCAGCAAGATTCGCCAGTTCCTGATGTTCGCCTACTCTTTTTAGCGGATTTTTCTTAGCCAGATCAAACTGGTCTTTCATATCTCCCGGAAGAAGCCTGTCCCATGCTCCTTTTGTAGGAAACGGTCCCGGCGCAATAGCATTGAACCTGATATTGTACTTTCCCCACTCTACAGCAAGACTTCGCGTCATAGCCAGAACCCCCGCTTTTGCACAGGCCGAAGGAACTACGTAGGCAGAACCTGTCCAGGCATATGTAGTTACGATATTTAAGACAGTTCCCGGTGTTTTAGAATCAATCCAGTGTTTTCCGACAGAGAGTGTACAGTTTTTTGTTCCTTTCAAAACAATGTCTAATATAGAATCAAAAGCGGAATGCGTCAATCTCTCCGTTGGTGAGATAAAATTTCCGGCTGCATTGTTAAGCAGAATGTCAATTCTTCCGAATTCTTTCAGTGCAGCATCTTTCATGGCTTCCACTTCTTCCCAGTTTCTTACATCACAGGCAACGCAGAGAACTCTCCCACCTGTCTGATCTTCCAGCTCTTTGGCAGTTCCGTACAGTTTTTCAAGATTTCTTGATGTGATGACAACTTTTGCTCCCAGCTGAAGAAAGTATTTGGTCATTGCCTTTCCAAGACCGCTTCCGCCACCCGTCACAATGGCTACTTTACCTTTGAGTGCATCTTCACGTAACATGGGCTGAGTATATTGATTCATATATTTTATTTTTTCCTAAAAATAACAAATATTAAACGGATGCGGGCTAAAATCTATTGAGAAATGATGTTATAAATAATATTATTCGGATTAAATGTTATCAAAAAATTTAAAGCAATGAAAACCTTGAATTGCTGTATTTCTTCAATTAAATAAAAAAAGTCAACCCTGTAACGAATACAAAGCTGACTGTTATTAATTTGAAATACTGATTTGACAGGGACAGCACAGCTGAGTACCCTGAAATATTTATGCTGTTACCACTCCTTTAAATGAAAGTGTTTTAGGCGTTTTGCTGTCACTAGTGGTAACATTTACTGTTTTTATAAATGCCCCTGCATTTGCTGCATTATAACTTGCTTCTACAAAACCTTTTTTACCGGGAAGAATTGGCGTTTTGGTATAATCCGCAGTTGTACAGCCGCATGAAGGCGCTACATTTTCAATGATAATTGGTTTTGAAGATGTATTGGTGAACTCAAATCTGATTACTTTTGGTTTACCCTGAGGAATATTTCCAACATCAATGGATTCTGATTTCCATTTGACCGCATCTACAATTACCTTTACCGCTGCAGTTCCTACGACAGGAAGTACATTTGCATAAAAGGGTGAAAATGCCATAACGGCAAGTAAAGCTGTAATTTTTAAATTTTTCATATATAAATTTTTATTGTTTTTCTAAAATTCATCTGTTATTATCAATCTATATAAATACAAATTTCATATTCAATCAATCAACAGAACAAACCTGTCGGTTCGAAAAAACAAATATATCAATCATTCGGATAAGATATTGTTAATCGCTGCCAAACAATTGTTAACAAGTTGTTAATGACAATTGTTTAATTGATATTTTTGGATATTATTGCTCCGGTAAATGGAAATAAAGAAACTCAATATCATTATTACGCTCGGGCTTGTTGCGATCATCGGAATTCTGATCGCTCAATTATTATGGACAAGGCAGGCCTATAATCTTGAGGACAAAAAATTTAATCAGAAGGTTAATGTCGCACTTCTTGAAGTTGTAGAAAAGTTATCCGGCGAGCAGACCTCTTTTACGGAAAACCCTGTACAGAATATAGCCAACGACTACTATGTCGTCAATATCAATAATGAGTTTGACCCGACCGTTCTTGAATATTATCTTAAAACAGAATTTACACGTTTTCAGATCAATACCAATTACGTGTATGCAGTATATAACTGCCACAGCGATAAAATGATCTATGGAAAGTACATTTCCACTCATCAGGAAACTTCAAAAAACAGAACGGTCAGTTTTCCGAAACACGAAAATCTGACCTATTATTTTTCGATTCGCTTTCCTGATAAAACAGCTTACATGATCAGTTCTTTAAAGTTCTGGTATGTCCTTACCTTTGCACTGATCATTATTCTTTTGGTCTATGTGTATTCTATCTATACCATCATTCAGCAAAAAAAATTCTCAGAACTGCAAAGGGACTTTATCAACAATATGACCCATGAGTTTAAAACCCCGCTTTCTTCTATTTTACTGGCTACTGAATCAATTAACAAACAGGAATCCGTACAGCAAAGTTCTAAACTTCAGACGTACACTTCGATCATTATGAATCAAAGTCACAAACTGAACAGTCATATTGAAAAGATATTGAATATAGCAAAAAATGACGCCTCCGGACTGTCATTAAAAACAGAAAAAATAATGCTTTTTCCTTTCATCCAGGAAATAGCGGAAACTATGCAGCAAAAGAATGAAAACCTTACTGTTGTGATCAATATCGAAAATGACCTCTCACTGATCGCTGATCAATTTCACTTTACCAATATCATCTACAATATATTAGACAACTCAGTAAAGTATTGCGAAACCCGACCTCATGTTATCATTTCGTCACATAAAGATTCAAAAGGCTTATATTTAAAGTTTGAAGATAACGGCATTGGAATTCCGGTTAAAAACATTCCTTATATCTTTGATAAATTTTACAGAGTGAATACCCGAAAAAACAATGAGATCAACGGTTTTGGACTGGGCTTGTTTTATGTTAAAAAAATTGTTCAGCAGCACCACTGGAAAATTTCTGTGGAAAACAATACGGATCAGGGAATCACCACAACATTGTTTTTGCCCTCTTAATTATTTTATATCTGATGGAAAAAGCTAAAATTCTTTATGCTGAAGACGACCAGACTATTGCTTTCCTGATTCAGGACAGCCTTGAACCATATTATGAGATTGATTACCATGCAAACGGAAGATCTGCTTTAGAAGCCTTTGACATTAAAAGTTATGACATTTGCCTGCTCGATATTATGATGCCTGAGGTTGACGGTTTTGAATTGGCAAAATATATAAGACTGCACAATTCTGACATTCCCATTATTTTTATTTCTGCCAAATCACTAAAAGAAGACAGGATAAAAGGATTGAAAATTGGTGCTGATGACTATCTGGTTAAGCCTTTCAGCATAGAAGAACTTATTTTAAAAATCGAAGTTTTCCTGAAACGCACAAAAAAAACAGGTCATGCTCCTGCGGAATATAAGGTGGGAAAATATAGTTTTGACCCGAAAAATTATACTTTACAGGATAACAACAGGATCATTACCCTTACCCAAAGAGAATCTGAACTTCTTTTATATTTTATTCTTCATAAAAATTCTGTTTTAAAAAGACAGGATATTTTAAAAGCTGTCTGGGGGAATGATGATTACTTTATGGGAAGAAGCCTGGATGTTTTTATATCAAGACTGAGAAAGGTTTTTGCAGATGACGAAAATATATCGATAGAAAACCTTCATGGAATCGGTTTCAGATTTTCTGAGAAACAAAAACTGTAATATTTTGTATCTATTCAGTCATAAATAATATCTTCTGATTTTATTTACTTTTGCTGTTCACAAAATTCATTATTATGAAAAATCCTGCTCTGTCAGTTCTCGTGTTTTTTCTTTCATTCAGTTTATATTGTAAAGCTCAAAGATCAGAGCAATTGATTCAGTACGTCAATCCACTGATCGGAACTGAAAAAATGGGACATACCTATCCGGGGGCAACCACACCATTCGGAGCTGTCCAGCTAAGTCCTGAAACCGACACCATCGCTTACGGACTGAACGGAAAATATAACGGCGAAGTGTATAAATACTGTGCAGGATACCGCTACGAGGACAGGACCATTGTAGGTTTCAGCTCAACCCATTTCAGCGGAACAGGACATTCAGACCTTGGCGATTTTCTGATGATGCCGACCGTAGGCAGATTACAGTTAAATCCGGGAACCGCATCTCATCCTGAACTTGGGTACCGCAGCAGATTTTCACATCAGAATGAGAAAGCAGAGGCCGGATATTATAAGGTAAAACTGGATGACCATAACATTTTGGCTGAATTAACGGCAACTACGAGAGTAGGTGTTCACCGTTATACTTTTCCAAAATCTGATCAGGCGCACCTCATCCTTGATCTGATGGCGGGAATTTATAATTATGACGGTAAAAACATCTGGACCTATGTACGTGTAGAAAACGGAAATACGGTCACGGGTTATCGACAGACCAGTGGCTGGGCGAGAACGAGAACCGTTTATTTTGCCCTGAAATTTTCCAAACCATTTAAATCCTACGGTCAGAAAAATTTTGACGGAAAACAGGTGTACAACGGATTCTGGAGAAAATTTGACCAGACTAAAAACTTCCCTGAAATTGCAGGGAAAAACCTGAAAATGTATTTTGATTTTGACACGAATGAAAATGAATCCATTGAGGTCAAACTGGCTATTTCGCCTGTAAGCCAGTCTAATGCTCTGGAAAATTTGGAAAAAGAAGCCGGAAATTTATCTTTTGATCAGGTCAGAGCACAGACACAGGAAAACTGGAATAAAGAACTCAACAAAATCATTGTACAAAGTTCTGACACAGAAAAAACGAACTTTTACACCGCAATGTATCACACCTTCATCAGCCCCACAACTTATATGGATGTGAACGGTGAATATAGAGGTTTAGATCAAAACATCCACAAAGCTGAAGGATTTACAAACTATACCACTTTTTCTATCTGGGATACCTACCGTGCACTTCATCCGTTTTTTAACATCATCCAGCCGAAAAGAAATAATGAGATGGTCAAATCAATGATGGCTCATTATGACCAGTTTTCCATGAAAATGCTGCCGATCTGGTCTCATTATGCCAATGACAACTGGTGTATGAGCGGTTATCACAGTGTAAGCGTTGTTGCAGATGCGGTCATTAAAGGAAATTATAACGGTGATGCCAAAGAAGCATTGAAAGCCTGTGTGGAAACCGCAGAAAAAAGAGATTATGAAGGCATAGGACTCTATATTGACAAAGGATACATTCCCGCAGAAAAAAGCGGAACCTCCGTTTCCAACACTTTAGAATATGCATATGACGACTGGGCAATCGCTCAATTGGCAAAACACCTCGGCGAGACTGAAATTTACAATCAATTCATTAAACGGTCAGAAAACTGGAAAAATAATTTCGATTCAACGGTAGGATTTATGCGTCCCCGTCTGGCTGACGGCAGTTTTAAGAAAGATTTTAATGCGCTGAGTACACACGGACAGGGTTTTATTGAAGGAAATTCATGGAATTACAGTTTTTTCGTTCCTCAGAGCCCTGATGAATTGATTCAAATAATGGGCGGAAAGAAAAAATTTGTTTCGAAACTGGATGAACTGTTTACCATGCATCTACCCGATGAGTTCTTTGCAGACACTGAAGACATTACAAGAGAGGGAATTATAGGAGGATATGTTCACGGAAACGAACCGGCACATCATGTTGCTTATCTATATAACTGGGCAGGACAGCCCTGGAAGACCCAGGCACAGATCAGACGAATTTTAGATATGCAATACAAAGCCACTCCCGATGGATTGGGAGGGAATGATGATGCAGGACAAATGAGTGCATGGTATATTCTGAGTTCGCTTGGTTTTTACCCGGTTGCTCCGGGATCAGAAGATTATGCAATTGGAAGTCCGGCGGTTGATCGAGCTGTTCTTAATTTAGAGAACGGAAAAACATTTGAGATTGAAGCCGTAGGTCAAAGTCCGAAGAATATTTATGTGGAAAAAATTCTTTTAAATGGAAGAGAAATCAAAAATTTCACATTGAAACATTCTGATATTATGAATGGAGGAAAACTGACTTTCTATATGAGCGCCAAAGCAAAAAAGTAATACCAAAACACAAATTACCGGATTAATGCTACTTTTCACCGGGGTATCAGGCTATGGATATTAGTTTATAGAGACAGTCCGTATTTTGCATACAAGAATCTTCATTTTGCATACATTCACAATCTTATTTCTCCTCAACTTTGAGGTATTAAATTAATACTGAAATATGAAAAAAGTAAAATTAGGAAATCAAGGATTAATTATCCCTGCCATAGGTTTGGGATGCATGGGAATGACAGGTTTTGGTGATGCTGATATGTATGGTAGGACTGACGAAAACGAAGCGATCGCAACGATTCACCGTTCTTTAGAATTAGGAGGCAACTTTTTAGACACGGCAGATCTGTATGGGCCTTTCAAAAATGAACAGCTCATTGCTGAAGCAATCAAAGGAAACCGTGACCAATACATCATTGCTACAAAATTCGGTTGGGAGATTGATGATCAGGATCAGGTGACCTGGAAAATCAACGGAAGTAAAGATTATGTAAAAAAATCAGTAGAAAGATCGCTGAAAAACCTGAAGACCGATTACATTGATCTGTATTATATGCACCGTCTGGATAAAAATATTCCTGTTGAAGAAACTGTTGGTGCCATGGGCGAGCTGGTACAAGAAGGAAAAATCGGTTACATCGGATTATCTGAAGTTTCATCTGAGACCGTGAAAAGAGCACACGCAGTTCATCCGGTTTCAGCAGTTCAAAGTGAGTACTCTCTGTTTGAAAGAACCGTTGAGGAGAAAGGGGTAATCAAAACTTTAAATGAATTGGGAATTGGCTTTGTTGCCTATTCACCTTTGGGAAGAGGATTTTTATCCGGACAGATCCGGTCTGTTGATGATTTGCCTGAAAATGACTTCAGAAGAGGAATTCCCCGTTTTCAGGAACAGTATTTCCATAAAAACATTGAATTGGTTGAAGCTATTGAAGAATTAGCGAGAGAAAAAAATATCACTTCTTCTCAATTAGCTTTAGCGTGGATCATCAGCAAAGGGATTGTTCCGATTCCCGGGACGAAACGCAGAAAATATGTTGAACAGAATATTGAGGCCGGAACCATAGAATTAACTGAAACTGAACTTGCCAAGCTGGAAAGTATTGTACCTTTGGGTACCGATACCGGTGACACCTATGATAAGTTTGGAATGAGCCTTTTGGATTATTGATTTTAAAGTTCTCGCAGATTCAGCAAATTTTGCTGATTCCTTTTCACCTTAAAATAATTAATCGCAGAGTGAGACAAAGTTTCTTTAATCTGCAAATGTTTTGAGATTAACAAATGCGCTTCGCTTATTGAAGTAAAGCAACTGTACTTCGTTTTTATGTGTAACGCATTTGTTTAGTTTTAATTTATAAACCTGGTTTTGAATTCCTATGTCTGATTCTGCGTTTGAAAAAAATTTCAGGCGTCATGCCGGAACATCATACGATTGCACCCCGGCCTGAAGGGAGCTTTTCTTCTGAAATGAAGGGAGCAAAAAAAGGGAGCCCTTTGACCACGCTCAAAATAAATGAAAACGGATAAAAGCGTACAGAAAATTACTGTTATTTTTAATATATACCATTCAAATTATGAATACGATACAATCTATCTCGGCTTTTCACAGACTGTTATCACTTCCTGAACCGAAGCATCCGATGGTGAGCGTTATCAATCTTTCAGAAAGTGTTTTCATTGAAGATGAGGTATGGAAGGGTTTTGTGAGCCGGTATTACTGTGTGGCATTAAAACGCAATGCCACCGGAAAAATAAAATATGGACAGCAACATTACGATTATGACAAGGGGGTCTTAAGTTTTACTGCTCCGAATCAGGTTCAGTATCTCGATATAAAAACAATGGATTGTGAAAACAAAGGGTATCTTCTGATTTTTCACGAAGATTTTCTTTTACATCAGCCTTTAGCAAATACAATGTCGTCATACGGGTTTTTCTCTTATGCTGTGAATGAAGCTTTGCACCTTTCTGAAGATGAAGAAAATGATTTGCTTGAAATTCTTTACAAAATCGATAAGGAATGCCAGCATATTGACCAGCACACGCAGGAAATAATTTTGTCTCAGATTGAACTGTTGCTGAATTACTCAAAGCGTTTTTATGAAAGGCAATTCATCACCAGAAAAAGCGGAAGCCATCAACTCCTGTCGAAGTTTGAAACTTTTTTAAATGATTATTTTGATAAAGAATCTTCTGAAAAAGGACTTTTAACCGTTCATCAAATTGCTGAAGCAATGAATCTCTCTCCGAATTACCTCAGCGATCTTCTGAGAATTCAGACCGGACAAAATACACAACAGCACATACATGAAAAGCTGATCAGCAAAGCGAAAGAAAAGCTCTCCACCACTGAACTTTCCGTCAGTGAGATTGCGTATGAACTGGGATTTGAACATTCACAGTCTTTCAGTACGCTTTTTAAAAAGAAAACAAAGATGTCACCTGTAGAATTCAGACAGTCTTTCAATTAAAAATATTCTCTCGCAGTTAAGGACTGTTTATCGACATCATTATTTTCCGTGTAGAAGGTTTAGCAATCCCGGGTTTCAGGAAACCGCATTAGAAAAAAGGGATCGCAAGTATTGTGATTGACTGATGATAAATTGTTAAAAATAATCCCTGCCGGGTTTTGAATCCGGCAGGGATTTTCATTTTCCACATTTATTTATTCCTGTACTTCAAAAAGCAGCCGCTCCCCGAATTTCTCTTCGTTGACTTTCCCGTTATCATAAACCAGGTTCCCATTAACAAATGTATGGGTAACTTTGGAATGAAAATTCATTCCTTCTAAAGGGCTCCAGCCACATTTATAAAGAATATTCTCTTTTTCAACGGTCCAGTTTTCATTTACATCTACCAGGACTAGATCTGCTTTGTAGCCTTCTCTTATAAAACCTCTCTTTTCAATCCTGAATAAAATAGCAGGGTTATGAGCCATTTTCTCAACAATTCTTTCCAAAGAAATCTTTCCATTAATGTAATTTTCCAGCATCACTACCAGAGAATGCTGAACCAACGGTGCGCCTGACGGACATTTTGTATAGACGTTCTGCTTCTCTTCCCAGGTATGGGGTGCATGGTCGGTAGCAATCACATCTATCCTGTCGTCCAGCAATGCTTCCCAGAGTCCGTCTTTATCTTTTTGTGTTTTTACAGCCGGATTCCATTTGATCAGTCCACCTTTAGTATCATAATCATCATTGGTGAAAGTCAGATGATGAACGCAGACTTCTGCCGTGATTTTCTTATCTTTTAAAGGAATATCATTTCTGAAAAGTTCTGTTTCTTTTGCTGTGGACAGGTGAAAAACATGGAGTCTCGCACCGGTCTTTTTTGCCAGCTCGATGGCTTTTGATGAAGACTTATAACAGGCTTCTTCGCTTCTGATCAGATGATGGAATTTCACAGGAATATCTTCACCATACTCATCCATATACTTTTGCGTATTGGCTTTAATGGTTGCTTCATCTTCACAATGTACAGCGATCAGCATTTTTGTACTGCTGAAAATGTTCTCCAGAGTTTCAGGATTATCAACCAGCATATTTCCTGTTGAAGAGCCTAAAAACAATTTGATTCCGGGAACATTTCTGGGATCTGTTTTTAAAACTTCTTCAAGATTATCATTCGTTCCTCCCATCATAAAACCATAATTGGCATAGGCTTTTTGAGAAGCTATTTCATATTTATCAGCCAACAGTTCCTGAGTCACTGCATTAGGAACCGTGTTGGGCTGGTCAATAAAACTGGTAATACCGCCGGCAACTGCTGCTTTCGATTCAGTTTCAATATCACCTTTATGAGTCAGTCCCGGTTCACGAAAATGAACCTGGTCATCAATGATTCCAGGTAAAAGATATTTGCCTGAACCTTCGATGGTCTGATCCGCTTCTTCTTCAGAAATACCGGAACCTATCTTAGAAATGATATCATTTTCAATCAGAATGTCACTTTCAACAATTTGTCCTTCATTGACGATTTTTACGTTTTTTATAAGGATTTTCATTTTTACTTTTTTATGCTGTATTGAGTTATATGACACAAATTTAATGTTTTCACGAATGATTTTAAACATCAATCGGAAAATTGTGATTTCTAATATTTACATTTGCACTTTAAAAAAATTAATTTGTACAAGAAATTATTTGGACAAACTGCGGTATATGGATTGAGTTCCGTTTTGGTAAGAATTTTCCCTTTCCTTATCGCCCCTATCGTTACTAAGGCATTCGGACCTTCTGCATCATCGCCTTTTGTTGACTGGTATTCGATTGCGGGAGTCATTACCGTTTTTTTGACCCACGGCATGGAAACCTCTTTTTTCCGTTTTGCCCAAGAGGGTGATATTGATAAAAAGACTCTGATATCTACTTCTGCCCTCAGTATTCTGGGAACCGGTTTTATTTACCTTATTTTAGGCTATGTGTTCAGGCAGGATCTCGCCAATGCATTTGAAACACCGGATCAAGTCAATTATCTTATTATATTTCTTTTCATACTTTCTTTTGACGCATTTGCAACAATTCCCTCAGCAGTCCTGAGACTGGAAGGAAAACCGGTAACCTATATGCTTTCAAAAGTTGTAGGATCCCTGGTGTATTATTTCTTAGTCGTATTTTTCATCAAATGGCTTCCCCATTATCCCAACGGAATTTTAGGAATTAAATATGATCCTGAAATCGGTGTAGGATATGTTTTCATCGCTAATTTAGTCCAGAGTATCATTACTTTAGCAATTGTAGGAAAAGAATTTATGAATTTCAGTATCAGAAAATTTGATTTCAGTCTCTGGAAAAGAATTATGAATTACTCCTGGCCGGTCATGATCGCAGGACTTGCCGGGATCATCAATCAGACATTAGACAGGCAGTTCCTTAAATATCTACTCCCGAAAGAAGAAGCGAAGCATCAGATTGGTGTTTATGGTGCTGTCTACAAAATCGCTACATTTATCACTGTGTTCCGCCAGGCGTATCAGTTGGGCATTGAACCTTACTTTTTCTCAAGTTTTAAAGATAAAAACAATCATAAAACCTATGCAGTCCTGATGGATGTATTTGTCATCTGTAACTGTCTTATTTATATCGGCCTGATGGTCAACCTTCAGTGGATCTCTGAAAGATACCTTAAAAATCCTCTATATTTTGAAGGGATTGAAATTATTCCTTTTGTTATGCTGGGAGCTTTATTTTTAGGGATCTATCTGAATCTTTCGATTTGGTACAAATTATCTGACCAGACAAGAGTAGGTTTGTATATTTCCCTAATGGGGGCTGCCATTACCATATTGATCAATTTCACCTTTATTCCTACGTACGGATACTGGGCGAGTGCTTTTGCCGCCCTGATCACCTACACCAGTATGATGGTGATATCCTATATATGGGGTAAAATACAATATCCCATTCATTATAATACAAAAAAAATAGCCGTATATTTAACACTGTCAATTGCTATTTCGATGGTGTCGTTCTATTACTTCAGGCAGAATTATTTAATAGGAAACGGACTGTTTATCTTTTTTATCGCTTTTCTGATCTATAATGAAAGAACAATGATCAACAAAATACTTCGAAAATCTTAAATCTAAATTATACAATATACAATGAAAATTATAGTACCTATGGCTGGACGCGGTTCCAGATTACGCCCCCATACCCTAACCGTTCCGAAACCATTAATTCCCATTGCAGGGAAACCGATAGTTCAACGATTGGTAGAAGATATTGCTAAAGTTGCAGGAGAAGAAATAGAGGAGGTAGCGTTTATTATCGGGGATTTTGGGGATGAAGTTGAAAAGTCTTTGCTTCAGATCGCCGAAAGATTGGGCGCAAAAGGAAGTATCTACCATCAGGAAGAAGCCTTGGGAACCGCACATGCGATTAAGTGTGCAGAGCCATCAATGACCGGAAATGTGGTTGTTGCTTTTGCGGATACTCTTTTCCGGGCAGATTTTACTTTGGATACGAATTCTGACGGTGTTATCTGGGTGAAGAAGGTTGATGATCCATCTGCATTCGGTGTTGTAAAATTAGATGACTACGGATTTATTACTGATTTTGTTGAAAAACCGCAAACATTTGTTTCTGACCTTGCGATCATCGGAATTTACTATTTCAATTCAGGAGAAAAACTAATGTCAGAAATCAATCACATTATGGATCATGATATTAAAGTAAGTGGTGAATACCAGCTGACGACTGCATTAGAAAACCTTCGTCAAAAAGGAGCAAAATTCTCTCTTGGAAAAGTTGATGACTGGATGGACTGTGGAAACAAAAATGCTACAGTAGAGACCAATAGTAAAATATTAGCTTACGAAAAAGAAGAGATGTCTCATTTTACATCTTCTGCTACGATTGAAAATTCGCTTATTATACCACCGTGCTTTATCGGTGAAAATGTAAAGATCCTGAATTCGAAAATTGGGCCCGGCGTTTCTGTAGGAAATAACACCGTGATCATCAATTCAAATATCGAAAACTCACTTATACAGGAAAACACAAAAATCAATCACGGCAACCTTTCAAATTCTATGATTGGTAATTCTGCACAATATTTTGGAGTTTCAAGAGAAATTTCTTTAGGTGATTATTCAGTTTTGGATTTTCTTAATAAAGATTAGTTTCAATAAAAATGACAGACTTCAAACCACACAAAATGTTTTGTGTGGTTTGGCGTTAATATTGTAAGAATTTATCTAAAAGGAAATATGGGTAATGAAGAACAAACTCTGGAAAATGATCAAGAATCTAAATAGCACCCCGGCTATATTGGAAGATTCTTTCAGGTTTGCAAATGACTTTAAAAATAAAAATCCAATTATGAAAAAATGGATCACATTATCACTTGCAGCATTGGTTATACTTTCATGTAAAACCAGAAAAAATGCTATGCAGAACGCTTCAGAAAATGACAGCATTAAGGTGGAGAATCCAGATAATAAAAATCCTGTTGATGCCGGGAAAAACATTTCAGACAGGCTTACATTTTATGAGAGCATTTACATCCACCCAAAATTTGACCAGATTAAAATCAACAGCAAAATCACTGCTGATAACATAAGAGTAAGCCCACTTGACGCAACCATTTATATTGAAAGCGACAAAAAGATATGGTCAAATATTAATTTCCTGTTTTTTAATGCAGCACGGGCGATCATCACTCCTGAAGGAATTAAAGCAGTGGATAAATACAATAAAAATTTTATTGATTCCGACTTCGAATATTTAAACAACCTATTGAACATCAATTTCATTGATTATAAAACTTTAGAAAAAATTCTTCTGGGCAGAACTTTCCTGCAGGTCAGCGACAGAAATTCAAAGATTACTAAGAACATGGAAGGATACCAGCTATCATCTATCGTAAACCAGAAAATCGTTACCAATGATCAGGAACGTGAATATAAAATCAATATGCAGTATTCAAACAGCTATGATTTAATTAACGTAAAATTGCAGGATGTGAAATCCAATGATGCTGTAGAAATCGTATATGATCAGTGGGAGAGCTTTGATAATAATCTCAGATTACCGCAAAGTGTTAAAATAATTATAAAAGGTTCGAAAACAAGTCAGATTTTACTGGAAAACACGAAATTTGGCTTTACTAGAATGGAAACACCTTATTCAGTTCCAGCCAATTATAAGAAAATTGAGATTAAATGATTAAAAAATTTAGCTTTTTAACAGGAATTTTGCTGTTCTCACTGTACTTCGGGCAGAAGAAAGAACAATTACAACAACAAAATGCCGAGCTTAAAAAACAAATTGCCAAAATAAATTCTGATTTAGCAAAAACAAGAAGTGAGTCTAAACTTTCAATCTCATATCTTACCAGTGTTAATCAGAAATTAGCGTTAAGAGAAAAAGTTTATAACAACACGCAAAAAGAAAAGAGATTTATTGAAGATGAGATCTATCTCCGTCAGCTTGAAATCAACAGGCAAAACCGGGAGTTAGCCGTATTAAGAAAGAATTACGCCCAGGTTTTGGTTAATGCTTATAAAAATAAAGGAGTTCAGAATAAAGTTACTTTCATTCTCTCTTCAAAAGGTTTTGGAGAAGCCATGAGAAGAGTTCAGTATCTTAAACAATATTCTGATTATCAAGATAAAAAAGCTGCAGAAATCACCAATGCTGCAGTTGAATTAAAAAAAACCGTAGAGAAAAAAAGACGATCTGCTTTAGAAAAACAGAATCTTCTGGCAAATCAGCAAAAGGATCTAACCACCATCAGTGCTGAAAGAGTACAGAAAGAGCAACTGGTTAATGATTTTAAAAAGAACGAAACCAAACTTGCAGGTGAACTGAGACAAAAGCAAACTCAGTCTAAAGCACTTGAGGGACAGATAAGATCAATCATTGCGGAAGAGATCCGCAGGGCAAAAGCGGAAGAAGAATCAAGAAAAAAAGCGGAAGCAGAAAAAATCCGTCTGGCAAAAATTGCGGCTGACAGAGAAAAAGCAAGAATTGATGCTGAAAATAAAGCAAGAGCTGAAGCTCTGGAAAGAGAGCGTAAGCTGGCAGAAGCAGAAGCAAAAAGAGCAGCTGAGTTTGCTGCTAAAAGGGCTGAAGATGAAAGAAGGAGAAATGAAGAGGCAGCCAGAAGTGAAACTAATGCTAAAGATGAGGCTAGAAAGATCGCAGCCAAAAAAGCATCAGATGATGCAGCTTTGAGATCAAGAGAAGCAGCCACGAAATTGGCCGCTGCCAGGGCTGCAGAAGCTGCATTGGAAAAGAAGACAGATGACGATAAAAAGGCAGCAGAGACAAAAGCAATGACCAACTATGGTGTCTCGACGTCAGCAGGGAATAATTTTGCAGCAAATAAAGGAAGGCTGGCAATGCCTGCTTACGGTACGATCACTCACCGTTTTGGAAGACAGCCTCATCCAGTATTTAAAAATATTGTAGAGGAGAATAACGGAATTAAAATTTCTGTAGCAAAAGGAACCAATGCGAAAGCGGTATTTCCCGGAACGGTTTCTTCAGTAATGCCTGCAGCTGACGGAACAAAAACAGTTTTAATAAAACATGGAGACTATTTCTCGATTTATTCAAACCTTAGTAATAATACTGTTTCAAAAGGTCAGCAGGTATCTGCCGGAACTTCGGTAGGTATGGTGGCACAGGATTTTGACGGATCATATACCCTGGACTTCCAGATTTGGAGAGGAGATACCCCGGTAGATCCATTAGGCTGGATTTCAAATTAAAATATTAACTTTGTAAAAATTTTTAGAGATGTATACACTTACAATACTGTCATTATCATGGCAACACATACTGATCGTAGCGATCATTCTACTACTTCTTTTCGGAGGAAAAAAAATTCCGGAACTGATGAGAGGTATGGGATCTGGAATTAAAGAATTTAAAGATGCCGTAAAAGAAGAAGAAAAACCGGTAGTAACAAAAACAACTGAAACCCCAACTTCAACAACAACTAATAATACCGGCAACTAAATTTTTCAGATCAATGAATTTCAGTGAAAACGCTTGGAAAATCTTCAATATATCAATTGAAGATTACCATGTTTTAGATAATATAGAAACTCCCATTAATAACCCATATCCAAATGATAGTTTGGAACGTATTTTGTATGCTAAAAATTGGATTGATACCGTTCAATGGCATTTGGAAGATATTATCAGAGACGAGAACATAGATCCTGTGGAAGCTCTTCAGCTTAAAAGGACAATTGATGCCTCTAATCAGAAGAGAACAGATCTAGTTGAATATATAGACAGTTGGTTTCTTGATAAATATAAAAATACAATTCCTAAAACAGACGCAAAAATCAATACTGAAACTCCTGCATGGGCAGTTGACAGGTTGTCTATTCTTTCGCTGAAAGTTTATCATATGTCGTTGGAAGCTCACAGAGAATCGGCTTCTGAAGAACATCGTTTGAATTGTCAAAATAAACTCGATGTACTTCTTGACCAGAAACAAGATTTATCTACTTCAATAAGTCAATTGCTTACTGATATTGAGAACGGTGATATTAAGATGAAGGTGTACAAACAGATGAAAATGTACAACGATGAAAGTCTTAACCCAATCCTTTATCAAAAGGAGCAAAAATGAAACGACAATATTTTTCCGGATTACTATTAATAATTATTATCTCTTCCTGCGCTACAGAAAAACCAAATGTTTCTCCTCTGTCGACAAGCTTTTACAGTGAAGCGAGAAAAGCTGATGCCGAAGCAGGAATGAGCAGTACTTTTTCTATTAATATCCGTGAAAATGTGAATGCGGCCGAAATCACCAATTTGATTTCAAATTTTCCTAAATTTAAGAATACTGCTTTAAATGATGAGATAAATATTTTGAAATATTCGTTACAGAACTATTTATACGCAATTGATGCAGGTCATATTCCAGGAAAAAACAAAACACTTAGAAATTTAGAAAAATCTTACAAGAAAATTCAGAAACTGAGAAAAAATCTCAATAAGGATGATGATGCAGTTTTAAACAGATATCTGGTAAGATTAAAGACCAATGTGACTTTTATTGAAGACTCAATAAACAGTAAAAAATAATTTACAATTTAATGATAAAAATTCAGGCGGAAGCTAACGTTCCTACAGATCACGGGAATTTCCGAATGATCGCTTTTTCAGAAGATTCCAGCGACTGGATGCCACACATGGCGATTGTAGCTGAACATACAGATTTTTCAAAACCTGTTAATGTACGTTTTCACTCCGAATGTATTACCGGTGAAGTTTTTCATTCTCAGAAATGCGAGTGTGGTCAGCAATTAGATGCCGCAATGAAATACATGCACGAAAATGGTGGAATCATAGTTTATCTGCGTCAGGAAGGGAGAAATATAGGCATTATCAATAAACTGAAAGCCTATTCACTTCAGGAGCAGGGATTCGATACAGTTGAGGCTAATTTAAAACTGGGACTTCCTGCTGATGACCGGAATTTTTCTGTTGCTGTCGAAATTCTTACTATTCTGGAGATTCAAAATATAAATCTTCTAACTAACAATCCTGAAAAGGTCAGGTTTGTAGAAGAGAGCAGTATTAATCTAAATTCAAGAATTCCTTTGCAGATTCCCGCTAATGATTCAAGCCGTGGCTATTTAAAGACAAAGAAGGATTACTTTGGACATCTTTTAGATGATCAGGATTAGTGAATCATCATACGTATATAAAAGCAAAGCTCCGGAATTTTTTCCGGAGCTTTTAATTATAAAAACTGAAAAGATATATTTTAATTGATTTTCGTGTTTTTCACATTTGAATCATTTAATTGATAATATTTAATCACTGCATTGTAATCGCTTGTATCAACATTGTTTCCTCCTTTGGCTGCGCTGGCCGGAACCAATACAATCCTAAACCTCTGATTATTAAGATATTCATTTACTTCTGTCGTATTCAGTCCAGATTGTAAATTAAAATTTTGATCATCTATTCTTATTTGAACATTCTGAGAATCAAATACAAAATTATATTGAAATTCTCTCCCCGTTGGCAATCCTGTCGCATCATCTAAATACATCATTTTAGGAATCAACTGCCATGCAGAGCCTAAATTTCTATAGACTAAAACCACATCTGTTGACTGAATATTTATTCCTTGTGTTACAGCATAATTATTTGCATTGGTAAAAGTAGCGGTAACATCACGGACTTGAGAATATGTATCGAAATCCTCATTATCATTATCATCTTTACAGCTAAATATAAACAGACTTACAAAAGCAAGTATAAAGATTGGAAGAAATTTTTTCATTTTTTTAAATTTAATAATATAAGTACTTAAGCCCAATCAAAACATATACCAAAAAAATTAAAAACTTTGTTTCTCCTGTTGTTTTTAGTTGTATTTTTGTTATTATTCCTCAATTATGAACAAAGTAGCTTTTCAATTACTCTTCATTATACTTTTCATCTCTTCTCAAATTTCAGCACAATATCAGCCGAAAAACATTTCTCAGTCAGATCAGAAAAAAGCCCGACAATGGGTTGATGATACGTACAACTCTCTTTCACAGGATGAAAAGCTTGGACAGCTTTTTATTGTTGCCCTTTACACCAATAAAGATGAAAACCATATTAACCAGATCAGAAATATCGTTATCCAGGATAAAATTGGAGGCTTAATATTGATGCAGGATGACGCAGCAAGAGAAATTAACTTAGTGAATGAGTTTCAGCAAAAATCAAAAATCCCTCTGATGATTGGAATGGATGCTGAGTGGGGACTTTATCAGAGAATCCCTGCAGCACATAAATTTCCTTGGGCAATGACTTTGGGAGCCATTCAGGACAAAAACCTGATTTACCAAATGGCTGCAAAAATAGCAGAAGACTGTAAAAGGATGGGAGTAAATTGGGATTTCGCTCCCGTTGTGGATGTCAACACTAATCCAAACAATCCGATTATTGGAAACAGAAGTTTTGGTTCTGAAGTTTCTAATGTTACTCAATCTGCACTCTCCTATTCAAATGGTCTGCAGGATAACAGTATTTTAGCTGCAATCAAGCATTTCCCGGGGCACGGAGATACCAGCACTGATTCTCATTTGGACCTTCCTGTAGTTTCACACAATTTAGAAAGACTAAACTCAATAGAACTAGCACCGTTTAAAGCTTTGATGGATAAAGGAATTGGCGGCGTGATGATTGCTCACCTCTACGTTCCAAGTCTGGAATCAGGAAAAGGGATTCCAGCTTCTATTTCAAAAAACATCATTACCGGTTTACTGAAAGAAAAATTTGGTTACAAAGGCTTGATTATTACTGATGCTCTGAATATGGGTGCAGTTGCCAATAAATACAGACCGGGCGAACTCGATGCACTGGCCTTCAAAGCCGGAAACGACATCATGCTTTTCTCACAGGGCGTTGCAGAAGGTAAAAAACTCATTCAGAAAGCTATTGACAATGGGGAAATTTTACAATCAAGAGTAGAAGAAAGCGTAAAAAAAATTTTACTGACCAAATATTTTTTAGGACTAAATCAATATACTCCAAAAAATCCTGAAAATATTAATCAGGATATTAATAACGATTCTCACAAAAAGCTGGTTCAGAATCTCTATGCAAATGCCCTGACTTTAATCAAAGATGAGAAAGCACTGCTTCCATTGAGTAATAAAAAAACCTGTTATTATATTCCTCTTGAAGAAGCTCCTTATCAGACTTTTGCAGATCGGTTAAATGAATACTCAACTGTGATTGTTAAAAAGATTTCAGAGATCAGGTCTATTCCGAAAAATTCCACAGTCATTGTTGGTTTTCATAAAGACAACTCTACTGCTTACAAACCCTATAAAATTTCAGCTGAGTCGAAAAAGGCTTTAGCTGATTTAGCGAGAAATCAAAATGTAATTTTGAATATTTTTGGAAGTGCTTATGCATTGAAAGATATAGATTTATCTAAAATTTCTACCGTTTTGATCTCTTACGAGAATAATGATGACTCCATGACCGCAACAGCAGATGCTGTGAACGGTAAAACTAAAATATCCGGAAGACTTCCTGTTTTGGTCAATGATCAGCTGAAGCCGGGAATGGGAATCAACTTAGAATCTCAGCAGTTTTCAAAGTCCACGAAATTCACCACAACAAAATAAAAGCAGACGGATGAAACATAAATAAACAGCGTTTCATCTCATCACAGAACATTAAAATTAAAAAGATGAAAATAGGCATACTTTGCTACCCAACATACGGCGGAAGCGGAATCGTTGCAACAGAACTAGGGATGTCTCTCGCCAACAAAGGCTATGAAGTACATTTCATCAGTTCGGCGCTTCCTGCAAGATTAGATATCACCAACCCCAATATTTTCTTTCATAAAGTTAATGTACAGACGTATCCACTTTTCCAGTACCAGCCTTATGATATTGCATTAAGCTCCATGATTTACCGTGTTGTAAATCTATATAAACTGGATTTGCTTCATGCCCATTATGCTATTCCTTACGCCTATGCAGCATTTACAGCCAAGCAGATGCTGAAGCAGGATAACAATGATATTCCATTGGTCACCACCCTGCACGGCACTGATATTACTTTGGTAGGTCAGCACCCCAGTTATAAACATGCTGTAGAATTTTCGATCAACCAGTCAGACGCAATCACTTCTGTTTCTGAAAGTCTTAAAAAAGATACACTGCAGTTTTTTCATATTAAAAAAGAAATTCAGGTCATCACGAATTTCATTGATAATTCAGAATTTAATGAGCTCAACGAATGCCAGAGAACACAGTTTGCCAGTGAAGACGAAAAAATCCTTATTCACGTTTCAAACCTGAGACCTGTAAAACGGGTAGAGGAAGTCCTGCAGATCTTTAAAAGTGTAGAGAAAAAAGTAAAGTCTAAATTAATTATTATCGGCGAAGGTCCTGAAATGGAAAAAGTAAATCAGTTTCTGGAAGAAAACCCGGAACTGATCTCTAAAATCCGTCTTTTAGGAAAAGTAAATGACCTGTATAGGATTTTACAGCTGTCTGACGTCTTTTTACTACCTTCTGAACAGGAAAGTTTTGGTTTGGCGGCACTGGAAGCAATGGCGGCTAACACACCGGTTATAAGCTCTAATGCAGGCGGAATCCCGGAAGTTAATATTCAGGGTGAAACCGGATTTTTAGCTGAAATCGGGAATGTGGAAGCAATGAGTAATTATACAATTAAGCTTCTCAGCAACGATGAACTTTTAGCTCAAATGAAAATCAATGCTAAAGAGCAGGCCATCAAATTTGATCTGAAAAATATTCTTCCTATTTATGAGGAAATGTATAAAACCACCATTGCAGATTTTAAAAAGGAGACAGAGAAAGTTTAAAGTAAAAAAACAATCTACCACCCCGTTCATCTATAAAACTATTCTGAAAAGAATAGTTTTTTTTGTTAACAAAACTTATGTCACTCAAAATTTTATTACATTAGTGGTAACACAAAAACACCACAGATGAACGAAAGATTATTGCAATATCTTTGGAATTATAAGGTTTTCACTCATTTAAATTTCAAAGACCTTACCGGAAACTGTATCGAAATCATAGATTTTGGAAAATGGAACAAAGATTCAGGACCTGATTTTCTGATGGCGAAAATTAAAATCAACGACGTAACCTTAGCAGGAAATATTGAACTGCACGTACGCTCATCAGACTGGATCTTCCATCAGCATTCTACAGATCCCAATTACGAAAATATTATTCTGCATGTCGTTTTTCATAATGATGCAGATATTGATGAACTGACAAAAAATAACATTCCGACTCTTGAGCTGAAAGATCATATTGACGAAAGCATTTTTGAGAAACATGAAACACTGCTCAGGGAAAGCAAATTTATTTCATGTGAAGATTTATTTAACCCCCATGAGATCCCTTTTAGATTCTACGAAGAGACGTTACTGAAAAAATTGGAAGAGAAATGCTCGGAATTTGAAAAAGATCTTGAACTCTGTAAAAACGATTACGAGGCCGTTCTCTTTTACAGCCTAGCCTATTCTTTTGGTTTGAAAGTCAATGCGCACCTGTTCAGACAAATTGCCGAAAGCATCGATTTTAAGGTTTTTATGAAAATCTGCCAAAACAGGACACAGCTGGAAGCTTTACTTTTTGGCATTTCCGGTTGGCTTGAAAACCCCGAAGATGAACAGATGAAAATATGGAAAAGAGAATTTGATTTTTTAAAAGTAAAATTTAAAATATCAGACCTAACGATCCGTCCTAAATTCCTGAGACTCCGTCCTCCAAATTTCCCCACCATTCGCCTATCGCAGTTAGCAGATCTTTATCATCAGCATCAAAACTTATTTTCGAAAATTATCAATATACAAAACACCGACGAATTGATAGATCTATTTAAAGAAGTAAAAGCTTCCGAATATTGGAACAACCGTTTTAATTTCGGAAAAATCTCACCTGTTGACCAACCTAAATTCTTGACTGAAGATTTCATCAAATTGGTTATACTCAACAGCATTTTACCTATAAAATATACGTATCGTAAATATCTTTATGATGATACTACTGACGAAATACTCTCATTCTACAAAAAACTTTCTGCTGAAAAGAACTCAATTATCAAGGGCTGGCAGAACATAGGCGTAACACTTAAAAATGCACTTCATACCCAAAGTCTGATTTATCATTACAAAAATTACTGCACATCAAAAAATTGCTTAAATTGCAGCATCGGATTAAAAATTTTAAAAGAAAACAATCATGTTTGACAATCTGCGTCACAAAATGGAAAGGGAATGGTTTGGAGTACTGACCAGAATGGGAGCAAAACTTGGAATTCCTGTTTCTAAGTTACGGGTCTTTTTTATTTATTCTACTTTTGCAACAGCAGGCTTCTTCTTTTTAATTTATCTGGGACTTGCTTTCACTCTTTGGATCAAAGATATATTCATTACAAGAAGGCCAAGTGTTTTTGATTTATAATTATGGACTTTTTACAGATTACATCTCCTGACGATTATCGTGTACAGAAAATTTACGATTCTTACAGCTCAAGTTTTCCTGAGGACGAAAGAAGAGACTGGTACAAATTTGTGCGTTTATTTGCGCATCCGCAGGTGAAGGTGATTTCAGTATCAAATAAATCTGAAATTATCGGCTATCTGGTTTTGTGGGAATTAAAAAACCATGTTTTCGTAGAACACTTTGAAGTTTTCGCTGAATTCAGGAATCAGAAATTAGGATCCTACATTACCAATTATCTTTTTGACAATTACCCGAGAATCATTTTAGAGATTGAGCCTGAACATTTGAATGAAAATTCAAAACGCCGCTTCACGTTTTACCAGAGAAACGGCTTCCACCTGATCGACGAAATGTACATTCAGCCTAGTTACGGCGAAGGTAAGCGCCCCCTTCAGTTATGGCTTTTATCGAATTATCATCCGGAAAACATTGATGAGGTAAAAGACGAAATTTATGACGTGGTCTATCACTAATATGTCAAAACCTTAAGCTATTCAACGCTTAATTTATTCAGTTTAGAATATTCTGTGAACGCTGTTTTCAGCTCATACTCTATTTCTGCAGGTTTAAAAGTTTTTCTGAATCTTTTTGAAAGATGATTTACTCTTTCAGCATAATAAAGAAAATGATCAATTCCTTCCTCGTTCATACCATACTTGGTCAGAAAGGTAAGATCAGTTTCACTTTTAATTCTTTTAAGAAAATCCTGAGTTTCACCAAAGGTTGGAGCTGTTATTTTGGGTGCTGATGATTTTTTCACTAACCGTATCGCCTTACCAATTACATTGATCAGATTCACATGACCTGCATTGAAATCATGACCTTGAAATGTTTTTGGAATTTCATTTTTAGGCATCGGAACAGACATTGGTGATTTTACATATTCTTCCATTGATGATTTCAGTTCCTTCACTTTTCTGGAATCACTAAGACGTTTGTTATCCCGGTCCAGATTACCGGTAGGTGTATAGGTAATCTTTACTTCCGGAATGAGCGTTTCCACTCTTAAAAGAATAATACTCATTTGTGAATTAAAACTTTCTTTTCTGATAATCTTATCAGCCCGGTAATAGGTTTCTTTCACAAAGCGCAGTTCATCATTTTCATCAGCTTCAATTGTGAAGTTCCCTGAGATATCGCTCACAGAACGAACATTTTTAGTACTATTCAAAACTAAAACTCCCCCGACATCCAAATTCTGATCATCCATAATTTTTCCGGAAACCTTCTGCTGGCTAAACAGCTGATTAACAAGGAATCCCAAGAAAACTATAAGACTTTTAGTAAAAATGCCTTTCACCTGATATTATTTTTTATTTGTGATTTTCATTCTTTCATGATATTTGGGAATTGCTTTTTCAATTTCGAAAACTGCTCCGTTTATATTTCTGGATTTGACAAAGTCCAGTGACCGGGGATTTTCATTAAAAGCAAACTCCAAAAATTCATAGATCCGTTCATCTGGAATTCCTGCATTAATAAAATACTCAGCATCAAGCCTGCTTACCATCCATTTCTGATATCTTTGCAGATCTTCATACCGATAGAGCGTTTTCATTCTGCGCGCATCTCCACTTAATACTTTGTACAGGGCGTCAAGATTGACTGCGGCCATTGGCAACCCGATAACAAATGCATCAGAAAGCTCCGGGGCTTTCTCTCTCATGATCTCAGGTGGTCTTGGAAGACCTATATCTTTTTGTAATTTAGAGAATTTATCTTCTCTGGCTAATCTTTTAGAATCTTTATTTAAATTTCCTGTAAGATTAAAAACCTCTACCTCTTTTATTTCTTCCGGAATTCTGATCAGCATAACAGTTAATAAAGAGCCGTACTCAGAAATCCTCCTGGAGACTCTTTCATAACCCACTTTTGAAAATCTGATTTCGTCATTTACTGAACCATCTATTACAAAGTTTCCTATAGCATCACTATATGTTTTTTTGTCATTTGAAATATTGACAACCAAAACATCTCTGATAGTCATGTCATTCTCACTGACAACTTTACCCGTAATTTGCTGTTGCGTAAAAAAATTATTATAGATTAATACCGTAAAGAATAATAATTGTGTTTTCATCGAATATATTTTTAATCATTTTTGTGTTTATTTGTGTTTATGGTGTTTTATATGAAGTAATTCTGGTTAAAACAGCTCTCTGAAAACGCATAAGATCTGCATCACTGATAAAACCGTATTTCAGGATATTTTTCCTTTCAAAACCTCCTGCCAGAACATAATTGATAAAATGCAAAACCTGTGAATTCTCTATTTTCAGATCATTAAAATACTGATAACCTAAATTTGTTACAATATTATTAACAAAATCCATATCATCCCACTTGTTTTTCACCTTTCCAATAACAAAACCCTGCCCTTTCGGCTGTACAAATTCGCCGGGTTTAGCAGCAAGAATTCTTGGATCAGATTTCTGTAAAATGTAAAGAGCTAAATCGTTTTTAAGTTTTTCAACTTTTTTTGGCGGATTTAAAGTTTTAGTGTCAATTTTCAAATCCCCGGTCAACGCTTTTTTGATTTCAACTTCATCAATCAGTTCTGCAATTCTTACCAATTTAATATTGATGGGTGAGGAAATATTTTCTTTGGTAATATTTGTATTGACTCTCTCATATCCTGTCTTTACAAAACGTAAATTGTCACCCTGCCTGGCGGAAATCATAAAATGCCCGTCACGGTTGGTCAATACACGCTCATCGGTGCGGATATTGATTACATTAACTTCAGACATTTCTACATTTTCTTCAGAAGTTACCTTGCCAAAAATAAAATCCTGAGCATGGATATTGACAAAGAAAAAAAAAGATAAAATAAAGAATAATTTTAATTTCACAAAGTTTGTTTTATTAAGCAAAATTAAAGTAATTTTTACTGAATCTCAGAAGTTTAACCACCGTTAACGCTTTTAGTGTTTTTTTTTGAAATTTTCTTTTTCAAACTGTTAAAAACCAATCATCATTTGTTAAAATCCCATTTAAATTTTAATTAAATTGCAGTCTTAATTTTTTTGTCATGCAGAATTCTTATACCGTCATTAACGCTTCCGCAGGTTCCGGCAAAACCTATGCGCTTGTACAGCGTCTTCTGATGATCTGCCTGCGACATCCTTACCAACAGCATGCGATCCGAAACATTCTGGCACTGACTTTTACCAATAAGGCAGCTAATGAAATGAAAGAAAGAATCTTATCCTGGCTTGGAAATTTCACTGCTCCGAATTATTCAGAAAATACAGATTTAAAAAATATTCAGACCGCTTTTGAAAATGAAGGTCTGAAAATCACCATTGATGAACTTCATTACAGGTCAAAAAAGCTGCTGGACTATGTTCTTCACAACTATTCCACTTTAAACATCGGAACGATTGACCGTTTCAATTCAAGACTTGTAAGAAGCTTTTCGTATGAATTGGGCCTGGCTAAAAATTTTAATCTTGAAATTGATGCAGAACCATTTCTGATTGAAGCGGTTGACAAAATGCTTGATCAGATTGGAGAAAATGAAAGTATCTCACACTCCTTTATGGATTATGTAGATTACAGCCTAGAAAATAACGAGAGAATTAATCTAAATAAAAATCTTTACGATTCTGCAAAAGAGTTTGTCAAAGACATTCACTACGAACACCTTAAAAATAATAAAAGTTTTGACGATATCAAATACGAAGATATCAAGAATACGCTTCGTAAAGAAATTGTTTCCAATAAAAAACGTTCCTTAGAAATTGCAGCAGAATCCATTGCTCTTTTCACATCAAGAAATATCGAAGTCGAAGATTTTTCTCAGGGTAAAAACGGAATTGGAGGTTTCTTTACTAAAATTTTAGATTTTTACAGTAAAAAAAAACCGGGATTTCCATTTCCTACCAATGAGGAAAGTGCTTTAAACAATATCCAAAAGGGAGCTGCAGCAAAATCTAAACACAAAGAATCAGAAATTTTTGAAATTCTTGAACAGTTACTGGATAACAGAATGCAGTTAATCCTTTTATTTATTGAAACTCAGAAAAAAGAGAAAATACTTTCAGCGCTTCTTCCCTTAAAAGTAAATAAAGATATTCAGGACGAACTGAAAAAAATAGAAGATGAAAATGATCTGGTTCTCCTTTCAAAATTCAATATCCTTATCAATGAAAACCTTAAAAATGAGCCATCGGCTTTCATTTATGAAAAAGTAGGCTCACAGTTTCAGCACTACTTCTTTGATGAATTTCAGGATACATCCGAATTACAGTGGCAAAACTTTATGCCGTTAAGAGACCACAGTGTTTCTACAGAAAATACTTCTTTTACTTTAGTGGGAGACCCAAAACAGAGTATTTACCGTTTTCGGGGCGGAGAAAGTAAGCTGATGCTGGATATTATCAACAAAAAAGAAATTTCACCAAAAGAAGCAGAATTACTGGTTTTAAAAGATAACTGGCGAAGTGCTAAGAATATCGTTGAGTTTAATAATGAATTATACCGATTCCATTCAAATGATCTGGAGGAGGAACATAAAAATATTTTCGGAACCGATGCTGAACAGAATCCCAAATCAAAAATAGAGGGAAGAGTAAAAGTTAACCTGATTGAAAACCTCACCAAGGAAGATTTTTACAATGATGTTTCTGAAAAAATGCAGAAGGACATCCAGGAATGTCTGAATAATGGATTTACCTTTTCTGACATCACCATTCTCTGCCGCGGCAACTTTGATATTTTCAGCTATTCACAGAAATTAGGAAATCTTAAAGTCATCTATAAAGGTGAAGAAACCAATATCAAAACGATTTCTGACAAAGGTCTGACTTTAGAATTATCAAATACATTACAGGCAGTTGTTCAGTTTCTCAGATGGGAAACCAACCCCAAAAATAAGCCTCATCTGATTATGCTGATGTTTTATCTGAACCGTCTGGGCAGGATTAGAATGGCTGATTTCAGTTTGGATATGAAAGAAATCCTTTCTATTGATTCCCACGAAGAGATTTTAGAATACATACAGAAAAAATACGCTCTCAAGCTAAAGCAGGATCATTTTCCGAAATTCAATCTTTATAATTTTGTTGAATATTATATCAATGAATTTGCTGTAGAAAACAAAGAAACAGACTTTCTTCTTAACTTTCTTGAAATGCTGTTCAATTTTACTCAAAATGCAGGGGCCAGCACGAAAGAATTTTTGAAATACTGGGATGAAGAAGCTTCAAAACATACCATCCAGGCGTCTGAAAACATCGATGCTATTCAGATCATGACGATTCACAAAGCAAAAGGCCTGGAATTTCCAATTGTTTTCATACCGCTTGAGAATAAAAATGCTGACAGCCAGTTTAACAATTGGTTTGATACGACTGATGATGAGGCCCTGAAATCTGTGAACATCAACCAGTTTAATAAAAACCTTGAAGCCTATGATCCTGAGATTGAAAAATTTAACAAGCTCAATTCTTACAAAAACTTTGTAGACCGGCTCTGCCTTCAATATGTAGCAACAACAAGACCGGTGGAACAGCTTTTCTTCTATCTTCAGAAAGCCAATAAAACTTCAAACAATCTTGAAATTTTAGAATTTATACAATCAAAAAACACTGACAATCTCGATGAATTTGATCTGTATAAAACAGATGGTGAAATACTGGTAAAACACACGCAACATAAAGTTTTATCATACCAGACAAAAAATATTCAAAATCTGAATAACCAACACGAAAGGACCACTTCTATAAAGATTGCCACACCTTCAAAAACATATCAGGAACGGAACACGAAAGTAAGGACCGGAATCTTTGTCCATGAATTATTATCCAGAATAAATACGGAAAAGGATATTGAAAAAGTACTGGAATCTTACACGCTCGAAGGCCAGATCACTTTAGAGGAAAGACAAGAAATAAGAAGTGCATTACAGGAAATAATCCATACTTATTCTGAATTTTTTGATGAAAAATGGGAAGTCATCAATGAGAAAGACATTATGATTTCCGAACGGGGTGTCAGTAAAATATACCGCCCTGACCGCATTTTAAAAAACAGCGAAGGTTGTATCATTGTCGATTTCAAAACGGGGCAGGAATCTGAAAAGAACGAAAAACAGATAGAAACCTATAAAAGTGTCCTGGAAAATTTGGGAATGAAAGTCCTTAAAACCCAACTGATCTATTTATAATTAATAAATTTTATTAAATTCTCTTTTATTCTTTACCTCACCCCTAAATATTTTTCCAATACTTAAAGATCAATATATTTACGTTTTTAACATCTGTATTATTTTATCGTAAAATCTTCTTTAAAAATAACACAGAACAAACACAAATAATTGATTAACAATTACTTGACAATAAAAATCCACTTGCCAATCTAATTTATTTTTATAATTTTAAAAACTCAAAATGATGTTTAAAAATTATGAAACAAATTAACGCTATTGCAATAACGAGTATTGCTTCGTTGTTGATGTATTCATGTTCAACGGAAAGGGAACTTGAAACTGAAAATTCCCACAACAAAGAAAATTTAATACTCAAACGTAATATGGACATCTGTAAAGTTTTCCATAACGCTGTAGAAAGCTCTATAATATCAGGTGTAAAAGGTGTACATGTGGACAATGGCATTTCAACAAAATGTGATAATAATATTCTGATTTTTCCGACAGCCCAGTCTTATGAAAACGCAATAACAATATTAGATCAACTTATTGACAGTCATAATGATAATTTTGACCAAAATACCTTTAACATGACAGATGTTGAAGCGGATGATTATGCTGACAGTTTAGGATTTAATGAAGATCAGCCCCTGCTTGATTTTGAAAAGGATTTAAATTTCTGTTATCACCGAAATTATGTTGATACCCTAGAAAAAGACTGGCTGAGCCAGCAAGGTGATGGCGCCTGGAATTTGAATAACAGTCCGGACAGTCACTACATTGATGATGAGACGGAAAGAGCCTTGTTAAGCATTGGAGCAGAATACATAATAGGCAACTGTATAGACGGATATAAATATTTTAAAGAATTTAGCTGGGGTACTGTTGAATTAGATATTGAAGACCTTAATACACTTTCAAATACAATTACTTCTCTTAATCATATAGTATACCCATCACATATTGATGGTCCGACTCACCAGCAGGTTACTCAGTATTTAAACTCCATCAAAAGAAACTACAAAGTAGACGTCAAGGATATAGGTGCTGTTATAGGACAGCTTGGCCCGCTGAGTGATGGCTGTAAAGAATATGCAAAGGAAAAGGGAGAAAAAATATTTAACAGCAACAGAAGAATCAAGTGGAAACATAAATTTGTGAGAAGAGCCGGAATTGGCTCAAATTCATCAGTAAAAGGAAAATCTGTAACAAAATCATACAGAAAAAAAATGGGAAATGGAAAAAATACAGAGCTAAGATCGCAGCAGATCTTAAAGGTGTAGTATACTCTAACTGTAGTACTGAAGAATCTCTGACTTCTACTAAAGAGAAAAGGAGGAAAAGATTAAAAAATATAAAATCTCTAAATGATCCCGGCAGCAACCTGCAGAGTAAAAAACTCAGACCAAAGGGACTTTTTAGTATCCATAAACAGGAAGGAAATTACTTTGAAGATGAAATATATTGATATGAATATCAGAATTTGGAATATTTTTTTTCAGACCTCCTGTCTCTTCACAGCAGGAATATTATATTCTCAGAACTATCCACTGAAGTTTGGAATAAAAGCAGGCTGGAATTATTCCCACATCAATGCAATTGATGAAGTAGGTAAACCTTCAGGTTATTTAAGTGATCTCATTGATGAAGCTTATGCAGGCTTTTTAATAGAAAAACAAATTTCATCGAAGTCTTTTATCCAGCTTTCTTCTATCGTTTCTTTCACGGAGTCGGTCACTTTTATAGAACTGCCTGTATATTATCGGTATAATTTTTATAAAAAATTCTCAGTACTTGCGGGCCCAAAACTGAATTATATTCCCGACGAACAGTATAATAATTTTTACTACTTTAAAAAGAGATTTGGCATCAGTACAGATATGGGTTTAAATTATAAACTGTCTGATCATTTCACCCTTGAAGGTATTGTTTCAAAAGGATTTACAAAACAGTTTGATCAATTGGCATTAACCTACTATGAAGCCCGAAGAGATGTTTACAGAATCGGGATAATCTATATTTTCTGATTCGTCAGGGGCTAAATAACTGTATTAAAAATTATTCTAAAATTTTTAGGCCTCTAAAACTCAATAATAATTCAGAAACCTAAAGAAGTATTTCGGTATAGCCAAATAGAAAAGAAATTATTTTGAAGATAAAATATATTAATATGATTACCAGAATTTGGAATGTAATTTTTCAGATTTCCTGCCTCTTATTTGCAGGAATGTTATATTCTCAGAACGATCCCCTCAAATTTGGAATCAAGGCAGGCTGGAATTACTCCAGTGTCAATGCAATTGATGAAACAGGTCAACCTTCAGGTTATGTAAGTGGGATCATTGATGAAATTTATGGAGGCTTCGTTTTTGAAAAACAAATATCCAAAAAATCATTTATTCAAATTTCACCTACAGTTTCTTTCACTGACGATATTACCTTTATAGAGTTGCCTGTTTATTACAAATATAATTTTTACAAACGTTTTTCGTTATTGGCAGGAGGAAAACTAAATTACATTCCTGACGAACAATATAATAATTTCAACTATTTTTCAAAGAGATTCGGTATCAGCACAGATATAGGTATAGATTATAAGCTATCTGAGCATTTCACCCTTGAAGGTACTTTTTCAAAAGGGTTTTCAAAACAGTTTAATCAATTGGCATTAACCTACTATGAAGCCCGAAGAGATGTTTACAGAATCGGGGTAATCTATTTTTTCTGATTCTGTCGGATTGATTTATTTACTTAAAAATAAGTAAGGCGGAACTGACAGTTCCGCCTTACTATGTATTATAGTGTTAGAATTATTAAGCCTTTGTATCCGGCACAAATACTCTCTGTCCCAATTCCTGATCAAACAGATATAATGCTGAAGGATTTTCACTTACCATTTTAATTTTAGTGACATACTGTGATGCGCTGGCTTCCTCTTCTACCTGCTCATTGATGAACCACTGCAGAAAAGAAGTCGTTGCAAAATCTCCTTCATCATTGGCATTTTTAACAATATTAAAAATACTTCTTGTTACAGTTTTTTCATGCTCTAGCGCTTTTACAAAAATATCTACTGCATTGTCAAATACATGCGGCGGTTTTGGAATTTCGCCAACGATAATTTCGCCTCCTACATCGTTAAGATAGTCAAACATCTTATCTGCGTGCATTAATTCCTCTTTGCTCTGAACTCTGAAATAATTAGCAATCCCATCCAGATCCTTTGCTGAAAACCATGCAGACATGGAAAGATAATACTGAGCAGCATATTGCTCGTGAGCTATTTGTTCGTTGATGAGTTGTGCAATTTTTTCGCTTACCATAATAAAAAATTTATACTCAAAAATACGTATTATATCACAAATTGAAAAATTTACGCAGAAATTTAGATTTAGATTGAATATAAAAAGGGTGGAACTACTTCCACCCTCCTACATTAAAAATCAAATTACGTAAATAATCAGTTCACCTGAGGCTGAGGAGCCGGCTTCAAACCGTGTCTCATCTTTCGGTCTCCCTTCATTCCCTTTTCTTTCATCATCGCTCTTCTCTCCTCCATTTTAGCCTTCTTGCCAGCCTGCCATTTATCATATTGTTCCGGTGAAAGAATTTTCTTCATATCGTTATCCATCTGTTCCCTTTTGGCTTTCATCTGCTCCATCCTTGCCTGTCTCTGCTCTTTGTTTTTATCAAACTCATTCTTCATTTCGGCTTTTCTTTTTTCATGCAGGTTTTTAATTTGAGCAACCTGACTCTGGTTCAGGTTCAGATCTTTCTGCATCGCAGTTATTCTTTCCTGTTCTCTCTGCTGCATTTTCTGCTCCATCTCTGCTCTGTTTACTTTTTTGTCCTGCGGAACCTGTTGAGCCATTGCAAAACTTCCTACTCCGATCAATGCTATTGCTAATACTAATTTTTTCATTTTATTTTAATTAATTGTTTTGTTATGTCTTTTTGATCCATAATAAAAGGCGAAGTTAAAATGCAAAATTCACAAAATATGTTAATTTTAATTATTAACTTATCAGCATTGTTTAAAAATAAAAAGAGATCAGGCAAAAAACCTGATCTCTACACCACTCAAATATAATATATGAAAACTAATTCTTAACTAAACTGCTTCTAAAGCCGCCTGAACTTCTACCATCCCCTCTGTTGTTCTGCTCTCGTGGAGAACTGTTTTGAATTCTCGGACCCGAACTTTCACTTCTTTGTTGGGATCTAAATCCGCCGTTTCCTCTCGTTCCGCTATTTTCAGTTCTGGGAGCAGACGGTCTCGGGATAACAGCCTCAGAGTTCCTGTTATTATTTCTGAACCCTCCTCCTGCATTTTCATTTCTTCTGATCCCATTATTTTCTCGTATTCCACTGTTGCTACGAATTCCATTATCAGAATTTCTGAATCCTCCTGAATTTCCATTATTTCTTCGTACAGCATTATTATTTTGATTTCTAAATCCGCCTGATGAATTGCTATTAGAATTTCTGAAACCTGAATTTCTGACTACATTCAATGTTGGATTATCATTTCTGCGAAAACTGTTTCTGTCGACTCTGTAAATATTAATATTTACATTTCGGTATCTTGGCATTACTCTGAATCTCGGCGAATAATATGACCGTCTGTAGTTTTGAAAATAAGCGATCGGCCTGTGTCCCTGGTAATAATTATTCTGAAAAACTACAAATACTCTGGGTCCCAAAATTCTTTCCATTGCATAAAACCTGTCGTAGTACCAACGGTCCGGATTATATCTGTAAAAGCTGTTCCAGTTTGAAAAGCTGGAGTACAGATTATTCAGGTACAGAATCTGGTCGATCTGCCAACGGTTTAACCTATTCTGCTGAAAAAAAACATTCCAGTTAACATTGACAATACTGTTTCTGTAATCATTATAATAACTCTGATAGTAATCCTGGGGATAATAATCCTGAGGATAATTATAATAATAGTCGTCAGGAAAATAATTTTGATCATCCTGATCAGAATAATATCCGTCATTATTTCCATATCCATCATGATATCCATTATCCGGATATTGCTGAGCAAACGACAAAGTCGATAAAGTCAAAGCAAATCCCAAAAGTATTTTTTTCATTTCTATAATCATTAATTGGTTAATACAAAAGAACTCTCATTCCTGTCTTTTGGATATAAAGACAAAAAAGAAGTTAAACCCTAAAGTAAAACTTCTTTCATTAAATCATTAATCAATTGATTATCAATTCTATTATTTTCATTACGCGCGACCGCTATCTTTTAACCAATAGGCTATTTTCTGATTAAATGTTGAATTTTCTTTTAAATTTTCAACGTTTACATGCATTCTATAACGCCAATAGTGTGGGAATACTGCAGGATTGTTAATCCTTTCATTATCCATGTTGGGATTGGTCAACTGTTCATCTGTTGCTAAAAATTCCTGCAGGGGGAAAATAGCTAACATGGCATCATTATATAAATGTTGCTTCATAATAATTTCCGCCAAATGCGGTTCGAGATCCTCAGGTGCTTTCCCATATTGCATCAGCTGCTGATTATAATACTGCTGTGTGAGATGAGGATCCTCCTTCCACCATTGCCTTAATGTTGAGCTGTCATGAGATGATGCCGTTACTACATTCATGTAATCCACATTTTTAGGATTATAGAAAAGGATCTTCTCTGAAGGCATACGCTGAACTTTAAGGGCAACAATTGCCAGTTCGTTCATCACTTCAGGCACGCAATCCGGAACCATCCCCAAATCTTCCCCACAAATCAACATTTTTGTAACATTTAATATTACAGGAAGTTTTTCCATCGCTTTTTCCTTCCACAGGTAATCCTGTCTTTTGAAGAAATAATCAATATATAATTCATAGATTGACTTTTTCTCCCAATCTGAAAGATATTGATAAGATGCGGTTTTAAAAGCATCAAATCTTGGATGGAACACTGTTTCCCCATCTCTTTCTTCTGTTACAAACAATACATTCGCACATAATGTAATCAATCGTTCTTCGACTGCGCCACCAGGTTTTTTCTTAAAATAATCTGAAATTTTTCTCTGTGTATCAAATTCTTCTTTGAATGAATACGTACCGTCAAGATTATCATTTAAAAAATCTAAAGCCTGATTGCTCTGCTCTCCAAAATAATTCCATAGAATCAGATCATTGATATAGGGTTTGCAGTATCTGTCGAAATGAAAAGGAATGTGTCTTGCCTTAAATTCTTCATACACAACCGGGACAGCAGGATAAAAATATCCGAGAATCCCCTGAACAGCAGAAACAGGCATCCTCCAGATTCTGAAAAACCCTAAAATGTGATCAATCCGCATCGCATCAAAATATTGTTCTAATGCTTTGAACCTGTTTTTCCACCATTGATAACCGTCAGCCTTCATGGCTTCCCAATCATACGTCGGAAACTCCCAGTTTTGTCCGATCTCCGTAAACTGATCCGGAGGTGCACCAGCCTGGAAATCCATTCCGAACAGTTCAGGCTCAGCCCATGCTTCTACAGAATATCTGTAAATTCCAATCGGTAGATCGCCTTTTAAGGAAACTCTCTTATCATGAAGATATTCTACAGCATCCTTTAACTGCCTGTGAAGCTGAAACTGCACCCAAGCATGGAGCATAGAGCTGTCATAATCTTTATTTTTCGGCGAGAAAAAGGGTGAAATTTTGCCGGCAATATATTTCTTGTGAGTTTTCCACTTATTAAAGTCAGGCGTATTATATTTATCTCTGAGCACGCAGAACGCAGAGTAAGGCAAAAGCCATTTTTCATTTTCTTTAATAAATTTCTTAAAATTCTTATCCTTATAAATATTCTCTCTTTCAGAACTGAATACAGCTTTCAGATATTTCCATTTGGAAGAAATGACTTTTTCATAATCAATTAAATCTAATGAATTTAATTCAGATTTTTCATCTTCATACTCTTCAACTAGTTCTTTCGGTAATTTGAAATCTAAATTCTGAACAGAAATATATTGTGGATGTAAAGCATATACAGAAACTGCTGCGTACGGGTACGAATCTGTCCATGAATAATTTGCCGTAGTATCATTGATCGGAAGAATCTGAATAATCCCAAGTGAGACTTCATTAGCCCAATCTGCGAGTTTTTTCAAATCAGAAAATTCACCAACTCCAAAACCCTCCTCACTTCGCAAGGAGAAAACAGGAACTGCTACTCCCGCATCATGGTACATCTGGTAAGACTTAAAACGGAAATAATGATCTGAAGAAATCTGAAGAACATCTTTTTGAAGATTAGGAACTGTATATCTGTTATCTCCACTTTCAACGTCAATTACTTTTCCTGCGGATTTGTCAAAAATTGCATATTTATACTGAATTAAATGATTTTCAGAAATATCAACAGATGCCTCCCAAATCCCAAAATCTGTCTGAGAAAGACGAACAGTCTTATCAGGATCCCAATTTCCTAAGGACTCCACATTTCCAAACAATACAATTTCCCAGTCCTGATTATATATTGGCGCTTCGATTCTGAATAAATGGCTGTGCTTTTTAAGTACCGCCAGTTTTTTGGGTCTAAACTGATTCAGTTTATTATATAATATCTTATTATTGAGATAATTTTCAGGAAAATTCTTACTGTTCCATTCATCAAAAATTAAAAATTCTTTATAATTATGGGGAAAATTCAGTTGATGTGAAACAAATTCCTGTCTCAAAATATTATTTTTATCGTCAATAAGCTGATAATGATAAGAAACTGATTTTGAAAAATAATCAACCTCACATTTCCAGTATCCATCCTCTGTGTAAAACATCGTATGCTTCTGAGCTGCATTATCCTCTTCATTAATTATCAACTGGAGGTTTTCACCAGCATTTGCCCGATATCCAACGTTAAAATATAACTTCATCTATCTTTTTTTTATAAAAATACAGTTTTAAAATTGAATTGCAAACGGTTACAGTATCAAATAATCATTAAAAAAACAACCTTTTCTCAAGTTTGAAAAAAGGTTGTTTTAATTATTTAAAGGCGAAAATTATTTTTTTACCAGAATTTTTTTATTCAGTAAAGACTTACCTGATTCCTCAGTAATATTAACAATATAAGAACCGCTGATCAGGTTTTTAAGATCAAGTCTTTGATTCAGCTGTCCCTCTTTCACTGACAGTTTCTGGGTCAGCACCATCTTTCCTGAAATATCAAAGATGCTGACATTGATATTTCCTTTAACCGACTGATCATTGGCATTCAAGTAAATAAAATGTTCATCAACCTGTGTCGGATAAACATCTATTTTAGCAAGAACACTTGCAGAAACTGCTCTGTCATTTGCAAAATATTTACTTGCCAAATCGTAAATATGTAAATTAGTTTCCCCCGGAAGCTGTTTAGCCTCAAGATTTTCAAGACCTAATTCATATAACGCTGCACCTTTAGCACTTGCAATGACCACTTTACCCTGCGAATTTACAGCCGCTCCATTCACTGAATAATTTTCCGGAAGTCCTGATATTTTTCCTATAAATTTCGCTTTTAACTCCTTGGGTGAAATTTTAAAGACATTTCCCGATGTTGCGAAAACATAAAAATTATGATCTGCATCTGCAATCATATCACCACCAAAACCTGTTTCCAATGATGTGAAAGAATTCTTGCCGTTTGAGACATCATCTTCTATAACTCCAAGGTCGTTAACTACAAACTGATTGTTCTTTTTACTGATCTGAATAAACTGCGTTCCTGAATTGTTGACAGCATAGATATTTCCGTCATAACCTGTAGTCATTCTGGTGATATGTGAATTGATATCACAAGATGTAATTCTTGCAACTGTATTTTCAACTAAAGTAATTTCTTTTGTTTTCCGGTTTAAAACATAAATATTGGGTGAAAACATCGGCATATAAACCAGATTATCACCTGAATAATCATACGCCAAAGCTGCTAAAGAAGCAGACTGTGCATGACCGAACGAAGTCTTATCTTCAGTAATTAGAGTTTTTTTGGACTGGGAAATCACCTTTGCTTCTGATGATACCCCAAAAACACTTTGACCAGAAGTTCCGTCTGCATTCATCGCACGAAAATCACTGAACTCAATTCCGGGAGAATCTTTTCCTGTAAGCGCAAAAAAATCCTGCTGTGCACTGACTGTATTTCCAAGTATTAATAGAATAATAGGGAATAAATGTTTTTTCATAGGTATTAATTTATTTTGTAATTGTTTTATTGTTACTAAGTTAAACAATTTTCAAATTGCTTTTTAAAAAAATTAGAATTAAAATTGATCTGTTTGTCTGAATTCAAGTTTTCATAACTATCTCACATCTTTCCTATGACATTCAGGTGCATAAAAAACTCCCGAAGACTGAATGGACAAGCAGATAATTATATTTAAATCTGGATAGTCCGTTCATTCTGCGAGAGCTCTGTTAAGTTTCGGGAAATTTATTTTTAATTTAAAACATAAGAAGTTCCGTCTCTTCCGTCTTTTAATTCAATACCTTCAGCTAAAAGTTTATCTCTGATCTGATCAGAAAGATCAAAGTTTTTAGATTTTCTTGCCTGATTTCTCAATTCAATCAAAACCTGCAATGTCTGGTCTAATTTTTCATTATTGTTTTCTTCAATCGTCCGAAGACCCAAAACATCAAATATAAGCGCATTCAGGGTTGCTTTCAAATCTTCCAGATCTTCTGTGGAAACTGTTTCTTTCTCATCTTTTAACGCAAAAATAAATTTTACAGCTTCAAATAGATGCGCAATCAAAACCGGAGAATTGAAATCATCCGTCAATGCATCATATGCTTTGACTTTCCAATCTTTCAGGTTAAACCCAGATTCTTTCTGGTCATTTGGAAATACTGAATTTAATATTTTAAATGCGTCCATTAATCTGGTAAAGCCTTTTTCACTGGCAATCATGGCGTCATTGGAAATATCCAAAACACTTCTGTAATGCGCCTGTAAAAAGCAGAAGCGAACAATTGTGGGATGAAAAGGCTTTTCAAAGAAATCATTTTCTCCTGAAACTAACTGTTTCGGTAAAATATAATTTCCGGTAGACTTACTCATTCTCTGGGAATTCATTGTCAGCATATTGGCATGCATCCAGTAATTAACCGGCTCTACATCATTGCATGCTTTTCCCTGAGCAATCTCACATTCGTGATGTGGAAATTTAAGATCCATTCCACCTCCGTGAATGTCAAATCTGTCTCCTAAATATTTTGTACTCATGGCAGTACATTCTAGATGCCATCCCGGAAAACCTTCTCCCCATGGAGAGTTCCAGCGCATAATATGTGCGGGGGATGCTTTTTTCCATAAAGCAAAATCCTGTGGGTTTTTCTTCTCTCCCTGTCCATCAAGATCTCTGGTATTGGCAAAAAGTTCTTCTATATTTCGTTTCGAAAGCTCACCATAATTCAGGCCCCTTTTGTTGTACTCAAGAACATCAAAATAAACCGATCCGTTGCTCTCGTAGGCAAAACCTTTTTCAATTAATTTTTGTGTCAGTTCGATCTGCTCAACAATATGCCCCGTTGCAGTAGGCTCAATATTGGGAGGAAGAAGATTAAACATTTCCAAAACCTTATGAAAATCGACTGTATATTTCTGTACAATTTCCATGGGTTCTAATTTTTCCAGTCGGGTCTGCTTTACGAATCTGTCGTTATTTACATCTCCATCATCCGTAAGGTGACCGGCATCAGTAATATTCCTTACATACCTTACCTTATAGCCTAAATGCATTAAACTTCTGTAAATAAAATCGAAAGATAGAAACGTACGCACATTTCCTAAATGTACATTACTGTAGACGGTAGGTCCACAAACGTACATCCCGACATTTCCTTCTAAAATCGGATTGAATATTTCTTTTTCCGCTGTAAGCGAATTGTATATTTTTAGCTGCATTATTTGATTTGAAATTTGAGGTTTGAAATTAATTCATGACAAAATTATCCACAACAAATAACTGTTATGAAAAAAATCTTGTTTGAAACTTTTCTAAATTTTATCATTTCTTTATTCTAATAATCAAGTTTGGCGTGGCTTCCTACGTAATGTAGAAACTCCTGTCTTGTAATAGGATTGGTTCTGAAAATCCCGCTTAATTCGGCTGTGATCGTAGAGCTTGCGGTATCTTTGATTCCCCTGCAGTTGACGCAAAGATGTTTTGCATCAATGATACAGGCTACATTTTGTGTTCCCAAAGCTTCTTTCAGAGCATCAACAATCTGCATTGTCAGCCTTTCCTGAACCTGTGGCCTTTTGGCGTAGTAGTCTACGATTCTGTTGATCTTTGAAAGCCCTATAACATCACCGTTGGAAATATAGGCAACATGTGCTCTTCCAATAATCGGCAAAAAGTGATGCTCACAGAAGGAATATACGGTAATATCTTTCTCCACCAACATCTGGCGGTATTTATATTTATTTGAAAATGTAGAAATTCCGGGTTTGTTTTCAGGTAGAAGTCCACCAAAAATTTCATTAACATACATTTTAGCAACTCTTTTCGGAGAATCTTTTAAAGAATCATCATCCATGTCTAACCCCAAAGTTTCCATGATTTCTCCGAAAAGCTTCGTGATAATTTCTATTTTCTCCTGTGGCGATTTCTCAAAAGCATCTTCACGGATCGGCGTATGCTCTTTTCCAGTAAAAATATCATCATCGTTATCGGTAAAATCAACCATTTTATTTATTTTGCAACAAAAATACGGATAAAATTAATTCTATATTTTAATTTAGCTCAAATTTGAATTACCTTTCCCATCAATTATCTTAAATATTTATGATTACCGTTGAAGAAGTACTGAGTGACGCACATAAAAAAGAATTCCTGGAGTTTCCTGCAAGACTCTATCAAGACGACAAAGCGTATATCCGTCCTTTGGATAAAGATATCGAAAATGTATTTGACATCAGTAAGAATAAATGTTTTGCCCATGGCGAAAGCAAACGTTTTCTGTTTAAGAACAGTGAAGGTGAAACCATAGGAAAAACAGCTGTTTTTGTTAACAGCCAGTATATTGAAAAACAGCCAACAGGAGGGATTGGTTTTTTTGACTGTATTAATGACCAGGAAACTGCCAATTTCATATTTGATTACTGCAAAGACTGGCTTCAGGAAAAAGGAATGGAAGCAATGGACGGCTCAATCAATTTCGGAGAACGGGACAAATTCTGGGGCGTGCTGATTGAAGGTTTCACCCAGCCTCTGTATGGAATGAATTATAATTTCCCTTATTACAGGGAACTCTTTGAAAATTACGGATTTGAAATTTATTTCAATCAGTTATGTTTCAGCAGAAAAGCTCACGCTCCCACTTCAAGAATCTTTAATATCATGCATGCAAAGCATTCTAAGAATGAAGCATTTTCAGCTAAGCCTGTCACGAAAGTGAATATTAATAAATTTGCAGAAGATTTTTATACCATTTATAACAAGTCATGGGAAAGTCACGGAGGAGGAAAACAAATGTCATTGAATGAAGTAAAAAAGCTTTTCAACAATATGAAACCGGTCATGAATGAACACATAGCCTGGTTTGCCTATGAAAACGGCAATCCGATCGCTATGTGGATTAACATCCCTGATCTTAATCAGTGGTTTAAATATCTTAATGGGAAATTCGGAATATGGGGAAAACTGAAATTTCTATATTATAAAACTTTCAAGCATAATTCTAAATTTGTTGGTTTGATTTTTGGAGTTCTCCCAGAGTGGCAGAACAAAGGAGTAGAAGGCTACCTTATCGTAGAAGCAGCTAAACATTTTCAGGTTGCCACGAGATTCGAAGATTTCGAAATGCAGTGGATTGGCGATTTTAACCCTAAGATGCTTGGTCTTGCTAAACATCTTGACACTGAAGTTACCAGAAAGCTGGCAACTTACAGATATTTGTTTGACAGAAATAAGGAATTTGAGAAACATCCGGTTGTTTAATCTAAAATATAAATTTTATGGATTCATTAATTTTCGTATTGATACTGTTCGTTCTTTTTATTTTATCTATCCCTGTAATTATATTCCTAATTGCCTATTTGGCCGCTAAAAGCAGAAAGAAAAAACAAAATGTGCTTTTAGAACAGATTGGTACTCCTGAATACTATGCTTTCGTTCGTTATAATATGGGAAACACTCAGGATCAGTTCTTTAAATTAAAGGCTTTTCAGGGAAGTGGAATTATTTATATCGAAGACCGCAAAATTATTTTCAGGGATACTTTGAATCTTAACCCACACACATTTATTGCAGATGAATCGACAATTAAATGGGAAGATGTTAATCTGGTCAACGGCTTATTAAAATGGTTTTCAATCAGTGATAATTCTAAAAAATATTTTTTTAATATAGAAAGCGGGATGTTTATTTTTAATACGAACTCCTCAAAACCGACAACCAAAAGTGTATTTGACAGATTGATACAATACCAAAACGAACTATAAAAAAGTAGGGCTTTAGAATATTCTAAAGCCCTACTTTTTTATTATTACCAACTATCTAAAATAATTCCCCTGCCACTTTCTTAATATTATCACTTTTCCCCATTGAGTAAAAGTGCAGGACCGGAACACCAAAATCAAGAAGTTCACGGCATTGACTGACTGCCCATTCAACGCCAATCTGTTTTACGGCTTCATTATTTTTTGCATTTTCTACTGCATTAATTAAGTCTTCAGGCAGATCTATATTAAAAACCTGCGGTAATAATTTCAAATGTTTTTTGGTGGCTATTGGTTTGATTCCTGGAATAATAGGAACCGTAATACCCATTTCTCTTGCTTTGGTAACAAATTCAATGAATTTTTTATTGTCAAAAAACATTTGTGTAACAATATAATCAGCACCGGCATCTACTTTTTGTTTCAGCCATTTCAAATCATAATTCATGGATGGAGCTTCCATATGTTTTTCCGGATATCCTGCCACGCCGATACAGAATTCGTTGTGCTCTTCGCACGCTTGTTCATCATGAAGATATTTACCTCTCCCCAAATCACTGATCTGACGCACAAGGTCCATAGCACTTGCATGACCGTTGGGAGTTGGCTCAAAATACTGATGCCCTTTCATCGCATCACCGCGAAGTGCCATGATATTGTCAATTCCCAAATACATACAGTCTACCAAAAGGTATTCTGTTTCTTCCTTGGTAAAACCACCACAAAGCAGATGGGGAACGGTATCTACATTATATTTATGCTGTATCGCTGCACAGATTCCCAAAGTCCCTGGACGCATTCTTGTAATTCTCCGCTCCATCAAGCCGTTCCCTTTATCAATGTAAATATACTCTTCTCTTGAAGTAGTAACATCAATAAACGGAGGTTTAAATTCCATTAAAGGTTCAATATTCGTATATAAATCTTCAATCCCTATTCCTTTTTGAGGCGGAACAACCTCTAAAGAAAACAGAGTTTTGCCATTGGCATTTTTTATATGGTCTGTGATTTTCATTTAATAAATAGTAAGTTTAATTTTTCTGAATGACTCATCGCTTTTGAGGAAGATAAAAGCCCTAAATTCCGTCTGCTAAATTGGGTGAAAGCCATTTCTTTGCCTCTCTCAAAGAGATCCCTTTTCTCACTGAGTATTCTTTTACCTGCTCTTCTGTTATTTTTCCCAAACCGAAATACTTAGCATGTGGGCTTCCAAAATAATATCCGGAAACGGCTGCTGTAGGAAACATTGCTAAACTTTCGGTAAGGTAAACACCTATATTTTCTTCTACTTTTAAAAGATCCCAAATCGCATGCTTTTCCAAATGGTCCGGACATGCAGGATAACCGGGAGCAGGACGTATTCCTTTGTATTTTTCGGCAATCAGATCTTCGTTGCTTAAATTTTCCTGATTCGCATACCCCCAATATTCTGTACGCACTTTTTTATGCAAAAATTCCGCATAAGCTTCTGCAAAACGGTCAGCGATTGCTTTTACCATAATGGCATTGTAATCATCATTGTCTTTTTCATACTGATCCGATAATTCATCTGTTCCGAAACCTGTACATACGCAGAATGCTCCCATATAGTCAGTTTTTCCAAGACTTTTTGGAGCAATAAAATCACTTAATGCGATATAATCTTTGCCTTTTGATTTCTGAACCTGTTGTCTCAGAGTTAAAAACTTAACTTTTTCCTGATCACCTTCATCATAAATTAAGATATCATCGGTCTCATTAGCATTGGCTTTAAAAATTCCGAATATTGCTTTTGCAACTAACAACTTTTCATCAATAATTTTCTTTAAAATTTTCTTTCCGTCTTCAAATAATTCTCTGGCCTGTTCACCTACAACTTCGTCTTGAAGAATGTTAGGATATTTACCGTGTAGATCCCAACTTCTGAAAAATGGAGACCAGTCGATGAAAGGAATCAACTCTTCTAAATCCTGATTTTCAAAAACCTGAATCCCCAATTGGTTTGGGGTAAAAATCTCTTCGTTGTCCCAATCGATTTTAAATTTATCCGCTCTCGCCTGTTCAAGCGAAACGTAATCCTTATCAATTTGTCTGTTCAAAAACTTCTCTCGAAAATCTGAATAATCGCTTTTCAAATCATCAACGTATTCTTTATTTCTGTCACCAAGCAAAGAACTTACAACATTTACCGCTCTTGAAGCGTCATTAACGTGAACCACTGCATTTTTATATTTTAAGTCGATCTTGACTGCGGTATGCGCTTTTGAAGTTGTAGCACCACCGATCAACAGTGGGAAATTAAGATTTTGGCGTTCGAGTTCAGATGCGATATATACCATTTCATCTAAACTAGGCGTAATCAATCCACTTAGACCAATAACATCTACATTATGATCAATTGCTGCCTGAATAATTTTTTCTGCAGGAACCATCACTCCCAAATCGACAATTTCGTAATTGTTACAACCCAAAACTACACTTACAATATTTTTTCCGATATCATGAACGTCTCCTTTTACAGTAGCCATTAATATTTTTCCGTTAGGTTTCTGAGCCACATCTTTTTCAGCTTCGATAAATGGCTGCAGATAGGCAACAGCTCTTTTCATGACACGTGCAGATTTTACTACCTGCGGAAGAAACATTTTTCCGGCACCAAATAAATCTCCGACAACTCCCATCCCTGTCATCAGATTGGCTTCAATTACATGAAGCGGTCTTTCAGATTGCAATCTGGCTTCCTCGACATCTTCTTCTATGAAACGGTCAATTCCTTTGACCAAAGAATGTGTAATTCTCTCCTGCAGAGGATACGTACGCCATTCTAATTCTTCAACTTTTTCTTTTTTAACCGATTTGTTTCTTTCAGAATAATCTAATAAACGCTCTGTAGCATCTTCTCTTTTATCAAGAATAACATCTTCTACAAGCTCGAGAAGTTCTTTATTGATCTGATCATAGACCTCCAGCATTGCAGGATTTACAATTCCGATATTCATTCCGGCCTGAATGGCGTGGTAAAGAAAAACTGAATGCATGGCTTCACGCACAGTATCATTTCCACGGAAAGAGAAAGAGACGTTAGAAACACCGCCACTTACAGAAGCATAAGGAAGATTCTGTCTCACCCATCTGGTTGCTTCAATAAAATCAATTGCATTTCTGCGGTGTTCATCCATCCCGGTAGCAACCGGGAATATATTTAAATCAAAAATAATATCTTCTGCGGGAAACTTTACCTCATTAACCAGAATATCATAGGACCGTTTTGTAATCTCCAGTCTTCGCTCATAATTATCAGCCTGTCCAACCTCATCAAAAGCCATAACAATAACGGCTGCACCATATCTTTTAATTGCTTTTGCATGTTTTACAAACTCTTCTTTTCCTTCTTTTAAACTGATCGAGTTTACCACGCATTTTCCCTGAACAACCTGCAGACCAGCTTCCAGAATTTCCCATTTTGAAGAATCAACCATGATGGGAATCTTGGAAATGTCAGGTTCAGAACCGATAAGGTTAAGGAATTTAATCATCGAGGCTTTACCATCGATCAGTCCGTCATCAAAATTAACATCAAGAATCTGAGCTCCCCCATCTACCTGATCCCTAGCAATATCCAAAGCTTCGGAAAATTTTTCTTCCTTAATTAGCCTTAAAAATTTTTTAGACCCGGCCACATTGGTTCTTTCACCAACATTGATGAAATTACTTTCCGGAGTTATAATCAAAGGCTCAAGGCCTGATAATCTTAAATATTTCATAATTTAATTTAGTAATGTATCAACGTAACAGACAACAATTCGTTTTTTTGATTTCATAATAATGACATCAATTGTTACATTATTAAAATTATTATACTGATACATTAAATTTCCTTGGCTCGTATTTATCTACCAGATCAGCAATTGCTTTTATATGCTCAGGAGTTGTTCCGCAGCATCCTCCGATAATATTAATCAATCCTTTTTCTACGTATTCCTTGATCTGACCAGCCATCTGTTCTGGGGATTCATCATACTGACCGAATGCATTAGGAAGTCCTGCATTGGGATATGCTGAGACACAAAATTCTGAATTGTGTGCTAAAGTTTCTAAGTATGGCGTTAACTGACTGGCTCCCAAAGCACAGTTAAATCCTACACTTAATAAATTTAAATGTGAAATTGAAATAAGAAATGCTTCAGCAGTCTGACCGCTCAACGTTCTTCCTGAAGCATCGGTAATTGTCCCCGAAACCATGATCGGGATTTCTATTCCTCTTTCTTCCTGAATTTCGTCAATCGCAAACAGGGCTGCTTTTGCATTGAGGGTGTCAAAAATGGTTTCAACCAAAAGGATATCTGAGCCTCCATCAAGCAAAGCTTCAGACTGCTGCTTGTAGGCAGTTCTCAATTCGTCAAAGGTAATTGCCCGATATCCCGGATCATTCACATCCGGACTTAAGCTTGCCGTTCTGTTAGTTGGTCCAATAGAACCCGCAACAAATCTTGGTTTATCAGGATTTTTGGCAGTGAATTCATCACAGACTTTTCTGGCAATTTTTGCTGATTCATAGTTGAGCTCATAAACCAAACCTTCCATGTGATAATCTGCCATTGCGATGGTTGTTCCGGAAAATGTATTGGTTTCCAGAATATCTGCTCCGGCTTCAAGGTATTTTCTGTGAACTTCTTCGATAGCCTCAGGCTGCGTAAGCGAAAGAAGATCATTATTCCCCTGTACCGGATGCTCCCAATCTTTGAAACGCTCGCCACGGTAATCTACTTCCTGAAATTTATATCTCTGAAGCATGGTTCCCATAGCTCCGTCGAGAATGAGAATGCGTTCTTGTAATACTTTATATAGTTGTTCTGAATTTTTCATTTTATTTATTATGATCTATTTTAACAGGATTTCATCCTATTCTTTATAAAATCGTCCCATTGCGACTTTGATCTGAAAATCTTTAAGTTTTCCAAATCATTTTCATTCATGAATTGAAGTACAAATCTTCAACATAGCCCTGATGGAAGCGGCATCCTTTTTTGTTTTCTCAAAATAAAAAAGATATAGTGGACAGCGGGTGGAAGTTTGTTTTGAAGCCTTTCTCTGTTGCTCCTGAAACACACTCTTACTTAAGATAATATCATCCTAAAGCTTGTTTCAAGTCGGCAATGATATCATCCACATTTTCCAGGCCTACTGAACAACGTACCAATCCTGCGGTAATTCCCACCTCATTCCTTTCTTCATCAGACAGTTTAGAATGCGTTGTTGATGCAGGATGTGTTACAATTGTTCTCGTATCTCCCAGATTAGCAGAAAGTGAGCACATTTTTATTTTATCTAAAAAATTCCTACCGCCATCAATACCGCCTTTGATTTCAAAAGCAACGACATTTCCGCCCAATTTCATTTGCTTCTTTGCAATTTCATAATTTGGATGAGATTTTAAAAACGGATATTTTACCAAATCTACGTTCGGATGACTTTCAAGAAATTCTGCAACTTTTAATGCATTTTCACAATGTCTTTCAACACGGATTGCCAAAGTTTCCAAACTTTTTGACAGTACCCAGGCATTAAACGGCGACATAGCAGGGCCCGTATTTCTTGCGAAAAGATAAATTTCCCTGATCAGATCTTCTTTTCCAACAGCTACCCCGCCTAAAACCCTTCCCTGACCATCAATCAGTTTCGTAGCTGAATGCACAACAATATCAGCACCATACCTAATTGGTTGTTGCAGATATGGTGTAGCAAAACAGTTGTCAACAATGAAAATCAGATTATGCTTTTGGGCAATCTTACCAAAAAATTCCAAATCTAAAATCTCGATTGCCGGGTTTGTAGGTGTTTCCAGATATAAAATCTTTGTATTGGGCTGAATATATTTTTCTACATTTTCAGAATCTTCTGCTTTAAAATAAGTAGTTTCGATATTCCATTTTGGAAAATATTTTGTGAACAATGTATGAGTAGAACCGAAAACTGACTGACAGCTTACAATATGATCACCCGCATTGAGAAGCGCAGCAAAAGTTGAATAAATTGCTGCCATGCCCGTTGCAAAAGCATAACCGGCTTCAGCACCTTCCATTTGTGCTATTTTATCAGTAAATTCTGTGACATTAGGGTTTGAAAACCTGCTGTACAGATTCTTGCTTTTTTCTTCTGCAAAACTCGCCCTCATGTCTTCAGCATCTTCAAAAATAAAACTTGAGGTCAGATACAGCGGAGTAGAATGCTCATCAAACTGAGTTCTTTCAGTCTGAGTTCTTATTGCGAGGGTTTCAAAATTTTCCATAAAAATTTAAATTTATCAATCTGCCAGAGTAACAATTTAGTTTTAAGGAAATACCCGAAACTCTCATTGTTAAACTGTAAGATTGTTATACTGTTACACTAATCTCTTCTTTATTTAGTTTCACTTAACCTTAAAATATCTCCGAAAACTCCTCTTGCCGTAACTTTAGCTCCGGCTCCGGCTCCCATAATAACAATTGGATTTTCTTCGTAGCTTTCGGTATAAATTTCAAAAATTGAATCTGAACCTTTTAACTGTCCTAAAGCAGAAGTTGCGGGTACTGAAATCAATTTTACATCAAGTTCACCTTTTTCTTTCTGTAAGTCACCATGCAAATCACCTACGTATCTTAATACGTGATCGGGCTGCTGATCTCTCTTAATTTTATCATACTTATCATCCAATTCTTCCAATCGTGAAAGGAATTCCTGTTTAGAAACAGAAAGCAGGGATTCAGGGACTAAATTTTGAATATTAATATCATTAAACTCATTAATTAAGTCTAATTCTCTTGCTAAAATCAACAGTTTTCTGGCCACATCATTTCCTGACAAATCCTCTCTCGGATCCGGTTCCGTAAAACCTTTTTCCAAAGCTTCATTGACAATAACCGAAAACTTATCATTCCTCAAGGAAAAGTTATTGAAAACATAGCTCAATGTTCCTGAAAAAACCCCTTTGATCCTGGTAATATTTTCTCCTGACAAGTGTAAAAGCTTGATGGTGTCAATTAGAGGCAATCCAGCCCCTACATTAGTTTCGTACAGATAACGTTTATTACTTTTATTCAGTGTATATCTTAATTTCCGATATTCCTCTATCGGAAGCGTATTGAAAATTTTATTCGATGAAACCAGATCAAAGCCATTTTCCGCAAGAGCCTGATAGTTTTTTACAAACTCTGCACTTGCTGTGTTATCTACGACGATCAAGTTTTCAAGTTGGTTTTCTTTTGAGAAATTAATTAATTCGTCAACACTTGAAGATTTTTCAGATGCAAAAACCTCATCACTCCATTGGCTGTCAAATCCTTTTTTATTGAAAGCTATTTTCCTGGAGTTGGCAACTGCCACCACTTTCAGGTGTATATTTTTCCTTCTTTTTATTTCTTCCGAAGAATGCAAAACCTGTTCAATTAAGGTTTTCCCTACATTTCCATGCCCGATAATGGCCAGGTGCACTGTTTTAGGTTTTTTAAAAATTTCGGATTCAATAATATTTTTAGTTTTCTCATCCTGAGAAGAAGTGACAACAATATTGATTCTCTTCTCACTTGAATTTTGGTTTAGGATCAAAGGAAAAACATTGTTTCTTGCTAACTCTGTAAGTATTTTATTCAAATCATCGGCTATAAAACCGATGACCGAAACATTGTTGATGCTGTAAATCTGTGAAACTTTACCGGATTTTCTTTCGTCTGCAAATTCTTCAATCAAACAAGTCACTGCTTTTTCAGAATCATCTTCGTGTACAAGTATTGAAAGACCGTTTTCAACTGCCTGCTGAGAAATCACTCCCACACTGATCCTCGCTAAAGTCAGTGCTTTAAAAACCCGTCCGTCGATCCCTATTTCACCCAGAAAATCTGCTCCTTCAAATTTAATGATTGATCTGTTTTTAAAAAATTTAATTTCGTTTGCATTAATCTTTTTCATGTTTTATGTATTTATTTAATTTACTATAGGATACAATTCGCAAAGCTGTATTCTATAAAATATTTTTTATGATATAATTTAACTGTTCATATTCCATCAGAAAGGCATCATGCCCATGAATTGATTTGATCTCGTGGTAGAAAACGTCTTCTTTTTTACTTTTCAGCTTTTCAAAACACATCCGTATTTCGGAAGCAGGAAAGAACAAGTCTGTATCTACAGAGATCATGTGCATTCGTGCTTTGATCTTATTGAGAGATTTATCATCGGTATTGATTTTCATAAGCAGATGATTCATCAGTTGATATGATTTTAAATTAAACCGTTCCGCAAGAGCATTTCCATGATAGTACAGCCAATCTTCGGATTCCAATTGCTGCTTTTCCTGATTGAATTTATTTTTAAACCTGTCATTTAAAGACTGGGGGGTCCTATAGCACAGCATTGCATGAATTCTTGCTTTCTTTAGTGGTTCTTCATTTCCACTAAGCAAAAATTGCTGAACAAGACATTGGGCGTGCAACCAATCGTGTGTTTTAGAATCACAGGCTATTGGAATAAAAAGCTCTGCTAAACCGGGATTTTTAGACAGCATTTCCCAACCGATCGCTCCTCCCAGTGAACCGCCTATAATAGCATATATATTTTTGATATTCAAATTTTCAAGACCTTTCAGAAATATATTGGCGATATCTGAAGGAGTAAAGTCTGAATACTGTTCAATAAAAAAATCATCATATCCGTTTCCTGGAATATTGAAACACAGCACTGTATATTGAGTTGTATCAATAACCTGATTTTCACCGATCAGCTGTTTCCACCATCCTTTTTCTCCTGTAACATTAGAGTTTCCAGTTAAAGCATGATTTACTAAAATTAAAGGTGCTGTAAACAGTTCTTTCCCAAAAAGCTGATAGCTTAATGGGATCTGATATTCTTTTTGAGAATCGGTTTTATACAAAAAATTAATATGTAGCAGTTCTGTTTTCAATTTTATATTATTAAAATAAACTTGAAAATGCCATAAAGAAATGGCTGAAGAACTTCAGTAAGTTATCTGTCCAAAATAAAATTTTTGGTAGAACGTAGCACCTTCTTTGTTTGCACAAAGGGTTGCTAAGGCTTCACAGGGTCTATCCCTCAACCTTTCTTGATAACATTTTCAATATGTAAATGAACGAGTGATGCAAATATATAACATTTCTCTTAAATATTAAAAAAAATATTTTCCGTCAAAATTTCTTTCATCAGAAGCATTTTAGCAGCATGTTAAGAATTATTAAGCTGAAAAAAATTGTTTCTTTTTGCTAAAAAATCTACCTTAGCTATGAAAATGATGTTATATGAGTGTTGAAAAACAGAGACTAAAAGATAAAAACTGGCTGAATTGGGGTCCGTATGTAAGTAACAGGCAGTGGGGAAATGTACGTGAAGACTATAGCACAAATGGTGATGCCTGGCGTTTTGCAAATCATAACAATGCCGAAAGCTACGCCTATCGCTGGGCAGAAGAAGGTATTGCCGGAATTTCTGATACCAAGCAGCTGTTTTGTTTCGCACTTTCATTCTGGAATAAGAATGATGAAAGAGTCAAAGAACGTTTTTTCGGATTGAGCAACCCTCAGGGAAATCACGGGGAAGATATCAAAGAAATCTTCTATTATCTGGACAATACGCCGACACACAGCTATATGAAGCTGGTTTACAAATATCCTATTAATCAATTTCCGTATGAAGATCTGGTGTCAGAAAATGGCAGACGGAGCAAGAAGGATCCTGAATATGAAATCATCGATACAGGTATTTTTGATAATGATGAGTATTTTGATATTTTCATTGAATACTGCAAAAGTAATATAGATGATATTTTAGTTAGGGTGACTGTCTGTAACCGAAGTAATCAGGATGCTCCCATCGTTGTAATACCTACAGGCTGGTACAGAAACAACTGGAAGTGGGGATATAATGAATATATGGGGCAGTTGGAAGATTCTCATGATGGATGTATTAATATCAATCATGACAGCGTTCTGTTAAAAAAGTTTTATTCTAAAAGAAAGGATGCTCAAAGGGTATTTTGTGACAATGAAACCAATAATCCTAAACTTTACGGAAGTCCGGAAGTTGAAAACAGTTATTACAAGGACGGAATTAATGATTATATTGTTCATCAGAAAAATACTGTAAATCCCGATAAAAGAGGTTCGAAAGCTTCATTTGTTGTTGAAGCAGAGGTGAAAGCGGGACAGTGTGAAGTATTTGAATTCAGACTGGCACCTCATGAAATGGATGATGCATTTCATGATTTTGAAACTCTTTTTAATACCAGAATTTCTGAAGCCAATGAATTTTACGAAGAAATCCAGCAGGATGTCTGCAACGAGGATGAAAGAAATGTACAGCGTCAGGCCTTTGCAGGACTTCTCTGGAACAAACAGTTTTATCACTATAATGTAGGTAAATGGCTGAAAGGCGATCCTAATCTTGAAGCCCCTAGAGATTTTAATAATTATGTAAGAAATACTGAATGGGATCATCTTCATAATAAAGATATTATTTCAATGCCTGATAAGTGGGAATATCCCTGGTATGCTACATGGGATCTGGCATTCCATTGTGTTCCTTACGCAATCATCGACGGTGATTTTGCCAAAAACCAACTTCTTCTTCTTACGAAAGAATGGTATATGCATCCGAACGGACAAATGCCGGCATACGAATGGAATTTAAGCGATGTCAATCCTCCCGTACATGCCTGGTCATGTTTCAGAGTTTTTAAAATTGATGAGAAGACTAACGGCAAACCCGATCTGTTGTTTTTAGAAAAGGTTTTCCAGAAATTGCTTCTAAATTTCACCTGGTGGGTTAACCGTAAAGATAAGAATGGCAAAAATATTTTTGGCGGTGGATTTCTCGGACTTGATAATATCGGAGCATTTGACAGAAATATGGAACTGAAAGACGGGGAGCATCTGGAACAGGCTGACGGAACAAGCTGGATGGCAATGTATGCCCTGAATATGATGCGTATTGCTATGGAGCTGGCACAGTATTATAAGGTGTATGAAGATATGGCGATCAAATTCTTTGAACATTATCTTTATATCGCTGAAGCAATGGAAAGCATGGGTGAAGACAAAGAAGGTCTTTGGAACGAAGAAGATGGATTCTTTTATGATGTACTCCAACTTGGAAACGGAGAAAGCGTGACTTTACGTTTACGAAGTATTGTAGGTCTGATCCCTTTATTTGCTGTAGAAATTATCGATCATCATCTTTTAGATAAAATGCCCAATTTTAAAGCAAGAATGGAATGGGTACTCAAAAATAAGCCTGAATTGGCAAATTTGGTTTCACACTGGGATGAAGAGGGAAGCGGAAGAAAACATCTGATGAGCATTCTCCGTAGAACAAGGCTTAAAAAAGTTCTGAAAAGGATGGTTGATGAAAAAGAATTTTTAAGTTCTTACGGGATCCGTGCAATGTCAAAAGTATATGAAGAAAATCCTTTTGTATTCACTGTTCATGGTAATAAAAATGTGGTTCACTACACACCTGCAGAAAGTGACAGCAGAATGTTTGGCGGAAACAGTAACTGGAGAGGACCGATATGGTTTCCTATTAACTTCCTGATCGTAGAGAGCCTGCAGCGTTTTCATTTTTATTACGGAAACAGTCTGAAAATTGAATTCCCTACGGGAAGCGGTGAACATAAAAATCTTGATGAGGTTGCATCTGATATCAGCAGCAGACTTTGTTCCATATTCTTAAAAGATGAAAGTGGACAAAGAGCTTTCAATGGAGGAAATTACAAATTTAATTACGACCCAAACTTTAAGGATTATATCACATTCTTTGAATATTTTCATGGAGATAATGGTCATGGTGTAGGAGCATCTCATCAAACAGGATGGACTGCAACAGTAGCAAAACTGATGAAGCCTAGACTGGCATGATGATAAGTTTAAGATAATAATTAAGCCGGGATTTAAATATCCCGGTTTTTTTTGGTTCCAGCATTTTTTATCTTTTACATGAAACAGAGAATTCACCATTATAAAAAACACATAAAGACAGATTATTATTTAAAATATAACTAAAACATCGAAAACAGCAATCAAACATAAATTTGACAAAAAACACAAGTTTAAATTAACTATAATTCACAAATTAACTATATTCGCAGTATAAATAATAAATAAACATTTATGAAAACAAAACTACTTTTTAAGGGAGTCGCTGCTATGGCTACCTTAGTATTTAATCAAATTGACGCACAGCAGTACCAACCTGTTACCATTCAAAGCGGTTTTAATGCTGACGTTATTGCTAATGGTGTGGGTGCAGGATCAACTTCTACCAATAATGATGTAGATGGTGTGAGTTATGCATTTCTATCGCGTGACTTTCAACTTACGGCATCCAGCACAGCACTTACATATGGTTTACCGGTAAACCGGATAATCAACTCAGCTGTCGGATCTACCTCTGGTCTGAGTTATACACTAGCCTCATACAGTTCTAACAACTCATTGAGATTACTTGCTGCCGGTAATTCCGGCACTCTGACTTTTTCCACCCCAACTCCAGCGATAGGCCTCTACGTTTTAGCTACCGGCGGAAGTGGTGATACCTCTGTAGATGCAGTGGTTAATTTTTCAGACGGTACAAATCAGACTTTTCCTTCTTTAAGTGTATCAGACTGGTACGGAGGGAGCAATTTTGCCATTCAGGGAATAGGACGAATAAACCTGAACAACAATATTCTTGAATCAGGTAACGGAACCAATCCAAGATTATATCAGATACCGTTAGCTATATCTGCTGCAAATCAATCAAAAAACATCCAAAGTGTAACTTTTACAAAAACAGGAACCGGCGGTATTCCAAATATTTTTGCAATATCTGCCGATTTGTATACTTCATGCCCGGCTCCTTCAAATCTTATATACACCTCCGCCACACAGGGAGCGACAGTAAGCTGGACTGCTCCTGCAACTGCTCCGTCATCCGGATATGAATATTATTACAGTACCTCATCCACTCCGCCTACTTCTACTACTCCATTATCAGGAACAGTTCCTGCCGGCACAAACACAGTAACTTTAAGTGGGCTTACAACAGGTCAAAACTATTATTTCTGGATACGCTCAAATTGCGGCTCCGTAAAAGGTTTCTGGAAAATGATTGAATTTTCTACAGGACAGGTAACAACCACTTATACTGCAGGTGACATCAATACGATGTATGAATCAGATCCTACTACAACTTCTGCGACGACCTGTCCCGGAACTCTTACTGTAAATGTTCCTGCAGGATACAAAATCAGTTCAACCAATGTATCATATACTATGTCTACAGTATCAAACGGCTGGATGGAAGAACAACAAAGTATACTTGTGTGCACAACGAATAACACATCAGAAGCTTCTGTTTCTTCCGGATCCGGATCAAATACAGGAACATTTTCGTATAACAGATCAGGACTTTCCATTGCCAATAATCTTACGGGAAGTGTAAATTTTGAACTTAGGGCATGGCGTACTTATGGCGGTGCTGACTGTAATGCCGATTACAATAAAGTAGATAATAATACATGGAAGGTAACAGTAACTTTAGTACCTGCATCATTAGCAGTAAATGAGAGCAATTCTAAGACTAAAGAAATACTGGTTTATCCGAATCCTTTCCAGGATGTTTTAACTATTGATAAACCTGAAAACATTAAGAAACTAACTGTTACAGATTTATCAGGAATCGTTGTGAAAACCGTTGAAAATCCTGTGTCTGCATTACGCCTTGAAGGTGTAAAATCAGGACTCTATATTCTGACATTTACGATGAAAGACGGTACATTAAAAAGTACTAAAGTAATTAAGAAGTAAAAAATTAAAAAACAAAACCGGATAGCAGTATCCGGTTTTTTTTATGTCCTCAATTCGGTCTCCTAAAATTTCTCACCATTTACATACACTTCATACCCTATTTCAACATTAGGTTCTAAAGTTTTTGAAACTGAACAGTACTTTTCAAACGATAATTCTGATGCTTTTATAGCTTTTTGGGGATCGATTTTTCCTTCTAAATAGAATTTTACAGTAATGGATTTAAATGGTTTTGCATCTTCAACAGGTACTCTGTCACCTTCAACTTCAGCTTTAAAATCTGTAATTTCCTGTCTTTGTTTCTTTAAAATTGAAACAATATCAATACCGCTGCATCCTGCAACTGCCATTAATATACTTTCCATGGGAGAAACTCCTTTTGCGCCAGGCTGAGAAGTATTATCCAAAAGTATAGAATTCCCCTGTGAATTGGTACATTCAAATAAAAAATCGTCGTTGATTCTGTTTAATGTAATTTTCATTTGCTTATTGCTTATTGCTTATTGCTTATTGCTTATTGCTTATTGCTTATTGCTTATTGCTT
>CAURNW010000015.1:0-122259 GCA_963526305.1 uncultured Chryseobacterium sp. | reverse complement strand
GAATTATTAACCAAAAACTCTACTTTTGAGTGTGCCTAAGAGGGGGGAGATTACATCAGGAGTAAATTCAAAATTTAGTTCTGATTTTTTCTTTGAAGGCTCAGATCAAGCGAAAATTCTCAAAAAATGATTAATTATAATTCTTTAAAAGGTTGTTTAAAATCTCAGTAGAAAAAAACCATTAAAAAAAGTTTTGATTTAAAATTTGCTGGATGTGCCCAAAGATGGCTTTGGAATGATCAATGGTGTTTATTATATCTGGATGGGTTTTTATCAAAAACAAAAGATTTGTCAATCCAAAGAAAATTTAAGATGAAAAAGATTTGTAAGTATTTAAAAAAAATAAGTTTTACATGGGTGGCTTACATTGCTTGACAAAATTAGATAATTCAGCTTGACGAATGTGTAAATTTGATAGTTGGCAACAATATTTCCAAAGCTTATTTTTCAGCCTATAAATATTTTTTGTGAAGACCTGAAGAAAAATTACATACAAGAGCTTTATCATAGAAATAACAGCAATTTATATACGCCCTCAACACTTAAAAAGTGCTGAGGGCTTTTCTATTAACTATACGTGTAGTTATTTTACTACATGAACTTCCATTTTCCACTACAAAGAAACTTTTATTGCTGTTGTAGATTTGTAGTGTTCAAAAGAGAACAATAAACAGGAATAAAAATTAAACAATACGATCATGACAAAACAAATAGCAATCGCAGCCTTAACTATCGGAGTCTTCATCTTAGGAACTAACAATGTTCACGCTCAGAATACCACCGCAACCACGACGGTAAACATTACCCTGAACGATGTCATCTCTATTGATGCGGGAAGTACTGCCATTGGTAATACGGTTGACTTTAACTATGCTACTGCGGCTGATTATAATTCTGATCAGACAATTACTAAAGCCAACTCTTTGAAAGTGACTTCAACGAAGAACTTTAATGTAAAAGTAAAAGCAGGCGGTGCGAATTTCATGAACGGAACCAACTTAATCCCTGTCAATGTTCTGACCATCAAAGCCGCTACAGCTGCCGGAACCATGGGAGGAACAAAAAGTGCGGTTGTTTTATCTGCAACGGATCAGACTTTAGTATCAAACGCTCCGCTTGGAAGCGCATTAACACTTAATCTGGATTACACAATTCCAGCGGCGAAATCATCGTCTTCGGATATTTTAGGTAAACCGGCCGGAACTTATACTCAAACAGTAACTTATACTGCAACAGCTTTATAAGTAAATTTTTTCATATTAATATTTTGTGATTTGGTGTTCGAAGGCTTCCTACAGGAGGCCTTTGATTTTATTTATATTAATACGGATACAGAGAAATTCAAAATCCGGGAATAAGTATCTGTGAGCGGTAGGGTAGAACCTGTGTTTTTTAGAAATTTTAAATCTAAACAATACATCACAACAGACATTCAGTAAATTTATTATGCCTTTTTATATCTTTTTAAAATTATCAATTCTCAAAAAACGATAATTTAGAATTATAATATAAAAAACAAATAATCTTAAAACTAAAAAAATGAGCGAAGACGCATTAATATTATCTAATGAAATGGGATACTTTGAATTCATCTATAAGGAAAAGAAAGAAAGAAACAAAGAAACCAACAAACCAAGACAGAAAGAAAGAAAGGATCTATGAGGATAGAACATACAAAGATTTGACGGAATTGAGAAAAGGGATTGCTATTGAATTTCCTGATGAGATTTACTTTTCTAGTGAATTAGGCTTGTATAAAGGGATAGATGAATCAGGAGGAACTTTGGAATTATTTCTATATAGTATCACTCAAGAAACAGATTCTAAAAAAGTTATAATTCGTGGAATATATGATTTTTAATTTGTAAGTAGAAATCTGATAAAATTTAAGAATATATTAATTATAGAACCTCAAAAAAAGGTTAAACTTTTTCCTTTGAAAATAAAACGATATGCTTTTAAAAAAAAGTTTGGCTGCAGTAAACTTAATCTCTGCAATTTTAATTATTTCCAATTTAGTTTTTGAGTTTTTCCCAATAATTATAAATATTTGTCTGTCTGTAATAGTAATCTCGATTTTTATATTTAATTTTTTTAGAATAGATAGGTGTCTCAATAATTTTATAGTAAAAGGTAATTTACAACAGAGAGAAATGACCAACTTAAATTTTTGTCAGATAATGGATTTCCAGAAATCCAGCCTAATAGTGTTTGTTTATTGTTCTCAAAATCAGATCTTTTGTTAATGCGATTGTATTACTCCGAAGTTTGACCTGGTAAAAATAATTCAGGCCATCATAAAACGGCTGAAACCTCCTGCCAGTGGCGGGAAATTTCTGTAATAGACTAATTTCTGCGAAGAAAAAATAAACTGGCAGAATATATTATTATTTCGATAAATGGAGCGAGGATGGCAGCTTCAGGAATGTTTGGGTCCATGTTCTGAATGGTAACAGGAGATTGCTGGATTGTGGTGTGTTCAACTCGACTGAAGCCAGACCCGGTGCAGAATGGGCGGAAAGTCAAAGGGGTACCAAAGCAGAAAATCTGCGAAAACCGGCAATATGATTTTTCTTTGTGACAATCGTGGTAAAATGCTTTCGATGGGAAATCCCAGAAGCGGAAATCATCATGATCTCTATGAAATAGTAAATGTTATGGGCGAGATTATTGATATTTTATCAGAAGCAGAAATTTCTCATAAAGGTATTTTTTTGAAAGCAGATTCGGGATTTGACAGCGAAAATTTAAGACAAAAGTTAGAAATGGAGGAAATAATGGGCAACACCTAAACCAATCCCCGAAATGGAAAAACACTAGATAAGGATTCTTATTTTGATGAAAAATTTACAAAAACAGATTAGAATAGAGCTAGTAAATGCCTGTTAGACGGCTTCAAATCTTTGCTGGTAAGATTTGAAACACTGGATATTACCTAAAAGAGTCTGTACTTTTTGGCATTTTTTTTATGATTACTCAAAAAATTAAGAGTTTAAACAACTTCGTTACCTTACACCAAATCTTATAAGCGAAATTGTATAATATATTAATGATAATGGAGTAGAAATAATCCATTTTTAATTAGAGAATGATGAATTTTTCTGACATTTTAGACAAAGTACATTTGACATTTTAAACAAAGTATTGCAAGAGTGTTATTAATATCTTTGAATTATCAAATTCAACATAAAAAATGGCAAAGCAGAATATAAATAAATTCACAGATTTAGTTTGGACAGTTACCGAAGAAGGTATTTATAAAGATGATCTGAGTCTGGATTTTCATTCTTTTGTGCTGATAATCTCCGGTGAAATGAAAATAATTCAGGCAAATAAATCGTATGTTTTTGGTGCTGACAGTATGTTGCTTTTTCCCAGAAATCAAATATCTGCGGTCATTAAACAGCCGAAGGACGGAAGACCTTACAAAGCTATCGTGTTCAGCTTGACGGTGGAAAGGCTGAAAACTTTTTACGCAAAAGAAAAGCCGAACCTGAACCTTTCACCAGATCATTCAGTAAGGATTTTAAATGAAGAGCCCTTATTGAAAAGCCTCTTTTCTTCCATTGTTCCGTATTTTGAACTGGAGCAAAAACTTCCGGAAAATATTGCAAAACTTAAATTTGAGGAGGCTATTTCTATTCTTCGGTACATTGAACCTGATATAGATGGCATTTTAGCCGATTTTTCTGAACCAGGAAAAATAAATCTGGTTGATTTCATGGAGAAACATTACAAATTTAACATGCCTCTGGAAAAATTCGCCTATCTCTCAGGACGCAGTCTTTCTACATTTATCAGGGATTTTAAGAAGGCTTTTAAAATTACGCCACAACGCTGGCTTACAAAAAAACGCCTCGAATTGGCACATTTTCAGCTTTCCAAAAAGGACAAAAAAGCGGGAGATATTTATCTGGAAATAGGTTTCGAAAATCTCTCCCACTTTTCATTTGCCTTTAAAAAACAGTTTGGGTACTCGCCTTCAGAATTGTAATTCCGTTATTTATTCTTGAATACTTTTCTGTAAAGATTTACTTCGGCACCATTTGCCATTGCTTTCATCATTTCATAAATCTCGTCTGAATATTTTCCAAGCAAGTCTATCCTATTGATTTTCCATTCTACTTTATTGTTGTTCATTACCGGGCCAAATGCTTGTGCGTGATTTATTAATTCAGTTTCATCAGCATAAGATTCCAGAAAAATAATTTCTAAAGTTTCAGGGTTATAATGGCATTCGTGTATTAATACGCCATTTCCTTCTTTAGGAATGCTTATTCTAGCCACTGCCATTAATTGTTCCAATTTTCCCCATTCATCAGGATCTACTGTCGCAGACATTGTAAGTCGTAAAATTGATTGTTCAGACATATTCAAATGTTTTTTAATTAATAATTCAAGTACAAAATTAGATGAGAAATCAAATAATTGTTTTGTTCAAAACGTCAAAAAAAGATTGTTTAAAATGTCAGTTTTTTAAACTTACAGCAAATATGCTGACAATCTTAGCAAAGTAAATTTGACAATCTGAACAAAATTAAAACTCGTAATCAAATCTATCTTTGAAATATCATTTTAAATACAAAAAATAATGAAAGCAATAGTTTTAAAAGAAGTCGGAGGACCGGAAAATTTATTTTTAGCAGAAGTTCAAATGCCAAAAATCAAAGACAACGAAGTTTTGATACAGGTAAAGGCAGTCGCCATCAATCCCGTAGATGCATTTGTTCGAAGAAATCAACCAGCCTTGGAAATGATTTATGCACTGAAAGGTGATGAAGAAAACATCATTCTAGGATGGGATGTTGCAGGAATTGTCACTGAAATTGACAGTGCAGTAACGAGATTCAAAGTAGGAGACGAAGTATTCGGTAATTTCAATTTTATCGGTCAGGCAAACGCTTACGCAGAATTCGTTTCTGCTCCTCAAGATGAATTGGTTATCAAACCTGCCAATGTAAGTTTTGAGGAAGCCGTTGGTGCAACGATGGCCGCTTTGACGGCTTGGGCATCTCTGGTAAAATTTGCTCAGGTGAAAAAGGACGATAAGGTCATTGTTTACGGAGCTTCCGGAGGTGTTGGTCATTACGCTGTGCAGATCGCAAAACATTTTGGAGCATACGTTATCGGTGTTGCTTCTGGTGATAATAAAGATTTTGTTTTAGGCCTTGGTGCGGATGAATTCTTTGATTATAAGACACAGGTTGTTGAGGATTTTATCAACGATGCCGATATTGTTCACGACGCCGTTTGGGTGGAAGCTGAAGTAAAAAGCACGGAAGACACCCATCTAGCCCGCTCCTTAAAAACGCTGAAAAATGGCGGAATTTTATCAAGTATTGTCGTTTATCCTGACCAGGAATTTATTGATAATGCCAAAGCAGACAAGAATATAACCGTTAAAAGAGTGAATGTGACGCCAAACGACACCTATCTGAAAGATATGGAATCAATTGCTAACCTTTTGGCTGAAGGAAAAATTAAAACCCATATTTCACATTTATTTCCACTGGCGGAAATGTCAAAAGCACACGAAATTATTCAGACCAAAAATGCGGTTGGGAAAATAATTCTGGTTCCGTAAAGTAAGATTAAGTATCACTAAAGAAGGGAATTTCTAAATATTGGAAGTTCTTTTTTATTTTTCAAATATTTTTTGTGTGTTTGAATTTCTTAACTTTGAAAAATGGAAAAGATTGAAAGAGTTATTTCGGAATTCAATAGCGAATTGAAACTTCAAGGTTTTAAAGCATTTCAGATTGAACAGGACAGTGGCGATACAAGAACTTACAGCAGAAAAGAATTCTATAAAATCTGTTTGACGACCGGTAAAAGCAAGATTCATTATTCTGATAGAACTTTCGAGCAGGAAGGAACGATTCTCTTTTTTGGAAACCCGCATATTCCATATTCTTGGGAGACAATTTCGACAACTTATGTGGGTTACACCATACTTTTCTCAGAAGATTTCTTTAAGAATTCCGAACGTTCGGAGAGTCTTCAGCAATCGTCATTCTTTAAAGTTGGAGGAACACCTATTTTAAAAATTACAGAGGAACAAAGAATATTTCTGAATACCATCTTTCAGAAAATGATTGCTGAACAGGAAAGTGATTACGTGTTTAAAGATGAGTTGATTCGGAATTATATAAGTCTCATCATCCACGAATCACTCAAAATGGAACCGGAAGAAAACTTTGAGCAAAACAAAAATGCTTCTTCCAGATTGACATCTGTTTTTCTGGAATCACTAGAGAGACAATTCCCCGTTGAAACCACTGCAAATCCGCTCCAATTAAGGACTGCACAGCATTACGCTAAGCATTTGAATGTTCACATTAATTACCTAAACCGTGCCGTTAAAGAAGTAACTGGGAAATCAACAACTTCACACATTACAGAACGAATCATGACTGAAGCAAAAGCACTTTTGCAACATACCGACTGGAGTATATCTGAAATTGCTTACGCACTCGGATTTGAATATCCAACCTATTTCAATAATTTTTTCAAAAAACAAACAGGAACAAATCCAAAGGCATTTCGTTTGGAGGAAGTTTGATTTTCTTAATTTTTTGTTTGATTTTCTTAATTCGATAATTCATTTCGACTGTAAATTTGTATATAATAAATCAAGGTAGATTTTGAGTACGCTCAAGGTTTATCCACTATTAATGATAACAAAAGAACAGTATGAGCAATAACGAAAATGCCAATACATTTGGCCGTAGAGAATTTGTAACAAAAACAGCGCTGCTTGGTGCTGCATTAACTTTTGGAGGATTGACTTCTTTGGCAGGGTCTTCATCAGCACAATTGATAACTCCAAATTTTGTAAATAAATTAAAAACACGCAAACTTGGCGACTTGGAAGTTTCAGAACTTGGTTTTGGCAATATGACTTTGAGCGGAGGACATTATGGTGCTGGAGTAGACAAAGCTCAAGGTATTCGTATAATTCGCGAGGCTTATGAGCAAGGCGTAACTTTTTTTGATACAGCGGAAGTTTATGGTCCGTTTGTCAATGAAGAATTAGTTGGCGAAGCGTTGGCTCCATTCCGAAATAAGGTATCCATTGCTACAAAATTTGGTTTTAAAATCGATGGAACGAATGGCTTGAATAGTCGACCAGAGCATATAAAAAAAGTGGTAGAGCAATCATTAAAACGTTTAAAATCAGATAGAATTGATCTTTATTATCAGCATCGTGTGGACCTCACAGTTCCTATTGAAGATGTTGCGGGAACCATTAAGGATTTGATAAAAGAAGGAAAGGTTTTGCATTTTGGGTTATCCGAGCCATCTGCTAAAACCATTAGAAAGGCGCACGCAGTTCAACCAATTTCTGCTGTTCAAACAGAATATTCGTTTATCGAAAGAGGCGTTGAGAAAAACGGTGTCCTTCAGTCTTGTGAAGATTTGGGTATCGGTTTTGTGCCGTGGGGACCTCTAGGTCAAGGATTTCTCCCTGGAACACTGGATGTAAATGTACAAACGACTTGGGATGCCAAAAATAATTTGCGTAAAACGTTTCCTCGTTTTTCCCCTATCGTGATGCAAAACAACCAACCCATTATTGAATTGCTGAAAACATTTGGAGCTAAGAGAGATGCGACACCTGCTCAGGTTTCATTGGCTTGGCTACTGTCACAAAAACCGTGGATTGTTCCTATTCCGGGTACTACAAATCCTATACATTTAAAGGAAAATATGGGAACTGGAAAACTTCATTTATCTATTTCTGATTTGGCAGAATTGGAATCAGGATTAGCAAAACTACAGGTTTATGGTGGCAGAATGGATGCCAAGCAGATGTTGCAGATTGGCTATGACGAGTAGTGTTTATTTAATAAATTTTAAAACCATTTCATTATGAAATTAAGAAAATTGATTCGATTATTAGGATTGGCAGTTATGATGGTGGGTTGTATACAAAACTCTGATCCTGAAAAGGAAAAAAAGGAGGTTGAGTTACTTCACGAAAATCGTCGCAAATCAACCGTAGATGGTGATTGGAAAACCGTTTCATCGATGATGACCGACGACCTCACTTTTACCCACGCCAATGCTGTTGTAGAAACAAAAGCTCAATTTATAGATGCTTTAAAAACCAATAGATTACAATACAAGAAGCTCGAAGACGAGCAAACGCAAGTGCGTATTCATGGAAATACAGGTGCAGTTTCCGGAATATGCCATATCATCGTGGATGCTTCCGGAACCTTAATCGAGTTGCGTGTACAGTTTACCGAAATCTGGGTAAAAGAGGGTGATGGTTGGAAAATGTTATTATGGCACGCAACGGAAGTGAAATAGTTTGATTAGTATAATTAAAATTCTGTTTTATATCTAATAGATGGCTCTAAAGATAATAAATTAAAATAATTTAGTTTGAATTTCTTAATTTATGGTTTGATAATCGTTATAATCTAAAAGCTATTCAAATGTAACTTTGTTCTACAATAATGAACAGTTAGATGGATAGTGAAAATAGCGAAATAGGAATTAAAAAAATAGCTTACGCAGGATGTTTGGGTGCAGTCAGTATTATCAGTACCGAGTTTGGAATTATTGGTGTTTTGCCACAAGTAGCGTCACACTACAATATCGGGATTAATACCGCTGGATTATTGTTGAGTGCGTTTGCTTTGACAATCTTCCTCATCGGGCCCTTTCTTGTTCTTCTAACGTCTGGAATTGATAGAAAAAAGATGATGCTTTGGGCAATTTCACTTTTTCTACTATCTAATATTATTTCTGCATTTGCACCGCCGTTCTGGCTTTTGGTTCTGTTTCGAATTTTTCCTGCAATCTTGCAACCCGTATTTTTCTCGGCTGCGGTGGGAACAATTATTCGTACTGCTTCCAAAGCAGAACAGCATAAATTAATGGGAATTGTAATTGGCGGAATTGCATTAGCACAGGTGACCGTTATTCCACTTGTTACATATATGTCTAGCCTTTACGGATGGCAAATCAGTTTTGTCATTCAGGGAATTATTTCGATGATTGCTTTGGCTGGAATTTTCGTATTCATTCCAATGATGCCTGTAAAGGAAAAATTATCCTATGGGAGTCAATTGTTGATTCTGAAAAAACCACGATTTATTATCAGTGTTGTATTCAATGTACTGTTGATTTCAGCTTGGTTTTCCACTTACAGCTATTTCGCAGATTATTTGGGAAAAGTGAAAATGATGAGCGGACAACAGGTAAGTTATATGCTTTTGATATTCGGTGTAGCAGGGGTTGTTGCCAATTGGTTAGCAGGGATATTATTATCTAAAAATATTGTTCGCACAACCGCATTTTTCTTAGCAGGAAGCATATTACTACCAGTGATTTTACAGTATTCGGGTGAGAACTTTTATTTCCAAATCATAGTCATTTGTTTTTGGGGAATAATGTACAGTCCGGCATTCTTAACGGCCATTTCTTATATGATTGATGCCGCACCCGAAGCTCCAGAATTTGCAAACAGCCTTCAGTCTTCTTTCGGAAACCTGGGCGTTTCCACAGGAACAATCGTTGGTGGATGGTTTATTGCCAATGTGGGGATTTCTTCTATTCCCTGGGTTGGAGCCGTATTTGGGATATTGGCAGTTTTAACTATGGTTTTTAGAGAAATATTAGATAAAAGAGCCAAGCTAAAAACTGTATCAATAAACTAAATGATTATAAATAATCGATATGAAAAATTCCAAAAAGGTAATTGCTGTAGCTGTGATTGGTTTGGCGATAATGAGTTGTAATAATAAAAATAGAGAAGCAATGAAAAATGAAAACACCACATCTCTATTTCCAAAGGGAAATAGATTACCGGAAGATTGGTTCACAGGCGAAGCTTTTTTGTCTCCTTTGATTGCCAATGATAGAAACAATGAATTTTCTGCAGGGGCAGTAACGTTTGAGATTGGAGCAAGAACCAATTGGCACACCCATCCAAAAGGACAGGTTTTGATTGTGACTGAAGGGGTTGGTTTTTATCAGGAAAAGGATAAACCCGCACAAGTTATTAAAAAAGGTGATGTAGTCAACATACCAGAAAACGTAGAACACTGGCACGGGGCATCAGCAACCACGTCTATGACACATATTGCAATTACTAATTTTAAAAATGATGTGCAGGTGAATTGGCTTGAACCAGTTACAAACGAAGAATTTAATAAAGTTAATACTGTAAAATAAAATGAAAAAAGTAGCATTAATTATGGCTGTAATTACATTGTCGGTAGGACAATTATCAGCTCAAAATAAAAAATCAAATTCAAAAAAAATGGAAACAACAGAACAGAAAGAGCATTATACATTCAAATTGAATGATAAAGTAACAAGAACCGCTGTAACCTTCAAAAACCGTTACGGAATAACACTTTCTGGTGATTTATACCTTCCAAAAAATGTAGGCAATGAAAAATTATCAGCGTTGGCAATCAGCGGACCTTTCGGTGCGGTGAAAGAACAATCATCAGGATTATATGCCAATCAAATGGCGCAAAGAGGTTTTGCTGTTATCGCACTTGACCCTTCTTACACAGGTGAAAGTGGTGGTGAGCCGAGAAATTTAGCTTCGCCGGAAATTAACACAGAAGATTTCAGCGCTGCGATTGACTTTTTGGGATTACAAAAAAATGTAGACAGGAGCAAAATCGGAATTATCGGAATTTGTGGTTTTGGAGGTTTTGCTTTGAATGCAACTGCAAGTGACAAACGTATTAAAGCCGTTGCTACCACAAGTCTGTACGATATGACAAGAGTAATGTCCAAAGGTTACAACGATTCTGTAACACCTGAACAAAGAACCAAAACATTAGAAGATTTGGGTCAGCAACGCTGGAAAGATGCAGAAGCAGGAGAACCCGCTAAAGGACCAAGAAATTTACCTGAAAAATTAACAGGAAGCGAACCTCAATTTGTAAAAGAATATTTTGATTATTACAGAACGCCAAGAGGTTTTCACGAACGTTCTTTGAACTCAAACGGTGCGTGGTTGGTAACCAATCCGATTTCATTTATGAATATGCCGATTTTAAGTTATGTAAAAGAAATTTCTCCAAGACCGATGTTGCTAATTGCAGGTGAAAATGCACATTCGAGATATTTTTCTGAAGATATTTTTAAAGTTGCTTCTGAACCTAAAGAATTAATGATTATTCCAAATGGTGTTCACGTTGATTTGTACGATAAAGTAGATATGATTCCATTTGATAAGTTGGATAATTTCTTTAAGACAAATTTGTAGTAATGCGGAATCAGATATTTTGACGCTAATTAACGATGTAAAATGCCAGTCATGAAGGCCTGGCATTTTAGATTAAATGAAGCATTAGAACAGGTAGAAATTGTTTAAAAAAGACAATTGATTATTCGATATGGCTTCAGTTTTAGAAACATGGGAGAGGTTGCAAAAGTATTTCCGGCAAGTGAAGTTTTCCTTTAGGATTTATTTATTACCGAAACAAGTTTGCTAATTCCATATTTTACACTAACATCCGATGATTTTTAAACTGGCATGCTTGAATCATAAAAATCCAGCTCAGAATGTGATTAAATGGCATCTGCAAAACGGTGGGTAAATCATTCCGAAATCTGTAACAGACAATAGAACATAAGAAGGTTTTTTATTTTTCTCTGTCTGATGAAAAAATGTAAGTGATTGACCATCTAAATTTGAATTGCGCGGTGGTTCGCATTCCCGTATTGAAATAGAAATAGCTCCGTTTTTTAGTAATTGTAGAGAATGAAATATAAGAAAATAAGATTATACAATTGTAGACTGTAAAATAAATTTGGAATTTGATTAAATTACTTTTTTGAGAATCATTTCCGAAAGCCCCAAATAGTTTTAGATGAGTGAAGTAAATAGTCTCACAAAACGATTGATAATGCTGACAAGATCAGAAGGTCACCAATATATATTCGGAAAAGAAAATCATGTTAAAAAAAGGACTTCTACAAAATTGCAGAAGTCTTTGGTTTATAGAATTGCTATTTTTTATCTACGCCCTCAACACTTTCTAAGTGTTGAGGGTTTTTCTATTAACTAATACGTGTAGTTATTTTACTACACGAACTTCCATTTTTCACTACAAAGAAACTTTTATTGCTGCCGTAGATTTGTAGTGTTCAAAAGAGAACAATTAAACAGGAATAAAAATTAAACTACGATCATGACAAAACAAATAGCAATCGCAGCCTTAACTATCGGAGCCTTCATCTTTGGAACGAATAATGTTCACGCTCAGAATACTACTGCAACCACAACGGTAAACATTACCCTGAACGATGTCATCTCTATTGATGCGGGAAGTACTGCCATTGGTAATACGGTTGACTTTAACTATGCTACTGCGGCTGATTATAATTCTGATCAGACAATTACTAAAGCCAACTCTTTGAAAGTGACTTCAACGAAGAACTTTAATGTAAAAGTAAAAGCAGGCGGTGCGAATTTCATGAACGGAACCAACTTAATCCCTGTCAATGTTCTGACCATCAAAGCCGCTACAGCTGCCGGAACCATGGGAGGAACAAAAAGTGCGGTTGTTTTATCTGCAACGGATCAGACTTTAGTATCAAACGCTCCGCTTGGAAGCGCATTAACACTTAATCTGGATTACACAATTCCAGCGGCGAAATCATCGTCTTCGGATATTTTAGGTAAACCGGCCGGAACTTATACTCAAACAGTAACTTATACTGCAACAGCTTTATAAGTAAATTTTTTCATATTAATATTTTGTGATTTGGTGTTCGAAGGCTTCCTACAGGAGGCCTTTGATTTTGTATGTACTGATACCAATACAGAGAAAATTCAAAATACGGAAATAAGTATCTGTCAGCGATAAGGTAGAATCTGTTTTTTTGGACATTTAAATCTAATGAATACATCACACCAGACATTCAGTAATTTATTAAGCCGTTTTATATCTTTTAAAGTTATCAAGTCTCAAAAAACGATAGAATTATTAATCTTCTAATTCAATAGGATTATATCCTTTTTTTTCTGCTTCTATTATCTTTTGTCTTTTTTGATTATCTGAAAATACAGTCCCTGTTCGTTCTAATTCATACCTACTATTTTCTTTAGCACTTGCTATTGCTTGAGCAAGTTCTTTTTTTGTAACTAATCTAGCATTATGGTATCGTGCCTTATTCATTTTTACCAGTTTTCCTTTCAAATTAGAGCTTGATACTGATTTTACTAATTCAAAATCATAATCTCCTGTTTTATCAATTATTTTTACAATCAAGCCCGGCAACCCGCTAAATTTATAGGGACCATAAGGAAAAGGAATTTCGGTTGAGTACCAGGCAGTCCATTCCCTTCCTTTATAATTAACCTCGGCTTTTTTACAAACAATGGAATTAATTATTTTTGTTTCATCAATAAGTTTCCAATTATCGATTACAGGATTACTATATGATAGTAGAGTCATTCCCGCTGCCTCATAAAATTGTGAACGATCATTTGTTTGTATAATTAAAAATTTAAATTTTGATGATGGTAAGGCCCTCATATCAATATTAAAAGCATCGTTCTTTCTATTATTAAATTGCGCTGCGAAAACAGAATCAAATTTCAATCTATTCTCACTGATAAAATAAGCGCTTTTATCACTTATCTGCAATGAAAAAAGTTCTGTATAAACGTGATTTTTATCTAAACTGTTAGGTCTGTACTGAAGTAAATAAGTAAACTCACCTCGTAACGAATCGTTTTTAGGTGTTTGAGAAAATGACACGAAGAAAAGGAATGAAAATATAATTGTTAAGATTTGTTTTTTTACAAAATTCATATTTTTATTTTATAAAATTGAAAAATCGTCCAAATAAATATTTATTTGGACGGTTTTTATTGTTAATTAATAAATTTAAGATCGTTACCAAAGTTGACAGTAATTTTCTTGAATCTGTTCCATCCAGTGTAACCATTGAGATTCAGTCCAATCCTGACATGTATATGCAGATGTACAAGATGCGTGAAAAACACCACATTGTGTTTTCACTTTCTTACTTTTACCAACATTTTTGATAGCATTAATTTTCTTTTCTTTAGAATTTATATTTTCTAAATTTTCTTTAGCACTTGCTAAACCTGCTACACCAAGGGCAATGATAAATAATAGTTTTTTCATGTTATAATATAATTTATATGTGTTAAACAAAAATAAAATATAAATCAAAAAAGGAAGACGAATAACCAAAAATATATGAACTTAAGAATACTTAAATAAGTTTTGTGCATTATTTTTTTTCCGGATCAAAGCAAATCCAGTGCTTTTATTACATTGTTGGGGCTTTGAAGTTCTAGATGTGCAAGCTGTTTATGATGCAATAAAAGATCTACCGGCAAAGTAAGTCCGAGTTTCAGTTTATACCTTCGGCTCAAAGCGTTTGTGGAGATCATTTTTGTTTTTTTCTGAATGAGCAGAATTACAATGATATTCCTTTAGTACTCGTTTGGTACGATTGAAACGAAGTTAATTATCTTGACCAAATCTAAAAGAGCTGTTTTTAGAAAATTACTTACTGATATGTCAGATCAGAATGTTAGTACTGAAAAATTTAAAAATAATCCTAATGACATCATCAGGACTCGTACAAGATATCTAACTGCAGAGCAAGTAGATATTCTGCAAAATATACTTTCGAAGGAAATTGACTCTATATTGAATTACCAAAAGGAAGAAAAGAAAAACACAGACGGCTTTGATATACGCAGAATTAGAGAGAATATTGAACGATTCTAATTCTATACGATAATATGTATCAAACATTCGCCCATGCGGATGAACAGTGAAATATCCAATAACTAATTAATATATTTTTAAATGCTTCGTACGGTTAAAGGAATTTTTGAATCTTATAATGTAGAAGTAAAGTTTGTTAGAATTTTTTAAAAGAGTAGGAGCATTTGAATTTTAATAAAATAATCCGAGATTCTTTGATTTCCGTTTGAGATATTGATCCATAAAACATCCACTCAATCTCTAACCACCTAAAAACAAAAAAACCACAATTAAAATTGTGGTTTTAAGTGAGCGCGAAAGGATTCGAACCTTTGACCGTCTGCTTAGAAGGCAGATGCTCTATCCAGCTGAGCTACGCACCCATTGGTAATTTTGAGAAAATTACGAAAACAGTCGGGGCGGCAGGATTCGAACCTGCGACCTCCTGGTCCCAAACCAGGCGCGATGACCGGACTACGCTACGCCCCGATTAAAAGGTCATCTTTTACAAGTTTTACCTTGTTTTTTGTGGGTGCAAATATAGGGATTTTTTTGATAAGTCAAAATTAATAGTACATTAATTTCAAAAAAACATTTTCGCTCCCTCTGGTTTTGCCTTTATTGCCCTGTTCGGATTAGGATAAAATGAAAATAACACGACCCAAAATCATTGAAATGATTAAATGAAAAACGAGCAGTGATTTACAGGAATACCTATTTTTATGATCAGTCTTTCCTGAGATTCGCTTTTACCCCGTTGTTTATGATAATTTGTCGAAGCTCTGCATTTTGGTTGATTGTAAAATTCTTTTTCATCACCATATTCATCGTGAATTTACTCTGATAGATCAAAAACCAGTCTTTGGTCTCTTTAATTTTGTATACCGTGGCCCACGTAAAATCTTCTTCGAAAGTTTCCCCTTTGGTCTGTACTTTTTCATCAGAAAAAATATAGATAATCTCCTCCTGAATTTTTGCGTTCGAATAAAATGCGTTTTTCAGGCGAAAATAGGAACGGATGATAATAAAAACAATGATAACAGGAAACCATAGGGTTGCCGATCTCAAAATTTCCCTCCTGTCATTTTCCGCATTATAAAAATTCATGACAAAAAGCAGGATGATAAGCAGGGAAAAAAGAATGATGCGGGGCAAAGAACTTTTTATATTGAAGTTTACAAAATCCTTCAATGTGATGTGGTTTTTTACCGTTATCATCTTCACTAAATTCTTTCCAGCTCCTCTGCACTGATCACCGTCTTGAAACTTCCGTAATTGACCGTCACCTTGTTTTTAGAAATCGTTTCTATCGTTCCGACGCTGGTGCTTCCGGTAATTCTTACCCGCTGACCGATTTTCATCCATACTGCACGGTCTGTTTTACGCTTTTCTTCGATCTTATCGTTGGTCTCACTTATTTTTTCGATAACATCCTCTTTTTTCAGCTGCTGGGTAATCTTTCTTTTCACGACCTGAAGGCGTTTCGTTTCATCCTTATCCGCTCCGATTTTTCTGAATTTTTCCTGTTCCAGGATTTTTACAAAATCTTTGACAACGTCTTTTCTGGATTTTCCTTTGATGTAGCTGTCTATGAAAGATTCGATCTTATTTCCGAACTGAAGCTTGCGGTGCTCATCCTCATACAGTTTCTGGAAGTTGAAAAGCTTTTGCTGCAGCTGCTCATTCAGTTTCTGAAGATTATCCCGTTTGTCCTCCACAGAACCTTTTCTTTCTGCAAGATCGGTTTTCAGTTTTTCAACCTCAAATTTTTCCTGCTGAAGTTTCACGATGGTTTTATCTAAATTCACAATATCATGCTCCACTTTTTTCTTTGCGGAGTGAATGATAAACCTCGGTATCTTGTTCTTTTCCGCCACTTCAAAGGTGAATGAGCTTCCGGCCTGTCCGACTTCCAGTTTATACATCGGTTCCAGGGTTTCTTCATCAAAAAGCATCGCTGCATTTTCAGCATTTGGCAGTCCCTCAATCACCAGTTTGATGTTGGTGTAATGCGTTGTAATGATCGCAAAACTTTTTTTATCGTAGAAGAACTCCAGGAAACTTTCTGCCAGTGCACCTCCCAGTTCAGGGTCTGAACCGGTTCCGAACTCGTCAATGAGTAAAAGCGTATCAGGATTCGATTCGCGGATGATTCCGCCCATTTTCTTGAGTCGTGAAGAATAGGTAGAAAGATGATTTTCAATTGACTGATTATCCCCGATATCCGTCATGATCTTTTCAAAGAAAAACATTTCCGATTTAGGATGAACCGGAACGAGAATTCCGCTCTGGATCATAAGCTGAAGCAGTCCGACTGTTTTTAACGTAATCGATTTTCCACCCGCATTCGGTCCGGAGATACAGATGATCCTGTTGTGCTCTGTCAGGCTTAGTGACTGTGGGAAAATGGTTTTGTTTTCAGCTTTGTTTCTGAGCCATAGCAGCGGATGGTAGGCGTCTTTCAGCCTCAGGGTCTTATGGCGGTTGATCTTAGGCAGGATCCCATTGACAAGTTCACCAAACTTCGCTTTCGCCCTTGTCAGGTCGAGGTCAAAAATATACACCTGGTACTTCCACAGCTGCGGCTGAAAAACAGAAAGTTCTGCAGTCAGCTGTCTCAGGATTTTATCAATTTCTTTCTTTTCCTCTTCCTGGTCCTCGCGGAGTTTGAAATAATGCTTAACAACGCTGTCAGGCTGGATAAAAGTAATAGAACCGGTTTTCGAAAGTCCTAACACTCTTCCCGGGACTCTTTTTTTATACGCAGATTTTACAGCCAACACCCTTTGATCTTCGATAATGCTTTCCCGGATATCATCCAGGAAATCACTTTGGCTGTAATTGAAGAGTACGCGGTTAAAATTTTCCTGAATGGCTTTTTTAGCCACCTGGATTTCAGCCCTTAACGTTTTCAGAATCGGGGATGCTTCGCTTTTTACTTCTCCGAAACGGTTGAACACTTTATCAACCTTGTCAATGATTTCTTTTTTGAATTCAAGGATCGAAGCTTCCTGCATCAGGTTCGGAAAAGTATCCGGCATGGTCGGGAAAAACTTCTGCAGTTTTCCGATCTGCTCTGTTATTGTTTTTATCTTGATGAAAGCACTGTTTTCAAGGCGGTAATTTTCGATCAGCATCAGTTTCAGTTCACTCTCGATATCTTCATATTCATCAAAAGGAATTGCATTTGAACTTTCAAAACTCGAAAGGTATTCTGATGTTTTTTTCAGCGACAATTCTGCCTCATCGATCTTCATCGGACGGAGCTCGAGAATTTTCTCCCTTGTTTTTGGAGAATAGGCAAAAGGGGCAATTTCCGAAAGCAATGCCGGAAATTCCAATTCGTTTAAATCTGCTTTGTTTATATACACAGTGCAAAGATAATTAATTTGGAAATGAATTAATTTGAGAATTAAAAAATGTTATTTTTATTCAGAGCATAAAACAGACCGGATAAGCAATAAAATTATACAGCAAAGCCCTGTTATGAATGAAGGAAACCTAAAACTGAGCAGGTCTTATCTATCGGGAGATTTTTTTATGATTATATTTGGATTATGAAACTGGAAACGGAAAGATTGCATTTAAAACCTATTAATGAGAGTCACATTGATGATATTTTAAAAATCCGTTGCAACGCAGTCATCAACAGGTTTGTACAAAGAATTCCTCCCAAAACCAATTATGATGCGCTGGATTTTATTATGACCATCAAAAAGAGGACAGAAAAAAGAGAAACTGTTTTTTTTGGCATTATTTCTAAAGATCATCCCCGCCTGATCGGAACCATTTGCCTCTGGAAGTTTTCCGATGACAGAAAGGAAGCAGAAATAGGTTATGAACTGCTGCCTGAATTTCACCGGAAAGGATTGATGTCAGAAGCTTTGAAGGCAGTTGTAGGGTATGGTTTTAAGGAATTAAATTTAAAGGAGATATTCGCTTTTACCCATAAATCTAATGAAAATTCAAAAGGACTTCTCTTAAAAAATAATTTTGTTGTGCAGGAGGGCAGGGTTGATGAAGGATTTCCGGAGAATATTATTTTTAGTCTGAAGAAAGAATCTTAATTTTGTTCGTCAGGGAAATCCGATATTCAATTTTTGAAATTATTACAGTAAAAAATGACAAAAATAATCATTAACCGTTCTTCAGAATTTTCAAACTGTTGGAGAACAATAGGAATCTATCTGAATGAGAAAAAGACAGAAGATCTTCATGATGGTAAATCTAAAGAATTTGAAATTGAGGAAGGACAATAGACAATACGGGTTAAGAGCTGAAATTGACTGGTGCCGTTCCAATCCTGCTGATTTAAAAATCAAAATAAAATTCTGCAGTTTAATCTGAATGGAAAAAATCCCTTTTTTGGCATTATTTTATCTCACATTTGGAAAAGACCGATATTTAGAATTGAAAGCAATTCATTAAGCCTGTTTTAAAATTATTAAATCAAATTTATGACCTGGACCGATATTTTAGCCCCGATAAAAACGACCCCTTACTTTACCCAGCTCTGGGAAAAAGTAAAACAGGAATACGCCTCAACAAAAGTTTTCCCTCCGAAGAATCAGATTTTCCGTGCACTGGAACTCACGCCTTTCGATGAGGTAGAAGTGGTAATCATCGGACAGGACCCGTATCATAATGATTTTCAGGCCAACGGTCTGTGTTTTTCTGTTTCCGAACAGGTGACGGCACCGCCGTCGCTTAAAAATATTTTTATCGAACTTAAGAATGACCTCGGTATCGAAAGAACTTCAAAAGAACTGGATGATTGGGGGAAGCAGGGGGTTTTAATGCTTAATGCAACGCTGACCGTCCGTGCACACTCTCCCAACTCGCATAAAGATTTGGGTTGGGAAAAGTTTACCGATTTTATTATTAAAGAAATTTCAGATAAGAAAGAAAATGTGGTTTTTGTGCTGTGGGGCGCTTTTGCACAGAAAAAAGCCGAATTGATCAATCCGGCAAAGCATTTTATATTAAAATCAGCCCATCCATCCCCTTTTTCTGTTCATAAAGGGTTTTTCGGAAGCAGGCCTTTCTCAAAAATCAATGAATATTTAGTCTCAAAAGGAAAAAAAGCTATCGGGTGGTAGATGAATTTCCTCCGTTCCTGCTGATAATAATTCCGATCCGGTATTTTCCTGCCAGTGTTTTGGCACCCTCCCCGGAGGCCGGAGCAGGGGTTACTTCTACAAGTGAAATGGTATAACCGTTGAACACTGTGGATGTGTGGTAGTTTCTGCCGGCATTTTCTGTTGTTGCCAGAGAAATCGTCATCGGTCTGGTCGCAATGCCCATCAGTTCGATATTGGCAACCGCAGCACCCTGCCATACACAGGTAACTCCTTCAGGACAGCGGCTGTCTTCAGCAATATTCTTAAAAGTAACATTCATTTCGTATTCTTTCAGGAATTTGTTTTCTCCCTGGTTGAAATAGATGATCTTCCCTTCCAAATTCTTACCTACTTTATCTTTAGTAACCATTTTTTCAGGATTTTTTGTTTCCTTTTGCGCATTGCAGTTTGTTAATAACAACAGGGCAAAACTTGAAATTATAATTTTGCAGAACATATTTTTTTATATAAAATTAATCATATCTAAAATTACAACAAATAACATGGCCAGACCTACGACAAGGCTGAAACCTGTACCATAAATAAATCCGATGAAGGCACCTTTTGTCGAGCGGAGCGCTTTTTTCATGTCTTTACTGTCATGAAGCAATTCTCCGATAAAAACCCCGGCAAACATTCCAACCAGAAAACCTAAAGGAATAGGCAGGAAAACCCCTACAATTGTTCCGATTACCGATCCGATACTTCCCCAGCTCGTCCCCCCGTATTTACGGTTGGTTTTTGCGGGGATCACATAATTTAAAACCGCCGACGCCAGTGTCAGAATTACAAAAGCCCAGATATAAATCATCGGCATATCAGAATCTGTACCGTATTTATAAATAAGTAAGCCTCCCAAACTTAAAACAAGTCCGGGCAGTACAGGGAGAAATGTCCCTAAAATTCCTAAAACCAGGAGGATGATGGAAATAATGCTGATTAAAGTGGTGTCCATTTTTTTGAATACAATACAGGTTAAGAAAAATATGTGTTTTAAATATCAGATTTGGGATGATAATTGCTGATAATTTTAGAATCATAAACCAAAATCATTCCTAAATTCCATAAATTTGCTTTAATGAAAGAAGAAATAAAAGATACCAAAGATTTTTTGCAGGATATAAGCGATCAGATTCATTATTTTGTGAGCGATCATGTTCCCTCAGATCTTGTGCTTCCTTGCCAGATCGTTCTTAAGTTCATCTTTCTTGCAGGTCTTATATACACTTTGGATATCGTTTTAAAGATTCTTGTTAATTTTATATTCAAAAGGTTTTTTGATAACGAGAAATATCCGGTTTTCAAATCGATTTACCAGTCAAGGATAACCAATTCGATTGTACATCTCTGGGCTTTGTCGTTTGCCGGTTCTGCTCTTTTATCTGTTTTCTACAGGCATCCCAAAAGCTTTACTTTACTGGAAATCATAGTGAATATTTCCATTATTTTTGTGATCGCCGGAATGTTGTTCAGAGCAATAAATACGTTCAGGAACTATTTTATTATCAAACAGGATTTTTATAAAATAATGGCCCTCAATGCTATTGCGGAAACCGTGAAAATCTTTGGAATATTTATTCTTACCGTGATTGGCATCTGCACGGTATTCGGCATTAAGGGCGGCACGATTTTAGGCAGTCTGGGTGCTATTACGGCAGTTCTTGTTCTTGTTTTCAGGGATACGATTCTCGGTTTTGTGACAGGTCTTCACGTGGCAACTTCTAAAAGTCTGAAAGTCGGCGACTGGATCGGAATACCAAAATACAGTATCGAAGGAAATATTCTGGAGATCAATCTGCTGACCACTAAAATTTCCAATTTTGATAAAACGATATCTTCCATACCGACTTATGATTTACTGACCACCGAGATCAGGAATCTTCAGGTCATGTCAGAATCCAATACCCGTCGAATTAAAAAATCAGTATTCTTTAATATCAATTCTTTTAAATTTTTAAATGATGAAGAGATTGAAAGGTTAAAAGATATCAATCTCATCGCTGATTACCTGATCGAAAAGACTTCGGAGATCAATCTTGAAAAAGAAACTATTCAGCATAAAGATAAGATCATCAACGGAAGACAGCTTACCAATATCGGAGTGTTCAGGTACTATGCCCAGAAATACCTTGAAAATGACCCCGATATTGATAAGGAAAGTCCGATCATGGTCCGGCAGCTTGAGATTACCACGCAGGGTCTCCCCATGGAAGTATACTGTTTCGCCAACGACTCAAAATGGCAGAAATTTGAACAGATCCAGGCTGATATTTTTGATCACCTTTTGGTGGCGTCGAAAGAATTTGATTTGCAGATCATGCAGATCGGCCTTCCGAAATAATAGGCTCACTGATTTCTAAATTAAATTTTTTGCTCCCGACCACTTTTTTAAATAAAGTTGAAATGATCAATTGCCTGATGGTATTGATCTCACTGGCAGCAGCCTGTTTTTTGCCTTTTGAGACCTTTTTATTCTCTTATGCAGTATTGGGGCCGCTGCATTATCTTACCGAATTACAGTGGCTGAATAAGAAAGATTTTTTTATTCAGAAAAAAAGAATCTTACCATTTGTTATTCTTTTTACAGGAATAACAATCCTTTTGTTTCTGAATGGTTATCTTTTGTATCTACATATAACAGCATTGATTGCAGGACTGATTTTATCCTTACTCTTTGCGCTCTGTTTCAGTTATATTGTCATGTCAGACTCCAGACGCGCAGGAATATTCCTGTTGGCGTTTGTCATGCTCCTGGGAATACTGTATTTTGTGAAACCGGATTTGATTATCATGTTAGGACTGTTCCTGCCGACCATCATCCATGTTTATGTATTTACGCTTTTTTTCATGATTGCCGGATATTTGAAATTGCCCCATCCGTTAGGCCTCACAGGTATACTGATGTTAATAGCCGTTCCTTTGCTGATTTATTTTCTTCCTTTGGAACAGGTTTCCGCATCGGGTATTCATTCGCAGAACATCTACAACTCTACAGGTTTTAAAATCATCAGTGAATGGCTGGTCTTCGTGTTTGGGAATACCGCTGGAATAGGTACGGAAATTATCATCAAAGCACAGATTTTCATTGCCTTTGCCTATACTTACCACTATCTGAACTGGTTTTCAAAAACTTCAGTGATAGGATGGGCTAAAACTTTACATCCTAAAAAAATGATAATGGTTTCAGGAATTTGGATTTTATCAATAGCTTTGTACCTTTATAATTATCAAACCGGTTTGATGGTTTTATTTATCCTGAGTATGATCCATGTGCTGGCAGAATTTCCACTCAATGTGTTATCCATCAGAACGGTATTTCAAAAATTTATCAGTAAATGACAAAACTAAGCGTAAACATTAATAAAATTGCAACGATAAGAAATGCAAGAGGCGGTAAAACGCCAAGCGTTACCGAAGCTGCAGTTAAAATTCAGGAATTCGGTGCCCATGGGATTACCATTCATCCCAGACCGGATGAAAGACATATCACTCGAAAAGATGTGTATGACCTGAAACCACTGGTAACGACTGAGTTTAATATCGAAGGAAATCCGCACAGGGATTTTATTGATATGGTGGTAAAGGTAAAACCTGAACAGGTAACTTTGGTTCCTGATGCAGATGATGCGATCACTTCGAATGCAGGGTGGGATACCAGGAAACACCTCGATTTTCTGAAGGAGATTATTGCGGAATTCAAAAATGCAGGAATCAGAACATCTGTTTTCCTTGACCCGGATCCGGAGTTGGTAGAATACGCAGCAGAATCCGGTGCCGACAGAATTGAACTGTATACTGAAGCGTATGCGAAGGATTACCTGACAAATAAAGAACAGGCCATCAAAGCGTATTACGATACTGCAGTTGTAGCCGGTGATTTTGGTTTGGGAATCAATGCAGGTCATGATCTGAGCCTGGAGAATATAAAATATTTTGCCGATCATATCCCGAATTTGCTGGAGGTTTCTATCGGACATGCATTGGTTTCTGAAGCACTGTATATGGGAATGGAAAACACGGTACAGGCGTATCTGAAAAGACTGGCTAAATGGTAAACTGAGAGCCGGAAGTTTGCAGGCGTATTTTTAAACTTTCATCATCCGGCCCTAAATAAAAATATATGGAAATTTTACATTCAAAAATATTCGGAGAAAACCTTACGTCCACACCCCTGTTAGTATTTCACGGTCTGTTTGGAATGCTTGATAACTGGGGAAGTTTCGGCAAAGAACTGGGGGAATATATACCTGTTCATTTGATCGATCTGAGAAACCATGGCAGAAGTTTTCATTCCGGAGAAATGTCTCATGATGACCTGGCGGACGATATTGCCCATTATATGGATCATCACGGAATTAAAAAAGCACACGTTTTAGGACATTCTTTAGGTGGGAAAGCTGTCATGCAGTTTGCACTCAGCTATCCTGAAAAAGTGGAAAAGCTGATTGTTGTCGATATATCTCCAAAAGCATATCCTCCGCATCATCAGGGAATTATCAAAGCACTTGAGACCGTAGATTTTGAAGCTGTAAAATCAAGAAACGAGGTGGAAGCAGTACTCAGTGATTACATTCCTGAAAAATCAACGATTCAGTTTCTGGCAAAAAATCTTTATTGGCAAGAGTCGGGCGATACCAAAAGACTTAACTGGAGGTTTAATCTGAAAACATTATCCGAAAAATACAATCAGTTTGTTTCAAATGCAGTAAAATTTGGCGTTTTCGAAGGTGAAACTTTATTCCTTGCCGGAGAAAAATCAAATTATATTTTACCGCAGGATGCGTTTTCAATTAAGCAGCAGTTTCCAAAGGCTCAGATTGTTACTGTGAAAAATGCAGCGCATTGGGTTCAGGCAGATAATCCTGTAGATTTCAGTGCCGAAGTTAAAAAGTTTCTGCAGATCGCCTGAGTTGACTTCTTTCTTTTATGATAAGTTAAATTTATCATAAAATTGAATATTCTTTCATAACATAATAAATAATTTGTACCTTAGATTTATCAAATCAGTAAAAAAAATGTGTTATGGACAACAAAAAGTTAAAAAAACCATTTTTTGCTTCGTTTTTAGAGAATCAAATGAAGGATTCTAAAGAAGTAAAAGGAGGTACAAGCAGTTTCGGAGCTACGACTCCGTTAAAAGATACGGTTACAAAACCAACGCTTGATACACAGCAGACGATGAAATATCCGTCTGATGGTGATGAGTCAACCGTTTAAAATATAGGTTAGATCATATTAACAATTCATATTGAAGGAAACTTAAGTTCTAAGTTTCCTTTTTTAATACCTCAGAATGATTCTCTGCATTACCCATTCCCGGGATTATTACACGGTTGATTTATTTTTTGAATACCTGAATTCAAAAAAAATTCCCTTTTACAGGCTGGATTCAGATCTGCTGAATCACCGTCAGAAAATCAGTATCAGTCAAAACTCGTTTACCATTACCGACGAATCCGGAAACTCTGTTTCATCAGAGCGGATCACCGCGGTATGGCACCGCAAATCATGGCAGGTGACCGTTCCTGACGATCTTGATGAGCAGTACAGAAACATCTTTAATCGTGAATATGACAGCCTCCGCTCAAATATCTATACCATTTTAGAACATCTTCCTTGGATCAATCCTTATGAAAGTGAAAGGAAGGTTGATTTTAATAAAATGTATCAGCTGCAGTCTGCCGAAAAAAATGGTCTGAGGATTCCTGAAACCCTATTTTCAAATGATCAGGAAGAAATTCTAAGATTTATAAAAGAAAAATGCAGTGGAAAATCAATTGCAAAACTTCACGGTGTTATGTCGCGAAATATGAACGGCGAAAATATGATTTCAACCACGGTTATTGATGACCGTACTATTCAGAATCTATCTGATATCGCTTACTGTCCCATGATTTTTCAGCCTTATATTGAAAAAGAATATGAACTGAGAATCGTGTATATTGACGGAGTGTTCTTTACGGGTAAAATCAACAACAGTGAAAACACAGACTGGCGTGAGGTGAAAGAGGGGTATTTCTGGTCTTCCTATGAGCTTCCGGAAGAAATTAAAAAAAAGCTGACTCTGATGATGAGCCAAATGGGGCTCTGTTTCGGAGCCATTGATATGATCAAAAGCACAGACAGGGAATACTATTTTCTGGAGGTGAATCCACAGGGAGAATGGGGAATGCTGCAGAAAGAACTGCACTTTCCAATCGCCGAAAGAATTGCCGATTATCTATTAAAAAGAATACAGACCAATGAACAGTAAAATATTAATAATAACACATACAGCAGACAACTTTTCAATCGACAAAGTCACGGAATATATCCACAAAAACGGCTTTGAAGTCATCCGTTTCAATGTCGACCTATATCCATTACAAAATAAGCTGACCACAGGTTTCCAGGATGGAGCATGGGTGAGTTTCCTGGAAAATGAAGAAGGGAAATATCGTCTTGATGATATTTCTACCGTCTGGTACAGGCGTGCTTACAACATAGGAAACGGACTGAAAGAAGAGCTGGACCAGAAGTTTTTCGGAGCTGCCATGGGAGAAATCAGGAATACACTTTTTGGGTTCCTGGAATCTTTAGACTGCTATTCTCTGGGGAAACCAAGCGTTTACAGACGGCTGGACAGCAAAGAAGAGCAGTTGAAAATCGCTTCAAAAATAGGGTTTAAAATTCCCGAAACTTGTATTACCAACAATGCTGAAGAAGCAAAACAATTTATTCTCAAAAATAAGAATGTCATTACAAAAATGCAGACCGGCTTTGCTATTTATGAAGACGGTGTTGAAAATGTGGTGTTTACCAATGAGATTGATGAAAGCAGATTTGATCAGTTGGATGCACTGATCTATTGTCCGATGCAGTTTCAGAAGAAAATTGAAAAGAAAAAAGAATTGAGGGTAACCGTTGTCGGTAAATCCATTTATACTTTTGAAATTGATTCTCAACAGTCAGACGATGCAAAAGTTGACTGGAGAAAAGACGGCGTTAATTTACTGGATAAATGGGTACAGACTACACTTCCTACAGATGTTGAGTCCAAAATCAAAAAGCTTCTGGATTTTTATCATGTAGATTACGGTGCTATAGATATCATCGTTTCCCCTGAAGATGAGTATTATTTTATAGAAATTAATGCAGCGGGAGAATTTTTCTGGCTGGATAATCTTACAGAGGATAATGTGATTTCAAAGAACATTGCAGATCTGCTGTGCGGTACAGTAAAAAGAAGAAATAATACGGTTGTAATCTAAATTCTAAACGTGGCAAAAATTACCTATTACAGACAGCTGGACTCCATGGATTGCGGTCCGACCTGTCTTAGGATAATTACTCAGTATTTCGGCAAAAAATTTTCTCCCGAATATCTCCGGCTTATTACTTTCCAGTCAAGGACAGGGGTGAGTTTCCATGATCTGATCTCAGCATCTGAAGAATTGAAACTGGAAACTTTAGCCGTAGAGGTGGATTTTGAGAAGCTGATTGCCGAAGCACCGCGGCCCTGCATCCTGCACTGGAAAAAAGATCATTTTGTTGTTCTGGTGCCCCACGAATCTCAGGATAAAATTACAATTGCAGATCCTGAATACGGGAAATTACAGTATACAGCAGAAGAGTTTAAAAAATACTGGCTTCAGGAAAACGGCCTGGGAAAAGCATTGCTTTTTGAAACGACTGAAGAATTTTTCAGTAAAGAAGAAGAACAGTCCGCAGGTGGATTTAAGTTCTTATTTAAATATCTGAAACCGCATAAAAAAGCACTTTTATCACTTCTTTTCACCTTGTTGATTACGAGTGTAATTACGCTCGTGTTTCCTTTTCTTACGCAGAACCTGGTCGATAAAGCGATCAGATTCAAAGATAAAAATCTGGTACTGATGATCGTCGGTGCCCAGATCGTATTGTTTCTGGGAAACAGTTTTATGGAACTGCTCCGAAGCTGGATTATGCTGAAAGTCAATACCAGAGTCAATATAAAACTGATCAGCGACTTTATCGAAAAACTCATTCATCTTCCCGTTTCCTATTTTGAATCCAAAAGGATCGGCGATATTCAGCAGCGGATCTTAGATCATCAGCGGATCAGCTCTTTTCTTTCCACCAATACGCTTTCTATTCTTTTTTCATTTATCAACCTGCTGGTTTTCTCCGTCGTTCTGGCGACTTACAATCTGATCATTCTGGTATTGTTTTTTGTACTCAGTTTTTTATCGGTCGTATGGATTTTTATTTTTCTCGAAAAAAGGAAAATACTGGATCAGAAGGAATTTATCCTCAACAGTCAGAATCAGAATGTTCTGAACGAAATGGTTTTGGGAATGTCTGAAATCAAAATCAATCAGTCAGAAAATTTTCAGCAGTCCAAGTGGGAAAGTATTCAGGAGAAACTTTTTATCAGGAATAAAAAAGCCCTGAAGCTTTCCCAGTACCAGATGATCGGCTCAGGATTTATCTCACAGTTGAAAAACATTCTTATTACAGGTTTCTCAGCATACGCAGTGATCGACGGAGACCTTACCCTGGGAATGATGCTGGCGATCAGTTTCATTGTCGGACAGATGAATTCACCCTTTGATCAGCTTCTTTATTTTATCCAGATCACCCAGGATGCGAAACTGAGTCTCGAAAGAATTGCTGAGGTTCACACAAAACCTGCGGAAGATATCATTCAGAAGACTGAAAAATCAATATCCAACGAAGATATCATCCTGGAAAATGTAGACTTCGGATTTGGTGATTTTCAGATTTTAAAAAATTTAAACGTAAAAATCCCAAAAGGAAAGATTACGGCCATTGTCGGTGAAAGCGGAAGCGGAAAGACAACACTCTTTAAACTCCTGTTAAGATTTTATGAGCCGGACAGGGGAGTGATCAGGTTCGGAACCGAGAATCTCTCAAAAATCCCTCTTACAGACTGGAGGGATACCACCGGTACGGTGATGCAGGAAGGTTTTATTTTTTCAGACAGCATTCGTAAAAATATCACTCTCAAAAGCGATAATATTGAGGAAAGTCTACTGAATTATGCCGTAAAAGTTGCAAATTTGCAGAAGTTTGTCAGTAAGTATGCTCAGGGTCTGGATACCATGGTCGGAAACGACGGAATCAATTTAAGTACAGGACAGAAGCAGCGGATTTTGATTGCCCGTTCTGTATACAGAAATCCTAATGTTTTTCTTCTGGATGAAGCGACCAGTGCACTCGATTCTCAGAATGAAAAAGAAATCATGGGAAACCTTTTTGAGTTTTTCAAAGGACGTACGGTGATTATCATTGCCCACCGTCTGAGCACCATCAGAAATGCTGATCAGATTTTGGTTCTTCATAACGGGGAATTTGTGGAATGTGGAAATCACGAGGAACTTCTGAACCGTAAAAAATATTATTATAACTTAGTCAATAATCAAGTAGGAATATAATTCATGGTTTTTGTAACAGGAGCAACAGGAATTTTAGGCAGGGTCATCGTTCTGGAACTTTTAAAAAGAGGGAAAACAGTTCGTGCTGCAAAGAGACCTGGCAGTAATGTTGATGAAGTAAAACATTCTTATCAGTATTATACCGGGAAACCGGATCTTTTTTTCAGTAAAATCGAGTGGGTCAATGTCGATTTCGATGACATCCATTCTCTTCAGAATGCCTTGAAGGGGGTTACGGAAGTGTATCACTGTGCTGCAAAAGTAAGCTTTCATCCGAGAGATGAAAAAGAAATGTACCATACCAATATCAGGGGGACAGAAAACCTGTTATTTGCCTGCGAAGATTCAGGAGTAACTAAATTCCTTCATGTAAGTTCGATTGCAGTTTTGGACAGTTTTAATGAAAACGGAGAACTCGACGAAGCGTCTGATTTTAATCCCAAAATAGATCATTCTGCTTATGCCATTTCCAAACATCTTTCTGAGATGGAGGTATGGAGAGCATCAGCCGAGGGTCTGAATACCGTTATCATCAATCCCGGAATGATTGTCGGAACAGGAAACTGGACGCACAGCAGCGGCGAACTGTTTTCAACCTTTGAAAAAAACAGTTTTACTTTTTCAGGCGGTTCCTCCTACATTGATGTGAGGGATGTGGCAAAAGCAGCCATCGATCTTATGGAAAAGAATAAATTCGGAGAACGTTTTATCCTGATCTCAGAAGGTAAAAAATACACTGAAATCGGAAATCAGGTCAGGAGAAAATTAAATAAAAAAGATGCTGCCGTTCTTTCTAAAAGTACCCTGAATATAGGAAGATGGCTAAATATCATTTTTGGATGGCTGATCCCGCCACTAAAAATGGCAAGCAGGACCAATATCGAATCTGTCACTTCGTACAATACAATTTCAAACCGGAAAGTACAGGAGGTATTGGGTTATGACTTTATTCCTGTACAGGAAAGTGTTGATTTCCATCTCAATAATTATATTAACGATCAAAAGCTGAACCAATTATAATGAATCTTGCAGAAGCAATTATCAGTAAAAATGCAGAAAAACATCCTTATAAATCAGCGGTTGGTTTCAAAAAAAAGGAAGCGTGGAAAGAATTGAGCTGGAAGAAATTCAGTGAAATTATCTGCAAAACGGCCAACGCCTTAAAAGAGAACGGAATTGAAGAAAATGATAAAGTTGCGATCTATGCAGATAATTCTGCAGAATGGCTGATTTTTGACCTGGCAGCACTGTCTCTGGGCGCAGTGACTGTTCCGATCTATTCTACCAATAATGCAGAACAGGCAGAATATATCATTCAGGATTCTGACGCTAAAATCATCCTTGTCGGAAATCAGGCACAATATGATGCTGCACTTGAAATTGCAAAGAAGGAAAACAGCCTTGAAACCATTATTGTTTCTAAAAAGGCAGTCTGGGTAAAAAAAGAACATACTTTTTATCTTGAAGACTTTATTGCTAAATCTTCCCCAACATCAGCGTTTGTCAAAAAAGAAGAGGATGACCTTGCGACGATCATCTATACCTCCGGAACGACGGGAACCCCCAAAGGAGTCATGCTGTCGCACGGTAATTTCATAAAATCCTTTGATGCACATTTTGAATTTTTTAAATTTAAAAATTTCGAAGAGGAACTTTCTTTAGCCTTCCTGCCGCTTACCCATGTTTTTGAAAGATGCTGGAGCCTTCTCTGTCTTTATGGCGGAGCCCGTGTTTATTTCCTAGAAGATCCGAAAGATATAGCGAAAACCCTGGTAGAGGTAAAACCTACCATGATGTGTTCTGTACCCAGGTTTTTTCAGAAAATCTACGCCGGAGTCAACGAAATGGCTGCTGAATCTTCATCATTAAAAAAGAAAATATTCAGTTGGGCACTGGAAACCGGAAAAGAAACTGCCGAACTCAGAAGGAGAGAGGTTGCTGTTCCCTTTGGATTAAAACTAAAACAGTCGCTTGCAGAAATGCTGGTGTTTGGTAAAATTAAAAATAAAATGGGGGGGAGGCTTTGGTTTCTGCCTTGCGGCGGAGCTTCGGTTTCCCCGGAAGTGACCCACTTTTTTGAATCTGTGGGCATTCATGTGACCGTGGGCTATGGTCTTACAGAAACTACGGCAACCCTGACCGCATTTCCTCTTACCAGATTCGAACACGGAAGCTGTGGAAAGCCACTTCCTGGAATTGAAATCCGTATCGGGGAGCACGAAGAAATCCAGGCAAAAGGAAACGGGATCATGAAAGGGTATTATCAGAAACCTGAAGAAACAGAAAAAGTTTTCACACAGGACGGCTGGTTTAAAACCGGTGATGCCGGAAAGTTTGATGAAAACGGAAATCTCTTCATTACTGACCGCATCAAGGATCTGATGAAAACATCCAACGGAAAATATATTGCACCGCAGCAGATCGAAAATATACTGACCAACAATAACCTGATCAGTCAGATTGTTCTGATTGCCGAGGGACGGCAGTTTGTTTCAGCATTGATTGTTCCGAATTTTGAGTTTTTGGAAGACTATGCAAAGAAAAATGCTGTTTCATTTACCTGTCGTGAAGAATTGGTCAATAAAAAAGAAATCCTCGAATTTTATAAAGATCAGTTGAAAGAATTACAGCACGATCTTTCAGATTTCGAAAAAGTAAAGAAATTTACACTCATGCCTTCAGAATTTGAGATCGGAAGTGGGGAAATTACCCCGACCCTCAAAGTCAAAAGAGCCGTAGTGCTGAAAAAATATGCTGATGTAATTGAACAGATGTATTGACAGACAAAAGGTAGTGAGTTCAGCAGTTGAATTCAGCCCTGAAAGAATGAAATACAAAGTAAGAGATCATTTTAAACACGTATTGTGATCATTAAGATTCTATATTTAAGTTATGAAAAAAGAAGAATTTTTAGGAAAAGAAAATTTTACAGTAAATAATCAGACCGTTACAGAAAGCTGTCCGTCAAACATTGCCCTGATTAAATATTGGGGAAAATATAAAGATCAGATTCCGGCCAATCCAAGCATCAGCTATACTTTAAATCACTGTAAGACAAACACGACAATAGAATTTCTGGCAAATGAACCTTTTTCAGTACAGACTTTTCTTTCAGGAAATGAGGAAGTTAAATTTGCAGAGAAGATTGAGAAATATTTCAGAAATATAGAGCAGTATCTCCCGTGGATTTTAAAAGGCAGCTATATCATCAGAACGGAAAATACATTCCCTCACAGCTCTGGAATTGCAAGTTCAGCGTCAGGTTTCGGAGCGGTTGCAAAATGTCTGATGAAATTTGATGATGTTTTTTCAGAAAAAAAATCAGAAGAAGAATCTGTCAGGAAAGCCTCTTTTTTAGCCAGACTGGGAAGCGGAAGTGCATGCAGAAGCCTGTATAAAGGATTGGTGGTCTGGGGTGATTCTGATGAGGTGAATGGAAGTTCGGATTTATTTGCTGTGCAGTATCCCGATGAGGATGTCCATGATATTTTTAAAGATTTTAATGATTGGGTATTACTGATTCACGAAGGTCAGAAAAGTGTCTCTTCCACAGTCGGACACGGTCTGATGAATACCAATCCTTATGCAGAAAGAAGGTTTCAGGAAGCCAGGGAGAACTTTGTTCCCATGAAAGAAATCCTGAAGAATGGGGATCTGCAAGGTTTCATTAAATTGGTAGAACATGAAGCTCTTACGCTTCACGCTATGATGATGATGAGTGACCCTGCCTTTATTCTTATGCGAACCGGTACATTGGAGGTAATCAATAAGATCTGGGACTTCAGAAGAGAAAGAGGCCTGCCTTTATTTTTCACGTTAGATGCCGGAGCAAATGTTCATTTACTATTCCCGAATGAAGGTTCGGAAGATCAGATAAAAACTTTTATTGAAAAAGAGTTACTGCAGCATACCCAGAAAAATGGGGTAGTGAAAGATGTGATGAAATGGTAATTAGAATCTTCGTGACGTTTGTCATTCCGGAGGAATCCAGAATGTTTTTATCTTTGTAGGATTACGATATTAATCTCCATAACGTTTGTCATTCCGGAAGAATCCAGATGGTTTTTATCTTTGTAGGATTAGGATATTAATCTCCATAACGTTTGTCATTCCGAAGGAATCCAGATGGTTTTTTACTTTTGTAGGATTAGGATATTAATCTCCATAACGTTTGTCATTCCGGAGGAATCCAGACTGTTTTTACCTTCTAAGATTAGAATATTAATCTACATTACGTTTGTCATTCCGGAGGAATCTAGATGGTTTTTTACCTTTGTAAGATTAGGATATTAATCTACATTACGTTTGTCATTCCGGAGGAATCCAGACTGTTTTTACCTTTGTAAGATTAGGATATTAATCTCAATAACGTTTGTCATTCCGGAGGAATCCAGATGGTTTTTACTTTTTTAGGATTAGGATATTAATCTCCATAACGTTTGTCATTCCGGAGGAATCCAGATGGTTTTTACTTTTTTAGGATTAGGATATTAATCTCCATAACGTTTGTCATTCCGGAGGAATCCAGACTGTTTTTACCTTTGTAAGATTAGGATATTAATCTACATTACGTTTGTTATTCCGGAGAAATCCAGATGGTTTTTTACCTTTTTAGGATCAGATCTAATCTACATAATGTTTGTCATTCCGGAGGAATCCAGATTGTCTTTACCTTTGTAGAATCAGATCAGATCTCCATAACGTTTGTCATTCCGGAGGAATCTAAACTGTTTTTATCTTTGCAAAATCAGATATAGTGTGAATAGTTGATTTCTCAAAAGAAATTATATTTTTCAAAAGGTCTATTGAGTAATATTGCCAGATTTTATAATTTAAAATAGAAAATCTGTAATTCATGAAGACTCAAAGAAATTTACCATATTTGTAAGATCAAAAACAAACACAAATGATTGACTTCTCAGAAGGTATTTACACTTATTATGTATATATACTAACTAATAAAAACCGAACAGTTTTATACACTGGTGTAACTAATAATCTTCATAAAAGGTTGCTTCAGCATTCAACCAAACACAACAAAAAAAGCTTTACAGCAAGGTATAATGTAGAATTTCTAATTTATTACGAAAAGTTTGGATGGATTCATAAAGCTATTGAAAGAGAGAAGGAAATCAAAGATTTAACAAGAAATAAAAAGTTAGAATTAATACGTTCAAGTAATCCAAATCTGGATTTTTTGAACTATCTGTTTCAATTTTTATAATCCGATTTTTAAAAGTTGCTTAGATTCCTCCGGAATGACAAACTAACCGCTTATTCTTCAATGACTCATGAAATCCGTTGTTTTTCTGTAAATCCAATTCGGAAATATTTAATGAGCAATAGGTAATTATCTGAAGATGAATAGCTTGTTAGGTCAGGTGTAATGCAAACCATTGATTTCTCAAAATGGATCAATTACTTTAATAATGGTCTACTGCTTAAAAGTCAAGTGTTAGTTATGAAAAGAACCATACTTGAAGTATAATACTAATTAAAATCTACGTAACATTTGTCATTCCGGAGGAATCCAGACCGTTATTATCTTTGTAAGATCAGAACTACTATCTGTTTCAATTTTTATAATCCGATTTTTAGAAGTTGCTAGATTCCTTTGGAATGACAAACTAACCGCTGATCCATTAGTGACTCATAAAATCCGTTATTTCTTTGTAAATCCAATTTCAGAAACATTCAATGGTCAACAGGTAATCCAAATCTGGATATTTTGAGTTATCTGTTTCAATTTTGATGATCCCATTTTTATAAATTGCGTAGATTCCTCCGGAATGACAAACTAACCGCTTATCCGTCAGTGACAAATTAAACCCGTTGTTTGTATGCAAGTCCAAATTCGGAAATATTCAATGGTCAACAGGTAAACCAAATCTGGATATTTTGAGTTATCTGTTTCAATTTTGATGATCCCATTTTTATAAATTGCGTAGATTCCTCCGGAATGACAAACTAACCGCTTATCCGTCAGTGACAAATTAAACCCGTTGTTTGTATGCAAGTCCAAATTCGGAAATATTCAATGGTCAACAGGTAAACCAAATCTGGATATTTTGAGTTATCTGTTTCAATTTTTATAATCCGATTTTAGAAATTGCTTAGATTCCTCCATAATGACAAACTAACCGCTTATCCTTTAATGACTAATTAAATCTGTTGTTTCTCTGTAAATCCAAATTCGGAAACATTCAATGATCAACAGGTAATCCAATCTGGATATTTTGAGTTATCTGTTTCAATTTTGATGATCCGATTTTTATAATTGCGTAGATTTCTCCGGAATGACAAACTAACCGCTTATCCTTTAATGACTAATTAAATCCGTTGTTTCCCTGTAAATCCAAATTCGGAAACATTAATGGTCAACAGGTAATTATGTGGATATGAATGAGTATAAAAAGCAGTGTTCTATTAAAAGGAAATACGGTCTGATATAATAGGTTTTATAAAATCAATCAATCCTCCGTCACCACGGCATCTCTTTCACCATCTTCTTCCTTTCCTTCTTTGATAATTTCCTCAGCTTCCTCTACTTCTTCAGAATCTGCCTGTTCAACACGTTCTTCCTGTTCATCATTATGACGGTCGATAAAAAACTCACAGTAGACTGGAAGATGGTCTGACCCAAAATTTTCCAGTGTTTTTAATTCTTCAATGAAAATATCTTCACTGTGAAACATCAGGTCAATGGGAAAACGTAACAGACGGGATTTAGCATGGAAGGTTGAGACAAAAGCATGCCCGACTCTTGGATCGATCAGATGACTTGTTTTTCTGAAAAGGATCGATGACTTAGACCAGGCGACATTGTTAAAATCGCCGACAACGATGATCGGTTTTTCAATGTCCTGCACACGCTTTGCGACACTCAGCAGGTCGCCGTCCCTTTCTTTTGAAGTTTCTTCTTCAGTAGGGCTTGGAGGCGGGGGGTGAACTCCGAAAAATACAAATGAATAACCATCTTCAGTTTTTAGATGGGCTTCAATGCTTGGAATATCATCCGCTACAAAATAATGCGTCTTTGAATCCTCAATTTTCATTTTGGAATAAAAATGCATTCCGTAGGTGTTTTCCAGTGTCACTTTATGTTGGTACGGATAGTCTTTTTCCAAAACCTGCAGCGCTTTTTCCCAGTCACCGTTGCTTTCCATGGTAAGAAATATTTCCGGTTTGTTTTTTTGTATCAAATTGATAAATCTGCTGTAATCTGTATTAAACTGGTAGACATTGGCAGAAATGAAGTGATATTTTTCCGAAGATTTCTCACTTCGCTGATGCTTTTTTACTTTATAGAGGGGGGTGTATCTGATTAGGGTAATTCCGTGATAGATAATCATGGCGAGCAGCAGGCCCTGCAGATACCAGAAATATTCTGTCTTTTCAATAATAAATCCAAGAACAAAGGCAGCAATAGTGAAATAGGTAATCTGAATTTTACCAAAGTCAGGAAACCGAAAAATCCAATGCGAACTTGGGATTTTTGGTAAGATGGTTAAAATCAGCAATAAAGCACTTAGAACAAGGTAAGTTTCCCACATATTTCTTAAAATAAACGACTAAAATTAAACTATTTTAAGGTAATTTCGTGCCAGTTTACTTTAAATTTGTTAATAAAACTGAGTTGAATCATAAATTGATTAATTTTAGGATTTTAAATTGTTTATTTAAGTGCTGTAGATTGACCCATTTAACTTTAGGAAGCATCATCAATATCAGGTATAATCCAATAATTTTAAAATGAAAATTCATCACATTGCTGTCATCTGTTCCAATTACCTGGTTTCAAAAAAATTCTATACCGAAGTTTTAGGACTGAACATCATCCGGGAAGTGTATCGTGAACAAAGGCAGTCTTACAAATTAGATCTGGCGATTGGTGAGCATTATGTTATAGAACTGTTTTCGTTTCCTGATCCGCCGGAAAGACTTTCGGGACCGGAATCATGCGGCTTAAGACATCTGGCTTTTTCTGTGGAAGATGTCAGTGAAAAGCGTGAAGAATTAATTCGGAAAGGGGTAGAATGCGAAGAAATCCGGACTGACGAATTCACAGGGAAAGAATTTTTCTTTATCCAGGATCCCGATAAATTACCGCTCGAGTTTTACGCAGAGTAAACTACTCAACTTGAGTCTTCAGATAAAAACAGCAAGAGAATAAATCAATTATCATTGATAACTTATCATTTATAATCGATCAATGCGCATACCCTGTAAAAAAGCTCACTGCCATAATTGCAAGAACAATCGATGAGATCAGGACGTACAGATAATCTTTTTCCTTAAGGTAACCGATAAGTGCGAAAATGATTCTCATCAGTGGTGTGAAGATCAGGATCAGAATGCCAAGTTGGATGATGGCCATCCCTTCACCTTTACAAAGCGTTTCCCAAAATTGGCTCCAGACCTTTTCGGAAGAGGTTCCCATCTCAAGAAGTTTGTATTTTCGGGGCATTTTGAAGCCTTCTGTAAAAAGTTTGACAAAACCGACCAGCGATATAATTACCGATAAAATAACGCCCAGCCTTAAAAGATTTCCAACGGAACGGTTCAGGTCTACGTCAGTGAAGTTCTTTTTCATGAGAAATTGCTTCTGATTCCGTTATACATCATATAAATTGAAAGAATGGTAATGACAATCGCAAAAAAGGTTTTCAGCTTCTTGGTTTTCGAAACCATCAGCGTCTTCGATCCGATGAAGCTTCCAACGACAACTCCTACCAAAACGGGAGCAACGATTACAGGAATAATTTCGCCTCTCTGAAAATAAATCAGTGAACTTGCCACCGCTGTCACTCCGATCATGAAATTACTGGTAGTTGTGGAAACTTTAAAAGGAAGTCTCATCATATTATCCATGGCAAGTACTTTCAAAGCGCCTGAACCGATTCCCAACAGTCCTGACATTGCACCTGCAAACATCATCATAAAGAATCCGGGAACAGTGTTTCTTGCTGCATAGCTTTTGAGAATCCCTTTGTCAGGAAAAGTTCCGTACAGCTTCAGCTTTTCTTCCAGGCTCCCCTGAATTAATGATTCCTGGTGATCCGGTTTTCCTTTAAGGTTTAAAATTACAGTGAGTAAAAGGATACTTGCAAAAATAATTCCGATCGTATTGGGATTTAACATTCCCGAAACGAGGGCACCGACGATGGCACCGGCAGTTGTCGCGATCTCCAGGAACATTCCGATTCTCATATTGGTAAAACCTTCTTTCACAAAAGCTACTGCAGCTCCCGAAGAAGTTCCGATCACTGAGATCAGTGATGCACCGATGGCGTAATGCATTGGAACACCAAAACCCAGCGTCAGCAAAGGGATAATGATAACTCCTCCTCCCAAACCTGTAAGTGAACCTAAAAGACCGGCTGAGATAGCTCCAAGAAAAAGAATAATGATCTCCGACATGCTACAAATATAAAACTATTGCGGTTTTCAGGCAAACATTAACTCAAGATTATTTTTTGATGTATTTTTGCAAAAATAAAATTCAAAATGAAGTTATTTTATATCATCCTCGGGGCAACTCCAAAAGGCAGAAACATTGAACAGCATGACGTATTTTTCGGTATTGCAGAAACGCTGAAAGACCTGGTTCCTGTCATGAAAGAGTTTTGGCCCGAAGCCAAAGGGAAAATTCATATCGATGCTTATCAGGAAGTAAAGTACGCCGATGGATACGAAATATCAGTGGAACCTAAAAATACCTTCGAAAATGAGGAAAAACTTTTCTTCGTCAATCTTGGCGGTTATAAAGAGGAACATTTCAAAGAGTTTCACGAACAGCATCTTATGGTGGGAAAGACCCTCGGTGAAGTCGTGAAAAAATCAAAGGCAACAGAATTTTACCAGACGATGGGCTTTAAAGGTGCAGGCAGTCATATTGATGAAAAATTCGGAGTGGATATTGATGATATCTTCAGTGTTACGGAGATCCTTCCCGAAGAAATGAAGCAGAAGTATTCACTGAAAATCAGAAAGTCAGAGGATGCACAGCAGCAGAATCATACCTTTTTGGGGTACCTGATGCTTGATAAAATTAAATAACTGACCGGAGGTGGCCAACTGCCTCTGTATAATGATTTTAAATCACTGAAATTTAAAATAAAATCTACTAAAATAAAAGTAAACCCATGAAAATAGGAATTTTGGGAGGCGGACAGCTCGGCAGAATGTTGATTCAGGAAGCACTGAAATATGATGATGAATTTTATACTTTAGACCCGGCAGCAGATGCGCCTTGTCATACGATATCGCATTTTACACAGGGAAGTTTTAATGATTATGAAACCGTCCTGGAGTTCGGGAGAGATAAAGAGGTAGTAACCATTGAAATCGAACACGTCAATGCTGATGCTTTGGCTGAGCTTGAAAAGCAGGGAGTGAAAGTAGTTCCGAATGCTGCAATAATTAAAACAATCCAACAGAAAATCCTTCAGAAGCAGTTTTACGAAGCACATGGTATTCCGAGTCCTGATTTTGAAATTATGGATGGAAGTTCAGATGAAATAAAAATTCAGTTTCCTTTTGTACAGAAGCTCAATACCGGCGGTTATGATGGAAAAGGGGTACAGATTATCCGTTCTTCTGAAGATCTGAGAAACCTGTGGACGGAAGATTCTGTATTGGAAAACCTTGTAGATATAGATAAAGAGCTTTCTGTCATTGTAGCGATTAATGAAAATGGAGAAACCAGAACCTTTCCGGTAACAGAAATGGTCGCTGATCCGAAATTAAATTTGCTGGACTTTAATATCTGTCCGGTTCTTTTAACTGAAGAAATTGAAAATCAAATCGATTCGATTACAGAGAAATTCCTGAATGCTGTCAATTCTCCTGGATTATTTGCGATCGAACTGTTTTTGGATAAAAAGGGAAAAGTCTGGGTTAACGAAACGGCTCCGAGACTGCATAATTCAGGACACCAAAGTCAGGAAGGGAATGCCAATTCACAGTTTGAACAAATGTACCGCGTCGTGAAAAATTTACCTTTGGCAGATACCGATGCTGTTATTTATAGTGGAATGCTTAATCTGGTTGGAGCAGAAGGCTTTACAGGAAAAGTAATTTATGAAGGGATGGAAGAAGTTTTAAAACTTCCGGAAACCTACATTCACCTTTACGGAAAAACGGAAACCAAGCCCGGAAGAAAAATGGGACACATCAATGTACTGGCAGAGTCCAGAGAGGAGCTGATGGAAAAACTGGTGAAAGTAAAAGCAATGGTAAAAGTAATTGCGTAAATATTTTTAAAAATAGATAAACAGAAAGACTGCGAAAGCAGTCTTTTTTAGTTGTTGAGGATGTCAGGGAAATCAACGGTCCATTTTTTTTCCTGAGAATTCCATAACAGGAAGGGTCCGCCAAAATCATCGAAATATACAATTTCGTAATGACCGTTCTCATCTGAAATATATTTTGGTTGTGATGATTCATTTCTTGAGAATCCCATTTTTTCTAAAGTTTCCCAGTCATCGTTTGCCGGAAGTTCATGGTTCGTATTCTGATACGTTTCTATTTTATTCACCAGTGCATCTCCGGATTTAATATCTGACTTCCTTGTAATTTCAATGGGAAGATTCCAATAGACCATTACTGAAATAATCAGAAGTATGACGGCAGAAATTGAGATGATAAGTGCTTTTTTCATATTTTAAACGTATCGGTATGCAGAATATTCCAAATTTTAAATGTTTATCTCAAGAACAGAATTTTTAACGTAAACTATTTAAAAATCTTTTTAATCACATTTCCTATTTCCATAAAATCATCATGGTTACCTACAGAACGCTTTTCTGTGTTATCCTGTCTGTATTCCGAATAAGGGAAGATGAGCAGGTAATTATGATCCTTTAGCTGCCCGTTCAAAAGCTCGGGAATCATTCTCATCCTAGGAATATAAGACTGCATTCCCCTTTTTGCCATGAATATAATCAGTCCTTCATCCTCTTTGATACCGGCTGCGGTCTGTTCACCGTCTTTCCAGGTATTCATGATGATAAATTCAGCTTCTATATTGGCTTTTTTAATAATTTTCTGTAGGATGTTGAGAATGTTTTCCGGCGCATAAAAAATAATGGTTGCCCCTGAATTTCTTGCAATATTCCAAACTCTGACCAGGGCGTGAAAAAATCCGGCTTCCCGATGAGCGTTTTCCGGAATCATAACTGCATATTTCTTAATGGTTGAAAGTGGTTGTGCCGCATGATAAACAAAAACATTGACATCATCATTCTGTAAATAGCCATTATAAAGATTATGGGCAAATGAAGTGGAAAAACTTTTTTCATCTTCCAGACCAATGATCAGATCAGTGATTTTCTGTTCTTTAATAACGTTGTTGACTCCATTGATCACATCATTGTCATACCTTTTCAGGGCTTTCAGTTTCACGTCTGCGGAAGCGGCTGTGTCAGCTGCCTGATGCAGAAGTTTATCAGCATTTTTTACGGATGACTCGTTTTTATCTTCGTTAATCACATTCAGGGCAAAAAAGTCTTCGGTATTTGAATGGGCTTTAATTAAAATTCCTAGATTGATCATTCTCTCCACGGTTGCCTCATAATTGATGGCTAAAAGAATGTTTTCCTCTTCATGGTTGTTTCCTGAAACGGTATCCTCATTATCACGCTCCGCAATTTTCTGTGCACTGGACATGGAGATAAATGATGATACGGTACATGAGATCAGGATCAGCAGGATACTTCCATTAAGGACATGTTCATTTAATAGTCTCACAGGCTCTCCTGTCTCGCTTTCAGAAAGAATAATGTTGTAACCTACCATCACTGCTGCCAATGTTGCTGCTGCAGAGGCAGAACTTAATCCGAAAATCAGTTTTCCTTCTTCTTTTGTCAGTCGGAAAGTCTTTTGGGTAGCAATTGCGGAAATATATTTTCCGGCAATCGAAGCAACAAGCATAACAGCTGCCACTTCCAATGTTTCCCAGCTTTTAAAAAATACTTTAAAATCGATCAGCATTCCAACACTGATCAGGAAAAAAGGGATAAAAATGGCATTTCCCACAAATTCTACCCTGTTCATGAGTGAGGAGGTGTGGGGAATCAGCCTGTTCAAAGCTAAACCTGCAAAGAAAGCACCTATGATCGCTTCTACACCAGCTAGTTCAGCTAGTAGTGCTGCGAGATAAATCATGACTAGTACAAAGATATACTGGGAAATTTTATCATCCACCTTTTTAAAAAACCAGCGTCCGATAATAGGAAAAACCAGTAAGACAATCAGGCCGAAAACGATAAATGAACCTGAAAGCTTTACCCAGAATTCAGTTCCCACATCCCCTTGTGACATTCCGACGATGATGGCAAGGACCAAAAGGGCGAGAACATCGGTGATCATTGTTCCTCCGACAGTTATATTCACAGAAAGGTTTTTAGCAATTCCGAGTTTGCTTACCAGAGGATAGGCTATAAGGGTGTGAGAAGAGAATAAACTGGCAAAAAGTACAGAAGTCAATACAGAAAAATCTAAGATGTAATAAGCTCCTGCAAAACCAAGTACAAAGGGAACAATAAATGTATAGAGTCCAAACGTAAGACTTTTCCATTTATTTTTTTTAAAATCACCCATATCAATTTCAAGTCCCGCAAGAAACATGATATAGAGCAGTCCTGTAGTTCCGGTGACAACGATGCTGCTGTCTCTTGCCAGAATATTAAATCCGTTCGGACCGATAACCGCCCCGGCAATAATCAGTCCCAGAAGATGTGGAACTTTTATTTTATTGAGTAAAAGCGGTGCTGCCAGAATGATAATCAATACCAGAAGAAATTTGAGTACCGGATCTTCAAATGGAAGACTGAGGTTATGTAAGCTTAAAATCATAAGTGTTTTATTTTGAAGGACGTGTCAGCTCAACAGAAAATTTGGCTGTGCATTTATTATCAACGGTAACCGTTCTCGTACCTCTGATTTTGGTCGCAGAAATATCATTGAGAAGAATATTCATTTCTACAAATTTTTCAGCAGTGGAGTCGGTTTTGTAATTAAGTTTTACCTCATTATTTTCGTATTTACCGGAATACAGCCTGACCAGTTTGTTATTGTTGATGATCTTGCATCCCATCTGAGTGGAATCGCTGTCAAATTCCCAGGTGTCAATTCGTTGATCACCGATAACATAGTCACTGCATGAGGATTCTGTACAGATTACTTTACCTGTCCATACCCCGGAAACTTCCGCAGGCCATTCCCTGATAATCTCTACAGAATCTTTTTTGCTGAAAAGGCTGTCTCTCATTTTGAGTAATGACTGATAGTCAGCTTCCTTTTTGGCAAAAAGTTTTTCTTTTTCGAATAGTTCTGCTTCTCTCAGTTCAAGTTCTTTTTTGTTTTCCTTACTGTCACAGCTTAAGAGTAATGCAAATAATACCAGAATAATAAGTGGATGTTTTTTTATCATAGTGTTAAAATATTCTAAAAATGTAAGAAAAATAAATGAAATAAAAAAACGAAGAGTTTCAGAAAATGATGGATCGCAGTAATTTATTTACTGAACAGAATGGCCCTTTACTGTTTAAGCTTTTGTTTTTTAAATAATTCTGGTGTATAGTTGATCACGAAAACTCCTGCAATTATTAAAATAGCAGCAACTATAAATTTTACAGAAATAGTTTCATCTAAAATTAACCAGCTTAAAAAGATAGAAATAATTGTATTGATATAAGCTAAGATCGAAACCTGCACGGGTGAAATTTTGGTGAGGGCATAGTGGAAGGCAAAAAATGCGGCCACAGATCCAAAAACTGCCAGGTAAAGGGTCGCTGAAATACTTACCCAGCTCCAGTTTTCAAAATTATAGTTTTCTGAGAACAGAAATGCAAAACAAAGCTGAACTATTCCTGCGAATATAAATTGATAGAACAGATTCAGGGTAATATTTTTACTCTGTATATTAAGTTTTTTAGTGAAAACTGTTCCGGAAGCCCAGCCAAGAATAGCTGCAAAGAGAAAAATAATTCCCATAAGATAATCAGGATTTCCCAAATCGTTCAGACCATCCCAGAATATAAAAAGAATTCCGCTGAAACAGAGAATGATCCCTGTCAAAGCCCGGAAACTGAATTTCTGCAGTCCGACCGCAACACTTCCTAAAAATACAATGATGGGTGAACAGGCACTCATCAGAGATGCGAGGCTGCTCGTTACGGTTTCTTCAGCAACCGTTGTCATCCCATTGGCGATGATCAGCATCAGGGTGGAAAAAATAAGCTGATACCCCAGGTTCTTCCAGCCAATCCATTTGAATTCGTTTCGGTAGAGCAGGATGGTCAGCATGATCATGGCTGCGAGAAACTGTCGGATTCCCGCTACAAACCAGGCAGGAATGGTTTCTACAGCAACCCGGATGGATAAAAAAGTTGTTCCCCACACAACAGCAACAGTGAGAACGGCAAAAGTTAGTTTGTAATTTTTCAATGGAATAGGGGAAATCGAATGGCAAAGATATTTATTTTATCATGAAAAGCTGCCTGTTTTGCTCCGTATATGAACGGTCAGTCGCAAATTTAGTGTTTGGTAAAGCAGATTTCCATTCGCTGTATTTTTTATATATATCCGTTTTTCTGATGAGTGCACAAACATTTAAACAACATTGGACGTTAAAAAACTTTTGAATGATTTTTCTTTGAGAACTTTCCAATCTTTGAAGTAAATATAAAATGTTGCTGAGAAACAAAATCGTCTGCAATACAAGTTTTGGGAATTTTAGAAATTTTTCTGAAAGTTGAGTTATGTTTTCAGTAGCAAGGTGAAAATTCACCACTGATGAGCAAAGGAAATTCATTTTTTACCTTTTTTAAAATCATTATCTTTGACCGATCTAATAAAATTGAAGAAATGGTAGGAATTATCATGGGAAGTCAGAGCGACTTGCCAATCATGGAGCTGGCGGCAGATTTTTTAAAGAGCTTAGACATTCCCTATGAGTTGACTGTGGTATCAGCACACAGAACTCCTGAAAGGATGTTTGACTACGCCAAACATGCGCAAAAAAGAGGTTTGAAAGTAATTATCGCAGGAGCCGGCGGAGCTGCGCATCTTCCGGGTATGGTGGCAAGCTGTACGACATTACCGGTAATCGGTGTTCCTATCTTATCCAGTAATTCTATCGACGGCTGGGATTCTGTCTTATCGATCCTTCAGATGCCGGGAGGGATTCCGGTCGCTACTGTTGCCCTGAATGGCGCTCTGAATGCTGGGATTTTAGCTGCAAAAATACTGGGAACCGGTGATGAAAGTGTATCGGAGAAGCTTCAGATTTATCAGGATACGTTAAAAGATAAAGTCCTGGGAACAGTGGATGATATCAAAGCAAAGCATCCAAATCTTTATGATTTGTAAATAATAAGAGTTCATATAAAATAAGGCTGCCCTGAAATGGGACAGCCTTATTTTATGATTTGGGGAGATCACTTTTTAGTCTTCCATCATATTGTCACGAGTGTTTTTCTGCACAGCGATAGCACCAAATAGAGCCAGTAAAAATGCAAAGGCATAAAAACCCTTTTCACTCGGCATGATGGTGGCGTTAAACAATCCAACGGTCAGCAGAACAATGGATGATAAGGTAGCAAACCAGCAGATGCCATAATAAATATCTGTCACTTTAATATTTTCCATTCTGTCACGGACAGCTTTCTGTAAAGAAACTACTGCGAATAATCCGTAGAGTAGGATGGTAAAGTAGTATCCTTTTTCATTCAGCTGCATTTCTGCTCTTACGAGGCCTACAATATAGCCAATCATTCCAGCGCCTAAAGCGACCCATGAAGCTGCGACAAACGCATTAGAGACTCCCTGTTTTTTCATTATTTATCTTTTTAATGTATAGTTCAGTCAAATATATCCTTTTTTAAGAGATCAACTGTAATATATTTGAATTTTTATCACCATTCTTTGAAGATAATTAATAGATGAATGTTTTTTTTTGAAATAGTGAATGAAAGATTTGAAGTTCGCTTAAAAACAAAAGCAGAAACCTGGGCATATACTCAAATTCTCAAAGAGAACTGCAAGGATGATTTACTGAATGATATATTCGTAATTATGCTGTACGTACTGATTGCCGTTTGAATCTTTACCGGTCACCTGAGCAGGCAGGTTTGAGCTGTTGTACTGTATGTCATAGGTGATGTTCTGATTCGGAGTCCACATCCCTGCACTGTCTTTATAGCTTTTCTTTTCAGTCAGATAATTGTTTCCGCTCAGGATATAGGCTCCCCCTAAGGATACTCTGAAATGCTTATTGGTGTAAGTAAACGGATTAGGCTTATCATCGTACGTAAAAACCTGTTGAGTAGCGTAGGTGAATGTTCCGCCAATCACAAAAGTTTCTACAGAAATGTTATCTCCGCTGTATTGATAAGAAGATGTACTGGGGTTGGAACAGTCTGCTGACTGACACAGCGTAGAGGTCTTTACTTTACCGTTCTCGTACGTGTAACTGGTGGTCCTGTTAAAATCAGGATTGCTGTAAACAGCCTTTACATTTGACAGCTGTTCCCCATTATAGGTGTAGAGCGAATAGTATTCCGGCACACCGGCAGAATTATAATAAATGGTCTTCTTCGGTTTTCCTGCAGCATCATATTCGAAAGTGGAAGTTCTTCCCTCAGAAACTATTTTTATCAGTTCACCCTCATTATTGTAATTGAATGTTGCGATATTGGTTTCAGGGCTGGAAGCATTGTCATAATACACGGTAGTGACTTTACTCAGTAATATTTTTTTGTCAGCAGAATTTATAATATCACTGTCATCACTGCAGCTGTTCATTAAGATCACGGTGCCGATAGCGCTCAGAACAATAGATTTCTTCATTTTTTAATTTTTCCAAAAATAGGAAAAATTAAAACAGATAAAATAAAAAATCCCATTATGTTGAATAATGGGATGGTATTGAAAAGATTAAAAAATCTTAGTATCTGTAGTATTCCGGTTTGAACGGTCCTTTTGCATCTACTCCGATGTAGTCAGCCTGTTCAGGAGAAAGAATTTCCAGCTCAACGCTTAATTTCTTAAGGTGAAGAGCGGCTACTTTTTCATCTAAATGCTTAGGAAGCATATACACTTCGTTTCCGTAAGCTTCAGAATTGGTCCAGAGTTCGATCTGAGCCAGGGTCTGGTTAGAGAAAGAATTTGACATTACAAAACTTGGGTGACCCGTAGCGCAACCTAAATTAACAAGTCTTCCTTCTGCAAGAATGATCACTTCTTTACCTTCTTCCAAAGTATAGATGTCAACCTGTGGTTTTACTTCTGATTTTGTGTGACCGTAGTTTTCGTTTAACCATGCCATATCGATTTCGTTATCAAAGTGACCGATATTACAAACGATTGCTTTATCTTTTAATTTTAAGAAATGTTCTTTTCTTACAATATTGAAGTTACCGGTTGTTGTAATAACGATATCTGCGTTATCCACTACCGTATCCAATCTTTTAACTTCGAAACCGTCCATTGCAGCCTGTAAAGCACAGATCGGATCAATTTCAGTAACAGTAACAATAGATCCTGCCCCTCTGAAAGAAGCAGCAGTACCTTTACCTACATCTCCGTATCCGCAGACAACCACTCTTTTTCCGGCCAACATAATATCTGTTGCTCTTCTTACAGCATCCACTGCTGATTCTTTACATCCGTATTTATTGTCGAATTTAGATTTGGTTACTGAATCATTGACATTGATTGCAGGCATTACCAAAGTTCCGTTCTTCATTCTTTCGTACAGTCTGTGAACGCCTGTTGTCGTTTCTTCAGAAAGTCCTTTGATGTCTTTAGTAAATTCAGGATATCTGTCAAACACCATGTTCGTTAAATCTCCACCGTCATCCAGAATCATGTTCAACGGTTTTCTGTCTTCCCCAAAGAATAAAGTCTGCTCGATACACCAGTCAAATTCTTCTTCATTAAGGCCTTTCCATGCATAAACAGGGATTCCTGCAGCAGCTATGGCAGCAGCAGCGTGATCCTGAGTTGAGAAAATATTACATGAAGACCATGTAACCTCAGCTCCCAGGGCAACCAAAGTTTCAATCAGAACAGCAGTCTGGATCGTCATGTGAAGACATCCTGCAATTCTCGCTCCTTTCAATGGCTGAGAGGGTCCGAACTCTTCACGGATTGACATTAATCCCGGCATTTCTGCTTCTGCAAGAGTAATCTCTTTTCTTCCCCATTCTGCCAGGGCGATGTCCTTAACTTTATAAGGAATGTATTGTGTTGTCGTACTCATATCGTATGAATAATTTTAAATTCAAATAATTAAAGTGCAAAATTACAACATATAATTAAGATATAAAAACTGAGTATCCAATCAATTGTATGAGATAATACCTGAAAGAAAATTATTTACTTTAATTCTAAATAACTACTTTTGCAGAAATAAATCTTTTTATGAATCATACCCATACCCAGGAGGAGGCACAAAGACAGGCAAAGCCCCTCGCTCCAAAAGTGAAAGAACTGATTGCAAGAACTCAAAGTATTGTTTTGGCAACCGTAGATGCAGAAGGAAATCCAAACTCCAGCTATGCACCGTTCGTACAGGTTGAGAACTCTTTTTATATTTTAGTTTCTTTCATGGCGAGGCATACAAAAAATCTGGCTGAAGGGAGAAAAGCTTCAATTATGTTTATCGAAGATGAGTCTGCCTCAAAACAGATCTATGCTCGTGAAAGATTAACCATTGAAGCAGCAGCTGCACAGATTGAAAGGGATTCTGATATATGGAATCAGGTAGTAGGCCAGTTGAAAGAAACTCACGGTAAAGTGGTAGATGTAATCTCTGAAATGAAAGATTTTATTCTGATTTCTTTAACCCCTGTGAAGGGAGCCTATGTAAACGGATTTGGAAGTGCTTATTTTGTAGATGAAAATCTAAACATTATGGAGCATAGAAACGATCAGAATCATCAGGCTAAGTAAATTTGTCTGAAGCAGACAGAGAAGTTAAATTTTAGCTTTCCAAATACTATAAAGTCACTTAAATTATACGATTTAGGTGACTTTGTTTTTAAATTTTAAAGACTGTTGTATTGCTCAATTCTTTCATGCTGCTCTTTCTGTACGAATCCAAGATTGAATTTTTGAAAATTGATAAGACTTATAAACCTGGTAACTGTGTTCTGAAATTCTGATGATCTGTAAAAGGATATTTTAGATATGCATTATAAATAATAAAAACCGCTATCTTTCAGCGTTACACTTCCAGCCAAAAAAATTACTACTTTTACACAATAAATTTACCAATGCCTCTCTACCGTGACTTTTCTGACGATGATGCCACCATTCTTATCTGGAAATATGAGGAAGGCGAAGAGTTAAATCCTGATGAACTTCTGGAACCTGAAAATGCTGAAAAAGTAAAAGATTATCATCCGAAAAAACTGTTGGAGGTACTGATGGTACGTAAACTTTTGAAAAGTTTAAAACCCGGTTCTAAAATCCTGTACAGGGACAGAGAGCCTTTCCTTTCGCCTGCGGATGCTGAAATCTCTATTACCCATTCCTTTCCCTTTGCGGCCATTGCAATATCAAAGAATAAAATCGGAATTGATATTGAAAAATTCAATCCTAAAATTTTGCGGGTCATCGATAAATTCACGTATGAAAATGAAAGAGGATTTATCCCTTTTGATAATGAAGTAACTTTTTTTACCATTATCTGGAGCGTGAAAGAAAGTATGTATAAAATTCATCACTCAAAACACTGGTCCCTGAAAAAGCATTATGAAGTAAAACCTTTCGAACTGAAACATCTATTCGATATCAGATGCAGGGTTCATGATGAAAAGATTTCAGATGAATTTAAAGCAAGGGTGAAGTTCTTTGACGATTACTGCTTTACGATTGTGGAAGAGTAGTCGTTTCTGCTCTGTACGTCTGAATGACTTTTCGCTGTTCTTTGGCAACATCATAAATCAGTTCCAACACATCGTGGATATTTTTCAGTTCTGTCAAATGCGAAATCTTGTTGGGATCTCTTCTGTCGAATATTTCATTTTCGAGCAATTCTGATTTTCTCTGGATCAGTAAATTTTCTATCGAAGAATCTTCAGGTTCCAGGCGGCTGTCCATTTTTAAAGTTTCCGTTATTTTTTCACCATTCAGCAATACCGATACCTGATTCATTTCGGCTTCAATTTTTTTAGTCCAGCTTTCAGAATCGATTTCAGGATATTTTTTATTGTTTTTTGAATACTGTGACAGAGAAGCGGTATATGCAGTAATCAAATGCGAGGTTGCCACAAACTGATGGACCACTTCCAGTTTTTTCTGCTGGTTTTTTGGATCAGAAATCATTCTCTGAAAATTATCAGAAAGATTGGCCAGTGAAATAATAGCGTTTTTACGTTTTACCTTATAATCCTCAAGATCAAAATCTTCGTTCAGAAATTTCGACATGACACTGTGAAAATAGGTGAAATTAGATTCCGCTGATTTTTTCATCAGATCTAAATTCTGGGTATGTTCCCAAACCGGAAGGACAACATAAGAAACTAAAAATGCTATGATTCCGGCAATAACGGTATCTACAATCCTGTCTCTGAAAATGATATTGACATTTCCCGGATTTAAAAAATTAAAAGTCATAAAAACATACATGGTCATGAAGAGCACTGCCCAGAAATAGCGTCCTTTCAAAAAACTGAAACACAGAATCATGCTCAGCAGAAGAACTGCAAAAAGGATAGCATTGACATGAACATAATATAAAATGACATATGCGATTACCGCTCCTGCAACGGTACCGTAAAAACGCAGAAGATTTCTCTGCTTGGTAATCGAGTAGGCAGGTTTTAAAATAGCAACTGTGGTGATCAATATCCAATAGGTATGGCCGACGACAAGAAATGGAAGTTGAGAAACCAGATATCCCAGCAGCAGTGCGGTGCTAACTCTTACCGCATGGCGGAAGTGGGATGAGGTTAAAGAGATGTTGCTTTGTAAAATTTTAAAATTGATTTTTTCGTTATTCGTCACAAATTTTTTCAGGTCCAGACCCGTGGAAAGACTTTTTGCAAGCTTTACATTTTGGGAAAAGACTTTATAGATCTCATTAATTTCTTTCGTAATCTCGTTGATGCGCATCATGATCTGTCTCAAAATCATGAAGTTTTCAAGCGTATCAGGATTCATTGCTCTGTTTCTTAATTCAAAATAATCAACATTAAGATCCTGAGAACGGGCTTCCAGATTGAAGATAGGTTTAGCACGTGTGCTGCTTTGTAAAGAGATTCCGATGTTTGCAATTTCTTCGGAAAGAATATTCAGGTAATCATGAATTTTAACCAGAATGGTACTGTCTTCAAAACTTTGCTGGAGTTTTTTATAGTCACTTTCTGAAGTCATGAGTTTCTCATGAAGATCCATTGAATTCAAAAATGTCAGCATCAGTAATCGGCTGATTGTCGTTGACTCATTAACGATTGTTCTCGTTTTAAAAACCGTTTCACGAGTCTCTTCCTGGAGGTTTTTAATCTCCACCTGTTTTGCAATAATCTGGTAATTCAACCGGTCAAAATCAGGGTTTTTCTGATAGAAATTAGCTTTAATTTTTAAAAATTCTGCAAGCTGAAGATAATTTTCACCAATCATCTGGCTGGCAAGTTTATAAGGCTGAATGGTGGTGACAATTAAGAAAATCAGCAGGAACCAAATGCATCCTGCAGCAAAAATCAAAAGACTTTTAAGAATATTGACTCCTGTTAAATGCCCGTCAATAAAGATGGCCAGAACCACCAGTGCGAGAGATCCTACAGCGGCAAGTCTCTGACCATAAACACCGATCAGAGAAAAAAACATTCCGAAGGCGACAATCTCTAAGATGACGAGAGGAATAATTCCTTTGACCAGACTTGCAATAGTGGAAACAAAAACAAAGCAGAAAATGGCAAAAGTCAGGGAGTTTCTTCTACGGATAAATGGTCCCGGCTGATCTGTCAGCGCAACAAAACTGGTTCCTAAAGGAAAAAGAAAATATTCTTTGAGCAGCCCGAAGTAGGATAGAATCAGACACGGGATAACCGTTGCCAAAGTAATTCTTATAGAAGAATAAACATATTGGCTGGTAACGATCTTTTTTAACTCCGAAGAATAGTTCATTCTGCAAAAATAATTATTGAAAAACAAAAAGCCTTATAAATATAAGACTTTCTTAGCATTTTTTGATGTTCCGTTTAAGATCAGATTACTTCGTTTTTTTTTACCGCCATAGGTTAGACGGGTTTAGAAATATGTTGGGTTGTAGATAAAAAGCACTGCTAAATACTGTAGTAAAATGTACATTTTCCGTTTCGTCTTCAAAGTTATTTGTAAAAATAATCAGAAGTATTTTGTGAACAAATTGAATGAAATAAAACTTTCACACGGTTAAAAATCAGTCTGTCAGAAATAGTTTCTTAAGATCTTTTACCGTTTGTATTGAAGGTTGGTCATCAGGTAACTCTCCAAATCCATAAGCGGCATAGATAAACGGAATTCCTGTTTTAGCTGCAGCTTCACAATCCCAAACGGTGTCTCCTATATACACTGCATTTTTCAATTGATTTCGCTGGATGATCATTTGAATATTCCTGTCTTTTGAGAGATTGGTATTACCGGAACACTCAAAATCTTCAAACAGATTCTCAAGTTGATGAAAAGATAAAAAATTTTCAATATATCCGGACAGACAATTGCTTACAATAAATAAATTGTATTTTTTAGCCAAATCCTTAAGTATTGGTTCTATGTCAGGATATAATTTTCCACCGTCTTCTTTAATATATTCATTTTCATAAACCTTGTAGCGTTTCAATACTTCGGGCTGCTCTTCTCCGGAGATAAAGTCAAAATGCTTTTCCAGGATATCATCCATTTTCATTCCCGAAAAAGAACGTACTGTAGCAGCGTCAACAGAATTGTTTCCGTTTCCGTAAAATTCAGATAAGGTTCGGTTCCAGGCTTCTGCACAGGTAGAAGATGCATCCCATAAAGTTCCGTCAAGATCGAAAATGATGCTGTCAATATTTTGTATTTCTGATAAATTCATACGTAGTAAGATAAGAAAAATGTTTAAGATAAAAATTTACTTTATCAGTACATTGGTTACTGAAAATATTTCGACAGGACATTTGGATTTTTATTTTTATGACTGTTTACAGGATCGAACGTTTAGTCGAATCTCTGTAAATGATTTTTGAATCAACGGTCACTGTTTTGCTTTCGGAGGTTTTATTATTTATTTTTTCTAAAACCAGTTCAGCAACATTTTCTCCCATTTCGACAAGGGGCTGTTCTACTGTGGTCAGCTGTGGATAAGTAAATTTTGATAATTCCGTTCCTGAAAAGCTTGCTACAGCTACTTCCTGAGGTACTTTTACTCCTACATCCAAAAGGTGATGCATGCTTCCAATAGCCAATGTATCTGTGAATGCAAATACAGCATCAAACAATATATTTCTGGATAAAAGTTCTTCAGTGGATTTTTTCCCATCCTCGTAGGTCATTCCCTCACTTCTGACGATCAGGTCAGGATTATAAATTTTATGTTTTGTGAGAATACGTTTATACCCTTTTTCTCTTTCCCGTGCATTTCGGATGAAAGAAGGGCCAACAATATGTGCGATATTTCTTCTTCCGGTTTCTATCAGGTGTTCTACCATTAAAGAAGCTTTTATATGGTCGTCTGCCAAAACTTTAGAAGCATCAAGTTCTGAATGGGGAATCCTGTCAAAAAAAACAAGAGGAATTCCTCTTTTTATCATTTGCTTATAAAGATCCAGGTTATAGGATTCATGACATAAATTAATGATCACCGCATCTACGTTGATTTGCTCTAAAAGCTGCAGATGATGTCTTTCTTTAACGGGATCTTCATCTGAAGTCAGAATGATGGTTCGGTAGCCCTGAGTGTTTAATACATTCTGTATTCCTTTTAGTACTGTAGCAGAAAACGGTGTCACCATCTCCGGAACTACAAAACCTATATTTTTAGACTGTCCGTTTCTGAAATCAAGTGCGGTGGGATTAGGTTTATATCCCAATCTTTCGGCAGCTTCAAGAATTCTCTGTTTCGTTTCGCTATTGATATTTTTATCATTGACAAAAGCCCGGGATATGGTAGATGTGGAAAGTAACAGTTCCTTGGCCAGATCTTTGATAGTAATTCGTTTCATGTGTTTTTTATTCTGTTAAAATACAAATTTTATATATTCTGTTGCTGAGATAAGATAAAATTAAGACTCACAGAGTAAAACGGGTGCCAAAAAAAATGGCTGGAATCTCTTCCAACCATTCTATAGGGTATATTGTAAGTTATTTAATAATCTACATTAGAAGTTTCGTCACCAATATTCCATGTAAGACCAAAACGTAGAGTATTGTCAAGAGCAGTATTGATTTTAGACATATTGATCAGGTAAGAGATATCCAATCCGAAAGAACGGTATTTTAAACCAATACCGGCAGTTGCAAATTGTCTTGCTCCCTGTACTTCACTTTCGTGGAAATAACCTCCTCTTACAGCAAATGCATTGTCATAAGAGTATTCTAAAGCACCACTGTACATAATCGATTCAGGATTCTTGAAAGATTTTCCGATTCCTGACATTACCCCTACATTAGGCACTGCGTAGATAGGCTGTCTTGTGTTTGGATCATTTCCAACAAATTCTGATCCAGGTACTAAAATTTTTGAACCTTCAACACTCAGACCGACTCTGTTTACGTCATCAAGATACATATCGTAACCAATCCCTAATCTCGCCATGGTAGGAAGATAAGATCTTGATTCTTCATTTCCTGTGTAATCCAGTTTAGGACCAAGGTTGGTAATTGCTAAACCTGCATTCAGTTTCCCGTCAAATCCCCCGAAACTTGAAAATTTGGGAGAAGTATAATAAGCTGAAACATCTACCGCAAAAGTATTTGCCGGTTTAAGGGTTGTATCTGTGTTGAATCCTCCGGCCAAATCTGAACGGATAAATCTACCGGTTACTGCCATTGAATATGAATCAGAAAGTTTCAGACCATACGCTACGTCAACTGAGAATTCATTGGGCTTGGAGGTACCGTTTGATGTAACATCGTTCCCTACCAATGAAGTAAGGTCTACCTCACCCATATTGAAATAATAAATACTCGCAGAGATCGTAGATCTTTCCTCCTGACCTAAGAATTTATGGAATGCTCCATACAGTAAAAATACATCATTTGTAAGTTTTCCCATGTAAGGAGTATAGTTAATACCCACAGAAGAACTTGTTCTGCTAAAAGGATATTTTGCTGCATTCCAAAATTGAGAAAAAGCGTCAGGTGAAGTCACAACCCCCTGATCTCCCATACCTCCGGATCTTGCATCAGGCGCAATTCTCAGAAATGGAGCTCCGGTTAATACAGGTCTTACCTGACTTAAATCTTGTGCATAGCCTAAAAACCCAGCACCAAAACCAATCCCCAAAAGCAGTTTAGTAGTTAAATTCATATGTTGTCTTTTATATATATTATCAGTTTTCTATTGATATTCTCAATTATTTATTATTTTACTTCAAAAGTACCATTTTTTCTACAGCTGTAGCACTTCCTTTGCATTTTTCTTGATTTTGACTTTTTGCAAATATCTTAAAAATATACGTACCTTTTGCTACTGTATCACCAAAATCATCTTTTCCGTCCCATTCTATTGCCTGACGTGGCGTTCTAAAGCCCTGTAGGAAAGGTTCTGCAACAACCGGCTGACTTAAAGTTCTTACCAATTTTCCTGTAATGGTGTAAATCTGAACGTTCACATCTAAAATATCATCACAGTTATGCTCAAAGTGAATATAGGTTTTGTTGGTAAAAGGATTTGGCCAGTTAAGCGGTCTATTAATGACCAAATGCTGGTCTGCCTCATCTTTAACTTCAAAGTTTAACGTTTCAGTCGTCGAATTATTGTTGATGTCCCAAACTTTAAATGTAAGTTGATGTTGTCCTATTGCTAAATTTCTGAAAGGATACGATACATTTCCTTTCTGGTAATCTGCCAATCCGGGATTTAAACATCCGTTTCCTTCCCCTGAAGCAAAAAAGTCATTTAATACTACAGTGTTGATAATCTGTCCGTCAAGATAGACTGTAATATCATGTCCGATGCCGGATCCTGTAGAATTGATTCCTGTATCATCCGTTACACAGGCAAGAAGCGTCGGGTTCTGATCTGTAATCCCTCCATTCGCAAAATTTGTATTGTTCATATACAGCTTTACCTTTGGCGGTTCGTTGTCGTTAATACCGTTAGGATTAATATCTCCCACCTGAACTGTCTGATTTGTAAAAACGTCGGTCGCCTTGTTGTCTGCATATCCAAGCATTCTTCCTTCGCCTACAGCATAGTTGATGTCTTTCGGGACATAAAATTCTACAGTGAAAACACCATTGACTGCCGTGCCTGAAGCTTTAACAATAGCACTTCCTTCCTCTGTATAACTTAAAACAGGAGTTAGATTTCCATCATTATTTAAAGTTGTTTTATTCAGTCTTTTATCAAAGATGTTAATGACAACTCTTCCATTAAAAGTGGTATTAACTGAACCGTTGGTATTATTGATATGACCTTTTATTTTTACAAAGTCCAATCCTCTGATCAGTCCGGGAACAGGCGTTTCTATATTATCGATCATTAGTAACCTCTGCGGTCTGCTTAACTTCATCGCAGGATCTCCCAGAACATTCACCTTTAAATGATTGCCATCTCCGGGTCTCAGTTTCTTAGCATTAAGATGAGCATCTCCGACAGGAATAAAATCATCATTAACCAATTTGAAAATATCTTTCGTATAAAGGTTGGTAAAATCAATTCCATAGCCTACACCCACTGCACGGCTTGAAGTTATCATGCTCGCAGCACCTCCCTGTTTCAGTTTTATCAGCTGCTCACCTGCAGATGATGTGGACGGCTCGTCCCAAAGTGTAAATTCACAGGTAATGGTAGAAACAAACGGAAATCTGCTGTATACATTTGAAAAGTTATTGGCGTTTTGAATTTCATCCAGGGTAAAAACTCTTTCCTGTGCCCATCCGTTGATTCCTCCGTGTCCGAAATAGAAAAGGTATAAGCTGTTTCCCAGATCGTTTGAGATTGCCTGATTTACCTGTGGATATCTTTGTCCGCCTGCCGTACTCTGACCTTGGAATGCATCGAGGTAAAGCTTCTTTACATTGTATTCTTTAAGAACCGTACCCGGCAATTCAAAAGTACTAGCTAAAGTATTATTCATTACGGTATGGAAAGGAACACCGCCATCATTGTCATCATCGACTACAAAGTCCAGTTTCATTCTCCATTCACCGAAAGGAGTGGACTGGCCGGATAATGAATTGTAATAGGCGAGTGTCTTATCTATCATATTTGCCGCCTCTGCCGGATTAGCCGCAGGAAGTCTGCCTACAGGAAGGTCAGGAAGGTTATTATATAAAATAGATGAAGTCTGTGGTTTAGTCATGACGATGTAATCATCCGTAACAAAAGAACTGATGAAATCAGCTGAACCTTCACTCTCATAACTTGAGACTACATTGGAGTTGTTGGGAACCCTGTTTTTATAATCATATGAAGCGTCCCCCAGAATGAATACATATTTTAAACTGCCGAGAGGAGTATTGAGTTTTGTGACAAAATCCCTGATGGCTGTAAGATCCCTGCTTCCGCTTCCGAATTCCTGATAAATTTTAGCTGCATCTACAATCTGTACACTGTAATTGTTTTTAGTCTGATGATAATTGGCAAGTCTTTGTGCCTGGGACATCATTTCCGGTGTTGTGATAATGAGATAATCTACATTCTGTAAAGCAGAAAGATTCTGATTGTTGATTCTCTCAACGAACTGCGGTGTAAAAGCAGCATCTGCTCTGAAAGCTACGAATTCATTGTTGAAAGAAGGATTTGATGTAGTATAGGCAAAATTGAATGTCCCTGTTCCTGCTGCTTTGTTTACTCTTCTGCTGGCATTGGTAATATCTGTAACGTCCCAAACCTGTTCCATTGTAGCGGTATTGCTGATACTGAAGCCATAATTGGTATTGGTTCCGCTCAGGAGTGAGTAATCACGGAAATTCATTTGGTTCCCATTGAATCTCAAGTCTTCCTTATATTGTAATTCCACATAATCAAAATAAAAAGTTCCGTTTGGATTTGTTGCAATATTTGGATTGTATTTAAAACTGATTTGATTTCCGCTTAAATTTGAGATTGTTCCCGAATATCGCAAAGTGAAAAAATCATATGCATAGTCCGGCAAATTTGCAGGGACACTATTGGTAACAGGATTTTGGTTATTGATTGTAAAGGCTACAGAATTTTGCTGGGATTTAAAACCGATCACCTGTGTCCTGTAGCGTATCACATCAGAACCCTGAACAGGAGAGTTTAATGTCAAAGTAATGGTTTTCTCTGTAGTGAAGGGCTGATCTTCTACCCAGATCCTTCCTACTTTTAATAAGTTTTTCTGATCATTATCAATAACCTGATAGTTATCGTACCTTGTAATAAGGGATGAGGCCGGTAAGTTTAAATCAACATTCTGCACCCTTTTTCCGGCTCCTTTATCAAAGTTGATATAATAATAAGAATAATCTTCGTAAATATTTTTTAAGTTTTCACTGCGGTCTTCTCTGGTATCTACTCTCTTGAATCCATTTCCGTTCGAAGTATTGTATAGATTATAACCATTAGGGCCCTGAGCATAAAATAATGCATAATCAGCATCGTTCCAGACATTGTCATCTTCTCCCACAACCTGAATTGAATTTTCCTGAAGAGCACTGTATTTTACATCCTGATTAAATTCAGGAAGCATAATTCCGCCATTTCCGTAAATTCTGAAATTTTTTGGATTTATATTGGAAGGATTGATTCCTATATCTCTTAAAAACTGTGCTGTAATTTTAAATATTCCTGTTTTGTCAACCCGTATTTTATAAAAGCCCCCTGCCGATAATGGGTTTGTGGTTGTGCCTACTTTCTGGGCACTGAAGCTGACCGGCAGATTAGAAGGGGAAATCTCAAAAGAGGAAAGACGCTGAACCCTTCCTTTTACATTCTTAAATAATCCTACATTCACATTCGCGTATCTTTCACCTTCCAGATAAAAATAATTGATGTCTGCAATATCATAATCAGGCAGAAGATCTTTACTGATATCAAATAAATCCCTGTTTGAAACCGTTTCCCAAATAAGATTGGTAACTCTCAATTGATTTTCCCCGATTTTTTGTTTATTTTGGATAAAAATATTATTTTGGCTGAAAGAAAAGCCTCCGTTTTTGAAGTTTGGGAGGCGTAATTTTGCATCACCAAAATCTTCGATTTTTGCTCCATCCCATTCTACTGAGATTCTTTGAGCCCAAGTCGTTGATATAAAAGCGAATAGGAAGAAGAAAGTCGTTTTTAGTCTCATGTTGATTTTTGAAATTTCTGAATTACAAAATAAATGAAAATTTTAGAATTAAACAGTGATACAATAAAATTAATTTGTTAACGTTTTCAAAAAAAATCAAATCTTTACTTGATTTATTGAATAATTTATTTTTTCTTTGTACTTTGAATAATATTTATATCGACTATGAAAAAACTAAAGTTGTTTTCATTAATAGCATTAAGTTCTACACTTGCATTAACCAGCTGTGGAGGGTCTAGTACCAGCAAAGGAGGGGGTACTAAAAAATTTGTCAGCAAGACAGGTTGGAAGCCAAACGAAAAACAAGGTTGGTTTTTTGCAGGAAAGCAACAAAAGCAGAAGGGTTGGCCAGGAATGGTATATGTTGAAGGTGGAACTTTTACCATGGGATTAGTGAAAGATGATGTAATGCACGATTGGAATAACACACCTCGCAGAATGCAGGTAAGTTCATTCTTTATCGGTGAAACAGAAATTACTAACTACGAATACCGCGAATACCTTACATGGTTGAAGTATGTATTCCCGCCGAGTGATCCAAGTTTTAAGGAAATCTACAATGGTGCTTTGCCTGATACCTTATTGTGGGATAATAAATTATCAAGAAACGATCTTAATGAGACTTATTTCAGAGATCAGAACTATGATTATTATCCGGTAGTAGGTGTTTCCTGGACACAAGCAAACAGATACTGTGAATGGTTGACAGACAGAGCAAATGAAAAAGCCTTGATGCAGGCTGGTGTTATTGCAAAAGATCTGTATATCAATGAGTCAAACAATCAGGGTGGAACAGCTTTCAATATGGATAAATTCAAATCGAATGATCCAGAAATGCAGGGGTACATCAATGAGCAGAGACTGGCCCAGAAATCAGGGATGAAAACGACAAACCAGAGATTGCTTGCCGCTAACAGATCCCCTAGTTCTGCAATGGTTACGAAATTCAGACTTCCGACAGAAGTTGAATGGGAATATGCAGCTCTCGGAATGGAAAAAAGCAGAGAATACAACAGTTATACAGAAAAGAAACCCCAAATCGATATGCTTAGAGGAACTAAGGGTAAAGACAGAGGGATGATTCTTGCTAATTTCAAACAGGGTAGAGGTGATTATTCAGGACTTCCGGGTTGGAAAAATGACGGTGCTGCCAATACTTCAGACGTTAGACAGTTTCCTTCAAATGACATCGGTGTTTACGGTATGTTCGGAAACGTTTCAGAATGGACCGCAGACGTTTACAGACCGATCATCGATGAGGATGCAAACGATTTTAATTATTACAGAGGAAATGTACCTCAGGCTATCGTAAGAAACGGAGACGGAACTTATAAAATGGTAGATGAGGGGTCAATTAAATATGATACTTTAGCCGACGGCAGACGGATTTACAAAAACCTTCCGGGTCAGTTCGAAAGAGAAACAATTGCTGATTACAGAAACTATAGAGACGGTGACAGAATGTCGTCACTGGATTATAGAAATGCAAGTGATTCTGCTGCTTCCTTTAACATGTACAATGCTCCTACATCCCGATTTGTAGTAGACGGAAACGGAAAAGTGATTCTTCAGAAAGATACTAAAGACAGAACCTCAGCAATAACCAACGATATCAGAGTTGTGAAAGGTGGTTCTTGGCAGGATTCAGCGTACTGGTTAGATCCGGGACAAAGAAGATATAAAACTCAGAATTCAGGCTATGGATGGATTGGTTTCCGTGTAGCTCAGGATGCAAGAGTGAATGACAAAGCTAGAACAAGAAGATAATATTTCAAAATACTTATAAAAAACCTCCCGAAGTTCGGGAGGTTTTTTTAATTTTGATATATCAAATATAATTATTCAAAGTCTTGAGATATACATTCGGATTTTGAACTGATATTGTCTGATAAAAATATATTTATATTTACCCATGACTACAGAACAGTTTTATCCGTTGTTTTTACAATCTGAAAAAGTAACAATTGACAGTAGAAAAATTAATGTCAATGATATTTTCTTTGCATTTTCCGGAGATAATTTTAATGCAGCTGCTTCAGCTCAAAAAGCAATAAGCGACGGTGCATTGGCAGTGATTATTGAAGATAAGGATTATGAAAATAGCGATAAAAATATTTTCCTTGTCCCATCAACCTTAAAGTTTCTACAGGACTTAGCTGTTTACCACAGAAATCAATTAGATATTCCAGTGATCGGTCTTACAGGAAGTAACGGTAAAACAACGACCAAAGAGCTGATCCATGCTGTACTTTCAAAGAAGTATCATGTACAGTATACCCATGGTAATCTGAATAATCATATTGGTGTTCCTTTGACTCTTCTTTCAATACGGAAAGAGCATGAAATGGCAGTGATCGAAATGGGAGCCAATCATCAGAAGGAAATTGAACTTCTCTGCACGATCGCACGACCTGATTTTGGATACATTACCAATTTTGGAAAAGCACATCTCGAAGGATTTGGTGGTTTTGAAGGAGTAATCAAAGGAAAGTCAGAGCTGTACGATTATCTTAAAGATAACAGGAAAACCATTTTAGTAAATGAGAATGATCATGTTCAGGTAGAAAAAACAAATGATTATGATTCAAAAATAACTTTTGGTAAGCGCACTTCAGATTATTTCTTCGAAATATTTTCAAATGAACATTTTGTGGGGCTTGATTATAATGATACAAAAATTTTATCTCAGCTTACAGGAGATTATAATTTTACCAATCTCTGTGCAGCAGCCAGTTTTGGAATCCATTTCAATGTTGAAACAGATCATATTAAGGAGGCTATACAAAATTATGCACCTACCAACATGCGTTCTCAGGTGGTAAGAAGGCATGATAAAACGTTGGTATTAGATACTTACAATGCAAATCCGAGTTCGATGAAAGCTTCTCTTCATAACTTTTTCAGTTTTGAAGGTACTAAAACCGTTGTTATTGGTGATATGCTTGAATTGGGTGATGAAAGTATACCGGAACATATTGATATTCTTAAAACTGCCCACGATTTAGGTTTTAACCAGATTATTACCGTGGGGAAAAATTTTAAGGCAGTGAATGATTCTTCAGAATCTTTTGAAAATACAGCAGAATTGATTGCGTATATCAGTGTAAACAAAATTCAGTCAGAAAATGTTTTGTTAAAAGCTTCGCGGGGAATCTCTTTAGAAAAGGTGATTGACTTTATTTAGTTTTGGTTTCCCAGAATTCTTTAATGATCAATTTGATGTTTTGAAATGTGCCGGGAAAAACTTCATTTTCGATCTGTAACGTATTTTTCCATGCAACTTCAGTAATCCCTTCTTCCTGCTGTGGTTTTGAAGTGTCTTCACCATCGAAGTTCATTTCAAACCAGTGCGTGTATTTTAATACCCTGTCACCATTGCGTTCAATATAAATATGGTACGTAGTGTTGATGAAATCAAGAAGCTCAACATTATGTAAATTGGTCTCTTCTTCAATTTCACGGACTGCAGACTCTTCACGGGATTCGCCCTTTTCCATTTTTCCTTTAGGAAGATCCCATTTTCCCAATCTTTTGATAAAAAGAATATCACCATTGGATCTGTTGACGATACCTCCTGCGGCTTCAATAATTCTGAAAAGTTTTTTAAATTCTTCCCAAATTTCCCCGATCTGTTCTCCATAAACATTCAGCTCTTTCACGGATGTATTCTGAATCAGATCAAGCGCAATCTCTAAAGTTGTGAAACTTTCATATTTCAACGTTTTTTCCAGGTCTTCAGACTGCTTAGAGAGTAATAATTTTTTTTCGTTCACAAAAACTTTATACATTTGTAAGAATTTAAATACAAAAATAAAAAAATGAATTTAGAAGGACGAAAAATTGTTGTCAATAAATCATCTAAAGAATTATCTGAGCTGCTGAAAACACCGGAAAATTATAAAGATTTTATGCCAGACGGTCTTCAGAAGTTTGAAAGCAGAGAAGATGGGTTCAAATTCGGACTTCAGGGCATGCCCGAAATTGCTTTAAAAATCGACGAAGTAACCGAAGAAAAGGCTGTTTTAAAATCTGCAAGTTCCAGCTTAGACTTCACGCTGACAGCAACTTTAAAACCTCTCAGTGAAAATCAGACAGAGGTTCAGATGCTTTTTGAAGGGAAATTTAATCCATTTATTAAAATGATGGTTGAGAAACCTCTTCAGAATTTTATCAATACTTTAACGGATAAGATTGAGGCTTATAAATAATTATAAGAAACCTTCAGAAGTGAAGGTTTTTTTTATGCCATAACTCCTGAACTGTGATCTGAGCTGCTTCCTGTAGCGGACGAAAGAACATTTGTTTCACCGTTGATTCTTAAAACCCCCATAAAAGCAAAGATCAGAGCTTCTTTAAAATCAATAATTTCTTTATCAGGAATAATGATTTGTGAATCTGTTTTTTTTCTGATTCTCTCAATAAGATAATCATTATAGCTTCCTCCACCGGTACATAATACTTTTTCCAGTTTATACTGATTACATACTATCGAAATTTGTTCTGCAGCATGTTCCGTAAAAGTGTTTAAAAGATCTTTAAAGTCTGATCCCTGTAGCAAAGGGAATATATCCTCATTGCACCATTCAATACCCAGCGATTTCGGATGAGACTGGCTGTAGAAGCCAATAGAATTAAGCTGTGTAAGTAATTCATGATTAATCCTGCCCTGTCGGGCTAAATTACCATTCTGGTCAAAATCCTGATTAAGATGTCGGGCTAATTTATTTAATACAATATTGACAGGAACAATATCAAAAGCGATTCTTTTATCATTATATCTTAATGAAATATTAGAGAACCCACCAAGGTTAAGACATGCGCTGAATTCCGAAAATAACAGTTCATCACCAATCGGAACCAGAGGAGCTCCGTTTCCGCCCATCAGGACATCAAGTGTTCGGAAATCGTACACTACAGGAAGGCCCGTTTCAATTCTGACTGCCCGTCCGTCACCAATCTGCAGGGTAAATTTTTTCTGAGGCTGATGAAAAACCGTATGACCATGTGATGCGATCAGATCAATATTTTTAAGATGGTGTTTTTCAATGAAATTTTTCACTGCTTTCCCTAAATAAAACCCATATTCAGAATGAAGTTCCAGAATTTGCTCAGCGGATAAAAGGATAGAATTTCTGAGCTGTTTTTCCCAATGATCGCAATAAGGAATGGTTTCAGCTTTTACGATCTGAAACTTCCAGGTTGAGTCTTTTTTTTCAAACTTTACCAGGCAGATATCAAGACCGTCCAAACTTGTTCCCGACATTAATCCGATTGCCTGAAAAACCATGATTTTAAAGTTTATTTTTTAGATTCGGCAATTTTACTCTTGCTGATATCAAGATCACCTGAATTGTTGTAGAAAGTATATTCAGAAAAGTCATCTTTTGCAGTCATGCCGTTCGCACCGACCAATACAGATCCGTCCGCTGTTGTTGTATATACGGTGTCCTTCGTATAAATTCTGTTTTTTCTCTGATCCCAGAACACACTCTGTGTGGCAAATCTCTGTCCGTCACTGGTTAAGATCCGAACATCGCCGCGGGCTTCGTAAAACTGCTTATATTCGTATATTTTTGCATATTTAGCTGTAATATTTCCCGGCTTTTTAGGATTTTTCTTATCAAAAAATTCTATTTTCATTCCTCTTCTTGCAATCGTATACGGGCTGTCAATCAATTCATATTTTTCGATGATCGGAGCAGTGGCTTTCAACGTGACAAAACCGGAATCTCTCTGAACGATTTTAGCATTATTAATGATCTGGGAAGGAAAGTTTTTACTCTGTTTTTCGTTCTGTTTGGTCAGATCTTCTTCACAGGAGGTAAATACAAAAAATATAGCACAACTGAAAAGGTATGCTATATTTTTATATGATATGTTGAAAGTCAACATCATGATTAATTATAAAGTGATTTTCTAAACCATCTGTCTGCAAAATTAAATCCTACTCTTAAATTAATGAAATTCTGATTGATCAGGTTGTTTTTAAGAGTACCTCTTTTTCCGAGTTCAACGCCTATTTCAAGGCCACTCATTCTCGTAATACTGCTTGTTTTGAACGGAAGCATTACCCCTCCGGAGATACCAAATTTGTTGATGTCAGTTCCTGCAATTTTAAGATTTCCTTTTTCATAGAAAGCCCCGTAACGGTAAACCACTCTTGAAAAATAATTTCTGAAGTTATTGTAGTTGGGAAGATACCATCCACCGGCAGAAATTCTGTAAGAGTCGTTGAAATCAAATGTATTTCCAAAATAACTGACTGTTTCCCCTTTTTTATAATCCAGCTGTGCAGATAAAAACCATTGGTTTTCGCTTCCGTAACCTGCACCTAAAGAGGCTTGGAGAGGAAGAAGATTTTTAGAATTTGTCTTTCTTGTTTCGATCGGTGCTCCGCTGTCAGGAATTACTTTCACATTACCTTCTGTATAATAGTAGGTACTGTTGGTATATTCAGTTGCCATATTACTGGTATTACCGAAAGTAGCGGTTGCTCCCAGGGTAAATTTACGGTCTGTACTGGTGTTGAGTTTCTGATAGCTTGTTCCTAAAGTGAAATTCAGATTCTTGATCTTATTTTTAGTTTCATATCCGTTGATCAGTTCAGCGTTAGATGTAGTAAACTCATTGGTATCGTACAGGCTTCCAAAATAAAGGTTGGCACGGGCACCCACCGCAAATTCTGAATTTATTTTATAAGAGAGCGCTAACTGTGCCGTATTCAGTGTTCCGCTACCTGTGAAACGGTTTGCGTACACTGTTCCGTCCTCCATTGTTTCCCTGTTAATGATGTCGTAACTTTTAGAGCTATATGGCTGATATAAAAGTCCCATTTTTATTTTCGAAGAAATAGGAAAAGCCAATGAAATATTGGATAAATACGTAGAATGTTTTGTAGACTTTGTATTATTATAATCAGTTTTGAAGTAATTATTTTCGTTCGTAGCTTCAAGCTTGATGCTTGTTAATTCGAAATTGCTGTTGTTCGCAGGGTTTCCGAAGTTGAAGTTACTGCTGAAGTCACTTATAAAAGCAGTCGAAATTCCTCCCATAGAGGTAGTTTCAATCGTATTATCATATTTTACATCACCAATTCCATAAGTTGCATAAGGTGAATTGCTCAAACTTTGCGCGTCAAGGAAATACCCAACTGAAATGAATGATAGTACAAAAATTTTTTTCATTCTAGATTTTTAAAATAATGCGCAAATATCTTAAATATTAATGAATTGTAAAAATTTACTGAGGTTAAAGTTTGTTAAGGGCTTTTTCATCGGCATAAAATGTATTTTCTTCAAGATAATGGGATTAATTTTATCAATAAAACAGGCTACCCTTAGTGAGTAGCCTGTCATCTTTCTAATAATTAAAATTTATTTTACCTGTAATACAGATCGGGTATGACTGAAGTTTTCAAAACTGAATTTTCCGTGGTATTTTCCCATTCCGGAAGTGCCTACACCGCCGAAAGGAATAAAATGAGAACCCACATGGATGAGCGTGCTGTTTATTTCAGCATCACCACTTGTGGTGCGGCTTAAAACATCCTCTGCAAAATCCTGACTTTCTGTGAAAATGTACAGAGCGAGAGGTTTTGGGCGGTCATTGATCTGTTCAAGGGCTTCATCAATGTCAGAGTAGGTCATGATCGGAAGTACAGGACCGAAGATTTCCTGCTGCATCACCTTGTCATCCCAGTTGACATGATCCATTAAGGTCGCCTCAAAATGGCGGGTTTCCGTATCATAATTTCCTCCATAGATTACTTTTTCCGGCGCAGCTTCAAGATATCCTGCCAGATTTTTAATCTGTTTTGAACTTACGATCTTCCCGATTTTTCCTAAAGAATCATCATTGTATGTCATTTTCAGATAAGCTTTCATTTTTTCAATGAAAGAATCTTTTACGGACTCATGGATATAAATGTAATCCGGAGCAACACAGGTCTGACCGCAATTGATCCATTTCCCATAGGATATTTTAGCAACAGCTTTATCAAGATCGGCGTCTTTATGTACAATCGTTGGAGATTTGCCTCCCAATTCAAGTGTTAACGGGATCAGTTGTTCCGCAGCAGCTTTCATCACGATTTTACCCACATTCGGGCTTCCTGTAAAAAAGATATAATCAAATGGCAGGCTTAAAAGCAACGTGTTTTCTTCAATTGCACCCTGAACAACGGCAACATAGGATTCATCAAATGATTCTTTTACTATATTTTCCAGCACTTCTGCAACATGCGGCGTGTTTTCTGAAGGCTTTATAACAGCCGTATTTCCTGCGATCAGGGCACCGATCATAGGGCTTAATGTCAACTGCACAGGATAGTTGAAAGGTCCTATGATATAATTGACACCAAACGGCTCATAAATTATTTTACTCACTACATCGTCCCCTGATGCCTGTGGTTTGGATTCTGTAAAAACTGGCTTTGCCCATTCGTCAATATTTTCTAAAAGATAATCAAGCTCACTGACTACAATCTGAATTTCCACATACTCTGCTTCTTTTCTGCTCTTGCCTAAATCGATATCCAATGCTTCACAGAGAGCATCGGTATGCCCGATAAATACCTCACGGAATTTTTTCAACTGGGTCTTTCTGAATTCAATATCCTTTGTCTGATTCGTTTTGAAAAATGCTTTCTGCTTTTCAAATATTTTTCTTATTCTTTCTTCTGATTTCATATACATGGATTCTTTTAATAATAAATTTTCGTAAATATATTGATTGCAATTAAATTGCACACAATTTAATTATGGGTTTGTTTACAGCTTTGTTCAGTAATTTCTGTAAAGTATGTTCTGCAGATGAAAAATTGATGCCAAAGATTTTGAATATTAAATTTAATTAAAGCATTATCTCATAAATTGAGAGAAGATTTTTTATCTTTGAAACATGAATTGGGAGAACATTGCCGGACAGGAAAATCTTAAAAAACTTCTTCAGGACAGCATCGCAGAAAACAGGGTGAGCCATGCCCAGCTTTTCATCGGAAAAGAAGGCTACGGTACGATGCCGTTGGTTTTAGCGTATGCAAAAGAAATTTTAAACAGAGAAAATGAGCATGCTGCTTCAAAGGTTGAGCATCTGAATCATCTTGATCTGCATTTCTGCTTTCCGGTATTCACAGATAACAAAAATTCACTGAGTAAAAATAAATTTGAGCAGTTTCGTGAAATGATGCTGGCATCGCCTTACGCAAGCTATGATGACTGGACTGCATTTTTAGATTCAGAAAATAAACAGTTATTTATCTCGGCAGATGAAATTGATGATCAGAATCAGAAATTTGCCCTGAAAAGTTTTGAAGGCGGCACCAAAATTCTTATTGTCTGGAGAGCAGATAAGATGAACATTGCAGCATCAAACAAGTTTCTTAAGTTCCTGGAAGAGCCACCTGCTAAAACAATCATCCTTTTAACTGCAGAAAGTGCAGATGACATACTTCCGACGATATTATCAAGAACCCAGATCATTGAAGTCCCGAGAATTGCAGACGAAGATCTGAAAAACCACCTGAAAAATCAGTTGGCAGCTTCAGAAGATCAGGCGAAATCAGTAACACATGAAGCGCAGGGAAATCTGAATGAAGCCATAAAGCTCCTGAATTCAGAAATCAAAAATCCGGAGTTTGAAAAGCTTTTTGTGCAGTGGGTACGCGACGCATTTATGGTAAAAAAGAAGCCTGAATTCCTGAAAAATATTATCATGTGGGCACGGGAAATTGCTGGATGGAACAGAGAAAAGCAAAAAAACTTTCTCAATTATGCTTCAGAAATTTTCAGATTGGCTCTGCTTCAGAACTATCAGACCGAGGAACTGGTCTATAAAAAAATCGATGCCAACGGTTTCAACTGGGAGGGATTCTCTAAATTTATAAGCGGTGCGAATATCATCAGTATTTTAGATGAAATCAGTACAGCGGATCTTCACTTAACCCGCAATGGAAATCCTAAAATTGTCTGGACTGACCTGGGAATCAAACTGTCAAGATATATTCATAAAAATACATAGAAATTCAGGTTTATACCTGAATTTTTTTTATTCAACAGGACCTGCAACCATTATTATCGCCATCTATTGAGCTTATATTCAAAATCTAATTTAAAATTCAATCAAACGTTTGATTTTGTCAGAATTTGATGTACATTTGTACCCGAAAAAACATCATATTTATGATTTCCAAAGAAGAAAATATATTATTTGCAGCGGAAAAACTCTTTGCAGAGAAGGGTTTTACAGGAACTTCTACAAGAGAAATATCCAAAGCAGCCAATGTAAATATTTCAATGATTTCTTATTATTTCGGATCAAAAGAAAAACTATACGAGAAATTGGTGGAGTACAGAATGAGTGAAGGGCAGTATTTTTCCAATGAAATTCTGGAACGCAGCGATATTAATGAGTGGGAAAAAGTAGAGAGAATCGTTGATCAGTTTGCAGGAAGGGTACGTAATCACAAAATGTTTTTCAGAATCATGCAGAGAGAACAGCTGTACAGTGACAATCCTCAGATTGTTGAGTTTCTTAAGCAAACGAAATTAAGCTTTATCACCATGTATTCGAAGATTTTGGAAAGTGGTCTGAAAAAAGGGATTTTCACTAAAAATCCCCCGATTTATTTACTGCATTCTACCGTGAGCGGAACGTTATTTTATGCTTCTAATGCCAAACAGATGTATAAAGATTTTCTGAAGAATGATGAAGACGAAAAAGTTTTTGAAGAGAGATATTTCAATGAACTTACACAACATATAAAACATATTTTAAAAGACCTTTTAGGTTATGAAGAGAATAAATAACTCAGTTATTGTACTGTCCCTTTTCGCAGGAATCATGTACACCCAAGCTCAGGAGAAAAAACAGCTCAGCCTCGATGAAGCCGTACAGTTGGGAATCCGGAACAGTAAAAGTTTAAAGATAGATGCTGCCAAAATAGAAGAAGCAACTGCGGATCTTCTGGAAGCAAAAAACAGACAGCTTCCCGAGTTGAAAGTTTCTGCAAGTTATCTCTATCTGCCACTGAAACCCAATGTTGATATCAGGCTTCCCGGTGTTTCAGGTGCCGGTGGTCCTGAAGTTCATCAGGTAGCGTACGGATCAGCAAATCTGACCGTTCCTATTTACAGTGGCGGCAGAATAAAATATGGAATTCAGTCTGCAAAATATTTGGTGGAAGCATCAAAATTAAGCAGTGAAAATGATAAGGTGGGTATCGCTTATAATGTTGCCCAGGCATATAATAATTTATTCAAAGCCAATCAGTCCATTAAAGTTTTAGAAGAAAACCTATCTGCTTCACAAAAAAGAGATGAAACTTTTCTTAAACTTGAAAATAACGGAGTCATTGCAAGAAACGACCGTTTAAAGGCAAACCTTCAGACTTCAAATATTGAATTGCAGTTACTGGAAGCAAAAAATAACTACAATATCGCCAATATCAATATGGATCTGTTACTCGGACTGGATGAAAATACAGAAATCGAAGTAGATCAAAATTACATTAACGAATCTGATGATGTAAAACCTGTCGTTTTCTATCTGAACGAAGCTAAAGAAAACCGTAAGGATCTGCAGGCTTTGGATCAACAGAGAAAAGCTGCAGAATTGGGAACGAAATCTGCAAAAGCAGAGAATCTTCCTTCTATTGCATTTACCGGTGGTTACGTAGCGGCCGATATCCCGAAATTTTTAACAATTTACAATGCCGTTAATGTTGGGGTAGGAGTTTCTTATAATTTATCAAATCTCTGGAAAGAAAATTCTTCACTCAAGCAGTCAAAAGCCAGAGAAATGCAGTTGTCTGCCACCAATGAATTATTGAATGACAATATCAAATTAGAGATAAACAGGGAGTATCAGAACTCCGATTACTCTAAAAAAAGAATTGCCGTTTTTGAAAAAGCAGCCGTTCAGGCCAACGAAAACTACAGAATCACAAAAAATAAATATGACAATGGCTTGGCAACCATGACAGAACTTTTAGATGCTGATGCTGCACAGATTGCAGCCAACGTCGGAGTGATCAATGCTAAAGCAGATGCGGCATTAGCATACAGAAAACTATTACAGACAACAGGAACTTTAACAATCAAATAAAAACAGAACGAGATCCAAAATGGAAAATAACAATACTCAGGTAACTGAACCTAAAAAGAAAAAAAGTTTGGTTTTCCCAATCATTTTAGCAGTAATCATTATCGTAGGCGGAATTTACGGTTACAGAACCTACTCCTATGGTCAGGTTCACGAAGAAACCGACGATGCACAGATTGCTTCAAACATGAATCCTGTAATTTCTAAAATATCAGGATATGTAGCTGAAGTAAAAGTAAAAGACAATCAGTTTGTAAAAAAAGGAGACACCTTGGTTATTTTAGATAACAAAGATCAGAAAATGGCTTTGGAACAGGCTCAGGCTGCCTTATCAACAGCAAAAAGCAATATTTCATCTGCTCAGTCCTCAACCAATGCAACTTCAAAAAATATCAGCAGTTCGCAGGCTGCTGTTGCCACAGCAAATGCTCAGATCGAAGCAGCAAAAGTAAACGTATGGAAAACTTCTCAGGATTTGAAGAGGTATTCAATTCTTGTGAAGGACCATTCGATTACAGAGCAGCAATATGAGCAGGCTTTGGCAGCAAAACAGTCTGCAGACAAACAATTACAGGTTTTGGTAGATACAAGAAATCAGATCGCACAGCAGACCGGTATTGCATCATCACAGACAGAAGCCAGTTCACAACAGATCTCAGTTGCCGGTTCAGTGGCGAAACAGAGAGAAGTGGATGTGGAAAGTGCAAGATTAAATCTTTCTTACACGGTAATTGTTGCTCCGGAAGATGGTTTTGTAGGAAAAGTCCCTATTCAGGCAGGACAGTTTCTACAGGCAGGCTCTCAGCTGTTCAGCCTTGTTAAAAATGACCAGAAATGGGTGATTGCCAACTTTAAGGAAACCCAGGTAGCTAAAATGGTGGAAGGTCAGAAAGTTCATATTAAAATTGATGCTTTCCCTGATACTGATTTTGAAGGGGTGGTAAGTTCATTTTCTCCGGCGACAGGTTCTACATTCTCTATCCTTCCTCCTGATAATGCAAGTGGAAACTTCGTAAAAGTAGTGCAGAGACTTCCGATCAAAATTGATTTTGTAAAATTGAATCCCAATATTGCAAAAAGACTGAGAACAGGGATGAATGTAAAAGCAGAGGTTTCTTTAAAATAGATTAAATCATTAAAGATTCAGACATTAAAAGATTACAGAACCGCTAAAATAATCATGATGCGGATCAGTAATCTTTTAATCCTTTAATTTTTTAATCTTTAAATTAAATATCAAATGCAAGATTCATTAGTAGAATATGGAGCACGGAGAGTGATCATCACGATCACAGCGATTCTTTGTGCTTTGCTTGAAATTGTGGATTCCACGATTGTGAACGTTGCCCTCAATGAGATGAAGGGAAACCTTGGAGCTACTCTTTCTGAAGTGGGGTGGGTCATTACAGCGTATGCGATTGGTAACGTAATCGTAGTGCCGATGACCAGCTGGCTTTCCCAGCAGTTTGGACGGCGAAACTATTTCGCTGCATCCATTGTGATATTCACCATTTTCTCTTTTCTGTGCGGAAATGCCGATAATATCTGGGAACTTGTGTTTTTCAGGCTTTGTCAGGGAATTGGAGGCGGAGCACTGCTGGTAACCTCACAGACAATTATTACCGAATCTTATCCGGTTGAGAAAAGAAGTATGGCCCAGGCGATTTACGGTTTGGGAGTAATTATCGGGCCTACTTTAGGTCCGCCGCTGGGAGGGTATATTGTTGATAATTTCAGCTGGCCGTATATTTTCTATATCAATATTCCTATCGGTATTGCAGCAACATTGATGACGCTGCAATTTGTGAAGAGTCCGAAATTTTCTGAAAAACGTAAAGCTTCGGACGTTGACTGGTTGGGAATTATGCTGTTGGCACTGACTGTTGGATCTTTACAGTTTATTCTGGAAAGAGGGCACGAAGAAGACTGGTTTGAAAGCGGGATGATCGTTACTTTTACGACAACAGCCGTGTTAGGATTTATTCTTTTCCTTTGGCGTGAACTGACCTTCAAATATCCGATTGTGGAACTCCGGGTGTTGAAAAACGGAAACCTGAGAATCGGAACCGTGATGTCATTTGTTTTAGGATTCGGTCTGTATGGGTCAACTTTTATCGTTCCTTTATATACACAGAGTATTTTGGGATGGACGGCACTCCAGTCAGGTGCATTGATGATTCCCGCTGCACTTACCACTGCTTTCATGATGCCGATTATCGGAAGATTACTTTCAAAAGGTGCAAAGCAGCAGATACTTGTTTCCCTGGGATTATTTATTTTCTTCATCTACAGTTTCTGGGGTTATAAAATTCTGACACCGGATACCAGTAAAGAAGCTTTTTTCTGGATGCTTATTGTAAGGGGAATGGGATTAGGACTCCTGTTTATCCCAATTACATCTTTATCATTAAGTACTTTAAAAGGACAGGAAATCGGTCAGGGAGCTGCTTTTACCGGAATGATGCGCCAGCTGGGCGGTTCATTCGGAATTGCTGCAATCACAACTTTTATTGCCAATGCAAGCCAGAAATACAGGGTGAATTTAATATCCCACCTCGACAGCAACAGCTTTGATGTACAACAGCGTTTAGCAGGTTTAAAAGCCAGTTTCATCGCCAAAGGGATGACACCTGATGCCGCAATGAATGCTGCCTATAAAGTCTTGGATCTTACAGTCACCAAGCAGGCAACCGTACTTTCTTATATGGATGTATTTCTTTATCTCGGAGTTGTTTTCTTAGTCTGCATTCCGTTTATCTTATTTATTAAAGAACGGAAAAGCAAAGAAAAGATTGATCTGAGTGAAGCAATGCACTAAATTATAAGCCTCTGAATAGCTTCAGAGGCTTTTTTATGTTTTTGGAACTCAGGACTTTTCAATAATTGACTTATGCATCGTGCCCCATTTATCCAGTTCGGCGATCACCGGTTTCAGTTGATAACCGATCTCTGTCAGTTCGTATTCCACTCTCGGAGGTACTTCTGCATAAACGGTCCTTATTACAATTTTATCTTCTTCCAGCCGTCTCAATTGAAGGGTCAGCATACGTTCTGTAATATTTCCAAGACTTTTCCTCAACTGTCCGAATCTCATTTTTCCGTTAATCAGATAACTGCAGATGGCCAGTGACCATTGGCCGCCAATCATTTTGGATGCATAAAGTTCCGGGCATTCTTCCGTCAATGCCTGTTTGTTGGCAAAATTGGTGGATGTTTTTTTTATTTGGGTCATTACGTACATTTTTTATAGTACCATACAATGGGTAGCTACTATCTGAAATGTAAGTTACAACTATTATTTTTGTAAAAGAAATTTGAAAATATGAAAACATTAATCATCGTTATTCATCCCAAAATGGAAACTTCCGTCATCAATAAAAGATGGATCGAAGAGTTTAAAAAATTCCCTGAAAAATATACCGTTCATGAATTATACAAAGCTTATCCTGACGGAGATTTTGATGTTGAAAAAGAACAGAAACTGATTGAGTCTTATGATAAAATTATTTTTCAGTTTCCTTTTTACTGGTTCAGCAGCCCACCATTGCTGAAAAAATGGCTTGATGAAGTACTTTTGTATGGATGGGCTTACGGAAGTAAAAGCGGTTATAAAGTCGGAGGAAAAAAGATTGCTTTAGCGATTTCTGCCGGAGTAGATGATGAGGATTTAAGTGCCTCAGGAAAATATAAGTATACAATGAAGGAATTGTTGAGACCTTTTGAACTGACCTTTGAATATATCAGGGCAGATTATAGCGAACCTTTTATTTACTACGGACTGGAACAGGATACTTCTCAGGAATGGGTTGAGAAAAGTGTTTCGATGTATCTTGATTTTACGGATCATTTTTAATGGGAAACTTCTGAAAATTTTGATTGAAAGAATATGGACTACTGACAGTCATTTGTCACCAACTCATCTTATCTTTGTATTCTGAAGGTTAAGATCAGGAAGATGATCAGAGTCTTTTAACCATCAGAAAAAATATTACAAACCGAAAAAATCAGCAGAAGCGAAGTGAATAAACTTCGGAATTGCTGTCAGCTTCAAACAGATTTTTAACCGGAACTGAAAAACCTTTTATAATGAGTTACTGTTCAGTCATTGAAACAATGCACCCCGAAAGCAGGAAAGAACTGCACAAAAAATACCACGACAATCATTACGGCTTCCCGATCCATGATGACAACGAATTGTTTGGAAGACTCGTTATGGAGATTAATCAGGCAGGTCTGAGTTGGGAGACGATTTTAAAAAAGGAAGAGGGCTTCAGAAACGCATACGACAATTTTGATATTAAAAAAGTAGCTACCTACAGTGAAGAAGACAGAGAAAGATTATTAAATGATCCCGGAATTATCAGGAACAAACTGAAAGTCAATGCTGCGATAGAAAATGCTAAAGCGATCATCGAATTGCAGCAGGAATTCGGTTCGTTCGAAAAATGGCTGGAGCATCATCATCCTAAAAATTTACAGGAATGGATGAAAATATTCAAAAAAACATTCAAGTTTACAGGCGGAGAAATTGTCAATGAGTTTTTAATGAGCATCGGTTTCCTGAAAGGTGCCCATACGGAAGGTTGTGCAGTGAATGAAAAGATTTTAAAATGTGATCCGATGTGGAGGAGAGATCAGTAAGTAAATAACCTGAGTTCGGGATAAATGATTTTTTAAATAATTGATTTTCAAAACAATGCTATTTTATCGCAAAGAAAAACAAGGAAATTCTACTTTTTGAAACGCTTTTAAGTTAAACAATGCCACTTCGTTTATCAAAGCAATACAAGAATTTTGTATTACCTTGATAAGTTTCACGCCTTTGTCTATCCTAAATCTTAGAAAATCACGTAATTACTATTTTTGTTTAGCTTGCGTTTTATAGAGCCTTATCCCGAACTGAGGTTAAATAAGTAGTCTTTACATTAATTGTTATTAAGAACTGAATCGTTTGGTTTTGTAACCGGAATTTTAGGTTTCGGAATCTAAGTTACAGTTTGAAAAGCCCCATCTGTCAAGGCTGAAGTTTAATGCATAAGCCATAGGTAATCAACAGGACTCGTTTATTTAGTAGCTTTACGGACGGTAAAAATAATTCCTGCAACAAAAAGAATAATTCCTGATATAAAGAACGGAAACCAAAGGACAAAACATAATTCACTCAGTTTGATCAAAAAACGAGGGAAGTTACCTGTTACTGAAAACATGCTTATTGAAAAAATAAACATCAAAACAGATAGTACGGTCAACGACACTCCTGCAAAGAAAGAATACCTGTTTAATAATTTTGTTTTCATAGTTATTACTCATCAGTTTTTATATCTGACTTTTCAATCTCTCAATCAACATTGTGATCATTCTTTTATTGAAAACTTTACTGTCTGATTGATAGATCTCCAATTCATCCAAAGTAAACATCCCGATGGTCATTCCAATGAAAGTGTTTTTAAGCACAGCATCTTTTTGCAGGCTCTGTTCAATAAATGTCTGCTTTTTAAATGATGACAATGTGGGGAAGTCTGCTTTCTGTCGTAGTGCATAGTTTGTAAACAGGGAAAGGTAAAGATCGTTCTGTAATTTTAAAACGGGTCGCAGGGTTTGATTTTGAAATATTTCTGCAGGAGTGGTTGTTTCTGAATTGGGTAGGTTTAGAGATTCTCTGAGGTTTATTTTTGTGGTCATGAACTGTTAATTAATTTTGATAAAAATGATGTTGTGGATTTGTAGTCCATCACTGAATTATTGTTTCGTGAAGATACAATATTGTTGTTGTAAGAGGTAAGCACAATTGCAAATCCGGGCTATCGGAAAAAGTCATAATAACATTAGCTGTTTAAAACAAAATCAATCCTTCTTTCCGCTTCATCCTGTGAAATTCCGTTATAAAAGTCATCGATAAAAGGGTGGTTATGGCTTTCATGTGGATAAATAATCGGTCTTCCTGTTTTATTGTCAACCTGAACATTTGCCGGAATGGACGTTTCAAAATTGTAATCAGGCAGATAGTTTGAAAGCCAGCCAAAATAAACATTTTCAAAATCCGGATTATGATAGTTTTCAACATATTCATTAAAGCTCTTTTCGCTCAATGATACCCAAACACCATACTCTAAATCCTGACAGCTTTCTTTAACTTTCTGTACAAGCACAGCTCTGATAAAGTAGCACGTCTCGTCACTATATCTGATCGTACATAAATCAGATGTTAACTCAGAATTTTTCAATTCTTCATCAGAAAGATTCTCATACGGAGAAGGAGCGTTATAGGCAATTGCGGGCCAGTCTTCTTTTTCTTCTCCACAGCATTCACAGATATATTTCATGTTTTAAAAATAATGAAAATAAACAAATCAAAATCAAAAAAGACAGGTTATACTACCTATTCATAAATAGAATTTTACGGTCCAAATCATCCCACTGTCGGAGTATCCTCCTCTTTCAGAATCTTTTTTTCTTTCATGGCGACCATCATTCTTTCATATTTATACTGTGCCCAGTCAAATTGATTCATAAAATCAAGGGCGGCCATAAACCCTGCATTGAAAAGCTGTTCTTTTTCCTCTTTTTTCATAAAGAAATTAAGCCAGCTGCTTGTGCCGCAGTTTACGGTTTTGATGCTGTAAATATTGTAGAAGGAGTATTTGTTCAGAAAGGTTTTGTCATTAAAACCTTTTAATGTTCCGATGATATTTCCGGCATAGGAGAATGGCGTTTTCAGAATCTCCTGACTGGTTTTCCCTTTTTGCCCTGATACTTCAGAATCGCTGGTCAGCTGTACACCAAATAAGGGAAGTCTGGGATAAAAGATATCATTCATGTGAAAAAGATCAATCGGAAAATTGGACAGGGTGCCGCCGTCAATGAAAATTCCGACAGGATAAATATCTTCTTTTTGGGTGTTCATCCAGAATTTCCAGGCATACTTCACCGAGTCATCATCTTTGTTGATCAGTTTCTGCATGGGCTCAAAGAAGAAAGGGACGGACATCGACGCACGCACAAATTCAGCAGGGCTTATGTGTTTCAGTTCTTCTTCCGACCAGTAAAGATTGGCCATTGTAGGCAGCTCGACTTTTATCTTCGCATTGATATCCGTTGTAATCACGATGTATTCAGTCTGCAGTCCGTAGAAAGGATTGTTTTTATAATAATCGTTGTTCTCTGTGCTTTCAAAAAAAATACGGTAGCGGGTTTCATCGATATGTTCAAGATGATTCATTTTGATCTCCTCAATTCCGTTGAGGGCATTGGTGTAGTATTCCATCCCATTACCATAACGGTAACTGAGATTCATTTTATATTCTTTCTGAACAAATTTCTTATTGAGTTCGGCCACTGTTTTAATACCGAATCCCTTCATGACTTCGGTCATCTGGCTGAGGAAAACATTTCCGGGATTCAGTCCGCTGTTGCTTTTCCTGAAATCGTTATAGAATTTTTTGAAACCTATCAATCCGATAATCACAGGAATCAGGGGGATCAAAAAAAGAAGCTTTGCGTTAAGAATGGTTTCTGATGAAATGATGAGAGGCAGTGCAATGAGAATCACCATGATGACCGCAATGATGATCCCATTGATTTTAATGAAATTTTTATTACTCAGCAACGCATGAATTGTGGTTCTGACATAATTTTTGCCATCTATAAAATCAGAAAAGTCCCAATTAAAGAGAATCTCTTTAATGACATCTCCCTTGGCTTCTTCTTTCGTTTTGCAGGCAGCAATGAGCATCGTGTTAATTGCTCCTGCGCTTGTTCCTGCTACTTTAAGAAAACGGATGCCGAAGATTTCCAGTGCATAGAGGTAACCCACCAGCGCGCTTCCCCAGACACCGCCGCCTTCCTGTACAAATTCAATATACTGATTGCCTTCAGCATCAAGAAGGTCGGAAAATTCTTTGGTTGAAATGTTTTCATGTAAAGCAGTAAGCTTTTCTCTGGATTCTTCTGAAAGTATAACTTCATCAAGAATTTTTTGAAGGATTTCGGGTTTCATTATTTTTTATTTGTGTTTTGTTGATGGTGCTAAAGCCTTTAAAAAGAAATTTTCTTTTCCCCGACCCTAAAAGGAGGGCGATTTCTTAAATTCATCAAAATTACACCCTTTAGGGTTGGGAAATTAATTTTGATGAATCTTAATAATCTATTAAATTTCAAAAATGTTTTCAAACAATTTATATCTTTAAAATTCTTGTGCCTTATCATTTTAAATATAAAATTCTCATAGCGTCTTTACGTTTAACAAAGTAATTTCTATTTTTTCCCTCGCAAATGAACTACCACTGTTTTCTTCTCGCATAGATGAAAGTACAGATCACAATCACAGCCATAAGTCCCAAGGTGTAAAAATAACCATGTTTTGTATGCAGCTCAGGCATATTATCGAAGTTCATTCCATAGAGCCCGGCGATAAATGTGATGGGTAAAAAATAGACCGAATAGATGGCTAGAACTTTCATGACCTGGTTTGCTTTTTGGTCGGACAATGCCAGAAACATGGAAATTAAGTTGGTCAGCTGTACATTTAAATGATCAAAATCGGCAACCACATCCTTTTGTTTGTCTTTTAAATCGACTATTTCAGAATCTTCCAGATTTAACAGCTTAAATTTATCGACTGCATCGTTGGAAATGGTTAAAACCCGTGAGTTGAGCCCGGATTTTCTTTTCAGTTTATAGAGTCTCCTGATCTGGTTGGTGTGATTGGTATTCTTCAGGAAAATTTCGTTTTCAATATTGTCCATTGTTTCAAACAGGCTGATGGCCTCGTCATCAAAACTTTTCATAATGACCAGGGAAATCATGAGTGCTATTTTATGTGGATGGGTATCTTTTGAGCTCGCAGTTAGTTCTTTTTTGGTTTCCGCAATACTTTTTGCCTTCATCCGATGCACGGTGATGATAGTATTATCTAAAAGAAAGATCCCGATTTTGGTGCTGATGTCGCTGATGGTGTTGAGGTTTTTACGTTCAAGTTCAGTACTTTCACGCAGAAGGAAAAATTTTATATTTCCATCCTCTTCATATTTCGGCAAGTGATTGGGATCTAAGGTATCTTCCAGAAGAAGGTTGTTGATCTCATATCTTTCGTGCAGATACTTCATATCTTCATCCGTAGGTGCTTCTACGTCTATCCATTCGCATCCCGGATCTCTGTAAATTGTATTGATAGGCATTCAGTAAAAATACTATTAATTTTAAAAAAAACGATGTGTAGAATAAAGTTTTATCTTTACCAAAATTAAACAGACTATATGATTAAAAGTACAATAAAAGGGATCGGATTTCATGTTCCGGATCATGTTGTCACCAATGATGATTTAGCGAAATTAATGACCACCAATGACGAATGGATTACAGAGCGGACGGGCATCAAAGAGCGAAGACACAGGATCAACAGGAATGATGCTCAGGAAACGACAGCATATTTAGGCTTTAAAGCTTCTGAAAAAGCGATTCAGCAGGCAGGATTAACTGCAAAGGATATTGATTATATTGTCTTCGCAACCCTTTCACCGGATTATTATTTTCCAGGTTGTGGAGTGTTGCTTCAGGATATGCTGGGTTGTGATACGATTGGTGCTTTGGATGTAAGAAATCAGTGTTCAGGTTTTGTTTACGCAATGAGTGTTGCCAATGCATTTATTAAATCAGGAACTTATAAAAATATTTTGGTAGTAGGTGCTGAGGTTCATTCTTTCGGGCTTGATTTTTCAGATGAAGGAAGGGGAGTCTCCGTCATTTTCGGAGATGGTGCCGGTGCCATCGTACTGTGTGCATCAGAAGATGAAAAGGCAGGAGATATTTTAGCGATGAACATGCATTCAGAAGGGAAATATGCTGATGAACTGTGTACGCAGTTTCCCGGCTCAAAATACGGCTGGAGCGACAGGATGAGAAAAGAACCTGAAAATGTGACCGACAGGGAAGTATATCCTATTATGAACGGAAATTTCGTGTTTAAACATGCCGTTACAAGATTTCCTGAAACGATGATGGAAGCTTTAGACAAAGCAGGAAAAACAGTTGATGACCTCGATATGTTTATTCCTCATCAGGCCAACCTCCGCATTGCGCAGTATGTGCAGCAGAAATTCGGACTGCCGGACGAAAAAATTCATAATAACATCCAGAAATACGGAAATACAACGGCAGCCTCTATTCCAATTGCATTGAGTGAAGCGATCGAACTTGGAAAAGTGAAGCGGGGAGATTTGGTTCTTCTGTCTGCATTTGGAAGTGGATTTACCTGGGGAAGTATTTTGTTTGAGTATTAAATTTTTTTAGGTCTTTTCTTCCTAGATCAATAAATAAAAATTCCGCTGAAATATATTTCAGCGGAATTTTTATATTTAAGATGAAAGCAGTTTATAAACTCTTCAGTATCTTTTCTGTGTCTGCAGTATCTTCACCTGCCGCTTTTCCTAATGCAATAGATTTTTCAGCCCATAGTTTCGCATTTTTCTTATCACCAACTTTGTTGTAAAGATTAGCCAATGTATCTGTGTTGGCATAATTTTCATTTTTCTTTACAGATTCCTGAGCCCATTTTACAGCAGTTTCCAAAGAAGATTTTGTATTGACGTTCTCGAAGAAGTTCCAGGCAACCGAATTTAATTCTTCTGAACTTGCTGCAGAATAATCTTTATAAACCTCCAGGGTCATTTTCTCGTAAGTAGCAAAATCCTTGTCCTTTAAAGCTCTGCTTGATTTTGCTCTTTTCAAAAGTTTCTCAGATTCTTCTTTAGACAGGAATTTTTGAGTTTCAGTTAGAAAATAAGCATCGTTCCATTTTTTTGTGTCGGCACTGTAGGTTTTTTTCATGATGGTATTCAGCTTAATATTCTTATCTACCATTTCATAGCGTTCAGCCGGCATAACTTTGATGATTTCTTCTTTCTTATTTTGGAAAATCTTATATAAAGGACTTTCTGTACTCTGAGTTCCCGCAAGAATCATCTGAACATCATCCTGGTCCAAAGAAGTTTTTGCGCTAAGGTAACGGTCCAGAACTCTTCCTGCAAAATCTGCATCGTTATAGATGGTAAGTCCTGCAAGGTTTTTTAAAAACTCAGGATCTTTTTCCCCTTTTTCAAATTTCTGTTTCAGGGCGGTCAGTCTTTTATTAGGATCTTCAGCATCTTTTGCAAACTGAATGAAATCCTTCTCTTCAACATATCCTAAAGTTCTGTGAACTTCTTCCCCGTCCCCGTTGATAAATAAATAAGTGGGAAAGGCTTTGACATTGTATTTTTTCGCCAGGTCGATTCCTTCGCCTTTTTCCATGTCAATTTTAGCATTGATGAAATGTGCATTATAATGATCACCGACATTCTTCAGGGGAAAGATGTTTTTCACCATCAGTTTGCAAGGTCCGCACCAGACTGCGTAAGCGTCAACGAAAATCAATTTGTTTTCTTTTTTTGCTTTAGCTAAAAGGCTTTTAAAGTTGCCTTCTTCAAATTTAATACCTTGTCCGAATACAGTTACGGCTAAGAATATAAATGATAGTATTGCTGTTTTTTTCATGAATTTTTTTTTTGAATACAAATGTAATAATTAAGTCAATGCGAGTGCTTAAAATTATTAAAAATTGAAATTCTGAAAGGTAATTGAATGAAAGTGTCGAAAATTTTAAGAAAAATGGATTTATTAAAGAAAAAATCCACAGAAATTTCTGTGGATGATGAATTATCTTGATCCCCCGCCGGTTTTATTGGGTGGTTTTTTTTGATAGTTTGTAGGGGTCTCTGTAGAATCTTTTGGGATATTGGCCTCACTTCCGGTTCCAGGATTCTGTTCTGAATTTGCTACTGCAGAATCTCCCATGTCATTTCTCATTGCGTCTTTATCATGCTCTGCTTTAAACTCTTCACGGTTTTCTTTTTTCTGAGCACAGCTTCCTAAAAACAGTAAGCCTGCAACAGCTGCTATCCATAATTTTTTCATAGTATTTCTTTTAATGTTTTGATAATCAAATATAAAAAAATCCACAGAAACTTCTGTGGATTTTCATTCTTTCAATAGACATTTATCTTGTAGCCGGAGTTGATACTGAATCTACTCTTGCTGAGTCCATTGGAACCGTAGCTGTAGCTGTTGTATCAGCCATATTGGTTGATGCAGCCGGTGCTACGTCCATTGCCGTTGAATCTGTGTCAGTTGCAGACATCTGTTTTTCTTTTGTTCCACAGCTTGCTGCCATGAATCCTATTCCTAAGGTTAACAAAACTAACTTTTTCATAATATTATTTTTTAATGGTTTAAACAGGTATTCAATAACTATTCCGAAAACATGTTATTTATTATTAATTATATAATAAAAATAATAAATTATTGTTAAAATTAATTAAATTGCTAAAGGTGAATTGTTTACAGAAATGAATTTTATGTAACTACAACGAGAAAAATAACAGCGATGTTGTAAGAATCGTTTAATACTGTGGATCTTCAAAGTAATGATTTTATACGGATAAAGCAGTGTATTTGATTTTGGAAATTGATAGTGATATCTTTTAAAAGACCGCGCTCAGGCTGAAAGCCTGAGCGCGGTCTATATAGAATTTAACTTTTCTTAAACATGATTTCGTCCAGTCGGGTCTGGTTATGATAGATTTGCTGAAACTCAATCGGCATATACTCATAGAGAATATTCCATTGATGGATGTCTGTATGTTTTTTCAGACTTCCGAATGATCGGATAAATAGATTTTCAATGATATGTTTTACATTGAATGTCCCGTTTTTGTAAAGCCATTCCATCATTCTGATGTTTCTGTTTACAATATTGATCTTTGATTCCTGTAGAAGGACTTTTAAATAATCAACAGTAGACTGTATGATAGCCGGAAAATTATTCTGTGCAGAGAGCTGGGCTATCTCGTTCTGAATGGATGGATAAAATATTTTTAAATGCTCAATTGCCTGAGTTTCATTGATCGTATCCGCTTCAAAATTCTTCATTGTTAAAATATTTTTAAACATTTGAATAGTATCTAAAAGTGTACCAAATTGTCATCAGATTTAATAATGATCAATTCTTTTTAAATCCGGAATAATAGAGGGTTGTATTTTTTTAAAATGCTTGATTTTGAGTATTTTAAGTGGCCTTATGAATCTGATCTTTGAGGTAACTGCCTGATTATTAAAGCTGATTTTTTGGGACAGATTTCGTAATTATGTAACAAAACCGTCAAAATATGTAATGAACATGTTGATAATTTCATTAGAGACATGCATATGAGTTTTAGTAATAATTTATCCCGTAATATTGTCACTAATTGAAGCGAAATTTATCAGGATATTTTTTGTCATTTTAATCCTCAGATTGAATATCTTTGCAGTCCACAAAAAATCAGAGATGTTTACAAAAATTGCAGTACACAGAGTAGGAAATAAAATTAACGGAGAATCCCTGATTCTGTCTCAGGAAGAGCTTCAGCTTGATGAGGGGACTGTTGAACTGTTGGAAAATTATTTTTTGGGTTCATTCAAAACAGAAGAGACTTATCAGTTCTACAGTGATTCTTATCTGGTCAATAATCCGGTATTCAGTTCGGTATCTGAAATTTTTGAAGATAAAAGCAAGTTCCTCTGGGAATCTGAAAATCTTGCAAAACATCTTTTCGAAGTCGCTGAAAATCCAAGAGTTCAGGGTGGGGAATTATTTGTAGTTTACTTTGAAGATGATCGGGAAGGTGATGAGAAGGTGGATAAAATAGGAATTTTTAAAACTGAAAAAAGAGAATCATTTCTTAAAATTTTCCCTCAGAACGAGTCATTTGAAATTGACAAAGATCAGGGCATCAGCCTTTCTAAAATTGATAAAGCTGCATTGATTTACAATAGCAGTAAAGAGAGCGGTTACGTACTTTCTGTCGTTGATAACAATAAAAACGGTGATATGTATTACTGGTTTGAAGATTTCCTGAAAGTAAAACAGCGTGATGATGAATATTTTCATACCCAGGAAGCATTGATGGTTTACAAAGATTATATCACCAAGCAACTTCCTCAGGAATTTGAGGTATCAAAGGCAGATCAGGCAGATTTTCTGAATCAGTCCATCAATTTTTTCAAAGAAAAAGAAGAATTTAAACTCGATGATTTTGCAGCTGAAGTTTTAAAAGATGAGCATGTAATTGAGAGTTTCAATAATTATAAAACAGATTATGAACAGGAAATGCAGATCAATATTGCAGAAGAATTTCCTATCAGCGAAGCGGCAGTGAAAAAAACGCAGAGACATTTTAAAAGTATCATTAAACTGGATAAAAACTTCCATATTTACATTCACGGAGACCGGAAAATGCTGGAACAGGGTCAGGATGAAAAAGGTAAATTTTATATGCTGTATTTTGACAAAGAAGTTTAGGCATGTTATGCGGGAACAAACCGATTTACACAGTTTTGAAATCAAAATATTTTGTTGTAAATTTAATATTTCATATTGAAAAAGCATGTTTCAATGCGTTAAAATATAATTAATAAATTATAATCTTTATTAATTATTATTATAAATATTATGTCATATACCACAAAGTTATTTTCAATTATAAAAAATAGTTAACTTTGATATCTTTAAGTGTTATTTATGAATTTTGTTGAATGTCATGAAGAGCCCATCCACATTCCGGGCTACATACAAAGTTTTGGGTATCTGATTGGCATCGATGCAATATCCCATACCATTACTTTTTTCAGTGAAAATATTACAGATATTTTCGCTTTTGAAAATTCTGAAGAATTTTTCGGGAAGAAAGTTACAGATTTTCCGGATTTATTCCATGCAATTTTGACTTCCGATGTTTTCCAGTCTCTGGAGAACCTTACCAAAAGAGAGAATGAAACTTATTTCGATAAAATTTTTATTGGAGAAAAAGAATTTCACTTTTCCGTTTTTAGAAGTCAGAACCAGATTTTTCTGGAGTTCGAAGCTCAGTTAAAAAACCCAGGGAAAAGGATTACCAATAAATATGATAATTTTTACATTATAGACAATGATCAGGAAATCTGGGATCAGCTTCTAAGCACACTCTTTAATATTATCAACTATGACCGTATCATGGTTTATAAATTCATGGAGGACGGTTCAGGAAAGGTGATTGCAGAAAAAACCAATGATAATTTAGAAAGTTATCTCGGCTTGCATTATCCTGAATCGGATATCCCCAGACAGGCACGCGAACTTTATAAAAAGAAAAGAAAAAGAATCTTCAGCAATGTCTATTCAGAGCCTGTAAAGGTGATCAGTAAAACGCTTGAGAGCATTGATCTTACATTTTCAGGATCCCGCGCAATGTCTCCCATTCATGGACAGTATATTAAAAATTCCGGTGCTTCCTCAAGTTTCAGTATATCGATTATTATTGAAGACAAGCTTTGGGGACTGGTAACCTGTCAGAATTCTGAGCCTAAGCATATTGATCTGGAAGATCGTGTTCAGGCAGGGATTTTCACAGTTTTAGCATCAAATGCCTATTCATCGTTCAGATCAAAAAAAGAATTAGATTACCGTTTGGATTTGAGTTTAAAAGCTTCGCATCTCAAAGCTGAATTTCTAAAATACAATACCTTATTTGAATCGCTGGTTGAAAATAAGTCAGAGATAAGAAACCTTCCGGAAGCCGATGGTCTCGCAGTAATTTCAGAAAATTTCGTTGTTACCGACGGGATAACACCGCAACGTGATACGGTACAGAAAATTGTAGACTGGGCATATCAGAATACGGAAGAAACGGTATTTATCAGCCGCAGTTTTCTAAGAGATTTCGGAGATACACTTGGTCTCGATGAGACTGCCGGCGGAGTTGTAATTTATTTTGTAGAAAGAAGTAAAAAAGAGCTGCTGATCTGGTTCAGAAAAGAATTTGATGATCATATCAACTGGGCAGGAAATCCGGAAAAGAAAATAGGTGTTTTTTCCCAAAATGGAGAAGAAAGAAATATCGTATCGCCGAGAACTTCTTTTGAAACTTTCATAGAAGATATCAAGGGATGCTCTAAAAGATGGAACAGCCGGAACGAAATTGCTGTACAGTCAGTAAGGGATGTCATTTTAGAAACTTCACATAAACAGTATATCACCATTAAAAGGCTGAATGAACAGCTTAAAAAAGTGAATGAAGAACTCGACAGCTTTTCTTACACGATTTCGCATGACCTTGGAACTCCTTTAACAGTCATGAAACTGAATGCACAAATGTTGCTGAAAAGCCTTTCAGATACTTCAGATAAAAACAAACACAAGATCACGTCGATCATTGATGAAATCGACAGCATGGCTGAGATGATGAATGATGTACTGCAGTTAAGCAGAGCCAAGCACAGCGAAATTGAGCTTGATAATATCGAAACTCAGCAAGTTATAGAAAAGATTACCGAAAATGCCAAGCTGACTTTTGACAGCCCGGAGAGTATCGTAGTGATTAAAGAATGTCCAAATGTTTTAGCAGATAAAACCCTTCTGCATCAGATATTTCTTAATATTATCAACAATGCCATTAAATATTCCTCAAAACAGGAACATCCTGAAGTAGTGATTGAAGGAATGGAAGCAGGTGAGCAGGTGATCTACAGAATAACAGATAACGGGATCGGAATTCCTGAATCTGAAAAGCACAGAATGTTTAAGATTTTTAACAGGATGGACAATGCCAGAAAATTCAAAGGGAATGGAATCGGTCTTTCCATAGTTCACAGAATTATGAGCAGGATTGGAGGAAATGTCGACTATGAGAGTAATAATAACGGAACTTGTTTTATTCTAACGTTTCAAAACCCTAAATTTGTGAAACTTTAAATGTAAAACAACAATGGTATCTGAATATCTTAAACAAAACACTGCTGAATTTCATGATGCAGCCGAAAAACTATTTAGTTCTGATAAAATTTTCAGTAAAACGTTTACTCTTGATGATTATAAAAAAATCATCAGCACCAATTATCTGATGCTTCTTCACAGTGAAGATAAAATATTCAGCAGTCTCTCTGAAAACTTTTCTGAAAAGCTTAAACTGGATCAGAGAGTAAAACTTCCATTGATTGAAAAGGATTTGTCAAGCCTTTCTTTAGAGAACCAGGCGCCAAGCCACAATCTGGAATTTGCCAATGAACATGAAGCATTGGGAGCCATGTATGTGATCGAAGGGTCTACTTTAGGCGGAAATGTAATTGCGAAGCAGCTTTCCAGAACTCAGGGTTTTGAAAAAGTGACGTTCAACTTCTTCGGATGTTATCAGGAAAATACAGGACCGATGTGGAAAAACTTTAAAGAGGTTTTGGACACCGAAGTTACTGAAGATAACTACAATGAAGTATTGACAGGTGCTAAGAAACTATATACGTTTTTACTCAACGTTAATTAATATACTCAAATAATAATTAAAATTCCCGAAAGATTGCCCAATTTTTCGGGAATTTGTACATTTGGGAAGCAAAAATTAAAACTAACAGATAATAATCAAAAGTATCATTATGAAACTGTAAAGTTTCATAATATCATTTAAAACAATAAATCAATATATTATGAAAGTAACTGTAGTAGGTGCAGGCGCTGTAGGAGCAAGTTGTGCAGAATACATCGCAATGAAAGACTTCTGTTCAGAAGTGGTTTTAGTAGATATCAAAGAAGGTTTTGCTGAAGGAAAAGCAATGGATTTGATGCAGACTGCATCTCTGAACGGATTTGATACCAAAATTACCGGTACAACGGGAGATTACAGTAAAACAGCAGGTTCTCATGTAGCAGTGATCACATCAGGAATCCCAAGAAAACCGGGAATGACCAGAGAAGAATTGATCGGTATCAATGCAGGGATCGTAAAAGAAGTTACTGAAAACTTAGTGAAAAACTCTCCTGAAGTAATCATCATCGTGGTTTCTAACCCAATGGATACGATGGCTTACCTGGTACACAAAACTTCAGGTCTTCCTAAGCACAAAATCATCGGTATGGGAGGTGCTTTGGATTCTGCAAGATTCAAATACAGACTGGCTGAGGCTTTAGAAGCTCCAATCTCTGATGTGGACGGTATGGTTATCGCTGCACACAGTGATACGGGAATGCTTCCTTTATTAAGCAAAGCGACAAGAAACGGAGTTCCTGTAACTGAATTTCTTGATGACGAAAAACAGAAATATGTCATTGAAGAAACAAAAGTTGGTGGAGCTACATTAACTAAACTGTTAGGTACTTCAGCATGGTATGCACCGGGTGCTGCAGTTTCTGTAATGGTTCAGGCTATTGCTTGCGATCAGAAGAAAATGATCCCTTGTTCATTAATGCTTGACGGAGAATACGGTGAAAGCGATATCTGCTTAGGTGTTCCTGCAATCATCGGTAAAAATGGAGTTGAAAGCATTGTAACGATTTCTTTAACAGAAGAGGAAAAAGCTAAATTTGCTGAAGCTGCAAAAGCAGTAAGAGAAGTAAACGGTGATTTGAAATTTTAATTTTAAACATTCCGCATAAATGAACCGCGCGCCCTTTGGGCGCGCGGTTTTTTCAGTTTAATTCCCTGATAGAGTATTCCTCTAACTATCTTATTCTTTAAAAAAATGCAATAAAAAGAAATGCGTTATTTAAATTTGAACAGAGTCCGGTTGTAGACTGACAACAGGTAAAAGATCAGAATAATGCCGTTTTTAAACAGAATTATTTCACAACAGTAGCTTCCATCTCCACCTTCAGCGTTTCAAATAATGTTTTAACTTCGATCACGGTGCTTGCCTGCTGAATACCGTGTTGCGTTATCCAGCTTTGCCACAGGTCAAAATTTTCGAAAAATGCAGGATGGTCTGTGGTATAGACATTGAGGCGGACAATATTTTTAAGTTCAAAATCTGCTTTTACAATAACTTTTTCAAGATTTTCCAGGGTTTTAATGATTTGCGTCCTCATATCAAAATTGCTGGTGATTCCGTTATCGTCTATTGCTGTCTGTCCGGAAACATACAGGGTACTCTGAACATTTTTTACTTCTACAGCCTGTGCATAATTTCTATCGTCCTGCCAGGTCCAGGGATTGATGATTCTTTTTTCCATGTCTGAATATATTTTTAAATTAAACAAGGGAACAAAGTTCGGCAGAGCAGAAAAATTAATAGGGTGACCTGTATCACTATTTATCATTTCTTCAGACCGGATTCTACATACAGCCTGCTTAATGTCTCCCTGGAGAGTCCTAAATAGGCAGCCAGAACAGTTTTAGGAATTCGCATGACAAGAGTTGGGTAGTATTTCAGAAACTGCTCATAGCGCTCTCTGGCGTTCATGGTCATCAATGAGAGAATCCTTCTTTGACTGGTGATATGTCCGCCGATTGATTTTTTAAGAAAGAAACCGGTCATGAGAGGAACTTCGGTAAGAAGTGTCCGGTAGTTCTCAAATGAGAGCTTTAGAACTACAGTATCTTCCAGACATTGCAGGGACTGAGTCGCTTTGGTCTGTGAATAAAATGCCATATAATCTGTTTCCCACCAGTCTTCCATAGAAAAAGAAATAATATGTTCTTTTGCCTCCCTGTCACTGTAAAATAATTTTAAAAGACCTGAAACGATAAAATAAACATATTCTACCTGATCGTTTTCATGGATGATTATCTCTCTTTTTTTAAAATGTTCTTCTTCAAAAAAAGAACATGTTTTTTTAACCTCATCATCGGAAAGGGCTACAGTTTTCTGAATATGCGTTTTAAGAATATGATTCATATTTTCATCCTTTAAAATCTCCGCAGTCATGCTCTTCAAATCTGTTAATCAGTTTCTCTGTAGTATAGAATTCTGAAATTCTTTTATTCTGAACTTCTGGCTCTCTGCCTTCTGTTGAAAGTTGATACATAGGTTCGTTTTCAACTTTTGTCAGGATAAAAACAGTTTCAGAAGTCTCTATTTTCAAAATGTTTCCCGTTTTCTGATACTTAAAATCTTTGAAACGTTCAAAATCATTTTTATCACAAATATTCACAAGGTCAAAATTCTTTGTGCTGATTTTGAGAACAGCAAGATCGCATGCGTAACAGTTTCCATTGAATTCTATTCCGTATTTTTTAAAGACATCTTTATTTTTAGAGTCTTTCAGTTCTATGGGTACGAGCCTGCTGTATTCTGACAGATCAATATCGTGAATTTCTTTTGAAGTTGTTCCCGCTGTATTCTCAGATTGAGAAATCTCTTGAGAATTCTTGATTTTTTCTTCGCTTTTTTTATTTTCATCCTTGCAGAAAGTCACTGATAGCAGAAGACTCAGATAGAGAGGAATTATCTTTTTCATATATTTTTAAATTTAGTTAATCTCCACCGCACCCTCCGCATGAACTTCCGCCACAGGATGAATCTGAGGAAGACGAAGTGCTGCAGTCTCCGCCTGGACTGTCAGATGCAGGGCCTGACCGGCTGGTGAGAGGAGCAAATGAAGTTGTCAAAACTGCAGTTCCCAGCAGAAAATAACTCCACTGCCAATTGCTGTCTGTATTTCTTTGTGGTAGAATGACTTTTCGATAAACATCAGGCAGAATTTTCGAACTGAACAGGTTGGTAATACGGAATAAATAACCGATCATAAAAAAAAGGAGAATGATCACCACAAAACTAATCTGTATAACAGGTTTGTCCCGCAAAACTCCGGTGATGATCCGCAGAAATCCAAACATGATGACAGATAAAAGAAAAATGTAATTGAAGATAAATAAATTCCCGAAAACCCTCGATCGGTTAATGTACTTTTTAAGAGCATCCATTGATCTGACAGTATTTGAAAATACAGGTTTTGTGATAAGCTGAGAAAGAAAATTGGGATAGGAAGTTTTTCCCAGGTCATGTAAAAGATCAATGACCTGTCTGTGTTCCCTTGACTGGACAGAAGCAGGATTATTGGAACTGAAAGTCTGATCTTTATTGATTCTTATAGAATAATTATCAATCAGTTCATTGACCGTTCCCATGATCACTGTTGAAATATTGCTGCTTTTCAGATGGATCAGTTCATAAGGCTGAAGGTCGAAAATAAAAGAATCCTGATCAAACAGATGCAAAGTGGTGCTGGCTTTTCGTCGGTTGTACCATTCCAGTCCACACAGAGTAAGTATAATGACCACGAAATATATAATAATAAAATCAGGATTTTTGATGCTGAGATACAATGGTTTCATTAAAAAGTAGAGTGGGACGGAAAGAATCATGAAAGCTGATATTCCGATCATTACAGCAGTCAGAAGTTTAAATTTTGACTTTCTGAGATGAAGACTTTCAAACGGTCCGGCATATTTCCAGATGCTTACCGGCTGTTTTCCAAAATGAAGTTCATACAATTCTGCCGTATGGGTCTTGGCGAGTTTAAATTTTGTAAAATCCTTTTTATCATGGGTAGAAGGAATATGCTGAATCTGTTTCCTTAAGATCCTGCACAGTTCATGATAGGATTTTGTAAAAGTAAGGTGCTGATGCCAGACCCTGTCAACAGTTTCCGATGGGGACACCATGATATCTGAAACTGCAGCCAGGTACATGAATTTTTTATATTCTAAAATTGCCTGCCTCGTGAAATTTTGAGTCCAGTAATTTTCGCAGGCCAGCCTGAGTGTAAAATCATATTCACTGGGAGGATGATCAAAGTCAAACTGTTCGATTTTTTTCCAGAGATCTTTATTCATTATGATTTTGAATATTGTACTTAAAGATAAGTATTTTAATTCCGGAACTATCTGAATTTTTTAAAATTCAGTTAAAATTTAGTGTTGACTCCTGAATGCCTGTGATTCTAAAAACAGTCGGTCACCAATTCCATATTGACCATGACTCCGGCTACATTTCCTGTCATTACGGCATTTGAAACCGATCGCATCATTGAAGCACTGTCGCCGCAGACAAAAAGTCCCGGAATATTGGTTTTCTGGAACTGATCTGTTTTCAGGTGACCGGATTCTGTAAATTCACATCCTAATTCATTAGGGATATCAGAATGCTGATGAAAAGGCAGAGCTGCATAAACTGCTTCGAAACTGATCTCTTTACCATCAGAAAACAGTAAGCTTTTGACATACCCACTTTCATGTTTTAATTCCGAGATCTCAGTTTCAATGATCCCGATCTTATTGTTTTCTAGTTTTTCCAACTGCTCTGCATCGAAATTTGCTTTTCCCCTGGTCAGAATCGTTACGTCTTCAGTTAAATTTTTAACAAGGGATGAAATGTGAACGGCTCTGTCTCCATTGGCAATGACAGCCGTCTTTTTATGGCGGTATTCATAGCCATGACAGTAAGGACAGTGGATCAGCGATATGCCCCAGGATTCTCTGAAGCCTGTGATGTCCGGAATTTCATCAACAATTCCGGAAGCAACGATCAGTTTCCTGGAATTGAATTTCTGACCATTTTCTGCCGTAATTTCAAATCCGGAGTCTGTTTTCTGAGCTGAAACCGCTTGTCCGTTATAAAATTCTACAGTGTCATATTCTGCAACTTGGTTTTTAGCAATGGCTGAAATTTCAGCAGGCGGGCTTCCATCCTGTGTCAGAAAATTATGAGAATGGGGTGTCTGAATATTGCAGGGTTTTCCTGAGTCGATGACCAGTGTCTTTCTCAGGGATCTTCCTAAAGACATTGCGGCAGAAAGTCCGGCATAGCTTCCGCCTATGATAATCGCATCAAACGGTTTATTTTCATTCATAATTATAAGATTTTCAGTTTCGGAATCTTCATCTGAGTCACAGGGAAACGGATTAAATTTTCTCGGATCAATTTCCAAAGTTAACATAATTTTTCATTATTGCAATAAAGTAGCATTAATAACTTGGCGAAGGCAATTTATGCCAGGCGTTTGATTACTGATCATTATTGTATTTTTGTATGGATAATAAATAGAAAAACCTCTGCAATGATATGCAGAGGCTTAGTACTTCTTATTGATCAAGTTACTTCTTTTTTGAATTTATGGAGTCTGATTCAGATTTTCCTTCCATGATAGACATTTTATTTTCAAATGGTTTAGACTCTAAAATCGTGATGCTAGTCTGTTCTTTTCCGAGATTAAGCTGTACAAAAACGTTTTTCTCAGCAGTCCGGATAATGTAGGTATTGACATTTTTCCAGTTATTACAGGAATGCATATATCCTAAATTATAAGCCTCGGGATCCTCTTTTTTAAGACGCTCCTCTTCGCCCTCTCTCAATGGTTCTCCTGTATTGATTTTAACCCCGCCAACATTTTTGATCAGTTCATCAAAACTTCTCTGAATTTCAAGGGGTGAGAATTTTTTATCTTTATTCTCTTCGGAAATTCTGATTTCAGCTTTATATGTTTTTCCTTCCATTGCTGTGTAGCTTCCATGGTCATAAAAATATTCTTTATCAAAATCCTTGGTTTGCCCCTCACCGTGATAGGAACTTGGATCTGTATAAGTATATCCTTCAGGAAGTTTAAAATAGGGGAAAGTTCCGTTAAATTTATCAGTGATGGGAATTTTAGTGATGTTGTAACCTGTATCTGAAATTACTTCTTCTGAATTTTGTCCGGTTTTGGAAACAGTATCTGAAACCTGCAGAGATATGTCAGATTGCTCCTTCTTACTGCATGACCATAGTGTAAGTGCTGCTAAAGCACTACTTAAAAGGATTTTCTTCATATTTAATAGCGTGAGAGGTGTAGTTATGCTTTTCTCTGGCATCAAAATTAATGCTAAAAATAACAAATGGAGATTAAAATTATGTTAAATGATGACGATCCATTTCAAATAGATTTTCTCTCACCTTCCACGTAAACGAAACGAAAATTGTGCAAGCGATTAGCTTTTAATTTCAATATTGCTGTATTTGTTACTTATAAAATTTACGATCAGTTTACATGAAATAAGACTACGGTCTAAATAATTAATTAAAATTTCACACGCCGAAACTTTCAAAACCTGTAAATTTGTGGACACAAAAAAGTTATTCAATGCTAAGGAAAATTACGATCGCTGCAGTCACTTTTGTCTCTTTAATGACTGTCCATGCTCAGAAAAATAAAAAAACACAGTTAGAAAGACCAAAATTGGTGGTAGGTTTAGTAATCGATCAGATGAGGTGGGATTATCTTTACCGTTTTTATGAAAAGTATGGTGATGATGGATTTAGGCGAATGCTTAGCAAAGGTTTCTCCTTTAACAATGTAATGATACCTTATGTTCCTACGGTTACTGCGATTGGGCACACTACAATTTATACAGGTTCTGTTCCTTCCATTCATGGTATTGCGGGAAATGACTGGACTGACAAAGCAACCGGGAAAAACGTTTACTGCACAGCAGATTCAGAAGTAAAAGGAGTGGGAACCAACGATAAAGTAGGAGGGCACTCTCCAAAAAATCTATGGAGTACCACGATCACGGATCAGTTAAGAATAGCGAGCAATTTTCAGTCAAAAGTAGTGGGTGTTTCCCTTAAAGACAGAGCATCCATTCTGCCTGCAGGTCATAATCCTACAGGAGCCTTCTGGTTTGATGAAAATACAGGAAATTTTGTAACCAGTACGTATTATATGCAAAGTCTTCCGGGTTGGGTGAATCAGTTTAATGAGCAGAAATACGCTGAGAAACTTGTTGCCAACGGATGGAATACTTTGTTACCGATTAATCAGTATACAGAAAGTACCAGAGACGACGTCCCATGGGAAAAACCTTTGGGTACTGCTAAAAGTCCGACTTTCCCTTACAGCAACCTGGCGGCCGATTATGCTGTCAATAAAGGAGTTCTCAGAACTACTCCTTTCGGAAATTCCTATACTTTAAAATTTGCCGAAGCAGCTATTGACGGATATCAGCTAGGACAGGATCAGGTTACGGATTTTCTTGCCATCAATGTAGCATCTACAGATTATGTAGGACATGCCTATGGACCCAATGCTATCGAAGTTGAAGATACGTATCTGAGGTTGGATATTGAGCTGGCAAATTTTTTCAAAATACTGGATAAAAAAGTAGGTGATGGAAATTATCTGGTTTTTCTTTCTGCTGATCACGGAGGCGCCCACGCTGAAGGATATATGAAAGAGAATAAAATGATGACCGGATTTTTTGATGATGGAATGGAAAAAAATCTTGGTGCTGAACTGGAAACAAAATATGCATCAAGCAAACTGATTTTAGGAATTGACAATTACCAGATTTATCTTAACCATCAATTGATTCAGGAGAAAAAGCTGGACGAAACTGCTATTAAAAAAAGCATCATTGAGAATCTGAATAAAGATCCACGCGTTTTGTATGCAGTTGATTTAAAAGAGGTAGGAAGCTCCGCGATTCCTGAACCTATAAAAACCAGAGTCATCAATGGATACAACTGGCAGCGAAGTGGAGATATACAGATCGTATCACATGACGGGATGCTTCCGAATTATGCTAAAAAAGGGACAACCCACAGTGTCTGGAATTCTTATGACGCTCATATTCCTTTACTTTTTATGGGCTGGAAAGTTCCACACGGGGAAAGTAATGCACAACATTTTATGACCGATATTGCACCCACCATTGCTCAGTTTTTAAGAATTGAAAATCCAAGCGGAAACGTTGGTCAGCCTCTGACTGAAGTGTTAGGAAGATAAATATGATTTTTTATATCATTAAAAGCCCCGCAAAAATATCTTGCGGGGTTTGTTTTTTTATAACTGAATTGAAAGGAGTGATTCAAGATAAAATCTGAAATATATAATTTCATCAGAATTATATCTTTTCAAAACGTATTTTACTGCTCTTCAGTTTCCTCTTCTTCATCATCATACTGCTCCAGATAGTAGGCGAAAGAAAAATCTTCCACTTCATCTTCGACATCTTCCAGTGTAGTTAAAAGGTCTTCAAAGATTTCAAGCTGATCAACGCTCATATTTACAAACTCTAAATGCAGAGGCAGTTTTATTTCGCCTGAAATAACATCTGAAAGCGCATCAAGATTATCTCCGAAATGTTCAGGAAGCTGTACCTTATCTTTTAACTGTGCATAAAAATCTTCATAATCTCCAAGATCTGCAAAATCAATGTATACTGTGTTCATCGTTTTTTTATTTATTAATGTGCAAATGTAGCAGTTTATCAGTTATCTGTTCATGTAATTTATATCAATCAGGCATTCAATTGCTATATTATTTAATTTAATATAATTGTTCCACTCTCCGCATTATTACATTATCAACATTTTTACATTATTGAAATTGTTAGACTGTTCCACTACTCACATTATTACATTATTAACATTGCTATATTATTACATTATTAAAATTGTTCCACGATCCAAATTGTTAAATTGTTCCATTGGCCTCACTGTTACATTGTCCCATTAATAAAATTGTTCCATTTTAGAATTACATTATCACAGTTTTTCAAAACTTCTGTAATGGTTTCTGCTCAGATAGACCTCACCCTCTTTGGTGAAAACTATTCGGTCTGCATTTCGGTTTCCGCAGTGGTAATTGACGTCTGCTTCAAAATACTTTTTGTTGGTCGGAAGTTGTTTTTCCCGGTTGCTGAAGTGATCTCCACCGATTACTTTTCCGGGCAGAACTTCACAGAGGTTTCCCTTTGAGGGGTTCCAGCCTTCTTTTTTAGCTTCGTTTTTTGTGATGTAATAATCAGGGAGGTGATGATTTTGTTTTACATAATCGATAACGGTTGTCGCTTTGGATAATTCATCAATTGAATGGTTGTTTTCCGGTTTTTTTTCAGAACCTTGCCTTACCTTTTCTGTTTTTGTACCGATTTTTTTCTCCGCAATAAAATTATTGTAAATGTACATGACAGACATTCCGAAAAGAAGTCCCATGCAGGCGAAAAGAAGCGAACGGATTTTAGAATTCATAGCTGAAATTTGGGGGGAAGTTTTATTAATGTAACAAAGAGTTTAATGTAACAGTTTAACAATGTGGGGAATGTAGCAATTTTAATAATTTATCAATGTACCAATGTTGGGAATGTAACAATTTAATAATGAGGGTAATGTATCAATTTAATAATGGGGATAATGTACCAGTTTAAAAGTTTGGTAAATGTAACAATGTTAGGTGTACTAATGTAGGAATATGACAATTTTAAAATGATCTAATGTAAATATGAAACAATAGAAAAATAAATAAAACAATACAATAATACCGAGTTGTAAATTAATTATTACACTACTGAATGATAAGATTGGTTCATGAAACTGCTACATTTATAAAGTTGATAAACTATTACATTTCTAACATTATTACATTCCTCACATTGTTACATTAATAATATTAGTAAACTGTTACATTCACCATATTGTTACATTAATAAAATTGGTAAACTGTTACATTCCTCACATTGTTACATTAATCACATTATTGCACTATCTACCTCATTCACACTCTCCACTCCTCATCAATATCACACACAGGAATAGGATTCATCTTATGCTGTGCTGCTTTGTGCATTCTTTCAAAAATAAGGAATACTTCCCGGTCACGGCCTTCGTAATCTTCAACAGTTTTTGTTCCCCATTCTTTCTGGATCTTTTCAAGTTCCGGATATGTTGCACCAATCTGCATCTCGTCAGTTCTTTCAGCATCCCAAAGTCCATCTGTTGGAATAGCTTCCTGAATATTTTTAACAAGATTCAGGGCTTTTGCCAATTCGTAGACTTCCGTCTTATAAAGGTCTGCAATAGGAGAAATGTCAACACCTCCGTCACCGTATTTTGTGTAAAAACCGATTCCGAAATCCTCTACCTTATTGCCGGTTCCGCAAACCAGGAGACCATTAATTTGTCCATAATAATAAAGAGTAAGCATTCTCAAACGTGATCTTGTATTGGCAAATGCCAGTTTTTCATTGGGAAACTTGTCATCATGCACATCAAAAGTTTTGTATAATTCCTCAAAAGCCGGTGTCAGATTTACGGACATGGCTTCAACATTGGGAAACTTCGATTTCAGATCATCCATGTGTTCCCAGGCACGGTTGACCTGATCTTCTTTCTGGCGGATCGGCATTTCAATCAAAAGCGTTTTCAGACCGGTCATTGCGGCAAGGGTAGATACCACTCCGGAATCAACACCTCCGGAAACTCCGATGACATAACCGTTAACTCCTGATTTTACGGCATAATCTTTCAGCCATTGTACAATATGATCAATTACTTTTTGTGTCTGCATTATATGAAAATTTATTATTTAAAATTCTGCTTTTTAAGTTCATACCAAAAACAAATTCCGTCCGGTTCTGTAAATTTACTTTTATTTTCAAACCCTAATTTCGTTAAAATACGATTTGAAGCGATATTCTCTGAATGAGCGTTTGCGTAAATTACTTCAGCGTTAAATTGATTAAACCCAAATTCCAGTGAAGCCTCTGCTGATTCTGAAGCATAGCCTTTTCCCCAGACTTCGGGAAGAAATCTGTAACCGAGATCAAAAAAATTGCTGTGGCCGTTGATTTCTGCTTTATGCATCTTCAGCCCGCTCCAGCCGATGAGAAGTCTGCTCTCTTTTTCTATAACGGCAAGCCTTCCCAAACCATGATCTTTATATTGCTGTATAATCATCCTGATGACTTCTTGTGAATCTTCAGGTTTTGTAAGTGGAGGTATTCCTATGTATTTCATCACCAAAGGATCAGAATCGAGCAAAAAAAGACGTTCATCATCATCTTTGACAAATTTTCGAAGTATGAGCCTTTCTGTTTCAAGGTAGATATCCATGTGTCCGATACTATTATAAAGATTTTATTATAAATCTGATAGCTACAAAAATTCCTTTTTCGGCAATAGTTTGTATTTATATCCTTATTTTTGTAAACTTAAATTTCATGTAAAAATAATGAAGATTTTTAGAATTGCAGCACTGTCATGCCTTTTAGTTTTAAGTTTGGAATCCTGTAAAAAAGAACAGGAAACTGAATGGAAAGTTGAAATAAAAAATCCTGCTGAAAAAGTAGAGATGACCGATATATCAAAAGAATTTTATAATCAGAATGTTCCGTTAGAACAATTCAAGACAAAGTTTCCATGGTTTCAGGGAACCGTTGCTGATGAAGATTTCAGCAAAAGAAGAGCTGATGCGCAGGAAATAAAAATCTACAGGGAAGCCATCAGTAAAATCGATCAGAAGAAACTGCAGAATGAACTTCAGGATCTTTTTTCTCATATTAAATTTTATTTTCCACAGTTTAAAAGTCCGAAAGTTTTTCTTTTTTCATCAGCTTTACAGATGGTTCAGGATCCTCTTTTATATGATGATAAAACGAATTTCCTTTTTATTGATATTACCGGATTTATGGGAGATAAAAATCCGAATTATAAAGGATTGGAGCTGTATTTTCAAAAATCAATGAATCCGGGCAATATAGTTCCGAAAGTATCAAGAATGTTTGCTGAAAATATTGTTCCTTATACAGGAAACAGTCAGAAATTTATTGATCTGATGGTGTACAATGGGAAAATTATGACTTTACAGGATGCATTTTTACCTGAAACTCCGGATTACCTTAAAATGGATTACACAAAACAACAGTACGACTGGGCTGCTGCCAATGAAGCCAATATCTATAATTATTTTGTTGAAAATAATTTAATTTTTGGAGATGATCACAGATTGGCAGAACGTTTTATTGCTCCGGGGCCGTTTTCCAAATTTTACACGGAAATTGACAACAACTCGTCTCCCATGGTTGGAATTTATACAGGTTGGCAGATTTGCAGGGAGTATTTTAAAAAGAAACCTGAAACCAAACTCACAGATTTCCTGAAAATGGATGCCACAGAAATTTTCAATCAGGCAGGTTACAAACCGAAATTAGAAGATTAGTAAGCTGATTATTCGATGATGAAGCCTCAAAAGGCGGAATCTAAATGAAATGCTTTAAAATAATAAAAAGACTAGAAAAATAGAAAAATGAGAAAGACACAGATAACGATAGATGTGGAACTGGATGAAAACCATATTCCTGAACTGATCACCTGGAATGCTGAAGATGGTGGAGTAGAAAAAGAGGAAACCAAAGCAACAATGATTTCAGTTTGGGATGATAAAACAATGGAAGCATTAAGAATTGATCTCTGGACCAAAGAAATGCCTGTAGATCAGATGAAAATGTTTATTCACCAGATTTTAGTGTCATTGGGAAGTACTTATCAGAGAGCTACAGGTGAAGATGATGTGGCTGCATGGATCGAGCAGATAGCAGAAGAATTTGCAGTAAAATCAGCTATAAAAATGTAAAAGCCATTGGCTTTTGGCAAGTGGCGGCCGGCTTTTTGCTGAAAGATCAAGGTAAAGTATAAATAGATTGTGGCACTGAGTTGTAAAACTAAATGCCAAAAGCAATAAGCTAAAAGCAAAATATTATGAATTTCAATACAAAAGTTATACACGGCGGGCAGCATCACGAATCTGCAACAGGTTCTGTAAACGTCCCGGTTTTTTTAACATCCACATTTGCACAGAAAAGTCCGGGAGTGCATTCCGGCTATGAATATTCAAGAGCGGCAAACCCTACAAGACAGGCTTTGGAAGATTCTTTGGCAAGCATAGAAAATGGAGCGAGAGGTTTAGCCTTCGGTTCTGGTCTGGCAGCAATTGACTGTGTTTTAAAATTATTAAACCCAGGTGATGAGGTTATTGCTGTAGATGATCTTTATGGGGGAACTTACAGAATGTTTACCAGGCTTTTTGAAAAATATCAACTGAAATTTACGTTTGTGAATTTTGATGATGCTTCTAAAATTGAGGAGGTAATTACAGACAAGACTAAACTGATCTGGATTGAAACTCCAACCAATCCACTGATGAAACTGGTGGATATTAAAGCGGTGGTAGAGATTGCAAAAGGAAAAGATATTTTAGTTGCAGTAGACAATACGTTTGCAACACCATACCTTCAGAGACCAATCGATTTGGGGGCTAATATCGTTATGCATTCAGCAACGAAATACTTAGGAGGACACTCTGATGTCATCGCAGGAGCTTTGATCGCTAAAGATGCCGAATTAGGTGAAAAACTACACTTCATCCAGTTCGCAAGCGGTGGAATTTTAGGTCCTCATGATTCTTATCTGGTATTGAGAGGGATCAAAACATTGGCATTGAGAGTTCAGAGACATTCAGAAAACGGAATGGCTGTGGCCAAATATCTTGAATCCCATCCTGCAGTTGCGCAGGTCATCTATCCGGGACTGGAATCTCATCCCCAGTACGAGCTGGCAAAATCTCAGATGAAAGATTTCGGAGGAATGGTTTCCTTCACCTTTAAATCAGGAAAAAAGGAAGATGCCATTAAATTTTTAGAAAAAGTAAGAGTGTTCACTTTGGCTGAATCTTTAGGTGGAGTAGAATCTCTGGCTAATCATCCGGCGCTGATGACTCACGCTTCCATTCCCGCTGAAAAACGCGAAGAGCTTGGAATTACAGATGACCTGGTTCGGTTAAGTGTAGGAATCGAAGATGCGGAAGACCTGATCGCTGATCTGGAAAAAGCATTTTCTTAAAATAATAAACCATCAACATCCGTTTTACAGCGGATGTTTGTTTTTAATTGTACAATAATTTTAAACTGACAGTTAGCCTTGGTTTTCTTTGTTAGGCAAAACGCCTTTGTGAGCCTAAAAAAAGCAGAAAATAAACTTAGTGAACCCTGTCTTAAAATTATCGACTTACAGATAAAAGATATTTTAAATTAAATTTTAAAATGAAAAATATAAGAAAAGCTACCCTTAAGGATTTACCTCAATTAGCTGATTTATTTGATCAGTACAGAGTTTTTTATCATAAAGATTCTGATATTCATTCAGCGGAAACTTTTTTAAAACAGAGAATTGAGAATAAAGATTCTGAAATTTTCGTTGCTGAAAATGAAGGTGATTTAGTTGGATTTGTCCAGTTATATCCTTTATTCTCTTCCACAAGAATGAAGCGTTACTGGTTACTGAATGATTTATTTGTCAGTGAAAATGATCGTGGGAAAGGTTTTTCGAAAGAGTTGATTGAAGAAACAAAAAAATTGGCTGTATCAACAAACTCAGCAGGAATTCTCCTCGAAACAGGAAAATCAAACGATGTCGGAAATAAATTATATCCAGGCTGCGGGTTTGAATTGTACGATGAGGTGAATTTTTACGAATGGACGAATAAATTATAGTGCATTGTAAACCGTCAATTATAAAATTTTTAAAATAATTCATTACCCATTACTCATTACCCATTAATTATATTAACATGACAGATTTTCAGAAATACATCCAGCGATATTTAGATTTGATTCCATCTGAAAATTGGCTTGAGGAATTAAAAAAAGTCGGTGAGAAAACCGTTTCCCTATACTCTTATCTGACCGAACAACAGTCTGAATTCGCCTACGCAGAAGGCAAATGGACACTGAAAGAGGTACTTCTCCATCTATCGGACACCGAAAGAGTTTTCCAGTATCGTATTTTAGCTTTTGCAAGAGGTGAAAAATCTGAATTGCCGGGCTTTGATGAAGAAGGTTACGCCGCAAGTTCTTATGCCAATGAAAGGAGCTTAGATTCTTTACTTGAGGAATACCAACTCATAAGAAAATCTTCTCAGATCTTAGCAGAAACAATCAATCCGGCGGTTTTAAATAATATCGGAACAGCCAATGGAAACCAAATTGCAGTTGAAACGATCTGTAAATTGATTGTTGGGCATAATATTCATCATCTGAATGTGATAGAAGAAAGATATTTGCCGGAATTGTAATGGATTTCAAACTTCAATAGATTTTAACAATCAAAAGATTTTGACTTTTATTCTCAACGATTATCAGAATAAGCAGACCTCAGCCCGTTTCTATATTAAATGTTCAGTCGGCTTTAGCTGAAAAACATATTCTGAGCAGAACGTTTTATTATCATTTATAACGTTAAGTAGGTTTTGGCTGAAGTCAGAAGAATGCTTAATTTTGAAGTCTGGTTAAAGCTGCCTCTACTGATGTAAATTTAGAAGTTTTATCATTAACAGAAATAGGCTTCATTCCCTTTCTCTAAAATAAAATCATCCGTCAGCCTGAGCAAAAATAGTACAATGGAAAACATCATCAACATATTAAAAAGCGGTGGTACCATCCTTTATCCGACAGATACCATCTGGGGCATCGGGTGTGATGCTACCAATGTCGAAGCTATTAACAAAATTTTCGATATCAAGAAACGTGAGAAAAACAAATCAATGATCATTTTGGTAGAAACCGAAAAGAGATTGCAGGATTTGGTAGACGTACCGGAGATGGCTTGGGAAATTATGGATTTAAGCGAAAAGCCGGTTACCTTAGTTTATCAGAATCCCAAAGGTTTACCCACAGAACTGTTAGCTGAAGACGGAAGCATCGGAATCCGTCTTGTAAAAAACGATTTCTGTAAAAAACTGATCACAAAACTGAATAAGCCGCTGGTTTCTACATCGGCCAATTTCAGTGGAGATAAGAGTCCGCTGAAGTTTTCGGATATTTCAAAAGAAATAATTGATCTCGTTGATTTTGCGGTTGAAGAAGACCGGGAAAAAGTCTCGCAGTATACAGGTTCATCGGTTATCAAAATCTGGAGTGACAACAGAATTAAAATTTTGAGAGAGTAAAAAGTTTCGCATATATCGAAGGTTTTCAAACTTTTGTGATCTTCAGTATAGGTACATTTATTTTAAAACTTATATCATTCCCGGACCAGAAATATGATACAGTTTACGAAATATGTATCCTTAATCAAAAATAAAATGACTCATAGGTTAAAATTATTTTGTCTCTTTTGCGGTAAAGGAAATTACTTTTACGGTAAATATTTATCTTTGCAAAATTACTGATAAATGAAGGGACAGGATTCTAACCCATATTTATCATCCGCATCAATCATTCAACATCCAGCATCTAAAAAAATGTTCATCAATCTCAATCAAAATCAAAATTTAAAACTTTTCAAAATCATTTCTGAAGTTGCTGCTGCAAATAACCAATCCGTGTATATTGTCGGTGGTTTTGTGCGTGATCTTCTCATGAAAAGAAAAGCATCCACCGATATTGATTTTGTAACCGAGCAAAGCGGAATTGAGCTTGCGCAAAATGTTGGAAAGGAAATCGATCCTAAAATGAAAGTTTCCGTTTTCAAAACGTACGGGACGGCAATGATCAGATACAAAGACCTTGAGCTGGAGTTTGTAGGTGCCAGAAAAGAGAGTTATACAGAAGACAGCCGTAAACCTGAAGTCGAAGGCGGAACCATTGAAGATGATCAGAAAAGGAGAGATTTTACCGTCAATGCAATGGCTATTTCTCTCAATAAAGATAATTTCGGTGAATTGATTGATCCGTTCAACGGAATCGGTGATCTTGAAAAGGGAATCCTGAGAACACCGCTGGAACCTGCACAGACTTATTCTGATGATCCTCTGAGAATGATGAGAGCCGTACGCTTTGCCTCGACGTTACATTTTACCATTGAAGAAAACTCTTTACAAGCCATCAGGCAGGAAGCAGAGAGAATCAGGATCGTCTCGATGGAAAGGATCATGGTCGAGTTTAACAAAATCATGCTCTCTGAAAAACCATCGGTAGGGTTGCAATTAATGGAGGAGACAGGTTTGATGAAACTGATCATTCCTGAACTGATTGATCTGAAAGGAGTGGAAGAGGTTGAAGGGCAAACCCATAAAGATAATTTCTATCATACTTTGGAAGTCGTTGACAATATCTCTGAAAATACAGATAACCTCTGGCTTCGCTGGGCAGCTCTGCTGCATGATATAGGAAAGGCTCCGACCAAGAAATTCGTAGAGGGAACAGGCTGGACGTTTCATGGTCATGAGTTTTTAGGCTCAAAAATGACAAAAACACTTTTCCAAAAGCTGAAATTGCCACTGAATGCTGATATGAAATATGTTCAGAAAATGGTGAAACTTTCATCACGTCCGATTGCACTCATTACTGATGATGCTTCTGACTCTGCTTTAAGAAGACTCTTATTTGATGCCGGCGAAGATATGGAAGATCTGTTTACCTTATGTAAAGCAGATATTACCACTAAAAACTCAAGAAAACAGGAAAAATTTAAAAAGAATTTCCAGTACGTTGCCAATAAGATCAAAGAAGTTGAGGAAAAGGACCAGGTGAGAAATTTTCAGCCACCCATTTCGGGGGAAGAGATAATGGCCATGTTTAATCTGAAGCCGGGCAGAGAAATCGGAATTCTGAAGGAAAAAGTAAAAGAAGCAATTTTAGAAGGGGATATCGCCAATGACAGCGAAGAAGCCAGAAATTTTGTAATTGCAGAAGCTGAAAAACTGGGTCTAACAATATAACCAATAGCTTAATTTTTTAGAATTGAAAAATCCGTTTAAAAGATGAAGACCTATATAAAAATAAAAACCTCTTTCAGAATTACATGAAAGAGGTTTTATTGTTTCAGTCTGAATTTATTATTTGGATATAATAAGTTTCAGGCTTTGTTTGCTTTCATCATTACCGATCAGGATGATATAATTTCCGTTGGGTAAATCTGAAACATTCAGTGTTTTATTAACTGTTCTTCCCTGTTTTACAAGTGATCCGCTGATGCTGTATATTTTGATTTCAACATCTTTGTCCGTATTGATTTTAATAAAATCTGATGCAGGATTCGGGTATAGACTGATTTGGTTTTCTGTCCTGTGATTTTCTGCAGTGGATAAGACATTAAATTCATTAATTACACCGACTGCATCCAGATCGAATCCTGAAGAACCGGCTGGGGTTGGGAACGGATCAATGGCAATATTACCGAAACTGTCATAGGTTCTGTACGCCTGAAGGTTTGTTCCCACAACATCGATTATTTTTACATGGGTAATTTTTGTTTTGTCTAAAAGCGGGTTATCCGGAAGGTCATTGAGGTCAAAAGGAGTTCCGAAACCTGCAGTGTATTTTCCTGCAAAATTATTCAGATACCTGGCATCCATCGTTGCAAAACCTGAACCTCCGACATCAGTGGTGTTCTGGATATAATCAGAAGGATATTCATTATGAGCAGGAAAGCGGAAGAAATTAACACCATCTGAACTCACTTCTACAAAAGCCAATTCCAGAAATGCTTTACCGGACTGACTTGACATGAATCCATTTTCAAATATGGCAAAGTCATAACCACTTCCGTTGGTAATTGCTTTTGCAAAGGTAAGCGTAGCTGTACCACCGTCGCCCAGACTTACAACAGATCCGTTGGAAGCTCCGGTTGCAAAAGCATCAGTGCCGACATTGGCAAGTGCTCCGGAAGTTCCGTTAATTTGCTGTGGTCCCCGTACTATAGTTACACCTGTGGCCCATGATTTAAAAAGAGTACTGTTAGCAGGTATCGCTGTAGAACCTGCAGTTCCTGCCTGTGGTGCATAACTCTGAGCCATCAGAAAGTTTACAGAAAGAAATGCAGCAGCGATAAGTATATTTTTCATTTTAAGTGATTTAAATTGAATCTGCATCAAACTATTTAATGATGAATTTTTCTGTTTTCTGAATGTTCTTATTAGAAATCTGAATAATGTAAGCTCCTTTGTTTAATTCTGATATCACGATTCCATTTTGGTAAACACCTGATTTTACAATTCTACCCGTAAGGTCAATGATTTTATATTGAGATGCATCTGCATTTTTGATATATAGAATATCTGATACCGGATTAGGATAAATTGAAATGGAATTGTTACGCTGAGTTTCTGTCGTTGAAAGACTTGAAGCAGTATAGACATTTTTGTAAACATTGTTGATGCCTACTGTTGTGGTAAATGTATTCAGCAGAGTTCCTGTCTGACTGTAAACTTTGAGCGTGGAAGCCGGACCGAAATTATTGGCATTTCCCTGATAAACTTTCCCGTCAATCGTCGCAAAACCATAGAAATCACCATTGGCTGTGCTCGCAGTCGTGGTAAAAGCAGGAGTGCTGCTGAAGGTGGCCAAATCTGTATTTAGAGAATAAACAGCAGTGCCTCCTGCAATGAAAAGTTTTGTGCCGTCTGAACTGAATTTCAGTGCATCATACTGTGATGGCGGTACAATAGACGTATTTGCTATACTTGCTGTCACCGTATCTGTAGCCGTACTGATTTTATAAACGGTAGATCCCGCAGTTCCTGTACACAATGCAAAAATATCGTTTCCAACTACCGTGATAGACTGCAATCCGTTGCTTAAAGTGATGGTGCTGATCACTGTATTGGTCGTGGGATTAATGACATCAATACTGTTTCCTGCCCGGTAAGATGATTTATTCACATATACTTTTCCGTTCACGGTAACGATTTCTTCAGGATTCTCGCTTAATGGAATACTGGCGATATACGCAAATGTCGTTGCGTCGTGTACCGTAACAAATTGTGTTGTGTTACCGTAATCACCCCAGTTGCTGGTGAAAATTTTTCCGTTGGCAACCGTTGAATATCTTGGGAACACAATGTTGCTTGTAATGACGGCAGATTTTACAAAACTTGCTCTGCTGGCTACGACAACTTTGTTTGAGTTATTTAAAACTAAATAAGATTTATCTCCGTTAAAATAAACAGACTGCAGGACATCTCCCAGCGCTTCACCATTATTTGCCAGACTGTAAACATTATTGGTAATATTATTGTTGGCGTCAATGTAAGAAATTTCCCCTGTCGGAGAACCGAAATTTCCTTCATTAGCTACGATGTAACCATTAGAATACTGCGCAGATACAAGGGTAACACCTGCAAGGGCAAAACTTAGTTTTAAAAACTTAAAGTAAAAATGTTTCATTTTTTTTGAATTATTTTGTTTGATTATTTATATAAAAAAGTAAGATGTCCGGGGATGTCGCCGGTTTTGGCTTTCCATTTTAATTTGCCGAATTTATTGTAGCAGAAAAGCTCACCGGAGGATACATAATCTTTCGCATCACTGATGAAAATATCACTGTTTGCCGGATTCACAGCGATACCGTAAGGAATAACAATGTTATTTTGAGTTCCGTCTGTGATAAAATTAGAACTGATCTGAGCTAAAGTATCCGTATTGATAATTCCATAGCTGCTCGAAGCACCTCCGGAAGTCCATTCGTAACTGATATAGTATAACCTGTTTTCTACAATTGAAAAATCGCTTACAGGAATATTAAATTCTTTGATCACCTGATCAGTCTGAGGATTCAAAACGTAAGTTTTAGGGGGAATACTGCCAAAGTTCCCGCGTGAGGTAACCCAAAGTTTTCCGGTGTCGTCTTTTTTAATTTTACTTAAATTAATCGCAACCGGAATTTTTTTAATTTCAGTAAAAGTATTCAGATCAATGACAGAAACAGTATTGTCATAATCCGGAGAACTGTATCCGCCCGAATTGGCGACATATAATTTATCTCCTACCACTTCCAGTTCATCGGGCTGCTTTCCTACATATACAGTGCCTTCAATCTGAAGCGTATTAACATTTACCTTTACCACATATCCGGCTTGTGAAGCTCCTATAGCTGATCCATAAGACGTTACATAAGCGTAATCTTTATGAAAATTGATATAACGGCAGTTTTTTACGGGAATTTCGCCGATATGTTTTGCCGTTTTGGCATCCATCACCTCAACATAATTCGAAAGGTTGATGACAGCATACAGTTGATTTCTGTAGACCTTAATGTCATTACCTACATCTCCAAGGCTGTTGACGACTGTAGGATTTTGTGCATTGTAATAATTTTCAGTATAGGTTCCTGTAGTATAGTCAAAAAAATCGATTGAAGCTTTATTGCTTCCCATATTTCCTTCATTCAATACATATAATCCTTTGATATCGATATCCTCCGGTTCTTGTACTCCCGAAGTATTTGCACCAAAGTTGACATAATCGTAATCTTCTCTACAGGAATGAACTGTAAGAAGTAAAAAGAAAACAATAAACAGATATGCTTTTTTCATTTTTGAAATCTTTCTGTTAAAAATTGATTCTCAGGTTCACCCTGTAATTTCTTCCCGGCATGGGGAAATTCTGAATAATACTGTAATTCTGATCCAGCAGATTGTTGACTTCCAGTCCTAATCTGAATTTCCACTTGTTCATTTTAAATTCCCTTGTTCCGGAGATATCACTCGTATACCAAGGCTGCTCAAAATTTCTGTTGATGTTTTCAGACATATGATAACGTTTCCCTACGTAAATAAAACTGTAATTCAGCTGCCAGTCCTTATAGGTAAGTCCTAACAGTGCACTCCCGTTATTTTTTGCAGTGTACGGAATCTGATTTCTGTAGTAGGATGTTATTTTGGTTTGGGTGACATCCAGAGCTTCGTTGAACGTGTAGGTAAAGCGATTGCTTAAGAGAAGGTTCTCAGCAATCAGCCAGATAGCCTGTGCTGAAATATCAATTCCTTTAATTTCAACTTCACCAAGATTGATCATCGTCCAGCGGAATTGCTGTCCTTTGGGATAAGCTATAATTTTATCCTGCACTTTATTGTAATAGGCGTCGGCAATCAGATTGATATTTTGTAAAACTCCTGAACGGAAATCTTTATTATAAGTAAATCCGACATCATATTGGTTGGTGAATTCCGGTTTTAATTGTGAACTTCCCACATCTGTATAATACAGGTCATTGAACGTCGGCATCCTGAAAATTCTTTTATAAAATCCATGAACCTTAAATTCTGCAGCGAATGGCTGGTAGGAAGCAAATACAGCAGGGGTAAATTCAGAACGGTTTTGAGGTGTCGAAAACAGGGTATTCTCTATCTTTTCCTGTACGAAAGTTCCCAAAACACTTCCCTGCAATTTAAATTTTTTAAAATCAAATTGTGTTGCCAGTGCGACAAGCTCCGTATTTCTTTCAGGGTAGGCAAATTGTCTTAAATTCGCATCTAAGGTATTATATTGGTAATCCGCCGAAAGGTTGATTTTCCAGAATTTGTAGGGCGTATACTGATGGGCTGTTGATACGTAAATCTCTTTCTGTTTATAGGTATTGTCAATTAAGAGAGGCGTACTTTCCGGGTTATAATTGAAATAATGGGTGTAATCATCAGCAAACTTAGAATTGATCTGGAATTTATATTTTGGAGAAAATTCTTTTTCAAAGCTTCCCTGTACAAAAAAGTTTTTATCCCACTGCCTACTTGAAAAAATGGTATTGTTTTTAGTAACGGCTCCGGGTATCCCTCTTTCAGAATCGTAATAAAACGTCTTCAGTTTCCAGGTTCCGTTATTGATTTTTCCAAAAGCACCTGCTTCAGCACGTAAGGCTTCAACATCTCCATTGGTTCTTGTTCCATAACGCTCCCATCCAAGGCTTCCGTCAGGTAGGGCAACTCTTTGATGAAATTTGTACTCACCGTTTCCGGTAAGATATTCTGTACTTAAGGCAAGGCTGATGTTACTGCTTATTTTTTGCTCTACCAGTATAGAAGGATTCACAACTCCGAAAGATCCTGAGCGATAGTTAAGGTTAACATTTGTTTTTTTTGAATCTGTGAATACCGCGGTTCTGCTTTGAAGATAAATTGATCCGGAAGAGCCAAAATCTTTTGCAGACTGAAAAATTTCACTTTTCTGACCATTGTACAGAGATATTGATTCCAGGTTATCTAAAGAGAATCTTCCCAGATCTACCGTTCCGTTCTGTGCATTTCCCATCGGTATGCCATCATAAAATACCCCGACATGCTGTGACCCCATTGCACGGATATTGACGGTTTTCATACCGCCGATCCCTCCATAGTCTTTGATCTGAACGCCTGCAAAATAGCGTACAGCATCTGCGACAGACGTACTGTTTAATTTTTCAAGTTCGGCACCGGTAAGCTTTTGTGATGAAATTACGCCGATTTCCTGCCGTTTCGTATTTAGAATAATATCCTGTATCATTCTTGTATGAATGGTATCATTTTCTATCTTCTGTGAAAAAACAGAAACAGGGGCAGCCAGTAAAAATAACAGCGCAGCAGAGTAAAAATGCTTATTCATTCAATTCTAATAAAAGCTCTAAAAATGGCTTTGTGAATGATATGAATAGAAGGAATTAACCTATAATTGTTCAGAACAAATAGATTTTTAAACCGACTACGCCTCACTCCACGAAAGCTTCATCTATGATTAATTTAAAAGGTGTCTGACTTGTCAATGTTTTATTATAGCTTAAACATCACTTACAGTAGCGGGTCTGCTTTGGATTTTCACCAAATTCCCTTTTTAAATCAGTGCAAATTTAAGTTTTTAATTCATAAGAGGCAATGAGATATTGTTAATTTTCAGATTGTTTTTTTACAGATACCGTAACTGTTCAGTTTTGTTATGGAAATTTTGTTGCTGTAAATTAATTGGAAATGTAAATTTTAAAGGCAGGAGACAGTATCTTAAAAATTAATAGCGATTGATAAGTGCTTTAAGTGCTTGAATAATTTCAGATGTTGCAGGCATTATCAATATGGGTAAATCATTTTAAAATAGTTATCAATCATTAAAGATAAAAATCTGTTATTATGGAGAAAGAATTTTGATCCGCTTAATTAAAAAAACATCCCGGCTAACAGTTTAATATAATTTTGGAAACCATTTTAAAGACAATCCCAGTTTTATAAACGCAGGATGAAATTTATTAATTGTCAAAACAATTTTCTGAATAACAATTTATCTGAAAGTAATAAAATTTTATAGTATAAATGAATATAAAAATAATCAAAATATGATGAAATTTATTAAAAAATAAAGAAGTGATTAATATTAACAGAAATGTGATTTTGTTGCGGTTTTATTTTAATGAAAATCAGATAATTGTGTAATTTTTTAATAAATATTGTTGTATTGCGTTAATTTCGATTGTTATTTTAATAAAAAATTAACATATTTGTGGCGGATAAATATTAAAATTTATTAACATGAATGTGAAAAAAAAAGTTTTAACAGCCGGAGTACTATTCTTTACCGGTTCCTTTGTATTTGCACAGGATTCAATCAAAACTAAACAGATTGATGAAGTGGTGATGGTAGGGTACGGTAAACAGAAAAGAAGTCAGATTACCAGTTCCATCAGTAAAGTGAGCGGAGATGATATTAAAGGATTGGTAACTCCGAGTTTTGAGAGTCAGTTAGCCGGAAGATCCTCGGGAGTACAGGTTACGACGCAGTCAGGTATTGTGGGAGCTGCACCAAGAGTAGTGATCAGGGGGATATCCTCAATTAATTCAGGTACCCGGCCACTTTACATTGTTGACGGAATGCCGATCAATTCCGGAGATCTCGGGGGATATGCAGATGCCAATGCTTTAGGAGATATCAATCCCAATGATATAGAATCCTTTGAAATCCTGAAGGATGGTGCGGCAACAGCCATCTATGGTTCACGGGCAGCTAATGGTGTTGTATTGATTACTACCAAAAAAGGGAAAAAAGGTGTTGCTAAGGTAAGTTTTAACATTGTTAACGGATATGCTTTTCCTTTTAAAACCTTTAATCTTCTTCAGACGCCTGAATTTTTGACCATCTCCAATGAGAAGAGAAGTAATGCAGGTCTGGGCGACTGGGCTTCCGGAAACAGCTACAATACCAATTGGCAAAGGGAAGTTCTTAACAGAGGCGCAGCACAGTCTGATGCTGGCTTATCAGTAAGTGGAGGCAGTGATAAAACAAAATATTACTTTTCATTAGGATATTCTGAACAGGAAGGGATTGCAAAAAGTAATCAGATGAAAAGATATTCTGTGAAATCGAGTTTAGATCACAAATTCAATTCGTGGTTATCAGTCGGTGGGAATATTGCCATCACTAAAACAGATTATTCCGGCCTCAATACCGGAGGAAGCAGTATATCGGGGAGTATGTTCAGTGCTGTAAAACAGTTACCCAATACCCCTGTGTTTGATGCTGATAACCCAACCGGTTACAACATAAATCTTGCAAACGGATTCATGGGGCAATGGGATAATCTCCAGCCGGTAGGTGAAAATCTTTCAAATATTTCCTACATTCTTGCGAATAATAAGTATCAGTCGAATATTATGAGATCACTTCTCAATATATATGTAGATGCCAATATTGCAAAAGGTCTTAATTACCGATTTCAGACCAATGTAGATAATGCGGATACTAACGGGCTTCTTTACTGGGATGCGCTGCATGGTGACGGGCGAGGTACCAATGGAAGAATACAAAGTAATAATACCAAATTACTGAGATGGAATATTCAGAATATTCTGTCATATAACAAAACTGTGGCAGATGCTCATAATTTTGCTTTTACAGGAGTGGTAGAATATCAGAAAGATAGTAATAAAAGTTTTTTCGGTGTCGGGACTGATTTATTAGACCGGTTTTTTAACCAGGCTCTGGTGACTGACTCTTACGGAACACAACAGTCCGGCGGAAGCGCTACGGAGGCAGGCCTTATTTCATACGTTGCCAGATTGTCTTATAATTATAAGCAGAGATATTTCCTTCAGGGATCCATCAGAAGAGACGGGATATCGAAATTAAGTCCCAATACAAGATGGGCAAACTTTACCGGGTATTCTGCGGGGTGGAATATCTCAAATGAAAGTTTTTTTGAAAGAATCAAAAATACAGTCAGTGAATTGAAATTCAGAGGGTCATATTCTGAAACAGGAAATACGGAGATTGGCAGTTATCCTTACATGGGGCTTACCTCTGCCTCCAAATATGGTGCTCTCAACGGCATTGCTTTTACCCAGTTCGGCAACGAGAGACTGGAATGGGAAACCAGTAAAAAAATAGATGCAGGAGTAGATATTTCTTTCTTCAGAAATAAATTGAAATTCATATTCGACTATTTCCAGAATGATATCGACGGACTGATCATGAATGCTCCGGTACCCGCATTTTTAGGTATTCCGGATAATTCAATCAGAAGGAATGTCGGAAGCATGACCAATAAAGGATACGAATTCAGTGTAGAATACCAGGCGATTCAGAAAGATAACTTCTCGTGGAACTTAGGAGCGAATCTTACACTGCAGCAGAATAAAGTAACCAGAACTTCAGGAAATGCAGACCTCATCGGAGGGTCTTCAAATGATTCATCCATTGCACCTTATATCATTATCAGAGAAGGGTATTCTATAAATTCTATATTCGGATTTGATTATTGGGGGGTTAATAAAGCCAACGGATTTCCTGTTTATGTAAAAGCAGACGGAACATTGATTCAGGGAAATCCTGCCAACAGCAGCTATTCTGTCTTTAATCCGGATAATCCTGATGATACTTCAGTATCTGCTTCCCTGACTTTGGCAGATAAAAAAATAATAGGAAATACGGTTCCGAAATATTTCGGAGGTTTTAATTCTAAAATCAATTATAAAAACTTGGATCTGGGCTTTCTCTTGAGGTTCAGCGGTGGAAATAAAGTCTTCAACGCAACAAGAAGAGAAATGATGACGATGAATTTTAATAACAACAGTGCTGAAATATTAGGAAGGTGGCAGAGTGCTTCTAATCCGGGAGACGGGCAGGCTCCACTGTTATATGCAGGAGCTAATACCATTATTAATCAGTCGAGTAATGCGACAACCCGATTTGTGGAAAAAGCTGATTTTATAAGTTTGGATAACCTTACATTAGGATATACATTACCTAAATCCTTAACTGATAAAGTCAATGTTTCGTCCTTCAGGATTTTTGTACAAGGACAGAATTTATTTATGATTACAAAATATAAAGGTCTGAATCCGGAAATGGAAAGATCGGGAGTTGATTTGAACGGAACTCCTAGAGCTACCGTGTATTCTGTAGGTTTAAATCTTAATCTTTAAAATTTGATGCAATGAAAAAATATATAAAATTAATCACTATTATAGCAGTCGGTTTTTCCTTAAACAGCTGTACAGATGATAATTTATTAGATCTGACTCCGATCAATAATATTCCGGTTGAGGAAGCCTATTCAACACCGGCACTTATAGAAAGTTCCATGAATGGTGTGTATAATGCAGCAGCGTTGGGTCAATATAATTCGACCAGTTCAAACGGAGGAAGAGGGTACATATGGGGTGCGGCTTTTATACCGCAGGGTGATACAAGAGGTGAAGATGTGGTTAACACACAGGCATTTTTTCTCTTTACCTATACCAATACCTATGATACAGGCACAGCCAACAATACCTATTATTGGGTAGACGGATACAGGTTGATCAACAGATGTAATCTAATGATTGAAGGAGTTACCGATGCGGCAGCAAAAGGGATTGTAAATCAATCTGTTGCAGATAATTATATTGGACAGGCTAAGTTTCTGAGAGCCATTACCCATTTTGAAATGCTGATGTATTTTGCAAGGCCTTATCAGTTTACTGCCAATGCATCGCATCCCGGAATCCCTTACCGGGAAGTCGGTATCAATACTGCGGCTGAAATAGAATCTGAATTGCTTAAAGGCAGAAATACCGTTGCGGAATGTTATGATAAAATCATCAGGGATTTAGATGATGCAGAAGCAACAATCACCAACACTGCAAAATTTAAAGCTACAAGAAATGCATCCATCGCCTTTAAAACAAGAGTTTATCTTCATAAAAGAGATTGGCAGAATGTAATTAATGAAGGTAATAAGCTTAATGGCGTATTTACGCTCACCGCATCGCCGGAAGACCCTTTTGTCGTTAAACAGAATTTCAGTAATACTGAATCTGTTTTTTCTGTACAGCAGGATGCTGCCAATAACCCAGGTACTAACGGAGCGATCTCTTCTCTTTATTCTGCGAGGTTACTGGTCTGTATCAGTCCTATTATATGGAGAGATCCGCAATGGCTTGCTGATGATAAAAGAAGAACGGACAATTCTGCGCTGGATAATGCTGCACTTCGTGGAACAGGACTTGTTTTCACAAGCGGAGGAAGAAAATTTACCAACAAATATAAAGCGATCAGGGATAATGCAGGGGGAGATCCTATCAATACTGATGCAGCCCCTGTCATCAGGTATGCTGAGGTGGTACTGAATATGGCAGAAGCGTATGCCAGAACCAACGATCTTCAGAATGCCCTGATCAATCTGAACAGAGTAAGAAACAGGTCACTGGCAGATCCTGCAGCACAGGCCTACACCTCGGCAACACTTTCATCACAAAATGCTCTTGTCAATGCTATCCTTAAAGAAAGAAGAATAGAGTTCCTGATGGAAGGAAGACGATGGAGTGATATTCACCGGCTGCAGGAAGATGATATAGCACCGATAAACGGGATACCGGCAAAAGTAGCAGCAGGAAATCCTCCGGCTTCTGCATTTGTTCTCGGAAGCGCTTACGACGGGCCTTACGGTGTCGCAGCTGTGCCCGCGTCAGATTACAGATTCTTGTGGCCAATACCGCAAATGGAAACGGCAAGCAATCCGACACTGGCAGCACAGCAGAATCCGGGATGGTAATAGTAGCAGATAAAAAAATCAGGAAGAATTTCTTTCCTGATTTTTTTTGAATGTTCTATAGAAATGTAGCGTCAAAATAGAAAGGAAGCAAATCTTTAATAGACTTTACTTTGAAAACTTCTTCATTCAGGTTTGAAAAATAAACATCAATGTTTTCATTCTGTTTCGTTTCATATTCCATCATGCTCTGCCGGCATGCCCCACACGGTGGAATAGGCGGCGTCTTTTCTGAAAACTCTTTAGGTCCTCCTATGATGAATATTTTTTTGATTTTTTCATTGGGAAAATTGGCACCAATCCAGAACAGTGCGGTCCTTTCTGCGCAGAGCCCTGAAGGATAAGCCGCATTTTCCTGATTATTTCCGGTATAGATCTCTCCATTTTCCAATAGTACAGAACACCCGACCAGAAAAGCGGAATAAGGTGCGTAAGCATTTTCGCGCGCCTGTTTTGCTTTCCCGAAAAGCTCTTTTTCTGTTGCATTCAGTTCAGTGATGCTTTTGAAATGCTCGTAATTGATTGTAATATCTTTTTTCATTATCTCTCCGTAAAAGGGCGGTAAATGTACCCCTTTTTATGAAAGCTGGCAATATCTTTGTTACGTTACTAAATTTGTAATTTTAAAACTTTAAAAATCAAATTGAATGTTATATAATCCAATAAAATTTAGAAATGTAGAACTGAAAAACCGTTGGGTAATGTCGCCTATGTGCATGTACTCATGCGAGAACGGATTAGCCAACGATTTTCATTATGTACATTATGGAAGCCGCGCTCAGGGAGGAACGGGTTTGATTATAATTGAAGCGGCCGGAGTGGAGCCAAGAGGAAGGATTACCAATAAATGCATGGGAATCTGGAATGAGGATCAGGCTGCTGAACTTCAGAAGATTGTGGAATTTGTTCATGAAAATTCAGATTCCAAAATAGGAATTCAGATCGCTCACGCAGGAAGAAAGGGTTCGACATGGGAAAATAAACAGATTTCTGTAGAAGAAGGCTGGGAAACCATTGCGCCAAGCCCGATTCCTTATCATCCGTCAGAAAGGATTCCTCACGAATTGTCGGTAGAGGAAATTAAAGATCTGGTTCAGAATTTCAGAGATGCAGCAGAAAGATCCGCCAAAGCAGGTTTTGATGTCATTGAAATACATGCGGCACACGGATACCTGGTTCATCAGTTTCTGTCACCTCTTTCCAATGTGAGAACAGATGAGTATGGCGGAAGTTTTGAAAACAGAATACGCTTTTTACTGGAGATCGTGGATGCTGTCAATCAGGAGCTCAATGAAAATACGGCTCTGTTTGTAAGAATTTCAGGAACTGAATATGCAGAAAATGGATGGGATGTTAATGACAGTGTAAGGTTATCCGAAATTCTTAAAAATCATTCGGTTGATCTGGTTGACGTTTCAAGTGGAGGGAATATTCATGGAGCAAAAATTTCTGTTTTTGACGGATATCAGGTTCCATTTTCCTCCCAGGTTAAAAATGAGGCTGAGGTACACACAGGAGCGGTAGGCTTAATTACTTCAGCCGGACAGGCAGAAGAGATCCTGCAAAAGGGAGAGGCTGACCTGATTTTTGTGGCAAGGGCGATTTTAAGAAATCCGTATATAGCCGTACAGGGATCTTTTGAAATGCAGGAAGATAATTTTTTCCCTCATCAGTACCTCAGAGCAAAAATTTCTTCCTAATTTTAGCACAATCAAAATCAAAAAGTAAATATGAAGATTGAAGACTTTATGCTTCCATGTCCCAGTAAAAAATTCTTAGGAATAGAATGTTTCGGCTGCGGTACTCAGAGAGCCATTCTACTGGTTTTTGAAGGGAAGTTCAGTGAGGCATTTCATATGTTTCCTGCCGTATATACTTTACTCTTGTTTTTTGGTTTTGTAGTGGTCAATTTTATTGACAAAAAAAGAAATTATGGGCAGGTTCTGATATTTCTTGCAATTATTAACTCACTAATCATGGTATTTTCTTACTTTTATAAACATTTTTTCATCACATAAACTAAACATTAAAAAATTAAATTATGAATCAACAAAAATTACCAAATGCTACAGCGGTTTTAGTATTAGGAATTGTATCAATCGTTGCATGTTGCTGCTATGGAATTCCAGGCCTGATTGCCGGAATTATCGGTCTTGTACTTTACAAAAAAGACAATGCGCTTTATCAGCAGAACCCAACCCTTTATTCTGATTATAACAATTTGAATACAGGTAAAATTCTCAGTATTATCGGAATTGTTTTAAGCATACTTTATATCCTTTATTTGATCTTTGCTATCGCATTCATCGGATTTGATGCACTTTCTGATCCAGAATTGATGCAGGAAAGAATAAGAGATCTTCAAAATTAAGGAAAGTCACCTATTGACTCAGAAACCGCAGTAATGCGGTTTTTTTTATGTCCTGTAATGTAAATTTGAGAACGGCTAATAATCGTTATTGCAATTAATCCCCTCGTGACAAAGAATATTTTGAATGTGTAACAAATGTTTTGAAAAATTAAGGATTAACAGTCTTAATTAATTATAAATAGTAGAATTACGACATAAAATCGTAGAATTACGACAATTTTCGAAATAATGGATTAAAATTTTTAATAATAGATTTTGCGTAATTATCTTTGAGTATACAAAAAACAAATCAAATATTATTCACGATTAAAATTTATTTATCATGGCAGCAAATTCAAGAGGAATCTTAAAATTCAACGGCAGCGAAGGACAGAAATTACTAAAGCTTAACTACAGCGTATCAAGATCCACAGACGTATCAGGAAGGGTAGCTTCTGATCCGTCCAACGCACTGATCAAATTAACCATCGAAGCAACAGAGAAATCTGACATCCTGGAATCTTTACTGAACGGAAAATACAAACCGACCTCAGGTGAAATCACGTTTAACAAATCTCACGAAGAAGGAACGCTGATTACTTTAAACTGGGAAAACGGATACGTTATTCAGCATGAAGTAGACTTCGATGCAGTGGATGAAAACTCGATGCTGATCAGCTTTGTGGTGAGTGCAGAAAAGATAAACTACGGAAACTCCGCTTACGAAGGAATCTGGCCGACAAACTAAAAAAACAAACTTTTAAGCATTAAACTATACAAAGTAAAGACTGTCCGCAAGACAGTCTTCTTTGTCTTAAAAGTTTGTCATGCCAACTGAATTGCCTTCCATTACTGATTATACACTCAACCTTTCCGGCACTTCAGATGCCGGAAGGATTTGCCGACAAAAAACTCTGTTAAAGCCAGTTTTAATATAAGCTGTTTAAAAAGGTAATCAGTTTCTTTTTCACTGCAGAGAATGCAGATTTCCAAATATTTAAGAAAAGTTAAAATTAAAAATTTATCGCTAAAACGAAGTGTAAATACATAAAATTTAATAACTTTAAACCACCACACAATCTACGCATATGAATATTTCAGAACCAGGCATGGGCGGTTTCCGTCCCTCCGAGAATGCAGAAGGAATCTCTTCGAACCATCACACCGGGATCAACCGGTTGGTTAAATTATCATTGGTGATAGAAGGCCGGGTGATCAGCTATTACAAACATTTTAAACTGACCCAGAGTTCCCGTCGTCATCACGAGTTCAGTCTGACTCTGGCGCACGATACGCTGGGAGACCGTCAGAACCATACTTTAGAAGAAGCGAATAAATTTTTAGGGAAAAGGCTCACGGCTGTAATTTCCTATAAAGACATTGAAAAAAGTCCTGAACGCACTTTTGTTGGCGTGATCACGGGAGTAGGATTCAGCCAGGAAAGGATGAGTCTTGGGAATATCGTATTATCGGGTTACAGTCCGACTGTATTACTTGACGGAGCGCCTCATATCCAGAGCTTTGGAGGCAGTCAGCCGGTGAACATGGGCATTATTGCCGAAGAAGTAATTAAACAGGGTCTTGACAGAAGCCGTTTCGATATCAGGATCGATGCAAATGATTATTCCCAGATTGTCTACAGCAGCCAGTATGATGAGACGCATTACAATTACCTGGCAAGAATGGCGGAAGCGTATGGTGAGCAGTTCTACTATGACGGTGAAGTCCTTCACTTCGGGAAGCTTCCACCGCAGAACAAACCCA
>CAURNW010000014.1:0-125717 GCA_963526305.1 uncultured Chryseobacterium sp. | reverse complement strand
AAAGGTTTATCCATAACGATAATTTTTTGTGTATCGATATTTCAGGACTAGACAAGTATGAAATTGAAAATCTTTGCGTTTAAAATGATATTTTTTTTAATAGAATACAGTTCTACTATTTTCAACGCAAAGTTTTATCCAAATGCTGAGGATTGAAGGGGCAAAGAGAGGAATCAATGAAATTGATTCTTATAAAGCTAGCTTCATAAGAGACTCTGTCGCATTTCTTTGCTCCTTTAATAAAACGGTATGAAATTGAAATCTTTGCGTTTAAAAATGATATTTTTTTTTTAATAGAATCCGGTTCTACTATTTTCAACGCAAAGTTTTATCCAAATGGCGAAGATAAAAGGAGCAAAGAGAGGAATCAATGAAATTGATTCTTATAAAGCTAGCTTCATAAGAGACTCTGTCGCATTTCTTTGCTCCTTTAATAAAACGGTATGAAATTGAAATCTTTGCGTTTAAAAATGATATTTTTTTTTTAATAGAATCCGGTTCTACTATTTTCAACGCAAAGTTTTATCCAAATGCTGAGGATTGAAGCGAAGAGAGGAATCAATGAAATTGATTCTTATAAAGCTTATTTCGTAAGCGACCCTTTAGTATTTCTTTGCTCTTTTAATAAAGCAGTTTGAAATTGAAATCTTTGCATTTACAGAAAGCAACATACCCTTCCACTCAAAAATCAGAAAATAAAAATCCGGTTTCACGATTGAAAACCATCCCACCTCATCCAAATAACCATTTAATAACCAAATTTTATTTTCTCAAATTGAGATAATAAAATTTTGCTTATTTTTGTTACTTATCAAAAAAGATTTTTATGCTCAAAAAAACGATCTTTCTAAGTTTATTCACCCTACTATCAGCCTCAGCTATGGCTCAAAATACCGAAGTTCCCGTTTATCTGGATGAATCAAAACCTGTAGCTCAAAGGGTTCAGGATGCACTATCCAGAATGACGCTGGAAGAAAAAGTGGCCATGCTGCATGCACAGTCAAAATTCAGTTCGCCCGGAGTTCCACGACTGGGAATTCCTGAATTCTGGACCACCGACGGACCTCACGGGGTAAGACCGGAAGTAATGTGGGACGAATGGGATCAGGCAGGCTGGACGAACGACTCCATTATCGCCTACCCTGCCCTCACCGCCTTATCTGCTACTTGGAACAAAAAGATGTCATGGAACTACGGTAAAGCATTAGGTGAAGAAGCGAGATACAGAAAAAAAGATATCCTTCTCGGACCGGGAGTCAATATTTACAGAACACCCCTGAACGGAAGAAATTTCGAATATATGGGAGAAGATCCTTTTTTAACCTCCAAGATGGTCGTTCCCTACATCAAAGGCGTACAATCCAATGGCGTGGCAACTTCAGTTAAACACTATGCCCTCAACAATCAGGAAATGTTCCGTCATACGAGCAATGTCACCGTAGATGACCGCACCCTGTATGAAATTTATCTACCACCGTTTAAAGCCGCTGTGACCGAAGGGGATTCCTGGACGATCATGGGTGCTTATGATATGTACAAAGGTCAGTACGCAAGCCAGAATCAGTACCTGCTCAATGACATCCTTAAAAAAGAATGGGGCTACAAAGGAGTGGTAGTTTCTGACTGGGGCGCGGTGAACAACACCGAACAGGCCATTCATAACGGACTGGACCTGGAATTTGGAAGCTGGACCAACGGCCTTTCTGCAGGAACTAAAAATGCCTACGACAATTATTACCTGGCACAACCTTACCTGAATCTTATCAAATCCGGTAAAGCAGGGACAAAAGAGCTGGATGATAAAGTGACAAGACTCCTCAATCTGGCCTATAAAACAACGATGAATACCAAGAAGCCTTTTGGAAACGTGGCTTCTGAAGAACACAAAGCAATTGCAAAAGAAATCGGAGAAGAAGGAATTGTCCTGCTTAAAAACCAGGGAAATATTCTTCCTGTTGACGTGAGCAAAGCTAAAAAGATAGCCGTAATCGGTGAAAACGCCATTAAGATTATGACGGTCGGCGGCGGTTCGTCTTCTCTGAAAGTGAAATACGAAACGTTACCGTTAGAAGGGATCAAATTAAAATTCGGAAAGCAGGCTGATGTGCAGTATGCAAGAGGATATGTAGGAGATATCGGCGGAGAATATAACGGGGTAAAATCCGGGCAGGATCTGAAAGACGACCGTTCCGCAGAAACCTTACTCAACGAAGCGGTAGAGCTGGCAAAAAAGTCAGATTATGTGATCTTTGTAGGTGGACTGAACAAATCTGACTTTCAGGACAGTGAAGGCAATGACAGAAAAAGTTACGGTTTACCTTATAACCAGGACAACGTAATAGCTGCCCTGGCCAAAGCCAATAAAAACTTTGCAGTCGTTCTGGTTTCAGGAAATGCAGTGGCAATGCCCTGGATCAAGGATGTTCCTGCCGTTTTACAGTCCTGGTATCTGGGATCCGAAGCAGGAAATTCAATTGCATCTGTTCTTTCAGGGGATGCCAATCCTTCCGGGAAGCTGCCTTTCACTTTTCCTGTAAAACTGGAAGATAATTCAGCGCACAGACTTGGAGAATATCCTGGAAATAAGGAAGAACTTGCTGCCGGAAAAGGAAAAGACCAGAAAAACCCGATTAACATTACCTACAATGAAGGAATCTTCGTAGGATACCGTTGGCATGACACAAAAAAGATCAAACCTTTATTCAGTTTCGGACATGGACTAAGCTACACCACTTTTGAATTTGGAAAAGCTCAGGCTGACAGAAAGACTATGGGACAAAACGATACCATCACTTTCACGGTGACCGTCAAAAATACCGGCAAAAAAGCAGGAGCCGAAGTGGTACAGCTGTATATCAGTGACCTGAAATCTTCTGTTCCGCGCCCTGCAAAAGAGCTGAAGGGTTTTGAAAAGGTATTTTTAAATCCCGGAGAGCAGAAAGAAGTAAACATCACGGTAGATAAGACTGCACTGAGCTTCTTCGATGCTGATCAGCATCAATGGGTGGCCGAACCCGGTGATTTTGAAGCACAGATCGGAAACTCATCCGATGCCATCAAAACCAAAGTGAAGTTCACTTTACAGTAACACCAATACTATATTTCATAACAATCCCCGGGATAACTGACAGACTCAGAGAACCGGGGATTTTTGCTTCGGTGAAGCATCTCATTTTCATTTCTGTTCTCAACTAATTTTAATCAATGCCGGAATCATTGATAATAAATCCATTGTTACTTCTATCCCCATTTTTATTATAAGTGTAAATAACTGTTTTATACATCATGCAGATTTCATCATGTTGCCGTACACCTGCTGAAGGAGAAACCTTTCTCCCCACCGGCTTTCTGTGAATCGAAGCCACATTATTCCGGGATGGGATAAAACGGAGGATTTTACTGAATTCAGAAAATCGGGCAACGGTCATTCTGTATAATTGAAGTTCTGCTGATTTTACCGTTTCATACCATTCTGAGCTTTCAGCAGATTCATCCTTCCCTCTCGCAGCAGCTTTGATGGAAGCTTTCATGTTGCGGATGAGTTGGGAAGTGTTCCCATTTTTCATCCTGAAGATCTCCCGGATTTCAGGAATATAGATGCTGAGGCGGGAAAGCCTGGTCTGAAGATCCTGATTTACAGAAATATTTCCGGTGAACAGAAGTTCGAGATATTCGATGTGATGTTGAAAAACCGGCAGATAGCTCAGGAATGCACTGGCATACAAGTGACGCAGATCCAGCTGTGAGGTTTCTTTCATCAGGAGCTGGTGGTCATGGTCAAATCTTTTTCTGAAGAGCTGCATATTCCTGATGAACGTTTCACGGTCAGCAGAGGCAGGAATGGGAGTTGCATCTGCATTCCTCTGCCAGATCAGTGCAGATGGCTGTGTATAATACACGTAAAAAGGATTTCCCAGCTTCAACTGAAGACGTACGCGGTCAACATATGAAATAAAGATCCGTACATTATACCTTGTTACTGAGGTAGTGATCCATTTTCTCTGACGGAGGGTTTCGGCATCTTCCCAATCCTGCATCAGAATGAACAGGTCAGTATATCCTGACGTTTTGGTGGGGAATACGTATAGCTGAATAACTGAAAATTCATGTACTGCCTGATGAATCTGATTTCTGAGCACCTCATCTTTTAAAGGAACGCTTAATTTCTTTTCTTTTTTCATCATTTGTGTTTTTAAAATCGTGATACAAATTTGTGAATGGTTGTACGGTTATGAAAGTAACCGGAGGCCTATTCTATACATTGACGGTTTCTTTTTTAGGTAATCTGACTGGGATTTGGTACTTAAAAAATGCAAATTTTTTCACCGGAATATTTCAGTTTTTTTTCAAAAATACCGAAACTATAAGTGTTGTATCGAAGAATATCCTATCCATACAAAAGGCATATTACAGTCAATCCCCACCATTCACTCGTGAAGTTTTTGTTTTTCTGATATGGCTGAAGGTATGCTACAATAACAAATCCATCTGTTCGAGTAGAATTCTGAAAGAATTTGTCTCGAGAACCAGTGAACTTAAAACAAAAATTCTTAATCAATTCAAAAGTTCTCGATACGGTTTTCTTCAAAAATCTACTCGAACTGACGTTCTTAAATTAAGAGTAGATGTTTAGAATCCTATCTTTTATCAACAAGTTTACGGCTTTGTTGTTCTAATATGAATGAAGTTATGCTACCTTAACAAATCCGTCAGTTCGAGTAAAATTCTGAAAGAATTTGTATCGAGAACCAGTGAACTTAAAATAAAAATTCTTAATCAATCCAAAAGTTCTCGATACCGTTTTCTTCAAAAACCTGCTCGAACTGACGATATAAGATGTAATGTAAAATTTTAGAACCCCTTGTCTTTTATCGATAAGTTTACGGCTTTGTTTATCTTAAAAACACAATGCTCTTAAAAATAATCTTTGTCTAACCTTGCGATAAATTTAAAAATAATTAAAAAGCTTCGCCGTAGCTGAGTGGAACGTCTTTGTGACTGAAAATGTTTTCAATAATAATCAAATAATCTTTGCGATCATTGCGTTAAAAATCACGAAACAATTTTTAGAGTTCGATATAGATCAAAAAGTTCTCGATACGGTTTTCTTCAAAAACCTACTCGAACTGACGTTCTTAAATTAAGAGTAGATGTTTAGAATCCTATCTTTTATCAACAAGTTTACGGCTTTGTTGTTCTAATATGAATGAAGTTATGCTACCTTAACAAATCCGTCAGATCGAGTAAAATTCTGAAAGAATTTGTATCGAGAACCAGTGAGCTTAAAACAAAAATTCTTAATCAATTCAAAAGTTCTCGATACGGTCTTCTTCAAAAACCTACTCGAACTGACGTTCTTAAATTAAGAGTAGATGTTTAGAATCCTATCTTTTATCAACAAGTTTACGGCTTTGTTGTTCTAATATGAATGAAGTTATGCTACCTTAACAAATCCGTCAGATCGAGTAAAATTCTGAAAGAATTTGTATCGAGAACCAGTGAACTTAAAACAAAAATTCTTATCAATTCAAAAGTTCTCGATACGGTTTTCTTAAAAAACCTACTCAAACTGACGATATAAGATGTAATGTAAAATTTTAGAACCCCTTGTCTTTTATCGATAAGTTTACGGCTTTGTTTATCTTAAAAACACAATGCTCTTAAAAATAATCTTTGTCTAACCTTGCGATAAATTTAAAAATAATTAAAAAGCTTCGCCGTAGATGAGTGGAACGTCTTTGCGACTGAAAATGTTTTCAATAATAATCAAATAATCTTTGCGCTCCGTTGAGTTAAAAACCACACCAATCCTTATCATAAAAAGTTTAAATTAGGATTTTCATCCGATAATTTTTAACTTTACTTTTCGTACGGTTATCAGAAGACTGTATCTTTATCGCTCAGAAAAATAAAACACATGGAACAGAAAGTACATCAGGGACGCAACGTTAAAAGATTCAGGGAAATGCTGGGAATTAAGCAGGAAGCTTTGGCATTTGACCTCGGTGATGAATGGAATCAAAAAAAAGTCTCCCTTCTTGAACAAAAAGAAACCATCGACGATCCCTTACTCCAAAAAATCTCTGAAATCCTGAAAATACCCGTAGAAGCCTTTCAGAATTTCGATGAAGAAAATGCGGTGAATGTGATTGCGAATACCTATTCTTTCCAGGACTTTAGTGACAACGCCGTGGCTTCAGGATTTAATTATCAGCCATCATTCAATCCTGTCGACAAAGTAGTTGAGTTATATGAGCGGATGCTTGAACAGCAAAAAAGTATGATTGATAAGCTTGAGAAATTGTTGCAAGATAAATAGAGTAAGCCTGAGAAAATTCTCAGGCTATTATTTTAAATAAACGGTAACTTTACTCCAATCTTAAAGACGTTATAATAAGCTCTTATTTCTTCCCTGTCTTGTATAATATTTTCTAAGGAAAACTCATCTAACCCGTTTTCCATATCAGGATAAATAATTAGACAGTCTACATTTCGGTCATCATCAATATTTAGTTTTTCACGGACTTTTTTTAGCCGGGCATATCCTGCTACCTGCCTTATATCATTATGTAAATGACTTTTTTTATAGTGCAGTTTATATTTCGCATCAATCACCATTGAAAAATCAGGATGCGAAACAAGAATATCTAATGCATTACCATACGTTTTGAATTGATAATGAACTTTTGATTTATAAAGAGGATTATCAACAAGCAATTTAATAAAAACATAAAGTTCAAACAGCCTCGGCATATCAATCCAAAATGGAGGAGTAGATATTTTGCGTTCGGTTGTCAATGTAATGTTATAAGCAAAACGTTTTAAGATATAACTACCTGTTTCTATCGCATCTTTGTAATCTCTAAAAAAAGGATTATGCTTAATGTGCTTTAGTTCATTTTCTTTTATCTTGTCTGAAATCATCTTAAATGCAGGATTGCAGTAATCAATCGTTTCCTGTACTGCATAATAATTTTTAGCTAAAAGAGCTTTGTGATTATGTACATAACAAGTAACAAAATATAGTACTTTCTTTAAAAAACGGTTTTCTAAATGATCTTCTCCAAAAACCTGATACTCGCAGAAAGTAGATGTCATACGATTTTTAAAAACATTTTGTTTAATATGATTTCCAACCAAAATTTTTCCTTTCACACGATTTTGGATGTTTTCCGTTACTTTATAATAATCTTTTTTTAGTCCTTTACGCACTACAGATTTAAGGATTTGTAAAAACCTGATAATAAGAAAAGGAGTCAATTGATCATCCTTTTGCTCAATTTCTATTCGTTTTGAATCCCAATCAATCTGAACTAACCCCCCAATCTCGTTATTACTTTCAACAACAGAGGTAATGTCTAATAACATTTTCAGATAATCTAATTCATAAGATTTATTATTTGAATTGACATTCTTATCAGTTTTAAGCTCATCATCAAATTGGTTAATGAAATACTCAATATTTTTATAATTGATCTTTGGCTCAACATATAAATATCTTCCTGTACTCCCCAACCAATCTATTCCTATACAATAATCAGCTTTAATCTCATAAGATGATTCTTTCTTTTCAAAAATAAACCGATGACTACTTTTATTAAACGATTTGGACACTATTGTACCGTATGCAGAAAAAACTGATTCCTCAACATACAAACTATTTTGATCTTGTAATGAATCCTTTTCAGAATCCTGATTATAAATGTAAAAAGTATGATGCTCTGATAATCGGATCCCCATCAGATTGCAGCTTTTAAGTCTCTGATTTTTTGTACTATACCTTCACCAATCAGTACACCATCTTTTACGTACTCAAAAAGGATAGGTCTGATTTCATAATTCAAACGAATATCCGGAGATCCCCCTTCTTCTGATTTATCAATAAAATACGAATGTCCTAACTGAACATCTTTCTTTTCAAATTCAGGACATAAATTAGTGTCAAATAATCCAGAAACAGTATTGAATAAAGCATCATCAAAAGTGGCAAGACCTGATGTTTCTTTTAAATTTACAGGTAATATATCAATAAAAGCAAATCTTCTTCTTATAGCATAATCGATATGCCCAACGCTTCTATCAGCCGTATTCATCGTACCAATAATATAAAGGTTAGGTGGAAGAATAAATTTTTGTGAACCATCAACTTCATACATACTGTTAACCTCTTTCCCACGATATTCCAAGCCATATATAAGTTCTCCCAGTACTGAAGAAAGATTTGCGCGGTTAATTTCATCAATAATTAGAACAAAGTTTTTAAGCTCTTTTATATAAATGTTTCTTATGGGCTGCTGATATATAAATTCTTTATATTTATTTACTACATTATAATAATAAGTAGCATGCTGTCTTGTTAGTGAATTAAGACTTTCATTTTTATTAATATCCTGTCTTGAGTCCAGTCCCAAACTAATAATCTTTTTTAATTCTGCAAAATTCATGTTTAATCCATTAGGATGCGCAGTCCAGTTATCACCTTTGTACTTAAACCTATTATTATCAACAAGATAAATGTAAACCTTATCAGAAATCATATATTTCTGTTCTTCATCAATTCTGTTCAGTACCTCTGAAACAAAAATATCAAAGTTCCTGTCGTAATCATTCTGAATTTCTGAATTTTTACTATCATTATAATTTTTCAGGGCTTTATTTGCAAACTGGACTATAGTTTTATTTACTGCTTCATAAACAATACCTTCTCCATCAGGATTTGGTGTAGCTGTAATTCCTCTCACGAAATCTTCATAGGTATAGCTCGGATGAAATTGAATAAGCTTAAATTGCTCGGATTTTTCAAAATCTTTTCTTTGATCTAATTTAGAAATAATATGTTTTGCTAAAGCAATTTCATATGGATGCTGACCATTTTTGTTTGCTGGCGTTTTACCGTCATTCAGTTCTGCAATTGTTTCAACAATTTTAGAAAATTTAGCATAATTACCCTCTGACTTTGCATTATTTGAAGTCAATATAAATTCTCTTTTATCTAAATCAATACTTTTTACTGTATAAAAATTTAATTTTCCGCTTGAATTTGAAATACTTTCGCCTATATGAACATATTGAAATATGTTATCAATGCCGACATAACTTTCGTTAATAATTAGAGATTTTGCGATTTCAATTGCCTCTCTTGTCTTTCCAGTACCTGGAGGACCTTGTAAAATAATTTGTTTTTTATATTGTAATATTTTTACATTATCAGATTTTTGTTCTTTTATCTGGCTCATTTGGGGTTTGTTATATGTAAGATGTTCGTAAGTCTGCCAGGGTAGCGTAATATTTTCATAAGGAGAATTATTTTCAAGATTTTCTATAAAATATTGCCAAACTGCATTACTATCTTTAAACCAGTCCCAACTAATTGGGATGTCACAATTATCAATAGTTTTATTTAAAATCCTGATTAATGTTACTAACTTATTTTCGTTTACTATAGTACATAATATATTCGGCTGTAAACCGGCAATTAATCTGTTAGTAGCTGCTTTTCTATCTCGGTCAGTATATTTACGTATAGTTTCTTTAATTTTGATATATACTTCAAATAACGCTTTATTCTGAGAAACAGCAATTTGACTTAAAAGTGGAGCCAATTCATTCCAATTTTCTTTTATTCTCTCTTTTTCATTTAAAGTGAAATATCCCTGCTGCAAAGAAGAAACACATTGATTAGAAGATTTTTCAAAAAATTCATCAAAAATATTCTCATCCCATTCTTTCCAATTTTTACCAGTAGCAGCTTCTTTAATAAAGATTTGAACGTAGTCTCTATATTTATCACGCCATTCATCCCATACTTCTATATCATCAACAACGTTTTGTAATGTTTTCATGTAGTTTATTATTATATAATTTATTCTATTAACTCTTAATGTTTTTGGCTATTTTTTTTAATTAAATCATTTTTACTTCCTCCCAAATCGACAATCGCTACAACAACAAACTTTGTAGTTTTAAGGTTTTGGTTTTGATTAAAGATTAGATCAATCACTCAGTAAAAGTAATTTCAAAGGATTATTAATTATATTGTCTTACCTATTGTAATTCTATAACAAAAACATGTTCTTAGGTTCAGATACTTGGTCTGTAATTCCTAATATTCTATACATTAAATATTCTTTAAATTTTTCATTCAATATTTTTTGATGTATTACCTAATCCAATAAATTACCAAATTTGAGATAATTAAAAATTAATCTAATTAGTGGGAGAGCTAACTCTTTAAAAACTCCCCAATCAACCCCAGCAACTCCTCCTCACCCATCACCGCAATACTCAAAGCAGTAATTTTTTCCATCTTCTTTGGTCCGGCTCCGGTTCCTACCAGCACCAGATCTGTATTTTTTGAAATACTGGTGTTGATATCTGCGCCGCAGTCGAAGAGAATCCGGGCTAATCTGTTTCTCTGTTTTGGGAAAGCAGAGAACTCTCCGGTGATGACTACTTTTTTAGAATAGAAATAATGATTTTCGTACTTCGGTTTTTCAGTGGGATATATCAGGGAAGAATCAATTTTCTTTGAAGCAAAACTTTCGGCTAAGAAATCTGTCTTTGCAGTATCTTTTTTTATTTTGGAATCAGGAGAGAATGAACTGTTCAGTTTAAAAAACTGATTCATTTTCAGGAAGATCAATCCACAGATCTCAGCATCATACTGAGAATTGTGATGAAGATTTTCACTGAACTCCATATTAAAAAGTTCTGCAAGAGTTGATAATTTATGATTGTTCAGATAAGGAAAAAGCTGTTGGGACAACTGTAAGGTACAAATCGATTTGAAATCAGGTCTGTCCATTTCATAAAAGTTGAACAGGCTTTCCAGAATCGGAAATTCGACCGTACATCCGTTGTGGGCAATGACCCATTGATTTTCGATATGTTCGCGGATGCTATTCCAGACCACAGGAAAATGAGGAGCTGTGCAGGTATCCTGTGCAGTGATTCCGTGAATAGAGGTATGAAGTGGAAGGTATTCATTCCCGGGAGGCTGTATGAGATAGTTTTCTGAAAATAACAGGCTACCGTTTTCAAATATTGAAATACCAATACTGCAAACAGAACACGAGTCATTGTTTGCCTTCTCAAAGTCAACAGACGTAAATTTCATTTTCGGGGTTAAAGTTTTGTCAAATGTAACGAAAAAAACATTTCCCCAATTATGGGAATCCATATTTTTGATCTTTTCTGATTACGATGAGGCAATAAGGTGTGAATTAATATTCTTTTAGGAACAAGAAAACGATTAGGTTGCAGTAAGAGAAGGTATTTAATTTATTTTTAATGCAAAGATTAATTATGTGATGCACTACTGAAGGAGCAGAGAAAGACGGCAAAGCTGCTTTTCAGTTGTTGTCATAGTAATTTTTTAAAAGATTAAATTTTTCCAGTATTTACAATATTTAAGGAAGAACCCAATTTTTTATCAGCTAAAAATTCGTGTTGTCCCTCAGAATTATCAAAGATTAAAACAGTATCAAAATTTGGAAGATAAATTTCAAACAGGTTTTGATTCCTCTGGCATACCTTCTTTCTTTACCTGCGATGATGTAAAGCTTTATCATTCATTCTTACAAAAATCTTACATCCCCCCCGTTGACTCCTCACCGATCAAACTCACTGTCAATTCCTTTCTCCTTCAACTGAGTCTGCAGCTCTTTGGTGTAAAGACGGATTTTACGTTCAGATTCCGGGAACAGTGAAACTCCTGAAGCAAATGTAAAAAACCTGCTTGTTGTCCCTTTCTTCATCATGATAAAAAATCTTCCCTGGTAACCACCGTTGCGGGCTCCGGATTTAACCGTGCTAAAAACGACTTTCCGAATGTCAGATATTTTATACTTGTTGAAAGTGAATGTATTGATGACCAGAAAGTCTTCCCTGAAGAAAAACGGAGCAATCTTTTTATTTCTGAATAAAAACAGGATCAGGAAAAGCAATCCGAAAACACTGCCCATGATCCAAAAGATGAGGTTACGCCCGTCATCCGGGAAATCAGTAGTGGCGGTCCACACTTTTTTACTCTCTGCCTCCAGTAATTCACGTGAACGGTCGAGATTTCTGATCTCTTCACTGCTCAGGTTATGAGAAGCAGCCATTTGCTTTGCGGTCTTCTGATTTTTGATCTGATAGACTGCAGAAGGCATCAGCTGAGAACCTCCCATATCATCAAAGTAAAAATAACGGTTCCCGGACTGCCATATACTTCCATTATCTGAATTTCCGAAATCTACCTGACGGAGGCTTGATGCGGGAACATCTTCCAATTCGAGAAGATGGGTACTCCTGCCCTGCAGACCCGATTTGCGGCTTCGGTTTTCTGTTTCTTCCAGGTAATACATCTTATTACCGCTGATAAAAACATCTGGGCTTATTTCTTTATACGAGTTATTCAGAAAAGGGTTTTCACCCGCACGTTCCACTTCCTCTGTATCGGTATTATAAAAATACATCCCGTCTTTTGAAGTGAATATTGCCTGATTGGCGTGGATCAGATGAATACTCAACAATTGATACGGTGCTTTTTTGCGGTCAAAAGACTTTCCATCAACATAGACCATTCCGGCTTCTCCATCGATTAGATAAGCATTCCGTGAAGGAAGATCGCCGTCTATATGAATTTCATAAAGTGAAGTATTGTAAGGTAACGGCAGCAGTTGATTCTGAAAATAAACACGCTTGCCATCCGTAAAATAATCTTTACTTTCATACCCCTCCCTTTCTTCCTCACGAATGAATAACGGGCGGATCTTGTGAGGATCTGCTTCAGGAAGAGGTATCCCTCTGTAAAATACCTGCTGATCGCTGATGGCTATTCCAAATCCCTGCCCTGAACGATACTTTCGCCCTTTGGGAAGTTCTGTAAACCGATACCAATAATTTTGGGGCTTGTCTGCAATATTCAGCTGATATCCCAGCAGCTGAATCATATATCCCAGACCACTCAGTGATTCATTGGCTTCTGTAATAGGATCAACATAATAGGTAACAGTACCGTCCGTATAATAATTATTCCCCAGTACGGTAAGTTTTTTGGGATCTAACCCTTTCAGAATGATATTTCCTGCATAGACATTTTTTGAATCAGAAGCGATGTGGGAATCCATTCGGTCTGGAATTGTTTTAAATGTGGACAGGTCAGCGCCTTTTACTTCATAATATCCACTGCTTGGTACCTGAGCATAGACATTTCCGTTATAAGTAGAGAAGATACCGTTCAGTTCTATATCATGCTGATCAAAATCAAACGAGTTTTCACGGTCAGACATAAGCGCATAAATCAAGGCTGCTGCCGTGAAGATGACGAGAATCAAAAAAAAGTAAAATACGTAACGATATCTGTACATGGATATGATCTAGTTTATTTTCTTATGATTATTATACTTACATAAAATTGAAAGCCTCTTACGTCTATCGCATCAAGACTCTTCTGTTTTATTGATAAACAGAAAAAAAATCCCCGTTCTTATTGAAAATATCAAAAGCCGGGGATTTTTATATATCATGTGCACGAAGTCTAATGACTCACTGCATTCAATAGTTCTATATCTTCGGTACTCAACTGTAATTCAGGAGCCTGGAATAAAGTGGCAAGCTGTGATTCACTTGTGGCACTTACAATAGGAGCAGTCACCAAAGGATTGGCTAACAGCCAGGCCAAGGCTACAGATGCCTGAGTCGTTTCATGCCTTTCGCTGATCTGATCCAGCGCTTTCAGTACATCTGTACCTTTTTCATTAAGGTATTTTCTTACCCCTTCTCCTCTTGCACTTTTAGAAAGGTCCTCTTCCGTACGGTATTTACCTGTTAAAAAACCGGCAGCCAATGACCAGTAAGTAAACACACTCAGGTCATATTCTTTGACCAGATCGGCATATTCTGTTTCAAATTTTTCTCTTTCAAGAAGATTATAATGCGGCTGTAAAGCGACATATTTAGGAAGATTATTTTTTTCTGCGGCTTCGAATGAAGCTTTTAGACGTTCCGGAGACACATTTGATGCTGCGATATAACGCACTTTTCCGGCTTTGATCACCTCATCATAAGCTTCCAGGGTTTCTTCTACCGGAGTTTTGTTATCATCAAAATGGGTATAATATAAGTCAATACGATCTGTCTGAAGTCTTGCAAGGGATTCATCTACAGATTTCAGGATATGTTTTTTACTGATGTCAAAACCATGTTCTTTTGTTTCCGAGCCTACCTTGGTAGCGATGACCAGGTCATTCCTGTTTGCACGCTGTTTCATCCACTTTCCGATGATCTCTTCAGACTGTCCGCCTTTTCCATTCACCCACCATGAATACGTATCTGCCGTATCGATGAAATTAAAACCTCCACCTGTAAATTTATCAAGAATATCAAAGGACTGTTTCTCATCCAAAGTCCAGCCAAAAACATTACCGCCGAAATTGACAGGGGCTATTTCTAAATCTGTGTTTTTAATTATTCTCTTCTGCATATGTTTTATTTTAAAAATATTAATATCTGAAACTTCAGGATACAGAGGATCAGTGAATCCTGAGTTCCGTTATTCTATATTAAATGTAAGTCATAATTATACCACATTATTAACAAAGTTTATCACAGATAACTTTCTTTAAGCCTTACAAAGTCGTTTAATTTGAAGCAATAACTTGGTAATGATATATAAAATGAATTTTCATCTCATAGAAAATAGGGACAGACTTTGAGAAGTCTACCTTAATATATTGATGAAATATCATCCGGCATTATTTTGTTCCATTAAAAAACCTTTCCCATAAAGGAAAAGGATATATTTTCAGATGATCAATATGTTGTCATACTTCAGTTCGTTATCTATACCGTAAAATCGAGCTTGGAGCCTACTCCTCCCGTATGTGGAAGCAACTGTCTGATTTTAACAATCAGGTCGTCCATATCAAACGGCTTAGGCATAAAATCTGTTGCTCCTGCATTTCCGGCAATATTACTGCCGTCAACACTTGCAGAAAGTACGATCACCGGAAGGTTCTCAAATTCTTCCGTGGAACGCAGTGCTTTAAGAACCTGATCTCCGGACAGTACAGGCATCCATAAATCCAACAAAAGAAGATCCGGCGACTGGCTCTTCATTTCTTTGATCAGATTGGTGCTGTTGATCTCGGTATATACATCAAAGCCCTCTGATTCAAGCAGCATCTGCAAAACATCCAATATACCCTGGTCGTCATCACAGACCATTATTTTACTATTATCCATTATCATCAACTTTCATAATTGGTAAGGTAAAGCTAAAGGTAGATCCTTTGCCTATTTCACTCTCCACCCACAGGGTCCCTTTGTGGTTGGCTATAATTTCGTGTGAGATATACAGTCCGATTCCCAATCCCGGAAATTTTTTCTGAATATCTCTCGCCCTGAAAAATCTTTCGAATATTTTCACTTTATCCGGTGCACTGATGCCCATTCCAAAATCAGTCACTGAAACTTTAACAAAGTTTCCTACTTTATTAACATAAACATCAACCTTATCTGAACCAGGTGAATATTTAATCGCATTTGATATCAGGTTATTAATCACCTGCGAAATCTGTAGCTCATCACCTAAAATCAATGCTTCAGTATGATCGTGCAGTGATATTTTATAGTCGGGGGTCGCTAAAGAAAGATTTTCAACGGTATCCCTGATGGTTTTATTAACATCAAAAGGTTCATTATGCAGTTCAATATTCCCTGACTGAATCTTTGAGGTGTCTAAAAGCTCGGTAATTAAGTTATTGAGCCTGTCAACGTAGGTACCCACTTTATCCAGGGTAGATAAATATTTTGTGGAAGACCCCTCCGGAGGCATTCTCTGTAAAAGCTGTACAAGCCCTTTAATGGTTGTCAGCGGTGTTTTTAATTCATGGCTAGCAATCGAAAGGAAATCATCCTTACGCCGGTCCATTTCTCTCTTCTCTGTAATATCTTCAATAGCAATCAGGATACGGTCTTTGTACTGACCTTCAAATTCGATACGGTACGCATTGAGAAGCATAATCTTTTTCCCGATATGCGGAAAATCGTGCTCCACTTCAAAATCAATAACAGGATTGTTAGTCGGAAGAATTTTCAGTAAGAGATTACGAAGCTGCTCAATATCCCATTGATGATTCCCCAGTTCAAAAAGTAGTGATCCTACGGTGTCTTCAGAAGTAACTTTAAACGTATTGAGAAAATGACTGTTGGCACTCAGAACTTTATACTCAGCGTCCAGAACCAAAAGGCTTTCACGCACAGTCTGAATGATACTGGAAAGGAATATTTCATTATCCTGAAGCTGCTTGGTTCTTTCGTGAATTCTTTTTTCAACGGATGCTTTCTCCTCTCTCAGTTCATGTTCAGCTTTCTTACGGTCAGTGATATCATTCTGTACACCGATAAAATGAGTGATTTCACCTTTTTCGTTTTTTACCGGAGAAACATAAAGCTCATTCCAGAACAGTTTACCGTTTTTCTGATAATTTCTGATCTCTACTCTGCATTCCTCACCTGCACTGATGCTTCTTTTGATCTCTTGCCTCTCGGGCTGTGATCTGTCCTGAGCCTGTAGAAAACGGCAGTTATGACCGATGATCTCATTATGCTTATAACCGGTAATGGTTTCAAACGCCTTATTGCAATAAATAATGGGATTATCAGGTTGCGTATTATCCGTAATAATAATACCTGAATTTGCAGAATTAAGCGCTAACAGGTAAATATCTATATGGTTCCCTAAGTTACGTATGGTTTCAGAATGAGATTGTTTCGATGTTTCCAATTTGCTGCTGTTTTAATAACAATTTGCTGCAATATACAACAGATGAGAAAATAATCAGCTATTTTAATAATGCAGTAACTATCGATAACCAAAAAGCATGCCCATACCACAAAACCTGGTCATCTTTTTCAGATATAATGAAAGGAAACGAAAAAACAGGAGAGAGAGAAAGATTGTCAACGGTGAGTTCTGCTTCGCAAGTGGATTGTGAATTTTATAATCGCTCTAAAAACTGACAGGACAGCAAATTGACCATTACCTATTTACTATTCACGTTTAACGGTATCATTTTTTCTAAATTGCGTTAAAAACTTTCAGAAAAAAACAATTGCTTCCTTCCGGTTTATAGAGTATCTTTACTAAAAACTGTTTTTACGGAATGATTGAAAATACTTTTGGGATTAATATAATTCCTGACAATGAAGCTGAACGCCTGAAAGTGCTGGCTAGATATCGGATAACCGACACGCCTTCAGAGGATAGCTTTGATGGTATCGCCAGGCTGGCAACACAGATATTCAATGTTCCGATCTCACTCCTGTCACTGGTAGATGCAGAATCTGTATTTTTCAAAGCCAATATGGGCATGGGAAAAGCTAAAGAAGCAAACAGAGGAAAAAGCCTCTGTGCACTGGCTGTCTTAGATAAGGAGGTAACAGTTTTTGAAGATGCACTGAAAGAACCCTGCCTTATTGCTAATCCCAATGTCATTGGGGACTTTGGTTTGAGATTCTATGCCGGTGCTCCACTGATTACTCATGACGGATTTTTGATTGGAACTCTATGCATTATTGACCAGAAAACCAGGGAATTCACTCAGTCAGACAGAAATATCCTTGAAGGTCTGGCTAAAACAGCCATGGATCAGATTGAGCTGAGAAGATCATCTCTCGATACTATAGACGAATTAAAACAATCCAACATCCATTTAAACAGTACACAGCTCAATCTTGAATCAGCCGTTGAAGAACTTGCCGCTATCAATGAAGAGATGGAAGCTACCAATGAAGAACTGAATACCGCCAATGAAAATGTAAGCAGGTCTTACGATTTAACGGTTGAGCTGAATAAAAACCTCCAGAACAGCGAATTGAGGCTGAAATCGTTTATCAGCAAAGCTCCGATTGCTTTCGGTATTCTTACAGGAAGAGAACTGACAATAGAAGTTGCCAACGATATGATCCTGAAAGTATGGGGGAAAAATCACAAAGTTATCGGTCAACCTCTGGCTGATGCCCTCCCCGAACTTAAAGGACAGCCCTATCTGGACATTCTTGCAGATGTATATGAAACCGGTATTACCTATATAGGAGATACCGCACACGTGAAACTGGATTCTGACGGAACTTTCAAAGACTGCTATTTTGATTTTATTTATGAACCGCTGAAAGATAAAGAAGGTCACACCATAGCCATCATCGTTATCGCTAATGAGGTCACTGACCGGATCAACAAGAAACAGGAACTGGAAAAACTGAACCAACAGCTTGAAATTGCCCTGCATGCCGGACATTTAGGCTCTTATAATCTAGATATCAGAACGGGTAAAATGAGCTGCTCTGATATCTGTAAAGCTAATTTTGGTCTCACCAAAAATGACAGATTTGATTTTGAAGATCTCATGAATGCCATTGTTCCTGAATATCGGGAACTGGTGAACAGCAGAGTAACAAAGGCAATCGAGAGTCATTCTGCATATAACGCAGAATACCTCGTTAAATGGCCGGATGGGTCCCTACACTGGATGAATGCTTCAGGCTTGCCCAGTTACGATACTGAAGGTAACCCCATCAGTATGATCGGAGTGACGGTAGATATTACCAAAAGAAAAAATTATGAAACGCAAAAGGATGATTTCCTGTCTATTGCCAGTCACGAACTGAAAACACCGATCACAAGTTTAAAAGCGAGCATCCAACTTCTCACCAGGCTCAAAGATAAACCATCCCACGAAATGGTCCCCAGGTTAATTGACCAGTCATCCAGAAGTCTTGATAAACTGAGTACACTGGTGGATGACCTGTTGAATATCAACCGTCTCAGCGGTGGTAATATGGAATTAAAAAAAGAAGTTTTTACCGTATCAAAAATGCTGGATTCATGTTGTGATGACATCAGAATATCAGGAAAACACCGCCTGATCCTGGAAGGAGATCTCGAAGCAAAAGTTTTTGCCGATGAGCACCGAATCGACCAGGTTGTTGTTAATTTTGTCAATAACGCAGTCAAGTACGCACCCTTTTCACAGGAGATCCATCTGATAATTGAAAGATTCGATAATCATGTAAAGATTACAGTAAAAGATTTTGGGGAGGGAATTGATCCAAAAATCCAACCTCAGCTGTTCGACCGTTACTTCAGGGCTAACCATGAAAGTAAAACCTACTCCGGTTTAGGTTTAGGACTGTATATCTCTTCCGAAATTATTAAACGTCACGGCGGAGAAATCGGGGTGAACAGTACATTAGGGGAAGGCAGCAGTTTCTGGTTTACCCTGCCCTTGCATAAAGAATGATAATAGTAATTGAGTAATTTTGTGTTTTTTGCAAAAATACTGTTTGCACTCTAAAAGGTTATGCCAAATTGCTTATTATTGAAAACTTAAATGATTGGTAGTATTCTGTACGATTGATCATTAAACCAAAAATACATTTTGTAATCTAAAGTGATAAACATAAAAAAAGCTGTCCTTTTCAGGACAGCTTTTCTTTTACGATATATATCGATTATGCAAGTCTTACATTAACTGCATTTAATCCTTTTTCGCTTTTTTCTACGTCAAAAACTACTTTATCATTCTCACGAATCATTTTAGTGTTCAATCCTGAAGAATGTACAAAAATGTCTTGTCCACCTTCTGATGGAGAAATAAATCCGAAACCTTTTGTTTCGTTAAAAAATTTTACTGTGCCTTGTTGCATTGTATTGGTATTAAAAATTGTTTTATTATGTTTGGTGTTTAATTCTCGATTAAACCTTTATTTTATTGTTTAGGAAACAGCAGAATAAACTGTTGCTTTCTTCAAATCCATCCCCCGATCTATAATCTTGTCGGCGAAGGTAGTGACTTCTGGCGAGATAATCGATGTAAAAAGAATATTTTGTCGTTTTAAAGGAAGTTTACCTATCAGTTTTTTAACCTCATCAGTGTTATTCTTTAATAAAATCTCTATATCATCTAAAATCAGAACTTCAATCTTGGACAGACTGATGTGTCTCTGATCATCAAGCTCCAAAAGTTTTTCCGGAGTAGCAATCAGTACATCCAGCCTTTTTCTAAGTGATGAAAGCTGAGTCCCATTTGAAATACCTTCGTACACAGACAGCTGTGATAACGGAAGATACTTGGTATAGATCTCAAAATTCTCTTCGATCTGCAACACCGTTTCTTTCGTGGGTGTCAACACTAAAACCCGGATATCACTGTGATCAGGATTGTTCTTTTTCAGAGCCTGAAGAACGGGCATCGTAAAAGAGGTCATCCTTTCTGTTCCGCGTGGCAGGCAGCACAATATATCTTTGCCGCTTAAGATCTGCGGAATAATTCTGGTCTGCAGTTCTGTAGGCATCGGACATCCTGCTTCTGTAGCTGCACGAATGATGGGGTTGATTAAGTTTAAATTCTTAAAACTCATAGGATCTCTTTGCCGAGTGGCGGCTCTCCTCTGTCAAAATAACATTCGGAAACTTAATTGTTGGTATTGGGAATTATAATTTTGGGGAACTCAATATAGAAACCGGAATTTCTTTTCGAAGAATATTTTCTGGATATTACTTTATAACTGAGCTATTCTAAAATGATAACTCTGATGTGACGCAATTACTTATTCTGTAGTTATTTCACAGAACAAAGATGAGAAAATAACAGAGTGAAAAGCTTACATAAATAAATATTCAATTTACATAAATCCCACATTATTATAAGTCTTCAAGATTTTTCATCCTCTTGAGTTTTAAGTTTTTATAGAAAGATGGCGCAAGACCGGTGATCTTTTTAAATTGGTAAGAGAGATGTGCTCCACTGCTGTAATTAAGTTTATAGGCAATTTCAGTAAGATTAAGTTCGTTATACAACAGAAGTTCTTTTACCTTTTCGATTTTATTAATAATGATGAAATGCTGTATCGTATACCCGTTTACTTCCGTAAAGACATTGGAAAGATAGGTATAATCATACCCTAATTTTTCACTTAAGTATTCTGAGTAATTCTCTTTCGGCTGCTCATCAGCATTATGGATCATCTCTGTAATGGTATTCTTGATTTTTTCAATCAGAATACTTTTCTTATCATCCAAAAGCTCAAGCCCCAAATGTGTTAATTTTAATCTGAAGGTTTCCAACTGGTCGTCAGAAATTCCGTCCGGAAAATCAACAGTTCCTAAGTTCACGACCGCATTTTTTAAACCCAGCTGATCTATTTCATCCTGAACCATCATCTTACATCGCAGACTGACCATGTATTTTATGTAAACCCTCATACAGTTTGGTAATTTCCAGCGATCTGAATCATTCTTTATTCAAATTAAAAATAGGCACCGGATACAGATGAGTAAGTTACATCTTTTTATAACATACTAATTTCAGTTTGGAGATTTTTAACGTTACGGTCGCAAAGATTATTTTATTATTATTGAAAATATTTTCGGTCGCAAGGGTGCTCCACTAAGCTACAGCGAAGCTTTTTAATTATTTTTAAATTTATCGCAAGGTTAGACAAAGATTGTTTTTAAGAGTATTGTGTTTTTAAGATAAACAAAGCCGTAAACTTATCCTTGAAAGACAAGGACTTTAAACTTTTAAATTATATCTTATATCGTCAGTTATAGGCTTTTGAAGAAAACCGTATCGAGAACTTTTTGAATTGATTAAGAAGTTTTGTTTTAAGTTCACTGGTTCCCTATACAAATTCTTTCAGAATTTTACTAGACCTGACGGAGTTGTTATCGTAGCATCACTTCAGTCATACTAGAAAAACAAAGGCGTAAAATTATCAATGAAAGAATTATACTAATCAATCAGATGCCCAATTAACTTTATAATAATGCGCAGTATAAATTGGGATAATTTCATTTACCAAGTAGGCGTTTCAGTAAAATAGCATTTTGAAAAAGTATTAAAGCCTGAGAATTCTCAGGCTTACTCTATTTATCTTGCAACAATTTCTCAAGCTTATCAATCATACTCTTCTGCTGTTCAAGCATTCTTTCGTATAGTTCTACCATTTTATCTAATGGATTAAAAGAACAATTAAAATTAACTTGTGACTCATCTTTAAACGTATTGGCAACAGCACTTTCGTGAAAAGTATTCGCAATCACATTCACCGCATTTTCTTCATTAAAATTCTGAAACGCTTCTACGGGGATTTTCAGGATTTCGGAAATTTTTTCGAGTAAGAGATCGTCGATGGTTTCTTTCTGTTCGAGAAGGGAGACTTTCTTTTGATTCCATTCATCACCGAGGTCAAAAGCTAAAGCTTCCTGCTTAATTCCCAGCATTTCCCTGAATCTTTTAACGTTGCGTCCCTGATGTACTTTCTGTTCCATGTGTTTTATTTTTCTGAGCGATAAAGATACAGCCTTCTGATAACCGTACGAAAAGTAAAGTTAAAAATTATCGGGTGAAAATCCTAATGCAAACTTTTAGGTTGAGGATTGGTGAGGTTTTTAGCGCTGCGGGCGCAAGATTTTTTTAAAAATCCAGAAAATATTTTTCGGTCGCCAAGGCATTCAACTCAGCTACAGCGAAGCTTTTTAATTATTTTTAAATTTATCTCAAGGTTAGGCAAAGATTATTTTTAAAAGTATGGTGTGTTAAAGATATACAAAGCCGTAAACTTATCGATAAAAGACAAGGGTTCTAAAATTTTACATTATATCTCATATCGTCAGTTCGAGTAGGTTTTCAAAGAAAACAGCATCAAAAAGTTTTTGAATTGATTAAGAATTTTTGTTTTAAGCTCATTGGTTCCCGATACAAATCCTTTCAGAATTTTACTCGACCTGACGGAGTTGTTATAGTAGCATCATTTCAGTCATATTAGAAAAACAAAGGTGTAAAATCATCAATGAAAGAATTTTACTAATCAATCAATTTATAATAATTTGCAGCAGAAATTTGGGATAATTTCATTTACCAAGTTGGTGTTTCAGCAAAATAGTATTTTGAAAAATTTAAAAATAACAAAGCCTGAGAATTTTCTCAGACTTACTCTATTTATCTTGCAACAACTTCTCAAGCTTATCAATCATATCTTTCTGCTGTTCAAGCATCCGCTCATACAACTCAACCACTCTATCAATAGGATTGAACGAAGGAGAATTAGTAATAAGGCTGGCAAATTGTGGATTCGAATGATCGTGATTATTAAATGTATTCGCAATCACATTCACCGCATTTTCTTCATTAAAATTCTGAAAGGCTTCTACGGGGATTTTTAGGATTTCGGAAATTTTCTTGAGTAAGAGATCGTCGATGGTTTCTTTCTGTTCGAGAAGGGAGACTTTCTTTTGATTCCATTCATCACCGAGGTCAAAAGCTAAAGCTTCCTGCTTAATTCCCAGCATTTCCCTGAATCTTTTAACGTTGCGTCCCTGATGTACTTTCTGTTCCATGTGTTTTATTTTTCTGAGCGATAAAGATACAGCCTTCTGATAACCGTACGAAAAGTAAAGTTAAAAATTATCGGGTGAAAATCCTAATGCAAACTTTTAGGTTGAGGATTGGCGAGGTTTTTAACGCTACGGGCGCAAGTTTTCTTTTAAAATCCTGAAAATATTTTCGGTCGCAAGGGCGTTCCACTAAGCCACAGCGAAGCTTTCTAATTATATTTAAATTTATCATAGATTTTGACAAAAAAAATCTCTGCAGAAAATCTGCAGAGAATGATATGTGATAAATACTTCAGATTAAACCAAAGATATCCAATTGCTGTTTTCAGAATAATCATCTAAAGGCTTAAGATCCTGATGATGATTCATGGAAGCCAAAAGGGAAATAATTTCCTGTCTGGTCATTTCCACAGAATTGTCAACCAGTTTCTGGTTAAATCCTGCATTGCTTAATTCAAGAAGATCGTTGACTGTAATAATTCTTGCAACCACCTTACCCAGGTCAATCATTTTTCTCTGGGAAATTGCGGTGTTGATTGTAAAATTTAAATTTTGAGTATATAATTTAGCTGCATTTTCACTTAATACATTCTGCTGCAGATATTCCCCTACATTTTCGAGTTTCTTTTTCTTCATATCTTTTAAAATCCCTTCTGAAATCTGTGTATACAGCATTTCATTAGAACCTTCAAAGATTTGGAACGGACGGCTGTCCATAATTCCTCTTCCACCGATGTGGCTGATTCTATATCCTTTCCCGCCTGAAAGCTGAACAAGAATCTGCGCAGCTTCCTGCATCATATCTGTAACAAGGGCTTTCATTGAGTTCGCATGTACTCCCTCCGATGAAAGATTATAATCAATACCACTGATCTTTGAACTTTTTGCACACATTGCCGAGCATAGTGTGAAAAATGATTCTAATCTCGTCAACTGATACTGTACCTGATCAAGGGCATATAAATTTGAATTCCCTACCATTCTGTTTCTGGTATGGTCTAAAGCCTCATCCAGCATTCTTTTCAGGAATCCCATTCCCATTCCCGGAAACTGAAACCTGCTTCTGTGAAGAATGTCAAGCATCATTTTTAGTCCCGTGGATTCAGGAATAAGTTTATTAGCCTCAGGAACCTTGATGTCCACTTTATTAAGACCGTAAGGAATCATGTATAATCCGGGATTATCATAATATTCCAACACTTCAATATTCTGTTCTCTCTTGTGCGTATCTGCGATGAAAAAATCTACGTCTCTGGAAAGGTTTCCTTCAGCATTCGCATTTCTGGAGGTAATCAGCCAGTAGTTAGCCAATCCCGTAAGACCCTGCCAGTGTTTTGTTCCTTTAATTTCGTAAGCATCTCCTTTCAACTCGTTCTGGGTTCTCATGTTTAAAGCATCACTACCGAAATCAGGCTCTGTAATCATCAGGCCCCCCATGGCACCGTAGTCTAAGAAATGTCTGAAAATATTTTCTTTGATTGATTCATTTCCATACTTGGCTAGAGGCTCTAAAAAAAGAGCGATGTTGATTCCAAAAGTCAATGACAGAGGAAGAGATTCATAAGATGCAGCAGATAAAATCCCCAGACATTCTTTCACTTTCAGCCCACGGCCTCCAAATTCAGAAGGAACAGCTACAGACAGCGGTTTCAGATTCATGATTTCTTTCCATACACTTGGCGGAAGACCTCTTGAAAGACTTAGCTGGTCGATGTTTTCTCTTTGAAAAAGATGATGGAGTGAAGTTTTGAAATGATCAAGAAATTCAGGATACGATGTCCCGGATAACTTGTTTGAAGATTCAGTCATACAAATAAAAAATATGTGTTGTATGCCATTATTACAACCGGATTATGATATGAAGCAAATGGCACAGTTGACAGTCTGAATGACCGGCTTCATAAATTTGCGACTAAGATACAAATTTTCATGCATCAATTAAACCTCAACAATAAAAATTGATGTATTATTAACTTAACATTATGATTTTTACATAAATCTCAAACTTTTCCTGATATTTATCAGTTTTATTTAAATTAAACCCAGATAAATTAGAATAATTCTTTGTAACGGGTATTAAATGCCAGAATGAAAGACTATGTCTTTTTTCTGAACTTAAGATAAAGCGCCAATAAAGTTATGTTAACCAGTACAGCAAAGGCATTGGAAAGGATAATGGGCCACTCCTTCTGAATAATTCCGTACCATACCCATAATGACAGTCCACTGATTAAAACTAAGATCATCACCCATGAAAGATCTTCTACATTTTTCTCTTTAACCACTTTAATGAGCTGGGGAATCATTGATACTGAAGTGAGAAATCCCGCAATAATTCCTAAAATATTTACATCCATGATTTAAATATACCTGATTAATGAAGAACGGTTATGATTCTAATCACAACCGCCCCAATATATCTTATGTTATTCATTTACAACAAACTAACGATGCCTTTTACCTCTCTGATGATAATCAACATTCTGAGGCTTGGCCTGGTAGTTTTTGGAAAACTTCTCATCATGTAAATGATGTGAGTTTGAAGGATGAAATTCATCCGCAAATTCTAGGCTATCGAAATGAACAACTTTACCATTTCTATAAGCTTTTCCTTCCGCATTACGGTAAATCTGATTTTCTTTATAAGGAGTACCGTCCGGTGCCGTAAACATTTTTATCTTTTGACTTAATCTTTTTCTTCTCTGATTAAGAAGTATTGCAGTACCTCCTGCAATCAAAGCAAGTGCTATTTTTACTTTACTGTTCATGTGATTCATTTTGTGATAATTAAACAAAACACTTGCCATTACAACGATTTTAAAAGTTTTCTTTTTTTTAGTAATCTGATCTTAATTGGTCTTAAAATTGAATAATAAGATACAACATAAAAATCACTAAAATAAAACAATATGGCAACTAAAACTGCAACACCTAAAAAAGCAGCAGCTCCTAAAAAAACGGCTGCAGCAAAAAAGACAGCATCAAAACCAACCGCAGCAAAATCAACCGCTAAATCTCCTGCAAAAAGTGATGCAGCATCAGACCTTAGAGATTTCTTTGAAGATGCCCTGAAAGATATTTACTGGGCTGAGAAAGCACTTTCAAAAGCACTTCCGAAGATGGAGAAAAATGCTACACATCCGGATTTGAAACAGGCTATTTCTTCACATCTTACAGAAACTGAGAATCATATCGTAAGACTGGAAGAATGCTTTAAATCATTAGGATTAAAGCCTGAAGCAAAAAAATGTGATGCTATGCAGGGATTGTTGGATGAAGGAAAAGGAATTATGGAAGAAACCAAAGCCGGTGCAATCCGCGATGTAGGAATCATTGCCGCTTCTCAAAAAGTAGAACATTATGAAATTGCCACTTATGGAAGCCTTGCAGCATATGCTAAAGTTTTAAACGAAAAGAAATGCCTGAGTAATTTTCTGGCTACCCTTAAAGAAGAAAAAAATTGCGATAAGCTTTTAACAACCATTGCAGATACTGCACTGAACAGCAAAGCAAAGTAGTTTACTAACATTTACAATAAAGAGGCTATCCTAAATAGGGATAGCCTTTTCATTTTTTTAAACAAGCTTTTTAATCCAAGTCAGCCAAGTTTTATACATAAGTAGAACTTTTTAGTTGTTGAGCTTGTGTGTAATTTCCATAACCGGTCAATATCAGGTTTTCATTTACTGCTTCAAGTCTACTTTGACAAGAGTCATCAGCTAAGAGTAATCAGTTTTCCTTTTTAGCTGGATTGTTGAAAGCGGTTCTCCTGAAACAGTTTATCTTTACATGTTGGAAACTCTTCCGGCGTTTGAAACGCTGAAAGGATTCTGTGTGCAGATAATAAATAACGAGAAAGCTCAATAAAACGTCAACAAATAAATAACAGCCTATCCGAAAAGTAAAGACAGCCTGTCTTGTTATCTTGGGTAACAGAATAGGAATTGATGCTTTTGAAGTTATTGGAAACCAGAACAGAAAGTATAATCAAAGTCAGAATCATTACAAAACTGCGCAAAAATAAGGCTGTCCCGAAAAGGACAGCCTTATTTTTATAAAAGATACTGAATAATTTTATATTTAATTATTCAGTATCAACAGATTATTAAGCTCACTTTTAAAACATCCCAGAATGAATTCTGCATAATACAGCTGAGCATTCAAAGCCTGGGTTTTTGGGTGAAGCTCTAATTTTTTAGATACAATAATTTCACCTTTGTAAGCAATCGAATAATGTGCATATACGCCGTACGTTGAATGTCGTACCGGAGTAGAGTATCCGGTTGTGGCTATCGACCAGTCACTCTCAAATAATTTGGCAATATTTAATGCCATTGATTCCGCAACATTCTGTGACACACAATCACAGTTTTCAGCTTCTTTGCTGTCAACATTCAGCAATCTTACTTTTTCCGGTAACGTAAAAGCGGTCATACCACCTTTATAAAACATTGATGCGTTTGGCATTTGTGAAAAAGCCAGCTGAAGCATTCCTGAAGTTACACTTTCAGCTACAGCAATAGTTTCACCGGTAGTAATCATCGATTCACTGATATACTCTAAGATCTTTTTTTGAAATTCCATAGCAGTAAAATTTTAGTCTGATTAAATTTTAGCATTTGCAATCTCATGTCTGCAGATCATTGGATACCGAAAACGAAAAACTGCTGCTTTCATTATTATATTTTGTACGTTAGCTTTTATTAATTTGCGTGATCCAAATTTATACCATTGAATTACGCTCTTTCTCAAGATCCCACACCCTGTGTTTCGCAATCGCTGAAATAAACTTCTTATCAGAATCGTCTCCTCCCATTTGAATAATTGCAGGATCATCATGATTTTTAGCACTGATTCTTGTAGCATTATAAATCTCATCCGTATCTTTTCCAAAATAAATCGCTTTACAGTGTTTGTAAGCTTCATTGATAAATTCTGTAATGATTGGTTTTCTTTCCGGATGCATCAGTTCTTTAACCGATTTTTCCCCGGAACAGATATATAGCGCATCGAAACATACACTGGCTGTACTGGTAATAGAATGTTTAGGTTCAAATTTGCTTCCGTCATCCGCTTTTACAGGCGCAACACTTGGCGCAATGATCTGAACAACCGCTCCTTCACTTTCCAATTTCGCTTTTAATGATTTTACAGCCTGGGTATTTACTCCGTCTGCCATGATAAAACCGATTACACGGCTTTCAATCGTATCTTTTACGGTGTTTTTCATGCTCAAAGCATCTGAACTTTTAGCTTCAGGTTCTCTTTCTTCACTCTGAAGACTTGCTGCATCAGCATCTGCGGGAATACTCTGATTAGGCATATCCAGCTTAACAACCTCTACTCCTACTTTTTCAGCTACATTGGCAGCGAGTTCGGCATCGATAAAGGCGAGCTGACCAACTACCCTCTCTCTGATCTGCTTAATGGTAACTTTAGATAATTCAAATATCAACGCATCCTGAAGGTGTGTTTTCTCTGGTTTTGTCTGACTGTTAAGGAACATTTTTGCCTGAGAATAGTGATCAACAAAACTGTCACTTCTTGCTCTGATCTTATGACCGTCCACTCTTTCATTGCTGGTGGTAAATCCACCCTCTTTCATCATTGCCTGAAACGGACAGCCTCCTCCCATGGAATTTGGTTCATAGCTTACTTTCCCTTTCACGATCTGCTGTCTCATATGACCGTCACGCTGATTATTATGGACTGTATTTATTGATCTGTTAATAGGGATTTCGTGGAAATTCGGAGAGCCCAGTCTTGACAGCTGTGTATCGGTATAAGAAAACAGCCTTCCCTGTAAAAGCGGATCATTAGAGAAATCAATTCCCGGAACCAAATGCCCCGGATGTAATGCAATCTGTTCTGTTTCTGCAAAATAGTTATCCGGGTTTCTGTTTAACGTCAAAGTTCCCACGATCTCTACAGGGACCAGTTCTTCAGGGACCAGTTTGGTAGGATCCAAAAGGTCAAAATCAAAATCGTGCTCATTTTCTTCCGGAATAACCTGTACACCGAAATCCCATTCCGGGAACGCTCCATTTTCAATAGATTCCCAAAGATCCCTTCTGTGAAAATCAGGATCTGTACCGGAAATTTTCTGAGCTTCACTCCATGCAACTGAGTGTACTCCTAATTTCGGTTTAAAATGAAACTTAACAAAATGCACTGAACCTTGACTGTTAACGAATTTAAATGAATGCACACCGAATCCTTCCATCATTCGGAAACTTCTCGGAATAGCACGGTCACTCATTGCCCACATAATCATGTGCATACTTTCCGGCATCAACGAAATAAAATCCCAAAATGTATCATGCGCCGAAGCTGCCTGAGGAATTGCATTATCCGGTTCCGGTTTCACGGCATGAACCAAATCAGGGAATTTCATCGCATCCTGAATAAAAAACACAGGAATATTATTACCAACAAGGTCATAATTACCTTCCTCTGTGTAGAATTTCACGGCAAAACCCCTTACATCTCTTGCAAGATCAGTACTTCCTGCACTTCCTGCAACCGTAGAAAATCTTACAAATACAGGCGTTTCTTTTCCTACTTCATTTAGGAATTTTGCTTTTGTGTATTTTTCTAAACTTTTATTCAGTTTAAAAACACCATGAGCGCCAGAGCCTCTTGCATGAACAATTCTTTCAGGAATTCTCTCATGGTCAAAATGGGTGATCTTTTCTCTCAGGATAAAGTCCTCCAGCAAAGTAGCACCTCGTTGGTCGGTTTTCAGGGAATCCTGATTATTACTGATTTTCAGTCCCTGGTTGGTCGTCAGCTTTGTATCCTGATTATCCGTTGTGTGATCCTGAAGCTGATCTAATTTTTCATTAGGCTTATTAGAGTCCATCTTATCCATATTATTTATAGTTTTATGATTTATTATGATTTATTTTTAAGAATTCTTCTGTGAAATCCTGCCACTGCACTTTACTTCCACCAAAAATCCCGCCACTTGCTACAAAAAAGTTCCTGAGCGAATTAATCCATCCGACTTTAGAGGTATTGGCTAATTCGTTTCTTCCGTGAATGCTGAATTGTATCACTTTATTTTTTTTTGAAAGAATAAAAGTGTTTGACGCATCTTCCGTATAAAAGTGTGCGATGTTTCCGCTACCGCTCTCTGCACAGGAATGAGGTCTCATCTGTAGCAGAAAAACCTTTTCTTCAGTCTGATCAATGACCTCTATTTTATTGACCATAACCCAGTCAAAACCGTTTCCAAACTTATTTTTTGGAGCAGGCATCTTGATTTTAACCAAATCGTTCAGCTGGACAGCAGTACCTTTTTTATTTTCTTTGCCATGGAGATAAAATTCAGTAGGATTTTTACCTGCAAACTGATTCCAGCCATTCACATCTAAAAGTTTTTGTGAGAATTTCCGAAACCGTTCGAAAGCCTCTGTTTCTGAATTACAATCAATGAAAGAAACTGCGTTGTTCTCAGAGCCAATGATATTGACAGGCAGCAAATGCTGAACATCTATTTTATACTTCATAAATTTTAGAATGGATTGATGCGTAAGAGCACCTTAGTTAAATGGCTAGTCTTCTTGTATTTTATTTATTAAGATAATCCTTAATGCTGAGTACCGAAAACTGATTTCTGAACGATGATAATGACACAAAGCCATTTTCAAATATTTGATTATGAAAGGCCTGATGTTAAAGATGGTCAATAGCCCCTGTAATAATTATATTAGGTAAAATTTAAGTATTGATTGAGTATCGGATCACTTTATAAACTACCTGTTGTTAAAACTGATAACGTAAAAAGTGAAGAACCATAACCTATTCTTATACCGTGCTTTTATTCTGAAAGTTTCTTTTTTATAGATGACTTGTCAAATCCGGATGCTGCCACTGAAGTATTCACAGGACATGAACAGTAAGTATATTCAGCATATCGGAAATAGTTACCTAATCTGAATTCAAATTCGTATTCTTACATTCTTTTTTTACAGCTTACAAAAAATCCTGTAAAAGGGAAATGACCCTGTTATTGCTTTCATACATTTTATTATTTGGTGTATATCAAATATAAAAACTTATTACTGCAGTTGTTTATGATCTGAATCACATGAAATGATTTATCAGGTAACTTGGTCCCGAGAAGAACACTGATCATTGCGGTGATGATAACAAAAAGCTGCCTTATTAAATAATAAGACAGCCAACTATTCTATAATTCTTGTTAAGATCCGCTATGTTCTAAACTTTCAAACTTAGCGTACGAAGATTTCAAATGATGAAGCTGATCCTGAACAACTCTTGAACTTTCGGGACATAAGTCTCCGCTATCCAATGCATTGTCATACGCTTTAATTGCTGCTTTTTCACCAAATACTACATTTTCAAGCGTTGCTTCATCCTTGTTGCCTGAGAAAGTGTTTTTTACATCTATCCATGCTCTGTGAACAGCTCCGGCGGCAGTCGTTGTGTCATCTGGCTGTCCACCTCGCTCTGTGATCAGACCGGTAAGATCGGATTTCATTTTCTGAGAGTTAGCTACCATTTCATCATAATCTGACTTCAGCCCGGAATATGTTTCCCATACTTTATCTTCAACTTTTGAAAATCCTTCAATTCTGTCATTTGTAATTTGTAAAAGATCATTAAGAACTGATACTGTTTTTTCTTGACTCATAATATTATATGTTTATAGTGTATTTATAGATTGGCAAGTACTATGCCCATAAATCACAATAAAAAGTTAATTAATCTATTTAGAAGATGAAATTCAGGCACGATATTTGAGACAATTTTATTATCAAATGATATTTAAACACACCACACTCACATTATAATTAATACAGAAAAAATCCCCGAACTTAACGTTTGGGGATTTTCAGTAAATCACTTTACATTTAATTGTTACAGTTAGATTTTATTTTTAAATTAGTTCAAGCAAAAAAAAACAAAATTATGGCACATAAAGATTTTACAAAAGAAGATTTCGTAAAAACTGAAGAAGGCAATTATCAGCTGGAGTATTCTAAATCGGAAATCGGAGAGGGAAGCAACATCATTATAGAAGAGAAAAGTTCAGACGGAACTTATTCAGTAATTCAGATCCCTATTAAAAGGCATAATGAAAGCATCTTTATTGTAACAGATCACCCAATTGAAGGAAGACTTATCTTAGATTAATAAAAATCCCCATTTTTAAAAAAAATGGGGATGACTTTATTTTAAATCAGAGGATTTTTTTCTTTCAGATTAGTCTCATACAGATCTTTTCTCCTGTCATTGAGAATCTGTACGGAACCGTGATAATGAAGATCTTTCAGTAAATTCAGATCAACATCGACAATCAATGTCATTTCTGTATTAGGGGTTGCCTCTCCCTTTACTGCATTAGACGGAAAAGCAAAATCCGAAGGGGTAAATACAGCAGCCTGCCCAAACTGAATATCCATATTATTCACACCAGGTAAGTTTCCTACACATCCTGCAATTGCTACATAACATTCATTTTCAATAGCCCTCGCCGCCGCACAGTGACGTACCCTCATATATGCATTTTGAGTATCGGTAAGATAAGGTACAAAAAGTATTTTCATTCCCTGGTCAGCCAGAAGTCTAGGCAATTCCGGAAATTCAACATCATAACAGATAACAAGACCTATTTTTCCACAGTCTGTATCAAAAACCCTGATCTCACTTCCTCCCTTCATTCCATAATATTTTCTTTCATTCGGGGTAATATGGATTTTTCGGTATTCATCAATACGACCGTCCCTATGCAGAAGATAACTTACATTATAAAGATCATTATTTTCAAAAACAGGCATACTCCCTGAAATGATATTAACATTGTAGCTGATTGCCAGTTCAGAGATTTTAGTTTTAATCTGATCGGTAATCTTAGCAAGTTCAATCATACTGTCACGTTCGGAAAGATTATTGAACGGTGCCAGCAGAGGAGTATTAAACAATTCCGGGAATAGAACAAAATCTGACTTGTAATCCCCCATTACATTGACGAAAAACTCTACCTGTTCATAAAACGCATTAATATCTCTGAAATGTCTCATCTGCCACTGTACAAGACCTAAACGAATTGTACTATCCTGCATGGTATTCGGTTTTTTGCTGTAATAGATATTATTCCACTGCAGCAAAACAGCGTTTTCCCGCGAAGCTTCATCTTCGGGAAGATATTTTTTCAGGACTCTGATCGGTAAAAAATTATTGGAAAGCTGAAAAGAAAGTACGGGGTCATAAATCTCTTTATCCCTCACCCTCCTGATATATTCCCTGGGGGAAATTTCGTGGCTGTACTTGTGATAATCCGGAATTCTTCCTCCAAGAATAATTGATTTTAAATTCAGTTGCTCGCACAATTCTTTTCTCGCGTCATAAAGTCGTCTGCCTAATCTCAATTCACGATATATCGGATCTACAAATATCTCTATTCCATAAAGTACATTTCCGGTCGTAGAATGGGTATTGAAGGTGTAATTCCCTGTTATATCACTGTAAGTGTGCTCATCATCAAATTCTTCATAGTTAACGACAATAGAGAGAGCAACAGCAGCAATTTTCCCGTCTACTGTAATACATATCTGACCTGCTTCAAAAATTTTAGTGAGTTTTAAAATACTTTTTTTAGACCACACATATTCGGACATCTTGGGGTAAGCCCGGCGCATTGCCGAAACAAGTTCATCATAATCATCAATATTCAGGGTACGAGTATCTATCTGCATAAATTTATTTTCATTAAAGTTAGGTAAATTTAAGAAAACCCCCTTAGAAATCATTTTATTAAAAATCAAATTAAAACAACAAAATACATATTATACAACCATAATTGAATACATAATTAAATATTTATGTCTTTATTAAAAATAATTTTCACTCAGTTTATCAATATCCAAAATCAGTACAAATCATCATCACAATCAAATGAAAATCAATGAATTAATAATTAAATCACGCCGTCAGAATTTATAAATTACTACGTAAATATTTATAAATGCGACCGGCATCATCTTGCGGTGCATTGCAGAAGTTTATACTTTAGCACTATAATAATTAAGCAGAAAGCCAAAAACATAAATCAGCTTTCAAATTAAAAATTAAACATTCATCATTATCACAATAAAATATATTGTTTCATCACTTAGTTTCTATTAGTAGTATGCCAGGATTGCAAAATCCTGGCATCTACTTTTATATCCACAAAATTATTTAGATTTACTCACCATTCTCCAGTTCCTTGATCCTTTTTTTGATAAAGTCCACAGGACGGATTCCGTTAATTTCCAGAAAAATATTAGAAAAACTCTGTCGGTTGCTGAAACCTGAAGCTGAAGCTACATGCTCAATAGAATACTTTCTCCACTCTTTATCGTGATAAATTTTTTGAGTTGCATAATTAATTCTCAAAACATTAATATAAACACTGAAATTACTGCCCTTGTATTCATTGATCACCTGCGACAGATAAGAAGTATTGGTCTTAAAATGCTCTGCCAGTTTTTTCAGGGTTAATCCTCTCTCCAGAAAACCTTCCTCAGTCTCAAAGACACTGATATCTTTAAGCAACTTTTCAACGATATTCTGATCGAGCTTTATATTTTTACTGACATCGAATTTTAAAGGCTCACTGACCGATACTGGATCAGCAAATTTCTCTTCTTCAATTTTAACCAGCAGCTCATTGTACTTTTGCTGAATCTGTTTTTGCTTTCTGTTCCTGTAAAACATGATACACCCTAAAAGCACAATAACGATTCCACAGATGATCAGCAGCCCGATTCCGAACGAATTTGTTTTTTCCAAATTTTCTTTAACTTCCAGGAGCTGTTTAGTATCATAATCTTTATAGATACGTGTAGACAAATATTTGAAATCCGAAGAGATCACACTGTCCACTTTTAAAAGCTGATTGGTGTAATACAATTCATTTTCCGGATTATTCTGTTTTTTATAATAATTAATGAGCTCCTCATAATTACTGCGCAGTTCAGGAAGTATAAACTGATGTTTATTGAATATCGAATCTACTTTTTTATAATTCTCAACACCCAGCTCTTTTTGACCGAGGTCAGTATAGTTTTTTCCTTTGTAAAAATATACGTAGGATGCCCAGGTAAAATCATTCACTTTTAAAAGACCGGGGAGTGACTGATCAAAATCTTTTATAGCTTCAGCATACCTTTTATTTGAAAAATGCAAAACCCCTAAACTCTTCTTAAAATAACTGTTTTCAAGACTGAAATCTTTTGTCTGAGGCGTAGAAGCTTCAGCAAGTTTTAACAGCTTCTGTACTTCACCAAGATTCCCCAAAGCCTGATAACAGATGATTGCCTGATGAAGCGAGTTAAGATATCCTTTTTTATTATTGTAGATGAGATTTTCATGAAAATCACCCTGCGCATTGGTCTCAAAATAAGCAATACATTCTTTAAAGATTACCAGTGACTCCTCATAATAACCCAGATAACTTTTTACAACACCAATATGATAGAGATTCTGATATTTTAAAAAATCGTTCTTGGAATCCTTAAGATACTCATACGCTTTCAAATATTCATTTAATGCTGATTGAAACTTCCTGTGATTAAAGTAGTAAATTGCACCTTTACTAACATATGCATCTCCTATCAAATCATGATTTCCAGATTGTTTAGCTGCAGAAATTGCACTGTCAGAATATTCTATTTTCTGATCTTTCGAAAATAAAATAGCATCTTTATATCCCTGAAAAAGTTCAGAATAATTTTTCTCTGACTTAGCTTTTTTGATATATTGATTTAGATAAATAAAAGCTCTTCCGTCATTTTCTTCGTACCCCCAATATTTTTTTCGTAAGCCAGAATAAATATCCTGAGAAAACAAAAATGACACGAAAAAACAAAAGCAAAGCGCAAATATTCTCTTGATCACGGGATATGTACATTTAAAAATCATAGCCAAAAATAAGCAAATTCATCTAGTATCACAACCTGATACAGAAATAAAATCTGTTAAAATAAAAAAAACATAAACAACTGAATAAAAGACATTTAAAACATACAATCATGTAAATATTTATAAATTATTACAGGTATACTTATAATAACATCCCAATAAATTGGATTAATGTTGATACATCAATATATTTGTATCAGAAATTAAGTTAACAAATTAAACAATATTAAAATGGTTCACAGATATCTTTTAAGCACTCTGTTTATAGCAAGTATTTTGACAGTGTCTTGCCGCCAGGATGATGAAATCGATGAAAAGACAAACGAAGATACTGTTTTTTTAAACAAGGAGGTCAGTCCGGAAAATGAAAGCTCTGTAACATCCAGAGATTCCATTTATATTATATTGAATGGAGTTGATCCTCCAAAAAACGGAACGCACTGGAAAAATGATTCTATCAGGCCGGCAGTGAACAACGATTATGACCCGAAAAAAAACATTCCGCACTGAAAAGCAAACGATTAGCTACATCCCACAAGACACCAAACATTTATATATAGAAAAAAGCAAAACTAATATTAGTTTTGCTTTTTTTCATAATTAGTTTATCGTATATATTGAGACACCAGGATTCGATCCGTTGATTCATCTTTCAGAAAATGTTGAAAAATGTTAAAATATTGTTCATATTTTATAAAAAGCTGTTCATCCCGGCAGTTTCATTGTCTCTATTGCTTTGTCTGATCAGCGGGCTTACATTTAAAAATTTCGGATTAAACTTTTTTCTCATTTTACCTGCAGCGCATTATTTAATTTATGAATTGAGATTGAGAAATGAGTATACTTTTTATGCAAACTTTGGATTCTCAAGATTATTTCTATGGCTGACAACCCTGTTCATTGCATTGACTGTAAAAATAACTACACTATTCATATGAGCAGACTTCATATTGACAGCATTACGAAATCATTTGGACAGAGAAAAATTCTGCAGGACATCTATCTGTCTCTTGAAACAGGGAAAACGGCAGGTCTTATCGGTAGAAACGGATGCGGCAAATCTACTTTGTTACAGATCATTTTCGGTACAACCAGAGGAAATAATGAGTATATAAAATTCAATGATACTGTTCTTATAAATCAATTTGACAGAAATAGCAGAATTGTTTATCTGCCACAATATCCTTTTTTACCCAAGAATGTGAAGGTTAAAAATTTAGTACATCTTTTCTGCAATCCTGAAAATTCGGAAGTAATTAAAAAATCAGATCTAACAAAATCTTTTATAAACAAAACTTCTCATCAGTTATCAGGTGGTGAAGTAAGACTCCTGGAGACAATGCTGATCATATTTTCTTCAGCAGAATTTGTATTACTTGACGAACCTTTTCACAGTCTCTCACCAAAAACCGTCTCTGAGGTAAAAAAAATAATTCTTGAGCAGTCAAAATATAAAGGTTTTATCATTTCCGGTCACCAGTACCAGGATATACTTGATATTTCGGACGACCTCTACCTGCTTGCAGATAGTCATTTGAAATTAATAAAAGATTTAGCGGAATTGAAAAAATACAATTACCTGTCAAAAAATATTTAATTTTATATCTTTGACCTATAAATATTCTTTATAATGAGGTTTATCAACAAAGCAATTTATCTGCCCGTTTTTATTATTTTTTCGTTTTCACTTGTTTTTGCACAAAACAAAGTTCCTTTTGGCGTTGTAAAAGCTGAAGAAGGATACGCAATGGTACGGGTTCATAAAGAAGATTACCGAAAGATTGTAGACAAAATCCGCATGAAAAGAGGGGATGTATTCGTTTATGTAAAGCCGGCACCCGGTGAAACAGAATGGATATGGATTAAATACCCGGAAAAGGACGAAACCGAAAAACCTTTTGTAAGATACGACAGCCTTACAAAAGAAGGAATGGTGAATAAAGGCAGGATTGCATTTATAGATCAACTGCCGCAATATACCCCATCTAAATCTAAAAACGGGAAATCGCTTATTTTTACCGATAATAACAATCCAAAAATTCCCACTTCACAGAGAAGCAAAGTCGTTATCGACATATATCCTTCCAACGCAGGCTTCCGTAAACAGGTGAAAGATGCAGATGGAAATATTACTGCGATAGACAAAGTAAAACCATGGGGAATTGATAAAGAATTACCCGGGGGAATGACAGAAATCAAATCAATCAGGGTGCAGCAGCCGGGAAGAGGTTCTGTTTTTGTAAGAGAAGCTATAAAAAATATGTTCCAGCCTACAATGAACTTTGAAAACATTGGAGTCACCTCGATCGATAATGACCATATTTTTCTCTACATGATTAATGGTTCCGGTGCAAACAGATATACAACACTCTGGACTATTAAGGAAGGAAAGGTAATGAGCCAGATTATTTTTAAAAATCCTGAATAATTCAGCTATTTATCTTTATTTTTGTATTTGAAAGTATTTATCGTTAGCACCTTGCTGAAGGCATATATTTTCAGGGAATTGGTTCTGCTTAGGTGCAGATGAAAAGGGAACCGTGTGCAAATCACGGACTGTCGCGCAACTGTAAAGTAACTTAGGTCTTTATTAAAATCCACTGTAGCAATAAATATGGGAAGGAAATAAAGATGTTACAAGTCAGGAGACCTGCCTCTTCCTTCAGACAAAAAAACTTCCGCGGTTTGAAGTTGTTGATCTCATGGCATATTTCCGGAATTTACTTTTCCTGACCTTTCTGTCTGTTTCAATATTCTTCATTTCCGCTTAATTAATAATGAATATGACTACAGAAGAACGAATTGAAAATTCAGAAACCCGTATCTTTAAAGCGGTTTTCCCTAATACAACCAACCATTATGACACTCTTTTCGGCGGCACAGCAATGCAGCTGATGGATGAAGCCGCATTTATTACAGCAACCCGCTTTGCAAGAAAAAGAGTGGTTACAGTAAGCAGTGATAAAATTGATTTTAAAAAACCTATTCCTGCAGGAACCATCGTAGAGCTGATAGGAAAAGTAATTCATGTCGGTAAAACGAGTATGAAAGTAAATGTGGAAATCTATACAGAGCAGATGTACTCTTATGAGAGGGAAAAAGCAATTGTAGGAGATTTTACTTTCGTAGCTATTGATGAATTCAAAAAACCGATACAGATCCTCTAAAGAGCAGATAGCTGTACCGAATTGATATAGAAAAGATATCTGTTAATTTAAATTTTAAAAGTCTGTTTAATTTTTTGAATATATTAAACAGACTTTTTTATTAATAAGATTAATAAAAGCCACTCATTCAGAAATAACAAAGCCTTCTAAAATTCTGAAATATGGATCATCTGTAACTCAAATTTATCTCAGAACCTTCTCACTTTTCAGATTACCATCCATCAACAGCTGAAAAGCTTCCCCCATTTCATCTGAAGCCCTGCTGATCGCATTTTCAAGCATATGCCTGATCTGTTTCTCCGATACTGCTGATTCAGTCCAGCTTTTTCCCGAAGTATAAGAATTGAGGATAAAAGGCATTATTCTGTCAATCGCACATGCAAAAATGGCATCAGGTGTTTTTTCTTCTTCAAACTCTAACCACAGCTGATAAAATTCTGTACGGACAGGCTCATCCAGGATTCCGAAAATATTTTGAGCAGACAGTTTTTCTCTTTCAAATTTACCAGCCATAGCTACTTCGTCAAAAAGGAAGGTATCACCAGCTTCGATTTCAACCAGATCATGTATAGACAACATTCTTATAACTCTAAGGAGATCAATATCTGCTCTGTTTTTAGCATAAGGAAAAAGAATCTGAGCTAAAACAATGATCTGCCAGGAATGCTCTGCAGTATTTTCCCTTCTCGAATCGTCAGCATTGAAGTTTCTCCGCTGTACATTTTTTAATGCGTCGACAGCTATAATAAAGTCAATTTCTTTCTGGATTTTCATATTTCAAAAATAGGAATTACAGAGAATACAAAACAAATTACATAATAAATTAAACCCTGCTGAACACTTTTAGACAGGATTACTATTTAATAAAATGGTAAATTAAAATTCAATTCTCAGATCAGAAGCATGGCTCACCAAAATGACTACTTTATCATCATATTCGCTCAGCACAGCATCAGCATCCTCATAGCTCCCGTCATCGTTTTTCTTCTGAACCTTAATTTCCCCAAACCCGATAGTTTCTCTGGGTATTTCTAATGAATAATGATTTTCACTTTGATGATACGTTAAATTTTCTGTTATAAAATCAATGTACTGCATGATAATTATTTTTTTTGTTATTGTTAACCAGGAATCAGAGAAATAAAATATTTCTGTATCCACAATAAGCTATTTCTATTCCAAAAGCGGATCAAAATCTGTAAAAATCTAATAAATATTGACTTTAAAAAACTATTTTTTAAAATTTAAAATAAATCGATGAAATTTATTATATTGAAAATCAATGCTTTAAAACAAAATATTAAATAAATTCACTACTTTGTATTGCATATTACCATTTTAATTACATATCTTTGTAATGTAGAATCGGAGAAGTTTAACTAGCTGGGAACTTCAATTGATTTTATATAACTAATTAACAAAACTTATCAAAGATGAATACTGAAAATACCAAAGCGCAAATGCGAAAAGGGATTCTGGAATTCTGTATTTTAAGTCTTATCAATAATCGCGAAATGTATGTTTCTGATTTGATCGATGAACTGAAAAAAGGAAAACTGGATGTGGTGGAAGGAACTCTCTACCCACTTTTGACAAGATTAAAAAACGGTGAATTTCTTTCTTACCGATGGGAAGAATCTACCGGAGGCCCACCAAGAAAATACTATCAGATCACGGAAAAAGGTAAAACTTTTTTAGCCGAACTGCAGAATACCTGGAAGGAACTTACAGACTCCGTCAACCAAATCACTCAAAAAATTTAAAAAAACAAAGCTATGAACAAGACACTCTCAATAGGACTGGCAGGTTTTTCATTCACAATCGAAGAACATGCTTATATAAAACTCAGTGATTACCTTAACGCTCTGAGAAGCTCACTGGACGCTTCGGAAGCAGATGAAGTAATGCATGATATAGAGATCAGAATGGTTGAAATTTTCAGAGATTCTTTAGCAAAACGCGAAGTAATCAATGATGGAGATGTAGAAAGAGTAATCGCACAGATCGGTTCTCCTGAAAAAATTGAAGAACAGGAAGAAGCCTATTATTCTGAGAAAAACGCAAACCGGAATAATTTTTCAGGAACAACACAGACTGATAAGAGACAGCTGTTCCGTGATCCCGAAAAACAAAAGATTGCAGGAGTATGTGCAGGTCTTGCAGCTTATTCAGGAATGGAAATTACCTGGATGAGACTGATCTGGATAGGAGCATTTATATTTCTTTGGGTAGCTCCCGGATCATCTTTTCTTGTAATAATTTTATATTTTATTCTTTGGGCAGTTTTACCAAAAGCAGAAACAGCTTCTGACTTTCTGAAGATGAAAGGTAAACCGCTGAATTTTGATAATCTGAAAGAGGAATCAGGTAAAATTGTACAGTTTGCCAACGAAACAACCACAAGAGCAGGTGAAATCTATATAGAAAACAAACCTTACATCAACAACGCCGGAAACGGAATATGGAATATTTTAAAATATATCATCGGCGGTTTCTTTGCCTTCATGGCAGTTGGAAGCATTATAGGAGTATTTGTTCTATTTGGTCTTTTCGGAATGGATTCAAATTTTCCCGGTGCGAATGAAATGAAGTTTTACTTCGACGACGACGGGTTGTATAAAGTATTAGCGGCAATTATTATCCTTGGATCATTAATTCCTGCAATTATCTTCAGTTTGCTGAGCATCAAGATTTTCTCCCCTAAAACCAAACTCAGAAATATCGGGTGGGTGATCGGAGTTCTTTTCCTTTCAGTAATTGCACTGGGCTCTTATTTTGGTGTAAGCATGGCAAAAAGAGAAATGTTCATGAAAGGACAGAAAGAAGATACGGAGGAAATTGCAATCAACACCCTTTCAGATACGATTTATGTTGACATGAAAAATGTTACAATTCCTCAGAACTTCACTGCATATGATGATGATCTGTTTTCAGATAAGTCATCCGTATTTAAGAAAGACTGGATTCACATAGATGTAACGAGAAAAGCAAATATCAAAACACCTTATTTAATCATTAAAAAAGAGGCTAAAGGATACAACATTCCGCTTAACGTAAGCGTACCTGTAGAAATAGTGAACAACAAGGTAATTCTTCCCAATTACATCAAATATCCTTATGATCACCGTTTCAGAGATTACAGCATTGATTATGAATTGGTAATCCCTCAAACAGCCATCGTAATCCCTTTGAAAAAAGACCAGATGAATTTTGACGGAGATACAGACGGTAACGGAATCAATGATAATGAAGAAAATCAGGATAATGACGACGAAAACGGCAACATCTCAATTGAGAAAAATAAAATTTCCATCAATGGATCTACGATTGAATACAACGATGACGAGAAAGACAGTGTAATCATTAATGGAAAGAAATATCAGAAAGATGAGGCCAAAAAGATCATGGATACGATGAAAATGAATATTGACAAAATGAAAGACGTGGATATCAAGATCAAAGACGGTAAAAAAGAATTTTCCATCAAAACCAAATAATTAAACCTGAGAGAGTGACGGAAGGTGTGGATGAATAGCAACAGTTTGAAACCCACACTCTTCTACTCTCATATAAATCGTAAAAAATTTCATTAATTAGTGGTTTATATGCCAAAATAATCTTATATTCGTAAAAAATTTATTAATCCAAAAAACAACAAATCATGGTACAGGTAGTTTTAGAAATTGCAGTAAAAATCGCAGATTTAATCAGCGGATTATTTTAAGACCAATAATATTTCAATATATTTGTAAAGTATAACCAAAATATGGTTATACTTTTTTGTTTTAAAATTACATTCATGAGAAAGCTGCTAGGCAAACTTATATTGAAAATTCTGGGCTGGAAAGTCGTTCTGCAAGGCGATGTGAACAGCCTCAACCGTTGTATTTTAGTTGTAGCACCCCACACGCACAATATGGAATATATATTGGGAAACCTTGCCTACTGGTCTCTTGGAAAGCCTCTGAAGATTATTATAAAAGATGCTCATACCAAAGCATGGTACGGCTCACTCGTGAGAGGTCTGGGAGGCATCGGTATCGACAGAACCCAGAAAAATGATCTGATCAATTTTGTGGCAAATGAGTTTAAAAAAGATGATTTCAGCCTTGTGATTACACCGGAAGGAACCAGAAGCTGGGTACCCAAATGGAGAAAAGGTTTTTATCATATGGCTCTGGCTGCAAAGGTCCCGATTGTATTGGCAGCCGGAGACTTTAAAAGAAACATTGTGTATTTAGGATACACGATTCCGTATGAAAGAATTGCTTCGGCATCTTTCCTTGAAGTGATGGAGGAAATTCAGAATTATTATATCAAATATGACATCGGCCCTAAAATACCAGCCAACTGGAATCCTAATATTATAGGAAACGACGCTGATACCAAAATCTAAATCACCCATTACTTATTACTTATTACTTATTACCCACATCATGTACACGACAGGCAAAACGAAAGAAGAAATTTTAGAATTCATCAATCATTGGGGAGAGGAAACTTTTGCGAAGACACTGGGTATCCATTTCACTGATATCAATCTTGAAAATGAAACCCTTACGGCAACCATGCCTGTTTCTCCAAAGATCCACCAGCCTTTCGGAATTATGCATGGCGGTGCAAGCTGTGTTCTGGCAGAGACGATGGGCTCAAGCCTGTCTAATATTTTCATTGACGGAAGTAAGTATTTCGGTGTTGGAACCAATATCAATTCCAACCATTTAAGAAGTAAAAAAGATGGCATCGTTACTGCAGTTGCACGATTTATCAGAAAGGGAAAAACAATGCATGTTTCTGAAATAGAAATACGTGATGAAAAAGGCCAGCTGATCAATCATACAACGATGACAAATAATATTATTAATAAATAATAGTGAAATGTAAAATACAGAAAGCTGTTTTTTTGAGTCTTTTTTTTCAATGAATTAAAAAGGGATGAAATCTTCAACCTGATTTAAAATATCAGGATTAAAAAGATCATCAGTCCATATCAGATCAAAATCACATGTTTAAGGTTATCTGAAATACTTTATTGAATAAGCTATATATTTTCAAACTCAGACAACAAGCATAATTTTACCAAATACTTCAATATCAATCTTCCTAACAAAACTGATCACTTAACATGATCATCAATATCCGCCTAACAGTATATTAAAAAAAGGAGATTTGATTTTGATATTTTTAAAAACCAGCAATACCTTTACGGACTGAAAACTTATCTTGGAACCTGCCTGTATTATTTTTAAATAAAAGCTTTCAGTAAGCATTCAAACCTATGATCTACTTCAAATTTCCCTTCGATGAAAAACTTTATTCTCCCGTAGAAGATTCAGATCAAAAAACAGTCATTTTTAAGACTTTTGATCAATCGGCACAGATAGAGTTCGAAGGAAACATCACTGAGGTCAGGTATCAGAATCCTACCTCATCAGATCAGTTATTAATAAAGGATTATTCTGGATTTTCTTCAGAGACCTATGATGAATATACAGAAAAACTTCAAAAGGTAATTAAAGTCATTAATGAAAATAAACTTCCCAAACTGGTTCTTTCCAGAAGGAAAATTTTTAAAGACTTCAGTGAAATTGATATAAAGAAAAGTTTTAATAATTTATGTAAAGCTTATCCGAACGCATTCCGATATATCTTCATCAAGGATGATAATGCATGGATGGGTGCTTTTTCGGAGGTTCTTGGAAAATTCAACAAATCAACCCATCAGTTTGAAACTATGAGTCTTGCAGGAACGATTCCTGTTACTGAAAACTGGACTGAGAAAGAAATTAAAGAACAGCAACCGGTGTCAGCCTATATTCGAAATGTTTTAGAAAAATTCAAAACAGGAAGTGACATCTTCGAATCAGGCACTTACGATCATATTTCAGGGAATATAAAACATTTAAGAACTGATTTTACTCTTAAAATAAATCCTGAAAATCTGGACACAATCATTGAAGAACTTCATCCAACTCCCGCTGTATGTGGCATTCCAAAAGATTTCTGTAAAGAAAAAATTCAGGAATTTGAAAAATTTCCGAGGGAATTGTATGCGGGGTTTATCAGAATAGAAACCGAAAATTTCATTCAGTATTTTGTCAATTTACGTTGTGCAAAATTATACAGTGATTCTGTACACCTTTTTGTAGGTGGTGGAATTACGTCTCAGAGCAATCCTCAAAAAGAATGGCAGGAAACAGAGTTAAAATCTGAAGCTATTTTAAAAAATCTATCTTACACTTAATACATCTATAACAAAAAGACATCCTGCAGGTCACAGAATGTCTTTTGCTTTATTTTAACAGAATTTTCTATTATTTCTTTACTCCGATTTTACTCCATGTATTCAAAATAAAAAGTAAAAAAAGTCCGACAACTCCGCAGATAATTGAAATAACAAACTTCATATTGTCTTCAGATGAAATCTCTGAATGCCAGTCTATCGCATAGATATTAATGGCGATAACTACGATAAAAACGATCAAAAATACTTTATAAAACTTCTGCATGATTTAAAAATTAATATAGTTCTGCACCAACTGTGCAAAGTTTGCTGTAAATAATTTAATTGAAATCGCTAACAGGATAATCCCGAATACCTTCTGTAGAATAGACAATGTTGCTTCTCCCATTTTCTTTTCCAGCCAGGGCGCTGATTTCAGCACCAAATATACGAAAATTGTATTGAGAATGATTCCCAGAATAATATTGATATCATGAAATTCCGCACGAAGGGAGAGCGTTGTTGTAAGAGTTCCTGCACCTGCGACTAAGGGAAATGCAATAGGAACAATTGATGCTGCTTTTGCTTCAGTGGTTTTATTAATTTCGATCCCTAAAATCATCTCCAGTGCAATGATGAAGATCACAAAAGCACCTGCTATGGCAAATGAATTGACATCAACACCAATAAATTTTAATATCTTGTTTCCTACAAAAAGAAAAATGATCATAATCAATCCGGCAGTGATCGAAGCTCTTTTAGCTTCAATCTGCCCGAATTTCTGCTTTAAACTCACGATGATAGGAATAGACCCTATAATGTCTATCACCGCAAACAGTACCATAAAACAGGTTACTGTTTCTTTAAAAGAAAAATCCTGAAGAATATCCATCATTTGATAATTATTAATTTCGCAAAATTATGAATAAAAAATGATTATTTACTAATCTGAGAATACAAATTGATAATATCTTTCAGAAGATCACCAATCCCCTCTTCGGATATTATTGGAGTATATTTTTCCATCTGGATTCTTTGAGAAAGATTTCTGTATTGTTCCGCTACAGCACTTCCCTTATATTTTTCTAAAAATTCTTTAAAATCATCCTTAGAACTCTGAAAATACTGATTTCGGACTTCTGAGTCCAATTCATCAACTGTAATGAAGAATCGGTCAAAATCCTGGCTGTCCTTTAAATTTTCCAAATAGGTAAAATAATCTTCTATATCCGTTTTCAGACTTTCTCTTATTTCTTTTTCAGTTTCTGCAACAGATCCCAGAGGCCGTGAAATTGTTTTTTCCTTAAGTAAAACACGCTTTTTCTTCCAAATCCTGAACACCAGATAAGCAATCAGTAAGCTGAGCAGAATTCCGACATTGATAAGAAGAGTATTCCAGTTAAACCTGCTTTTCTCTTTTACTTTAAAAGTTGTTGTTTTCAAAACCGGGCTGTTAACCGTTTCAAGAAAAGTATTGGTGTATTCATTTACTTTTTCTGCAGTCGTACGGGCTTCTAAAACTTCGTCATGGGAGAAAGCATTAAGATTGAGAGTTTCTCTTCCCAGATTGACATACTCTTTGACGTCAGGATTAAAAAAAGCAAACTCCTGTGTTTTAATCGTTAAGGCTCCTGATTTATTGGGAATTAAAACATAATTAGCCAGAATATACCCTTTCATCCCATCAACGTCAGCCTGCACCTTTGAAGTGATTTTAGGGGTGAAAACCTGATAATCAGGCGAACTTTCAATTGTAGGCAAATCCATATCTGATAAATTGCCTTTTCCTGAAACTTTCAGAATAACATTCACCGGTTTTTTTGCTTCGATCTTCGCTTTAGACTCATTGTAAATATCTACCTTGAAATCACCGACAGCATTTTTGAAGGATTCCGGAGATCCTTCCGGAAGTTTTTTTACATTCAGTTTTACTTTATTGGAAACTATCTTATTTTTGGCAGCATAGGAATTAACAGAAGCAGATACTGAAGGTACTTCAACATATCCTGCCTCATTTGGGAATATAATAAACATGGCCAAAACCTGTGATGGCATATTACTGTAACCGGACGGATCTATAGCTGATTTGTGAAAATTTACAGGATGTACATTGATATTATCCTGTTCCGGAAGATGAACATTCTTTACTTTTCGAAGATTGTCAATATTTCTGGAGTACACTCTAAGAACAGCAACAGTAGGCTGATCCTGATATATCTCTCTATCTTCTATTTCCATGTTCAGATATACGTCATTATCCGTATTCTTAGCAATCGGTTTTTTCTCTATATCACGGATGAAAATATCAAAGGGTTCTGTTTTATATATTTTATTATTGACAGTAACCAGTACAGAACCTATTTTTATTTTTCCTTTCTGTTTCGGTTCGAGTGCAATTCTGGTAACGTACTGTTCAACGGCAACATTAGAATCCGGATCCCTAACCCCCTGACTGAAAGACCCATTACCGATTATATTAAATTTAGATAAATCCGGCAGCTGAATTTTGCTCTGCTGCACAAGATTATCACCATTCAGTTCCAGTGTAATTGTAAGATTAACGATATCTTTACCATTATAGTCACTTTTATCAGGTTTCATTTTAAGTTCTACCTGTCCGTAAGCAATTACGGAGACAAAAGTTAACAGTATGTAAATTAATTTTTGTTTCATCACCAATCTTTTTCGTTGCTCTGAGGCATCGAATAAGAATTCTTATTTAAAATTCTCCTGGCGGTTTCTTTTTCTTTTTCGCCTACTTTATTCAAAATGGCGTTTTCAATATCTTTTGGCATTTTGCCCTGATTGTTTTTGTTGGGATCCGGCTGATTTCCTTCAGGACTGTTCCCTTCGTTTTTCTGACCCTCACCCTGATCTTTGGAATCACCTTTCTGATCTTTTTCTTTCTGTTGATCTTCGCCTCCGCCGCCTTTGCCGGATTTGTTCTCTTTGTTTTTCTTCTGCTGATTTTCTTTTTCCTTCAGTTTGGCAATCTCAAAATTCTTTCTGGTAGCTTCATTGTAGGGATCCTGCTTCAATGACTGTTTATAGAAATCAGCTGCTTTTTCAGGCTGATTCATCTGCATGTAGGTATTTCCCAGATTGTGCAAAGCCGCTGCTTTGTCGGGAATAGTCTGAGAAAGGCTCTGGGCTTTTTCAAACTCAGCTTTTGCCTCCTCGTACTTTTTGCTCTTATACAATGCGTTCCCCAGGTTATAATGCGCCGTAAATTCCTTTTCACTTGATTTCACGGCTTCCATATATCGTGATGAAGCACCCTCATAATCTTTACCGTTGAATTTCTGATTGCCTTCATAGACTAAAGTTTTATAACTTTTCTGCCCAGACAGTATGCCTGAGAACGAGAAAACAGTCATCAACGACAAAAATAAAATTTTAGTATTCATCACCTGCAAAATTATTCCTTTATATGTTAAGAAACAGTCTTTTATTTGTTAAAATTGGGTTAAAGTATTCACACGGTTAAGATTTTAATAAATGCAAATTAAATCTCATGGTTACGATTAAAAAATCAGATTTAAGAGGATATATTAATGAACTAAAGAGTATAGATCATCTCATAAATGCGGTGCTATAAAATTGAATTAAGACAAAAAAGACTTAGACATTAAAATCTCTTTTTGGGTTAAAAAGGAAAATCATCAGAAAGAAAAAAATCGAAATCGCCAGAAAATACTGGTAATAATGACTGGCATTTTGAGATTTGACCAAAGTAGCTGTAGAAGAGGATTTTTTTTGTAAAGCCGCGATGATTCTGTCCGCCGCATCATCAATGTTATTTCCATCGATATATGAGCCACCTGTTGATTCTGCCATTTTATGAAGCGCTTCAGTCTGTCTTTTTGAAATAACAGTCTGCCCATTCATATCACTTTTATATCCCATCAACTGTCCAAACTCATATTCGGGAACCGGTGCACCTTCATCTGAACCAATTCCGACTGATATCACCGTTATCCCTTCTTTGTTAGCCAGTTTGATGGCAGCGTTATCGTTACCCTCATTATCTTCACCATCACTGAGTAAAACGATCTTTCTGGAACCTTTGCTGATATTTTTAAATTTATCCACAGCGGTTTCCATCGCTTTCAGGAAGTCAGTTCCCTGAATTTTGACAGATGTCGTTTCGATCCCGTTGATATAGGTTTCTGCAGAATTGTAATCAGTTGTCAACGGCATAATTGAGGTTGCCTGACCTGCAAAAATAACAACTCCCACTTTATCATTTTTTAGTTTCTGCAAGGTCTGAATCATCAGATTCTTCCCTTCTGTCAGACGGTTAGGGGTAATATCCTCAGCATTCATAGAATTAGAAACATCCAGCATAAAAATAACATTGTTAAATTTCTGATTGGTCGTTACCTCTTCCGACCCGCTCAGCAGATCAATGATAGAAAATATTAAAAACAGGGTTGCTAAAAAATACAGGGATGGAAAAATTTTAATAAATCCTGATTTTTTTTCAAATAAAGAATCATGAAAGCGACTCTCTGCAAAAATTTGCCTTCTTTTTTTCTTCCATTTTAAATATCTGATCAGAAAAAAAGACAAGAGGGGTAAGAGCAACAGTAATAACAGGTACCAATAATTTCCTAAATACAATTCCATCAGCTTAAAAATTTATATAATACCCATCTCAATAATGCATCAAAAAACAACATGCCCAATGCAATCCACAGGAATATTTTAAAATATTCTTCATAATTATAAAGCTTGGAAATCTTTACATCAGATTTTTCCAGCTGATTAATTTCATTGTAGACTTCTTCCAAACTGCTGTTTGATGTAGCCCGAAAATATTTTCCTCCTGTATCCTGTGCAATTTCCCTCAGGACAGGTTCATCTATCTGTACCTGTGTTTCAGTAAAAACCAAATCTCCAAAAATATCCACTTCTGTCGGCATTAAGGCGATCCCATTGGTTCCTACACCGATTGAATACACCTTGATATCATTACTTTTGGCCAATTCTGCGGCGATCTGAGGTGGAATGGCATTCTGCACATTGCTTACTCCATCGGTCATCAGGATAATAATCTTACTTTTTGCTTTGCTGGTGCGGAGATGGTTTACTGCAACAGACAATCCCTCTCCGATAGCGGTACCGGGATAAAGTTCGGCGGTATTCAGATTCCTCAGTTCATCAATGACCACCTGATGATCAGAAGTCACCGGAACCTTTGTAAAGGCTTCAGATGCATAGGTTACTACCCCTATTCTGTCATTAGGACGCTTTTCTACAAATTTAACTGCAATGTCTTTCAGTGCGGTCAGCCGGTCCGGTGAAAGGTCTTTTGAAAGCATACTCAGTGAAACATCTACAGCAAACATGATATCCACTCCTTTGGTTTCATCCCGGTCCTGAGAAATGGTAAAAGTTCTTGGCCTCGCCATTGCGATAAAAAGACAGGACAGAATAATGTACTTTGAAATTTTCAGAAAAAACAGGACAGGAAGGATTCCGCTGCCTGTATTCATATTCTGAACTGTGGGCACTTTTATCCCTTTCAGTTTTTTCCTTTTTACATCTCTGATCAGCAAAGGAACAAACAACAGAAAAAGAAATAAAAACCACGGACTGTAAAACTCAAAATTAAACATCTTTTCTCAGGTTTTCAAATTCTATATCCTTTGATGATCTTTTCACAAAGTCTCTGATTTCGGAAAAATCTTTTTCCATCATCTGCTGATCGGGAAATGTTTTAGCAAATTTTACAAGATCACCACGGAAAAAGACGTCTTCTATTACTTTCTCATTATCCTGTGAAATAGTATTGTTCTCTTTCATCAGATGAACCAGATCATCAGTCAGAAGTACATCAGCAGGGATTTTATACTGCTTCGCAATAAATTTTCTTGAAATATCAATGAGCTCCACATAAAAAGAGCGGTAATTTCCTTCTTCGATGTATTTTTTCTTTTTTAATAGGTCCAGCTCTTTCAGAGTCTGATTGGTCGCAACAACAGGAGCATCTTTTGATTTCCTGCCATATTTCACAATCATAAAAACGGCAATGATAAAAGCAATCAAAGCAATAGCTCCCAAAACATACCATTTATAAAGCTGCCAATAATCTGCAACCTCAAGCCTGACATCTTTATTATTCATGATGTCATTTATTGGATCTCCCTTCTGTGCTGTGTTTACTACTTCAATCTCATACGGAATTGTCTTTAAAACCTTATCTCCTACCTGAAATTTCAGTTCAGGAATGGTATACGTTCCTTCATCATAAACGGAAAATTCTATATTTCTCCGATAGGTATTCTGCTGAACTCCTACACTGTCTTTAATTTCTTCAAAATGAAAAGGAAGCAGCTTATCTTTTGGAGCAGCTTTCACTTCCTGACTGTTGAGATTATCGATCTTTATAGTCAGGCGGTTAACTTCACCCAATGCCAGGGTTTTCTTTTCAAGGTTGGAGGAAAGTATCTGTGAAAACGCATTTGCACAGATTAAAAATGATAAGAGTAATACTATTTTTTTCAATTCTAATACTAAGTTTTGGCTATAAGCCTATTTTTGTTCCTTCATCGTAGTCGTAACGGATATCTCTAACAGTAACTCTATTTCTTCTGAAAATAATGATACAGCAGCTTTGAATAATCATCTCCTGTATTGATATTCATAAAACTTGCCGAACTGTTGGAAAAATCTTCTTCCAGCGCTTTTACTTTCTGTTTCTGAGCTTCAGCAAAGGTATATCTCCATCTGGCATTAGAGGTGTTCACCCAAACCTGCTCTCCCGTTTCTGCATCATGGAAAAGTGTGTAGCCCACATCAGGAATTTCATTATCCTTTTCATCAAAAATTCTCATTCCTAACAGCTGATGTTTCTTTGATGCCACCCGAAGCATTTTTGAATCGTATCCATCTTCAAAATCTGAAAGCAGGAATACCAGTGATTTTCTTTTAAAAATCCCCATCATGTATTCTAAAGCTTTATCAATTTTAGACACGGCAGGTATGTAATCTGCTGTCAGAACAGTACTGATTATCGACAGGATGTGCTTTCTCCCTTTCTGTGGAGGAACCACTTTATACACTTTATCTGCAAACAAAATCAATCCTACTTTATCGTTATTTCCCGCTGCGGAAAAACCCAAACTGGCTGCAATCTCAGCAACATATTCTCTTTTAAGCAGCGTTTTGGTTCCGTAATCCATAGAAGCGGAAATATCAACAAGTATCATCATGGTAAGTTCACGTTCCTCTTCCATCACTTTGACAAAAGGCTCGCGGAAACGCGCTGTCTTATTCCAGTCTATTCTACGGATCTCATCTCCAAACTGGTAAGGACGAACTTCAGAAAACGTCATCCCCTGTCCTTTAAAAGCACTGTGATACTGCCCCATCAAAGAAGCTTCCGTTTTCTTTCGGGTACGGATTTCTATCTGCTTTACTTTTTTTACAATGTCTTTTATCTGCATAATTCAAATGTAGCAATGTTAATAATCTAACAGTGGAACAATGGGCTTTGATGTAACAATCCTATTTAATGTAACAATTTAACAATGTGATGCAATGTAGCAATCTGATTCAATGTAGCAATGTGATAATCTATATAATGTAACAATTTAACAATCTTATCTAATATAACAATTTAACAATGTGATGCAATGTAGCAATCTGATTCAATGTAGCAATTTAATCTAACAGTTGAACAATGGACTCTAGTGTAACAGTTTAACAATCTGTTTTGATGGAACTATTTATTTTAATGTAAAAACTTTGGTAATGTAAAACGATCCTGCATCAGGTGAAATTTAAAATAGCTGCTTAATAAGCTACACCGGAATAATCATAATACACTTTTAAAATACAAACATTATATCCGATAACATTGATTAAATTATTACATCAATCAGTTTTTTCACACTGCTCCATTGATTAAACCACACCATTATTACATTGATACACTATATAGATTATTACATTGATACATTATATAGATTATCACACTGTTACATTAGATCAGATTATTACATTGTTACATTATACATTACGGTGCCTGTATTTTAGCCAGAATCCTATTGACGATTTCTTCAGAAGTAATTTCTTCTGCCTCTGCTTCAAAGGTCAGTCCGATTCTGTGTCTCAACACATCTTTTGCCAGTTCTTTTACATCTTCAGGGATTACGAATGCTCTTCCTTTCAGAAATGCATAGGCTCGCGATGCAATGGCCAAATTGATAGAGGCTCTCGGTGATGCGCCGAAACTGATATAATTTTTAAGTTCAGAAAGACCATACCTGTCCGGAAAACGGGTTGCAAAAACCATATCCAGGATGTATTTTTCAATCTTTTCATCCAGATAAATCTGGTTAACGATCGATTTTGCCTCCACAATATTCTGTAAAGAAATTACAGGTTTTACGTCATACTGATGTGAAGTGGAAACCATTCTCATTACTTTTCTTTCATCCTCAAATTCAGGATAGTCAATCGTACATTTCAACATGAAACGATCACTCTGTGCTTCAGGTAAAAGATAAGTTCCTTCCTGATCAATGGGATTCTGCGTTGCCAATACCAAAAAAGGTTTTGGAAGATGCATTGTCTCGTCTCCGATGGTCACCTGTTTTTCCTGCATCACTTCCAGAAGGGCGGACTGCACTTTTGCCGGAGCACGGTTAATCTCATCAGCGAGTACAAAATTAGCAAACACAGGACCTCTTTTTATAGAAAAATCGTTTTCTTTAATATTATAAATCATGGTCCCGACAACATCTGCAGGAAGCAGATCCGGAGTAAACTGAATTCTGGAAAAATCGCCATGTACCGCTTCTGCAAGTGTTTTGATCGCCAAAGTTTTTGCAAGCCCCGGAACTCCTTCCAGCAAAACGTGACCGTTACCCAATAATCCGACTAACAAACGGTCGATCATATATTCCTGTCCGATAATTACTTTATTGATTTCCTGCCTCAAAAGTGAGAAAAAATAATTCTGTTCTCTTACTCTCTCCGTCAGCTGACGAATATCTTCTGCTTGATATGAATCTGACATAGTTTAAATTAAAATAAGTGGTAAATTTCTGATAAATACTTGCATTAATCAACATAACAAATGCCATTTTTGAGTTAAAATTTGTTAAATATTCCTGTGCTGATGAGAGATTCGAAATCGTTTTCATCATAAGTTACATTTCCTTTAATCGCAAAATCATAAAAAATACATAAATTTTACTTTAAACCCTTCCTCAAAAATTGTCATTTTCAGTTTATTAAACTATTTTTGGTGATTAAATTTTTGAAATATGAATTATCATTTTCAAGCTCACAGACAGATTAGAAAAAACCTTTTGGATATCCTTCAGGAAACTTCTCACGAAGACCTGCTGTTAATTCCTGATGGTTTTAATAACAATATGTATTGGAATATTGCCCACACAGTTGCTACACAGCAGCTGCTTCATTATTATCTGAGCGGAAATCCGTTCAGAATAGATAAATACTGGATCGAGACCTATAAAAAAGGAACCATGCCCAATCTTAATGTGCAGAAGTCTGAGGTAGAAGATCTGGAATTTCTATTAACTGAAACTTCAAAAATCCTGATGAAGGATTACGACAGTGATTTCTTTTCAGATTATACGCCTTATACTACAAGTTTCGGGATGGACCTGAAGAGTATTCAGGATGCCATTATTTTTAATAATATGCATGAATGCCTGCATTACGGTTATGCAATGGCACAAAAAAGAGCAATTTTAGGAGAAAAGGGCTAAAAAAACCTAACAAAAATTGAATAACAGGGTTTATTCATTTAAAAGATAAAAATAAAAATTTTGGAAGATTTTCAACATAAGAACTCAAAACCTGAATTCAGAAATTCAGAACCTAATAAAAAAGACGATTTTATATTTGGGCTTCGTCCTGTACTGGAAGCTATTGAGGCAGGGAAAACAATTGATAAAATCTTTGTGCAGAATGCTTTGCAGGGAGAAATTTATGCTGAACTGAAAGCAGTTTTAGCAAAATATAAAATACGGCCAAACTATGTTCCGGTAGAGAAACTTAACCGTTTCACCAGAAAAAACCATCAGGGTGTGGTGGCATTTATTTCGGATGTTCCATTCCACAAAATAGAAAATATCATTCCTGAATTATTTGAAGAAGGAAAAGTACCTTTTATCCTGATTTTAGACAGACTGACGGATGTCAGAAACTTCGGAGCTATCTGCAGAACCGCAGAATGTGTGGGAATCCACGCTGTTGTAATTCCTGAGAAAGGAGGAGCACCAATCAATTCTGATGCAATCAAAACTTCGGCGGGAGCGATGTACAATATCAAAATCTGTAAAGAAAACAACCTGGCTCACGTTGTAGATTATCTCCAGCAAAGTGGAGTTTCCGTTTTTTCCGCAACTGAAAAAGCGCAGAAACTGATTTATGATGTTAACTTCACTGAACCCTGCGCTATCGTGATGGGTAATGAAGAAACAGGGATTTCTAAAGAGGTGCTTCATCATTCTGACGAAAAAATAAAACTTCCTATCGAAGGGAAAACACAGTCCCTTAATGTCTCTGTGGCCTGTGGAGCCATCCTGTATGAAGCGATGAGACAAAAACTGATAAAAATTAATTAGTAAATATTAAAGAAATTGTTGAAATCATGTTTAGTCTGTTTTATCTTAAACACTATACAGTCAGCGATCAGACTTTTTACAAAAACAGAAAATTACATATGAAAAATATAGCAGCATTAGCATTAATCTCTTTAGCCATTATTTCTTGTAAAAAAGAAACAGCCACCATTACAAAAGTAGATCCTAAAACCGGAAAAACAATAACAGTGGAGGTGCCAGCAGATTCTGTGGCTGAAGTAAAAGAAAATCCTGCCATTAAAGATTCTTTAGGCGTTTTCACACAGACTTTCAAGCTGGAAAAGGGGAAAACCTATCCTCTGACAACCTATCAGAGAGATGTAAAGACCATGACGGATCCTCAGGGCAAAACACTGAACGGAACCAGTGAATCTACTGATGAGATGAGCTTTACCGTCAATGATGTAAAAAATGGGGTGTATGATATCACGATCAATCTTATAGGTAAAAGAAATTCCCAGAGTGCTGACGGAAAAACAGTTGTCGTTGACACAAAACAGCCTATCCCGAAGGATGACAACCTTAAAATGATCTGGAATGTCAACCGCGCGCTTACCGGAAACAAACTGAATATGAAAATGGACAGCAAAGGAAATGTACTTTCGATAACAGGTTTTGATGCTATTTATACAAAAATTGCTGCTGCAATAGGAACTCTTGTAAAAGATGCAAATCAGAAGGCGAGCATCGTTGCCAGTCTGAAACAGAGTTTTAACGAAAAAGTTCTGAAAGATCAGTTTTCAAAAAATCTGACGATCATTCCTAAAAAAGGAGTGAAGATTGGTGAAAAATGGTCAACCAGTGAGAGCGCAGATGAAGGAGGAAAAATCAAAGTAACTTCAAATTATGTTTTAAAAAGCGTTGGAAACGGAATTGCCGAAATTTCTGTAACCGGAGGAATTCCTAAAAAAGAGGAGAAAAAAGCGCAGGGTGAAATGAAGCACAGCATGAGCAGTGAACTGGCGCAAAACGGTACCATTAAATTTGATCAGAATACCGGTTGGATCAATAACCAGAATATTACTGTAAAAACCACTCAGGTAGAAACCATTTCAGACGGCAAACAGTCACAGTCGATGAAGAGTGTATCAAATTCATCTGTGATGGTAAACCCTGCAGCGAAATAGAATTAAGGATGGAAAGGCTCAGCGTTCTAAAAATAACTTAAGGCGTTGAATCTTTAATTTTAAACATCTAATATTAAATTATTTTATTATGAAATTCCTTTTTGAGTTAATACTTGGAACTATTATTATTTTCTTTGTCTGGAATATTTTAAAAAGAATCTTCTTTAAATCTTTTTATAAATACACCGGATTTAAACCTAATCATAATCCACAGCAGGATATTAAAGACTCAAACACGAATATTGAAAAAAAGGTTAAATGGGACGCAGAAACTGTGGACTATGAGGAAGTGAAAGATAAAAACAGTACGAATCATTAAAGCATAACTTTTACCGCAAAGGAAATATTGAAGACAGGAATTGCAAAATTTCATAAAATAAAAACTGTACTGTTAAAGTTCTGTTTGCTTTTAAAAATCTAAAATAAGCGAGGCTTTTTTTCTTTTCCGTTAAAAAAACAATTAAAAAAACTTCTCAACTTAAACATCTATTTACTCACCAAAATGGCGAAAAATAAAAACCTGATTTATATTGCGATTTCCATCATCGCATTCTTAGTTTTAGCATTTTTATATTCAACTCCTGTTTTTACAGGAAAGCAACTTTTCCAGCATGATATCGTTCAGTATCGTGGAGGAGCGAAAGAGCTCATCGACTACAGAGACACTTACGATAAAGAAACGTACTGGAGTGATTCTATGTTTGGAGGAATGCCGACATATCAGATGGGAAGCCGTTTTGAAGGTGATATTATTAAAAAATTAGACAATTATCTGAATATCCTTCCAAGACCTGTCAATTACCTGTTTCTTTTGTTTTCAGGATTTTTTCTTTTAGGCATGGTTGCTGTAAGAAACTGGAAGTATGCACTTTTGGGAGCTACATTTTTCGGGCTCTCTACTTATTTCTACATTATTATTGCAGCCGGACATAATGGGAAGGTAAATACTATTGAATATTTTGCGCCTCTTTTAGCAGGGATTTTATTGGTTTACATCCGGAAAAAATATGTTCTAGGATTTATTGTCACTACCCTGTTTTTCGGCTTACAGGTCGCTGCAAACCACCCGCAGATGACCTATTATCTGTTTTTGGGATTAGGGTTTTTATTTTTATCCGAACTGATCCGAGCCATCCGGAAAAAAACACCGATGAAACACTTCCTGATCTCATCAGGAATTATTGCAGGGGCATTAGCCATTGGTGTCGGGATGAACTCTCAGCGAATTATGGCCAATTCTGAATATATCAAAGAAACCGTACGAGGAAAACAGATCTTAAATACAGAAAACCATACTGCAGGAAATTCAGGAATGGATAAAGAAAGTATCCTCATGTGGAGCTACGGTCAGCTGGAAACCCTGAACCTGTTTATTCCCAGATTAATGGGAGGCGGAAGCCAGGAACCCGAAGGAAAGGAAATGATGGAAAAAGTGCAGCAGCTGGTACAGGATAATGTTACTTCACAGGCTGAATATGACAGAATTTCAAAAGGTTTTGGAAGCATCACGTATTGGGGAGACCAGCCGGGAACTTCAGGACCTGCATATCAGGGAGCAATCGTATGTTTTCTTGCCTTGCTGGGCTTCTTTTTTGCATGGAAAAAATACCGTTACTGGATTTTGGGAGCAACTATTCTGACGATACTTTTAGCATGGGGCAGTAATTTTATGCCGCTTTCAGACTTTTTTATCGATTACGTTCCTTTCTACAGCAAATTCAGAGCTCCGTCTTCTATCCTGGTTGTCGTGGAATTACTTTTCCCGCTGATAGCCATCATTGGACTGTACAGATTCTACACTGATTCGACTTTAGAAGAAGATTATAAAAAGAAAATACTGACCTATGTGAGCAGTGGAGTCCTGGGATTAACTTTAATTCTCATCCTTTTTGGAAAGTCTTTATTAGGCTTCCATACAGATAATGAGAAAACCTATTTACCGCCGTTTCTTTTGGATTATTTAACGGATGAACGGTTTAAAATGTTCAGAACAGATGCGATTAAAGCATTACTGTATGTAGGAATTACGGCAGCTGTTTTATTTTTCAGCCTGAAACAGAAGCTGAATCAGAATGTTGCCCTGATGATTATCGGTGCTGTCAGTTTATTTGATTTATGGACAGTTAACAAACGGTATCTGAATGACGAAAATTATGTAGATAAAATATTTGCTGAAAATCCTTTCCAGACAGAAGGCTCAGATTACCTTGCTGAAAAAGTGGGAGACAATCCTAATTTACAGTCTATCTTAGCGAGCATTCCGGTCAACAAAACACTGGAAACGATTGCTGAAAAAGACAAAAAGCATTACAGAATCTATAATCAGGTGTTAGGGGTAACCGGTGAAACAAATACATCCTATTTTAAATCTTCTATCGGGGGTTACCATGCTGTAAAACTGAGACGTTATGATGATGTTCTGAATGAATACATTTCTAACGCCGACAGTATCAAAACGCCTAAAATCCTGAATTTGCTGAATACTAAATATATGGTCTTCGGAAATCCTCAGGAGCCACAGGTCGTACCTAATCCCAATGCGAACGGAAATGCATGGTTTGTAGGTGATTTAAAATTTGTAACAACTCCGGATGAAGAAATAAAATCGATTGGCGTTATTGATTCCAAGAAAACTGCGGTTATCAATACTTCTGATAAAGCATATTTTAACGGAAAAACCGTACAGTCAGATTCAACTGCCTCCATTAACTTAACAAAATATGAGGCCAACGAACTTGAGTTTAAATCTCAATCAAAAACTCCTCAATTAGCAGTATTCTCAGAGATTTATTATCCTCACGGATGGAAAATGTTTGTTGATGAAAAAGAAGTACCTTACATCAAGGCAGACTATTTACTGCGTGCAGTACATGTTCCTGCCGGCGACCACAGCATCAGGATGGTTTTCGAGCCGGAAGTCATTGCTACCGGCAAATGGATTTCTTTACTGTGTTTCGGACTGTTTATTGTTTTGAGTGCGTTGGGAATTTATTTCATTTACCGTAAAAGAGACAAGATACAGACTTTAAATATATAACAGTGTAAAGCTGACAAATCTTTTGCATGATTACTCAGAAATATATTACAGATCTTACCTACCGTGTTAATGGAGCCTGTATTTAGGTTCATAAAATATTGGGTACTTGGATTAGCAGAAATTGTTTATCATAAAGCATTAGAAAAAGAGTTTAAGTTAAGGAATATTGAATATAAATCCGAGTTGAAAATTCCTGTAATTTATAAAGACGAATATTTGAATTGCGATTTTAAATGTGATTTTTTGATTGAAAACTTAATTGTTCTGGAAATAAAATCTGTTGCAACAATCTTAGATATTCATAAAAGTCAGGTAATTAATTATATGAATTTATTAAAAGTTTCAAAAGGAATATTGGTAAACTTTAATGTGAAAAATTTGTATCACTTCGGACAGGAAACTTTTATTAATAAATATTTTGACAAATATGATTGATACGAGCGCTTTTTACCGCAAAAGATACAAAAGACAATAAATCTTAAAGAAATTCAAAAGTCTGCAAAATGTAAATCTCCAGCAACTATATTAAAATAACTACATGCATTTTGCAATCTTTTGAAAAGCTAAAAACGATGAGAATCTTTTGTCTCTTTTACGGTTAGAAAAATGGAGCATTTATGAAGTTTGTAATAACCATTTTGCTGCCCTTTAAACCGATAAAATCCAAATAAATCTTTATCCCCTTTTGCGGTTAAAAATAACAATGAGCACAAAAAAAATCCTTATTATCACCTATTACTGGCCTCCTGCAGGTGGGCCCGGCGTTCAGCGATGGCTGAAGTTTGCAAAATACCTGCCTGAATTTGGCTGGAAACCGATTATATACACTCCGGAAAATCCAAGCTATCCTTTATTGGATGAAAGCCTGATAAAAGAGGTTCCTGAAAACCTGGAAATTATTAAAACTAAGATCCTGGAACCTTATCAGCTGGCAGAAAAGCTTAATAAAAGCAATAAAAAATTCAAGGCCGGGCAGTTCGATGTAGGAGAAAATCAAAGCTGGAAATCAAAACTGTCGATTTGGGTACGCGGTAATTTTTTTATTCCCGATGCAAGAGTTTTTTGGGTAAAACCCTCAGTAAAATTTTTAGAACAGTATCTGAAGGTTAACCACATTGATGTGGTAGTAACTTCAGGACCTCCACATTCTTTACATCTGATTGGTTTACAACTTAAAAGTAAATTCCCGGATATCAGATGGATTGCCGACTTCCGTGACCCATGGACTGAGATTTCCTACTATAAACATTTAAAACTAACCCGTAAATCTGATAAAAAGCACCGTCAGCTGGAAAGTGATGTTTTTAAAAATGCAGATGTTACATTGGCGACAAGCTATACAGATGCTGAAAATTTCAGGAAAAACGGAGCCAACGCTGTGTGCATTACCAATGGTTTTGATGAATCAGATTCTTCTCAGAAGGTGAAATTATCAAACGGTCAGATTTTCACAAAAGATAAATTTACGCTAAGCTATATCGGAGTTTTAGAGCAATTGAGAAATCCTGAAAATCTTTGGAAAGCATTGGATGATTTAGTTCAGACAAATGCTGATTTTGCTGAAAATTTCATTTTAAAATTTGTTGGAAGAATTGATGATAAAATCCTGCATTCCCTTGAAAGCTCAAATTTAAAAAACCATATCGAAAATCTTGGATATCTGTCACACGACAAAGCCATCGATGAAATGCAAAATTCTTCTGTATTGCTGATTACCAATTTCCCGAATGAATCCTCTAAAGGTATTATCCCCGGAAAAATATTTGAATATCTGGCAACAGGAAAGCAAATCATTTCATTTGGACCAGAAGAAGCTGATGTCTCAAAAATTTTAGATGACACTCAGGCTGGCAGACATTTCAGTTACCGGGATTCTGAAGCAGTTAAAATTTTTATTCTGGAAAAATTCGGTTTGTGGAAAAATGGAACTGATCAGAAAAGCATTCAGAATATAGAACAGTTTTCGAGAAAAAATCTCACGAAGCAGTTGTCTGAAATGTTATAATTACTTTTTTTTATAACGTTACGAGCAGACACACTATTATATTGTCCATAAATCATTAACTACAGCAACGACATAATATTTTCCTTCATACTTTTCAAATACAAAACGAAGTGCATTCCAGTCCATTTCACTGTTTTGTTCGGTACCTTTTATAAAGTTTTCCGTGAAGTCAGTACTGGGGTGTATTTCTTTTAAATTGTTCAGTGTATTCCCCCTACCCTGAAATTTATTGAAAGTGTATTGAGATTTTGTAAAGTCTTTTACAAAAACCCATTTTTTCATATACTGATCAATTGTAGCTTTATACAAATCTCCGGATCCGTCGCGTGCTCCCCATGTAAAAACAGTGCCGGTAGGATAATACTTTATGAAATCTGATTTTGAAAAGTGCTTATCTTCTTTGATGCTGATGTAGGCATACATCGAAAAACGTACTCCTTTTTCGGGATGAATATAATTGGCAAACAGATCATAATATCCGACTTTAAGTGCCTGCAGAAGTTCGTCATTTGTTTTTTTCAAAACAACTTCTGTTGATAAAGCATCATGCCTGGCATCACTTCTCTGGTTTGATCTTTTAAGATTATCAGTAGAAACTGCAGGATTGTTGTCCTGCTTCTTATTACATGACAGTAGAGAAAATAGTAAAAGTGCTGCAATCATCTTTTTCATATCAAATTTTCAGAAAAAGTCCAAAACCAATGCCACAGTTGATCCGGCAGGCAAGTGTATTCTTGGTTGTGAGAACATCGTCGTCTGGGTCTGGATCACAGATAAAAATTTTCCGGACTTATAAAAATGATCACTCAAAACTAAGATCAGTATCTCAATACTTCGTTAATACATCTACGTGTCTATATACCTATCTTCGACAAAACACATTACTGCTCCATCTCATATTAAAAACTTTAGATGAGTCTATTTTTGTAAATTTGCAAAATGGAAATTTTAGATATTCTGATTATAGGAGCCGGCCCCATCGGTTTAAACTGTGCTCTTGAAGCAGAGAAAAATAACCTCAGCTATGTAATTGTAGAAAAAGGAACAATCGTCAATTCTCTGTACCATTATCCTCTGTACATGAAGTTTTTTTCCACTGCAGAAAAGCTTGAGATTGCTGAAATTCCTTTTATTTCTACAGCTCCTAAACCGGGAAGACAGGAAGCTCTGGAATATTACCAAGGCATTGCAAGACAGAAAAATCTGAATATTCATTTGTATGAAAAGGTTGTAAACATCGATAAAAAAGACAGCTTTTTTGAAATTGAAAGTTCAAAGTCAAAATATCTGGCTAAAAATGTAATTATTTCCACTGGCTTCTATGATATTCCGAATCTGATGAATATTCCAGGCGAAGGTTTAGAAAAAGTAAAACACTATTATACTGAACCTTACCCCTATGCAAAACAAAAAATCGTTGTGGTGGGCTCCAGCAATTCATCTGTTGATGCGGCTCTTGAAACATACAGAAAAGGAGCTGAAGTGACCATGATCATCCGTCATTCTGAAATTTCGAAGAATGTGAAGTATTGGGTAAAACCTGATATTGAAAACAGGATTTCAGAAGGAAGCATCAATGCTTATTTTAATTCTGAAATTACCGGGATTACAGAAAACGCTGTTATCTTTAAAGACGAAAAGGGAGAAGTCAGAGAAATAGAAAATGATTTTGTTCTCGCTATGACCGGCTATCTTCCCGATTTTGATTTCCTTAAAAACTCAGGAATTGACCTGCAGGGAGAATGCCTGAATCCCGTTTATCATCCGGAAACGATGGAAAGCAATATCCCCGGTCTCTATCTCGCAGGGGTAGTCTGTGGCGGAAAAGATACCCATCTCTGGTTTATCGAAAATTCGAGGATTCATGCTGAAATGATTATCCGAAATATTCTTTCAAAATAATTATTGCATAATCAATATCATCATAAAATATAGTTATTTTTGAATATTCAATACTTCACATGAAAAAACTCATTATGATCTCTTTGGCGATCACATTATTCGGTTCAATTCATATTTCGGCACAGTCAGACAGCATCAGGACTTATGTTACCGAGGCACTGAATAAAATGAAAAGCAAATCAGTCAATAAATCAAAACTGAACTGGGAAGAGATATTTGAAAAAACTTTTAAGGAAACTTCAGAAGCCAAAACGGTAAAAGATACCTATCCGGGTATAAAAAAAGCTTTACAGTCTTTGAATGATTCTCATTCAAATTTTTATCCTGAAGAAGTAATACGTGTTTATACCTTAGGATACAAAGCAACAGGTCAGGAGTTTCCTGTCATTAAAAGTGAACTCATGGAAAACAGCTATGCTTACATCAGTTTACCCGACATCGGATCATTTAATAAAGATGACTGGAACCAGTATATCAATACTTTTTATTCTAAAGTCCATGAATTGCAGAAGCATAATCCAAAAGGCTGGATTATTGATCTCAGAGGGAATTTCGGAGGCATGCTTTATCCGATGTATGCTGCTGTTGCTCCTTTTATAGACCGTAAAAATGCAGTGGGGACAAAAGATGCTGAGGGCGCAGTCGAATATTATAATTATAAAAAAGGGAAGTTTTATGAGGGTTCTACAGTCACCCAGGTATTTCAGGTTACCCAGCAACAGCCTAAACAGATAAAAGCACCCATCGCACTGTTGGTCAATAAAGTCACCGGAAGTTCTGCTGAATTTATAACCGCTGCATTTGTGGGTCAGAAAAATGTAAAAATAATCGGCACCAATACTCAGGGTTTAACATCAGGAAACCAGGAATATAAACTGTCAGACGGATCATTCCTCGTGCTGACCATTGGGAATATCGTCGACAGAACAGGAAAGGAATACTCTACCATCGGTAAAGGAATTGATCCTGATATCAGAATTGAAAAATCATCAGACGAAACGAAAACCAATGAAACTTATCTGAAAAAAGCATTTGATTATATCAACGGTCAATAAGCTGATTACAGATCAAACCTGACTCCAAAAACAAAATTACGTCGGGCAGCAGGATTATAATATCTGTTGCCAAAAGCATTGATATCAAAACCTAAAACATAATCAGTATTGTAGACATTCTGAATCTGTAAAAATACATTCACTCTTGTCTTATCCAGATCTAATGGATATCTGAACTGTATATTCCCAATTAAATTTGAATCTGACCAGATCGTATTCGCATCATTGAGAGGAATTTTTGACGTATAAAAATGAGAATAGTCGACAGAAAGCTTATTGAAAAGAGTAAGATTCAGCAAGCTGTTGATGGTCGTTTTCGGAACTCCGGTCAAATCATTTCCTGAAAAATCCACTGTTCCCTGTTGATAGCTTTGAAATTTAAACTGATAGAAACTTCCGGAAAACCTGAATTTCAAACTGCTCAAGAAATTATTTTTAAGATTAAAATTTTTAGACTCCAGAAGTAATTCTAAACCTTTCTGGACCGTATTTCCCTGATTGACAAAAAATTCCTGTCCCCGCTCATTCTGCCTTCTTACAATAGCATCTTTCATACGGAAATCAAAATAATTAGCTTCTGCAAAGAAAATATTTCCAAACTGTTTCCGTATTCCTACTTCTTTATTCCATCCATATTCCGGAACAAGATTTAAATTAAATTCCTGATTTGAAGACCTGATTTCTTCATTGGTTGGGGCTGAATTTCCTTTTCCTATTTTTCCGCGTACAGAAAAACCTTTTGTGATACGGTACGTCAGTCCGAAATTAGGGAGAAGCTGATTTTTAAATCTTGTTTTTCCGTTTTCTGAAGTCGGATAGAGCTTTTCCCATTTGTAAGAATTGGAATTTAAACTTAATGAAATATCTGAAAAAAGCTTTTCGTTAAAATTCAGTTTCTGTGAAACAAAATAAAATCCGGAATTGTTTTTAAGCTGGTCAAAATTTTGTGGATTGCCTTCAATTCCTCTATTGTTATCAAAATTTTTAATGAAAATATTATTTGTTCCGCCTTCACAACCCACTCTCCATTCTGCGGCAATTTTTTGCCAATTCTGCTGATAATTCAGATGGGTTCTCAACGCAAAATTATTCTCGAAGCGGTTTTCAAAATTAGTAATGAAAGGATTTTCAAAATCAACATATGATCCCTGAACCATCACAAAATGAGTAAGATCAGGAATCAGGGTAAATTCATGAGCAATGCCTGCTAAAATCATTTTGTTCCGTATTCCTGCATCCTGTTCCCGGGCACCGGGAAGAGCAGATGTTTTCGGCCTTGCCTGTTTTCTGTTGAGCTGCATCTGTTCAAGAGTCAATCCTCCGGGAGTCTGATAATCCAGATCAGACAGAAGAAGCATTGCTTTGAGTTGAGCATTTTCTGTATACTGAAAATCATCTTTCAGAAAAATCTGTTTTCGCTGAACAGCAGACTGTTCGCGGTAAGAATCCGTACGGTAATAATTTTGAAAGATCCTGAAAAAATGTTTTCCTGACTGTCTTGCAACATTTACGCTTTCATTGAAGGTGCCGTAGCTCCCGATCGAAAGGTTGCCGGAAATCTGTTCTGAATTTCCGGTCTGTAATAAAACTGTTCCGCCCGTTACTGCTCCGAAATCACCGCTTTCGGGACCTTTGAAGATTTCCATCCTGCTGATCAATTCTGGTGAGATCACATTAAAATAGGTGTTTCCAGAAGCGTCGGACAGAATAAAATCATCTAAATAAACCTTCACATTCCGAACTCCAAAAGGAGAACGTAAAGTGCTTCCCCGTAATGAAATCCGGTAACTTCCGGGGGAACGTTCCTCCATTCTCGCTCCTGCAATCTGGTTAATAGATTCAAGCATTCTTTCCGGTGGGTTCTGATTGAGTAAATTTGCAGAGACCACCGAAACGGATTTTGTAGAGTTAATAAAGGAAGACGGTTTTTTGTAGGCATCGATCTGTACTTCGGAGATTAAAACCACTGAATCTCTTTTCTGAGAAAACACTGATGACATGCAAAAAACAAAAGCTAAAGAATAAAATCTGATCATGAAAGAGTTTGTACATTTCCATTAGCAAATAGTATACAGTTTTGTAGTAATCTGTATTAAATGCAATAATATTTTTCCGGCAGACTATAAACGTCACCATTCCCGGTCAGATCGGACTTTAATCGAGCCTGAAACCAAAACTAAGAAGTATTACTTTCTATAACAAAAAACTTCCGGCTCTATGCGAAAGTTTTATGATAATTCTTTAAATAGATTTTCAATTTTTTTTTGATTTTTAATGTGCCTCAAGCCAATTCTTTCCTACCCCAACCTCAACCAGTAAAGGTACCTGCGTCTCAATGGCGTTTTCCATTTCGTTTTTGATCAGTTTCATCGCAGTTTCCACTTCGTCGACAGGTGACTCAAACAACAATTCGTCATGTACCTGCAGTAGCATTTTGGTCTGAAGATTCTGCAGCTGAAGTTCTTTGTCGATCTTGATCATTGCCATTTTCACAACATCCGCTGCGCTTCCCTGCACAGGAGCATTGACTGCATTTCTTTCAGCATGGCCTCTCACAACAAAATTTCCGGAATTGATGTCTTTCAGGTGACGTTTTCTTCCCAATATCGTTTCAACATAACCAATTTCACGGGCTCTCTTCACCTGCTCAGCCATGTACGCTTTTAATTTCGGGTAGGTTTCGAAATAAGCTTCAATCATTTGCTTGGCTTCAGTTCTTGACATTCCGGTCTGTTCTGCCAATGCAAAAGCACCCTGTCCGTAAATAATTCCGAAGTTAACGGTTTTTGCCTGCCCTCTCTGCGTTTTCGAAACTTCTTCCAAGGGAATTTTAAACAATTTGGCAGCGGTAGAAGCATGAATATCTTCGCCATCTTGAAAGGCTTTGATCATATTATCTTCACCTGAAATCTCTGCAATCAGACGAAGTTCTATCTGAGAATAATCGGCAGAGATAATCTTCTTTCCTTCTCCTGAAACAAATGCTCCACGGATCTGCTGGCCTCTCAGCGTACGGATAGGAATATTCTGTAAATTCGGATTTACACTTGCCAGACGTCCTGTTGCAGCAGTAGTCTGTGAGAAATTGGTATGGACACGGTTATCATCTTTATCAATCTGCGACGGCAAAGCATCTACATACGTTGACTTAAGTTTCTGATAGGTTCTGTATTCTAAAATATGCTGGATAATCTCATGCTTTGTAGCTAACTTCTGTAAAATATCTTCTGACGTTGCATATTGTCCTGTTTTTGTTTTTTTGGCTTTGGGATCCAGCTGCATCTTTTCAAACAGAACATCCCCTAACTGTCTCGGAGAATTCATATTGAATTCTTCTCCCGAAATTTCAAAAATCTTCGATTCCAGCTGTCTCAGATCATTTTCAAGATCAATACTTTCCTGAGCGAGCCATTTTTCGTCTAACGAAATTCCCTCCAGTTCCATTTTCGCCAAAACTTCCATCAGAGGCATTTCTATTTTATAAAAAAGATCTTCGAGGCTTTCGATCTTGAGTTGCGGTGCAAATAATTCGTATAGCTGGAAAGTTACATCTGCATCTTCTGCCGCATAATCAGTCTGTGTCCGCAGATCTGCATCCCTGAAACTGCCCTGTTTTTTTCCTTTTTTTCCGATAATGGTTTCAATGGAAACAGGTTTGTAATTTAAATAAACTTCTGACAGATAATCCATCCCATGCCGTCCGTCCGGATTCAGAAGGTAATGGGCAATCATCGTATCAAACATGGCTCCTTTTACGGTTATATCATACTGCTTCAGAACCTTATAATCATATTTTAAGTTATGTGCTATTTTAATAAGATCTTCCTTTTCAAAGAAAGGCCTGAAAATTTCCAGGGTCTGTAAAACTTCCCCTTTATCTTCAGAGAGCGGGATATAATAGGCCAGTCCCTTCTTATAGGAAAAGCTCATTCCCACTAATTCAGCTTCCAGTTCATTCAGAGAAGTTGTCTCCGTATCAAAACAGACTGCTTTTTGTTTCAGAAGATTCTGAACAAGTATTTTCTGGGCCTTTGGATTATCTACAAACTGGTACAGATGATCATTCTGCTCAATGGTTTCTTTGTTTGAAACTGCCTGATCAAGCTCTTCAAAAGTAGCAAAAAGATCCAGCTGGCCAACATTTTTAGCCACTTTCTGTTGTGGAGTTTCTGCCAGCGTTTCTTCAGATCCGTCAGGAACAACTTCTTCTTTGCCGGGAGCAGGAGCTCCGGTCGGAGCAAATGCCCGGTAAAGATTTTCATACAGTCTTCTGAATTCAATTTCGTCAAAAATTTCTTTTACTTTTTCAAAATCAGGCGTCTCAAGATCATACTGTTCCTGATGAAATTCGACAGGGGCATCACAGATAATCGTCGCTAATTTCTTGGATAAAATTCCACGTTCTGCGGAAGCTTCTATTTTTTCTTTGATCTTACCTTTTAACTGGTGCGTATTGGCTAGAAGGTTTTCAATACTTCCGTATTCCTGTAAGAATTTCATGGCTGTCTTTTCACCTACTCCATCCAATCCGGGAATGTTATCAACTGCATCACCCATCATTGCAAGGAAATCAATGACCTGTTTCGGGTCCTGTATTCCATATTTTGCTTTAACTTCCTCCACTCCTAAAATCTCGATCTCACCACCTTTTAAGCCTGGCTTATATATTTTGATTTTATCCGTAACCAGCTGGGCAAAATCTTTATCGGGAGTAACCATAAACGTCGTATATCCTTCCTTTTCTGCTTTGCAGGCGAGCGTTCCGATCAGGTCATCTGCTTCATAACCTTCAACACCCATGTGAGGGATATGCATGGCATCCAAAATTCTGTGCAGGTATGGAATAGCGACCCTTATCGCTTCAGGTGTTTCACTTCGGTTAGCCTTATATGCTGCAAAATCATTGGTTCTTATACTTGCCTGTCCTACGTCAAAAACAACTGCAAGATGGGTAGGCCGCTCTCTTCTGATCAATTCTATCAGAGAGTTGGTAAAACCGAAGATCGCAGAAGTATCTACTCCTCCGCTTGTAATTCTCGGGCTTCTGATCAATGCATAATATCCTCTGAAAATCATTGCGTAAGCATCGATAAGAAAAAGTCGTTTGTCCTGTGTTGCGTCCATATTTTGAATAATGAACAAATATAAGAAAATGGGTTTGTTTTTACCTGACAATCTCAGGCTGAAATTGATGATCTCCTTTAAATTACAAATTTAAATAATCAGATTGAGCGCAGTTTTTAAGGTTTAAATAAAGCATAAATCATTTAAGGTTCTTGAATATTTTTACATTTTTCACTCTGAAACAGCCTCCGCAGTATTCAATCTACGGGATAATTCCTATTCATTGAATAACAGGTACAGATTACGAATAGAAATAAAATTCTGTAAATCATTCAAGTATTCAAAAAAAGATTCAGCTCCCGAAGAAGCTGAATCTGAACTAATGAAAAATATATATGAATGAAAACTTTTTTATTTCCAGCCTCCGCCTAAACTTTTATAGATATCTACGACGGTGCTCAGTTGTTTCTGTTTGGCTTCTATTAATTCCATTTTGGCATCTAAAGCGTCTCTTTGATTCAGAAGTACTTCCAGGTAATCAGCTCTGGAATTCTTGAAAAGCTGATTGGCAATATCAATAGACTGATCCAATGCCTGAGTTTCCTGAGATTTCAGCTGATAATACTGATCGATGTTTTTCACTTTTGACATCAGGTTCGAAATATCTAAATAGGCATTCAGAATCGTCTTGTCATATTCATACAAAGCCTGGATCTGTTTAGCATCTGCGTTCTGAAAATTGGCTTTGATCGCACTTTTATTAATAAGCGGACCTGCCAGTTCACCGATTAAACTTGAAGCAATCGATTCGGGAAGTTTGATCAGGTACGAAGGTTTAAAGGCTTCCAGACCTAAAGTTGCTGAAATTTCAAGAGAAGGATAAAATTCTTTTCTTGCTGCTTCAACATCTAATTTGGCTGATTTCAGTTCCAACTCTGCCTGCTTGATATCCGGACGGTTGGCCAGTAACTGCGAAGGAATACCTGTATAAACCGTTTGTGGAATGATAGACATAAAACTTTCCTTTGTTCTGACAATCGGTTGCGGATAGCGACCGCAAAGGGCATTGATCTGATTCTCCTTCTCTGTAATCTGCTGACGGATCGTATACTCTGTTGCTTTTGATTTTGCGAGTTCAGCTTCAAACTTTTTCACTGCCAACTCGGTGGCAGCAGCAGCCTGTTTCTGAATTTTTGCAATTTCCAAAGCTCTTGTCTGTAACTTGATATACTGCTGAATAATATCCAGCTGATTGTCGAGTGCCAGTAATTCGTAATAATTATCAGCCACTTCCTCAATAAGATTAGAGAGTACAAAATTCTTTCCTTCTACTGTTGAAAGATAATGGGCAACCGCAGCATCTTTTTCGGTTCTGAGTTTCTTCCAGATGTCGATTTCCCAGTTGGCCATCAGGCCACCTTCAAAATTCCCGAGAGGATCCGGCATTTCCTTTCCCGGTTCTATTTCAGTACTTGCATCTCCGGCTCCTTCACTGGTATAGCGCCCGACTTTGCTTACCCCGGCTCCTAATCCTGCTCTTACGGATGGGCTCAATCTTCCTTTTTTGGCAATGATACCGCTTTTTGCAATCTCTATTTCCTGAAGGGTAATCATCAGCTCCTGATTGTTTTTCAGGGAAGTTTCGATCAGGCTTACCAGGTTAGGATCGGTAAAAAACTGTCTCCATGGAGTCGTGCCACTGTTATTATTAACATCCTGCTGTTCATTTTGACTGAAGTTTTCAGGAATATTATTTTTCACTTCATCATTGATAACGGTTGCCATCGGTGCCTTACAGCTTGCAAGAACGAGTGATAAGGCAACTGCTGCAATATATTTATTATAAATCTTCATGTTTATTATCGTGTTGATAAGGTTCTGTTTGTTCTGTCAAAGGGTTTTCTTCTTCATATTTTGCCAATCGGGATTTATCAGCAATGGTTCCGAAAATGTAATATAGTCCGGGAATGATCATCAGTCCGAAAATAGTCCCGAGAAGCATTCCTCCTGCTGCAGCGGTACCAATGGTTCTGTTTCCTACAGCTCCGGGTCCGGTTGCCATGACTAAAGGAATCAATCCCGCAATGAAAGCAAATGAGGTCATCAGGATCGGTCTGAAACGGACTGCTGCCCCTTCAATCGCAGCTTTTGCTACGGAAATTCCTTCTTCAGCCTTTTTCTGTACAGCAAATTCAATGATCAGTACGGCATTTTTACCTAAAAGTCCGATGAGCATAACCATAGCAACCTGTGCATAAATGTTATTTTCAAGACCTAAAAGTTTTAAGCATAAAAATGCTCCAAAGATACCTGTAGGAAGGGAAAGGATGACCGGCAGCGGAAGAATGAAACTTTCATACTGAGCCGAAAGAATTAAATACACAAATCCTAAACAGATCAGGAAAATAAACACGGCTTCATTTCCACGGCTTACTTCATCTTTTGAAATTCCTGCCCAGTCGATTCCGAAACTTCTCGGCAGTGTTTTATCAGCCACTTCCTGAATCGCTTTAATTGCCTGTCCGGAACTGTAACCCGGTGCCGGTGTACCGCTTACTTCAGAAGAATTGTACATATTATGTCTTGTGATCTCAGAAAGCCCATATACTTTTTCCAAATGCATAAAATCTGAATACGGAACCATCTGATCTTTGTCATTTTTCACATACAGCTTTAGCAGATCACTAGGGAGGGCTCGATATTGAGGCCCTGCCTGTACAATAACTTTGTAAGGTCTGTCGAAACGAATAAAACTGGTTTCATAATTGGAACCGATCAAAGTTGAAAGATTATCCATTGCCTTTTCGATGCTCACACCTTTCTGTTCGGCAAGATCATTATCGATTTTAAGCATGTACTGTGGGAAACTCGCTGAATAGAAGGTAAATGCGGAACCCAGTTCCGGACGTTTCTTCAATTCTTTCACAAAATCAGTACTTACCTGTTCCATTTTCTGATAATCTCCGCTTCCTGCTTTATCTAAAAGTCTAAGCTCAAATCCACCCGCTGCGCCATATCCCGGAATGGAAGGTGGCTGGAAAAATTCAATGTTGGCTCCGGGAATATTTTTAGCTTTTTCTTCAAGTTTCTCAATAATTTCGGCAGCAGATTCCGACCGGTCTTCCCAGCTTTTTAAGTTGATCAGACAGGTTCCTGAATTTGAACCGGTTCCTTCTGTCAGAATTTCGTATCCTGCAAGTGAAGAAACAGACTGTACACCGTCAATATCTTCAGACTCTTTCAGAAGTTCTCTTGCAATCTGATTGGTACGTTCTAAAGTGGAACCCGGAGGTGTCTGAATAATGGCATAAATCATCCCCTGATCTTCCCCAGGAATAAATCCTGAAGGAAGTGAGTTGCTTAAAAAGAAAGTGCATACACAGAAAATCAACAGCAAAGGGAGGGTAATAAACTTCTTCGTTACTGTTTTGTTAAGCATTTTCTCATATCTTCCCGCTCCTTTTGTAAATAAATTATTGAATTTATCTAAGAAAATGGTAATCGGACCTCTTTTTTTAGCTTTTCCGTGGTTGTTTTTTAAAATCAATGCACACAATGCCGGAGTTAATGTTAACGCTACAACTCCTGAAAGAATAATTGACGAGGCCATGGTAATCGAAAACTGACGGTAGAAAACCCCTACAGGCCCTGACATGAATGCTACAGGAATGAATACCGCAGCCATAACCAAGGTAATGGCGATAATAGCCCCGCTGATCTCATGCATCGCTTCTTCCGTTGCTTTCAATGCAGACAATCCTTTCTCTTCCATTTTGGCGTGGACCGCTTCAATCACAACAATCGCATCATCGACGACGACACCGATCGCCATCACCAGTGCGAAAAGAGAAATCATATTCAGCGTAATTCCAAATGCGGACATCACTGCAAAAGTACCGATCAGGGAAACAGGAACTGCAATCGCCGGAATCAGCGTTGAACGCCAGTCTCCCAAGAAAAGAAATACAACGATCGCCACGAGAATGAAGGCTTCAAATAAAGTATGGACAACTTTTTCTATCGATGCATCCAGGAATCTTGAAACGTCATAACTGATGTCGTAATGCATTCCCTTAGGAAAATTGGTTTTTTCAAGGTCTGCCATCAGTGCTTTTACGTTTTTAATAACATCACTTGCATTGGATCCATAGGATTGCTTTACGGTAATCGCAGCAGACGGTTTCCCGTTTAATGTAGAATAAATATCATACATCGAACTACCGAATTCTATATCGGCAACGTCTTTCAGTCTTACAAATTCTCCTGCTGATTTAGCTTTGAGAATAATATTTCCGTAGTCTTTTTCATTATTAAAACGCCCGGGATATTTCAGAATATATTCGAATGACTGTGAACGTTTACCTGAGCTTTCCCCTGTTTTTCCGGGTGATGCTTCCAAACTCTGCTCATTTAAAGCTTCCATCACTTCATCAGCAGAAATATTATAAGCGGTTAAACGGTCAGGCTTCAGCCAGATTCGCATGGCATATTCACGGGTTCCCAGGATATCTGCAAAACCAACACCGCTTACCCTTCTCAATTCCGACATTACATTGATATCAGCGTAGTTGAACAGGAATTTCTGATCAGCTTTCGGGTCGTCACTGTACAGGTTGATATACATCAGCATATTCGGTTCCTCACGGGTAATTTTCACCCCTTCACGCACAACCAATGGCGGAAGTTTATTAACAGCTGATGATACACGGTTCTGAACATTTACTGCCGCAACGTTGGGATCTGTTCCCAGATCAAAAACTACCTGAATGGAAGCTTCACCATCATTTCCGGCATCGGAGGTCATGTATTTCATTCCGGGAACACCATTAAGTGAACGTTCCAGAGGAATGACCACTGCTTTGATAAGCAATTCGTTGTTTGCTCCGGGATAGGTTGCCGTAATATTTACTTTGGGCGGAGAGATCGCAGGAAACTGGGTAATGGGGAGTTTCATTAGAGATAAGACTCCCATAAAAACTATAATCAGAGAGATTACTATTGACAGAACAGGTCTGCGAATGAATTTTTTAAACATAAAATAATGTTGAATTATTGATGATAAGTTGTAGATGACCCCTATTTTTTATAAACATTTGTGTGGTCAATTACGCTTATCAATGATCATTGACTCTTTACTCTGCTTTTAATTTTAAGGATTGAAGAACTTTCTTCGGATCCTGAAATTTTACTTTTACTTTCTGATCATCTTTCACCTTCTGTACACCATCTAAAAGAATTTTATCACTTTGAGACAGCCCGGATGCAACGATGTAGACATCAGGAAGCTCATAAGCAACTTTTATATTTTGGGACCGTACGACTCCATTATGATCAATTACAAAAACATATTTCTGATCCTGAATTTCATACGTTGCTTTCTGCGGTATAATCAAGGCATTTTTCAACGGCAGGGTCATTCTGATTTTTCCGGTCTCTCCGTTTCTTAATAATTTTTCAGGATTAGGGAATTTTGCCCTGAAAGCTATATTTCCCGTTTCATTATCAAATTGCCCTTCGATCGTCTGAATCTCGCCCTGCTGATTAAACATGTCGCCATTGGCCATCATTAAATTCACACTCTGGCTTCCGCGGTCTGCAACGTGCGTCTGGTAATTAAGATATTCCGGTTCTGAAACGTTAAAATAACTGTAGACATTTGTGTTATCGGAAAGAGTTGTAAGCAAATCTCCTTCGTCAACAAGACTTCCCAGTTTCAGAGGAATTCTGTCAATCACCCCCGAGAACGGTGCTTTAATATCTGTAAAAGAAAGATGGATCTGAGCAAGTTTCATTTCGGCATTCGCAGCATCCAGCTTAGCTTTCGCCATTGATCTTTCATTTTTAGAAACAATATTATTACTGGCAAGTGTACTTGCATTTTTCAGCTCAATAGAAGCCTGTTCAACTTCAGCTCTTGCTTTCAGTAATTCCGCCTGATAGATCTGGGGCATGATACGGAATAAGGTCTGCCCGGCATGAACATACTGACCTTCGTCAACATAAATTTTCTCAAGAAAACCTTTCTCCTGTGCCCGAACTTCAATATTCTTCACTGACTGAATCTGAGCTACAAAATCTTTGTTAATAATGGTGTCCATTTTCACCGGTGAAGTAACCGGATATATTGAATCTTCCTTTTTTTCTTCTTTTTTTCCGTTACAGCTAAAAAGCAACAGAACAACGCTTAAGACAACGCCTGGGACAACTCTTTTCATCATAATTTAGAGTAATATAAATCGTTAAATGTTATTGAATAATAATTCGTGGGAAATGCATTGTAAAACACAAATTGGTACAACGCAATGTTCAGGCTCCGGTTGCGGAACTGAAACATGATCGGAAAATAAAATTTTAGATTCTGATAGAACGGATCAGAATGAATGTTTTTACAGATCTGAAATGCTGTAAAAAGTCAGTAAATGCAGGCTTAACTCTTTTTTTAAACAGTAAACCAAATGAATACATCAGACCGAATACACTTGCGAAAACAATAATTGCCTGTACGGTATCCGCCAAATGAAAATCATCTTCAGCAAGTTCTAACGTAAAATTATCTGCAGTGTCTGTAAGCTGCTGAAATGAAAATTTATGAGATGAATGATTAGATTTTTCAGGATAATTATGAGATATATGTCCTGAAAAATCACTTCGCAGAGTTTTGACATTAAGCTTACTTTCCACTACAAATAGCAGAAAAAGGCTGGTCAAAAAATAAACGATATAGTTTCTCATTAGCAGATGCAAATGTATGCCTTGATTTTAAAACTTAATTCACTATTAACAAAATTTAACTCTTATTGAATTAACCTGAAAAAGTTAATGAGAGAAAGGAATAATTATATTTAACTTTATAAAAAACACAATATCAGCCCACAAATTCTTTAAATTATTAAAATTTAACAAATTTTAAAGAAAAATAATTGTAATTTTACACAACCAATCCAATTTAATGTGAAAACTTATAAATCACAATTACAAATGAAAAAAACTTTATTAGGATTATCTGTAATTCTCACACTGTCAGCGTGTACGCACTCAGCGAAAGATCCGGAACTTGAGATCACGAAAAATGAAACTGCATCTCAGGACGATATTGTCAAAGAAACAATTTCTGACCGCCATGGTGACGAAATGGAGATTATCACCAATAATACAAGAGAAACAGTCACTATTCACCTTAACGGAAAAACTTACGAACTCAAAAAAAACAAATCAACTCCCGGATTTTCTACAGAAGACAATAAATATCTGTATACAGAGACTAAAAATGAAGTAACCTTTCTTATAAAAGAGATGGATATGGTTTTGTTTCATGGAAAAAGACCTCAGGCTGAGACTAAAATAGCCTCAAAGTAAATTAAAGATCCTGCATAAGCGTTTTATCATTTTAAAACCTCTTGACAGAAATCTCAACCGGCAGATCTTTCCCTTCTTCAATATGATCAAAAAGAATTTTCGAAAAATAGCAGCCGTTTAGGATACCTCTTGCACCCAATCCGTTAAAGACATAGAAATTTGAATGTTCAGAATGTTTTCCCACAATAGGTCTGCGATCTTTCACGGTTGGTCTGAAACCAAAATGGATTTCTTCAACACCGAAATCATTAAGGTAAAATTCGGACAGTCCATTTTGTAACTGTTCTACAGCAGATTGATCTACATGATCATGGAGCTGTTCTCTGTCATACGTTCCACCGTAGAAATACAATCCATCGTTTAAAGGAAAAAGAAAATGCTTTTTTTTAATCGTCGTATTTTCAGCAATCGGTTCTGAAAGTCTTACTCTGATGTGATGACCTTTATTGGGAATCACAGGAATATCCGAAAAATAAGGATTATTCTTTACTCCCATACCCTCACAGAATATTATATTTTTAAAATGAATATCTTCATATATTGAATTTGAAGTATCAATCCACGTATAATTAAATTTTTCTTTTATTAACTGCCCCTGATCTTCAAAAAACCTCAATACATCATTAAAAAAACCACTAACGTTTAATCTGGCAGACTGTTTGACAATTCCTGACTGAAAGTCATTTTTAACCCCCTCTAAATGATCAAAATTTTCATCTAAAAATTGTTTAAGTTCTTCGGTTTGCGATTTTTTGACCCAGAGATCTTTTTCTTTCTCATCATGAAAAATTCTGTGAATCGATGCATCAATCAGATAATTTATTCCGGTATATTCTTTAATTTCGTCAAGTGACAACTTCAAAAAATCCAACTGTTCCTGAGCAAGCCAAAATGTAGTGAACTTTTTTAATACAACAGGATTAATGATTCCGGCAGAGATTTGGGATGCGCTTTTACGGCCTTCAGAAAAGATAACGAATGACTTTTTATTTTTTGTAAGCTGATGCGCAAAAAAAAGGGCTGCATATCCATCCCCTACAATAATATAATCTACATTTTTCATCTGAGAAATTTCTTTAATTAAGGCTTTACACAATTTTCTGACTAGTTATTTTTTAATCATAGCTATATAGAACAGACCTATCTGTAATAAAAAAAACCTGAGTAAAAATACTCAGGTTTTTTATAAATATCAAGTGAAATTTAGTAATTCCACATATCATTCTCCATTTGAAGAATTTGTCCTTTGATTCTGTCACTTTCTTCAAGTTGCTCATCAGCATTTCTAGGGATATAATCTTTAATTATACCATCACCTAAACCGTTTGAAGACTTATAAATGATTGAAGAAAATCTTCTTGCATTAATAATATCATCAAAAGATAAGTCTGCAGATGAATTATTTCTGTTGAAAACATAGTTGTTCGCTAAAACCTCTCTTGCTTTCGGATAATATACCCAGAACAAATCAACTAATTCATCAGCTCCGGCTAAAGGCTGACCATCAGGACCGATTCTTCCGATAGAAGAAGGATCCGGACCCATTGCAGCAATTCCCAAAGGTCTGTATTTCATCTGACCGTCTCTTTTGTCGATGAACCACATCCCCATGATCTTCAAGACCTTCACTTTTTCAGTGGTTGTTCTGATATAATCAGTATACTGTTGTTTTTCAGCTTCAGTAAGTTGTCTTCCGGAGTTGATGATTTCGATTGCTTCATCATCCAATCTCACACTTTCCAGTTTTTTCTGAATTCCTTCAGGACTCAACTTCGTTGTAAAGTTCTCATCATCGTAAACTTCTTCAATTTGCTGACTAAGAGCTGCGTCTAAAAGAATTTGATATAGAGATCTAGTAGTTTTTGAAAGCAACCCATTTGGATTATCATAATAGAATGGCTGATTGATCTTATCATTCATATCGATAATTTCCCAAACCATCATGCTTTTCAGAATATCTTTATCATCAACAAAACCGTACTCAAGTGGTTTTACTTTATTGCTAATAACAGTATCTCCCACTTTTCTCATATTTTCAGCTCTCATCTGTCTGAATTCTTCTGGAGAAGAAGCATTTAGAATAGTCTGTGAAAATGCAAACCCAGAAGCTAATACTAAAAGACTGCTAATATATTTTTTCATAATATGATTTTATAAATTAACCTTATTGAACATTGATTATAACCGGTGAAATTTCTTTCAGTCTTTGATTACCAAGTCCGGTAGCCGTAGCCTGAATATCGTAAATCTGAACGACATCACCAGGTCTAAGATTTCTTAACACTCCTTCTGCAGAAGATAAAGAACTGCCTTGTATCATTGTACCTGCTCTACCCGGAAGCTTCATAATAAAGCTGTTAACAGTGAATGAAACAGGGAAATCAAAATCAGGTAATGCAGCTGTTACAACCTGATTAGGGATTGAGCTCGCAGGCATAAAATTAACCGCCTTTCCTCTGATCTGTCCTTGTGGTCTTGGAATACCTTTAATTCTGTATTCAAATACCTCTGAAACCGTTTTACCTGTAGGATCTACACCTGAAAGAGTTAATTTAACAGTATTACCGGTTGAAGGAATAACATTCCATTTGCCTTTACCTGTACTTTTAACAACAGCTCCAGGAGCGGATAGAGATAATTTTGCATTATCTGCACCAAGAATAGATCCTGTAACAGGATTTTCCAATCCTCTGTACATTACATTCATTTTGTCTGCAGAAAGTAATAAACCTTGCTCAAGTTTAACCTGCTGCGGACCAGCAATTACATTATAAGTATGCGTGAACGGGAACTGCTGCGCTTTTCCTGTAGCATCTGTTAATGTAATAACACCACCGATTTTCCTTTCACCAAGACCGCCGGTATTTAAAGGAAGGTATCCTTTACCGTTTTCCTGTCTGCTTACCCCGCTGATGCTGATTTTATTACTGTTAGAATATGATCCTAACATAATTACTGCTTCAGCTTTTTTACCTGACTGAATATCCGAAGGAGCAGAAACAATCGCTTCGTACTGATTAAACTTGATGCTCGCATCAACTTTTTCCTGAAGCATTAACGCCAAGGCATCAGACTGTACGTTTCTTGCATCATTCTGAATAATCTCTAAGTTAGAGATTGCAGCTATAAGCGGCTGATGATAGAATTTATTCTGAAACCATGTTTTTCCGTTTGGAGACTTTCCGTTAGCATATTCTGCAGTTAAAGAAGCATTGGCTCTGTCTACCAGCTTTTTAAGCTGCTGGTTGTTTCCGAATTTGGTATTTATATAGTCTTTTACATCATCCATTCTCTTTTTCAGCTCAAGAGCGCCAGCAGACGGGCTGTTCTCTTCACCTTCTTTAAAGAAATATTCTGTAGTCGCTTCGTTATTATTCAACGCTGAGAAATTCTCACTTACATCCATGTCCTTACCGGTCTTAGGATCTTTATCGATAAACTCAGACTGTTTTTTAAGCTTTATTTTAACCTCTTCCGTAGAAGCTACCAAAACGTCAATTTTAGCTTTCAGACCTTTATAGTCTTCCCAAGGCTGAGCATAGGTATCAGGTACCTGCTGTGCTTTTGCTTCTAAGGTTTTCTCAAAGATATCTTCATTTTTCTGTTCTGTCAGAAACCTTGTTTCCTTAAGTGCTCTTGTGGAGTCATAGTAAGATCTGATGATTTCAACATCAATGTTTAGGGCCATCATTGCGATGAACACCAAATACATAAGGTTGATCATCTTCTGACGTGGAGTCTGTTTTCCTTTTGCCATTCTCTTTTCTTTAGTTTTTTATTAAATTAATGGTTCGGGATTATGACTTCATAGCTGTTAACATTCCACCATACACTCTGTTTAAGCTGTTTAAGTTAGATGTTAAACCTTGTAATTCTTGATTAAACTTCTCAGAATGTTCAGCTGATCTCTGCATATCTTCAACATATTTTTTAGCAAAATCAGATTGTCTCTGACCGCTTTCCAACTGCATTGCATACAGAGCGTTCATGCTTTCCATGTGTTGAGCAGCTTTGTTTAACTGATCATTATATTTATGAGTAGAAGCAGATACATCAACTGTCTGGTTGATTTGATCAACAGAATTTGAGAATTTATCAATTCCAGTTCTCAATCTGTCAAATAACTGTACATCTAGTTTTGCATCCTGAAGCATCTTATCCAATTTGGTAGATAAAGAATTTTCCAGCTCAGCAAATTGAGCATTTGTATTTTTAGAAATGTTTGAATGTAAAGGATTTGGGTTTGCATGCTTATCTAATAATTCAGGATAAACATTTTCCCAATGGTAAGACTCTTCAGCTGCCGGAGGGTCAAAAGCGAAAATAATAAAGATAATTGCCTCTGTAACAAGCCCTACTGTAAGTGCGATGTTACCGTTGATTGGGCCAAATGAGATGTGAGTAATTTTAAGCCAAGCTCCAAGAATTACAATTGCAGCACCGAATGAATAGAAGAAATTCATCCAAGCATCTTTAGTCTTAAACATATAAGTTAATTTTTTTTAATGTTAAATAAAAATTGTTTCTGAAAATAGTAATAAACGACAGGATTCTTATCTGGTAACTCTTTTTGCCTTAACAGCGGCTTCAGGAATATCCTGTACTGTTCTGAATCCAATGTAACTTCTCGCAGAGTCTTTGCTTTCATAATCTCTGTTTCCGGTCATCAACATATATCCAACATCTTTCCAAGAACCACCTCTCACAGATCTTTTGGTATCTACTACATCTTTGGTAGAAGGATTCAGAGTTGAGGAGAAACCATATGACGAATTGTTATAAGCTGATAATGTCCATTCAGAAACATTTCCTGCCATATCAAATAATCCATATCCATTTTTCTTAAATTTCTTTACCGGAGCAGTATACATGTAAGTCCCTTTTTTGGCATCTTCCATATAATCACCTCTTTTTGGCTTGAAATTTGCAAGATAACAACCTCTGTCATCCATTAAATAAGGACCTCCCCAAGGATAGGTAGCATTCTGCTTGCCCCCTCTTGCTGCATATTCCCATTCCAGTTCAGTCGGAAGACGGAATGTCAATGGTCTTTGTTTTCTTCTTTTTAGGCTTTCATTATAATCAGACTTCAATTTTGATCTGAAGTTACAGTATGCTCTTGCCTGATCCCAGGTTACTCCTACAACAGGATAATCTTTATAAGCTTTGTGCCAGAAATACTGTTCAAACAATGGCTCATTGTAAGTAAAGTGGAAATCATTCACCCAAACAGTTGTATCTGGATAAATGGCAATACTTTCGCTTTTCAGGAAGTTCACCCCTCTTTCGTTTTCAGCAAGAGCGGCATTCATATCCCCCCACTTATAGTTATATTTTAATTTGCTTACATCAAGAAGCCTTTCGCTTCCAACTCTTGACGAAGCCGGTAAATACATTGATTCTAAAACTTCAGCATATTCTACATCAGGATACTTAGAAGTGTTCCAATGCAATGGAATTTTCCAGTCTAATCTTTTGGTATCATCAAAGCCGTCTCTTCCGCCAGCACCTTCAAGATATTCCTGATAAGCAGTAAGGTTTTCTTCTTTTTTCGCAAGGTATGCATAATCTCCGATTCCTGTACCTTTACCACCGCCTTCGCCGCCTTCACCAGCAGCTTCAGCAAGCATTGTTCTTGCAATCGAATCTCTTACATAATTAATGAATACCCTGTACTCTGCATTAGTAGTTTCAGCTTCATCCATAAAGAACGAAGACACAGTTACAGTCTTCAGTGCCGCTTTTTCAGGGCTGTCTGTGAAATCCACATCAGCTAAACCTGCAACGAAAGATCCACCTGGAATGGCAACCATACCATACGGTCTTTCTGCAACAAATGATTTTGTTTTTTCTCTAGGTATCAATTCCCCTTTCGTTCCGGGCTTCCCAACAGAAGAAGATCCACCACCTGAACAAGATACCGATGCTACCGACGCAGACAATAATAAAAGAAATATCCTTTTCATGTTAATTTTTATAATTAAGCCGTAAATATATAATTTTTTTAAGAAACTTTTAAGATTTTTTTTAGAATAACGAAAAAAATCTAAATTTATTTTATTTGCAAGTATTTTTACTCTACAGTTACAGATTTTGCAAGGTTTCTCGGCTGGTCAACGTTTGCACCTCTGTAAACTGCTATGTAATATGCCAGTAACTGTAGAGGAACAGAAGCTACGATTGGTGAGAAGCACTCTGAAGTTTCAGGAATTTCTATAACGTAATCTGCCATGGCACTTACCTGAGTATCTCCTTTATTAACGACAGCAACTACTTTCCCTTTTCTTGCTTTGATTTCCTGTACATTGCTTACAATTTTATCATAATGCCCTTTCTTCGGAGCAATGATAACAATTGGCATATTTTCATCAATCAAAGCTATAGGACCATGCTTCATTTCTGCAGCAGGATATCCTTCTGCATGGATGTAAGAAATCTCTTTTAATTTTAAAGCACCTTCCAAAGCGGCAGGATAGTTATAACCTCTTCCTAAATAAAGGAAATTGGTTGCGTTGATGAAATCTTTAGCGATACTCTGTGTTAATTCATGAGTAGCTTCTAAAACTTCTTCAATCTTTTTAGGAATAGCATTCAATTCAGCGATTAAGCTCATGAATTCTGCGTTTCCTAAGTTTCCGTTATGTTTTCCTAATTTCAGTGCAATCAGTGAAAGTATGGTAAGCTGTGCAGTAAATGCTTTGGTAGAAGCAACTCCGATTTCCGGACCTGCATGAGTATATGAACCTGCGTCAGTAATTCTTGCAATTGAAGAATCAACGACGTTACAGATCCCATAAATGAATGCACCTTTTTCTTTTGCCAATTTTAAAGCAGCCATTGTATCTGCGGTTTCTCCTGACTGAGAAATAGCAATAACCACATCTTTATCTGTAATGATCGGATTTCTGTATCTGAATTCCGAAGCATATTCAACTTCCACAGGAACTCTTGCAAACTCTTCAATCAGGTACTCACCGATAAGACCTGCATGCCATGAAGTACCACACGCAATAATGATAATTCTGTTAGCATTCTTGAATTTTTCAAGATGATCCCAGATCCCCGCCATTTTGATAATCCCTTCTTCCACGAGAAGTCTTCCTCTCATTGTATCCTGAATTGATTTAGGCTGTTCAAAGATTTCCTTAAGCATAAAATGCTCATAGCCACCTTTCTCGATCTGTTCAAGATTTAGTTTCAGTTCCTGAATCTCAGGAACAATTTTAGAATTATCCGTAATTGTTCTGATATCTACTCCATTCTCTAATGAAAGAATAGCCATATGACCCTCTTCCAGATAGATTGCTTCTTTAGTGAATTCTACAAAGGGAGAAGCATCTGATGCTATAAAGTATTCCTGATCCCCGATTCCAATTGCTAGAGGAGATCCTAATCTTCCTACAACCAAAACACCCGGATAGTCTTCGTGCATCACTGTTATAGCATAAGCACCATACACTTCATTCAATGCATATCTTACCGCAGTAGGAAAGTCTGTTTCTATATTTAATTCTGTAAAATACTGAATCAGATTTACCAAAACTTCGGTATCTGTTTCAGATTTAAAACTGAAACCTTTATCGGTAAGCATCGTTTTTATGGTATCATAATTTTCTATAATACCGTTGTGCACAATTGCTATTTTTCCATTATTAGAGATATGAGGATGTGAATTTCTATCACTGGGTACACCATGGGTAGCCCATCTCGTGTGTCCCATTCCTACTTTAGCAATTCCTTTTAACTGCCCGGAAATACTGACAAGATCATCAACTTTACCTTTTGTTTTTTCTACATTAAAACTATTGTTCTTACCTTCCAAAACAATTCCTGCACTATCATAACCTCTATATTCCAATCTTCTGAGACCATTAATAACAATATCATAGGCGTCTTGAAAACCTGTATAACCAACTATTCCACACATATTTACTTAAGTGTTTTTTATTTTTATTTTGTACCGTAGGTAACTCTTAATTGAATTCTTTTGTCATTTGAAGGATCAGATCCCACAAATACGACTCTGTCTGTAGAGAATGCTCGAGAGGTAAGCTGTGCTCCTGCCAATGATGTTCCCGTAGAAGACTGCAGGAAATTACCCGCATCAATTTTGAAATATTTATCATCAAATTTTTCTCCCTTCTCAATAATTTCTTTCAAAGACTGAGTCACTGTAAACTCATAATATGAAGGATTCTTATCCAGATCATATGCTTTCATATAAGCAAAATTAGGAGTTGCTGAAAGCAACAGAAGATCTTTTGTAAAAGCTGTTGTTTCCTTTCCACCATCTTTATCTTTTTGAACAAAAGTCATCAGAGAAGGTTTCTTCAGTTTATTATCCCACACAGGATCAGTATATACTCTGATTTTGGCGGAAATTATTCCTGCTTTATTTTTCTGATAATATTCATTTACTTTTTGAATCGTAGGACCTGAGAATTTTACACCGATGGAGTTACCACCCATTCCCTGAACAAAAAGTTTTGGATCACCTGAAGAAGCATTACTGGATGTATTTGCAGCCTTTACAACACTATCAACTCTGTCATAAGTGTAATTACCTACGTGTGCATTTCCGTTTCCGACAGAAAAAGCATATTTTGTCTGAGGTCTTGTCGTGGTACCATTTTCAACTTTATCAGACTTATAGTACATGATCAATTCAACCGATGAAGGAGCGAACTGCACCAGGTATCCATCATTTTGCTCAACAGATATTTTCAGACCTCTGAAGTACCTGATAAAACTGGAAACATCTTTTAATTCAGCCTGCCCCTTCTTTGCAATAATTTTCGTTTGGAAGAAGTTAGCTTTCAAAGGTATTCTGAAGCCTGCCTCGGAAGTAAAAATCGAAGAACCGTCGGAATCTTTTGTTATAGCAATGGCATTTACAAAACCATTAAATTCTTTTGATCCAAGAACATCATCAGTACTCTCATTAACCGTATATGCTTTATTGGAATAGGCTATATCACTGTAGCCATTTAAAAATTCTGTTACTTCCTGCACTTTTACAGTCAGTTTTCCTTCATTAAATTTAGCTTTACCATATTTTACAGCCGGATATCTGTTGATCACTTTTTTCGCAGGTACTGACCCGTCAGGATATACATAATTTTCGTCAGTAGTTGTTGTCAGAGTATCTGAAGCATAAGTCGGCTTGATGACAAGAACCGCAGAATCTACAACAGCATTGGTCCCGAAGTCCGGATCATAGGCAGCCAGTCTCACCTGTGTATAGTACGCTGCTTTCTGCATTCCAAACTGGCTTTCTTTAAATGCTCCTAAGGTTGCCAACCCCAATTTCGCAGCATCACTTCTTATACTGTCATTATTATCAATGTTGTATGCGACAACATCATAAGGAACTTCATTACCGTTTGCTGCACCGTCTAAAAACAATTGTTCACCTAAAGAATCAGGATCCGGTTCACAATTGTAAACCAACATACCTCCTAAAATCATCATAGCAAGTATAGTGAAGGCTTTTTTCATATTATAAATCATCAATATTTTTCTTTTAATATAGTTTGTTGATAGAATCAATATCCAGATACTCTGATTTTGAAGTAGAAGTTTCATTAAAAGCTTTATCCAGTTCACCTTCTAAAAATTCATCACCCTTCACAACCTCATCTACATACTTCATGCTCTCAATAACAAAACTTTGAAAACTAGGAGTATTTAACGCTTCTAATCCTGAAATATTATCAAACTGTAATTTTTCTGCAATGCCTTTATCCAGAGGAGCATCCTTTTCATTATATAGTGAAAGGACAATTTTCGCATCTTTGAAATACGTATCTGATTGATAGAATGTTTTCAAATAAACAGGTATAAATGAAGCCATCCAGCCATTCAGGTGAATAACATCAGGAACCCAGTTTAATTTTTTGATGGTTTCTATAACTCCTCTTGCAAAGAAAATGGCACGCTCATCATTATCCGGGAAAGCAACGCCCTCATCATCAAAATAATATTGTTTTCTTTTGAAATATTCTTCATTATCAATAAAATAAACCTGAAGTCTTTCTCCCGGAAGAGAAGCCACTTTTATGATAAGAGGCTGATCTAAATCGTTGATGATAATATTCATTCCCGAAAGGCGGATAACTTCATGAAGTTGAAATTTCCTTTCACTTATCTGTCCAAATCTTGGCATAAAAACTCTTACATCATTGCCTTCTTGGTGCATTTTAAGTGCCATTTTGTTTACCACGCTTCCTAAATTTGTATCTTCCTGATAAGGGTACATCTCTGTGGTAATGTACAGTATTTTCTGATTGGGCATATAATTTTTATATAATTTTAAATAATGCTATAAGTTGCAAAATTACAAAAAAACATCCAACATTAAGGTAATTAACATTTTTTTACGATAGCGACCACCCTCCAACTGTCAATTCCTGAAAATTAATAAAAGATATTTTACTATTTTTGAATTTCTATTAAAATAAACTATGGAAGTTTTAAAAAACAAAAAAACACTTGAGGATTTTATTGAAAGACAGAAAGAGATGGGTAAAAAAATAGGTTTTGCGCCGACAATGGGAGCATTACATGACGGGCATCTTTCTTTGTATAAAGCCGCAAGAGCAGATAATGATCTTGTAATTTCTTCAATATTTGTAAATCCTACACAGTTTAATAATGCTGAAGACTTAAAAAAATATCCCCGTGACATTAACAGAGATATCAAGATTCTTGAAAGATCCGGGTTAGTGGATGCTGTTTATATTCCCGAAGTACAGGATATATATCCTGACAAAACAGAAAGCAAGCATTATGACTTTGACGGCCTCGAAAACGAGATGGAAGGAAAATCAAGACCCGGTCATTTTGACGGAGTGGGAACGGTTGTAGAGGAACTTTTCAGACAGGTAAAACCTGACAATGCTTATTTTGGTGAAAAAGACTTTCAACAATTGGCGATCATCAGGAAAATGACCGAAAAAAAACGCCTGCATATCAACATTATCGGAGTGGATATTTACAGGGCAGAAAACGGATTAGCACTCAGTTCCAGAAACCAGAGACTGACAGCGAACCGGAGATCTGAATCAAAAGTAATTTATGAAACCCTTGTTAAAGTAAATGATTGGTTCAGAACAGTCTCAGTACCCGAAATAAAAGAAAGGGTGAAAGATATATTTGACGACCAGACGGGTATGCAGATGGAATATTTTATGATTGCTGAAGAAAAAACTTTAAAAGAAACAGACTTTTTTTACAATAACAGATCATATCGTGCATTTATTGTGGTAATGGTAGACGGCATAAGGCTGATTGACAACATGCATCTGGAATAAGGCCAGAAATAAAAAATCAAAGGCTTCCTGAAGGAAGCCTTTGAACACCAAATCACAAAATATTAATATGAAAAAAATTTACTTTTCAGTAAACTTGTGACCCGGCTGGGATTCGAACCCAGGACCCATACATTAAAAGTGTATTGCTCTACCAGCTGAGCTACCGAGTCGGCCTTATATTACATCTGATAAATTTAAAATAAATTTTAGAACTACCAAACTTTTTTTTGCAGTGCCTGCGACTGGACTCGAACCAGCACATCCTTAGGAAACCACCCCCTCAAGATGGCGTGTCTACCAATTTCACCACGCAGGCAAAAAATTATAAAAATATATAATACTTTTGCTAGTGACCCGGCTGGGATTCGAACCCAGGACCCATACATTAAAAGTGTATTGCTCTACCAGCTGAGCTACCGAGTCGGTCACTTTATTATCAAGTTTTCATTTAAGTAATGTCCCTTGTTTTTAATGGTGCAAAGATAGGACTTTTTTCATTATCTCAAAACTTTTTCGCAAATTTGTTTAAAATAAATTCATGATAATTTCACTAGTCGGATACATGGGTAGCGGCAAATCCCACATTTCCAAAATTTTAAGCGACAAATTAGATTTTAAATTAATTGACCTTGATAAAGAAATTTCCAGAAGGAATAAATTGACGATCCCGGAAATCTTCGAAAAAAAGGGAGAAATTCACTTCAGAAAGCTGGAAAGAGAAATTTTAGAGGAAATTTTAGCTGCAGAAGAAAACATTGTCCTGAGCCTTGGGGGAGGCACACCCGTTTATTATAATAATATGGAAATCATCAATCTTAATTCTAAAAGTGTTTTTTTGAGAACATCCATCAATACTCTGATAGAAAGAATTTCAAAACAAAAAGAAAAAAGGCCTTTAATTGCCAATATATCGGATGAAAACCTCCCAGAGTTCATTGCCAAGCATTTATTCGAAAGAAATCAATATTACAGCAAAGCCCAGTTCAATATCAGTACAGATTCTAAAGAACCTGAACAGATCATGAAAGAAATCATTGAAAGTTTATATTTATGAATCTTTTTCATCTTCTATCTTCGAATCGCTTTCTCCAAAAAAATCATCCCAATCTGTAAAGTCTGAATCAACATCATTTTCTACATATCCGTCAATCTCTCTCCTGTCTTTTTTGGTAGGCCTCCCCTCTCCTTTGTCACGGTAATAGCTCTGAGACATTTTTCTCTGTTTAAGCAATTCATACTGTTCTTTATCGGTGACATCTTTGATATGTAGAGATACTAATTTAGCACCTATCCTGCTTTTCGGGATCTGAATGACTTTAATTTTGTAGTCAATCTGATTTTTACGGATTTTGATGACATCTCCCTCTTTCACTTCTTTCGATGATTTTACAACCGATGCCCCTATTGCCACTCTGTTCTTTTTTATTTCATCAGCAGCAATACTTCTGGTCTTGTAAAAACGAATACTCCATAAAAATTTATCTATTCTCATATTTTTTTATACTTTTGCCGTTATATTATTTGTAAAGTAATTAAAGTTTTTGAAATGAAAAAAATATTTTTGTATATCCTTGCTGGATCTTTGTGTTTTTCAGCCTGTAAGAAAGATGATGAAGTAGAAACATTCGTAGAGCCGGAAAACATCGATGTAAGAAATTCATATGATGAGCAGGCTATCCAGAAATTTATGGATAATAACTATTTGGACACGCAGGGAAACATCAAAGCCTTCAGCAGCTCAGATGCCACTGATGATAATTATAAAAAATTATCAGAGCTTAATCCTGTCAAACTTCCGTCAGGGGTTATTTATATTAAGCGGGAAGAAGTGCAGCCTAATCCGGGAGCGGCTATTAACACCGATTCAAAATCTGATAATGCAAGCCTAATCAGAACAATGATGAGAGCAACCTATTATCGCGCTACAGACACAGACGGAAACGTTGCTCTAACTTCCGGAGGGGCTCTTATCAATACGATTGACCTGGAAGCTTCTCCCACAACTGACCCAAGATTCTACTATGTGAAAAAAGCAGTTTTAACGGCAGCAACCACTGATGCAGCAAAACAGAGAAGTTATTACGAGATAGAAGGACTTCAGGAAGGTCTAAAATATTTCAACGGTTTTGTAAATCTCCCAAACAGTACAACTCCTAATCTGCAGGGTGTGATTATCGTTCCTTCCAAGGCTGCATTTGCACGAGATGCTAACTTTTATGGTTTGCAGAATGCATGTTTTGTATTTAACTTTCAGATCTATCATACAGAAGTAAGGCCCGAAAGTCAGCAATAAAAAATAAAAAATCCGCTTCATCAAATGATGAAGCGGATTTTTTTTACTCCTTATTCAGGATAAATCACCTTACATTTCCCAGGATATCCGGGAAATATTTATCAGAAAGATGTTCAAATTCATCACCACGCATAAACATTGAAGCATCTACTTCTTCATAAGAACTTCTTCCTGCTGCTGCAATCAACTCATTACAGGTATGTAAAGTATTTTTATGAAAATGGTAAACCCGCTCTGCCTTATCAGTAACATCAAGACCTTTGATCAACATCTTATCCTGTGTTGCAACTCCCGTAGGACAATTATTATTATTACATCTTAATGCCTGTATACATCCCAATGAGAACATAAACCCTCTGGCATTGTTACACATATCAGCTCCCATCGCCACGGCTCTGAGAATATCAAGACTCGTAAGCACTTTTCCGCTTGCAATAACTCTCAGTTTACTTCTGACATTATAATTTTTAAGTGTTTTATTCACGAAAATCAAAGCTGGCTCCAAAGGCATTCCTACTCCGTCAGAAAACTCCGGTGGTGCAGCTCCGGTTCCCCCTTCCGCACCGTCGACTGTTATAAAATCAGGATATATTTTCATAACATTCATCTGAACACAGATGTCTTCAAATTCTTTAGTATCTCCTATACATAGTTTAAAACCTACGGGCTTACCTCCTGAAAGTTCACGTAACTGCTGCACAAACCTCAACAAACCTGCAGCGTCTGAAAAAGAGGAATGAGAAGGTGGGGAAAGAATTGTCACACCGGGCTGTACATGTCGGATCTTAGCAATTTCAGGCGTATTTTTCACTCCGGGCAATACTCCTCCATGACCGGGTTTTGCACCCTGAGATAATTTAATCTCAATCATTTTCACATTAGGAAGTGTTGCATATTTAATGAATAATTCAGGATTAAATTTTCCTTCTTGATCTCTGCAGCCAAAATAACCGGTTCCGATCTGCCAACATAAATCGCCGCCCTCCATGTGATGGGGAGAAATACCTCCTTCACCTGTATTATGATAAAAGCTTCCCTTTTTCGCACCTCTGTTCAATGAGATCTGAGCTCTGTCGCTTAATGCTCCAAAACTCATTGCTGAAATATTGAACAAAGAGGCATGATAAGGCTGCGTACACTGTTCGCCACCTACCCAGACCCTGGGCATTTCTTCTTTTGGGGATTTAGCATAAATAGAATGCTTAATCCCCTCGTATTTTCTGTGGTTCACTTCTAACTGGGTTCCGAACGGAACGGTATCACTTACATTTTTTGAACGTCTGTATACTGCCGAACGCTGATTTCTTGGAAAGGGCTTCCCATCAGTTTCTCTTTCAATAAAATACTGCTGCATTTCGGGAGAAATATCCTCAAAAAAATATCTGAAATATCCTAAAACAGGAAAGTTACGTAAAATCGCATGTTTTGTCTGGTAAGTATTATATACTCCCAATACATAGATTGCTGTTAAAAGTATCGGAATCCAGTAATGCGCTTTGATGAGTAATGCAACTATCCATGTTACAGCCACCAACACCAATCCCCAAGATAAAAACTTATCTCTCATAAAAATGTAGATATTAAAATCGTTAAAAAATAAATTTAGTTGAAATAAAGCAAACAGACTAGGCTTTTGCTAAAAAACTTTCATAAGAAGACTGCACAGAAACCGTGCCATCTGACAGGATTTTTTCTAAATTCAGGAATTCTATCTTATTAACGGACGCCGAATCGAAATCTTTTTGTACTCTTACATAGTTTTCTGTAAAGCCATACATTTTTCCGTCTTTATTTTCATGCTCCCAAAGAACAGGAAGCGTTTGTCCCAGCTGAGTTTGATAGAATGACATTTTCTTTTTTTCGGAAAGAATTCTCAGCATTTTGTTGCGTCTTTTTCTTTCAGGAACCGGAACTATCCCATCCATCTCTGCAGCTTCGGTATTTTCTCTTTCAGAGTAAGTGAAAACGTGCAGATAACTGATTGGAAGTTCATTCAGAAAGTTATAGGTTTCCATGAACAATTCTTCAGTCTCTCCCGGAAAACCGACAATAACATCCACACCAATCGCTGCATGAGGCATTACCTCTCGGATTTTATGAACTCTGTTGTTATACAGTTTAGTCAGGTAACGGCGTTTCATTTTTCTTAACAGATCATCGCTTCCCGATTGCAAAGGAATATGAAAATGCGGAACAAAACTTTTGCTTTTAGAAACCAGCTCGATACTTTCATCTTTCAAAAGATTAGGTTCAATAGATGAAATACGGATTCTTTCGATGCCTTCCACCTGATCCAGTTCTGAAATCAATTCCAGGAAAGTATGTTCATGTCTTTTATTTCCAAATTCACCTTTTCCGTAATCCCCGATATTAACCCCTGTCAGGACAATTTCTTTGATATCTCTTGCTGCAATTTCCTTGGCATTTTTCAGAACATTCTCAATAGTGTCTGAACGCGAGATCCCTCTGGCTAAAGGTATTGTACAATATGTGCATTTATAGTCACAGCCGTCCTGAACCTTAAGAAATGCCCGGGTACGGTCACCGATTGAATAACTTCCGATGAAAAAATCAGTCTCTTCGATTTCGCAGGAGTGCACAATTCCCTCGCTTTCAGATTTTTCCAGATCATCAAGGTAACTGAGGATATTAAATTTTTCTTTCGCGCCCAAAACCAAATCTACACCGGTAATCTGTGAAATCTCTTCCGGTTTCAACTGTGCATAGCAACCAACGATAACCACCAAACCTTCAGGATTAGCCTTCATTGCTCTTTTTACGTGCAGTTTACACTCACGGTCTGCATTTTCGGTTACCGAACAGGTATTGATCACATATACATCCGCCTTGTCATCGAAACTTACTTTATCATACCCTGCATCTGTCAATTGGCGGGCAATGGTAGATGTTTCTGCAAAATTTAATTTACAGCCAAGAGTATGAAATGCGGCAGATCTGTGAATATGAGACATTATTGATTTCTGAATTTGTGGGTGCAAAGATAATAATTAAAATATGAAAGCTAAATTGATTCGGTCTATAGCCAGTCATTGGAACTGTAATTCTGAAGTTTATCCTGTTATGAAGGAAAGACTGATTGAAAGATCTATGAAATTCAACATATAAACAAAAAATTAGAAATACAAACCTCAATGCAAAATGACAGAACGAATACCATATATTTTTACTGAAAAATATTTAACAAACCATTCAAATGATCATTATAACCTTGAATTTTTATTTTTCTGACTAAAATTCTATTAAATAAATCAATTGTCTTTTCTGATAGTAATTGTTAAATAAAAACCAATTTATTGTTTTTTGCGTATATAAATGTAAATTGCAGCCTATGAATTGTAAGATCAGCCATTTTATGCAGGATTTAAATTCCCTGAATATTGAAAAGCTTGAAAAATGGTTTACTGATGAAACTGTAATCTGGATTCCCCCTGCCAAAGAAATATCTGGCAAAAACAGAATTTTAGCATTATTCAGAGCTATTTTCAGAAGATATGAAAAGATTGAATGGAGTGTTTCTGAAATTTTCAATTTGGGAAACAACAAATATTTTTATCAGACCAATTCTTTAAGCAATATGTTTGGAAAAGATATTTATGAAAACGAAATATGTACAATTATTCAATTTTCAGAATGTGGAAAAATACTGTATCTGTCTGACTATTTTAAAGATACTAATAGTTTCAGTTAAAAAGCCATCTTTTATCAAGATGGCTTTTTTATTATTTTTACATTATTCTCTATTCTTAACTAATACCCAGCCCGTATATTTAAATAAGGTTTTATTTTTATCATTCTCAGACCATGTAATAGAATACCAATAATTTCCGGTAGGAACTTTCTTATTCGATGTGGTCCCATCCCATTTATAACTGTTCATTTTATCTGCCTGAAAGATTTTATTTCCGTATCGGTCAAAAATAGTAAATGCCAAATTCTGTTTATGACCTAATGCCGAATAATCAATGACGTCATTGATACCATCGCCATTCGGCGTAATCACATTCACCAGATTAGGAACAACGATAGACACGCTTACCGGCTCACAATTGAAAGAATCTTTAATATAGATTATATGATCGCCTCTTTTAATATTTGTAAAGACATTAGAATCCTGCCAGTTCACATTATCGACAGAGTATCTGTAAGGAGCTTTACCGCCATTTGCATTTACCGTAACAGTCGTATTAGAAATTTCTACACTCGAAATAACCGGCTGCTCAGAAGAATAAACTTTCACTGCCTGGTAAGCAATACAGAATCCTGTCTTTAATTTCACCCAGTAAGTTCCAACCCCAACATCCGTAATCGCCTGCGTGGTTGCTCCGGTACTCCATTCATACCCATCAAACCCTGCACCTGCATCTAATGTCGTTCTATCCTCTATACAGATCGTCTTATCTTTTAAAACAGCAGAATAAACCGGTGGAATAACCTCTAAAGTGATTTTAGAGATACTGTAACATGAATTCCCGTCTGTTACTTTCACATAGACCACTCCCTCTGAAGCAATATAGGCCGTGGGTGTTGGTATTTCGTTGGATCCACTGACTGCATCCTGCAATGATTTGTAATATTTCTTTGTTAAGCCACTCAGTGAGGTAACATTCGCTGTAGTAAGATCGAATGATGCAGTCATTAGATTTTCCTGTAATGCACAAAAGCGTAAAACTGCGTCATTAACAATCACTTCAGGATAGAAGCTTAATGTAATTGCTGCCGTATCTGAGCAGCCTTCGTCTGTTTTTACCAGAGCATAGACAATTCCGCCGCCTGATACATATTGTGCGGGATTGGTTATTTCAGCAGTTCCGGCATTCAGATTTGCCATTGTAGGAAAGTATTTTATCGTCACATTCGAACCTGTAAAAACGCCTGCCGTCGTCAGATTGAAAGTTGCTGTCCCAGTTTTATTGTTATTGCAGGCAAAGATTGTTTTGTCATCCGCCGTAATATTTCCCTGTTTAAATTTAAAAGGGCTGATTTGCCTGCAGAAATTAAGAGGATTGTTAGGATTAGCTGAATCTGCATAATGAATACTGTAATAATATATATTTGTAGTATTAACAGTAATCGGAGCGGTAATCGGACCTGTTCCTGCCAATGCATCATTCTGGGTCATATGATATGAGATAACGAAGTTGGGATTGCCATTCAAAATTGCTGAAGACAACGTTGAAAAATCAAATACAGCAGGACTTACGCAGATAATAATCTCCCTTGGGTCTAACGGATTTGCAGCTGGCATACCGGGAGGAACAAATGGATTGGGCTGCAGTGCCGGATCTGTAAAAGGAGAAGCTAATGTAGCAGTTCCTCCCCATGTTAAAGAAAACGGTGATGTTACACTGGTTCCCGAATCTACCCAGTTATCAATATATAAATAGTAGGTCTGACCTGCCACAACATCAAGATATTGGCAATAAGGAGTCAATGAACCTCCGGCAGCGCTGGTAATAGTACTGGTCATATTTAAACCTGTTGAAGCACCTACTCCGATAACTGTTGCTGCGTTACAGCGAATTGGTGCTCCTAAATTTCCGCAGGTCACATTAGGACCATATACTGCCCAATCATAATCTGCGTCAGGATCATTTGGAACCAGATTGAAAGTCAGCGTTCCTCCGGTTGCAATTGTGAGTTTATACCAGATAGAGTTGTGCTCACCGGAAACCATACAACCTCCCAGCGACTCATTCACTGCACCTATCCCGGTAGGACTATACGTAATATTTGAATTGCCACAGACAGACAATGCCGTTGTACAGTCTGCCTGGGAATACAATATTTGCGAAATGCAGAAAAAAATAAAAAGTATAGTTTTTCTCATATTAACTTGGTTATTAATGTTAAACTTTACCAAATATAGTTAAATTAAATTATAACCACTAAATAACGATAATAGAAAATTATTTAATAAAAAAAATATTAATTTATTAAATTTTATACATCCAAATCGCCAAACTATTTAATACTCGTCATATTTCCACATAAATTTTCGAGATGAAAAATTTTATGAAATGGACTTTTTACCTCTTTCAAATGTTCCTTATCCTGAATGAATGTATACCTGGAAGCAAGAGAGTTCATATCCGAAACAATAACTAACCAACATTCGTCTACAGTTCTGTCGTAATATGGAAATTTTTCATTTTTCTTCTCTATTAATTCTAAAATTTTCTCCGAACAGAGTTCGTCAAAAAGATTCATATTGTATTCGTGAGTAATAAAAACATTTCTCCGATGAGAAGATTTCCTGATTCCCCTGACACAGCCAACTGCTTTGTTCTTTTTAATACTGCTATAAATATTCAGGATGATTTCCTTTTGCAGTTCGGGATTCTCAAATTTTAAATTCGTCTGAAATGATAAAAAATAAACACCACGATATTTCGTAGTGTCTTCCTCTTCCAACAGTATCTCTGCCTGACGGAATATTTTGTTAAGATTACTCTCAACTTTCTTCATTTCCAGATGATTGATCACTTCGGTCAGTTCTATTCCTATTTTCTTATTATTGAATTTTGCGATGAAATCCGGACTTTCACAGGTGAGGTTCTCAAAAGTAATTTCAGGAAAGTGATGCATAAAAGAATTCAGCAATAAAATTTCGGCTTTCTTTTTGTATTTCTCCCGTTCATGAAGAGGAGATTCATCTATGGTACGGTGATATTGTGCCATCGGCTTTTTTTCAGATGACGATTAAGATAATACAAACTAAGATTCTTTATTAAATCTTCATCAGAAAAAACCTTTTTCATATTTGGAAGTTTTTGATTATCAAAAATTTATACTTAAAGGTAGCTAAAAAAAAGAATCAACCGATTCATTTAAAAATATTTATCATATAATTAATGTAAAGTTTATTTTGTTAATCAATACCTTTAAACCTTTAAACACAAAAATTGATTTTTTTATGGATTTTAAAAATTTTAAAATACCTTACAGCATCAACGAAAAATACTCTAAGAAAGTTGCTTATTTTTCTATGGAATTTGCTATTGAGCAGGTCTTAAAAATATATTCGGGTGGGTTGGGGTTTCTCGCAGGTTCGCACATGCGAAGTGCCTACAACCTTAAGCAGGATGTCATAGGGATTGGAATTCTATGGAAATTCGGATATTATGATCAGGCAAGAAATCATGATCAGACTTTACAGCCAACATGGACAAAGAAAATGTACAGTTTTCTTGAAGACACAGGAATAAAATTTCAAATTGAGATTCACAGCGCACCGGTCTGGGTAAAAGTGTGGTATCTGGATCCTGAAATTTTTCATACTGCACCCATGTTCTTTCTTTCCACTGACATCGCTGAAAATGATCATATTTCAAAAACAATCTGTCATAAACTTTATGACGCCAACGAATCAACAAAATTGGCACAATATATCCTCTTGGGTAAAGGCGGTGCAAAATTGCTGGATGAGTTCAATATTGAAAGAGAAGTATATCATCTGAATGAAGCCCATGGGCTGCCGGCAGCATTTCATCTACTGAAAAAATACAATGGAAACATTCAGAAAGTAAAAGAAAAATTAGTTTTTACTACCCATACTCCGGAAGAAGCAGGAAATGAAAAGCATAATCTGAAATTATGCTATGATATGTCTTATTTTTCAGGATTGAGCATGGAAGAAGCAAAAAAGATTGAAGGATCTGACGGTGAGCTTTTCAATCATTCCCTCTGTGCGTTGAAGATGTCAAGAATTGCGAACGGAGTTTCCCAGCTTCACGGCGTAGTTTCAAGAGCTATGTGGAGTAAATATCCGGGAATATGTGAAATTAAATCGATTACGAATGCGCAGGACTTCAAATATTGGGGAGACAAAGATCTTTATAATGCCAAAGATGAAAATAATGACACTATTTTTGATTACCGCAAAAAACTTTTAAAGAAGAGACTGTTTAAAATCGTTGCTGATCAAACCGGGAATTTATTTGATCCAAATATTTTCACAATCGTCTGGGCGAGAAGATTTGCAGGATACAAGCGCGCAGACTTGCTGCTTAATGATAAAAACCGATTTTTTAAATTATTGAATAATCCTGAATATCCTGTGCAGATAATCTGGGCAGGAAAACCATATCCAATGGATTATTCTTCTATCTCTACTTTTAATACATTGGTTGAGGAAAGTAAAAATTATAAAACCATGGCTGTTCTTACAGGATATGAACTTTCCCTCAGTAAATCCTTAAAACAGGGCTCAGATTTGTGGTTAAATAATCCAAGGGTTCCAAGGGAAGCGTCCGGAACATCCGGAATGGCTGCGGCCATGAATGGATCAGTCAATCTTTCTACGGATGACGGCTGGATTCCTGAATTTGCCAGACATGGTGAAAATTCTTTTGTTGTACCAAAATGTGATTACGAAAATATGAGTATTTACGAACAGGACAACTATGATCTGAACAAATTATACGAAATCCTTGAGAATGAAATCATACCGACTTATTATAATGATCAGAAAAAATGGCGAGTGATCCAACAGAATGCCATGAATGATGTAAAGGATCAATTTGACAGTGATCGAATGGCTGATGAATACTATCAGATCATGTACAATCAAAACAAATAAAAAATCGTCTGTGAAACATTTCACAGACGATTTTTTTGAAAGTATACTTATATTCTAATCTGAAATTTAAGATTTTGCTGTAGAAACTCCAATTTCGAAAACGTGAGCGTTTTTAAGATATTTTGAGCGTTCTCTTGAAGTAACTGATTCCAGCTGATCATTTTTAATAACGATGATTGGATCTTCTGTATTTTCGATTTCGAAACTGGCCAAATATCTTTCTTCCGGACCAGTTTTATCCTTATTAGCCTTGATCTTCTGCAATTCATCAGCATAATCTTTAAAACCAGGATCAGAAGAATGAATGAATTTATATTCTGCACCGGCATCAACATAGTAATGCGATTTTTTCTCAATCAAGCCAGCCTCTGAAGTTATTTGCGGGTTATCGTTTCCATCTTTAAAACCTACTTCCACTAAAGATCCGTTATGCTCCCGGGCATGTCTTTCAGCATCTTCAAAACTTGAAAAACCTGTATAAACAATTTGATCTTCCAGTTCATATTTATTCAGTTTCTGATCATGTGCATTTGTTTCCATAATTCTATTAATTTAATGTAACATGATACATTCAATTTTTCTGCCAAATTAACTTATGTAAAAGCTTTTTAAATGAATTTGATAAAATTGTTATCTTTGGATTCCTTTATTTTTAAAAATGAAAAAACTCTTACTTACACTTAGTCTTGTTGCGGTATTGCAAAATATATCCGCACAGGAAATTACATTAGATAAAATATATTCAGGATATTACCGTGGAAAGGGAATCGCAGGAATAACATCCATGAAAAACGGTGAAAATTATCTGGTGATCGAACAGGGCGGAATTGCAAAATATTCTTACAAAACATCTCAGAAGGAAGGAAATTTAGTTGAAGGAAATTTCCAGAGCTATGAATTTTCCTCTGATGAATCCAAAATCCTTTTACTGAAAGACAGCGAACCGATCTACAGACATTCTTTTCTGGGAAAATTTGACATAAAAGATTTAAAAACAGGAAAAACGATAAACCTTAATGAAGGTAAATTTGTTCAGGAACCGAGATTCTCTCCTGATGCAACAAAAGTTTCTTTCATCGTTGATAACAATTTATTCTATCAGGATTTAAATTCCGGCAAAATCACGCAGATTACTCAGCACGGAGTAAAAAACAAAGTTTTAAATGGTTTAGCTGATTGGGTTTATGAAGAGGAATTCGGGCATGCAAGACTGTATGAATGGACGAAAAATTCCGCTGACATCTTATTTGTAAAACTGGTGGAAACTGATGTTCCTGAAATATACATTCCTATTTACGGCAAATCACTTTACCCTGGCGAAATGCGGTACAAATATCCTAAAGCCGGAGAAAAGAACTCCGTTGCATCTGCACATATTTATCATCTTGCTGACGGTAAAAAAACAAAAGTCAATTTAGAGAACTTTAAAAATTACTATATTCCGAATGTTATTCAGACCAATGATGCAGATGAAATTGTTCTGATTACGTCACAAAGAACACAAAATGCATCAGATGTATTAAAAATCAATACAAAAACCGGAGAAGCAAAAAAACTGTTCACGGAAACTGATGATAAATGGATTGACACTGATAATGTAACGTTGGAATTCCTTGAAGACAATTCTTTTCTCTGGGCTTCAGAAAGAGACGGTTTCAGACATCTGTACTGGTTTGACAAAGACGGTAAATTAAAAAAACAGGTTACCAAAGGAAATTGGGAAGTAACTGACTATTACGGATACAATCCAAAATCAAGAGAAATCTATATTCAGACTACTGAGAAGGGAAGCATCAACAAAGTTGTTTCCAAAATTAATATTGAAAACGGAAAGACGAAGCTGATTTCAAATGCGGAAGGAAATAATTCGGCGAATTTCAGTAAAAATTATAATTATTTTATTGAAACCTCATCTGCTGCTTCCAAACCTTATTCTTATACTTTAAAAGATGGCAACGGAAAACAGTTAAAGGAACTTCAGAACAATGATGAACAGCTTAAAAAATTACAGTCTGATAATTTTACCGTAAAAGAGTTTATCACGATTCCTAACGAAGCCGGGGATCAGATGAATGCCTGGATCATTAAACCTAAAAACTTTGATCCGAATAAAAAATACCCATTATTCATGTTCCAGTACTCAGGTCCGGGTTCTCAGCAGGTAGCTAATTCCTGGGATAACGGAAATGCGATCTGGTTTGAAATGTTAGCACAAAAAGGATATATCATCGCCTGTGTGGATGGACGCGGTACAGGTTTTAAAGGATCGAAATTTAAAAAAGTAACCTATAAAAATTTAGGTAAATACGAAATTGAAGATCAGATCACAGCAGCAAAATGGTTTGGAGCTCAGAAATACATCGACAAAACAAGAATCGGAATTTTCGGCTGGAGCTTTGGTGGATATATGGCAAGTTTAGCAATGACCAAAGGCGCTGATGTTTTTAAAACAGGAATTGCCGTTGCCCCGGTAACCAATTGGAGATATTATGATTCTGTTTACACGGAAAGATTTCTACTGACCCCACAGGAAAACCCTGCAGGATACGATGAAAATTCACCTACGACGTATGCTGGTTTATTGAAAGGAAAATTTTTATTGATCCACGGAACGGCTGATGACAATGTACATTTCCAGAATTCAATGGAGTTTTCTGAAGCTTTAATTCAAAATAAAAAACAGTTTGAATTTATGGCTTATCCTGATAAAAACCACGGAATTTATGGTGGACAGACAAGACCGCAACTGTATCAGAAAATGACAGATTTTATTTTGGAGAATCTTTAATTTTAAGATTAAATTTAAACTATAAAATCCGAATCTCTAATATGAGATTCGGATTTTCATTTCCTGTCCTTCCAATTTTCCGGATTTCTCAATGTATGAAAAACCGCTAATACTTTTACACTATTCAGTCTCATAAAACTGATAGTGAATGGCGTAAGGAAATCTCTTTAATATAACGATTCTGCTATCATCATATTTTACTTCTAAAGCTAAAGGATTTTCTCTAATGTAATTGATCTTTAAACGAAATTCTTTGAGGAAAAAACTCCATAATGTTTTATCGATTTTATTGTAACATTGATTTTCCTTTAAATCGATCTTTACAAAATGACTATACTTAATTTCAGCTTTCACGCTCAAAGTCATTTAAAAAATCGTTCATCTCAGATTCAGAGATAAAACTTTCGGTATGCTTCTGAGAATATTGCACCCTTCTTCTAACTTCCTCTTTTTGCCATTCAGGAACGTCATATTGTTGATCATTTAAATGCTAATACTTCAAAAAATCAATAAAATCATTTACCTGATATAAAAATTGTTTGGGCAATGATTCCAGATTACTCTCAATATCTTTTAATGTGATTTCCATTTTCAATGCTTTATTTTACTCAAAGCTAATAAAATTCAATTATTATTTTAAAAATTTTATATTTGTCAAAATTGTAAAATCAAATCAATGAAAACCAAACACCCAAAAGGCCTTCCCTATTTATTCTTCACAGAAATGTGGGAGCGTTTCGGCTATTATCTTATCCTGGGAATCTTCGTTCTTTACATGATCGACAGTGAGAAAGGAGGACTTTCTTTTGACGATAAAAGCGCGGATGATATTTTCGGAACCTTTATCGCACTAACTTATCTTACTCCTTTTTTAGGTGGTTTTTTAGCAGACCGGGTTTTAGGGTATATCAAAGCGATCTACATAGGAGGATTTTTAATGGGATTAGGTTATCTTGGTGTCGGTCTGTTTAAAGAACTTCCCCTTTTTTATGCCTCTTTAGCTTTAATCATCATAGGAAACGGTTTTTTTAAACCGAGTATTTCTACACTGTTAGGAAATCTTTACAACGAAGAGCCTTATAAAGCCAATAAAGATGCTGGTTACAACATCTTCTACATGGGGATCAACATCGGGGCTTTTGTCTGCAATATTATTGCGGCATTCATGCGTAACAAGTATGGTTGGGGGCCTGCTTTTATGACCGCCGGCGTCGGGATGTTTTTAGGACTCCTGATCTTTACAGTGGGAAGGCAGCATATTCTGAAAGCTAATATTCTAAAACCTGTACAGGAAGGAGACACTAAAATTTCCGATATTTTGGTAAAGGTTTTTTTACCGGCAATCATCTTCGGGCTTATCGGATGGTTTATTCCTGAAAACATATTCGGAAGCGACAGTACAGATGCATTTATCTTTGCATGTGTTCCGGTCATCTATTTCTACGTCATGCTTTATGTAAAAGCAAATGCTGAAGATAAAAAACCGATTGGTGCACTGCTTGCTATTTTTGCAGTCAGTTTAATGTTTTGGGCTGTATTCAAGCAAAACGGTACGGCGCTGACGCGATGGGCAAAAAACTATACCGACCGTACGATCCCTGCTGTATTGGAAAAACCTTTGGAGTCCATTTATTTAGTTGATAAGAAAGATTATAAAGATCAGGAAGTTTCTGTTTATGATGATCAGTATCAGACCAAAAAAGATGCATCAGGAAACATTATAAGAGAACAGGGGAAAGATATTTACTTCAGAAATATCTCTCAGGCTGAACGGACAAAACTGGAAGCAAAACCTTCGCAACAGGTTAATTTATACAATACAGAATTATTCCAGTCAATCAATCCCGGCTGGGTCATTGTGTTAACCCCGGTTGTGGTAGCATTTTTCATGATGCTCAGGAGAAAAGGAAAAGAACCAAGCACACCTTCGAAAATTGTTCTTGGACTATTTATATCTGCATTATCATGTCTGGTAATGGTGGGAGCAGTCTATGCCGGGCAGAATGGATTGGTGAAAGTCTCTGCATTATGGCTCGTTGCAGCGTATGGTGTTATTACTGTGGGAGAACTGTGTTTGTCCCCGATGGGATTATCTTTAGTTTCAAAACTTTCCCCACCGAGACTGACCGCCTTAATGATGGGAGGTTTTTTCCTTTCAACTTCTATCGGCAACAAGCTTTCAGGCGTTTTAGCCAGTTTCTGGTACGATTACGACAATAAAGCCAATTTCTTTATTGTGAATTTCGGTCTTTTGCTTTTGGCCACTCTTTTAGGCTTATCTATTTTGAAAAGACTTAATAAAATAATGAAAGAAAAAGGAGTCAATTAATTTTTTTATACTTTCAAATTACAAAGCTGTAGATTGTTCTGCAGCTTTTTTGTTTAAAATAAAAATTAAAACCTTGCCAAAAACTCAAAAAAAACTATATTTGCTAGTCTTAACAAAAAATTAACAATCAGATATGGATACAGCGGTTCAGTCGAAGACTAAACACCCTAAAGGATTATGGGTTCTATTCGGAACAGAGATGTGGGAGCGTTTCAACTTTTACGGAATGAGAGCATTGCTTACTTTGTTTATGGTAAACTCTTTACTGATGAAAGAAGGAGATGTTACTATAATATATGGTGGCTTTTTGGCTCTATGTTATCTAACACCAATGTTGGGAGGTTTTATTGCAGACCGATTTTTAGGAAACAGATACTGTATCATTGTAGGAGGATTATTGATGGCACTTGGACAGTTTTTAATGTTTATGAGTGCATCAACATTCAGCTCCAATTTGGGATCAGCCCAAACATTAATGTGGATTGCTCTGGGAGTGATCATTTTCGGGAACGGGTTTTTCAAACCTAACATTTCTTCGATGGTTGGAAGCCTTTATCCAAAGCAGGAAAAATCTAAGCTGGATTCTGCATTTACAATTTTCTACATGGGGATTAACCTGGGAGCATTTTTAGGCCAATTCATCTGTCCATTTTTAGGAGACGTAAAAGATTCTAACGGTTTAAGAGACATTCACGCATTTAAATGGGGATTTTTAGCAGCATCGATCGCAATGACGATCGGAACATTAACTTTTATTTTACTTAAAAACAAATATGTTGTAACACCAGAAGGAAGACCTATTGGAGGTTTACCTAGTGAAAGCACAGCAGAAGATTTTGAAGAAGGTGAATCTCAAACTGCCAAATTTTCAGGAAAATCTATCGGGATTGCAGTGGTAGTCTTTTTGGTTGCTTTCTTCGGTTTTCAATATTTATTTGTAAATAAAGTTGGATTTGGCTCTGTAGGCATGGGAGAATTTGTAAAAGCAGTAATCTATCCATTCATTTATTCAATGGGAATTGCTTTGGCTTATTTAATTATGTCCGCAACCGAAAGCAAAATAGAGAGAGACCGAATTTGGGTAATTTATATTGTATCCTTTTTTATTATATTCTTTTGGGCAGCTTTTGAACAAGCAGGTTCATCATTGACATTTATTGCAGACAACCAGACAGACAGACATATTCTCGGCTGGAATATGCCACCTTCAATGGTTCAGATATTTAATGGTTTGTTTATTGTGGTCTTGGCAGTTCCGTTCAGTATGCTTTGGGATAAATTGAGAGCCAATAAAAAAGAACCGGTTTCACCTTTAAAACAAGCGATTGGACTGGGATTAATTGCTTTAAGTTATTTAATAATTGCTTACAATGTTAAGGATTTAGGAAATACAGGATTACTTGCCGTAAAATGGTTGATTTTACTTTATTTAATACAAACAATGGGTGAACTATGTTTATCCCCAATTGGTTTGTCGTTAGTTGGAAAATTAGCACCTAAGAGATTTGCATCACTTTTATTTGGAGTATTTTTTATCGCAAATGCAGCAGGTTACGCTTTATCAGGAACTTTAGGATCTATTTTACCTGCAACAGGTGATAAATTCTTAAAAGCAAAAGAGTTAGGAATTAATCTTCAGGATGTTTTAGATAAAAAAGTTACTTTAAGTGCGGATCAGCTGTCTCTTTTAGAGAAGGAACAAATTTCAAGTGTTTACAATAGTTTTGCTGGATTTGAAATTCATAATTTATTTGAGTTCTTTATGGTATTCGTTATCCTTTGTGGAATTGCAGGGATCATTCTCGCATTAATTTCACCGATTTTAAAGAAAATGATGCATGGCGTAAATTAATTCCGTGTCAACAAGATATTTATATAAAACCTCTGATTTTTTCAGAGGTTTTTTTTCTACATTCGTATGTGGAAGTTTTCAGGATTTTAAAATCTCTTTACCCGTAAAAATTGTGCCCAACTGTGTCACTAAATGAAATAATAATTTAAATTCATTTTCAAACTCATGAACCTAACTTTAGACGAAATACAGAATTTCAAAGGGAAATATCCAAAACAAATCTGGTCACTCTTTTTCTCAGAAATGTGGGAACGTTTTTGCTTTTACGGAATGCGCGGAATGTTGGTTTTCTTTATGATTTCACAACTCAATCTTCATGAAAAAGAAGCTAACCTTCAGTATGGAGCAACGCAGGCTTTCGTTTATGCTTTTACATTCGTCGGCGGACTTTTCGCCGACAAAATATTAGGATTCAGGAAATCACTTTTCTGGGGTGGACTGTTAATGATCGTAGGAAGTTTAATCCTCGCTGCAGATCCCCATCAGTTTTTCTTTCTCGGAATTGCATTTACTGTTGTAGGCACAGGTTTTTTCAAACCCAATATTTCTTCAATGGTCGGTCAGCTCTACAAACCCAATGACTCCAGAGCCGATGCCGGTTTTTCACTTTTTTATGCGGGAATCAACCTCGGAGCATTGTTAGGTGGCTATTTATGTATTGCGATTGGAAAGGGTGAACTTTTCGGCATCATTATTTCTGAAAGCGCGAGATGGAATGTTGCGTTCGGACTGGCCGCCATTGTCATGGTTATCAGTTTAATCAATTTTGTATTTACACAGAGAAGTTTAGGAACTATCGGACTTCAACCCGGGCATCCCGACAACGAAATAAAGTCGGCACCCATGCCGAAGTGGAAAGAATACGGAGTGTATATTTTATCACTCATATTCATCCCGCTCATCATGACCATGGTTTCAGTTCCTGAATACACCGATTATTTTATGCTGACCGTAGGACCGCTAACACTGATTTACCTTTTTTACGAAATGTCTAAAGTAACGTCTGCGGAACGTAAAAAACTCTGGGCAGCACTGGTATTCATTTTATTTTCCATCCTGTTTTGGGGAATTTATGAACAGAGCGGTGGTTCTTTAAGTATTTTTGCAGCGAAAAATTTAAATAAAGATCTTTTAGGGTTGGATCCGAATGGCGTCAACAATTCAGGAGGAGCTTTTTTTATTATTTTCCTGGCACCTATTCTTGGATTATTATGGATATGGTTGAGTAAAAGAAAAATAGAGCCGAACACCATTATTAAGTTTGGATTAGGATTTATCTTCCTGGGACTTGGTTATTATGTACTGTTTGCCACCCGCTTTTTTGCTGATCTGCAGGGAATCACTTCGTTAAATTTCTTTACAATAGCATTGTTGGTTATTACTTTGGGAGAGCTTTGTCTTTCACCCATCGGATTATCTATCATGACCAAACTTTCTACAAAAAATCTTCAGGGGATGATGATGGGAATGTGGTTTCTGGCCTCAGCTTATGGACAGTATGTAGCAGGAATCATCGGTGCAGGTCTGGCTACAGCAAAAACAGGCTCTACGAATTACGATGCATTGATAACATATACAGAAGGTTATAAGCAACTGGCTCTGTATGCAATAATTGCCGGAGTGGTATTGATTTTGATATCTCCATTAGTCAGAAAACTGATGCAGGAAGTAAAATAAAATTCCAATTGTCTGTACAAATAGCAAATCATGAAAAAAATATTAATCACATTATTACTTTTCTTTATCAGTTTTAATTTTGCACAGGTAAAGTGGATGACGATCGAAGAGGCTTTGACTGCGCAAAAAACACAGCCAAAGAAAATCCTGATTGACTTTTATGCAGATTGGTGCGGGCCATGCAAGATCATGGATAAAAAAACCTATGGCCATGCGGTTATTGCAGATTTTCTGAACCAGAATTACTATCCTGTAAAATTTGATGCAGAAGATAAAAGAACCATAGAAATATTCGGAAGAAGCTTTTCAAATGATAATAAAACGCACAAGAAAGGAAAAAATTCACTTCATGAATTTACCCGGTTTATGAATGTAGGAGCAGTTCCGAGCACTGTTTTTTTAGATGAAAACGGAGCCCCGATTACCATTCTGCAGGGAGAGCTTTCGGCGAAGGAACTTGAACCTTATCTGTCATTGATATCAAATAATCTGTATAAGAAAATAAAGACCAGACAGGAATGGGAAGATTTTCAGAAAAAATTCAAATCAAATATAAAAGATTAGGAAGCTATAGAAAGTGGTCCTTGTTTTTTGTTAACTGAAACAATTTGATTTTTGTATCATCGGAAAATTAAAATAAATCATATCTAAGGCTTTCAGCAATGAAAGCTTTTTTTATTTGTAAATTTTCACGAAATTCGTGACTTTCTTACATCATTGACTTTAGAAACTCCCATAGAATATGTCAAAGGAATCGGTCCTGAACGAGCCAAACTTATTAAAAATGTGTTAGGGATATCCACTGTGGAAGATCTTTTACAATTTTATCCTGTCCGGTATATTGATAAAAATAAAGTTTATAAAATAGGCAGCCTTCAGGAAAACAATCTTGAAATTCAGCTGAAAGGAAAAATAAGTAACGTACAGGAAATCCACAATGGGAAAGTAAAGCGTCTGACTGCTAAATTCAATGATGATACCGGCAGTATGGATCTTGTGTGGTTTCAATATTCGAAATGGCTGAAAGAACAGCTCCCTTTAAACCGTGAAGTCTTTATTTTCGGAAAAATCAATGCGTTCAACAATCAGTTTTCGATGCCCCATCCTGAAATTGAACTGGATGAAAACAAAGAAAAAGACGATCGCCTGCGTCCTATTTATCCGGGCTCAGAGAAATTGACCAAAAGAGGTTTGAACCAGAAGTTTTTCCAGGTGATTCTAAGGAGTATCTGTAAAGAGATACCAGCTCTTATACAGGAAAATCTACCTGATTATCTTATGAATTCATTGAAATTACTTTCTCGGCAGCAAACCTATCTGAACATTCATTTTCCTGAAAATTCAGCCTGGTCCGAAAAAGCAAATAACAGATTAAAATTTGAAGAATCATTCTTTTTTCAGTTGGGTTTCGGTTTAAAAAAAGTGCATCATAAAACAAAATCACAAGGGAATCCCTTTCCTGTCGTCGGTGATTTTTTCACCGGTTTTTATGAAAATCATCTGCCGTTTGAATTGACCAATGCTCAGAAGAGAGTATTAAAGGAGATTCGGTTTGATATGAAAAAGCCGATCCAGATGAACAGGCTTCTGCAGGGTGATGTAGGTTCCGGAAAAACAATGGTTGCTTTGCTGACGATGCTGATTGCCCTTGATAACGGATTCCAAAGCTGTCTGATGGCTCCGACTGAAATTCTTGCCCAGCAACATTACAGTGGAATTAAAGACCTTTTGAAAGACACAGAGATTAAAGTCAATATTCTTACAGGTTCTGTTAAAGCTTCTGCGAGAAAAATTATTCATGAAGAGCTGGAAAACGGTGAACTTTCCATTTTGGTGGGAACTCATGCCATATTGGAGGATAAGGTTAAATTTAAAAATCTCGGTCTTGCCATCATTGATGAACAGCATCGCTTTGGAGTTGCCCAACGGGCAAAACTTTGGGCAAAAAACAAAATTCCCCCACACATTTTAGTAATGACCGCAACGCCGATTCCAAGAACGTTGGCAATGAGTTTTTATTCTGATCTGGATGTTTCCGTAATTGACGAGATGCCAGTGGGAAGAAAGCCAATTATTACTGCTCACAGGAGAGAAAAAGACCGCACATTTGTTTATAATTTCTGCCGTGAAGAAATCAGAAAAGGAAGACAGATTTATTTTGTGTATCCGTTGATTGAAGAATCCGAAACCCTTGATTATAAAAATCTCATGGAAGGCCTGGAACATGTCATGCAGTCTTTTTCAGATTTTAATGTTGCGATGCTTCACGGAAGAATGAAACCTGATGAAAAAGATATTGCAATGAATTATTTTGTGTCAGGACAAGCTGAAATTATGGTTGCTACGACGGTAATCGAAGTAGGTGTTAACGTACCAAATGCATCGGTAATGGTAATTGAAAGTGCTGAGAGGTTTGGGCTGTCACAGCTTCACCAGCTCAGGGGCCGTGTAGGACGTGGTGCAGAACAGAGTTACTGCATCCTGATGACCTCAGATAAATTATCCACCGAAAGCCGAACCAGAATTAAAACGATGACTGAAACCAATGACGGTTTTAAGATATCTGAAGTGGATATGCAGCTTCGTGGGCCGGGTGATATTTTAGGAACGCAGCAAAGTGGTGTTGTCGATTTCAAAAAACTGGATTTAGTGAATGATGCGGCGATTATTAAAAACACCAAAGATATTGTTGAAAAGATTTTGGAAGTTGATCCGCTGCTTTCGAGAACAGACCATCAGATCATTAAAAATTATTATCTGCAATATTATAAAGGAAAAAATAAATGGAGTAAGATTTCGTAAAAGGAGATTAGGAAAAACGTAATTATTCAAATAAAATTTGTTTGCCCCAACCCTAAAAGGAGCAAATTTTATATCAAACTTAGTTTTATGATAAAATATTTCTTTTTTATTTATAAATAGGCATCCCAATATTTAACGAAAAGTCGTACCTCCAAAAATCTAAAATGGGATTAGAAAAACGTAATCAATCAAATAAAATTTGTTTGCCCCGACCCTAAAGGGTGCAAATTTTATATCAAACTTAGCTTTATGATAAAATAATTCTTTCTTTATAATAAATAGGCATTCCTATATTTAATGAAAAGTCATACTTCCAAAAATCTAAAAAAGGATTAGAAAAAACTTAATTACTCAAATAAAATTTGTTTGTCCCGACCCTAAAGGGTGCAAATTTTATATCAAACTTAGTTTTATGATAAAATATTTCTTTTTTTATTATAAATAGGCATTCCTATATTTAATGAAAAGTCATACTTCCAAAAATCTAAAAAAGGATTAGAAAAAACTTAATTACTCAAATAAAATTTGTTTGTCCCGACCCTAAAGGGTGCAAATTTTATATCAAACTTAGTTTTATGATAAAATATTTCTTTTTTTATTATAAATAGGTATTCCACTTTCAAATATTTAACGAAAAGTTGTACTTCCAAAAATCTAAAATCAGTCCCTTTTGGGCTGGGGAACATGATTTTAGATTCTTAGTGAATCTTTTTTTGAAATAATGAAATATTTGTATTTTAGAATACACACTTTGATATGAAAAAATTTAAACCCAATTATAATGAAGGAATGTGGAAAGGAGCACCACAAAGTTCATTTATAAAAGCCCGGTTTTTAAGAAAAAATGAAACAGAATCTGAAAAAATTCTTTGGGGGAAACTTAAAAATAATCAATTAAAAGGATTTAAATTTAGAAGACAGCATCCTATCAGTTTATATATTGCCGATTTTTATTGTCACAAGTTAAAATTAATCATAGAAGTTGATGGCGAATATCATAGTCTTCCGGAACAAATAGAAAAAGATAAAGAACGAACTCAAATTTTGGAAAGTAATGGACTGCGATTAATCAGATTTTCCAATAATGAAATTCAAAAAAATGTAGAAAAAACAATTTCTAAAATAGTTATCAAAGTAGATGAAATTCTCTCTTTACAAAATTCTGATCAATCATTTTAATTTATTTATATTTGTTTAAACTTAATCTTTCCCTTAATTCCTAAAACATAACTGCAATGAAATTCGGACAAGTAGAAGATCCTTCAAAGATAGATTTCACATTACCAAAAGACCATCCAAGAACCAAAGAAATTTTAGAGCAAAATAAAAAAGGACTTGACAATATCTCAATAGGATGTGCAAAATGGAACAAAACAGACTTGAAAGGTTTTTATCCTAAAGGCACGAAAGATGAGCTGACTTATTATGCAACACAGTTCAATTCTATTGAATTAAATGCTACATTCTACGGAATGCCAACTTCTGAACAGGTTCTGACATGGAAAGAAAAAACGCCTGCAGATTTTAAGTTTTTTCCGAAAATCACCAATACGGTTTCACATTTCAGAAGACTCTTAAATATTGATGATGTAGTCACCCAGTTTGCGACAGCTGTTTTGAATTTTGACGAAAAATTAGGAATGGTTTTCCTACAGCTTCATGATAATTTCAAACCAAAAGATTATGATCGGTTAGAACAGTTTGTGAGTAAATGGCCAAAAGAAGTTCCCTTAGCGATTGAACTAAGAAATACAGAATGGTTTACTGATGAAGAAATTTTCGATAAAATTTGCATACTCTTTGAAGAGAACAATATTACCAATATCATTGTAGATACAGCAGGAAGAAGAGATATGCTTCATATGCGGCTGACAACTCCGAATGCATTTATCAGGTATGTGGGTGCCAATGCAGAAAGTGATTATGAAAGGCTGGATGACTGGCTGAAACATCTCACAAAGTGGAAAAAAGAAGGTTTACAGAACTTGTATTTTTTTGTACATCAGAATCTTGAGAAAGCTTCACCTTTACTTTCCGCCTACCTGATTGAAGAAATGAATAAAAGCTGGAAAACTGAAATTACCGTACCCAAAATGGGACAGGAAAAGATGCCAAGTCTGTTTTAGAAAGAAATGACTCTTAGAGTTTACCTGAATTCCAAGCTGATTTCAAAAAGACAACAGAATTACAACTTATTTTTTTCGCAGCATCAAAGAAATATTGATAAATATAAGAAGAAAGCAAAGCGTTACCCAGATTCCCAACTGAATGTTTTCAAAATTATATGTTTCTACATGCTTCTTTGCCTGCTCAGAAAGTTTTTCACTTTGAATGATATAATTTTGAACCTCGACAATCTGATCCATATTTTTATTGGGCACAGCATGTTGCGAAAAATACACCATATTTTTCTTCCCCAGATAACCGACAATCCAATACTGATCTGATTTGGTTAATTTCAGATATTCAATTCTGTAATATTCAGGACGGACCTTTCCAATGTGTTTTGTTTCAAATGTTCCGCTTTTATCCAGATTATTAACATTGATTACGTAGAAATCAAGCGGCTGAGGAAGTTTATTAATGACCTGCAGTGAAACAGAATCTTTTACGATTCCAATAGAACTTTTCTTGATAAACCAATAGGTAAAAAGTGAGATAGAGAAAACCAGGGTAAAAATCCGGAAGATTTTCGCCCACTTAACAAACCGGCCGGATTTCACTTTATACAGAAAGAGTGAAATAATCAGTGAAAAAAAAATGACAGATATGATAAATCCCATAGTGCAAAGATAATCATTAGAGATGTTTTGAAGGAATGTTAATCAACATTCCACTCTTTATAAAACTGGTCGAGGAAATTCAACATAAAATGATGTCTTTCTTCGGCTATCCTTTTTCCTTCCTGTGTATTCATCAGATCTTTAAGCAGCAATAGTTTCTCGTAAAAATGATTGATGGTCGTTCCGTCTGATTTTTTATAGTTTTCTTTTGACATGTTCAACTGAGGTTTCAAATCTGGATGGTACATCAGATTATTTTTAAAACCTCCGAAATTGAATGTTCTTGCAACTCCGATAGCTCCAATGGCGTCAATACGGTCTGCATCCTGTACAATTTTTAATTCCACAGACAACGCTTTTGGAGCATCTCCTCTATTTTTAAAGGATATATTCTCAATAACAAATAAAACCTGCTGTATTATTTCTTCATTGACATTTTGGCTGTCTAAAAACTCTCTTGAGATTTTTAAAGCTAAAGTTTCGTCACCCTGGTGAAATTTAGGATCCGCAATATCATGGAGCAGGGCGGAAAGTTCTACAACCACCAGATTACATTTTTCAGTTTCTGCTATTTTTTTTGAAAGTTTCCAGACCCTTTCAATATGAAACCAGTCATGCCCGGCTTCTGCTCCCTGCAGTTTTTCTTTAACGAATTGTACTGTGTTTTCTATAATGTTGCTCATTGTCCGTTTTATTTTTTTACTACGATTACTTAAAACGTAGCGTTTCGATTTTCTTTAAAATTTATTTCCCTTCCTCTGAAGAGGAATTTTCTGCTTCGTTTCAGAACTTAATTTCGTTTAAAATAATCTTCCAAAGATTTCTATTATAACTTCTGAAAAAATTGATATGTCCTATTTCTCCTTTTTCTGATTCAGAAGTTTTTATCAGCCTATATTTTGGTTTCAGATAAAGATAGGTATCTTTCAGTAAAGAACTCACTCCCTTGTCTGTCAGCCAATCATCATCTTCAGCCTGAATAATGAAGACCTTTTGCCTCAGCTCTTTAGAATAATCATCATTTGTAAGCAGCAGTTTATTGGTTGATTTCCTGTTCAAAATTAAGGTTCTCCAGTCATAAGCACAATTTTTTGGAAGACTTTCACCAAGACCAAACCAATGTGCCGGAAAATAACCAAACAGCTCTGTAAGTAATGGCTGAATAAAACCGAAACCTACAAGAGCCTCAATTTTTGTTTTCCACTTTAAGCTTCCTATAAAAGCATTCTGAGCTCCGACAAATAAAAACTCATCAAATATTTTAGAATCTTTATTCATTCCCAGGATCAGTGCGCCTACAGAGTGCCCCAAACAGAACTTTTGATATTCCGGAAAATTTCTGATAATAAATTGTGTCAGGGATCTGTAATCCTGGCTTCCCCAGATTCTCATGGAGGCTTTGAAATTTCTCAATTTACGAGGTTTTGAAAGCCCAACTCCCCGGTAATCGTAAGTAATTACAGTGAAACCTTCTGAAGCAAAAAATTGAGCAAAGGAGAAATAAACCTGCTGCTTTACACCAGTTGCGGAATTAATCAGTAACAGCCGATGACTGATTACTTCAGGATTAAAGACGTGTACAGCGATCTGAAAACCATCATCTGTTTGAAGTAGAACTTTTTCCATAAATCAAAATAAATATCCACTGTCAAAAGTGGATATTTTTATGATGAAATTTTTATTGATTTACCGATTTTAATATGCATTAAATATTTTACTTTGAAAGTTCTGAAAGTTTTGGGAGGGCAGTCTGTGCACCTTTTCCCAATGATACTTTTGAAGAAACTTTATTTCCGAATTTTACACATTCTTCAATTGGATTATCATGGCATAATGCAATGGCAAACCCAGACATAAAAGCATCTCCCATTCCCATTTTATAGATCATACTTTCGTTTTCATCCCTGTAGTATTTCATTTCTGTGCCATCAAAATACACTGTCGAATTGGTTTCGTCACGTATAAAAACTTTATTAAAATATTTTTTCAGGACTTTTTCTCTCTGATCTTCTCCGAAAATAATTTCCAACTCTCCGCTTTTAGCCACAATAAAATCGACATTATCTATAATTTCCTTACTTAAGGGTCGTCCGGGCGAAGCATAAAGCCCTACCAATTTACCGTACTTTTTGGCTTTCTTAATCGTGAAATCGACAACATGCATGGGTATCTCCAATTGCAAAAGAACCATTTCTGAAGCATTAATATATTTATCTGCTTCTTCTACATTCTGAATTGTTAAATACTTATTTGCTGCAGGAACTACGACAATCGCAGCATCACCCTCTGAACTTGTAACATACGCAGTTCCCGTGGAATCTTTATCTGTTTCAGATACAAAACCTACATTGACATTTTCCTCCACCAGATTTCGCATGATCTGCTGTCCCAGAGGATCAATTCCAACGCAGCCGATAAAATAAACATTTGCACCCAGTCTGGCTGTTCCAACTGCCTGATTGGCGCCTTTACCTCCAAAATAACTGTCACAGTGATTTGCCATAACTGTTTCATTGGAAGACGGAATTTTCTCGGTATATAAAACCAAATCCAGTGAACAGCTGCCAACCACAATTATCTTGGGCTGTGTCGTAGAGAAATTCATATTTTTAACTTTTAGCTTTCAGTAAATTTAAAAATTTAATCGAACAAAATTTAAATATTTTTAATTCACTAAAATCTCTATGAATTCGGTAACAATTTTCACAGGACTATTATCTTTATTATACCCGATATAGCTCGCATAAAAACCCTCCCCATATCCTGTCTCAAAACCGAAGATTGTTCCCGGAAGTTCTTCTGACGGCTTCAGAAAAGCATATTGATCAATAGCTCCGTTCTCGTCAAAAAAATGTTCATGGAAAAACTCTTCATAGATCCCCATAAAATCAACTCCTTTGCTGTGATATAATTTCTGTTCCAGATCATTAAGACTTTCCTGGGTCTTAACATCCATAAAACAGCCCATTCCGCTTTCAACAGGATACCCAAAAACTTCGCCTTCGGATAAATCCTTAATATTCTGGCTTGAGGTTGTTGCTAATTTCCAGGATGTAATTTCCGACTGACTGAAAACAATTTCGGCATACGCAACACAATTGCTTTCTCTTTCTTTATGAAGCAAAACAGAAAAATCACCTTTAGGGAAAACGTCGGTAAAAGCCTGCATATCATTCGTAATCAGAGGATCGCAGGCCACAAGCTCTCCGGTTGGAAGATATATTTTTCCTACATCAAAACTTTCGAGGAGCGGGCTTTCGACAAAGTTCTTTGAGAATAGTTTTTGTATGTTTTCTAAATGTGTCATTTTATATTTTAAACTGAGGTTGTTGAGACTTAAGTTAAAATTAAATTTGGGTTTCGTCTCAACCTATTTTACAAACTTTTCAATTTTTCTTCTAAAATCGCTATTTTATCCAGTGCGTCTTTTTGTTTTTTACGCTCAACTTCTACCACTTCCGGTTTTGCATTGGCAACAAATTTTTCGTTAGAAAGCTTTTTATCCACAGAGATTAAAAACCCTTTCAGGTATTTTACTTCTTCTTCTGTTTTCTTTTTTTCTTCTTCCAAATCTAATTTTTCACTTAAAGGAATTGAAACTTCTGTAGATCCAATAAGAAAAGTAAAACTTGGCTTATCTGTTTTTTCATTAAAGTGAATATCAGAAATAACTGCTAACTTTTTAACTATTTCCTCGTTGTCAAAATTTGCAGCATTCGTATAAATTTCAACCGCTTCCCGTGGTGAAATTCCTTTTGTCTGACGGTAATTTCTAACTCCTGAAATGATATCTTCCGCAGTTTCAAACTTTTCAATGATGTTTTGATTAAATTCTTCTGCTTTTTTCTGTTGAGCGATTACCAAAGCTTCTTCAGGCTTTCTTTCTGCAATCAGCTGCCACAGTTCTTCAGACAGGAATGGCATGAAAGGATGTAGCAACTTCATTAATTCTTCGAAGAAAACAATGGTCTGATTATATACTTCCCTGGAAATTCCTTCCCCATAGTTTGGTTTAACAGCTTCAAGATACCATCCGCAGAAATCGTCTTTAACCAGTTTTTGGATCAAATGCAGGGCATCAGAAATTCTGAATTTGTCAAATTGATCATTAATTTCAGCTATTGACTTATTTAATTGATTTTCAAACCATTCAATTGCCTGATTATCTGAAGCAATAAGCGGTTTATCTTCTTTATTCCAATTTTGAGTAAGGCGGAAAGCATTCCATATTTTGGTCATGAAATTTCTTCCCTGTACCATCAAATCTTCGTCGAACAACAGATCATTTCCTGCAGCAGAACTCAGTAAACTTCCTACACGTACACCGTCAGCACCGTACTGAGAAATCAAATCCAGAGGGTCAGGGGAATTACCTAATTGCTTAGACATTTTCCTTCTCTGTTTATCCCTTACAATTCCTGTAAAATATACATTTTTAAAAGGAACTTTACCTCTAAATTCTAATCCGGCCATTATCATTCTGGCTACCCAGAAAAATATAATATCCGGACCTGTCACCAAATCTGACGTCGGATAGTAATAATTGATTTCTTTATTATCGGGATCAAGCAATCCGTCAAAAACTGACATTGGCCACAACCATGAAGAGAACCATGTATCAAGGGCATCTTCATCCTGTTTTAAATTGTCAGCTGTCAGTTGTGTATTGTTTGTTTTTTCTTTTGCTAAAGCCAATGCTTCTTCTTTTGTCTCTGCGACTACAAAATCATTTTCTCCATCTCCATAATAGAAAGCAGGAATCTGTTGTCCCCACCATAACTGACGTGAAATATTCCAGTCACGGATATTATCCATCCAGTGTTTATACGTATTTTTAAACTTTTCAGGATAGAATTTCACTTCATCATCCATCACAACATCCAACGCCGGCTTAGCGATATCAGTCATTTTTAAAAACCACTGTACAGAAACCTTAGGTTCAATAACAGCCCCTGTTCTTTCAGAAGTTCCTACTTTATTCACATAATCTTCTGCTTTCAGCAAAAGATCATTTTCCTCTAATTCTTTTGCAATCTGCTTTCTTACCTCAAATCTGTTTTTTCCGGTATAATGTAATCCGTGATCATTCAGGTTCCCATCATCATCCAGAGAATCAATCATCTGAAGATTGTGTTTTTTTCCAATTTCGTAATCATTGACATCGTGGGCAGGAGTAATCTTCAAGGCTCCTGTTCCGAATTCGATATCTACATATTCGTCTTCAATAATTGGAATAACTCTGTTTACAATAGGTACAATAACGCTTTTGCCTTTCAAATGAGCATATCTTTCGTCACTTGGATTAATACAAACTGCTGTGTCGCCAAATATCGTCTCCGGACGTGTTGTAGCAACCGAAAGGAATTCTTCTGTCCCTTCTATCTTATATTTAAGGTAATAGAGTTTACCATTTTGTTCTTTAAATATTACTTCTTCATCAGAAATATTGGTTTTGGCTTCCGGATCCCAATTCACCATTCTATATCCTCTGTAGATCAATCCTTTATTGTACAGATCAACAAAGCTTCTGATTACCTGTTGAGACATTTTATCTTCAAGAGTAAATCTTGTTCTGTCCCAGTCACATGAGCATCCCAGTTTTTTCAGCTGTTCAAGGATTGTCCCGCCATATTTATCAGTCCAGTCCCAGGCGTGCTTCAAAAATTCTTCACGGGTGATATCAGACTTATTGATCCCTTCAGACTTCAGTTTAGCAACAACCTTCGCTTCAGTAGCAATTGAAGCGTGATCCGTTCCCGGAACCCAGCAGGCATTGAAGCCCTGCATTCTTGCACGACGTACCAAAACATCCTGAATGGTATTATTCAACATATGCCCCATATGAAGAATTCCAGTGACATTTGGCGGTGGAATGACTACCGTATATGGTGGTTTCTCATTAGGTTCTGAATGGAAAAATTTATTTTCCAGCCAGTAGTTGTACCATTTCTGTTCTGTTTCCTGTGGATTATATTTTTCTGAAATGTGCATAAATTCTGGTTTCTTTAACTTATAATCTGCAAAAATAGTTTAAAGTAAAAAAATGCAAGCATTAATTAAAATAATTTTTAACTTTGTTCATCAAAATTTATCTAAGAAACATATTAACACTCAAGAATATAAAATCGTCAAATCTGACTTGTAAATCAATTATCAGTAAATAAGGGCGGTAATATATTACTTTAAAATTTAATAAATCTCTACTTATGAAAACATTATTTGCAGGAATTGCATTATTCGGAACCATTGCATTAGCATCTGCACAAACGATTACGTTTGACAAAACTACCTTTGACTATGGTGCTATCAAACCAAGTTCTGACGGAACAAGATTTTTCAACGTAACCAACACCGGTGACAAGCCTTTGATCATTTCAAATGTAAAACCATCTTGTGGATGTACCACTCCTGAATTCAGCCAAGATCCAATTTTACCTGGAAAGTCAGCTAAAATCAAAGTTGGATATGCAACAACTAATGTAGGTCCTTTCAATAAAATGATTGAGGTATTCTCAAATGACCCTGTCAACAGCAGAAGCGTAATTTATATCAAAGGAGATGTAAACGCAAATGCTCCTGAACCGAAAGTTCTGACTGCCGATGAGCAGAAAGCTGCTGCTAAAGCTGAAAAAAAGGCTGCTAAAGCTGCGAAAAAAGTTGCTGCAAAAAACTAATATTATCTTAAAATATTACTTAACCGTCTCTAAAGAGACGGTTTTTTTGTTATATTTATAAGAAGTTAAATTTTCAAAACATCATTTTAATATTTTAAATTTAAATAATTCACCTAAATTGTTATAATATGGCAGATAACTTTTCAGACGACTTTCTGATTAAAAGTAAATTTTCAATAAAAAAAACTCCTACAGAATATAAAGGAAAACTGAAGAAAGAAGAAGGAATTGAAATACTCATCGGTGAAAAGGAAAAGCTCCGTAAATTACAGGAAAAGCTTTATGCCGACGGAAGCAAATCTCTTCTGGTCGTTCTTCAGGCCATGGATGCAGCCGGAAAAGACAGTTTAATCGAACATGTTTTTGGTGGTGTCAATCCTCAGGGTTGCAATGTGACGAGTTTCAAAACACCAAGTTCAAAAGAGTATGCTCATGATTTTTTATGGAGACAATATTTAGCATTACCTCAAAAGGGAATGATTGGAATTTTTAACCGTTCCCATTATGAAAGCGTTTTGGTTTGTAAGGTACACCCCGAATATAATTTAAGCGAAAAGACCTGGGATTCTGTACAAGACTTTAACAAGGAATTCTGGAAAAACCGATATGAAAGCATACGAAATTTCGAAAGACATCTGAGTCAGAACGGAACGACCATTGTTAAAATATTCCTTCATGTTTCGAAAGATGAACAAAAGAAGAGACTTCTTGACCGTATCAATGAACAGGAAAAAAATTGGAAATTTTCTGCAGCTGACCTTCCGGAAAGAGCCTTATTTGATGATTACATGAAATGTTATGAAACTGCTATTAATGAAACCTCCAAAGATGAAGCTCCATGGTATGTTATTCCTGCAGATAATAAATGGTTTGCAAGATTATCGGCAATACAGATTATTATTGATACTTTAGAAAAAATGGATCTTCAGTTCCCCCAACTTTCAAAAGAAGATAAGGCCGGTTTGGATGATGCTAAGAAGCAATTGGAAGGTGAATAGCCTTTAATAAAATTGCCACGAATGCACTCATAACAATTGATTCTTAAAAATATTTGTGCATTTGTGGCATTCTTATAAAATCACGAGAAAATCTGTAAGCCGGATTTTGTCTCCCGAGCAAGTCGGGATGCCTGTTATTTATCTATGTTCTGCATTGCTGCAAAACTTGAGCTGATTACCCCTCGGCTTTCAGGACGGGCCGCCCCTATTTTCATTTCTGAAAAGAACCGATATACTTATCATTGCACCGCAAAGAGTTTACCTGGTTTCACTACAGCCGAACTGTACCTGCTTTCTGTTGCACTTGTCCTATCCTCACGGATGACGGATGTTATCCGCTGTGCTGCCCTATGGTGTCCGGACTTTCCTACCCTTACGTGCGTAAGAATCAACAAGCCGACTTTCTCGTGGATGCAAAGATAATTAAATCTCACAATCTATTCATGTAACATTCTATCAATTACAGAAAATACTGATATTTTAAATTGTTACCCTTTCAAATTATAAAATTATTACATTAAATTATTATCTTCGTGGCAATAATAGAATATTTTGATTTCTAAAGAAAAAGAATTTGCCCAACTCATAAAAGATAATCAAGGTTTGATTATAAAAGTTTCGCGGCTATATACCAATTCTCTCGAGGATGAAGAAGATCTTTTCCAGGAAATTGTTTTGCAGTTGTGGAGAAGCTATGATTCTTTTAAAGGAAATTCAAAAATATCTACCTGGATGTATCGTGTAGCTCTCAATACGGCAATTACGCTTTTCAGAAAGAAAAGTAAAAGTTTACCGACCAACGAACTTGATATCAATCAAAGAGACTTTATAGAAGATGAAGATGATAAACAGCAGCAGATCTCTCTACTGTATACAGTCATTAAAACACTTCCCAATGTAGAACGGGCAATTGTAATGATGTATCTGGATGATCTTCCTTATCGGGATATCGCTGAAAACTTAGGTATTACCGAAGTAAACGCTCGTGTAAAGATGAACCGACTAAAGAAAGTCCTTAAAGAAAAAATGGAAAAGAATGCCTGAATTTGATTTAGATAGCTTTAAGAAAACCTGGCAGGAACAGCCTGTTCAGCACAAATATGACAACGATGAAATTCTTCAGATGTTGAATAAAAAATCACGCAATTATGTGAAATATATATTTTGGATCAGTGTCATTGAATTCATTCTTTTTACAGCTTTCGGATTATTTTATATCACACAGAATAAAGAATCGAACACTTTCCTCACTTCTCTGCAAAAGCTGGGCATTGAGAAAAACGATCAGCTGCAGGATATTTTTGATAACATTTATTTGATTATAAAGATATTCACCCTGTTTGTTACCGGTTATTTTGTTATAAAATTTTATAAAAATTACAGAAAAATAAAAGTAGAAGAAGATTTAAAGAAATTTATATCAAGAATTATCAGATTTAAGAAAACAGTTAATGCATTTATACTGGTTAACATCTTAATAGTTATTGCATGTACCTCCGTCCTTATAATTTTCGGAATTTATGCTATTCAGAAACAGGATACAGCTCTTGAGAATTCCTCCATCGTGGCATTCATTGTCAGTTTCATTATCAGCACTGTTCTTTGTGTTGTTCTAATTTGGATATACTATAGGCTTGTATATGGAATTCTCATCAAAAGACTTGACAAAAACCTAACGCAGCTCAAAGAAATAGACTCTCAGGAAAAATAAATTTCTTAAAATTTTACATAAAAAAAGCATTTCACTTCTGAAATGCTTTTTTATTTTATAATTCTTTCCGTAATCTAGCTACCGGAATATTGAGCTGTTCCCTATATTTGGCAATTGTTCTACGCGCAATATTGTATCCCTGTTCTTTCAGCATAACAACCAAAGCATCGTCAGTGAGCGGTTTTCTCTTATTCTCCCTGCTGATCACTTCCTGAAGGTGCATTTTAATTTCTTTTGTAGAAACTTCCTCGCCGTCATCGTTTGTCAGACTGTCTGAAAACAGATCTTTCAGATAAAGTATTCCGTTAGGTGTATCTGCATATTTACTTTTTACAACTCTGGAAATAGTTGAGATATCAAAACCTGTTATATCGGCAATGTCTTTAAGGATCATTGGTCTGAGTGATTTCTCGTCTCCTGTTATAAAGTAATTATGCTGAAATTTGACAATCGCATTAATGGTCTGTAACAAGGTATTCTGGCGCTGGTTAATCGCATCAATATACCATTTGGCAGCATCTAGTTTTTGCTTAATGAATAAGGCGGCCTGTTTGTGTTCAGATGAATTTTTATCATGAGAATACGTCGTTAAAATATCCTTATACTCTTCTGAAACTCTTAAAGTAGGAGCATTTTTGCTGTTCAGCATTGGAATAACTACTCCATCTTTTACTGAAATTACAAAATCCGGAATAATTTCCTGATTAATAGTAATCGTCTGCGTATCAAAATTACCTCCAACTTTAGGAGAAAGTTTTGCAATTTCTTCCAGAGCATCCTTCAGATCTTCCTCTTCAATATCGTATTTCTGAATGATTTTGTTATAATGCTTATTCGTAAGTGCATCAAACTGAAATCTGAGTATATTAGCAGCTAACGAAAGTGCTTTGTCAGAACTTACCTTTTTTTCTATCTGCAAAAGAAGGCATTCCTGCAAACCTCTTGCACCTACTCCTGAAGGATCTAGTTTCTGAATATAATTTTCAAGAATATCTTCTACCTTTTCAACGGTTGTATAAATTCCCTGAGAAAATGCCAGATCATCAACAATAGACTTTACTTCACGTCTCAGATATCCATCAGTATCTAAATTACCTATAATATATTCTGCAATCTTTAAATCATCCTGACTGATGTTAATCAGATTAATCTGCTCCATAAGATAGTCATATAATGACTGTCCTTCAGTTAACAGGCTTTCATTATCAAAATCCTCGTCATCTGCAGAATAATTGCTGGATGCAGTTTTGTAATTCGGCTCATCATCATAAATATAATCATTCACATCGAAATCAGTTTCAATGCTTTCTGTACCCTCTGTTTCATAGGATTCTTCCAAGGATGAATATTCATCTTCTTTTGGTTCTTCCTTGGCAACTTCAAGTGCGGGATTCTCTTCTAATTCTCTTTCCAGTTCTTCCTCAAACTCTAAAGTATGAAGCTGGATGAGTTTCATCAGTTGGATTTGCTGCGGAGCAAGTTTCTGTCCTAATTTAAGCTGTAAATGTTGTTTTAGCATATCTACTGTGATTTAACATAACGTATTCTACGAATTTAGGAATTTTTTTTTGAAAAAAATAACTTTTAGCACGATTTTTGTAGCATGTGGTATATATAGATAAGCTTATAAAAATCTCATACAAATGTGTGAGATTTTTTATTTTGTCAAATTTGGATTATGGTAAAATTCTGATACAGTGTAATAATGGATCAATCATATTAATGTAACAATCAATGGGTGGGTGGAACAACTTACTAGAATAGTGTAATAATAGTATAACAATGGATCAATCCTATTAATGTAACAATGAATTAATCTTGTTAATGTAATAGTGGATCAATCTTGTCAATGTAACAATAGATCAATCGTATTATTATAACAATTCAATGGTTAGGTGAAACAACTCACTAGAATAGTGTAATACTGGGTAATACTGGCTCAGTCTCAAAACTTGGGGAGAAAGATAAAAATTAATAATTTTGTTTAATGTTAAATAATGCTGAATTTCTGAAATTATT